>CP053688.1:1301815-2603630 GCA_013200995.1 Arthrobacter citreus | reverse complement strand
TTAAACGTAAAATATGACCCCAGCGGTCTACGATTTTTTCTAACTTTTTTACATCTAATAATGTACCGCACCAATAAAGGATGACTGCGCCTACTACTGAACCGAGAGTTGAAAAGAAAATGACTCCGATATTTGAAAGTGAAGATTGCGTTGCCATAAATCCCCCAAACGTTAAAATAACTTCGGATGGGATAGGAGGAAAGATATTTTCTAATGCGATCAATAAAAAGATACCTAAATAACCGAAAGTATCCATCGTTTCAATAATCCAATTTTGCATGAAATTACCTCAATTTGTTTTTTTTTTTGATTAGAAAGTTTTAATATTCCTTGTGAAAAAATATACTATGTAACTACTAATTTAGGCAAGTTATTGTGAAAGTTGTTACATAAATATAATAAATAGTTCACCATATTAAATGTACATTTAGTATAATGTAAGAATAATTTGAATTAATTAAAAAATAAGTTCGAGGACTTTACGAATAAGTTAATGACGTAAATATAGAGTAAAGCGTATTTTAATAGTCTATTCAATCTGAGATATGCAATGTGTAAAATCAGCAGAAAAACTAGTGAAATTGAATTTTTTTGCTAGAGGATTTTAACAGTTTATGGAGAAGTAAAGTAGACCCATAAAAAAGCAGAATTGATTTAGCTCTTTAATAAAGTATTAATATAGAAACTTTGAGACAAAGGTAATACTTACCGCAGCTCTTATCAGGAGGGATAAAAATGTTTAAAGTACAATTAAGTAGTGATCTTTCAATTAATTTATTAACAACAAAATATGCAGAAGAATTAGTAGAAGCGCTAAAAGAAAATCAAAACTCCTTAAAAGAGTGGTTAGTTTGGGCTGAAAATATTCCAGTGATTGAGGATTATCAACGATCAATTATACCGATGTGGCTACAAAAATTTGCTGATAATAATGGGTTTGAAACGGGTATCTTTTATAAAGATGAGTTAGTTGGTATGTTAGGGTTGCATTATATTGACTGGTCAAATCAAACGACTGAAATTGGCTATTGGCTCAGTGAAAAGATGCAAGGACAAGGGATCATGAGCCGTGCTGTAGAAGGTTTAGTTACATATTGTTATGAAGAGCTCAATTTAAATAGAGTCGTTATTAGAGCGGCTGTAGAAAATGAAAAGAGTAGAGCGATTCCAGTGCGTTTAGGATTTAAGCATGAGGGAGTTCAAAGAGAGGCACAACAAATTAGAGAAAAGTTTTATGACATAGCAGTATATAGTATGTTGAAAAATGAGTGGCAAAAGTAAATAAATTAATTTAAACGCGTTAGCTAAATATGCTAGCGCTTATTTGTGCAGAAAGATATGGAAGAAGAATGATGCTTTAAACGATCCTATTCGATTTAAATGACTTAATAAGTTTGTTATGAATAGAGATAAAACGATGGTCTTGTATAGAAGGAGGAGTTTGTTTGAAGAACGGAAAAATACATTATGCTTGGATTATATTAATCGTTACATTCCTATCTGTTCTTATTGCAGCGGTGACAAATACAATGTCTGGAGTGATGATGATTCCTTTTGAAAAAGAATTCGGATGGAGTAGGGCATCAATTTCAGGAGCATTTGCGGTTTGTATTACTCTCGTTGGATTTTCTGGTCCCTTTATAGCAGGGCTATATCAAAAGTTTAATGTGAGAAGTGTGTTGTTAATAGGTATGGGTGCATTATTAGTAGCAGTATTATTAACAACAATTATGACGCAAATATGGCACTTATTTATTATTTGGGGAGTCATTATTGGACTTAGTGCAGGTACATTTTTAACGGTATTAAATGCTTATGTCGCTACGACATGGTTTGAAAAAAAGCGTGGATTGGCACTAGGACTTTTAACTTCTAGTTCTGCTGCTGGTCAGCTTGTATTTTTACCGTTGATGGCATATATCGTTGAAAACTATTCGTGGAGAAGTGCAGTATTAACAATCTTCTTTTTCGGTGTTTTTGTTTATGTTTTACTTTGGATTTTTATGAAGGGTGATCCGTCAGATATTGGAGTTTTGCCATTAGGGGCAGAACAAAGTAATAAGAAACAAGTAAACAACATCAATCCAGTGAAGGCAGCGTTTGATGGTTTAAAATTAGGTGTTAAATCGAAAGTTTTTTGGTTATTGGCAGGGAGTTTTTTTGTTTGTGGTTTTTCAACAAGTGGTTTAATCGGTACGCATTTTATATCCCTTTGTATTGATTATGGTTACAAAGAAGTTACTGCTGCTAGTATATTAGCATTTATGGGGATTTTTAATATTATTGGAACTACTTTATCTGGCTATATTTCAGATCGTTTCGATAATCGTTGGTTATTATTTTGGTATTACGGTTTAAGAGGTTTATCATTATTAATTCTTCCATTTGCACTCTCTACAAATTCATTAGTCTATTTAAGTGCTTTTGCTATATTTTATGGAATGGATTGGATTGCTACAGTACCTCCAACGATTAAACTAGCAACGGATCATTTTGGTAAAGAAAAAGTTGGCGTCATCTATGGATGGATTTATACGGCGCATCAATTAGGTGCTGGAGCGGCAGCATATGGTGGGGGTCTAGTTTATTCTTGGTTAAACGCATATCAATCAATCTTTATTGCAGCAGGAATTTTTTGTTTAGTCGCTACTTTATTTGTACTTAATATTAAAAGAAAGGCGGTCTTAAACCAAAATCTTACTGCGTAAAAAATATAGCTTATATGAAAAATTGTTTTGTGTTTCTTAAGCTTGTATTTTTGTTAGCGTCAACTGATAATTAAATGATAGAGAATAGATTTAAGAGGTGTTAATATGACCTATCTTTATAAAATAACAAAAGATAAATATAAAATAATGCGTGGGAAAAATTGTTTTTGGGAAGGTAAGATTAGCAAAATTTGTGATTTGGAAAATATAGATTACAAGAGGCTTAATCGATTTTCGTACGGTGGGAATATCGTTTTTAGTGTAGATGGTAGAATCGTTATTAAATTATATCCATCCTATGTGAATGATGAGTTTATAAAGGAGAAGCAAGTTCTTGAGTTTTTTAATGCCCGAACTTTTTCTGTTGATATTCCTCAAATAATCACCACAGGACAATTTGAAGGCTGGAATTATTTAATAATGAGTGAACTAAAAGGTACACTGTTAATCGATATTTTTGATGAGCTCTCGCTAGAAGAGAAAAAGCAAATTGCGTTTGATTTAGGAAAGATAATTAGAGAAATTCATGGAGCAACGATTACTTCAAGACAAGAAGACAATGAAGATTGGAATCAATTTTTATCGAATCAATTACAGCAATTAGATATTTATCATAAAAATAACGGAATGAATGAAGGGTTATTTAGTCAATTACAAAGTTATGTTGCTAGTAAAACAATTCGAGATAATGAACAGACCGTTCTATTAACTGGAGAATACACTCCATTCAATTTAATCATGAATAAAGTAGATGGCATGTGGAAATTTACTGGTTTAATTGATTTTGCTGATTGCTTTGTAGGTAACGCTAAATATGATTTACTTGGACCAATTGCATTTATGTTTTATCCATACGAAGGACTAAATAAAATCTTCCTAGAAAGCTATGGATATTCCGAAAATGAATTAAATGAAGAATTTCAAAATGAATTAATGATTTATTTATTACTACATCGATTTAGTAATATTAGTTTTTATCAAGAGAAGTCTGATGCGGCTAAGAAAGCTGCTAGTTTTAAAGAGCTTGAAAAGATATTTTTTAATTTTAATCATTAAATAAAAAGCATCGAAAATGGCTAGATTAGTCAATTTCGATGCTTATTTTATTAATTTAGTGCAATTAAAAAAGGGTATAATTCAGCAGTCATAACATTCTTTTTAACTGCTGGATCATTTTGCATTATACCTTCAGCATGTTGTAAGTTTTCTGCATGCAATATGACAATTCCAAATTCCGCATTTTCTGTTCGACCTGCTAGTGACACTGTTTTTTCTATATTTAAATTTTGAAGATAATGAAAATGCTCTGATACGATACTTCTTTCTTCCTCTGTTGAATCGTTTAAAAAAGTTGATCGAATTGGTTTTAAAACATAAATAAAGTTTTCCACTCATCACACATCCAATCGTTTATACTAGTTATACTATAGCATGTAATGAAGGTGATAATTATGAGGGAAATCATAACTGAAAAACTTAAACAAATAGAAATTGAACATGATGTAAAGATTCTTTTTGCAGTTGAGTCTGGAAGTAGGGCTTGGGGTTTTCCATCTAAAGATAGTGACTATGATGTAAGGTTTGTTTATGTTCACCGCAAAGATTGGTATTTAAGTATTGATCAAAAACGTGATGTCATAGAATATCCAATTAATGATTTGCTTGACTTCAGTGGGTGGGATATAAAAAAGGCACTTAATCTTTTTGCGAAATCCAATCCGGCCTTATTAGAATGGTTACGATCACCAATTGTTTATTTAGATGATTTAACACTTTCAGAAGAATTAAGGAAAATTGGTAATGAAATGCTTTCTAAAAAAGCATGTATTTACCATTACCTCCACATGGCCAAAGGTAATTACCGAGATTATTTACAAGGTCAAGAAGTGAAAATAAAAAAGTATTTTTATGTATTAAGACCGATTTTGGCTTGTATGTGGCTTGAGAAATATAAGAAAATCCCTCCAATTTTGTTTGATGACTTACTAGAAATTGAAGGTTTAGAGAAGGGATTTTTAGACGAAGTAAACCAGTTATTAATCCGAAAAAAACAGGGTGACGAATTTGATTTAGAGCCAAGAAAAGATGTGTTAAATGAGTTCATTGAAAATAAAATCCAATTTTTTGAAGAATATGTTAAGGAAATCAAGGAATTCAGTAAGGTAAATATGAGTGATTTAAATGAATTATTTCGAAATACACTTGAAGAATCATGGAAAGAATAGAATAGAACTCACTCCTTTTGGGAAAAATTTCTATGTATTTTAACAAAGAATATCCGAAATGGAGTGTGAACGAAATTGACGAACTTAGAAAGTTTATTAAATCAGCAACTCGCAAACTGGAATGTGTTATATGTAAAATTACATAATTATCATTGGTATGTAAAAGGACAGAATTTCTTTACTCTACATGAAAAATTTGAATTGTATTATGATGATGCAAAAGTAATGGTAGATGAATTAGGTGAACGAATTTTAACAATCGGTTCAAAACCAATTGCAACACTTCGTGAATATTTAGAAACCGCTACGATCAAAGAAGGCAATCATACTTTTTCTGCAGAAGAAATGGTATCGGATTTAATTAGGGACTATGAAAAAATTGTACAAGAATCACGTGATGTGATTTCAATAGCAGAAGAAAGTAATGACCAAGAAACAGCTGATTTATTTTTAGGTAAAATTGCTGAAATAGAAAAGATGCTTTGGATGTTAAAGTCATTTCTTGGTAAATGAATAAATATTAGTAAAGGTGAATTGACCGACTCATAAATGGGGTTTGGTTAGTTCGCCTTTTTTTATTTTAAGTGATTTTTCTAGTTGTTTTTTTAATGTGAAGTGAGTGGTATCAAGGTATTTTTTAGGTGCGGTTCATTTGTCTTGAAAAATTACCAAAAAAAACTAAAAAATGAATTGTATAATTATTTATATTTGTGTATAATCATTCATTATATAAGAATCTGAGCTTCTAAAAAAGGGGATGGATTTATGAGTAAAGTATTGAAAGAAAATCATGTGAAAAAAACTAGCTATACACAAATGCCGAAGGGAAATGTTACAAAAGGGAATTTTAGCTCTGTTAAATGGTCGGATTTTAAAGGGAAAAATTTTCTAACGATTAGTGAGTTTTCATCTAGTGAATTATTATTCTTACTTGAAAAATCATTAGAGATGAAAAATATGCAAAAAGCGAAAGAGGCGCATCCTTATTTAAAAGACAAAGTATTAGGGATGATATTTGAAAAAAATTCAACGAGAACAAGACTTTCTTTTGAAATCGCTATGATGCAATTAGGTGGTCATGCAATCTTTATGAGCAGCAAAGATTTACAGTTGGGCAGAGGTGAATCCGTTCATGATACATCTAAAGTATTTTCTCGATATGTAGATGGCGTAATGATCCGTGCGAACTCTCATGAAATGTTAACGGAGTTTGCTGAGCACTCGTCAATTCCAGTTATCAATGGCTTAACAGATCTACATCACCCCGCTCAAATATTGGCTGATTTCTTAACAATTCTTGAACATAAAGGTAGATTAAAAGGTTTGAAGATTGCTTACGTTGGAGATGGGAATAATAATATTTGCCATTCGTTAATTGAAGGGGCAGCTAAGCTTGGTGTGTATTTAACAATTGCTTGTCCCGTAGGGTATGAGCCAAATAAAGTTGTACTTCAATCAATGAAGCATGTTGCAAAAACAAATGGAAGTGTTATTGAAGTAGTCAATAATCCAATCGATGGTGTAAGTAGAGCGGACGTTGTTATTACGGATGTTTGGACCAGTATGGGGCAAGAGACAGAAACTGAAATTCGTTTAAAAGATTTTAGTCCTTATCAAGTAAATGATCACTTATTAGAAAACGCAAAAGAAGATTATTTATTTATGCACTGCTTACCTGCACATCGAGGGGAAGAAGTAACTGCTTCAATAATTGATGGTAAGCATTCAGTAGTATTTGATGAAGCAGAAAATCGACTTCACGCTCAAAAAGCGATCCTTGTTGCTTTAATGAGTAATTTATAATTCTAATAATCTATTATATTTTTTATATTCGACTATCGGGGGTAATAACATGGGAAATGAAAAAATTGTTTTAGCATATTCAGGTGGATTAGATACTTCAGTTTGTATTAAGTGGTTACAAGAAAAATATAACTATGATGTAATCGCGCTTTGTCTTGATCTAGGGGAAGGAAAAGATGTAGAAGCCGTTCGTCAAAAGGCGTTAAATTTAGGTGCAATTAAGTCATATATGATCAATGTTAAAGATATATTTGCAAATGAGTACATTGTTCCTGCTCTAAAAGCGAATGCCTTATATGAAGGTAAATATCCTCTATCTTCTGCTTTATCCAGACCTTTAATTGCAAAATTATTAGTTGAAGTAGCAAAACAAGAAGGGGCAGTTGCAGTAGCCCATGGTTGTACTGGAAAAGGAAATGACCAAGTTCGTTTTGAGGTTTCAGTAATGGCTTTAAATCCAAATCTTAAAGTAGTAGCACCTGTTCGTGAATGGGGTATGACTCGTGATGAGGAAATACAGTATGCAAATGAAAATGGTGTGCCAATTCCAGTTGATTTAGATAATCCATTTTCAATCGATGCAAATATTTGGGGAAGAGCATGTGAAGCGGGTGTATTAGAGAATCCATGGAATGAAGCACCAGAAGAAGCTTTTGATTGGACGAATGCGATTGAAAATACTCCGGACGTACCTGAATATATTGAAATTGAGTTTATTAAAGGTGTTCCTGTTGCCTTGAACGGTCAACCTATTGATTTAGTTCAATTAATTGAACAGTTAAATGGCATAGGTGGAAAGCACGGTGTTGGAAGAATCGACCATATTGAAAATAGATTAGTAGGCATTAAATCTCGTGAAGTTTATGAAAACCCAGCAGCATTAATTTTAATCAATGCACATAAAGAATTAGAGTTCCTAACACTGCCTCGAGAAGTAACAAACTTTAAAGTAAATATCGAACAACAGTTTTCGAAAATGCTTTACGATGGATTATGGTATTCACCTTTAATGGGAGCTTTAGATGCGTTTGTTAATACAACACAGGAAACGGTAACAGGTGTTGTTCGTGTGAAATTATTTAAAGGTAATCATACGGTAGTAGGTAGAAAATCTGAAAACAGTTTATATAATGAAGAGCTTGCAACTTATTCAAAGGGTGACATGTTTGATCACAATGCAGCTGTAGGATTTATTAAATTATGGGGATTACCAACGAAGGTATATAGCGAAGTGACACATAAAAGTACTGTTTTAAGTAAATAAAATTGTTTTGGAATAAGGAGGTAGCTATGTCAAAGCTTTGGAGCGGACGGTTTACGAAGGATACAAATCAATTAGTAGAAGAATTTACAGCATCAATTAAATTTGATCAATTAATGGCTAAGGAAGATATAGCTGGTAGTATAGCGCATGCGACTATGCTTGGCGAATGTGGCATTATTGAACTAAATGAAGCTGGTTTAATAATAGATGGTTTAAACAAGATTTTAAAAAAAATTGAGAAAAATGAAGTTCAATTTAGTGTTGAAAATGAAGATATTCATATGAATATCGAAAGTTTGTTAATTGAAGAAATTGGTCCTGTAGGTGGAAAACTACATACAGGTCGTAGTCGAAATGATCAAGTTGCAACGGATATGCATCTATTTTTAAAAAATAATACGACCTCCATTATTCAATTAATTGAAGACGTTCAAAATAAAATTGTTTCTCAAGCAAAAAAACATGTAAATACAATTATGCCTGGATATACGCACTTACAAAGAGCACAGCCTGTTTCGTTTGCACATCATATACTAACGTATTTTTGGATGCTTGAACGAGACAAGAGCCGTTTCAAAGATAGCTTAAAACGAGTAGATATCTCGCCATTAGGTGCAGGTGCATTAGCTGGAACTACATTCCCAATTAACCGTTATCGAACTGCTGAATTGCTTGGTTTTAGCGACATTTACCATAATAGTTTAGATGCAGTAAGCGATCGTGATTTTATCATAGAGTTCCTTTCACATGCATCATTACTGATGACACATATTTCTAGATTGTCAGAGGAGTTTGTCATTTGGTCTAGTCAAGAATTTCAGTTTATTGAATTAGATGATGCTTTTTGTACGGGCTCTAGTATTATGCCGCAGAAAAAGAACCCAGATGTTCCAGAATTACTTCGAGGTAAAACAGGAAGAGTTTATGGTAGCCTAATCGGATTATTAACTGTTTTAAAGGGACTACCTTTAGCTTATAACAAGGACATGCAAGAGGATAAAGAAGGTATGTTCGACACTGTTTACACAGTTGTGGGATCATTACAATTACTATCAGGGATTATCGATACAATGAAAGTAAACGAAAATCGCATGTATGAAGCTGTTAAGAATGATTATTCTAATGCTACCGACCTTGCAGACTATTTAGTTAGAAAAAATATTCCATTCCGTCAAGCGCACGAAATTGTTGGAAAAACAGTTTTATATGCGATCGAGAATCATAAATTTCTAGGGGAATTAAAACTAGAAGAATATAAGGAAATTAATGAAGTGTTTGAAGAGGATATTTATCATACATTAAATCCAAAAACGGTTATGGAAGCAAGAATAAGTGAAGGTGGAACTTCAACGAATGAAGTTTGGAAACAAATAATGAAAGCAGAAGAGTGTTTAAGTTTTTCGACAAATATGGTATAATTTTCTAATTGAAAGCGTCCAACCATTTGGACGTTTTTTTTTGTGCTTCTATTAATAAATAATTTTCTATTCATTTAGCAAATACTAGAAGTAGTTACTAAAAAAAGGTAGGTATAATATGAGTACGCAAGAAAAAAGTAGTGTTTTTAGAGCATCAGAAGGCATTGCACACGCCGTGTTTGTCATGATCGGTATCGGTTCATTACTGGAGAGTATTGGAAAGATTTTTCATTTTGAATCGTTAATAACAATTGGCTTTTCAACTAAGTTATTAATGGCACCAGCTATTGGAGCAGGAATAGCAGTTTTATTAGGCTCTGGTACGCTGATAATTTTTTCCGCAATGGCCGCTGCGATAATAGGTTCTGGAGCTTTATTGATGGTAGATACGGCGATGACCATTAAAATGGGAGAACCAGTCGGAGCATTATTGGCAGCTTTAGTTGCTATTTTAATTGGAAAAGCCATTCAAGGTAAAACGAAACTAGATTTAATGGTTGTACCTCTATTTTCAATTTTAATTGCTGGATTAATTGGATTATATTTATCAAAATGGATTTCGCCCATATTAATAGCAGTTGGGAATTTTATTAAAGGCTCGACTGAAGGTTCACCTATTATTGCTTCTATTGTGTTAGCAGTTGTGTGGGGAATATTGATTGTTTCACCTGCCTCTTCTGCCGCACTAGCAATTGCATTAAATCTAGATGGGATTGCTGGAGGAGCTGCATTAGCAGGATGTGCAGCACAGTTTGTTGGTTTAGCAATTATCTCTGCACGAGAGAACGATCCAGGAAGTATTCTTGGTTTATTAATCATCACTCCTAAGTTACAGCTACCGAATGTAACTAGAAATATAAGGATTCTTATCCCGACTATAATTGCAAGTGCTGTGGCTGGGCCAATATCTGTATTCTTATTTCATATAGAAGCACCAAAAGAAATTGCAGGATTAGGCTTATGTGCACTCGTTGCCCCAATGAATTTATTAGCAACATATGGAAGTGCAGCTATTATACCCATGGTTGTGACATACATATTAGTTCCAGGAATCGTTTCGTATATCGTGTATATGCTCTTAAAACAAGCAGGTATGATAAAAGCAGGGGAACTGAAAATCTTATAAATTCTGGGTATGTGTTGAATGATGGAGTGCAAATGAAATGATGAAAAGTGCAAATAAAAAAGTGAAAACTGAAATTAAAATCGGGTATTCTGCAAATAAAGGATCATGAATTATGAATATTTGAGGGAAACCTACTAAATTAAACGAAATAATAATAAAATAGAATGTGAATTAACTAAAACAGAACAACATCATATAAAAAACCAATAAGATAAGAGTAAATAGATAAATTTTACTCCAAACAAATAGAAAAATGAGTACTAATTAAAGTACTCATTTTTCTGTTCAATTTAAAATTCGTTCTCATCGATCCATAAAAAATAGTTTTAATCCAATTGCCGTAAAAATAATTCCTTGTGCTAGATTGATAGCTTTGGAAGATTTCTCATTTTGTAACAATTTTTCACCTAAGCTACCTGCAAAAATAGCTATAATAGAAAATACAATTAGTGTTAATACCATAAACGTTAAACCTAAAATAATCATTTGTAGAGGAACTGCCATACCGTTCTTGTTTATAAATTGAGGTAAAAATGCTAAAAAGAATAATGAAACCTTAGGATTCAGTACATTCATCAAAAAACCACGACGGTATAAAGCAGGTAAAGTTTGCTTTTTTGGTTTCGTAAATGAATCTACTTCATTACTTGAACGAAATGCCTGATAAGCTAAATAAAGTAAATAAAAAGCACCTAAGTATTTTAAAATGGAAAAAGCGACATCTGATTTATATAAGATGGCAGATAATCCAATCGAAGCAGCAAGAGTGTGAATTGTCACACCAGAACAAAGACCACATGCCGTTGCGATGCCTTCTTTTTTCCCGTAAGAAATACTTTGTGCCATCACAAATATATTATCTGGCCCAGGTGCTATAATTAATAATAAAGACACTCCTATAAATGATAAGTAAATCGTTAAATCCAACTTAATACCTCCAATAAAATATGTTCGAGTTTAATATTTTAACTTTAACATATTAGGGGAAGGAAGTGCAGAGGTAGCAGTTTGAGCTATAAGGGAATTTAAAGGCTTAAAAGAGCAAGAATTGATAGTAGAAATAGAGGTAATAACAAGGTTGAGTTATTCTCTTCATCAACTTATTCTTGCATTAGAAGAGAGGATGATTTCTTTTGACTGAGAAAGAAAAGATGATAAACGGTGAGATGTATTTAGCATGGGATCCACAATTGATTGAGGAGAGAATTAGTGCTCGAAGCTTAACTCGTGAGTATAATTTGACACTTGAAACAGAAAGTAGTATACGAGAAAATTTAATAAAGCAGTTATTTGGTTCGACTGGTGATAGTATATATATTGAGCCTACATTTCGTTGTGATTACGGCTACAATATTCATGTAGGTGAAAATTTCTATGCCAACTTTGATTGTGTCATTTTGGATGTTTGCCCCGTTCACATTGGAGTAAATTGTTTTATGGCACCTGGTGTCCATATATATACAGCTACACATCCACTTGATCCAGTTGAAAGGGCTAGTGGAGCGGAATATGGCAAGCCAGTTACAATTGGTGATAATGTTTGGGTTGGAGGTAGAGCGATTATTAATCCAGGAGTTAAAGTTGGAAATAATGTAGTAATCGCTTCAGGTGCAGTAGTAACAAAAGATGTTCCTGATAATGTAGTTGTTGGAGGGAATCCAGCTAGAATTATTAAGGAAATTAAGTAACATTTACGAAAAAGCCTTTTTGAAAAGCACACAGCGTATATACAATTCTTTCACTGCTGGAAATGGAGGGCTATATGATTACGATTTTACTCATTTGTATAGTACTAGGTTTTTTGTTATTAATTTATATGTTTATAGAGGCCCATTTAAATATAGTAAGAAAACATGAATTTTCTTTTTCAAATACATCTCTTGAAAATCCAATTAGAATATTTTTTATTTCTGATATTCATAGAAGAAAAGTCCATTCTTCTATTATAGAGCGAATGACAAATCAAGTCGATCTTGTCATTATTGGTGGAGATTTGGTTGAAAAAGGTGTGCCACTTGAACGAATCGAACAAAATTTAGAGAAGCTTAGTAGTCTTGGGAAGGTCTATTTTGTTTGGGGTAATAATGATATCGAAATTAATAAGAAAGATTTAGAGACAATATTTAAAAAATGGAATGTCGTTGTATTAAAAAACGCAGCTGAAATGATAAGACATCAACAAAGTGAGTGGGCAATAATTGGTGTAGATGATTTGAAAACGGGGAAGGTGGACATTGATCTTGCTTTTCAAGGTGTTAAACAAGATATATTTAAACTTTTAGTTAGTCATAATCCTAGAGTACTAAAGTTATTATCGATTGAACATGGAGTATCACTTGTTTTAAGCGGTCATACGCATGGAGGGCAAATTAGAATTTTTGGATACGGGCCGTATGAGAAAGGTAAGACACACCAGTATAATGGTATGACTCAAATAATAAGTAATGGATATGGAACGACGAAAATACCACTTAGATTAAGTGCACGTCCTGAAACTCATTATATTGAGATTAAGAGTATATAAAGTCATTAGAAATGAGATGCATTGGCATCTTTTTTTTTTATCCTTGATTAAAACACGAACCACTTACATTTATGTAAAAATTTGGTCGAATTAGAAAATTATAATAATTATTAAAATATTTTGCAAGTTTTAATTTTCACATAAAAAAAGTCAAATTTCCCCCAAGTAATAATTGGCGGAAAATATAGTTTTATTTAGGATAATCGAAATTAGTGCTATAAATAGGACTTATTTTCTGACTTTTTTATAGTTGATTTGATGAAATTCCCCCAATTTACGATGTCGTTTTCTAGCGTTAAAATAAAAAAAAGAAAGAAAATTGTCAAAAGATTATAAAAATGGGGGAGAAAAATTTGAGTAAAAGAAACTTCAAAGTAAATTTAGCGAAAACGTCAATCAGTGCACTTGTTGTGACGTCGCTGATTCCGTTTAATGTATTGGCTGCCGCACCAAATGTCAGCACACCAAAAACGGTAGTGGGCTCAGTTACACAAAACACAACGACGCCTAACTTAACAGCTGATCAAATCGATGCATTAAAGAAAATATCAACAGAAAGCGAAGTAAAGATTTCGCCAAAGATTGATACGAAAAGCTCAAAACCGGTTAAGGTTATTGTCGAATTTACACAGGATCCAGCAAAAATAAGTGTACTACAAAAACAAGTGGCTGGTGAAAAAACGACACTAAGCGCAGAAAATAGCGCAGTTAACTCGTCACAAGCTACATTCAAGTCATTTGTAAACGAGTTAAATAATAGTGCAAGTAAAACAAATTCAGTAAATGCAGTATCTTCATTAAGCATCGCACCAAATGAAGTATCTAATGAAACAACAGACAAAGCTGGGGATGCTACCGTTCAAATTACGCGTGAATACACACATGCATTAAACGGGGTGGCAATGACATTACCAGGTAACTTAGTTGAGAAATTATTTGATTCTGGTGTAGTAAGTCGTGTATTAAACGATGACATAGTAAAGCTTGACCCAAGTGAACTGAAAGCTTCTGCGCAAAGTGAACAAGGTGAGAATAATTTACCAGAAAATTACATTCCATTACCAGGTATTGAAGATTTGCATAAAGAAGGTACTACTGGAAAAGGAATCAATGTAGGGGTAATTGATACAGGGATTGACTACAATCATCCAGATTTAACAGACGTATATAAAGGCTACCGTGCAAAAAGTGGAGAAGATGCTAGCAAAATCGATCCAACAACAGTTAAAGGATGGGATTTTGTTGACAACGATGCTGATCCAATGGAAACAACAGTTGAAGATTGGGTAAAAGCTGGCAAACCTGAAGGTGATGGTGGAGAACCGTATTATACGTTCCACGGTACACACGTTTCAGGTACGATTGCAGCTCAATCGAAAAATAATATAGAGTTACCAGCACAAGGTGTAGCACCAGGTGTAAACTTGTATAATTATCGTGTACTTGGCCCTTACGGTTCAGGGTCTCAAGATGCGATTATTGGTGGGATTGACAAAGCTTTACAAGATGGTATGAAAGTTATCAACTTATCTCTTGGGGCACCAAGTAATGATCCTTTATCAGCAGAAGCTGTGGCAATTAATAACGCAACTCTTGCTGGTGTAACATGTGTAATTTCAGCAGGGAACTCAGGTCCGGGTGAAGGCACATTAGGTACACCAGGTGCATCAGCGCTTGCAATTACGGTTGGAGCAAGTGATTTCCCGGTAAGTATCCCGACTACATCAGCAAAAGTAGGGAATGAAACATTTACTAACTTCAAGTTACTTGGAAAAGGTTATAACGATCATTTATCAGATCTTGAGAATAAAACTTATCAATTCGTTGATGTTGGTCTAGCACAAGCAGCTGATTTTAAAGATGCGAACGGTAATCCAATCGATTTAACCGGAAAAGTTGCACTTATTACACGAGGTTCAATCACGTTAGCTGAAAAAATAACAAACGCAGCGAAAGCAGGTGCGGTTGCAGCAATAATGAGTAACAATATTGATGGAGACATTGATAGTTACTTAGCAAGTGATGATGGGTTTATACCAACATTCCGTATGACTAAAGCTGATGGTGAACGTTTACGTAGTGCAGGCACAAAAACAATCACTTTTGCGAATGTAAGTTCAACGAATACCCAAGGAAACCACTTGGCAAGCTTTAGTTCTAGGGGACCAGTCGCTTCGACATATGATATTAAACCAGATGTTGTTGCACCAGGTGTATCAGTGTACTCAACTTATCCATATTTCGTTCATAGCCCAGACAAAGTAGACTATAGTAACGCGTACGCTCGTATATCAGGTACATCGATGGCTGCGCCACATGTCGCAGGAATTGCTGCGCTAATCTTACAAGCACACCCAGACTACACACCAGCTGACGTAAAAGCAGCGTTGTCGAACACTTCTGGAAATCTAGACGGAGATTACTCTGTATATGAACAAGGTGCTGGTTTAGTCAATGTAGTGAAAGCAGTAAAACGTGACGTGAGCTTTAAAGCACAAGACACAACTTCAAACATTGATAGTAGTGGTAATACTGTGAACATGAATTACGAAAAAGGTTCATTAACGTTTGGCGCAGTGTATAGAAAAGACGGTGCGGTCAATACGAGTAATCGAACAGTGAAAGTAAAAAATAGAGGAAACTCTAACAAAACGTTTGATATATCTGCAACTTTTATTAAACCAAATGCATCAGTAAGTGATGCAACTAAAAACGGCATTACAGTGACAACAAGTTCACCATCAGTAACAGTAAAAGCAGGTGAAACAACAAGCTTTACAGCAACCGTGAACGTACCAAGTAATGCAGATTATGGTCGATACGAAGGATATTTGAACATTGTAAACCATGATGATCCAAGTGAAACGTATCGTATGCCATTGGCTGTTCGTTCGGTGGAAAAAGGAATCAGCAACTTGATGATGGACGACAATGCGGCCACTACTAGAAAGCCAGTCATCCCTTCATTTTTTAATCTTGGCAGTGCAAGGAATATCGGCTTCTCATTAAACAGCCCGATGACATATGTCTGGGCGGTAATTTATGATAAAAACGGCAACGCACTTGGAGCTACATATCCATCGCCAATTAGTGCAAGTACAGCGCCAACGGACCAGTTTTTAGTTATGCCTACTTTTGATGCAAGTAACTACTATCCATTTATCGGAGATCCGTCGAAAGAATTGACAAGCCAGTTCACAAAAGCATCATTGCCAGAAGGTCAGTACACGATTAAAATCCGCGCAACTGATACGACAAATATGTATGCGAAAACGTATGAGAAGTCGATGCCATTTATAGTGGACAACCAATTGCCGAAATTGACTTATAAAGACCATGCTCCAGGCGTGTACGAGCTGAGTGATTCAGATTTTACGGATGAAAAACAAGAAGGTAATACCTATCATGCGTTTTGGGTTCATGCTAACTTATACGATGAAGGAACCGCTCAGTTGGCTCCTCTAGGCATCACCCAATCGAATAACACCTTGTTCTATTACTATAATCGCATTGACGATCCGGATGCAGCATTCCCAACAGATGCAAATGGGGATACGAAATTTGGGATTGAAAAATCGGACATTGAAAACGGTCCGGCAGTCGTAACACTTTTCCCTAATGATGTAGCAGGGAACGCGGAAATAGTAAATGATTTCCATCAGTATGCATTTGTTAAAAAAGGCACGCCGTATATGGTGCCGACGTATGACAAACAAAAAGTGACTCTGAATGATACAGTCACGATGACACTGAACCTTCATAATGTTCAGCAAATGATGTCAGGGACATATAATGCAACGTACTGGAAAGATGTATACGATTTGCAAGGAGTGACGGTAGCGCCTGAATTCCAAAAATGGGCAGATGATCATGGCGTGAAGGTAAATGTGGATACGCCTATTGCAACGGCTGACCCTCTTTATACAGCTAAAACAATGATCAATGTGGGCGCTCATTTAAGCGGTGGAGAAGATTTCAAAGGATTCAGCGGCGATAAGATGCCATTTTTGAAAGTAACCTTAAAAGTGAAGAACGATGATCCGCAAGGGCCGGCTAACATTTTATATGGAAATATGGTTGAGGATGATGTAAAGACCAACTTCAGCATGATGCAGTTTGGTCAAACGCAGCCGACAAACATTACAGCGCTTAGTCGAGTGAACAGCTTCCAAGTTCTTCCGACGCATAATTCAGTTCAATCTTTTGTTAGGCTTCAAGCTTTTGCGAACAACGTAACGATGGACTATACAACACTAAATGCAAAAGCATATGCACTACTTTCGGATGGTTCTAAGTACCCAGGAACGATTACTTCGAAAGGATATGTCAATATCTTAAACATTCCGATTTCAAAAGACCCATTTAAAGTAATCATCGAAGCACCAGGGCACTTAAAAAGCGTTCAGACCATCACAATGAATACACAGACTCCATGGGGTGACGATGTCGGTTCGTATAGCGGCTATATCGGAGCCACATCTAGGCAACCGAATGGTCCAGCTGGTGATCTAAACGGAGACGGCGTGATTGATGTTCTCGACGTAAAAGCTCTAGCAAAGAAATACAGCGTGAAAAAAGCAGGTCCGGCTTTCAATCCGGAAGACTTGAACCAAGACGGCGTGGTGGATAGCACCGATATGAACTACCTTGTCGGTAACCTGTACAAAACTAATTTCGATGCGACGATTACACCAAAAGAAATGGTAGATGGAAAATACGCAACTGACTACTTTAACGTACTTGGTATCGCATCAAGTGTAAACACATTCAAATACGTGGATAGCAGTGCACACAAAGCAACATTAACTTGGAACCCAGCAGTGGATGCAACAGCGATTAAAATCCAGCAGTCTTCAAATAACGGATCAAGCTGGCAAACGGCTACAACGGACGGTACATTGTCTGTGACGGATGGCAAAGTAACCGTAACTGGTTTAAATGAAAACACGAATTATCAATTCCGAGTATCGATTACAGGTGGCTTAAACGCTGGTGTATCAAACGTTGTTAGTTTGACTACAAAAGTGGTGCCAGTTCCAAATGCACCAGTTGTCAAAGGATTAGGTAACGGCGACAATGTTATCACAGGTAAAGCAGATCCAAACATCACAATCACTGTGAAGAACGGTGAGAATGTCGTTGCAGTTGGTAAAACAAATGAGGCTGGCGATTTCAGCTTATCCATCAATAAGCAAACAGTTGGAACAGTATTAAGTATTACAGCAACGAATGATGACAACAAAGTCAGCCCAGTAACATCAATTACAGTGAGCGACAACGTGGCACCAGATGCACCAGTTGTTGACAAAGTAGGAGATAGCAATAAGACCGTTACAGGTAAAGCTGAAGTAGGTTCAAATGTAGTTGTACGAAATAATGATGGCGTACTTGGAAGTGCAAAAGCGGATGGAAATGGAAACTATTCCGTTACGATTGCTCCGCAAAAAGCAGGTACAACTCTTTATGTAAGTTCAACGGACGCAGCAGGAAACTCAAGCAAGGAAGTAACAGTTTCTGTTACTGACTTAACTGCGCCTCTTGCACCGATTGTGAATACAGTTACTGACCATGATACGCAAATTTCTGGAACAGTAGAAGGCTATGGAACGGTTACCGTGAAAGCAAATGGAAAAGTAATCGGTACAGAGGACGCAAACAAAGCAGGCAAATTCTATATTGAAATTAGCCCACTTGCTGGAGGTACTGAATTAACAGTAACGGTGTCTGACGCTTCAGGAAACGTGAGCACACCAACAACTATTAAGGTTCTAGATAAAACGGCTCCAAATGCACCAACCATTAACCCAATTGCTGATAACGAGTCAGTAATTACAGGTAAAGCAGAAGCAAATGCAACAGTTTCAGTAAAAAATGGTAATACAGAAATTGGAACTGGAAAAGCAGATGCAAACGGAGTGTATGAAATTCAAATCGGTAAACAAACAGCAGGCACAATTCTTTCAGTAACTGCTAAAGATTCAGCAGGAAATGAAAGTGCAGCTTCTAATACAACAGTATTAGACAAAACAGCACCAAATTCTATTATCATTAATCCTATTGGTGATAATGAAACAGTACTAACTGGAAAAACAGAAGCAAATACAACAATTACAATAAAAAATGGTAATAGCGAAATTGGATCTGGAAAAGCAGATTCAAACGGATTATTTGAAATTCAAGTAGGTAAACAAACAGCGGGAACAATTCTAACAGTAACTGCTAAAGATTCAGCTGGAAATGTGAGTGAAGATGCTAATACAACTGTATTAGACAAAACAGCTCCTGCTACACTTGTTATTCATTCATTCAGTGATAATGATACGGAATTAACAGGTAGTACAGAAGCAGGCGCAACAGTTATCGTAAAAAATGGAGATAAAGTAATTGGAACAGGTAAAGCATATTCAAACGGCTATTTTGTAGTTCAAGTAGGAAAACAAGCAGTAGGAACAATCCTTTCAGTAACTGCAAAAGATCAAGCTGGAAATGAAGGTAATGTTTTCGATGTTGTAGTACTGGACAAAACAGCACCTGCAGTACCAGTTGTAAATGCAATTAGTGATAAAGATGCGACATTAACTGGTAAAGCAGAAGCAAATGCAACAATTACAGTAAAAGTTGGTAACAATGTAATCGGTTCAGGAAAAGCAGAAGCAAACGGCTCTTACCAAATCCAAGTAGGTAAACTAAAAGCAGGAACAACTTTAACTGTAACAGCTACTGATGGATCTGGAAACGTAAGTGGGGCTTCTAATACAACAGTATTAGACAGAACAGCACCTACAGCACCAGTTATTAATGCTATTGATGACAACGATGTAGTTTTAACTGGTAAAGCAGAAGCAAACGCTACAATTACGATCAAGAATGGTACAAAAGTAATTGGAACAGGAAAAGTAGCTTCAAATGGAACATATAAAATTTCATTAAGTAAGCAAAAAGCAGGAACAGTTCTTTATGTAACAGCTAAAGATGCAGCTAGAAACGAAAGTAGTGCATCGAAAACAACAGTATTGGACCGCACAGCTCCGAACAAACCAGAGATTACTAGTGTATCTGTAAGTTCAAAAACAGGTATTCAAGTTAACGGTAAAGCAGAAGCAAATGCGAAAATTGTAATTTCAATCGGCACGAAGGCTGTTGCGAATGTAAATGCATCTAGTAATGGTTCATTTGCTGCGAAATTACCAAAACAAAAAGCTGGTAAAGTAACAATTACGATTTATGCAGTTGATAAAGCTGGTAATAAGAGCGGGACAGTATCACGTCAGGTTACTGTAAAGTAAGACAATTTAAAAAGGGGATTGAAAATTCATAGTCCCCTTCCTATTACAAAGCTATGCTTACTTTATTTTAGATTAGAATAAAACAACATTATAGTAATAGTGAAGGCTTCCTTGAGTAAAATTGAAGAAGCCTTCACTATTTTTTCTTTTAAAGGTGTATTAAAGACATGGACGATTTCAATTCAGGACTTACTAATAGTCCAGGCATGGTAATGTATGATAGTGTTGTCTTGAATAGTTAATAGTAAATTAGAGATACAAACAAACGTATATAGAAATGTACTAATAAATTGAACAATCTAAATTGAGCTATTGAAAATTCTCTTTTTGATTGAATATGGCAAAATTACAAAACCAGCCAGATAGAAAACTTAATTCGGTAAAAGAAGTTTCCTTTATTAGAAGGTATTTTGTTATTCTATGGCGAATTGTTAGTATGTGTATTTTTTCTTTGGGGGTTCAAAAAATGAAAAAAGTTTTAGTGCTAGGTGGTACAAGATTTTTCGGAAAACGACTTGTTCATAAATTAATCGAAAAAGGGTATGACGTTTCAATCGCGACAAGGGGAATTACGGTAGATAGCTTCGGTGATCAAGTTAATCGCTTTGTAATCGACCGACGAAATCCTGAGACTTTAACTAAGTTAAGTGATCATAATTGGGATCTTGTTTATGATAATATTTGTTATACTCCAATTGAAGCGAAAGAAATTATTAAACTACTAACAAAGCATGTTAAAAAATATATTTTTACTTCTTCATTAGCAGTCTATGATACTGGCTTAAATCATGTGGAAAGTGACTTTGATCCTTTTAATTATCCAGTTGTGTATAACAAAGAGAATGAATATTCTTATGCGGAAGGGAAACGCCTTTGTGAAGCTGTTTTATTTCAGGAAGCAAGTTTTCCAGTGTTTGCAGCTAGATTTCCAGTCGTATTAGGACCGGATGATTATACTAAGAGATTGCTTTTCCACGTTAATAAAATATCTAATAATGAAGAAATGATAATTTCTGATTTAAACAAAGAGATGACCTTTATCGATTCTGATGAAACCGCTGAGTTTTTACTTTGGTTAGGTGAAAATGAATCGATTAAAAGTGGTCCTTTTAATGCTTGCTCTAATGGTAGTATTACATTTAAAGAGATTGTAAATATATGTGAAAAGGAAACTGGAAAAAAGGCTATTATCAGCTCTAAAGGTCCGAGTGAACATCAGTCGCCATTTGATGCATATAGTGATCAGTCTTTGAATAACGAGAAAGCTAGAAAAGAAGGTTTTCAATTTTTAGAAGTACATGATTGGATGAAGAGTTTAATTCATCAGTATAGTTCATTATAGAATGTTCAAAAAAAAATTCCGAATTTCTGGAATTTCCAGGTTTTCGGAATTTTATTGGGGTGAAATTCCGAAACTTCGGAAAAACTCCATTTAAAATTATTAGAAAATTATAAATTAAGCTAATATTAATAGTTTTATAAAATAAATAAATGTAGAGTAGATTAAGTCCTAAAAATATTAAATACGGTCTTAGTAAAATCCAATAATAACTTGGCACACTATTTGCTTGTATAAAAGCAGAAGAACATTCTGTTTGAAAGGAGCAAAATACAGTAAATAGTGGCATTTAAACTAGTTCACTAGTTTAAATGAAAGCGTTGTCAATAAAGCGCCAATTCGTAAGGATAACAAGGAGGTTATTATGGAAATCATCATTATTTTATTAGCATTAGGACTTTTAATGTTTGTAGCTTATCGTGGGTTTTCTGTTATTTTATTTGCCCCAATTTGTGCTTTATTTGCAGTACTTTTAACTGAGCCAAGTTATGTTCTACCATTCTTTAGTAATATTTTTATGGGAAAAATAGTTGGCTTTATAAAGTTATATTTCCCTGTATTTTTACTTGGAGCAATTTTTGGTAAAATCGTTGAAATGTCTGGAATTGCTGAATCAATCGCAAAAACAATTATTCAATTAGTAGGAGCAAAAAGAGCAATTTTAGCGATTGTATTAATGGGTGCAATTTTAACATATAGTGGAGTAAGCTTGTTTGTTGTCGTATTTGCAATTTATCCATTTGCTGCAAACTTATTCCGTGAAGGCAATATTCCAAAGCGATTGATTCCTGGAACAATTGCCCTTGGCGCATTTACGTTTACGATGGATGCATTGCCTGGTACACCGCAAATTCAAAATGTTATCCCGACTACATTTTTTAAAACGGATATTTATGCGGCACCATTTTTAGGGAGTTTAGCTGCTGTTTTTGTACTTGCAGTCGGTCTTTGGTACTTAGAATCAAGACGTAGGAAAGCAGAAAAAGCAGGGGAAGGTTATTTAGGATTTAATGGGGAATTAGCTGCTACACAAGAAACTCAAACAGAAGTTCCTTCATTAAATATAAATACTCCTACACCAGTTTTAAAACAAATTTTAGCGTTCGTTCCACTATTATTAGTTGGATTTTCAAATAAATTTTTTGTTGTTTCTTTCCCAAAATGGTATCCAAATGGATTTGATTTTAAATCAATTGGTTTAGAAGCTTTTGGGGTAGTTGATATTACTGCAGTTGTTGGTATTTGGTCAGTAGAATGTGCCCTCGTTATTGGGATTCTTTCAGCGATGATTTATGGCTACAAAAGTATTCGAACAAATTTAAAATCAGGCATTAATATAAGCATTGGCGGAGCACTACTTGCGTCGATGAATACAGGTGCTGAGTATGGTTTTGGTGGAGTAATCTCTGCATTACCAGGTTTTGGATTAGTCAGTAAAGGAATTTCTCATACATTCTCAGATCCATTAGTAAATGGGGCTGTGACGACTACAACATTAGCAGGCATTACAGGTTCTGCATCAGGTGGTATGGGTATTGCACTCAGTGCAATGTCTGAAAAATATATTGAAGCAATTAACAAATATAATATTCCGCCAGAAGTGATGCATCGCGTTATTTCGATGGCATCAGGTGGTATGGATACTTTGCCACATAACGGTGCAGTCATTACATTATTAGCTGTAACTGGTTTAACACATCGCCAGTCATATAAAGATATTTTTGCAATAACAATCATTAAAACAGTTGCAGTATTCTTAATCATTGCAGTATTTAAACTTACAGGACTTGTTTAAGAATGTTAAACTACTAATCTTACTTTTGAAGGGAGCAAAATAATGGGCAAGAATAAGGTAATTACTTCAGTAGAAGAGGTTGTTTCACAAATTCATGATGGAGCTACGATTATTGTCGGTGGCTTTGGACTTTGCGGTATTCCTGAAAAAATGATTTTAGCATTACGAGATAAAGGGACAAAGGATTTAACAATCGTAAGTAACAACTGTGGAGTTGACGATTGGGGCCTTGGGCTATTACTAGCAAATAAACAAATTAAAAAAATGGTTTCTTCATATGTTGGAGAAAATAAAATTTTTGAAAAGCAGTTCTTAAGTGGTGAACTTGAAGTAGAACTAGTTCCTCAAGGGACTTTAGCAGAGCGTATTCGTGCAGGTGGCGCTGGAATCCCAGGATTCTACACAGCTACAGGCGTAGGAACTCCAATTGCAGAAGGAAAAGAACATAAAGTTTTTAACGGAAGAACATATTTATTAGAAGAGGGAATCGTAGGTGACTTTGCATTTGTTAAAGCTTGGAAAGCTGACAAGCAAGGAAATCTAGTGTTTAGAAAAACTGCTCGTAACTTTAATCCACTTGCAGCGATGGCTGGAAAAATTACAATTGCGGAAGTTGAAGAGCTTGTAGAAGTTGGAGAGCTTGATGCTGATGCAATTCATACACCGAGCATTTATGTACAACATGTTTTCCATGGCGAAACATACGAAAAACGCATTGAACGTAGAATGACTACAGGAGTATAGGAGGCTAATAACATGAAAGATATTCGTCAATTAATTATTCAAACTGCGGTTAAGGAAATTCAAGATGGCATGTATGTAAACCTTGGAATTGGACTTCCTACTTTGTTAGCAAACTATCTTCCAGAAGGTATTGAAGTAATGTTACAGTCTGAAAATGGTTTACTAGGTATTGGACCATATCCAACAGAGGCAGCAATAGATGCTGATTTAATCAATGCAGGAAAAGAAACAGTAACTGCTGCTAAGGGGGCTTCTTATTTTGATAGTGCTGAATCTTTTGCAATGATCAGAGGAGGCCATATCGATTTAGCTATTTTAGGTGGTATGGAAGTCTCTGAAGCTGGTGATCTTGCAAACTGGATGATTCCAGGGAAAATGGTAAAAGGTATGGGCGGTGCGATGGACTTAGTAAATGGTGCGAAGAAAATCGTTGTTGTCATGGAGCATGTTAATAAATATGGTGAAAGTAAAGTGAAAAAAGCTTGTACTTTACCTTTAACTGGAAAAAGCGTCGTTCATAGACTAATTACTGAATTAGCAGTTTTTGATTTTACAGACAAAGGCATGGTTTTAGTAGAGTGTGTAGGCGGAGCAACGATTCAAGAAATTACTGAAAAGACTGAAGCTACATTCACAATTAGTCCGATATTACTAAATAATGTGAACTAGTCTTTTAAGGGAGGCAAACAAATGCAGCAAATGCTTTCTGAGAAGGTTGCACTAATAACTGGTGCTGGTAGTGGAATTGGTTTTGAAATTGCTAAAACCTTTGCAGAGCAAGGAGCAACAGTTGTTTTAACCGACTTAAACGAAGGAAATGTTCAAAAGTCCGCTTCTTCATTACGAGAATTAGGGTTTAATGCGATCGGTTATGCGTGTGATGTTACAAATGAAGAACAAGTAATTGACACAATTCATAAAGTAATCAATCAATTTGGTGAGTTACATATTTTAATAAACAATGCAGGTTTACAATACGTTTCATCAATTGAAGATTTTCCTACAGAAAAATTTGAATTACTTGTTAAGGTTATGTTAACAGCACCATTTATCAGCATCAAACATGTATTTCCGATCATGAAAAAGCAAAAGTATGGCCGAATTATTAATATGGCTTCGATCAATGGATTAATAGGATTCGCCGGTAAAGCAGCTTATAATTCAGCGAAGCATGGAGTAATTGGTTTAACAAAGGTGGCTGCATTAGAAGGTGCTTGTGATGGGATTACAGTTAATGCAATCTGTCCAGGTTATGTTGACACACCACTAGTTCAAAACCAATTGGCTGACTTAGCAAAATCAAGGAATGTACCACTTGAAAGTGTAATTGAAGAAGTAATTTATCCATTAGTACCTCAAAAAAGATTACTTTCAGTAAAAGAAATCGCAAACTATGCAGTATTTCTCGCTAGTGAATACACTGGCGGGGTCACAGGTCAAGCAAATGTAATAGATGCAGGATATACAGTGCAGTAGGGCACAAAAAAGGTAGGAAGAGCAGGGACGTGTTCCTGCTTTTCGCTTTACCTGTATCCTACTTTTAAAGTGAGGTATCGTATGAATAGTATGTTAGAAAGACTTCCGTTTGAATGGATACAAGAGATTATTAATCTAGCAACTGAATGGATTGTCGTAGTTAATCGTGATGGCCGAATTTTATATATGAATGAATCGTATTGTGAGTTTGTTGGACGCTCTGCAGACGAAGTGATTGGAATGGCTGTCCATGAAGTTATTGAAAACTCAAGAATGCATATTGTTGCTAAAACTGGTCAAGCAGAGGTTGCTGAAATACATCCAATCAAAAACACAGAGATGGTAGCAAATCGATATCCACTTTATGTAGGGGACGAATTAGTAGGTGCAGTTGGAACAGTTATGTTTAGGAATGCACAAGAGTGGATTGAGTATTCTAAAAAAGTAGAACCAATAGTAGAGGAATTAAATTATTATAAAAAGAAATTTGAAAAAGAGTTAAGTAGTAAATATAGCTTCAATCAATTAATTGGTGAAACTCCTGTTTTCAACGCTGCAAAAAAATTGGCAGGGCAAGTATCTGCAAGTTCATCAGCCATTTTACTCTTTGGAGAATCAGGTACAGGTAAAGAATTATTTGCACATGCAATTCACGATGCAAGTCCAAGAAGGAATTTTCCGTTTGTACGAGTAAACTGTGCTTCAATTCCAGAGCATTTACTAGAATCAGAGCTCTTTGGTTATGAAGAAGGAGCATTTACAGGTGCAAAAAGAGGTGGGAAAAAAGGAAAATTTGAGATAGCAAATCGAGGAACGATTTTTTTAGACGAGATTGGTGATATGTCATTGCATATGCAAAGTAAATTACTTAGAGTACTTCAGGAAAGAGAAATAGAAAGAGTTGGTGGAAGTTCTCCAATCTCCATTGATGTACGAGTGATTGCTGCTACTCATCGAGATCTTGAAAAGATGGTCGTTTTAAAGGAATTTCGTCATGATTTGTATTACCGCTTAAATGTAATTAAAATAGATATCCCTCCACTTAGATCACGGATAAATGATTTACCTCTCATTGCAAATTCATTAATAAAAAAACTCGAAAGGAAATTTCATAGAAACGGTATTCAAATTTCAAATGAAGTTTTTCAAATTCTTAAGTCACATCACTGGCCAGGAAATATTCGAGAACTAGAAAATGTACTTGAGAGATGTATAAATGTCCTAAATGGTAAAGTGATTACACCAAAGCAATTACCTCTTTATTTATACGATAATCCGATCAATCAAAAAAATACATTTGCTGTAGAAAAAAATACATCCCAATTCATTAATCAAATTTCCATAAAATCGCTAAAAGAAATGGTTGAAGAGACCGAAAAGGATGCTATTAAAAGAGCGCTAGTTGAATCTCAAGGTAATAAGATTGAAGCTGCGAAATTATTAGAAATAAGCAAGTCAACTTTTTATGAAAAATGTAGAGCTTATCACATTAAAAATTAATTCGTTAAAGGTGGTTTAGTTCAAAAGGATAAAATAAAAGGGGGAAATAAAATGCGTGAGAATGTTGTAATCGTTAGCGCTGTTAGAACTGCAATTGGAAATTTTAGTGGTACATTGAAAGATGTAAGTGCAGTAGAACTAGGTGCTAAAGTGATTAAAGAAGCGATTAAAAGAGCGGGTTTACAAGAGAATCAGGTTGATGAAGTAATCATGGGAAATGTCCTACAGGCTGGTTTAGGCCAAAATCCAGCAAGGCAGTCAGCTTTAAAGGCGGGACTACCAAATACTGTCTCTGCAACGACAATAAATAAAGTTTGTGGTTCAGGTTTAAAATCAGTCCATTTGGCAACTCAAGCGATTTTAGCAGGAGATGCTGATATTATCGTTGCTGGCGGTATGGAGAACATGAGTCAAGCTCCATATCTGCTAAAAGGTGCAAGAGATGGCTATAGAATGGGTAATCAGAAAATTGTTGATAGTATGATTGCAGACGGACTTTGGTGTGCATTTAATGACTATCACATGGGAAACACTGCTGAAAACTTAGCGGTTCGCTATGAAGTTTCTAGAGAAAAGCAAGATGAGTTTTCGGTAAATAGTCAACAAAAAGCTGAAATGGCGATTAAGGCTGGTAAATTTGAAGATGAAATTGTTGCAATTGAAATACCACAACGAAAGAAGGATCCAATCATTTTTAAAGAAGATGAGTATCCTAAATTTGGTGCGACAGTAGAGAAAATTTCAACATTAAGACCGGCTTTCGATAAAAATGGAACAGTTACAGCGGCAAATGCTTCTGGAATAAATGATGGCGCAGCTGCTGTTATATTGATGAGTGAAAGTAAAGCAAGAGAACTTGGAATTAAACCGTTAGTAAAAATTAATGCGAATAGTAGTGCAGGCGTTGATCCTAGTATTATGGGAATTGGAGCAGCCTTTGCAGCTAAAAAAGCAATTGAAAAATCATCAATCGAATTAAGTGATATTGGCTTAATTGAAGCAAACGAAGCATTTGCAGTGCAATCGCTTTCTGTGTTGAAGGAATGCGGATTTGATGATACGATTGTCAATGTGAATGGTGGAGCGATTGCATTAGGTCATCCAATTGGTGCGAGTGGAACTAGAATACTAGTTACATTGATTCATGAGATGAAAAGAAGAGAAACACAATATGGTCTAGCAACACTATGCATTGGTGGCGGAGAAGGTGTTGCTACAATTATTGAAAATTGCTTCGAATAAATAAAAAGCGGTAGGGCAAAATTTGCTCCTACCGTTTTATTACTATTTAGATGATTCTTACCGAAATAACGCCCTCAATTTCTTTTAATAATTGCTCGACCGGTTCATTGAATGTATCATCAAGGTCAATCATCGTATACGCAAAAGCACCTTTACTTCGGTTTAGCATGTCGGCGATGTTTACATGATATTTTGCGAGTAATCCAGTAATTTGTCCGACCATATTAGGAATATTTTTATGTGCAATCGTAATTCGTTTCTTCCCTGTATAAGGTAATTCCACATTTGGGAAGTTAACTGAATTCTTTATGTTACCTGTTTCTAAGTAATTTTTTAGTTGTTTTGCAGCCATACGCGCACAGTTCTCTTCTGATTCAGCTGTTGATGCTCCTAAATGAGGGATTGGTATGACATTTTTCATACCGATTACTTTTCCATTTGGGAAATCAGTTACATAAACTCCTACAGTACCATTATTTAGCGCATATTCGATCGCAGTATCTTCCACTAATTCAGAACGTGAAAAGTTAAGTATTTTAACTCCTTTTTTTACGACTGATAACAGCTTTTCATTTACAAATTCTTTTGTTTCAGCTGTAAGTGGAACATGAATTGTTATATAATCACATGTTGAAAAAATTTGCTCCAAATTATCAATTCGCTGTACATTTCTAGATAATCGCCAAGCTGTTTCAACAGAAATGTAAGGGTCATAACCATATACTTCCATATCTAATGCAAGTGCATCATTTGCCACAAGTGCGCCAATTGCTCCCAAACCAATAATCCCTAATTTCTTACCTGCGATTTCTGCTCCAGCAAATTCTTTTTTACCAGCTTCTACAATTTTGGAAACATTTTCTTCACCAAATAAAGAACGAGTCCATTCAATCCCTTCAATAATTCGGCGAGAAGAAAGAAATAAACTTGTCAAAACGAGTTCTTTAACTGCATTTGCATTTGCACCAGGCGTATTAAATACGACAATTCCTCTTGAAGTACATTCATCTATTGGAATATTATTAACGCCAGCTCCGGCCCTTGCGATTGCCTTTACACTATTTGGAATGATCATCTCATGCATACTATGGCTTCTTAATAAAATTCCATCAGGTTCATTTAAATTATTGTTAATCGTATAATGATCTAAAGGAAATTCTTTAATACCATGCTCAGAAATATTATTCAATGTTTGTATTTTTATCATCTTACTATCTCCTCTACGATTTTCTTTTCAAAGCGATTCATAAACTGAACTAATTTCTCTACACCTTCTAAAGGCATCGCATTATAAATACTAGCTCGCATACCTCCTACTGATCGATGACCTTCAAGATTCACAAAACCAGCTGAATTTGCCTCAGCAAGAAATTGTTTATTTAATTCATCAGTAGTCGAAGTAAAGGGAATATTCATAAGCGATCTGCTCTCTTTTTCAATTGGAGAAGAGAACAAGTCAGATTGATCGATAAAATCATATAATACTTGAGCTTTTAACAAGTTATTTTGATGAATACTATTTAATCCGCCAGATTCTTTTATCCATTCTAAAACTAACAGCGCTACATAGATGCTGAATGTGGGTGGTGTGTTATAAAGTGAAGATGCTTCCGCATGTGTTTTATAGTCGAGCATTGTTGGACAAATTTTATCAGCATGACCGATCAGATCATCTCGAATAATAACAATCGTTAATCCTGCAGGGCCGATGTTCTTTTGAGCACCCGCATAGATTAAACCGAATTTAGAGACATCAATTGGTTCGGAAAGTATATTTGAAGAAAAATCTGCAACTAGTGGAGAAATTGTATTAGGGTAAGTAGAGTATTTTGTCCCTTCAATTGTGTTATTCGACGTTATATGTACATAGTCATATGGTTCGTTTAAATCTAAAGCTTCTAAATTAGGAATATATGAAAAATTTTTAGCCTCAGAAGAACCGATCACTTCAACTTCACCATATTTTTTTGCTTCTGATATTGCTTTCTTAGACCAAGAACCCGTATTGATAAAAGCAGCCTTTTTATACTTTTTCATTAAGTTAAGTGGAACCATTGAGAATTGAGTCGAAGCTCCACCTTGCAAAAATAAAACTTTATAATTTGCTGGGATTTCTAAAACTTCACGTAATAAGCTCTCACATTTTTTAATAATTCCTTCAAATTCGGCAGAACGATGACTCATTTCCATAACAGACATTCCAGAACTTCCAAAAGAAACAAGCTCTTTTTGTACTTTTTCTAATACTGGAAGCGGTAAGACAGAGGGACCAGCAGAGAAATTAAAAACACGTTCCATAACAATCATCCTCACTTCTTATTTTTTTAATATTCTAACTTTAAACTACCGTAATACGTTGGTCAATAAAGAATGAAATAAAATCACAAAATTTTCACAAAAATTATAAGTCTTATATGAAATGATCAGTTTGAGTAGGTTTAATTTTAAGTGTGATGAAAGGAGCGCTATTGAACGGAAGAAGTAAATAGTTAATATATATGAATGCTAAATAAAAAATAAATCGTTTTAATCCACTTCATGAACTATTTCCCTACCATTTTCGAGGTAGTGCAGCAGTTAGTAATGATGATATGAACTCAAATCGCTCATATTGGAAAGGAATGCCCGTAGAAGAATGCTTAAAAGAAATAAAAAGGAATAAAGGAATCCAATTTGAACCTAAGATTACGGATGTATTTCTTAGCTTATTTGACTCTCGTGAATGAACAAAGAGTAGCTTTTTAATGAACGCTACTCTTTTTTATGATCTCAATTTTCAACTCATAAAGGGTCTATGAGTTAAAAAAAGAGGAAGAAGAGGCTAATTCTTAACTCATAAAGGGTTCATGAGTTAAAAAAAGAGCAATATGATGAAAAATACGTACTCATATCAGATTCATAAGTAAATAAGCATAATTATGAAAACATGTTGGACATTAATTGATAAATTCATTTTTTCAACACAAAAAGAGTAGCCTTATCGATGAAGGCTACTCTTTTCGTTGTACCAACCTGGTATAGATTGATTAAAATTCCTATGATCATCTAATATCATTCGAACTCTTTTCCACATTGAATCAATTAAATGAGGTGTTGTCTTATAAGACCAAATAATATCTGACGGAATAATCATTGCAGCATAGAGTGCGTACAAAGTCCAAAAATCATCAGGGGGATTGTTCGAGAAATATCCATCAATTTGCCCAATTGCAAACGGAATGCTTATATCTTTTGTAAATAAAGCAACTTTGTGAAAATCATGATAAGGATCTCCCCATTCAAATCGATCAAAATCAATTACCGCTTTTAGTTGCCCATCTTTAAAAAGTAAATTTGCTGGATGAAAATCATCATGTAAAAATGTAATAGGACGATTTTTTAATAAGTGTCTGTTTTCCTCAACAAAGGACAGAACAAAATCGAGTCCCGGAAATGAAATAGTAGATTCCTTCAGTAAATCGACATATCGATTGAATTTAGCAAGTCGGATATCTTCCCAAGATTGATTTTGACTTGGATTTGTTAATGAATGAATTTTAAGTAATTCCTTTCCAGATTGTAAACCTAATTGATACTGTTGTTCCTTAGCGATCGTTTGTAAATATTCCTCACCATCTAATCCATCAACAGACTCGACAGCGTGTATTGTGAGAGCTTCTTCACTCAACTCAATTAAATGAATCGGTTTAGGAATAATTGAACCAATTTCATAAAAGTTCTCTAAATATGTATTAAGCAATTTAACATGACTAGTACGATCAAAATCATAAATTTTGATAAACAACTCTTCACCTAAATCATTTTTAACCTTCCATTTCTCTTCAAATGAAAATCCTTTTTTTACTTGCGAAATAGATACAGCAGACTGCAAAAATGGAACTTTTAGTATTATTCGATCATTTAATTTCAAAATTACACCTCCTATTTTTATAAATTACTAGAAAATACTTTCAATTCACTGTATTTTTATCTTGTTCCTTATAAATGTTGTATTCATATGTTTAGTTCAACTTAGTATGCTTGACTCTTATAGGAAATATGGGGAACCTGAGACCCCACAGAGAAAACCTCAAACTAATTTTCTTAAAAAACAACAAAGATTACTCACAAACCAATCATAATATGTATTTTTATCCTTTTTTTCGTCGAACTGTAACGTTTGACTGTATACTTTCTAAATTATATAATAGTAATACTATTTAAAATGGGGAGGGTTGTCACTTGGGATCGAGTATCGCATTGGAGAGTTAGCTGAAATAGCTCAAGTTTCAAAAAGAACAATTGATTATTATACAAAATTAGGGTTACTAGAAGCAAAACGATCTGTATCTAATTATCGATATTATTCCACAGAGGCAATTGAGACTCTCAGATTTATTGAACATTGTAAGAAAATGAGAATATCCTTAGAAGAGATAAAAGATTTATTGCAAACTAATTATAATCAAAAAAATTGTGTTTTTGAACAAATTCAACAAATATCAAATCAAATTATTGAGCTTGAAGCTAAATTAGCTCAGTTAGTTCCTGTTATTTCGGGTATGAATGAATGTGAAAAAAATGCTTTAGTAGATTCATTGTCACATCATACATCACCGTTATTTCAGACATTAAAGCATTTTGTAAAATAATGACTAAATTAATATTAAAACTTAACAATTTATTAAAGCTATAAAATAAGTATGTTTTACTAAATTATGGTAATCTATTAAGTAAGTAAAATAATATTTTTATATTTTTGTAGATTGAAAATCTCAGGAGGTGAATACTCGAGTATTAAAACTCGAGTTCGTCATTGGACATAGTTAACTTGTTTATGATTGCAGTATTAATCGCACTTACAGCTTTTTTCGTCGCAGCAGAGTTTGCGATCGTGAAAGTTAGATCAAGTCGAATTGATCAACTAGTAGCTGAAAAAAAGCGAGGTGCAGTAGCTGCTAAAAAGGTTACGACGAGTTTGGATGAATATTTATCAGCTTGTCAATTAGGTATTACGGTTACAGCTTTAGGATTAGGTTTTAAAGGTGAGCCAACGTTTAAGCATCTTATACAACCAGTAGTAGAATTTCTTGGATTAAACGGGACAATTGCTACAACAATTTCGTTTATTCTAGCTTTTTCATTTATGACATTTATTCACGTTGTAATTGGTGAGCTAGCTCCAAAAACGCTTGCTATTCAAAAAGCTGAATCACTCACACTAATACTTTCTACTCCACTTATTGTTTTCTATAAAATAGCTTATCCATTTATTTGGGTATTAAATGGTTCTGCAAGATTTTTTACAGGATTATTTGGTATTAAGCCAGCATCAGAATCAGAAGAAGTTCATACTGAGGAAGAATTACGAATTATTTTATCAGAAAGCTTTGAAAGCGGAGAAATTAATCAAGCTGAATATAATTATTTAAATAATATTTTTGAGTTCGATAACCGACTTGCAAAAGAAATTATGGTCCCTCGTACTGAAATTATCGGTTTATATGCAGAAGACCCAATTGAAGAACAAATCGAAATAATTAAAAATGAAAAATATACACGTTACCCGGTTTTTGGTGAGGATAAAGATGATATTTTAGGTATGGTAAATGTTAAAGACTTTTTTATCCGTTATCTTGATGGTGAAGTAGAAAAATCATATGATTTCGCTAACTACACCCGACCAGTAATTCAGGTAATTGAAACGATCGCAATTCACGATTTATTATTGTTAATGCAAAAGAAACGTATTCCGCTTGCAATATTGTATGATGAATATGGTGGAACTGCTGGATTATTAACAATGGAAGATATACTTGAAGAGATTGTTGGAGAAATTCGTGACGAATATGACGATGATGAAAAGCCTGCTGTTCAACATATTTCAGACTCTCATAAAATTGTAGACGGAAAAGTGTTAATCACTGAAATTAATGACTTATTCGGACTATACGTAGTAGAAGATGATGTTGACACAATTGGTGGCTGGATTTTAACTCAAAACCACGATATTCAACAAGGTGAATCGATTATATTTGAGGACTTTGAATTTAAAGTTGTTGAATTAGATTCACATCAAGTAAAACTTGTTGAAATAAAAAAAAATGAATTTATAGAAGCAGCAAAATAATAATATCAATAAAAAAGAAGGATAAAGAGTTAAATCTTTATACCTTCTTTTTTTAGTTAAGGTACATTGTACAATGTTTCACAAAACGTTAACATATTACTAATCCAGTTGGTCTATATTTAGTATAAAATAAGATTGTAAAGTTGATTTGTGCAGAAGTACTATTTCTTTCTAAGGAGAGAACCTTCTAGTTATAGTTGGATATTAACTATTTCAATCAGCTTATTTTTTAATCGTTTCGTACAATACCTCATTTTCCCCCTCTTCTTATTTTAAGAAAGAGGCTTTTTTTTGCATAAAATTTCCTGTTTTGAATACATATTAAATAAATATTTGTAAAGGATTGTCGATAGTTAATGTTTAAAATCTTTAATTAGGGATGTGAAGTGCTTGTCTGATGCTCCCTCGGGTAAAGGAATTTTGAATTTTTTTAACTTAATCGAACGTTTATTTTTTAGCAGCAATAATCAGAATGCTCAACTGCAAAATCAAGCTCCGAGCCATTTGATTAGCAACGATGGTGAACAGTCTAATTTGTACGAAGATGAATTATTATTAAGAACAATTACATTTAAAGAAAAAAAAGTAAGCGACATTTTAACCCCTCGAACAAATGTTGTTGCGATTGACATAAATGAATCTTTGGAAGTAGTGTATGGAATATTTTTGCAAGAGAGATACTCGAGAATTCCAGTATATGATCACGATATCGATCACATTGTAGGTGTTATTTCTGAAAAGGAATTTTTAACTCAATTAATTCAAAATCAAACTGTTAAAATTAATGAACTGATTAGAGAGCCAATATTTGTGATGGAAACAATGAAAATTTCAATAGTATTAAAAATTCTTCAAAAACAAAACGCACATTTAGCAATTGTAATTGATGAGTTTGGAGGTACATCCGGAATCGTAACAATGGAAGACATAATCGAAGAACTAGTTGGTGAAATAAGGGATGAGTTCGACGATTTGGATGATGATTTTTTCCAAATAAATGACAATGAATACCAATTCCAAGCCTCGATTGAATTATCCAGTTTTTTTCAAAGGTTCAAAATAAAAAAACCTACCAGTCGATATTTAACATTAGGTGGCTGGTTATTTGAAAGTTTTAAACATATTCCTCAAAATGGAGAATTACTCCAATATAAAAACTTAACCTTCACAATTCAAGAAGTTCAAAATAGAAGAATTCAAAGTGTAATTGTAAAAGTAAATAATACAAATTTACAAAGTAAACTCGGTTCTTAGTGAACCGAGTTTTATTTTTCGTAGGTTTGTAAGTTCAAGAATAGAATAAGTACTTAATTTCAGAATATTGTACACGTTCTGAACATCCCTTACAAAAATTTTGAATAGTAGTAATTGGAAGTTCTAATGATTGAAATATTCAATCACAAAAAAAAGAATTAAAAAGATAAAAAGAAAAATAATAAAAATATGAGATTTTTTTGTTGTAATTTTTTAATACATGCAATATATTTAAGACACACAAATCAATACACACAATTCCGATAAGGTTAAGGGAGATTAAAGAATGAATATTAAGAAAATTGGTTTAACATTAGGCTCATTAGTTTTAGCAGCAGGTTTTATGGCAGGCTGTAATTCAAATAAAAAAGAAGATACTGCAAAAGGAAAAGATTTATTAACTCAAGTAAAAGATAGTGGAGAGTTAAAAATTGGTACTGAAGGTACATATGCACCATTCACGTTCCATGATAAATCTGGTAAATTAACAGGTTTCGATGTTGACTTATCGAATGAAGTTGCTAAACGTTTAGGCGTAAAACCAAAATTTTATGAAACACAATGGGATGCAATGTTTGCAGGATTAGATGCAAAACGTTTTGACATCATTGCAAATGAAGTTGGTATTAGAGCAGATCGTGAGAAAAAATATTATTTCTCTGATCCATATATTACTTCTTCAGGTGCATTAGTTGTAAAATCAGATTCAAAAATTAACTCATTTGATGGCATTAAAGGGAAAAATGCTGCTCAATCTTTAACTAGTAACTATGGGGATTTAGCTAAAAAATATGGGGCTAAATTAGTAGGAGTTGAAGGATTTAGCCAAGCGATTCAATTAATTGAATCTGGCCGTGCTGATGCAACGATCAATGATAAGTTATCAATTCAAAATTATTTAAATGAAACTGGTGACAACAAAGTAAAAATTGCTGCTCTAGAAAATGATGCTTCAAACAGTGGATTTATGTTCCGTAAAGATGATGAATCATTAGTAAAGGCAGTTAACAAAGCACTAGAAGATATGAAAAAAGACGGAAAGTATGATGAAATAGTTACAAAATGGTTCGGTAAAGATGGACTTAAATAATATACTCAGCCCAGAGTGGATTGACAATTTAACCATTGCGAAGGATTCTTTCCTTCCAATGGTTAAAACTGCTTTAATCGGTACTATTCCATTAACAATTATTACTTTTATAGTAGGTATAATATTAGCATTTATTACCGCACTTTTCCGTCTATCAGGTAATAAATTCTTAAATGGTTTAGCGAGATTTTATGTTTCCATTATTAGAGGAACGCCTCTATTAGTTCAATTATTTATTATTTTTTATGGATTACCTACTCTACATGTAACAATATCACCTTATATTTCTGCAATTATTGGTTTTTCATTAAGTGTTGGGGCATATGCTTCTGAAATTATAAGAGGATCTATCCAGTCTATTGATAAAGGCCAATGGGAAGCTGCTTATTCAATAGGCATGACATATAATCAAACGTTGAAACGTATTATTATTCCGCAGGCTGCGAGAGTTTCATTACCACCATTGTCAAATACTTTTATTAGTTTAGTAAAAGACACGTCTTTGGCCTCATTAATATTAGTAACTGAGATGTTTAGAACAGCTCAGGAAATAGCTGCAACTAACTATAAATTTTTAGTTGTTTATACAGAAGCTGCAATAATCTATTGGATCGTATGCTTCTTCCTTTCAGTCATTCAAGGTCGATTAGAAGCTCGAGTTGAACGCTATGTTGCTAAGTAATGGAGGAAGAGTAGATGATAAAACTAGAAAATATTAAAAAAAGCTTTGGCGAGCTAGAAGTATTAAAAGACGTTAGCTTAAATGTAGAAAAGGGTACGGTTACGGCAATTATTGGTCCTTCTGGATCTGGAAAAACTACATTTTTAAGATGTATAAATGTTTTAGAGCATCCAACTGATGGAAAAATCACAATTGACGACCAGTCAATTGACTTTTCGAATAAAGTGACTAAAAAAGAAATTATCTCATTAAGAAGTAAAACAGGTATGGTTTTTCAACAGCATCATTTATTTCCACATTTAACAGCGTTGGAAAACGTAATGGAAGGGCTAGTAACGGTACAAAAAGTAAAAAGGGATGTAGCGAAAAAGAAAGCTATTGATTTACTTACAAAAGTGGGCTTAGAAGAAAAAATCAATCTATTACCACATCAGCTTTCAGGTGGTCAACAGCAACGAGTAGGTATCGCTAGAGCTTTGGCTTTAGAGCCAACAGTTATCTTGTTTGATGAACCAACTTCAGCGCTTGATCCTGAGCTTGTACAAGAAGTATTGAAAGTAATGAAGGAATTAGCTGAAGATGGTATGACAATGATTGTAGTTACACATGAAATGAAATTTGCTCGTAATGTTGCAGATGAAGTTATTTTTATGGACGGTGGATACATTATTGAGCAAGGTCATCCAAGTGATGTATTAGAAAATCCTAAGCATGCAAGAACAAAACAATTTTTACAATTAATACAGTAATCCAAGAATTAAGAGAAACCCAGCACTAGAGCGCTTTCTAGTGCTTTTTTTTATGTGAAAAAGCCGATAAATAAATAAAAAAATTTTTTCCAAAATTTACATTAGCTAAACATACATATGTTAATCGATTAGAGTCATACTATCATTACACTTACATAAGGAGGTGAGACAACATGGCAAACAACAACAGCTTAGTAGTAAATGGTGCACAACAAGCATTAGATTCTATGAAGTATGAAATCGCTTCTGAGTTTGGAGTAACTTTAGGTCCTGATTCTACAGCTCGTGCTAACGGTTCTGTAGGAGGAGAAATCACTAAACGTTTAGTTCAAATGGCTGAGCAAAGCTTAGGTGGTTATTCAAAATAATATCTATGGCTAATAAGGATGGAGATTAATCTCCATCCTTTCTTAATGAAGAATACATAATAGGAGTGTTAATAATGGATGGAATTTGTCCACTATGTAATGGAATTGAGCAATATAAATTAAAATGTCCTATTTGTGAAAATCATTGTGAAGATAAAGGAAGAGCAGTTGATTACGATGATAAATACAGTCCATACTTAGACTATGATATTTCAGCAAAATCTGATGGATTAACTGAGCAAAATTCAAATCAGTATTGTACCCATATGTTTAATTGTCCAGATTGTAACGAGGGCTTTTTAAAAATTATAGAGAAAATAAAATAACGCAGTACCGATTCAAACGGTACTGCGTTATTTTATTTATTTTTATCGAATACGTGATTCAGTTTCTTTATCAAAGAAATGAACTTTGTTCATGTCTACGGCTAATTTAATAATTTGACCATGTGTAAATGTTGAGCGTGCATCTAATCTTGCGACTAAAGTATGGCCTTCATAGTTAGTGTAAAGCATTGATTCAGCTCCTAGAAGCTCAGCTACTTCAATTTTTAAATCAAGAACTGTACCTTGAGATGCTTCGATAAACACTGGCTCATCATGTAAATCTTCTGGTCGAACACCTAAAGTAACTTCTTTTCCAATATATCCATTATCGCGTAATGTTTTCATTTTTCCTTCAGGTATAGCAATTTTTTTGCTTCCTAAGTTAAAGTGACCATCTTCAACTTTACCAGAAACAAAGTTCATTGCAGGTGAACCGATGAATCCACCAACGAATACGTTTTCAGGACGATCGTAAACTTCTTTAGGCGTACCAACTTGTTGAATAATACCATCTTTCATTACAACTAAGCGCGTAGCCATTGTCATTGCTTCAGTTTGATCATGTGTTACATAGATAGTAGTTGTTTGTAGACGTTGATGTAATTTAGAAATCTCAGAACGCATCGCAACACGTAATTTAGCATCTAAGTTAGATAATGGCTCATCCATTAAGAATACTTTTGCATCACGTACAATAGCACGTCCTAGAGCAACACGTTGACGTTGTCCACCAGATAGTGCTTTTGGTTTACGACTTAAATATTCTTCAAGTCCTAAAATTCGAGCAGCGTCTTTTACGCGACGATCGATTTCAGCTTTATCAAATTTACGTAATTTTAATCCGAAAGCCATGTTGTCATATACAGTCATATGCGGATAAAGAGCATAGTTTTGGAATACCATAGCGATGTCACGATCTTTTGGTTGAACGTCATTTACACGAAGCCCATCAATAAAGAAATCACCTTTTGAAATATCTTCTAAACCAGCAATCATACGAAGTGTTGTTGATTTACCACATCCAGAAGGACCAACGAATACGATAAATTCTTTGTCTTCAATATGAAGATTAAAATCTTTTACAGCCGTTACGTTATTGTCATAAATTTTATAAATATGATCTAATTTTAATTCTGCCATTGTTACTACCTCCAAATATTTGTAATCGGTTTCATTAATTAAATTGTAAACATTTAAACGTTTTCCAACAATGGCAAAGGTACACAAAAAAAATAGCTTCATTTGTACAAGGTGCACAAAAAAAGCTTTTGTTAATTTTCATTTGTTAACTCAAGTAGGCGAATAGCTAGAAATATAACAAGACCATCCTCAAAATGCTTTAAATCTATTCCTGTTTGTTCTGAAAATTTATCAAGACGGTATTGAACAGTATTCCGATGTAAAAAAGCTTTTTTTGAAGTAGCCGTAACATTTAGATTTTGTTGAAGATAAATTTTTACAGTTGAAAGAATTGGATCATCAATTTTCATATCATTCAAAAATAGATTAGGTAATTCTTTCTGTAAATCATCTGGCAAAAAGGAAAGGATATAGTAAAGCATCTCTTTTGAAAACCAGAGTATATGTTTTTGTTTTTTTACAGATAAAGCTTTTTTAAAACATTGGTGTTCTATGTCAAAATAAAGAAATAAATTCGCTAATGGTGAGTAGGGTTTTCCAACAAGAAAAGTTACATCATGGTATAAGTCAGCTGCAATGATTTCTTGCATATGCTCTAGAAATTCTTTATTAAATGGTTGATCAATTATTTTTTCAATAATAACCCCTTCCTTTGCAGAATTCCAAACGACTATTACATCTTTATGAAAAAAAGCATTGATTGCATCTTCAAACTCAATTTTATTTGTAAAAAGTTGATTGCTGTAAAAATGAATAAATCGAATGGAGGAAGGGAGAGTGTTTTCATTTTCGAATAATAAAGGATTATGTCCTTTATTGAGATATAAATATTGAAACCACTCGCTTTGTGCAGATGGCATCATAATTGCATCGGATTCTAATTTTGTAAAAAGACATTCCAATAGGTTATGTTGTTCCTCAGATATAGAACTTTGTTTAATCCCAAAAATTTCTTGATTTTCTGTAGAAAACCACAAGTAATCCATATATGTATGCTGATCTGGTGTGACCGAAACGGACTCACTTCCAAATAACATCTTAATTTTATCAATCATAATATTTACCTTTCAAAGCATTTTTCATTTAAGTTTAACATTGTTATTTAAAATAAAAAAGAACAGTAGTATACAAACTACTGTTTGAAATTCGAAAGTTCATAAAATAGATGAATTAAGTTTTCAAGTCCTTGTTCTTTTATCGAGATTTCGTCAAATACCATTGGTTTAGAGTTTATTTCAAAAATATAATATTGGTTATTTTGAATACCGATATCCATTGAGAATTCATAAAAATGTGCCTCTTTATTATTTAATGCAATTCCTGTTTGTCTAACGATTTCCTGTAATAATTCATAGTTTAATTTAATTGGTAGTTCTTCGATTGAAATAATACTGCCACCTCTAGGTACATGAGTTGTAATGCCATTAAATGTACCAACTCTTACTCCGATACCAGAAAGAATAAAATTATTTTCTTTTTTGTGTGCAAGAATTCGTAGATCAAACTTTCTTCCATCTGGTAATTCGCTTATTATACCTTGTTGGCAAATAAAATCCTCATTTAAAGAGCTAAGAAATTTCCAACAATCACTAATTGATTTTACTAATTCTACATGAAAAGCATTTCGGATGATGACTTCATTATCACTTTTCAAGGAAAGCTTAAACACGCCAAATCCTCTTGAAGAATTATGCTTTTTAATATAAAGGAATTTCCATTTTTTTAAATAGAAAAACAAATCTTTTTCGTTTATTAATTCAATTGTTTTCGGAATATATGTTTTTAAAAATTCGTTAGTGGATAAGATTGCAGTTGTTTGTATTTTTGAAAGATATGATTCATTAAAAAAAGGGATGTTTAACTCAGAAATTTTTTCTCGAAATTCTTTATAATCATCATTGTATTCATATTGCACAGATGGAATTCGATTGTAAATTACGTCTGGTAAAGGGGAAAATAGTTTAATCCATTTTTTTGTTTTAAAACAAAATGTATAACATGTAACTGAATGATTAGAAAAGGCGGTAGGCGTTAAGATAACTGGAATACCGCCGTTATTTAATACCTTCTTGCAAATTCGTTTAAATGTTTTAATATTTCCGCTAAAAGGTAGTCGTTCTTCATTCGTTAAAATGCCGATAATTGGGCCTAAATGTGAACCATTTTTTTTAACATGAAATTGAATGGAATTTGAAGCATTATCTTGCAATGCTAAAATAGGAAGGTGGTTGTATCCAATCGAAAACTTTGATTCTAAGTGATCATGCGACCAAGTATTTGTATCAAGATGGTAAAAAACAGAAATCATTTCATTGAAGCCTCGAGTTCATTTCCCTGTTTGGACAAATGAGTAGCATATTCTAAAAATAGTTTTTTTATTTGTTTGTCATTTTCTTGGAAGCTTGGATTTGAAAAAATTGATCTACCAGGCTTAGAGTTCGCTTCAAAAAGCCAAATTGTTTCATCTTTATCAACACCGATATCAAATCCAATTTCTCCGATGTGACCGTCAACTTGACGATCTAAAGATTCACTAATTTTTAAAGCTGCAGTAGATAATTTTTCATGAATCCTTTTAGCTTTTTCTTGATCAAATAATTCTTCAAGAGTTTTCACGCGACCACCATTATTTAAGTGAGTAGTAGTACTACCTTTTCCTGCTATTTTCCCAGCAATTACAGTTACATGCCATTTTCCTAAAGCATCTTTGTTTGTATGAACTCGAAAATCAACAGGTTGATGCTCATATCGAATTAATGAAATACCTTGTTGAACGATAAAATCATGTATTTTCATATTACGGAAAACATGATTAATTAAGGATTGGAGTGTCGAGAATTTTTGAAGTCTGTTTGTTTCAAAATCACGATACCTACAATAATAAATACCTTCTTCACGCTGGTAGCGTATTAAAATTACTCTCGATCCGAGGCTACCGTTTTCGGGTTTAACATACACAAAATGATATTTGGATAATAACTCTTCAATTGTATCGAAATTATTAAACTTTAATGTTTTAGGTAAGTACTGTGCAACTGAATCGTCATTTCTTAATTTTAAATATAAATCCCATTTATTGAAGAATCCTGGGTTAAACCAAGGGATTTTATATTCTTTTTCTAATTTTTGGCGCACTCGTTTAATTGATTTATGAACTTCGACTTTCCTATTCGGAAGCCTATTATAAATCACGGTTGGAAAAGGAACTACTTCTTTAATCCATCTTTTATTTGTAAAGAAATAACCTTGAATTGTTTCTGTTTCCCAGTCAATTCCATGTGTGCCAAATACAAATATGAAGCTGTTTTTTTGATTATTTTCGGCTATTAAATTTGCAAACATAAAGCTTCGATCGCCAATTGGGCGAAGGAGGGACTCAGTAAAGCCAGCTGTAAAAATTCCAACTAGTGGACCGAGCTGCAGCGTATTCCCAATAATAATAGGCTCAATAGTTCCTTCAAAAGGGATACAGAGCATTTCAATTAAATGCTCTGATATTGAAATGGTATTTTGAAGTGTATTCATCGTAACTAGTTGACAAGGGTATTTTTTTTGACCAAAAGCAATATATTCAATATTTCTTGATGTTGTAAGTTTTTCAGGTATACATACTAGGTTTTTACTCTGTCGATGAGTAACGATTTTATAAACTTCATTCATTATTTAATTTCACTTCTTTCACTTTTAGATTTCGATTGTAAGTGTAGACAATACTGAATTGGTGCCGAATAGAGCTTTTGTTGAATGGAAGGATCAGTTTGGATTAAAACTTTTCTTCCTGGTTTTGAATTAACATCTAAAATCCAGATTGCTTGATTTGAATCAATTCCTAAATCTAATCCTATTTCAAATAATGGAAGAAAATTCTTCTCAAGTACAATCGGTAATTGATTACAAATTGTTTCAATATCTTGTTGTAAAATTAGTGCAGTTCTTTGACTAAATTGAGTAATCCACTCATCAAATGGAACTGCATTACTGCCAGCACTTAAGTTTGCAATAATTGAATTTGCTTTTCCTACTCGGATGCCTTTACCAACAACTTGCCACTCGCCTTTTTCGTTTTTTTGTAAAAGAACGCGTAAATCAAATGCTTCGCGTGATTTTGTTTGAAGGTCTAAATAGTTTTGATAAACATAGTTTTTTGATTCGACAAGAGGTTGTAGCCATTCAAAAAATTCATCTCTTGTTTCGTATACTGTTTCAACAACTTCATTTTGTTTTTGAGTTGAAACGCTAATTGAATATGGACTTAAAGTAACAAAGTAAATATTTATTCCTCTTGATCCATGTATTGGTTTAATAACTAGCTTACGTGTTTTTCTAAGCTCTTCAAAAAATACCGCTAAATGCAATAACTTTTTTGTTTTTGGTATATATGGATTTAGACTTTCATCAGTTGCAAGCGCCTGATAAGTTTCCCATTTTCCCGGTAGTCCATATCCTAAAAAGGTGATGTCTTTACGTTTCTTTAGCCAATCAACAATTGGTTTTGCTTGCTTACTTTTAATGTTAGGAGAGTAAAAACAACGATCATAAATATAATTTGGAATTTCAAATGTTGTTTTCTCCCATTGTTCTGTTTCTGCAATATACTTCCAGCCAAGTATTTCTTCTGAAGCTGGTTGAATACTAAAAGGGGTAAATTGAACGAATTCATAACCTAGTTTACTTGCTTCCTTTGCCATGTGCTGTACGTATTCACCTTCTTGTCTTTCTTTAAGAGATAAATAACCTATTCTCATTCTTTTCACTCCTTGTACTTATAAATATGATTGAACAAGAGAAAAAATAGCCTTTGTTGAAGGTCTAATTTTTTGAATTGGGTCCGTTAAATGTAAATCCTTAGATGGCTTTGAATTTAATTCAATGACCCAAGGATTGAATTGGTTATCAATAGCAAGATCCACTCCAAACTCAGCGAATAATCCATCAAAGGAGGAGTCTATACACCTACAACATTCAATCGCTAATTCAACTAATAATTTTTTAAAGTGAACGCGCTCTTTTTTGGGTAAATATTGACTTAAAAATTCATCAATTTTTTGAAGGTCTCCGCCTCGAGCTAAATTACTGACAAACTGAGTTGGATGACCAATCCTTGCTACAGTTGAAGTTACTTCCCAATTATTAAATTTATTTTTGTGGCATAAAAATCTAAAATCAACAAGTCGATTATCTTTACTGATTAAAGGTAAGCCTTCTTGAATAATACAAGTACGCTTACTTAATTGCTGTTTAATGATTTGAAATACTTCATGTATTGATTGAAATTCTAGTTCTACTTCAGAGTTCTGACTATTTTTTAACCGAAATAGTTCCTTTTCTTTTGTGACCCTAAGAATATTTCTTCCTTGACTGCCGTGGATCGGCTTAATAAAAACTGTTTCATATTTTTGGATGAAATGTTCTAATTGTTCTGCTGAAATACATTCCTCAGTGTACGGTACATATGGTTTTATATAGGCAGAGTCAATTAATGCTTTAAAAACTTCAAGTTTATTTAAGAAACGTGCATTAAAAAAAGGTATTTGCTGAGTTGTTAGAGAAGAATTTAGTAATTTAAATTCTTTAGAACGCTCAAGCTTTCTCGAATGAATGCGATTATGAATGATTGATGCGGGAGGTACATTCATTAAAGTCCAGCCATCTTCAGAGCGTTTATAACCTTTTAATTCATTCGTAAATAGCTTTTTGAAAGTAGTTACATAAAAATTGATCTCAGATTCCCCGCATAACTCTGATAACTCCTCGCAAAGTGTTGTAATGGAGCCGAGCGGATTTAATGATTCTTCATTGATCGAATCAGTTACTACTGCGAAAGATTGAGGTTCTTGATTTTTAGGAAAAGATTGCAATGATTCTCCTCCTTTCCAAAATAATGTCGTTGTATACTATGTGATATTCGCCCAGTTGGTGAATGTCTTTAAGAAATTTTAAGGTAGAAAGTTTGATTTGTTTTTTGAAAGACTGACATATAATAGAATGTTTGCTATAGTGGAGATACAAAAGTTTATAGGAGGTAGTTAACATGGCAGTAAACATTTATGATATTGCATACTCACTACAAAACGCTTTTAAGGAGCAACCAGAATTTAAAAATTTACAATCACTATACTCACAAGTATTAGCTGATCCAACTGCGAAACCATTATTTATGGAATTTCAAAATTTCCAAAAAACTATGCAACAAAAAATGTATCAAGGTGAAGCAGTAACACCTGAAGAAAATGCAAAAGGCCAAGAAATAGTTGCAAGAGTGTCTCAAAATCCATTAATTGCAAACTTAATGCAAACGGAACAAAGATTAAATTTAGTTATTCAAGATGTAAATAAAATCGTCATGAATCCATTAGAAGAATTTTATAAATCATTAATGGAAATGTAAGACGAGAGGAAGAACAGGGAGATTACTGTTCTGAGTATAAGAGAGACTTCATATTTATGGAGTCTTTTTTAGTATAAGGAAGGGTATAATAACAATCTGCAATGTTCTAATTGAACGAAGCATGTCATATATTCAAGTAAGGTATTTCTTCGCGAAATGGGGGAGATTAAGTGATTTATAAGTTACTTGCAATTAATATAGATGGTACTTTATTACAATCAAACGGAAAACTCTCAAAAGAAACGAAAGAAGCTATTGAATACGTTCAAGATAAAGGGATTTACGTAACCTTATTTACAAGTAGAAATTTCCAAGCTACAAAAAAGATTGCAAAAGCATTAAAGGTTAATAATCTTTTGGTTTCGCACTCAGGCGCCTTTATTTCTTCTAAGCTTGATGAGCCGCTTTTTGAAAAAAGGATTGAAGAAGAAGAAGCTTATGACATTGTAAAAAAACTAGAAAAGTATGATTGTAATATTCGGTTGTCACATGAGCATTTTTCAATTGGAAATCGAAAAAAATTGCAATCAAATTTAGTTGCGAAAGCAGTTTTATCAAATGCAGATCCAGTATTTTATCCAATTCAATTTGTTGAATCCCTTTCAGATAGTATTCTGGAAAATTCAATTTCTCCATTAAAAATAGAATGTTATTTCTCTGATGAAGTAGAGAAAAGCAAAGTGAAAAGTGAATTAAATACGAAATATCCACATCTAGATTGTCTCTGTGAGGAAGATGAAAAAATTGAAATTGTTCGCAAAGGAATCTCTAAATATACAGGTTTAAAACGATTAGGTGAACACTTAGGAATTTCCTATCATGAAATGGTTGTAATAGGCGATAATTATAGTGATTTACCATTAATCGAGCATGCAGGCTTAGGTGTTGCAATGTCAAATGCTCCTGTGGAGATTAAAAAGGTTGCAGACTGGATTACAAGATCAAATGATCAAAATGGTGTTCCATATATGATTAAAGAACATTTCAGGAAACAATTCCCACTTCCTTTCTTAAAAACACATTTAAAAATTGAAAAATAGATATTAAGCCTGGCTTTCATGGAGACTTCTCTTTGAAAATCAGGCTTTTATTACGTTTATTTTTTATCGACTATTTACTTAAACATAATACATTGTCCCTGTTCTAAATATTGACCTCTTATCTCTTTAATTCTATACTTAAGTGATAACTTAAAAAGGTGATAAAAAATGAAAATATATATAAAAGGTTTAGAGGATAGTCGTTTTCAAAGGCCGTTGGAGCTATTAGCTCAACTATTCTTTGAAGACTGTGATGTATCGTTAGAAAAAATAGATGCTGATATTGAAGTAAGTTTTGATTTAGATGAAGTAAATAAACAGGTCTCAGGTGAATTAGGATCTGATTTTCAAGCAAATACGAGCTATGTAAATGGTAAAGACGAAAAAGAATCGTTCAAATTTAAAAAGAAGGCTGTTAATTTTGTCTTTTTATCATTACTACAAGAGTATACTGGCATTCAGCAAAAGTGGGGAATTTTAACTGGGATTAGACCAACGAAGCTTCTTCATTCGAAGCTTAAGTCTGGTATGGCAAAGGAAATGGCACATGAAGAGTTACGAAATGATTACTTGATTCATGATGAAAAGATAGATTTAATGCAATCAATCGTTGATCGTCAATTAAAAGTAATTCCTGATTTATATAATTTGCAAAATGAAGTAAGTATTTATATTGGAATTCCATATTGCCCGACAAAATGTGCTTATTGTACATTCCCAGCCTATGCGATTCAAGGTAAACAAGGCGCAGTTGATTCATTCTTATATGGATTACATTATGAAATGGAAAAAGTCGGTGAATTCTTAAAAGAGCGTGGAATAAACATTACAACGATTTATTATGGTGGAGGTACGCCTACTAGTATTACAGCTGAAGAAATGGATTTACTGTACGCTAAAATGCACGAATCATTTCCAAATATGAAGCAGGTTCGTGAAATTACAGTTGAGGCAGGAAGACCAGATACAATTACACCAGATAAATTAGATGTTTTAAATAAATGGAATATTGACCGAATTAGTATTAATCCACAATCGTATATTCAAGAAACTTTAAAAGCGATTGGACGACATCACACAGTTGAAGAAACAGTAACAAAATTCCATCTAGCTCGTGAAATGGGTATGAATAATATTAATATGGATTTAATTATTGGATTACCTGGCGAGGGCTTAAAAGAATTTCAGTATACTTTAGATGAAACTGAAAAGCTAATGCCTGAATCGTTAACTGTTCATACACTATCATTTAAAAGAGCATCAGAAATGACGCAAAACAAGCAGAAATACAAAGTTGCTGATCGTGATGAAGTACAACAAATGATGAACGAGGCAACAGTATGGACAGAAAAACATAACTATCATCCTTACTATTTATATCGTCAAAAAAATATATTAGGTAATCTTGAAAACATTGGGTATTCTATAGATGGACAAGAAAGTTTATATAATATTTTAATTATGGAAGAAGAACAAACAATAATTGGGCTAGGCTGTGGTGCTTCAAGTAAGTTTGTCAATCCAAATACTCGTCAAATTACTCGATTCGCAAATGCAAAGGATCCTAAATCATATAATGATGGTTATGAGCATTACACGAATGCTAAAATTAAAATTTTAGATGAGTTATTTTCGAAAAGTAATCAATCAAATTAATGAAAAATAAAGGAAAATCCCCTTTCAATGTTTAATGTTTACATTAACTATGAAATTAAGGGGGATTTTTTTATGTCTATTTCGAACACTGTAGAACACGTATTGTTAAAAAAAGAGGGGCGAGTTGCAACTGTAGTATTTAATCGACCTGAAGTTTTAAATGCAATGAATGAAGATACATTCAGACAATTTCGAGATGTATTGGATGAAATCGCAAGCTCAGAAGTTGACGTAGTCGTACTATGTGGAAATGGCAAAGGTTTCTCTTCAGGTGGAGATTTAAAATCAATGCTAAGCAATACTGATGAGTCCGCTTTTGGTCCGATAATGGATTTAATTTCAGAAGTAGTAGTCAGATTATACACTTTACCTAAAATCGTTATTAGTGCAATTCATGGACCTGCTGCAGGTATAGGACTAAGTTTTGCTTTAGCAAGTGATTTTGTTCTTGCTCATGAATCAGGAATTCTAGCAATGAACTTTATCGGTATTGGTTTAATACCTGATGGTGGTGCACATTACTTCTTAGAAAAACGCTTAGGTGAAACAAAAGCTAAGCAACTGATTTGGGAAGGTAAAAAACTAAACTCAGCACAAGCATTAGAAATTGGCTTAATTGATGAAGTTATTAGCGGTGACTTCGAACAAGAAATTAACAAACGTGTAAAGAGTATCCTTCAAAAGCCAGTGAGTGCGATGATTCAAACTAAACAAATTTACAGCAATGGTAATTTAGATGGTTTAAAGAGAGTGCTATTAGCTGAAAAAGAAGGACAAAGTGCTATGAGAAGAACTGCTGATCACCAAGAAGGTGTTCAAGCGTTTTTACAGAAAAGATTACCGATTTTTACTGGTAAATAAGGATTGAAAAGCCGACTATATTATAGTCGGTTTTTTTGCACATTAAGAAAGTATAAATTGGAAGGCGGTGGAGATCAGTCGACGTAGATGCCAATTTTAGGTATAAGTATAAGTGCAACTACCCCTCTGTCTTCGCCTAAAGGCTCACGAATCGGCGAGTTTTCTTTATGGATGTAAGGAGGTGTAATAAGGAAAAAACTGCGATCAGTCATCGCAGCTTTAAAAACGTACTGTTACTATTAAGTATAAAAGCTTAATAAAGTCTTAGGTTTGATCTCTATACCAGAATTCTTTAATCGTTCTTTACGGTTTTTGTATAATTTTTTAATCAGTTTTTCAATTGTTCCAATCGGTGCATGATGGATTTTTTTATGGCAGATAGGACATAGGCTTATAACATTCGCTTCAACATCTAAGTTATAATCGAACATTTCCTCGAATTCCAATGGTATTAAATGATGCCCTTCAACATAATTTTTTCCAGTTTGTTTAGATCGAAAGAATAAATGAGATTCATCGATTTCACATTTGAAATTTGCTTCAACGATCGCTCTTTTTGTAACGGTTCGATTACGATTTGATTTATTCGTAATGACTGTACAATTGTATTTAGCTTTAGGCTTATCCTTAACAGGAGTATACGAATCAACGAATGTTTTTTCAACTTCAATAGTAAAAGTTTCCTCATCCATTTCATTGTCTAAAGCGTATCTTATATTTTTACTATAAAGATAGTGCATGAAATCATCATATTTATGTTTATCTAGATTTTGTGGTACTTCTGAAAAATTAATAAATTCTTCCCAAATTAATTTCATATCATTCAAGTTAAGAGGGTTAAAAATACAGATTGATGATGGATCGAATACAAATGTTCCGATATAGTCTTTATCTTTATTAGAACGCTCAAATATTGAAGATAATTTACTAGAAGCAATTATTTGGTCTTTGAATTGAAATAATAAGATTGCTCCTTTTGGTGTGTTCAATCCTTTTTTAAATTGATAACCCCTAACAGGTAATTCGTCTAAAAACCACTCCTGTAATTCTTCGATGCTCTCATATCTAAATTCGAGATTTTCACATGAAATAGGGAATATTCTAATAGGTGGGGTATCATCTAATATAGAAAGTTCTTCGTACATTTCGTCCAATAGTTCATTGGCTTCTGTCTTTAATATACTCATTTCGTGGTTAGTTCTTAATATAGAGTAGTCAAAGAAATTTTCTTTGAGACTATTTGACAGAGATTTGACTTGATGTTTTACAAACCACTGCTTTAATATATTTTCGGTTTTTTTATGGTCAATCTCTGTAAGAAAATCTGAATTAAAATAAGTATCTGAACACATATCCTTGTACGCAATAAAAGAACTTGGGCCGAACAAATTGATTTCTTTTACATAATACCATTGAGAAAATTGAGATAACTTCATTTGAAGGTTTACATCTATTTTAATGTCTTCATTAAATTGCTTTATGTTTTTAATTACATCTTGAATGTCATCAACGAATGGATATTTGTTGTTCTTCATTTACGAAAACTCCTATTATATTCTGTCTTAAGTAAAAATGACATAAACAAAAAAACTGCGAACATTATTTCGCAGCTTCTTATTACGGATGAAATAATAGGAGTTTACCAGTTTGACTTATGCAACGGTGTGTCTTATCAAGTGCACCAATTACTGAAAGTTTTTCTTTACCAATATCTTTTGCTTCTAAGTCAGAATTAGCTTCAAATTGTTCATCGACAATTGATTCTCCACTTTTTTCAAAAGCAGTAATTCGATACGTTCCCATGTTCTAGTCCTCCCCTTAAATAGTTGCTATATTACTATTTTGGCATAGATTGAAAAGGCATGTAAAGTAATAATTTGAATTGCAAAAAAATTCTGCGATAATTTAAAGTTCTGAAATACACCTTTCATAGAAAGTTCTTGAGAATTGTTAGAATATGTCTTAATTTTTGTATGATCATTGTTGGGCTAAGTAGCTATTTTAACGTATAATAGGATAAGTAAAACGACTAATACATAAATTGATTTTCCTTTTTCTTATTTTGGAGAAAATGGTTTTCCAAAATATTTTAAGCTATTTATACAATTTGTAAATTTTGTTTAGTATGGCGAAGGAAGCATATACATAGTGGAGGTACTTATGGATAAAAAAGTATATGATCATGAAGTTGGCGAACGTTTTGTGACGTATTTATTTGTTAAAGCAGTTACTAAAGGTGTAGCAAGTAATCAAAAATCCTTTTTATCATTAACTTTACAAGATCAAAGTGGAGATATAGAGGCGAAGCTTTGGGATATTTCTTCAGAGCAAGAAGCATCCTATGCCGAGGGAACAATTGTAAAGGTTGAAGGTGAGCTACACGATTATAGAGGGAAACTTCAGCTTAAATTACGCCAAATTCGTCCAGTAAAAGACACAGATGAGGTAAATCCAGAAGACTTTTTTGCGAGAGCACCAGTTTCGAAAGAAGTATTGTATGAGAAAATTACTTCTTACATCAATAATATGACGAATGAAAAACTTAAGAAACTAACTGAATATCTAGTATTAAAAAATCAAGAAGAATTCCTTGATTTTCCAGCAGCAACTAAGAATCATCACGAATTTGTTTCTGGATTAGCTTATCATGTTTTTTGTATGCTGCAATTAGGTGAATCTATAGCGAATTTATATCCTTCGCTTAATAAAGATTTACTATACGCTGGAATTATATTGCATGATTTAGGCAAAGTAAGAGAGTTATCGGGTCCGGTTTCAACAAAATATACTGTTGAAGGTAATTTGCTAGGTCATATTTCACTAATGGCAATTGAAATTGGTAATGCCTCGATTGAATTAGGAATTGAGGGAGAAGAAGTTACTGTACTTCAGCATCTTATTTTAAGCCATCATGGTAAGTATGAATATGGTAGTCCAAAGCTACCTTTAATTAAAGAAGCGGAAATATTGCATTATATTGACAATATTGATGCGAAAATGAATATGTTAGATCGTGCGCTTGAAAGAGTTGAACCAGGTGAATATACTGAGCGCATTTTCCCACTAGAAAATCGTAGTTTTTATAAACCAAAATTTTAAAATAATCATACTTTCTCCTTAATAGCCATATAATGAAGCAAATGCTTGTCTACTAAGGAGGAAAATCAATGCCGATCTTACCATTTTGGATGTACATTGTTATATTAGGAATTTTTGTAAGTGGATTTATGGTACTATACACCTCTAAACAAGAAAGAGACGCAGATGAAGCTTTCATCGAAAAAGAGGGAGAGATTTACTTACAACGTATTAAAGAGGAACGAGAAAGAAGAGAGCAGTTACTTATTAACTCTGAGATTTCTTCAAATTAAAAAACCTGCCATTATGGCAGGTTTTTTTTATGATTTTTTATCTTGGTTTTCTAAATCTTTGTCTTTAACTTTAAATTTAGCTTTTTTAAGAAGTTCATCTGAAAATGCAGAGAAGTTATCTTGGCTTAATTTAGTCTCAGCAATCTTTTGGCGAGCGTCTTTTTCGTTGGCAGTCTTTTTACCAGTTAATTTAATGATATGGTATCCAAATTGTGATTTAACTGGTTTGCTAATTTCTCCAACTTTTAGAGCGTATGCAGCTGATTCAAATTCAGCTACCATAGCACCTTCTCCAAAATAGCCTAAATCTCCACCTTTATCTTTTGAACCTGTGTCAGTAGAATATTTTTTAGCTTCTTGCGCAAAATCTGCACCATCCGCTAAGTCTTTTTCTACTTTATTAGCTGTAGCTTCATCTTTTACTAAAATATGACTAGCTCTAATTTCAGGTTTATATTTTGCAATATCAGCTTGTGTAACTGAAGCTTCAGCAGCTTTTTCAGTTAATAAATCAACTTTAACGCGATCTTTAAATGCTGCTTCATCTTTAAATCCGTATTGAGCTAAAAATGATTTGAATTGGTCACCATTTTGTGTTTTGTAATCATTGAATTTTTTATCAACGTCTTTATCGCTAACTTTGAAGTTTTTCTTTAAATAATCTTCAATAGCCATTTGCTTAAGCATTGCTAATCCTGCTGTATCCTTCATTTTGTCATATAAATCTTTTGAAGTGATATCTCCCGCATTAGATGTAGCAACTACATCATTACTAATACCAGCTGAACCACATGCCGCTAGTCCGAATACTGAGGTAGCTAAAACTGCAGATACGATTATCTTTTTCATTTAAACATCTCCTAATAATAATTTAAATTGTTTTTTATAAAAAAAAATTTACTTATTTAAGTATGGAGCATAAATCTTAATTTTTCCTGTATTTAGACATACCTTTTACTGGAAATTACTTCACTTAATATAACATATTTTTCTACAATGTGACAAAGTTTATCCAAAAAAAGAATAATTTGGAATGTTTTTTAATAAAAAATTAATCTAATTAAAGGAATCTTGAACTAGTTTTAAATAAAAAATAGGTATTTATAAGAGCAAGGTTAAGTAATGAGACTGAAGAAATACGAAAAAATTTTAATAAAACTTTATTAATTTATTTTTCCCAATACATACCAATAGAATGTATTTATTTTTTAAAATTGGCTAGTCAACCATGACATTCGCCCAATCATTTAAGGCATTCGTCTATATATTATTAAGAATTACTTTAGGGGGGTTGGAAAAATGGAAGGGAAAGCATCGCGTGAATTTATTTTAATTGTGATCCTGTTTATTTTGCTAATCATTATTGGGTGCTCATGTTTGTAGTTAGTACAAATCTTCGAAAATGAAGGTTTATTATACATTTGCCCAGACCATTTTTTACTACACGCATAAGATAAGATATGTAGCTAAAGGAGGTGTGAATGATGGGCGTAGGATTCCATGGTGGAGGATTTGCGTTAATCGTTGTATTGTTCATCTTATTAATTATCGTAGGAGCAGCTTGCATCTAATTTGTAAATAAGACAATTATTCAACCGGAGGTATTGTACCTCCGGTTGAGTTTTTATTACAGATATAAAATAGATACATTTGTACATAATTAGATAATAAAAATTGAAATAAATTGGACTGAGTTAGAGGCATAATTGAGGTTTTTTATGTGAAGTTTTGAACAAAAATGATTGAAATAAAAAGCGGAAGGATTTTTAATCTTGCCCCGCTTCTATTTGAGTTTATTTTACAACTACAAGGACAAATCAACTCGCAGGTTGTAACAATTTAAGAAGATATTAAGGTTTTTTTATTAAACGGTTATCTTCTTCGATAAATTCTTTATCTATGTTACCTAAAGTTGTTTCAAAAATATCCATGAAATCTTTTCCGTAAATATTACGTAAGATAGCCATAATTTCCATATTTTCTGGGAATTTACCATAAAATTCTTTTAATGGCAGAGTACCTTGGAAAACTGAATTTGTTTCCGGATCAAATTCTCCTAGTATTTCTAATAGCATATTCTTACCTTTTTCTGTTAATTCAATATAAGTATTTCGCTTATCTTCTACTTTCTTAGAAAACACTAATAAACCACGCTCTTCAAGCTTTTTCGAAAAATTAAAAGCTGTAGAAACATGCATTACACCAAACTTAGCAATTTCAGAAATAGAGGCACCCTTTAAGTGGAAGGCGATCATTAAAATATGATGTTCATTGATATTTAAATCATAGGGCTTAATCCATTGTTGCCAGTCTTTCTCAACTGACTTCCATAATGCTTTAGAAATTTGGGCAATTCTTTGACTAAAAATCAAAGCTTCTTTCATTGTGTATAATTTTTGTTCAGTTTTCATCAATTCACCTTCTTTTCTATTTAACTATCTATTTATTATTATGCCAATAATATGTGAAGAAATAAAGAACTTTTAGTTAGAATTTTTAAAAATTTTCACAAAGTCATTGATAAAATTCTACAATTTTATATTATAATTAAGTGTTAGGCTTTAAAAAAGATATGCTCATATAATATTTTTAGCGAAAATACAGAGGGGTTGTCGAAAAAATATTATTAGTAATATAGTAAATATATAATATTAATCTTCAAAAATATAGTGTAAAATGCAGAATTTGGCTGGAATATAAATGAAAAAACAAAAACAGGAGAAAATCAAACTCCTGTTTTTGTTTTTATTTGGATTTATTTTATTATTTTTTAATAATGTTATTATGAATCGATTTTGCGATTTCCTGGAGCGTTTCATTTGTGTATTGATTTTGGTTTGATTGCCATTTTACATCAAATCCATCATTTTTTCCGTATCGTGGTAAAATATGCATATGATAATGAAATACAGTTTGTCCTGAAACTTCACCACTATTATTTATGATATTGACCCCTTCAACATTAAATGCTTCTTTCATTGCATTTGCAATTATAGGTACTTTACGAAAGTATGTACTTGCTGTGTCTTCACTCATTTCGAATATGTTCTCAGTATGATCTTTTGGAATGACTAATGTATGACCTTTTGTAACTTGACTTAAATCTAAAAAAGCTAACACATCATCATCCTCATATACTTTCGAAGCTGGAATGCTTCCTTCTACAATTTTGCAAAAAATACAATTAGAATCATGCACCATTTTTATTACATCCTTTCACTTTTTTTCCTTATTTTAACATAGGCGTTGGTTTAATTGTAAATGTGGCTAATAAAATCATGACAAAAAAATAACAAGAAGCAACCTACGTTGCTTCTTGATGAAGGGGAAAGAATTTAGAATATAGGTTAATAAGTTAAATTGTCTTTAACAGACACCTCATTTGCTTTAATGTTCAATTAATTGGTACACCTATAATAATAAATATATATGCTCTGGTAGAGACACCTCATTTACAAATTGGTATACTAAAAACCTTTGATATAAGTGATATTGTTCAAGCGTACCATCTCCTTTGATGTTTTCACTGCTGTTTATACAACGATGTTTTATCTTAAGAGATATATTCACTTCAACAGTTATCTAACACAGGTTTGAACGCAAATTAAATTCCCTTTAACACACACCTCATTTTCAAATGTTTGAATTAAGAATAGCGTGTTGCTTTCCCTTCATAGATTATAATACCCTTTTGAAAAGATAGTATGCAGCAAAGTATGAAAAAAGTTTGAGAAATTAGTTTCCCTTAAAGATAAAAGGTAAGCCTAAGGGTTTTGGTTATTTATAATAGAAGAAAGTAGTTAAAAAAGAAGGGCATCATTATTATGGATGTAAGAAGTCTAAAGACCCAGCAGGCAATTTAAAAGAGGATCAGGTCATCTAGAACTTTGAAAAAGAGTAAATCAACTTCATTTTTTTATTTGAAAAATATTGCTAAATAATTGACGAGTTCTTTTTTCAACAAAATGAACAAGGAGCAACTTTAGTTGCTCCTTGATGAAGGGGAAAGAATTTAGAATATAGGTTAATAAGTTAAATTGTCTTTAACAGACACCTCATTTGCTTTAATGTTCAATAAATTGGTACACCTATAAATAAATTATATGTTCTGCTCGAGACACCTCATTTACAAATTGGTATACTAATGCCCTTTGGTTTTATAGATATCGTTCAAGCTTACCATCTCCTTTGAATTTAGCACTGCTGTATGTGACAACGATGTTAATCAATGGAGATACCTCATTTCACTTAAACAAATATCAGACTTAGGTTTGAACGCAAATTAAACTTCCTTTAACACACACCTCATTTCAAATTTTGAATTAAGAAAGTGTGTTGCTTTCCCTTCAAGAATTAGAATACCCTTAACCTAAAATAGTATTCATAAAAAGAAGGATTTTTTTTGAGTGTTCCATAAATATGATTATAAGGCAGTTATGTTTATTATTTGATACAATACAATCTATAGGAAAAGTACATATGAAAGGATTTGTAAAAGAATGACATTATTACATGTAAAAGATGTCTCGGGTGGATATACACGCCTGCCAGTCATTAAAGATGTTTCGTTTACGATTAATAAAAATGAGCTTGTTGGACTGATTGGTTTAAATGGTGCTGGTAAAAGTACAACAATAAAACATATTTTAGGACTCTTGAAGCCTTTAAAGGGTGAAATATTAGTTAATGGACAATCATTTGATAAAGATCCAACTACATACCGTGCAAATTTATCATATGTTCCAGAGACACCGATGATCTATGAGGAATTAACTTTACAGGAACATCTTGAAATTACAGCTTTAGCTTATAATATTCCTGAAAATGATTTTAAAAAGCGTAGTGAAGTGTTATTAAAAACATTTAGACTATATGAAAAAAGAAAATATTTTCCTTCTACATTCTCAAAAGGGATGAAACAAAAGGTAATGATTATTTGTGCCCTTATTGTTCAGCCTCAGTTATATATAATTGATGAACCATTTTTAGGATTGGATCCAATTGCTATTAATGACTTACTTGAGATATTAAAAGAGGAAAAAGAAAAAGGAGCAGGCATATTGATGTCTACTCATATTTTATCGACTGCTCAAATTTATTGTGATTCATTTATTATTTTGCATGAGGGAGTAATCATTGCAAAAGGTACATTAGCAGAACTACAAAATCAATATAAAATGCCAAATGCTTCATTAGATGAAATTTATATTTTTGCAACAAAGGAAAGAGAAATATGAGTACGATAAAGGAATTATGGCTAGCACGATTTCGAAGCTTCATGAAAGAAATGGGCAGATATGGTCGTTATATTTTTAATGATCATATAAAATTTGTGCTTGTTTTTGCTTTTGGCGGAGGCGCATATTATTATCAAGAAATGCTAAAAACAATCTCTCCAGACTTTCCAGTCGTTTTGGTCATTTCAATTATTTTTGGTTTTCTTGTTGTAACAGGTCAAATAACAACTTTTTTTAAAGGGCCTGATTTACACTATTTATTACCTTTAGAAAAAAAGATGAAAAGTTATTTTATTCGTTCCTTTTTCATTACTTACATTGTTCAAATTTATTTAATGTTAATGATGTTAGGGGTAATTTATCCAATTTATAAGAAATTTTTACTAGGGGAAACTACAAGTTTCATCGTATTTATGGTAATCATTTTCTTATTAAAGGGATATAATCTTTTCATTTCATTTTTACATATTTCAAACAGTGGTGTTTTAAATCGAACTTTTGATTATTGTTTAAGATTAATCGGCACTTTCTTATTTATTTACGGTTTATTAAGTAAGTGGAATAGTTTAGTCCTTTTAATAATCATAGTTATTTTAGCAGCGTATGCATTATATATCCAAATCGGTAGTAAAAATAAAAGAGTGCAATGGGAAAGAAATGTAAGACTCGATACTTCGAGATTAGCTACTTTTTATCGATTTGCGAATATGTTTACAGATGTACCATCCATTCAACAACAAGTTAAACGAAGAAAATGGGCAGATCCACTGATTAATAAGATTCGAGTAAAAAATGCAGCAAACTATCTTTTAGTCCGTACATTTATTCGAAATGGTAACTATTTAAGCATGTTTTTAAGACAGGTTTTCGTAGGTGGATTTGTAGTTTACTTAGTACCAACTCTTGTGGGGAAGGTATTAATAGGAATTTTATTTCTTTATGTAATCTCGCTTCAGAATATATCAATTTTGAGACAATATAACTATCATTTATTGTGGAAAATTTATCCTTATACAAATGAAGAAAATAAAAAATCTATTTCAACGCTTTTGTATATACTACTGATAATATGTAGTGTTGTTTTTAGTTTAATCGTATTAATAAAAGTCGCATCAATTTTAAATTTTATTATTGCGATCGTTGTATATACTTTATTTTCAATGTGGTTAATTAAATTTTATGTACAAAAGAGATTGAGTCAGCCACAAAAATTGTAAAGGGTGGACAAAATGGATTCTTATGAACTTCGTATTCAGTATGAATTATCTAGATGGAAACAAAAAGTAATGGCCGAATCAAATATCTTCCAAACATCTGCAAAAAAAGTTCAATTAAAAATTCAATCATTATTGCCAGAGCAAATTCAAGAATTGTTTACGAAAGCCGTTAAAAACATGATGGTACTATTTATGGGTGGATCGACGGTTTTTAACGGTTCAGGCGAAGAATATGAAGCATTATCTCTTAGAGAACGAGATTTAATGCTAGATAAGAAAATGAACGAATATAAAAAGATTTCAGCAGTTGAAGGAGCAGGAACTGGAGCAGGTGGACTATTGTTAGGTCTTGCTGATTTTCCACTATTATTAGGAATAAAAATTAGGTTTTTAGTTGAGGCAGCCAAAATATATGGGTACTCACCGAAAGATGAACTTGAGCGCCAATTCATGCTTTATATTTTTCAACTTGCTTTTTCAAGTGATAATCATCGAAAGAAAGTTTTTCAAATCATCGAAAAGTGGGAAGACAAAATAGACGAAAATCCACAAGTCAATTGGGAACAATTACAACAAGAGTATCGAGATCATATCGATTTAGCTAAACTCCTACAATTGGTACCCGTAATTGGAGCACCAGTTGGAGCATATGTAAATTATCAACTACTTGAGCAATTAGGCGAAACTGCCAAAAATGCTTATCGTTTAAGGTATATGAACAAGAAGGAAGATCTTTTCTAAGGTCTACATATTAAAAAAGGAGAACTTCAAAAGTTCTCCTTTTTTTTGCTGTTGAACATAGCTTTTTATGCGTAAGATCTTTTTTTACAACATGCTGTTTTCATACTTATGAACACTTTATGAGCAACAAAATTGGAACATTTAGCTGATTTATTAACTCATGAACCTTTTATGAGTAACAAAACTTACTAATTTAGCTATTTTATTAACAAATGAACCCTCATGGGCTCCTTATGAGTTAGTATATTTTAACTTAGGCTAATTTTCTTACTCATTAAAGCTAGGCATGAATCTAAAAAGTTCACGAATAAGTAATTTGCATTTTTCCTGCCATTTTCAATTTGAAGTATGTTATATTTCACCACGCAAAAAAGGAGAACTTCAAAAGTTCTCCTCAATTCTTAATTTTGTTCAACTAATTTTTGTGATTGCTTTAATGAAGCTAGTGTCACAGAGCCTAGTGTTTTTGCTGCTATTAGCATAGCTTTTTCGTCAAAATCAAATTTAGGATGGTGATGAGGGTAAGCTTCTGTAACGTGAGGAGGCTTTGCTCCTGTGAAGAAGAATGTTCCTGGAACCTTTTGTAAATAGTAGGCAAAATCTTCTCCACCCATTTTAGGGTCCATTTCTTTTAGGATAGTTACTTCTTCGATTTTGTCAGCGACAGTAACAAGTAAATCAGTTTCTTTTTCGTGATTTACTACTGGAGGGTAACCATCATCGTACTGAAATTCGTATGTAACGTCATTAGCTAGACAAATACCTTTTATGATTCTAGCCATTTGTTCTTTTACTTTTTCTTGTGTTTCCTTTTTGAATGTTCGTACAGTTCCTACTAAAGTTGCTCGATTGGCAATTACATTAAAAGCATTTTTTGCTTCAAAACTACCAATAGATAAAACAACAGTGTCAATTGGGTTGGATTCACGGCTAACAACTTGTTGAAGTGCCATTACAAGTTGGCTTGCAATTACAATACTATCTTTAGTTCGGTGGGGTTCGGCACCATGACCGCCTTGACCTTGGATTGTAATTGAAAAACGATCAGCTGCTGCCATGATCGGCCCTTTTCGATAACCGATTGTTCCTAATTCTTCGATAGCCCAAATATGAGTTCCATAAACCTCGTCTACACCATCTAGACAGCCATCAGCAATCATCGAAATTGCCCCGCCTGGTGCATATTCTTCAGCATGTTGATGAAGTAAAACGACTGTGCCGTCCCAAGAATCTTTTTTCTCGTGAAGTGCTTTTGCTAAATATAATAATGTAGCGGTATGACCATCGTGACCACATGCATGCATAACTCCAGGTGCTTTTGAGGAATAAGGTACGTTCTTCTCATCCTGAATAGGTAAAGCGTCGAAATCAGCTCGTAAAGCAATTGTTTTTCCAGGGCTTCTTCCATGAATTGTTGCCACAATTCCATTTCCACCAACATTTGATTTAAATGGAATATTTAATTGTTTATAGAAGTTTTGAATAAATTTAGCTGTTTCAAATTCTTTAAAAGAAAGCTCGGGATTTTCATGTAGATATCTACGAGTAGATACCATTTCTGGATAATATGAATCTAATAATGTAAATAAATCTGACATTTTTTCACCCTCCTACTTACTATCTATATAACCTATTCAAGAAATGTAGTTGATATCCTTCAAAATTATCTCCAATTAGGATATGACGAAAAATGTATTTCCAAGGAAATATGCATCGAAAAAAAGGAAATAATGACTTATTCGTGGGAATATATGGATATACTATTACTTATATGGTAAGAGAATGAAGGTGAAATCATTGAAAAAATGGGGATATGTAGCAATAGGACTATTAAGTGTCCTGCTGATTAGTTTTATAGGATTCTTACTAATAGTCTTTTTAGGTAATTATGTAATAGATGAGGATAAACTAGTCGTCCATTCATCATCTGAAATGGTAGATTTAGAGGGGGATTTTGTCTCAAAGTTATATAATGAAAACCATCAAATTGTTTCAATTAATGATATACCTGACTATACAAAACAAGCTGTAGTTTCAATTGAAGATGAGCGATTCTACAAGCACCATGGAATTGATACACAATCAATTTTTCGAGCGATCGTAAACGATATAAAATCATTTAGTAAGGTTCAAGGTGCAAGTACACTTACGCAACAGCTTGCAAAGAATGTATTTTTGACGAACGACAAAACATATATGCGAAAAACGAAGGAAGTAATTATTGCAATTAATCTAGAAAGAAAATATACAAAAGATCAAATACTAGAAATGTATTTAAATCAAGTTTATTTTGGACATGGGGTTTATGGGATTGGTGGAGCAGCGAAATACTATTTCGGAAAAGACGTTAAAAATTTAACGATTGAAGAAAGTGCGTCATTAGCAGCGCTATTAAAAGCACCATCGCATTATGATCCTGTCACTCAGCCAACGCGATCTCTAGAGCGTAGGAATCTTGTTCTTTATAAGATGCTAGATACGCACTATATTACAGATTCTGAATACAAGAAAGCAAAAAGTATACCTTCAGTATTACATATCACTGAGCAAAAATTTGAAAATGGTTATGCTACTTATATTGATATGGTTATAAAAGAGGCAAAAGAAAAGTATGGAATTTCTTATGACGAGCTTTTAAATGGTGGATACAAAGTAGTTGTACCGATTCATAAAAAGACTCAATTAACTGCTTATAAATATTTTAAAAATGGAAACTATTTTCCTGGTACAGATCAAAATGCTGAGGGAGCATTCATCTTAATCAACGCTGAAACAGGTGGTGTAGAGGCAGCCATTGGAGGAAGAAATTATTATTTTCAAGGCTTAAATCGAATCAATGTAAAAAGACAACCTGGTTCAACGATGAAGCCATTACTAGTTTATTCCCCAGCACTTGAAACGGGAAACTACAATCCGTATTCCTTATTGCCAAATGAGCAAAGTGCACTAGGAGACTATAAACCTAAAAATTATAATGGAGTATACTCGAAAACAATTTCGATGTTTGACGCATTAATACAATCCGCAAATGTGCCAGCAGTTTGGTTATTAAATGATATTGGAATTGATAATGCGAAAGAGTATTTAAAGAAAATGGATTTGAATATTCCTGACAAAGGTTTAAGTATGGCTCTTGGTGGTCTAAAGAATGGTTTAACGCCATTAGAGCTGGTTAAAGCATATAGCGCACTTGATCATGAAGGGGATGCATTAGAGCCTTTTGTTATTAATGCAATTTACGATCGCAATAATGAATTAGTCGGGGAAGCAAAAATTAAAGAATATAAAGTTTTTTCATCTCAAACCTCTTGGTATATGACAAAAATGCTAAAAGGTGTTGTTAATGAAGGGACTGCAAGTAGAGGTAGTTTTTCTGGTGATTTAGCAGGGAAAACTGGTTCCACTAATATCCCTGGTCAAACGAACGGAAATAAAGATGCTTGGTTTGTAGGATATACACCTGATGTAGTTGGAGCAATTTGGATGGGGTACGATAAAACGGATTCAACCCATTACTTAAGAAATGGAAGCACATATCCAACTATATTATTTAAAAAGATTTTAAGTGAAGCTGGAAGAGAACCAAATAAGAAATTTAAAAAACCAAAAAATATAGATGATTTAGATTCACCAATAAATTTAGAGCCTATTTCAAGTGTTCAATCGAAAGTATCATTCTCTCCATTTGGATTATTCACTGTCGTCCTTAATTGGAACGCACCAACTGATCATAGACAACAATATCGAATTTATCGTGTAAAAAATGGAAAAGAGAAATTGATAGATACTGTTACAGGATTAGATCAATATAAAGACACCTTTGTAAACGTGTTTAATGTACCTTCTTATTACGTAGTACCGTACAATCCTCAAACAAAAGAAGAAGGTAAGAGGTCTAAACTTGTCACACCAAACATAAGAAATAAGGAATAGACATTTATTAAGGCTCTCCTTCTTATCGTATGATTTGAAGGGGAGTTTTTTATGTAAATAAGGGAACTAGTTTCTTACGTCTTTCCCTTGATGCCTAATCCCTTAATTCTGAATTTTAAATTCGATATTTTAGTTATATTTTGATATAATTTTTAATGGGAAAAGTCTGGTGGTAAATTAGACCTATTAATTGATAAAAAATGTAAAAAGAGTGAACATTATGTGTCAAAATTCGAGTTTTCTATACAATTAATGGTTCAATCAGTATATTTAATAGTAGAGTTTGGAAAAGTGAAAGGGAGACTTTGAAGGATGAAAAAAGATTTTAACGATACATTTCTAAAAGCGATTAGAGGAGAAGAAGTAACACATACACCAGTTTGGTATATGAGACAAGCAGGGCGTTCTCAGCCAGAATATCGAAAAATTAAAGAGAAATATTCTTTATTTGAAATTACTCATCAACCTGAATTATGTGCATATGTAACAGCGCTTCCAGTTGATCAATATAACGTTGATGCAGCTATTTTGTATAAAGATATCATGTCGCCGCTTCCTGCTATTGGAGTAGATGTAGAAATTCAATCAGGAGTAGGACCGGTAATTAGCAATCCAATTCGTTCTTTAGAAGATGTAAAAAAGTTAACTGATATTCATCCAGAAGAGCAACTACCTTACATTTATGAAACGATTAAATTATTAACAACAGAAGTTTTATCTGTTCCATTAATTGGATTTGCAGGTGCACCTTTTACAGTTGCAAGCTATATGATCGAAGGAAGACCATCAAGAAGCTATAATAAAACTAAATCGTTTATGTATGCAGAGTCAGAAGCTTGGTTCGCTCTTATGGATCATTTAGCTGATATGACGATCAAATACGTGAAAGCACAAGTTAAAGCAGGAGCAAGTGCGATTCAATTATTTGATTCATGGGTTGGTGCATTAAATGCTAGCGACTATCGCATTTATATTAAACCTTGTATGGATAAAATATTTGCAGCTCTTAAAGAGGATAATATTCCTACTACTATGTTTGGAATTGGCGCAAGTCATTTAATCCATGAATGGAATTCATTGCCTGTAGATGTAATTGGATTAGATTGGAGAACGTCTATTTCTGAGGCTCGTTCTTTAGGTGTTACGAAAACACTTCAAGGTAATTTAGATCCTGCATTCTTATTAGCTCCATGGGAAGTAATTGAGGCACGTGCAAAAGAAATTTTAGATGAAGGTATGGCAAACCCAGGACATATTTTTAACTTAGGACATGGGGTATTCCCAGAAGTTAATCCTGATACTCTTAAACGATTAACAAGTTTTGTACATGAGTATTCATCTAGAGTTAAAGCTTAATATAAAAGGACTATGGTGATGACATGAAGGAAAAAATCGGTTTATTAGTTATGGCTTACGGCACGCCATATAAGGAATCAGATATTGAGCGTTATTATACAGATATCCGTAGAGGTAGAAAGCCTTCTCCTGAAGCGTTAGAAGAGTTGACGGAGCGATATCGTGCAATTGGAGGGATTTCTCCATTAGCAAAAACAACAGTTGAACAAGCAAAAGCTTTAGAAGAAGATTTAAATAAGATCCAAGACAAAGTAGAATTCAAAATGTATATCGGACTAAAGCATATTGAACCTTTCATTGAAGATGCAGTAGACGAAATGAAAAAAGACGGTATAACAAAAGCGGTTAGTATCGTACTTGCACCACATTATTCAACATTCAGTGTAAAATCATATAACGAACGTGCTACAAATCATTCTGAAAAAGTAGACGGACCAGAAATTATCCATGTTGATGATTGGTATAAAGAAGAAAGATTTATTCAATATTGGGTACGTGAAGTAGAAAAGGTTTTAGAACCAATGAATGAAGAGCAACGTGTTAAAACGGCATTTATTTTTTCAGCACATAGCTTACCTGAAAAAATTCTTACTTATGGTGATCCATACCCTGAGCAGCTTAAACAAACTGCCGAGTTAGTTGTTGAGCAATCTGATATTCGTCATTATTTTTTAGGATGGCAAAGTGCAGGAAACACGCCTGAGCCTTGGCTTGGTCCTGATGTACAAGATTTAACACGTGAACTAAATGATAATTATGATTTTGATACTTATGTTTACTTACCATTAGGATTTGTAAGTGAGCATTTAGAAGTACTTTATGATAATGACATAGAATGTAAACTTGTCACTGATGAAATTCAAAAAGCATATGTTCGTCCACCAATGCCTAATACAGATCCATTATTTATTAGTGGACTAAGTACGGTTGTATTAAGAAAATTAAACGAACAATAAAATGGTTTTGAAATAGGGGGTAAAGAAGTGAATAAGAAGGTCGTCATTATTGGTGGCGGTATTACTGGATTGACAGCTGCCTACTATTTAAAACAAGAAAAAATAAAAAATAACCTTCCGATTGATATTCAATTAATTGAAGGATCATCAAGGCTTGGCGGGAAAATCCAAACGATTAGAAAAGATGGATTTGTGATTGAGCGTGGACCTGATTCATTTTTGGCAAGGAAAAAGAGTGCGTATCGATTAGCTGAAAATTTAGGTATTCAAGATCAAATCGTTTTTAACTCTGCTGGAAAATCCTATGTTTTAGCCCATAATAAATTACATGGAATGCCAGAAGGTTCTAATATGGGGATTCCTACTCAAATTAAACCTTTTATATTTTCAGGTCTATTTTCACCGGCGGGAAAAATTCGTGCAGGTCTAGATTTTGTTTTACCTAAAACACATGTCCAAGGGGATATGTCATTAGGTAAATTTTTCAGAAGAAGACTTGGTAATGAAGTAGTTGAAAATTTAATTGAGCCATTATTATCAGGTATTTATTCTGGTGATATTGACCAAATGAGTTTAATGGCGACATTTCCTCAATTCTTCCAAATTGAACAAAAACATCAAAGTATTGTTCTAGGTATGAAAAAAGAAATGCCTGTAAAAAAATCAAAAGGTCCTAGAAAAGGAATTTTCCAGACTGTAAGTACAGGACTTCAAACAATCGTTGAACGAATTGAAGAAGAGTTAGATAAAGAGGAAGTTTTAAAGGGTGTACAAGTTGTTAATATAAATAAAATTGGAAAAAAATATGAGATTACACTAAGCAATAATGAGAAGATCGAATCAGATTCAATTATCGTTACTGTACCTCATCGTTTCATTCCACAACTATTTAACGATAAACCTGTATTTGAGCCTTTCAAAAAAGTACCTTCTACATCAGTTGCGAATGTTGCACTTGCATTTCCGGAGCATGCAATTAAGAAGGATATTAATGGTACAGGCTTTGTTGTTTCACGAAACAACGACTATAATATAACAGCATGTACTTGGACTCATAAAAAATGGGCACATGCCTGTCCAAAGGGTAAGGTACTATTACGTTGTTATGTTGGACGACCATACAATAAGGAAATAGTCGATAAAACAGATGAAGAACTGGTTGAAATTGTTTTAGAAGATTTAAGAAAAACGATGGATATAACTGAAAAACCTGAATTTTATATTGTTTCAAGATGGAAAGATGCGATGCCTCAATATACGATTAATCATAAAGAGCGTACGAAAAATATGGAACAATATTTACAAAAGGAAATGCCAGGAGTATCAGTGATTGGCTGCTCATTTTATGGTTCAGGTTTACCAGATTGCATAGATCAAGGTGAAAAAGCAGTTTCAGATACGATTGAGTTCTTATTCTCTAAAGAAAAACAATCTGTTCCAAGTTATTAAAGAATAGAGCAACCGTAAAGTAGATAGATACTTTTGAGGTTGCTCTTTTTATTTTGACGCTATACTATAACAGTTTTGTGTTATAAGAACTTAGTGAAACGATAAGGCCTCTAAATCAAAAACTATCTTTTAAGCATTTTGAGCAAGTATTACTGTAGCAATCATGTTGTTCTTCAATCGTCGAATTACATTGTTTACAAAGTTTCTTCGGTAATAGTTTTAAAAATTCGGACATTTTTACAAGCATGCTACCATCTCCTTTGATTGATTAACTTATTAGTATTGTATTACTACAACTTATTTTGTGTCAATCTGTATTAGTACAATTTTAAAAAATAATCTAAACGCCTATTTTCAGTTAAACAGTAAGGACGACTTATAAATTTGAATTTTCATAGAAATAATAAGTAGAAAGGAGCGTGTTTTTTATGAAAGTAACCGTAATCGGTTATTGGGGCGGCTATCCAGGTAAAAGTGAAGCAACATCATGTTATTTATTTAAATCTAAAAATTTTAATCTATTGGTTGATTGTGGTTCAGGCGCGTTAGCAGCTTTACAAAATTACATTGATCCTAATAGCTTAAATGCTGTAATCCTTTCACATTATCATCATGATCATATTGCGGATATAGGAGTACTACAATACTACAAGCTTGTAAACGCTGATAAGCTTAAGTTTGCTTTACCTATATATGGTCATAACTTTAATCAAGAAAAATTTAATTCATTAACATATAAAGAGGCAACAAAGGGATATGAATATAGACCAAATGAGGCCCTTGATTTAGGTCCATTTACAATACGTTTTCTTAAGACTGTTCATCCAGTTGATTGTTTTGCATTCCGAATTGAAACTGCAAATCATTCAGTCGTATATACTGCCGATTCAAGCTATACGGAAGAGTTCATTCCATTCTCTTCCAATGCGGATTTACTTATAAGTGACTGTAATATGTATGAACACCAAGATGGAGCTAAAGTGGGACATATGAGCAGTAAAGATGCTGCGACGATAGCTAATGAAGCAAATGTAAAAGAATTACTTTTATCCCATCTTCCTCATAAGGGAAATACAAAAGATTTAATCATTGAGGCAAAGAAGTATTATAATGGAATTGTTCATTTAGCTTATACAGGATTTGAATGGAAATTAAAAGGATAGGAGAATACACATGTTATTTTTAGATAATAGAGGAATTACGGATCCAACATTAAATTTAGCTATGGAAGAATATGCGCTAAAAAATCTAGATCCTGAAAATACATATTTTTTATTTTATATTAACGAACCATCAATCATTATTGGTAAAAATCAAAATACTGCCGAGGAGATTAACGCGTCATATGTTAATGATCACAACATCCATGTTGTGCGAAGATTATCTGGAGGCGGAGCGGTATATCACGATATAGGGAATCTAAACTTTAGTTTTATTACTAAGGATGACGGCGATAGCTTTCATAATTTTAGAAAGTTTACTGAACCAGTAATCGAGGCATTAAAAGAACTTGGTGTGGATGCCGAGCTTAGTGGCAGAAATGATATTTTAGCTGAAGGTAGAAAAATCTCTGGTAATGCACAATTTTCTACTAAAGGTAGAATGTTTAGTCACGGTACGTTGTTGTTTAATAGTAATATTGACGAAGTTGTAAATGCATTAAATGTAAAACTAGAAAAAATCCAATCCAAAGGGATTAAATCAGTTAGAAGTAGAGTTGCAAACATTAAGGAATTTTTAAAAGAAGATATTACGATTCTAGAATTTAAAGAATTAATATTACAATCAATTTTTAAAGAACACGGCAAAATAGAACGTTACGAATGGACAGATGAGGATATTAAGAATATTAAAGAGCTTGCTGAGAGTCGATATCGCAATTGGGATTGGAATTTTGGGAAATCTCCTAAATGTAATATTCAACAAAATAAGAGATTTGCAGCTGGATCAATTGATATTCGTTTAGATGTAAACAAAGGAAGTATTGAAAATGTTAAAATTTACGGTGACTTCTTTGGAGTTGGAGATGTATCTGATATAGAACAGCTCCTTATAGATAGTAAATTTGATAAACAAGAGATTGAAAATAAGCTAAATGAAGTTAATTTTACACATTATTTTGGTAACGTCTCTAAAGAAGAATTTATGAGTTTATTATTTTAAAAAAAGAGTAGGAAACTACTCTTTTTTTGTTTGATGTAGCAAATCAAAGACTAAAAAGTGCTAGTATTCTCACTTGTCAGAATTGTTTTCTAGCAATATAATATATTTAGAATATTTTAAATTTTTATATTTAAAGGGGGTAGTTTTTCTTGAATTTAGTTGAAACACTGTCACAATCGGCTTTGAAGCATCCTGAGCACTCTGCCGTTATCTTTGAAGGACAAACTCTATCATATTCAACACTAGATACTTACATTACGAAATTTGCGAGTGGTCTCTCAAAACTAGGAATTGAAAAAGGAGATAAAGTAGCTTTAGTTGTTGGTAATTCTCCTCATTTTATTATAGCGCTATATGGTGCATTAAAGGTTGGAGCGGCTATTATACCAGTTAATCCTCTTTATTCACCAGATGAATTACTATACATATTAACAAACGGCGACGCAAAAGCAGTAATCACCTTAGACCTATTTCTTCCACTAGTAGAAAAAGCTTCACCGATTCTTCCTAACATCGAACACTTCATTATTTGTGAAACAAAGCAAGAAAATCCGTATGAATTTAAAAACAATAAATTGAAATCGTTTACAAATGTAGTTGGCCTTGGAGATGTAGATTTCAAAGGACCTGAATTAGTAGAAGATGATTTAGCAGTCATCTTATATACTTCTGGTACAACAGGTAAACCAAAGGGAGCTATGTTAACGCATAAGAACTTATATTCCAATGCAATGGATGCGGGCCATTTTTTAAGCTTTTCGAGTTCTGAAAAAGTAATAGCAACTTTACCTGCTTTTCATGTATTCTGTTTAACTGTAGCTTTAAATGCGCCTTTAATGTACGGAGCTACTGTTATTTTAGTGCCTAAGTTTAGTCCAAAAGAAATATTTGATATCATTCGTTCATATAAGGCAACAGTATTTGCTGGTGTACCAACAATGTATAATTTCCTTTATCAATTCCCTGAAGGAAAGACAGAGGACTTTGAGTCTATTCGATTATGCATATCGGGAGGTTCCTCATTACCAGTTGCACTATTAGAAAATTTTGAGAAGAAATTTAATGTTATGATCTCAGAAGGTTATGGATTATCAGAAGCTTCACCTGTTACTACATTTAACCCATTAGATCGTCCGAGAAAAGCAGGATCAATTGGAACAAATATTAGCAATGTAGAAAATAAAGTTGTAAATGCACTTGGTGAAGAAGTTGCAGTTGGCGAAGTAGGTGAATTAATCGTTCGAGGACCAAATATTATGAAAGGTTATTATAATATGCCAGAGGAAACGGCAATGACGATTCGTGACGGATGGCTATATACTGGTGACCTAGCAAGAATAGATGAGGATGGCTATTTCTATATAGTCGATCGCAAAAAAGAACTGATTATTGTAGGTGGCTATAATGTGTATCCTCGTGAAGTTGAAGAGGTAATTTACAATCACCCTGATGTTGTTGAATGTGCTGTAATTGGATTACCAGACGATAATTTCGGCGAAAGTGTAAAAGCATATGTCGTTTCTAAAAATCCATCATTAAGTGTAGAAGCACTGGAAGAATATTGCAATGCACATCTAGCAAAATATAAAGTACCAAGATCAATCGAGTTTATTTCTGAGCTACCAAAAAATGCAACGGGTAAAATACTTAGAAGAGCATTAAAGGATTCTGTTATTCAATAGGGAGCAGTAATGAAGGAGAGTGTCCTATTCTGGGTAGCTCTCCTTTTATTTGCTGAAATAGAGTTATAACAGTGTTTATTGGAAGAGGGTTATGATGTATTCCGAAAGAAATCTACGAACACCGAATTGTAAATAAGTGATGGAGAACTGCAAATAAGATAAAACTTCCCAATACAAGATAAGGGATTACACTTAAAATAGGACAATATTTATTCCTTTTAAATGAAAAATTAGCAAAATTGCTTTGATTCTCTTTAAATTAAATAAATAATTGATATAAATTTGCTAATAATCTATAAAACAATGATAATTAGCAACAAGCGCATGAGAGATACCTACTTCTCAGTTTAAAATTCTCTAATGATGTTTCGGCTTTTTCTAACTCGATTGTTATTTGCCGATGTACTTTATTACCAATCTTTAATAGGTTATAAACGAAATAATTACGTAGTAGATGGACAAGGCATTGCAACGTTTGTTATAAAATTACATTACTGAAAGAAAAAAGTAATTAAAAATATAATAGGTTGAAGTTCTAAAAAATTGGACAAAGTTGATAATATAGAGTGGGGGGAGATTTTATGAAAAAAGCTACAAAAACGAAATTGACCAAGTACATTTGTCTAGGCTATCTCGTCTATATCATTTTAATCCTGTTATACTTTTATGTATTTACAAGTCCTGACCTACCTTCAAAATATAAAGGAACATTTGTAGATCCACATACATTTATGAATCATAAAGAAGCTAATTTAAGTTCTAGTTATAGCACATTGAAAAATGTTCTTTACTTTATTAGCTTACCGATCGATTGGATTGTTTTATCACTTTTATTATTAAGTGGAGCGATTGAAAGATTAGGTGAATCGTTATCTAAGTTGACTAGATTTAAGTTTATCCAAGTCCTTTTATATTATTTCTTTGTCTCAGTCATTACATATATCGTTACATTTCCAATTGACTTATATCGATTTAAGTTATCAACTAAATATGGATTGTCGGTTCAAACATTTAATGCATATATGAAGGATGAAATGATTGGTTTTTGGATAAATTTTGGAATGATGTTTTTTGTGCTGTATGTGCTGTATTTATTAATCAAAAAACAACCAAAGAAATGGTGGCTAACGGCATGGCTATTAAGTATTCCTTTTACAATATTTTTAACGTTTATTCAGCCGGTCGTCATCGATCCTTTATATAATGATTTTTATCCATTGAAAGATAAAAACTTAGAAAAGAAAATTATTACATTAGCTAAAGAGGCGAATATTCCTGCACATCGGGTTTATGAAGTAAATATGTCGACTAAGACCACGACTTATAATGCCTACGTAACAGGGATAGGTAAAAATGCAAGAATTGTTTTATGGGATACAACACTTAAGGGGTTAACTGAAGATGAGATTATGTTCATCATGGCTCATGAAATGTCTCATTACGTACACAAAGATATCTATAAATCAATGTTTGGCTTGCTAGCCGGAAGCTTAGGTGGTCTGTATATCATTCACTTATTAATGAAGTATGTTCTATCAAAAAGTAGAAGCAGTAACCAGACTGAAAAAATGGCAGTTGTCTTAACACTATTTTTAATTATTAGTGGAGTTGTAGAATTTATTTCTGACCCGGTTTCAAATGCGTTTTCTAGAAGTGCGGAAAAAAGAGCGGATTTATATGCTGTTAAGTTAACACATGATCCTGAAGCAGGGATTATTGCGTTTCAAAAATTATCAAAAAACAGTCTTTCCCAGGTAAATCCTCCATTTCTTGTGAAGTTATTTAGATATGATCATCCGACTATGTTGGAAAGAATGCAGTATTTAGAGGCAGCTGAGAAAAGAAATGGTAACAAATAAATAAAAACTCTTTTTGAATTTTTAGCTTGTAGGTAAAGTGATTATTATGTCACTTGTCTACAAGTTTTTTTGTATGCGGAGAATTCATCTTTTTAAAAAATAATAGTATGAAAATCGTATGGATCTCTCAGCTCAGTAAAATTTATATAGTAAAAATTCGATCAAAAAGTAAGGAAATTAACAGGAATTTTTCTAGGTATTTAGAGTTTAACTGTCGAAAAATCTTTTGGAAAAATTTTCAGAAATTAATATCCATTTTGAATACTCTGTTATATAATAACGTAAGTATATAAAAACTGTTATATAACTGAATGGAGGAATCGTATGACAACTGAGCTTTCGAAAATTAAGGTTCTAGGTAATCATGTAGAGGGTTCAACTGACATTCTTACGACCGAAGCTTTAAGTTTTTTAGAACAATTACATCTGAAATTTGATCAACGTAGACAAGAGCTGTTATTAAACAGAAAAGAAAGAATGCGCTTTTTACAAAATGGAGGTAAGCTGCAATTTTTGGAGGAAACAAAACATATTCGTGAAAGTGAATGGTCAATTGCACCTATTCCAACGGATTTACAAGATCGAAGGGTGGAGATAACGGGGCCAGTTGATCGGAAAATGATAATTAATGCATTGAATTCAGATGCATTTGTTTTCATGGCTGATTTTGAGGATGCAACTTCTCCAACTTGGGAAAATATTATTTCAGGTCAGGTCAATTTAAGAGATGCTGTGAATCGAACGATTTCACTTCATTCAAAAGGAAAAACTTATCAATTAAAAGAGAAGCCAGCTGTACTATTAGTCCGCCCAAGGGGCTGGCATTTAGAAGAAAAGCATATAACTGTAAATGGTGAAAATATGTCTGGCAGCTTAGTAGATTTTGGACTTTATTTTTTTCATAATGCAAAACAGGCATTAAAAAACGGCTCTGGTCCTTATTTTTATTTGCCTAAAATGGAAAGTTATTTGGAAGCAAGATTATGGAATGAGGTCTTTGTATTTGCTCAAAACGAGTTAAATATACCAGTTGGAACAATTAAAGCAACGGTATTAATCGAAACAATTGCTGCTTCATTTGAAATGGATGAAATTCTGTATGAGTTAAAAGATCATTCGGCAGGATTTAATTGTGGAAGATGGGATTATATTTTTAGTTTTATAAAAATGATGCGTTACGATCAATCTATTATTCTTCCTGATCGTTCAGTTGTGACGATGGAAGTACCTTTTATGCGCTCATATTCTCATAAAGTAATTCAAACATGTCATCGTAGAAATGCTCCGGCAATTGGAGGAATGGCTGCTCAAATTCCAATTAAGGGTGATAAGGAACGAAACGAAGCTGCGTTTGAAAAGGTAAGAAAAGATAAAGAGCGAGAAGCAAAGGATGGTCACGATGGTACTTGGGTGGCTCATCCTGGTTTAGTAGCTGTTGCACTTGAACAATTTAATCAATTTATGCCTACACCAAACCAGATTCATAGAAAACGTGAGGATGTCTATGTAACTGAAGCAGATCTTTTAGAGATTCCTAGTGGAGTCATTACAGAACAAGGTCTTAGAACGAATATAACAGTTGCGATCCAATACATTGAGGCATGGTTAAGTGGACGAGGAGCTGTACCACTTTACAATTTAATGGAGGATGCTGCAACTGCTGAAATTTCGCGTGCGCAAATTTGGCAATGGGTACGTCATGAAAAGGGTATTTTAGAGGACGGTACAAACATTACTCTACAATTAGTTGATTCATTAAAAAACGAAGAAATGATGAAGCTTCAACTAGAAATCGGTAAAGAAGAGTTTGAAGCAAAGCAATTTAAAAAAGCAATTGAATTATTTGATGACTTAATTAGCAACGATGAATTTGCAGATTTTCTAACTTTAAACGGATATAACTTTTTATAAAATTAGGAGGTAATGAATATGACGAAAAATCGTGAGAAACGTATTGCTGAATTACAAGAAAGCTGGGAACTTGATTCTAGATGGAATGGTATTACAAGGACTTATACAGCTGAGGATGTTATTAAATTAAGAGGATCAATTGATATTGAACAAACATTAGCTAAAAAAGGTGCAGAAAAATTATGGAAGCTTTTAAACGAAGAGAGCTATGTTAATGCATTGGGAGCATTGACTGGAAATCAGGCAATTCAACAAGTAAAAGCAGGTTTGAAGGCAATCTATTTAAGTGGATGGCAAGTAGCTGCAGATGCAAATCTTTCTGGTCAAATGTATCCAGATCAAAGCTTATATCCAGCAAATTCTGTACCAGCTGTTGTAAAAAGAATTAATCAGGCTTTTCAACGTGCAGATCAAATTCAATATGTTGAAGGTGGAGAGGAAGTAGATTACTTCGCACCGATTATGGCAGATGCAGAGGCTGGATTCGGTGGCCAATTAAATGTATTTGAACTAATGAAAAGCATGATTGAAGCGGGAGCGGCTGGAGTACATTTTGAAGATCAATTGTCTTCTGAGAAAAAATGCGGTCATTTAGGCGGAAAAGTATTATTACCTACTCAAACTGCGGTTCGCAATCTAATCTCTGCTCGATTAGCAGCCGATGTAATGGGAGTTCCTACTCTAATTGTTGCACGAACTGATGCTGATGCAGCAGATTTAATTACAAGTGATATTGACCCAGTTGATCAGCAATTTATCACAGGGGAAAGAACACCAGAAGGATTTTATCGTACAAAGGCTGGGTTAGACCAAGCAATTGCTCGTGGTCTTGCTTATGCACCGTATGCAGATTTAGTTTGGTGTGAAACATCGGAGCCAAATTTAGAAGATGCAAAACGGTTTGCAGATGCAATACATGCAAAATTCCCTGGTAAATTACTTGCATATAACTGTTCTCCTTCATTTAACTGGAAGAAGAAATTAGATGACGAAACAATCGAGACATTCCAACAACAAATTGCTGCAATGGGTTACAAATTCCAATTCGTTACACTGGCTGGTTTCCACGCATTAAACTTTGGAATGTTTGAATTAGCTAGGAATTATAAAGTACGTGGAATGGGAGCATATTCAGAGCTTCAACAAGCTGAATTTGCAAGTGAACAACATGGCTACACTGCGACAAGACATCAACGCGAAGTAGGAACAGGTTATTTTGATCAAGTGGCTCAAGTTATTACTGGAGGAACTTCTTCAACTACTGCTCTTAAAGGTTCTACAGAAGAACAACAATTTTCAGCTAATTAATGAAAGAAACCACTTTTTCTACTACAAGAGAAAGTGGTTTTTTTATGGCTATTATCCTAAAATTTAGTAAACATTGACACTTTTGTTAAACTATTTAAATATTGATTTTGCTAATAATAATTTATGATATTATTTTTCTAACATCTATGTTTGCTACTATACTTCGTGTTAAAAAACTTTTTATTGGTGTTGTTAAATTTAGAGATTGGTATTTTTAAAACTTTTCGATATTTAACAGTACTCAAAACTAATAACAGAAGGAGTTGTAATGATGAATAATTCGAAAGGAAAAGTTAAGGTACTAAACGAGTATGAAATCAACAAATCAACAATGGCAATCATACCTGAGTTTACGGTGGATTTAGTAGTGATTTCAAAGGTATTGGAATCAGATGATAATTTTTATGTACTAATGAAGCCGATTGAAATTATTGAGAGAAGCTGCGCTTATTTTGGAAGCAGTTATCGCGGCAGGCGTGAAGGCACAAAACAAATGATATCCATTACTCACAAACCACCAATTGCAATCAGCTCAATGAATCAAATTTTCTTTTTCCCCACTTCATCTTCTTTAAAAGTAGAATGTTCTTGGATCTCCTACAATCACGTTGCAAAATTCAAAGGCGGTAAATATAATCGATCAATTGTTGAATTTTTTAATGGTGTTGAACTCCCACTAGATATATCCCGCGGTTCATTTGAAAATCAATTATATCGAACTGCCCATTTAAGAGCTATTTATGAAGATCGACTCAATCCTGAGAATGTACAACAAAGAAATTATAGATTAGTTCCTGATAAAGAAATTACTTCTTATATAAAAGGAGTAACGGTACACGAAAAATAAAGCGGAAGATTAAATTTTTGACTACTTTTACATTTAGTAAAGTAGTTTTTTTAGTTTATTCATCGATCATTTGTTAGAATTTAATTAAGGATTATTAGGAATAAATTAGTAAAAAAGTACTTCAAATAAAATGAGGCAATTTATGACAAAAAATAATAGTTAGAATCATTTATTATTATTGAATAAATAGTTATATGTGATAATGTTAACAGTAAGGATATCAATATAGAAATACGGCTTAAGGAGATTCATATTTAGATGAACGTTTTTGACATAAAGGCTTTTTTTACAGAGGAACATTTTTTACATCTTATTCAACAATACAAAGATTATGGTCCATTAGTTGGGATATCCATGCCATTTCTTGAAGCGTTATGCCCAATTTTACCTTTGGTCGTTTTTATATTTGCTAATGCTGCGGCATTTGGACCGTTATTAGGATTTTTATATTCTTGGATTGGTTCTTGCTTAGGTTCCATTTTATTATTTTATGCTGTGAGGAAATTTGGTCAGAAACGATTTTTTTCATTTTTAAGTAAGCATAAGAAAGTAGAATCTTCAATTGGATGGATTGAAAAAAGAGGATTTGGTCCAATTTTTATCATGTTTGCTTTTCCGTTCTCTCCATCTTTTTTAATAAATATTGTAGCAGGTTTGTCCCGTATTAAAATTTCCCAGTTTCTAATTGCATTAGTACTTGGAAAGTTTACAATGATTGCAGTGATTAGCTATTTAGGGAAAGATTTGACTTCTGTGTTTCAAAATCCAATTAAAGCATTATATATAGGAATATTTATTTTTATATTGTGGATTGTTGGAAAAGTGATTGAGAAACGTATGGACATCAAAGAAAAAACAACAGAGAAAAAGGGTACACCTCAATCATCTGATGAGCAATAAAGCATTATTACTCAAAAGGGAGAGAGTTTGTTTATGCTAAGAAAAGAAGTATTTGATTGGGGAAAAGCGATCTTTATCGGAATCGCAATTGCTTTTATTGTTCGAACTTTTCTATTTTCTACTTATGTAGTTGATGGAGAGTCTATGATGCCAACTTTAAAGAATGGAAATTTACTAGTAATAAATAAATTTGGATATGAATTAAGTAATATAAAAAGATTTGATGTAATAGTCTTTCATGCAAATAAACAAGAGGATTATGTTAAACGAGTTATTGGTTTACCCGGAGATTCAATCGAATATAAGGATGATCAACTTTATATTAACGATAAAAAATGGAGTGAACCATTTTTAAATGATTACAAAAATACACTAAAGGGAACACCTTTTACTGGTGACTTTAATTTAAACGAAATTACGGGTAAAGCTAAAGTTCCTCCTGGTTATGTGTTTGTAGAAGGTGACAATCGACCAAAAAGTTATGATAGTCGTTTGTTTGGATTTGTAAAAATTGATAAAATTGTAGGGAAGGTCGATTTACTATATTGGCCGCTTTCAAGTTTGAATACGAATTTTAACAAATAAGCTCCTTATAGGGGCTTTTATTATTAGGGGCAGAAAAGACAGGAAGAGCACGTAAAACGAAAAAAGCAGGAGAAATTGGGGGCAAGGTCTTTAGGACTTTACCTATGTACCAAAATTACTATGGGCCTGCTTCAAAGGAGTGAATTTAATGTCGTTTCAATTTATTTTAGGACGTGCAGGCAGTGGGAAAACACATTATATTTTAAATGAAATTACAGATAGATTAAAAAAAGAAACAAAAAATATCATATTTATTGTACCTGACCAAATGACATTTCAGATGGAATATGAATTAGTCAGAAGGCAAGAGAAGAAGGCTATTATTAATTCACAAGTTTTTAGTTTTGCAAGACTAGCTTGGAAGGTTTTACAGGAAACCGGTGGAATTAGTCGGATTCATATCGGAGAAATTGGTATTTCAATGATTCTTCGAAAGATTATTGAGGAAAAGAAAGAGGAATTAAAGGTATTTCATCACGTCGCTGATCGACAAGGGTTCTACAAGGAATTAACTTCTCTTATTTCAGAGTTTAAAGGATTCCAAGTTTCTTCAGATGAACTATCTTCCGTGATTTTGCAAATGGAACAAAATTCCTCAAAAGATCATCTCTTTATTCAACAAAAGATAAATGATATTCAAATTGTATTTGATGCTTTTAATACATATATGAAAGATAAATATCTTGATTCGGAAGACTATTTAAATTTATTAATTCAAGAGCTACCTAAAAGTGAGTATATAAAAGATAGCATTATTTATATTGATGGTTATTATGATTTAGCGCCACAAGAGCGTAATGTTGTTGAGGAGTTAATGAAATATTGTAGTGAAGTTAAGTTCTCATTAACGGTTGACCGTCCATACGATGATTTATTACCGCATGAATTAAATTTATTTCACAAGCCTGCAATTTTATATCAACAAATTAAGGAGATTGCTTTAAATACGAAGCAATCTATTGACAAGTCAATAATTTGCCGCGAAAATTTAAGGAATTTATCGAATGGCTTGAGCTATTTTGAAAAGAATTTTGATAGTAGACCAGTAACACCATCTTTTGAGTCAGAGGGGATTAAAATTATTTCGGCATCAAATCGTAGGTCAGAGATTCACGCGATTGCAAAAGATATACTTCATAAAGTACGAGATAAAGGCTACCGATATCGTGATATGGCGATTTTTTTGAGAAACAGTGAGACTTATTCACATTTAATCTCTACTATTTTCCATGCTTATCAAATACCGATTTTTATAGAAGAAAAGCGTTCAATGTTAACTCATCCATTGTTTACGTTTTTACAGGCTACTTTTGATATCATTCAAAAAAATTGGCGGTATGAATCAGTTTTTAATGCATATAAGACAGAGTTAGTTTACCCGTTTGAAAGCAATAGCGATAAAAATCGTGAGCAGTTAGAGTTATTTGAAAACTATTGCATTGCATATGGGAAACAAGGGAAAAGGTGGACGATTGATGAGCCATGGAAGTATCGTAAATATCGTTCTACTGATGGAATTGAAAAAGGAGTAACAAATGAAGAACTAGAATTTGAGGCTTTAATAAATTCAGTAAGAAATTTATTAGTGGGGCCAGTTCGATCATTTCAAAGCAATTTAAAAAATGCAAAAAATGTAAGAGAAATGTGTGTAGCATTATACGAATTTGTTGAGTCACTAGATATTTCTAGAAAACTTCAACGCTTAAAAGATGAAGCAGAAAAGCGTTCCAATTTAATCGAAAGTAAAGATCACGAACAAGTATGGAAAGGATTTATTAATCTTTTAGATGAGTGTGTCGAATTAATTGGTACGGAGAAGCTGTCACGTAAAACATTTTTTGAAATTCTTCAAACGGGTTTTCAATCGCTTCAATTTGCTAACGTACCTGCTTCATTAGATCAAGTAAATATTGCTAATTTTGATCATTCACGATTACAAAATGTAAAGTGCGCATACATCATTGGTGTAAATGAAGGGATTATCCCAAGAAAAGCTAATGAGGATGGATTGTTAGGTGATACTGCAAGAGAGTTTTTACAATCATTTGGCGTTGAGGTTGCGCCAACTAGTAAGCATCAATTGTTCGTAGAAAATTTTAATATATATACTGGGATTAATCGGGCAAGTCATGAGTTAATATTCAGTTATCCTTTGGCAAATGATGACGGAAAAGGACTTGCGCCTTCAAGTCTAATTCAAAGGATTAAATCGATATTCCCAAATGTACAGCAACGCTTTGAAAGTGGAGATTTATTATTTAGTTCAGTAGAAGAACAGCTTTCATTTATTACGAATAATGGAACTGCACTATCAAGTTTAGTTACCCAGCTTCAAGCTTGGTCAACTCAAGAGACTGAGTCTAATATGGATTTATGGTGGATGCTATATAACTTTTTACGCGAAGATTCAGATTCTAAAGATAAACTTTATAAAGTTATTAGTAGTGTAATGTATAACAATATTGCAAAAGACCTTGGAGAAGAGTTAAGTACAGAATTATATGGAGAAGAATTAAGTGGTTCGGTATCAAGAATTGAGCTTTTCCATCAATGTGCTTATGCTCATTTTGCACGATACGGATTAAAGCTACAAGAACGTGAAATTTATAAATTTGAATCATTCGATATGGGTCAACTTTTCCATAGTGCATTAACAATAATTGGAGAGAATCTATTGCAGGCAGGAAAAAGTTGGAGTAATTTAACGAATGCAGAGTGTGATGAATTAGCAGCGAGAGTAGTAGATGAAATATCACCTAAGTTTCAACGTGAAATTTTACTAAGCACAAACCGATATATGTTCTTAAAGAAAAAAATGAAAGACGTAATTTCAAAAGTATCATCAATCTTAAGTCAACAAGAGCATGCAGGTAAATTTATTCCAGTTGCTTTAGAAGTTCCATTTGGTATTGGTAAACAATTAAATTCATATGAACTACCTATTGATGGAAAGAAAAGAATGGTATTAAATGGTCGAATTGACCGGATTGATAAAGCGTCGAGTGAAAAAGGCGAATATTTACGAATTTTGGACTATAAGTCAACTAAAAAGGAATTAAAATTATCTGATGTTTATTATGGTCTGGCATTACAATTACTAACTTATTTAGATATAGCTGTAGCGAATTCAACTGCATTACTCGGTAAACCTGCAGACCCTGCTGGAATACTTTATTTCCATGTTCAAAATCCAATTGTAAAAATTAAAAATGAAATTGAGTTCGATGAAATACAAGACGAAATCTTTAAAAAGTTTAAAATGAATGGATTACTGTTGGAAGATCGTGAAAGTAATTCATTAATGGATGAAGCTTTAATTGAAGATGGAGGTTCTTCGAAAATCGTACCAATTAAGCTTAAAAAAAATGGAGAGTACATTGCAAAATATTCTAAAACAGTAAAGCCTGAACAATATCCAATGATGACGAACTTTATAAAGCAAAAATTTACTGAAGCTGGTCAGCAAATCTATAACGGATTCGTTGAAGCGAACCCATACCAACAAAAGGATAAAATTCCATGTACATATTGCTCGTATCAATCAGTTTGTCAATTCGATGCAAATGTAAAAGGAAATGAATATCGTATTTTACCTCCTTTAGAAGATGGTGCAGCAATACAAAAAATGATAGAGGCGGTGAAGCATGATGAGTAAGGAAGAAAATAATGCTAGTAAAACAAAATGGACGGTCGACCAGCAAAAGGCGATAGATCTCGAAGGGTCAGACATTCTAGTTGCCGCTGCTGCTGGTTCTGGAAAGACTGCTGTTCTTGTTGAGCGAATCATTCAAAAGATTATTCGTGAAGAAAATCCGATTAATGTTGATGAATTACTTGTCGTTACCTTTACTAAAGCAAGTGCCCAGGAAATGAAAGAAAGAATTGGAGTCGCATTAGAGAAGCAACTTGTAAATAATCCCGAATCGGATCATTTACGAAAACAAGCTTCTTTGTTAAATAAAGCGTCGATCTCGACAATCCACTCTTTTTGTACTGAAGTCATTCGATCAAATTACTATATGGTTGAGTTAGATCCAAATTTCCGTACAGCAGAAGAAGTAGAAATCCAATTACTGATGGATGAAGTGTTAGAAGAATTAATGGAAGCAGAGTATAGTGATGATTCTAATTTAGTCTTCTTTGATTTAGTTAATCGTTATACAAGCGATCGCGATGATAATGATTTACCAAAATTAATTTTAAAGCTGTATCGTCATGCAATTTCTAATCCAAATCCAAGCGAGTTTTTAAATACGTTCATTCAACAATATGACGTAAAAGATAAATTAGTTGACGATATTCCTTTTATTCAAGAACTAAAGAGATTTATTCAAGAAGACATCATTACTTGTATAAATGCTTATAAACAAGCTTTAGATTTAATTGAAAGTCCCGATGGTCCAATAAAGTATTTCGATGTATTTAAAGAAGAATATAGCAATTTAGAGTGTTTATATCATGTTTCAGAAAAAACATGGGAAGAAATCAATATCGGTCTACAAAAAATAGCGTTTACTCGTCTGCCTATTATTAAAAAGACAGAAGGGGATCAACAGAAAAAAGAATTAGCGGCTAATTTCCGTAAAGATGTTAAAAAGAAAATTGATGATTTGAAAGAAAAGTATTTTAGTCGAAACATTAATCATCAGTTAAAACAAATAATTGAATTGAAGCCTCTAGTCGAAAAATTAATCGGGCTTGTTAATAACTTTATCGTGTTGTTTAAACAAGCAAAGCTAGAAAATGGAATTTTAGATTTCAATGATTTAGAGCATTATGCACTCGAAATTTTAAAGGATAAAGAAGAAACAGAACAATTGCTGCCTTCTTCGGTTGCAAGGGTTTATCAAGAAAAATTTAGCGAAGTATTAGTCGATGAATATCAAGATACGAATTATGTTCAAGAATCGATATTAAGATTAATTACAAAAGGTACAGGCTCGGATGGAAATTTATTTATGGTTGGCGATGTTAAACAATCAATCTATCGTTTTCGTTTAGCGGAACCACAGTTATTTATCAATAAATATAATCAATATGAAAAAGAGTTAAATGATCGAACAGGTTTGAGGATTGATTTATCTAAAAATTTTAGAAGTAGAGCGGAAGTATTAGATGCAACCAATTTTATCTTTCAACAAATCATGGGAAGAGAAGTTGGCGGTATTGAATATGATGAAGATGCTATGTTGAAGTTAGGAGCAAGCTATCCAGAATACTCTTTTTGCACTTCAGAATTGATTTTATTAACAAACTCTGCTGAAGAAGATGACGTTTCTGAAATTAGCGAGCAAGAAGATGATGAGCTTGTCGAAGAAAAACTGGAACAAATTGAAGCTAGATATGTAGCAAGGAGAATAAAGGACTTAATTGAAAGTGAATATTTGGTTACCGAAAAAACTGGAGAAATGAGACCAGTTAAATACAGCGATATCGCGATATTAGGACGTTCATTATCGAATGCGGATTTATATATTGAGGAATGTAAAGCTCTTGGAATCCCTTTATATGCTGAAAAATCGAAGGACTTATTTCAAACAATTGAAGTGGCTGTGTTTTTAAATTTATTAAAGCTAATCGATAATACGATTCAAGATATCCCGCTTGCATCTGTCTTACGCTCTCCAATTGTAGGGCTAACGGAACCAGAATTAACGGTGATCAGACTTGACCATAAAAAGGGATCTTTTTATGACGCATGTCAAGCGTATACAAATAACTTTGAAAATCGCCATAAGCAATTATCAATTAAATTAGCAAATTTCTTTCAACAAATAAAGGAATGGAAGCGGCATGTAAAAAGAGAAACACTTTCAATCTTTATCTGGAAGGTATTAAATGAGTCGACTTATTATGACTTTGTCGGAGGTTTGCCTGGAGGGAAGCAAAGACAGGCAAATCTAATTACAATATTTGATCGTGCAAAAGCGTTAGAAGAATCGAACTATAGAAGTCTATTTCAATTTTTAAGATTTTTAGATCGAATGCAGGAAAGAGACGAAAAACTAGATGAGGTTCGTATTGTAAGTGATCAAGAAAATATCGTACAGATGATGACAATACATAAAAGTAAAGGCCTAGAGTTTCCTGTCGTGTTTGTTGTGAATACAGCTAAGCAATTTAATATGCAAGATTTAAATGCGAAATTTATATTACAAAAAGAGCTAGGACTAGGGATGAATTATGTTCATCCGACGTATCGCACTACAAATTCAACTCTATTAAAGGAAACAATCAAGCGTAAGGAACAACGAGAATTAATATCTGAGGAGTTACGTATTCTTTATGTTGCATTAACCCGTGCAAGGGAAAAACTAATACTTGTAGGTAAGGTAAAGGACGCACAAAAAATAATCGAAAGCTGGAAAGAAGTTGAAAATCATAAAGAGTGGCTCCTACCATTAAATATAATTAGTGGTGCAAAAAACTATCTTGATTGGATTGGACCATCGATCATTCGTCATGATTCTAGTAGCGCAATTAGACTTCAGGATGATCTATGGCAAACCAAAAATGAAATTCAATTTTATCCATGTCGTTGGAATTATTCGATTGTTGATGCTTCTACTATTCAATTAATGGAAACTGAAGAAGTAGAAAATAATAAAACTGAAATATTTCAAGCTTTTCAGCTAAGAGAGCCAATCAATATCAAAAATGACGAGCTTTATGAAAAAATAGAAAATCAATTAAAATGGCAATATAGTTATAGTCAATCAACGTTATATCGACCAAAGCAATCTGTAACAGAATTAAAAAGAAAAATGCAAGAAGAAGAGCCGTATAATGAAAGTTTTATAAGAACTACAACAAAAGCTTATCCTCTTGAACGACCAAAATTTATCTCAGAACAAAAGATGAACCAGGCTGAAAAAGGAACTGCGACCCATGCTGTAATGCAAAATTTAGATTATCAATTTATTTCTTCTCATGAAGAAATTATGAATCAAATCAGTAGTATGATTCTAAAGGAACTAATTACACATGAACAAGGAGAAGCCGTCAATAGCATGGAAATCTTTGATTTCTGTCAATCAGAACTTGGTCAATTAGTGAAAAACACTCATCAAAAGTTACGTGAAGTACCTTTTAGTTATGGTGTTTCAACAAATGAAATTTATAAAGATTGGCAAGATGAAGAAGAAGTGGTATTAATTCAAGGGATTATTGACTTACTTTTAATCGATGGTGAAGAAGCGATCCTAATTGATTATAAAACAGATCGAACTGAAGCATTTACTACTGATGAAGCATTGAAAAAAGAAGCCATAAGAAGATACGGTATTCAGCTTGATCTTTATTCAAAAGCAATCGAAGCTGGAATGGATAAGAAGGTTAAAGCAAAATATCTATACTTTTTCGATGGCGGTCATATTGTAGAATTATAGAAAAAAGCGATGCTAGTTTGCATCGCTTTTTTCAACGTGGTGAAATCGTACCTAGTCAATATTGACAAAGAAATTGAAGATACTCATGAAAAGTTCATGTGGTTGTAGAATATTACTTAATAAAATAGAATCGTGAGTACAAATAAACATGAAGCTGGTCATAACTTGCTCGTAAAGGGTTCACTGAGGGCTCATGAGTAAGGAAAAGAGCAAGATAATGAAAATATGTAACTCATAAGGGGTCATTTCAACACAAAGAAAAAGCGATGCTAATTTGCATCGCCTTTTATCGAAGAAGAAATTATAAAGTTGCTATTTCATTTTGATCAACTAAATCAGCATCTAATGTATTAGTGGCACTTGCGCCGCTAATTGTTGCAGGGATAAACCCAGTATTACCTGAACCGGATCCGAAATATGATTTTGTTTGAGTTTTTGGAGAGATATTATTAAGATCTCCCGTATTTATATTCCCTTCGTTGCTTGTGATAACAATTGCACCAAGAAATGTTGGCATGAAGTATTCTCCTTTCTTAATCTGTTAATTTTGGTTCGGTTGGTTCTTTTGATCGAGCTGGTACTGCGGGTACAGAAGGAACGATTGGGACAACGGTGTGTACTACCGGAACTACAGGTGCGACTGGTACTACGGTGTGTGCTGTTACTGCCGGTGTAACTGGAACAGTTGGTTGAACAAGAACTTCTGATTCATATGGTTGCATTGGTTGTGTCATGAGTGGTTGGAAAAGTTGAGAAAAAGTAGGTTGACCTTGAGTGTGTGTTGGCGTTTGGTAGTGTATGGTAGGTGATGAAGTGAAATGTCGTATTTGATGAACACGGGCTAACATTGTAGCGTTATGAACTGAACCAATAATGGAAGCGCTAGAGGAACTTATACCATTATAATTAATTGAACCAACCTGTATAGTAGGGTTAAGATTTACTCGATTTAATTCCACATTAGGAACATATGGAAGATGTTTTGGAATTACTTTAAAAATAGGATAAATTTCAAAAATATCTTTGTTTGGATCAGCTAATATGTTCCCTTCTTCTTGTAAAGCAAGAGCGTTTGACTCTGCATTTATTGAAAATACATCACCAAACTGTAAAATACTTGAAAATAGGACTGTATTTACATCGTATCTTTGTACAGCAGCTAAACGAATCCTTGGATCAATTTGAAACATTAGCTTACAGATAAAGGTACAAATGGTCCAATAATTAACGATTCTGGTGGTGTGTCAAATATAGAAGAAAGTGAAATGTTATGAGCATCTCCAATCAAAAATAATGAAGACGAAGAAATGGCTGTAAACTTAATATCCTCTACTTGTAAATTGCAATTTGTTACATTTAAAATCATCCTTTATTCTCCTTTCCAATATTATGTGGTAAGTTTTGAAGGAAAGCACTGTATGCTGTTCGGATATCTCTTAACATGTGTAATACGACCTCTTCGGAATAACGAAGAGGATTATCATTGAATTCAGGTTTATTTTTATATAAGTCGATATAATAAGGAATTCGAATATCCATTTGATTTCGAATATCATCGATCATCATTTGACGATAATATTCATCTACTGCAACTCTTAGTTCGGATTCTAATTGAAGAATTGTTTCTAAAGCTTCTTCCTTCAAATGGAAATGAATTCGGTCTTCAATATATGCTTTCAATGCTTTTATATTGTTGTCTGGTTTAATATCTATTTGTTGGTTCTCAACTGTTAAATCATCGAAAGTTGGAGATTGAAGTGGATTCAGTCCAATTGTTAATGTACCATTTAAATTCTCTACTTTTAACTGGTCGAATTTATATTCAATTTTATCAATTTTTGTCTCAGGTCTTTGAGAAAGTTCAACAACAGTGGCTTCAAGTTGAGCAATTCTACTTTTTAATTGTTCAATCATTTGAGACTGTTCATATAGTAGTTGCTCAATCTGAGTCTGCCTTAATTCTAGTTGATTCATAGAATTCCCTCGCTTTCAATTTGCTGCAGGAATAAATTTATGTCTCTTGCGAAGTTTGAACGATTTGACCTGGTTCAGTAATTGGTGGTGCTGGTTCTAAATAATCTCCAGTATTATTCGTTATTGTTTTTGCATTTATATTTCCTGTTGTACCAATTTGAAAAACAGATGAGTTTACAATCCCACCAGTTTTGAGCTGATTAATAATAATTGTTTGATGTATATATATATTCAAACGACATCCTCCTTTACATGTTGCCAACCATTGGCTGATCCACTTGATCTTGGTCGTATACGTTCGAAATACTTTTATTATTATAAACTGTTACATTATCACCCGTATTAAACGAACCAGCACCGGCATATGTTTGTGCATTACTTTTAGGTGTTATATTATACGCGTCACCTATGTTAACTACGCCACTACTACCGATACTGACAATATTTATTACTCCAACATAAGCAGGCATGACTGTACACCCTTTGTTCTTTTTATGATTATGTATTATATGGCCATTTAACCTAAAACGTGATTGTAGACTACTTATTGTTAAGAAGTATTAATTTTAAATGAAGGAAAGTGAAGAATAGTAAAATAGAAAGATCTTATTAAATGGAGATAAAAAAAATACTAGTCGCAATTAGAATGAACTAATCGCAACTAGTTATTAAGCTCTCTTTTTTGAAGAGGAAAAGGTCGATATCATATTCATGAGCCTGTCCAACTCTTGGCTACATAAAACTGTTTTCTTGTTCGTAAAGCCATATCGTCCCGCATAATATACCATTCGGGCCCGTTTTTTCTCTATAACATGAAGCAGCAATTTAGTCACCAACTTTGTTCAAGAATAGGGAATTATGTCTAGGTCTCACGATGTATGTAATGCTATTATACAAAATCATTTCCATATGAGAAGACATTCGCTAAAAGAAGTGTAAAACTTACAAAATACAACAATATTCATCTGCATTCAATCAATGGATAGTGGAAATTAATAGGTTTTTGTAGGATAAACTATACGGACTGTCGAAACGTAAGGTCCTATAGAAAATATTGAATTTATTTTCGACAGTAGATTACAATCCTAGATTAATATAATTTATAAATTTTAAAAATGAGTATTTTGTCCTGTGAGTTTTAACGGTTGGTGGGTAGAAAATCACACCGTATTTTTTGAACAATTTGTGAATTTTTTTAAATCTTTACACTTTCCGATTCATCTTAATTTTTCCTTATTTATAGTCTTATGTTATGATTATTTAGAATATATATTTGGGAGGAAATGAAATGATTCACTTACATATTACATCGTGGGTAGTCGCTATTATTTTAGCTTTAATTGTTGGGCACGGTTACAAAAATGGTTGGAATGTTAAAGTTGCTCACATGATTTTACGTCTTTTATATTTCGTTATTTTAGGAACTGGACTGTATTTATTTATTCACATTCCTAATAAAGGAAATATGCCGTCAGATATGATGATGCTTTACAACATCAAAATGACACTTGGCATTATTATGTTAGGAGTATTTGAATACTTCACTGTGTCTTCTAAGAAACATCGTAAAATGGTTGTTCCTGCAACTATTTTTACAGTAATTATTTTAGGTTTATTATATTTAGGATTTAGATTACCTCAAGGTTTTCACTTCTTTGCATAATAAAAAACTGTCACAATATTAATTGTGGCAGTTTTTTTATTTTTTAAGAAAGCTGTGTTAATAGATAACGGTTTCCTGTTGCTTTCGTCAATTCAAATCTATGGTTTTGTTCTTCAGATGATATCCTGAATTGGTGATATACTGAACAAACTAATTCTCCATTATCAAACACAATGAAATTTACTCCATCAGAAGGGGAATTTTCTGGTTGGAATGATAGGAAATTATGACAGTATAGACAATCGTATAAAGAAAAATGATGAGTATTTAGCAAGTAAGCTAAAGTATAAAACGATTCATCACTCAAATTTTTTAATAGTGTATCGAAGCTATATAAAAGTTTTCGTTGAATACGAAGGATATCACCATTTTGTAATTTTTTCTTTTTGGGATATTGAATTAGAAAATTTCCATTCTTTAAAGAAGCAGGAATCCATTCTTCATTTATAGAAACTTCGAACTCTTCATCGATGAGATCCTCAAGTAAAAACGCCTCATCAGTTTCATCATCGAAAAAGACCCATTCATCATTTATTTCTTCAATTGCTCCAATAGTGAAAGCGCGAGGTTGCTTTTGAAATAATTGAGATCGTTGCTTAAATTGCATTAAGTAACCTCCAGTTACAAGCGTTCTGCTGTTCATTTATTAATTTACATAAGTTCGATGAGAAGTAGTGATTCGGACATTTTATTGATACATAAAATAAAGTATTAATAATAGGATCCTCTTTTCATTCGAACCTTTTTTAAAATCTCGAATATTGTTTTAAATGGATAAAAGTTAACTCTATTTTCCGACCGATATTAGGATTTATTAACAATAATAGCTGCGTTTATTTCAATTTTAATAAAGCTGCTACTTTTTTCATTTATTGACATAACTTAACTATTTTATAACTATGCAAAAATTGAAAAAACGTATGGACAAATAATGATAAGTTATCAACTTTTTTTATAGATTGACGCACCTATTTTTAAAAGCATTAATACGATATAGAATTAACTTTAGTTTTATAGGGAAATAGCCCAGAAAGGAGAAAAAAGCATGTGCGGTATAACTGGGTGGGCAGATTTTCAAAAAGATTTATCAAAGGTAACCAATACTACAAAAAAGATGGCTGAAACATTATCGAAACGAGGTCCAGATGATACGAATATTTGGTCCACAAATCATTGTAGCTTTGGCCATAAAAGATTAGTAGTAGTTGATCCGGTTGGTGGGAAACAACCGATGCGTAAAGCAAGTGGAAATGTTACGTATACACTTTGCTACAATGGTGAGCTGTATAACACTGAGGATCTAAGAAGGGAACTCTTAAAGAGGGGTTATACATTTCAAGGTCATTCAGATACTGAAGTCCTTCTTACTAGTTATATAGAGTGGAAGGAAGCTTGTGTAGACAAATTTAATGGAATATTTGCATTTGCAATCTGGGATGAAGAAAAAGAAAGCTTATTCATAGCAAGGGACCGTTTAGGCGTAAAACCGCTATTTTATAAAGAAGATTACAAAAGATTATTATTTGCTTCAGAAGTAAAGGCGATATTAGCTAATCCAGAAGTAAAAGCGGAATTAACTGAAGAAGGGCTTTCAGAGGTTTTTGGTCTTGGACCATCTCGTACCCCTGGAAATGGCGTTTTTGATGGCATAAAAGAGCTTCGTGGTGGCCATGCGATGACGTTCTCTAGAAATGGACTTAAAGTATGGAAATATTGGGATGTTAAAAGTGATATTCATACAGATTCTGTTGATGAAACGATTGAGAAAGTGCGTTTTTACGTAGAAGATGCAATCGTAAGACAACTAGTTTCTGATGTACCGTTATGCACTTTTCTCTCAGGAGGAGTAGATTCAAGTGCAATTACAGCAATTGCTGCGAATCATTACGCTAAAGAAGGAAAAGGCCAATTAACGACCTATTCAATTGACTACGAAGAAAATGACAAATACTTTACATCAAGTGTATTCCAACCGAATTCAGATGCACCATGGATTGAGTTAATGTCTTCAACATTTAATACAAATCATCAAAGATGCGTCATTTCAAACGAAGAACTTGTGCAATATTTAGAAGAAGCTACAGAATGTCGTGATCTTCCGGGAATGGCAGATGTCGACTCTTCATTACTATGGTTTTGCCAAAAAATTAAAAACAATTTTGTAGTAGGTTTATCAGGAGAATGTGCTGACGAAATATTTGGTGGTTATCCTTGGTTTCATCGAGAAGATGATTTAAATAGACCAGCGTTTCCGTGGATGAGATCTACAGAGCTTCGTCAAAATCTATTAAAAGACGAATGGAGTAAGAAACTGAATTTAGCCAACTACGTTCAAGATCGCTACAATGAAACTGTAAGAGAAACGCCAATCCTCGAAGGAGAGAGTCCTTTAGAAGCTAAAAGAAGACAATTATTTTATTTAAATCGCCAATGGTTTATGGCTCAACTTTTAGATCGTAAAGATCGAATGAGTATGGGAGCAAGCCTTGAAGTACGTGTTCCATTTGCTGATCATCGACTTGTTGAATATGTTTGGAACATCCCTTGGGAGCTCAAAATGTATGGCAATCGTGAAAAAGGCATCTTAAGGAAGTCACTTGAAGGTCTGTTACCAGATGAAATTTTATACCGTAAAAAAAGTCCGTATCCAAAAACGCACAATCCAGTCTATACAAAATTAGTTGTTCAAAAATTAAAAGAAGCATTAAAAGACAAAAGCTCAGCTCTTTATGAATTTCTAGATAAGGAGCAATTAAATAGCCTAGTTCAAAGTGAAGGAAGAGCATTCCAAGTTCCGTGGTATGGGCAATTAATGTCTGGACCGCAGTTATTAGCTCATTTGTATCAAATTCATGTTTGGTTTAAAAAATTCAATATTAATGTAAAGGCGTAAAAAAAGAGGTGATTTTCACCTCTTTTTTTAGTTGGGGAAGGGCTTAACTAGAGGAGAAGTGGAATCGCAAATTAGATCGTAGGATTGTGAGTAAAGATGGAAAAAGGATAATTGCTAATTTTCATTAAAAAATAAGCCGGTTGGGGCACTAAAACGTCCGTAGAGGAACGGATGTAGCGGCTACCTATTAACCTCAAAAGTAAATTAAAATAAAAACCCTAGCCACTCAAAACGGCTAGGGTTTAAAATTAATAATCATTCTGTAAAGCGTCTCTACCCTCTTCCCCTGTGCGAATTTTAATCGCATTTTCAATGGGGTATACAAATATTTTTCCATCACCGGGTTTTCCTGTTTTTAACACTCTTTTCGCCTCATCGATTACAGCTTGAACGGGTACGTCACATACAACAATTTCGACTTTAATTTTTTCGTGTAAATTTATTGTTCGTTTTTTACCTCGATATACTTCTGTGTAGCCTGATTGCATTCCACATCCTAATACGTTTGTAACGGTCATTCCTGTAATCCCTACTTTTGAGAGGGCATCTTTTAAAACATCAAATTTATCTGGTCGAGTAATGATTTCGATTTTAGTTAGTTTAGCAGTCACTTTAATACCTCCTTATAAGCTTGCGTCGTGGTATGCTTTTTCGCCGTGTATTGATAAGTCTAGACCGAGGTTTTCTTCTTCTTGGTCGACGCGAATACGGATGAATTTGCTTATTACTTTTACGATGATAAAGGTGATCACTCCTGCAAATAGATAGGTTGCTCCGATTGCGAGTAGTTGTTTCCAAAGTAATGATAAATCACCATAAAAGACTCCGTTTGCTCCTGCGCTATTTACAGATTTTGTAGCAAATAAACCTGTGGCGATTGCGCCCCATGTTCCACCGATTCCGTGGCAGCCGAATGCGTCTAACGCATCATCGTATCCGAATTTGTATTTTAAGTATGTTACTGCTAAAAAGCATATGACTCCACCTAAAAAGCCAATGACGATCGATGAGAGTGGAGTAACAAAGCCACAGGCTGGAGTAATTGCGACAAGGCCAGCTACTGCTCCACTGACTCCGCCCAACATTGTAGGTTTTTTATTTACATACCATTCAACGAGCACCCAAGCGACTGATGCGGAGGCTGCTGCAGTATTTGTATTAATAAATGCTGTTAATGCAACATCGTTTAAAGTTAGAGCGCTGCCGACGTTAAATCCAAACCAACCAAACCATAAGAGACCAGCACCTAACACAGTTAATGGTAAGTGATGTGGAGATGTTGAACCGAAATCTCTTCGTTTACCTAGAAGGAGTGCAAGGACTAAGCCTGAAACACCGGAGGAAATATGGACAACTGTACCACCAGCGAAGTCTAAAGCACCTAAATTACGAAGCCAACCATCTACACCCCAAACCCAGTGAGCTAATGGGTCATAAACGAATGTTGTCCATAAAAGGGTAAATAATAGAAATGCTGAAAATTTCATTCGCTCAGCAAATGCGCCTGAGATTAAAGCGGGAGTTAAAATTGCAAACATTAGTTGGAACATCATGAAAAGATTATGAGGGACTGTTGCGCTGTAATTATCATTTGGAGTAAAACCAACATCCTTTAAGGCTGCCCATGAAAAGTTACCGATTAAGTGATTTACATCGGGGCCGAATGCTAAAGAATAGCCTATTATAACCCATTGGATTGATACGATTGCCATAGCAGCATAGCTATGCATTGTAGTACTTAAAACATTTTTGCTTTTGACCATCCCGCCATAAAAGAGTGCTAGACCAGGCGTCATGATCATTACTAAAACAGTTGAAATAAAAAGAAATACACTATCTGCAGCTTGAATACTGTTCATTTTCATTCCCCATTTCTATAATGTTAGATTATATAACATTAAATGTTATATAAGTTATCATATTCAGAATATATGCAAAATTCAATAATAATTTCTTGAAAATAACAAAAAAATAATCTGAAAATTAATGTAAACGCTAACAATTATAAAAATGTAAGGAAATCTAACATTTAGTAAAGTGATGAATAAAAATACAGACTCAAGTGAATGAGTCTGTGTTAATTAAATGATTGAACCTACTTCTTCAAATTGCAAAATTAAAAAATCAGTTTCAGCAATGTCGATCGCAATTGAATCAGAATCCGTAGCGAATTGTTGTCCATTCCATAAATTTGTTATTCTTTTACCCTTCAAATTTATAGGTATTGAAACTGACTGTTTTTCAATTGAGTTATTAGCTATGATTAAAAAATGAAAATGATCATTTTTACGTTCATACATGAGGATACCGCTAAGATCAGTTTGTATCCAATTAAATTCCCCATCGTTTGCTAATACTGAGAACTTATTTCGTAAGGCAATTAATTTTTTTATTGAGTCAAATAACGTTAAATTGTACTGAGATTGGTCCCAAAGCATGCAGCTCCTGCATTCAGGATCATTGCCACCTTGTAGGCCAATTTCATCACCGTAGTATATACATGGCGTTCCAAAGAATGTAAACAAAAAAACATATAATAAAATAACCCTTTTTTCGTTTTGGTTACATTGTGTCAGGATTCTAGGTGTATCGTGGGAACCTAATACATTGAATAAAGCTTTGATAACAGTTAATGGATATGTGGCTATTAAATCATTGATTGAATTTTGAAAATTAGTGGTTGAGATTGTTTGGTAACCAAAATAAGCAAATAGTGATTTCATTAGTGGGTAATTCATAACAGAATCGAACTCATCACCCCTTAGCCATGGCATTGCATGATGCCAAATCTCACCTACTATAAACAAATCATTTTTTATTTCTTTCATTTTTTTATTAAAATGCTTCCAAAAATAATGATCAATCTCGTTAGCTACATCTAAACGCCAGCCGTCTATATTAAATTCCTTAATCCAATAAGAACCTATTTCGATTAAGAAATTTTGTACTTCTTTATTTTCTGTATTTAGCTTTGGCATCTCCTTAACAAAAGAAAAGGTTTCATAAGAGAGTTGATTGTTTTCGGTATAAAAGTGAAACCAATCATAAAATGCAGAGTTTTTTCCGTTTTGTAATGCATCTTGAAAAGGGGGGAATGATGCACTTGTATGATTAAAAACTGCATCAAGCATAACTTTTATATTATTTTCATGACATTTTTTAATTAATAATTTTAAGATTTTTTCATCTCCGAATGTAGGGTCCACTCGAAAGTAATTAATCGTATTATATTTATGATTTGAATTTGCCTCAAAGATAGGTGTTAAATAAATGCCGCTTATTCCTAAATTTTTAAGATAATCGATTTTTTGGATTATACCTTCTAGATCCCCTCCGAAATAACTTGAACTAGTTGGTAAAGTTGAGCCCCATGGAATTGAATCGATAGGATTATTCTTATTATTACCACTAGCGAATCGATCAGGGAAAATCTGATACCAAATTGTTTTATTTACCCATTTTGGGGGCGAAATTAAATTATTTTTATGGAGAAATGCTAAAGTAAAACAATTCGATTGATCATTTTGATTAAATTGATTTGAGAATCCACTTTCACCATAATAAATAGAATTTTGGTCGTTTCTTAAATGAAAAATATATTTCATTCTTTTATTTGGAGGAATAACGTTTATTTCCCAGTAATCAAAAAATTCAGTAGAAAACGCAAGATACATTGAGAGAACCGATTCTATTTGCCAGCCCGAGTCATTAAATTTGAAAGGATCTCCGTAATAGAAACTAACTTCTTTGCAATCTCCTTTTTTTGTTCGAATTCTTATACGATAGGTTTTATCATCAATTGAAAAAGCATATTGATCATACGGTTGATGATAGATTGATTCAATTTGCATGATTCTCCCCTTTAAATTTTATTAATGGTTTAACTAAAAGGAATTAATGAAAGGATTAACTTGCTATCTAATTTGCTAACAGTATAATTAAATAGTGTGTGCAATCGCTTCCGTTTTATGAAATCAATATAACATTTGAATTTCATTGTAATATTTTGCACAATAGTTAGAGAGTGAATTTTGTACATGCGATTGACTTGCAGGGGGAGAAAAAATGAGGCGATTTGGTTTTATAATACTTGTGTCTGTATTATTTTTAAGTACATTACCAAGTATTAGTTTTGCAGAGAAAAATACAACAGATCTAAAAAAAGAAATGATTTACCGAATTTTAATTGATCGTTTTTTTGATGGTAATCCTAGAAATAATAAAAATACTGACCCGAAAGATTTAACAAAATCTCAGGGTGGTGATTTAGAAGGAATTACACAAAAATTAGATTATCTAAAGGATTTTGGCTATACAGCTATTTCAATATCACCTATTTTTAAAAGCGATGAAAATTCATACGATGGATATTCAGTCGTAGATTTTAAAAAGATGGACCCAAGGTTTGGAACAATTGAAGACTTAAAAAAGTTAGTGAAAGAAGCGCATAAACGTAAAATTAAAATTTTTATTGATTTTGTTGCTAATAATGTTTCACCTAATAGTGAATTAGCTAAAAATGCGAATTGGTTCAATCCAGAAAACAGTACAAGTTCAGAAAAGAAATGGATAAACGGACTTCCTGACTTTAATCAAGAAAATGCTGATGTAGCGAATTACTTAATTGATGCTGGTAAGTACTGGATGGATCAGGCTAGCTTTGATGGTTATAATTTACAGGAAGTAAATAATGTGCCTGTTTCTTTTTGGAAAACATTTAATCAAGAATTAAAAAAGAAAAATCCAAATTTTATTTTACTTGCTGACTTAAATGAATCAAGTGAAATGAATTATAGTAAATACGATAATTTAGACTTTAATGGAATTTATAACGTTGATTTAGTAGGCGATTTAGCTAATACTTTTTCTTCACAAAATCAATCATTAACAGAAATAATGAAGCAACAAAAAGATTTAACTAAACAGCTTGGATCTACTTTAATGATTAACTATGTAGATGATGAAATGACTAAACGTTTTGTTTCAATAGCACTATCAAAGGGTCAGTACCCACCGTCAAGATTAAAGTTAGCACTTACTTATTTATTTACATCACCAGGTATCCCATTAACTTATTATGGTACTGAAATTGCATTAAATGGTGGAAATATACCGGATAACCGAAAAGGAATGGACTTCCGTACGGATCAAGATTTTTCGGATTATATAAAAAAACTGACAGAATTAAGAAGAACTTTACCTTCACTTACTAATGGGAATTTTGAAGTTCTTTATGATTCGAAAGGTATGACTTTATTTAAGCGACATGATAAAGATGAAACGACAATCATTGCAATTAATAATACTTCACTTGACCAAAAGGTTCATTTGAATTTTGACGTCGTTAAGAAATCAGATGAACTACGAGGTCTTTTAGCGGATGACTTAGTTCGCCCGAATAAAAAAGGGTTTGATATTGTTCTGAAAAGGGAATCATCAAATGTTTACGCAGTTGCTCCAAAAACAGGCTTAAACATTGGCATAATCATTGCAATTCCATCGATTTTTGTAGCATTTATCATCTTTTTGTGGTTAGCAAGAAGACGTAATAAACAATAAGGATAGAAACAAGTTTGATGTGATTAGAATACTTGAAACGGTTATGTGAAGTATTCTAATCATCAAACAATATTGATAATCCACCATCTGGTTATGAACGAGGCATCGAATTTTAGAGTTGGCAAGACGTGGATTTTATTAAATAGCATCTAAAGAAAAAAATGATAACGTTTACATTCATTCGTGAATAAGGGGAATTAAAATGACTATAACAATTAAGGATGTTGCGAAGAAAGCGAATGTAGCACCTTCAACGGTGTCTCGAGTTATCTCAAACAGCCCAAGAATTAGTGAAAAGACAAAAAGAAAAGTTAGAAAAGTTATGGACGAGTTAAATTATCATCCGAATTTAAATGCTAGGTCATTGGCTAATCGATCTACGAAATCAATCGGTTTAGTTTTACCACCTGCACTTGATACATCATTTCATAATCCATTTTTTGCAGAAGTAATTAGAGGTGTGACTGCTTATTCAAACCAAAAAGAATATTCTCTTTACTTTATTACAGGAAACAATGACGAGGAAGTCGAACAAACTGTGATAAAAACGATTAGAGGTAGAAGAGTTGATGCAATTATTCTGCTGTATTCTAAGGAAAATGATAAAATCATTGATTATTTAAGTGAAAATAACTTTCCTTTCGTATTAGTTGGTAAGCCAGATCATTCAATGGATGATATTACGTATATTGATAATGATAACTACTCAGCTGCTAGAGATGTCACCAATTACTTAATTGATCTTGGACATCGACAAATAGCTTTTATTGGAGGAGAAAGTAGCCTACTAGTAACTCAAAATCGTTTACGTGGCTTCCAAGATTCAATGAAATTAAATGGGCTGCCAGTAAATGATGAAGCAATAATATTTACTTCATTTACAAGAGATGGTGGAAGAAAAGCAGTAAACCAATTACTAGATATGCAAGAACTTCCTACTGCAATTGTAGTCACAGACGATGTATTAGCATTAGGGATTATAAGTGTATTAAATGAATATAATATTTCAGTTCCAAATAATATTTCAATGATTAGTTTTAATAATGCCATCTTTGCAGAATTAGCAAATCCACCTTTAACATCTGTTGATATTAACATTTATCAACTAGGTAACGAAGCGGCCAAAAATGTTATCTCAAAGATTGAAGAACCAGACGGTACTGAAAAAAGTATTATCGTTCCTTATAAACTAATCATCCGTGATACTTGTGCAAAGAATGAACGATTAACATTGGTGAGTAGTTAAGGGGAAAAGCAGAAATTTTAACCCGCATGAAAAAGAGGATGAATTCAATTTCATCCTCTTTTTTATGTATTCATTATCGGTAGTTCAAGAATTGAACATCAACTGATAAGTCCGCAGATTTTACAGCAGCGATGATTGATTGTAGATCATCTCTACTTTTTGCAGTTACGCGGATTTGATCATCTTGAATTTGTGATTTAACTTTTAGTCCACTATTTTTAATAATTGTATTAATTTTTTTAGCGTTATCTTTATCAATACCTTGAACTAATTTAGCTCTTTGTCTAACTGTACCGCCTGAAGCACCTTCAACTTTACTATAATCTAGGTTTTTGATCGGAACATTACGTTTAATTAATTTGCTAATTAATACATCTTTTAATTGCTCTAATTTATAATCATCATCAGAAATTAAGACTAGTTCTTCTTTTTCTAATGAAATTGAGCTTTTGCTTCCTTTGAAATCATAGCGAGTTGCGATTTCCTTATTAGCGAGTTGAATCGCATTTGAGACTTCTGGTAAGTCTACTTTTGAAACAATATCAAATGAACTTTCCTTTGACATAGATAGAATCCCTCCAATTCGTTAATACTTGTATTATAGTGTATGATAGACGAAGTAACAAACTTTCATTATGCATGATATAATAATTTTTAGTTTGGAAGTTTAGAGAGGATGTAACAAAGAATGAGTTTACAAGCAGGAGAGATTGTCACTTTAGAGTGCAGTCGAGTAACTGAAATAGGGTATATGCTTGCCCAAGGTCAAGAAGAAGTGTTTTTACATAATAACGAAGCATCAGGTGAAATTGAAATAGATCAAGAAGTAACTGTTTTCTTATATCATGATTCTAAAGGAAGATTATCTGCAACAATGGAAATGCCTTTTATTACGACTGAAGGTTATGGATTTGCTAAAGTAGTAGATAAACTTGATGGAGTAGGTGTTTTTGTAAACATCGGTATTTCAAAAGATATCCTATTAGAAAAAGGTGACCTTCCACCTCTTCAAGAAGTATGGCCTGAAGAAGGTGATGAAATTTTTTGTACGTTAAAGCAAACAAATCAAGGTAGATTATTAATTAAACTTGCAACTGAACCTGTTATGAAAGAGTTCTCAGTACAAGCTGAACCTAGTATGCTTAATAAAAATGTTTCAGGTATAATCTATCGTACATTACGAGTAGGGTCATATATTTTAACGGATGAACGATTTATCGGTTTTATCCATGAATCTCAAAGAAAAACTGAGCCACGTATTGGTGAAAGAGTTAGCGGACGCATTATCGATGTCAAAGAAGATGGTAGCACTAACGTTTCGCTATTACCTAGGGCTCATGAAGGTTTAGATCTTGAGGCAAATGAAATTTATGAATATATGATGAGTCGCGGTGGGGCAATGCCGTACTGGGATAAAAGTGATGCAGAGGATATAAAAGCGCGATTTAAACTTAGCAAAGCTGCTTTTAAACGAGCAATGGGTAGATTATTAAAAGAAAATAAAATCTATCAAGAAGACGGCTGGACATACGCAAAAGAACTTTTTGAGAAAAAAGAGCAATAATAATATTTAAACCACTTCAATAAGAGAAGTGGTTTTTTGTTATGAAAACATGAACGGAGTCTTTTTTGAACATAGCTTGAATACTAGGGAAAGTGGCTTAATTAACAGTGGAAGTGGGATAAAGACATTAATAGTTGCTTTTCGATCTTCATTGAAGACTAAACGGATTAACAATTGTTATTCTTCTCTAAGTAAAGGATATTAAAATAGTTTTTTATTGTAGACTTATTTGCTTGGAAATCAACATCAAAGGGCTTCCTTTACGGGAATTTGTATTTGATTGAGAAGATTAGTTCTCAACAGCGTGAAAACCTACTTCTTTAATTGAAGTTGTTTTTTGCTATTATTTTACAACTTACAGGCATACTAAGTTTATGAATAATTAGGAGGCAACTTATAAGTGAGTGACAAAAAGGAATTGTTTATAAAAGTTCTTGTTGTAATATTTGGGGCATTAATGAATGCGTTTGCTATGAATTGTTTTTTAATCCCTGTAAGTGTTTATTCAAGTGGTTTTTCGGGGCTTGCTCAATTACTTTCAAATTTATTGAATGACTTTACTTCTTTATCGGCTTCTACTGGTATGTTACTTGCGATATTAAATATTCCTGTAATCATTTTAGCATGGAAAAAAATAGGTCCATCCTTTACGTACTTCACGATTTTAAGCGTTGGTATTACAACTTTATTTTTAGAGATTATACCAGTAACACCTTTATTTTCAAATGACATTTTACTAAACTCAGTTTTTGGAGGTTTAATCGTTGCTATTGGGATTGGATATACATTAAAATTCGGTGCATCAACTGGTGGTTTAGATATTGTTGCGCTAGTGTTATCGCGTTCGAAAGGAAAACCGGTTGGTACATATTTCTTTTTGTTTAATGCGTTAATTATTTTAACGGCCGGTTATATTTATGGGATGGAAAAGGCTCTGTATACACTTATAAATTTATATGTAACATCTAGGTTCATTGATGCGATTCATACTAGTCATATAAAGGTGACTGCTTTTATTGTTACAACGAAAGGTGATGAATTACGTAAAGTGATTCATTCAAAACTAGTTCGTGGGATTACGGCGATTAATGCAAAAGGTGCATTTACGAATCAAGATAAACAAATATTAATGATGGTATTATCACGATATGAACTATATCATTTATCAAAAGTTATTAAGTCAGTTGATGAAAAGGCGTTTACAAATATTGTTCAAACGATTGATGTGTTTGGAGAATTTAGGAAGTTTTAGAGGTGAGAAGTAAGAGTTGGAAAGTTGTCTAAATTCTTGAAATAAATAGTTAAAAAAACTGTTCAACCTTACAAAATTGACTCGTAAAGTTGAACAGTTTTATTTTTTGAATCTTATCAATAATAAGGCTTTTTCTAGTTTTTAAAGTTCTTATTGTCTTTCAGAAATAAATAAATATACTTAAACTATTGGATGAAATTCTACGTTGAAAATGATGTTTTTTAAACTGATTAAATTAGGAATTAAAATTAAAGATGATCGACACTTTTAGAAAAAGATTTCTTACCAGCTTGTGCATTTTTTCTTTCTTGAGCATTTTTCTTTTCTCTTATTGCGTTATTATCTTTTGCTTTTTTGTCATTATCACTAGTATGTGGCATATCGAATCTCCTTTTATAAATGATAATGTTAGGTTTGCCCATATCATTTGAATTATGTATGATCGTACGTTTTTAACAGTCTGACAATGTAAATGTAAGTAAGGTATTATTTTATGGTTTCAACTTTTTTATATAGAGAGATTAGTTATTTTGTTTTTAGGAGGAAACAGAGTTGGTGGCAAGAAATAAAGAGCTTTTATTTAAGTTAGTCGTAGTAATGGTCGGTGGTTTCTTAAATGCATTTGCAATGAATTGTTTTTTAATTCCTGCTAATGTTTATTCAAGTGGGTTTGCGGGACTTGCGCAATTGCTTTCAAATATTATTACTGACTACACGCCGTTTACAGTAACAACGGGGATCTTATTGGCGTTATTAAACATTCCAGTTATCGTTTTAGCTTGGAAAAAAGTTGGTCGTTCATTTACTTATTTCAGTTTCTTTAGTGTAGGTGTTATGACATTATTTTTAGAAATATTACCTGTTAAACATCTTTTTTCTAGTGATATTTTACTTAATGCCGTGTTCGGTGGTTTAATTGCTGCGATTGGAATCGGTATTACATTAAAATTTGGTGGCTCTACTGGTGGGCTAGATATAATTGCCTTAGTTCTTTCGAAATCAAAAGGTAAACCAGTAGGAACGTATTTCTTCTTGTTTAATGCAATCATTATTATTACTGCTGGTCAGCTATATGGAATGGAAAAAGCTCTTTATACTTTAATCAACTTATATGTTACTACACGTGTAATAGATAGTGTTCATACGAGTCATGTTAAGCTAACGGCAATGATTATTACAACTAAAGGTGAAGAACTAAGAAAAGAAATTCATGCGAAACTTGTTCGTGGAATTACGCAAATGAACGCTACTGGGGCGTTTACGAAACAAGATAAAGATATATTAATGATTGTTTTATCTCGTTACGAATTATACGATTTAGAACGTATTATCAAAAAGGTAGACCCAAAAGCTTTTACAAACGTAGTACAAACTGTTGATGTGCTTGGGGAATTTAGAAAGATTTAAATAAGAATGTTATGACTAGCAAAAGTTAAATTTGCTAGTCATTTTTTATATCTCTTTTCTCTTTTAGATTTTAACTTCTTATTTAAAGACTTGCATTGGTAGATAAGTTAAAGACTGCCCGGTAGCTGAAGCAGTTAAATTGTTTTCTAATTCAAACCCTTCCACAGGTTCAATACGAGAAAATTTTGTTAAGAAGACTTCTAATGCAATTTTCATTTCCAATCGCGCAAGAGGTGCACCTAAACAAAAATGAGGACCATTTCCGAAAGTTAAATGTTTTTTATTGTTTGAACGATGAATATGTATAGAGAAAGGGTCTTCAAACATACTCTCGTCCATATTGCATGCACTCATCCAAGCTATAACAACATCTCCTTTTTTTAAATCTATACCTAGTAAATTATTGTCTTGTTTGACTGTGCGATCTCTTCTAGACATATGGAAGCGATATCGTAGCATTTCTTCGACTGCGTTTGGTACTAATTCCATATTACTTCTTAGCTCTTTGTATAATAACTCATCATCATAAAGCAATGAATAAAAAGTATTCGCTATCGCATGGCTTGTTGTTTCAACTCCTGCACCTAAAAGTAACATTGTAACCTGGACAATTTCGTCATCTGTAAATTTTTCACCATCAACCTCAGCTTGGAGTAAGTCTGAGATAATATCATCAGAAAGATTCGCTCTTTTTTGAACGACAATTGGGTATAGAAATTGGAAATATTCTTTTGCAGCCTGTTGTTTTTGTAACTCAATTTCCTCAAGTCTTTCTTTGTCATATGGTTGGAAAAGGATATCTACCCATTTTTTAAACTGATATCGATCTTGAATTGGTACCCCAAATAAATCAGCGATAACTAGACTCGGTAATGGGGATGCAAGAGCTTCAACAATATTTACAATAGAGTTTTCTTGAATATCATTTACAAGTTCGGTTGCGATTTGTTGAATACGTGGTTCCCAGGCTTTTAAACTACGGGGAGTGAAAGCTGCTGCTAATAAAGAGCGGCTCTTTCTATGGTGGGGAGGATCTATATTTGTAATGTTTGTTATTGAAGATTGTTCTTGTTTGTTTTTAGCCCCGACAAAAATAGTCGTTCGAGTACCTTCACTTGAAAAGAATTCATAGTTACTTAACACTTGTTTTACATGCTCATATTTAAATAAATTCCAAGTTTTTGTACTTTCATGATAATAAATTGGATGATGTTGTAGCATCTCCTTATACCATTCAATTGGAAAAAATTCGTCTGAACGTGATTTGAAATTTGTGATTTCTTTTACTGGAATGACTTCTTTATTCATTTTATTCCTCCTAGAAAAAGGATTACATAACCCATTTTTAATTTTTTTACTCCCTAATCTACATTAATGTAATCAGAGTAGTTTTTATAGAGGACATGGTAGTAGGACATGGAATATGAATGGAAATACTTTCAGTGGCATTAGTAGGAGTTTTATTTTGTGGCTGAACGAGATTTAATTAAAAGATTTCACTTAATTGTTAAAAAAATTTTCTAGATTGTTTGGTATAATTTAGCAAAAGGATCTTAAAAAGGTGGGGATTATTTTGAAAAAGGGAGCGATTCTCTTCTTAGCTTGTACACTGCTTCTTTCGGCATGTGGTGCAAATAGTGAAAAGGAAGTAAAACCAGCATCAAGTACAAAAGAAACAGTAACTCAAAATAATAGTATAGAAGTGGAAAAATTTTCACCAAAGCTAGAAGTTACTGAAGCTAATGGACAAGTTACAATGAAATACTCACTTCACAATGGGAATACAATCCCTGCAAATTTTTCATTTTCATCATCACAAATAGTCGATTTTACAATTAAAGATGAAAGTGGGCAAGTTGTTTATCAATCTTCAAAAGATATGATGTATGCTCAAGTGCTTACTAATATAACTATTCCAGAAGGTAAGACACAGGTTTGGGAAGAGAAAGTAAATTTCGTTCATAATAAACTTCCGTATGGTAATTACGAGATAACCGCAAATTTTGTTTCAACAAAAATTAATGATGAGGATCTGAATGGTGGAATTAAACCTGTTTCACAAACTTTTTCTTATCATCAAAGTTCAGCTGTGAACGATAACGAAGATGACTCGAAGATTATTGTAAGTGGCAAAAATGGTCAATATGCTGTTAAAGGGATGTATATATCAGACAAGGATACAATTTATTACTCAGTTGAGGATGGACATAATAATTTAATTGATGAAACAAAGCTACCAATTAAAATGAAATCTGGTACAGTCAATTTAATTGATTTTAATGTAAATATTCCAAAAGAGGATTTACCTTCTAATGGTACTGCTATACTTGAGATTTACGAAAAAGGCAATGATGATCAAATTTCAAAATCAATGTCAATTACATTGCAACAATTTAAATAGAGCAGCGGTAAAGGTCGAAAAGAAAATAGAAAACAACCATGGAATAGTCCACGGTTGTTTCTATTTTAATGCTTACGCATTGAAGCTTTGACTATTATTCGCTTTTCGCTCTTCAGCTTCAGCTAATGTGAAGTGATAAGGGAACTTTTCAGAGTATTTTGTAACAGAATCAGAACTTTGTTGAATAAAGCGCTTAGACTTATTACTTTTGCCCATGAGAAATCCCTCCAAAATAGGAAAGCTTTTTTTGGTGACTTCATTAAGAACTTCCAATAGTAATTGATCGATATCAAAAATTAGATAATCCTTTTGTTGAAGTCCTTAATAGGTTGCACAAATTGTAAATTAATATGATTGGTTAATATTACTGATATTGTTATTAATTACTTATTAAGTTCTGTTATGATTTTAAATTAAAAAAATCTTCCAAGAAAATAGCGATTCCATCATTTTGATTAGAGAGGGTTGTGTGTTTTGCTAAGTTTTTTAATTGTTGTATAGCATTTTCCATAGCTACCCCATGTCCAGCATATTCAATCATTTCTAAATCGTTATCTTCATCGCCAAAAGCAATAATATTTTTTCGGGGAATATTGTAATATGAGGCTACTTTTTGCAAGCCAATCGCTTTATTCATACCAGCTTTAACAATTTCTATAATATGATGTGGCGCAGCCCAGCGACGATGATCAATTACTTCAGCATGTACATCCGATAAATGGTTACGAATGCTTGCGACATGATGCTCTTCACTATCAATTAAAAGGCAAGTTGGTGCATGTATAAGATTTTTAACTAAATCGCCGTGAATAATATCTTCTTTTAAATAATGGAAAAGTGGGATAATTTCCTCTTCATGTTTATGTGCATAAACATCATCCATTACTTCAGCGTACATATTTTTTAATTCATACTCTTTACAAGAATTTATAACTTCTTTTGCAACGTCTAATGGTAGAGATTCGTGAAAAACTCCCCATGAATGATCTAATGGGTGATGAACATAAGCACCGTTAAAATTTACAATTGGAGTTGTAAGATTCAATTGTTCGTAATACATTTTACTTGCTCTATAAGGTCTTCCTGTTGAAATGCATACTTCATGACCTGCATTTTTCAACTTTTGAATCGCTTTTAAAGTTCGTTCGGATATTGTTTTTTCATCCGTTAGTAAGGTGCCGTCTAAGTCGAGTGCAATTAAGTGTTTTGTTTTCATATTCATCACCTTTTTATTTTTTAATTTTGATCTATTAAAGAAAAAATATAATTGGATTTTACGCCAATATTTACTAATGATACCATCTTTTTAAAAGAAATAACTTTTATTTTAGAGGAACAATAAGAACCTAAATAAAAGGAGGAATGGATCATGGGACAAGCGCATCAATTTCGACCAGGCGATAAAGCACCGAATAATGGGGTATATGTAGAAATCGGTGAAACTGGAAGCAACGTAAATCGACCTAAGCAAATTAAACTTCAAGCCGGAGAAGTTTTTCCTGATACACAAAACCATAATAGAAAATGGACATACAAATCAAAATTTAAATAATTTAGTAAGTAATGTGTTAAAAAAGGTAATAAAAAAGCGCTTTCGATTATTCGATCGATGCGCTTTTTTTTAGTTCACAACATCCAAAATTTCAAAAAAAGTAGTCGGGATTTTTGGATTCTATTAATAATCTATAACCATAAATGGTGGCATATGTATGTACCAAGTTGAACATTTTTGGGTGCTACAACATATGTTATATATAGATTTTAGTGGTGTTTTGCAACAGGTTCATTTGGAATTAATGCTTCGCTAATAACTGAAATCGCTACTGATAATACAACAGCCATAATTGAAGCAGTAGTGAAATTATATTCTCCGCCAGTCATTGAACTTAAAACATAAGCTCCCATTTGGCATAAAATAAAGCTCCAGAACAATGTCATAATAAAACGCACTTTAATCACTCCTATCTAGTTGGTTCTTATCATATTATATACCTAGAAAATTGATAATTGAAGTTATAATTAAAAAGTTTTAATTAAAAAAATAACTTAGGGATATTTTTATGCCTATTTTATAATTCCCCAAAAATAATACATTAATAATAAGGTGATAGGAATGCCTGTAACTGAGAGATTTTTTAAACAAGAAGATCAATATGCAGTTATTCATCTACCTATTAGACCGAATGGTTTCGGAGTTCTCTATATCGGTGGGAATACGCACTATGTGGATAGTAGTCACAGTTGCTTATTGCAGCATTTTGATAAAAAGAAGTTATTATCAACATTAACAGATGAAGGGTATACAGTGTTCACTTCAAATTTGTATGGAAAAAATTGGGGTTCCGATGATGCTGTCGAATTGGCCGAAAGCTTATACCATTCAGTTTTAAGAAAAGAAATATTGAATCCATTTATTCATATAATTGGGGAAGGTACAGGCGCATTAGTCGTATGTAAATTACTTGGTTATTTAAAAGGTAAAGTTAGAAGTATTTCATTATTAAATCCATCATTAAATTTAAAAAATGAATTGGATTTAGAAAGAGAAAATAAATTTTTCTATAAGAGAACAGTTCATGAAATTTTAAAAGCATATAAAGTCTCGGACCTCTATATGGTTATAGATAGAGAATGTTTTTTCTACGAAACCATCTCACCAATTAAAATCTATTCAACTACAAGAAATCATTTTAAATGGAAACGAGATATTCGACTACTAGAAGAAGAGCGGAATAAAAATAATTTACCTATTTCGATTTTGATTTCGTTAGAAGAGAAGAAATATGACTGTGGAAAGAACTTAATTAGGTTTTTGAAGAAACATCAGACTATTTTATAAGATAATTCTATTGATGTAAATTTCTGAAAAGAAGGAGGTTAATAATGAAAAGGTGTGCGGTTATTGGTTCTAGTGGGTTTATAGGATATGAGTTGGTCTGTCAATTAATGGAGTATACTGATGTAACAGCAGTAATGGTGGATAGAGGGAATGAAAGTGAATTAATTAGTGAAGAGAAGATTTTCTCCATCGGTAGAAACGCAAGAGTTGTTTTTTTAGATGAGGAACAATTTTTGTCAGAGAATGAGCAATATGATACCATTTTTATTTGCCATTATTATGACGAATTAAAGTTAAAGGGTACGACAAAAGATATGGAGATAAAAGATACAATCTTTAACAATATTAGTACAAAATGCAAAGACCTAATCATCTTATTATCTGCCAAAAATGAATTATCAACATTTGAAAGAAATATAAATGAATTAAGTGAGAATTTGAATAGTAATATTACTTTTATTGAAATTCCATCTCTATATGGACCTTGGGAGCCATCTTCCGGTTTAGTACATGAATTAATAGTTCAAGATTTAGGCAAAAGAAATGATTCAAAGAAAAATGTATACGGATCGAATGAAATTCTATTTGTAGAAGATGTAGGAAAAGCAATAAGAATTATTTCTGAGAAAGAATTAAAGGAACAGAAATATTTTATTACGGCAAAACAATGTATGTACTTACCAGAAGACGGAAATTTCACTGGAATACAAAATATGGTTGATGGAATAAAGTTCTCACAGATGAGAAATTATAAAGGTGCAACTCCTTTTGTAATTATTAATACTACTTCACTAGAAGAAGGTATACAAAAACAAAAGCAGCAAATTCAACAGCATTTTCATCTTTACTAATTAAAATGAATTGTGATAAATTCAAAAGGCTGAATCGAAGGAAATGGTTCTTTCTGAACTGTTTCCTTTTTTGTAGAAGAAAAATTGAGGTATTTTCCAATTTTAGGTATAAGTAAAGGATTGGAAATCGATGAATTTTCTATAGTGCAAAGTATGACAACTGTACTATATGCCGTGTTTTTATATGAAAGATCACTCTTTTTAACTTACTCTAGCTTTTAAGAGATAAAAATGTAGACAAAGTACTTTTTATTTCATAAAATTAGTACCAGGTAATAATAATAAGACATAAAAAAATAAAAACTAAGGCGGGATATTATTATGAATGCTGGAATTTTAGGTATTGGCTCATACGTACCCGAAAAAAAATTAACAAATTATGATTTAGAACAAATGATGGATACTTCAGATGAGTGGATTGTTAGTCGTACGGGTATTAAAGAAAGAAGAATTGCTAGTGACGAACAAGACACTTCTGATTTAGCATATGAAGCTGCAGTAGCGGCATTGAAAGATGCGGATGTTAAAGCTGAAGAACTTGACTTAATTTTAGTTGGAACTGTTACGCCAGATAAGTCGTTTCCATCTGTTGCATGTGTAATTCAAGAAAAACTTGGCGCGAAAAATGCTGCCGCAATGGATATTAGTGCTGCATGTGCTGGGTTTATTTATGGAGTTGTTACTGCAGCTCAGTTTGTAAATACTGGTACATATAGTAGAATTCTTGTAATCGGAGCTGAAAAGTTAACTAAAATTGTTAACTGGGAAGATCGAAATACAGCGGTTTTATTTGGTGACGGTGCAGGTGCAGCGATTATCGGACCAGTAAGTGATGGAAGAGGAATTCTTTCTTATGAACTAGGTGCAGATGGTACAGGTGGGAAACACCTTTATAAAGGTGGAGATCACTTAGTCATGAATGGACGAGAAGTCTTTAAATTTGCAGTTCGTCAAATGGGAGATTCTTGTGAGAGTGTATTAAAGTTAGCTGGATTAACTAAAGAAGAAGTAGATTTCTTAATACCGCATCAAGCGAACACACGCATTATGGACGCAGCAAGAGAAAGATTACAGCTTCCAAAGGAAAAAATGAGTGTGATTATCGATCGTCATGGTAATACTTCTTCATCTTCAATTCCGATTGCATTGGTAGAGGAGTATAAAAAAGGTAATATTAAAGAAGACGATGTATTAGTATTAGTTGGATTTGGCGGCGGATTAACATGGGGTGCAATTGCACTTCGATTCGGAAGATAATCTAGTTTGAAGGGAGATTTTTTGATATGAAAAAACGAGTTGTTATCACTGGAATAGGTGCGGTATCGCCTATCGGTAATGATATAGATACAATATGGGAAAGTTTAATGAATGGAAAGAGTGGAATTGGACCTTTAACTCGAAAAAATCCAGATGATTTTCCAGTAAAAGTTGCAGGAGAAGTAAAAGACTTTGATCCTGAAAAATATATTGATAAAAAAGAAGTAAAACGTATGGACCGTTTTACTCACTACGCAATCGCGGCTTCGAAAATGGCGTTAGAGGATGCTAACTTTACAATCAATGAAGAGAACGCTCCTAAAGTTGGTGTGTGGATCGGTTCTGGAATCGGTGGAATGGAAACTTATGAAGAACAGTTTAATACGTTCAAGTCAAAAGGTGCTCGTCGTGTAAGTCCATTCTTCATTCCAATGCTAATCCCAGACATGGCATCTGGACAAGTCTCGATTTTAACAGGAGCTAAAGGTCCAAACGGATGTACAGTTACTGCTTGTGCTTCTGGTGCAAGTTCGATTGGTGATGCATTTAAAATTATTCAACGTGGCGATGCAGTTGGAATGATTTCGGGTGGTGCAGAAGCACCGATTACTGATATGGGTCTTGCAGGTTTCTGTGCTGCTAGAGCTTTATCATTAAATCCGGATCCAGTTTCAGCATGTCGTCCATTTGACAATGCTCGTGATGGCTTTATTATTGGTGAGGGTGCAGGTATTGTATTCCTTGAAGAATTAGAACACGCGTTAGCTCGTGGTGCGAAAATTTATGCTGAAATCGTTGGATATGGAACAACAGGTGATGCACACCACATTACAGCACCAGCTCCAGGCGGAGAAGGTGGAGCACGTGCAATGAAAATGGCATTAGATGATGCAGGTTTATCAGTTGAAGACGTACATTATATCAATGCACACGGAACAAGTACTGAATTAAACGATAAATTTGAAACAATGGCGATTAAAGAAGTATTTGGAGAACATGCGTACAATGTACCGATTAGCTCAACAAAATCTATGACTGGTCATATGCTTGGAGCAGCTGGTGGTATTGAAGCAATTATTACGGCTTTAACAATACACAATAAAGTAATTGCTCCAACAATTAACCACCAAGAAACTGATAGCGAATGCGATTTAGATTATGTACCAAATGTTTCTAGACCATTTGATGTAAAAGCGGCTATCTCAAATTCACTAGGGTTTGGTGGACATAACGTAACATTAGCATTTAAAGAGTTTACTAAATAAATTAATCAATCAATCATTTGAAGAAGCTTAGGTTTTTACCTGAGCTTTTTTTATTTGGATAAAAAATAAGTGAATGGTAAATTCGTTCATTATTTATTTTCATGCCCTTGTTTTTGTAACTTTTAGTAGGTAAATATCATACTTTATATAAATTGAGGTGATTAACTTGGGATAATGCCAACGTATAAATGGATTGATTTTATTGGAAGTAAACAAGAAGTTATGAAAAAACTACTACCTTATTTCCCAAAATATGATGAGGATAGTTTGTATAAGTATCTTCTTTCCCATGGTTTATCAAAGCTGACAATTGAAAGTAAGGATGATCTAAGTAGTTTGTATGAAAAAAATATATGGAAAAGCCTATCGGATGAGTTTGAGAAATTAAAAAGAGAATTTAATGGACCTGACTTACCTATTTTTATTTTACCTTGTCACCAAACGAGAAGTATGTTTAAAAACAAGACTTATCATAGAGGTGGAATAGCATATAAAAATTGTATTTGTTTATTTTTATCTCCATTAGAAGGAATTTTGCAACATAAAGCAGTATTATTACATGAGTATCATCATATTGTAAGATTGACTAAGTTATATAAAAACAAAAAAGTCACATTACTAGATGCAATGATTTTAGAAGGGTTAGCAGAAACTGCAGTTTTAGATAAGTACGGTGAAGCGGTACAAGCGCCATGGACAAATCAGTATTCTTCTGCGCAATGTGAAATTTATTATAAAAGATATTTAATTGATAAACTTGATTTAACAAGTAATGATGATGACTTTTCAAAATACTTGTATGGTGGGAACGGAATTCCAAAATTATTAGGTTACAGTGTTGGATATGACATTGTTAAAAGTTGTACAGAACAAACAGAATGGTCAACTGAAATTCTTTTACGAACGCCAAGTAAAAAGATTAAAGAAAATGCGATTCAATATATTACACTTTGAGTGCAAACGATTCCAAATTAGATGTATTGAATCGACTTGTAAAAATCATGAAAAATATCTAAAATAGTGATATTTAATGCTTTTTTGACCATTATTTATTCAATTTGTTAAAACACTTTTTGTAATTCAGTGGATAAATGGAATAATTTAGTGAATCACTGACCATACTGAAAGTTACATACAGTTGTGAAGTGAGGGGTAGTAAATGTTGTATTTACATGATGTATGGGTCAATTGGTTTGAAGGTGAAGAAAATGGTTACAATGTCTGTCATTTTTTTGAGTGGAGAAAAGATGATAGTGTTGAATTATTAGACCAAGTTCCAGTCATTAAAGTTACTCCAGAGATCTATCAGTATATTGAAAATGAACTATTAGAGCTTCCATCCGGTCTATTAACAGAAGTGTTTCAAAAGTCCTATGTAAGAAAGAACCACGAGCGTATTCAGTTAGATTATTGCTTTGTAGTAACAGATGGTAATGGAATTATTGCGGTGGACACAATTGGATATAATATTCCGATTAGAAAAAGCCGTTTAATTCCAAGGCAAGAACAAATGGTATATGATATGACAGCTGAGATTGAGGAAAGTCACTATAGTCTACATAATTTAATGGCAGAAGAAAATAAAGAACATCATATACTGTCACCGTCGCCAATTATTATGAGCGGACTAACAAGAAAAGAAAGACAACTGAAACAGTTATTATTTATGGCATTAGATCAACTGCATTCGTCAAAAAATCCTTCGGAAATCCGATATTGGTACACTGAGTGGAATCCAACATCGTATCAACAAATACAGGATTTGACATTTGAGGATATTTGGTCTCAATTATATGATGAAATAAAAAGTGGATGGTCAGATCGTCATGAGCAATTATGTGGAAGAATCGTCAAAGGTCAACCTTTCTTTGAAAAGTTATGGGAAATGGAACACGAGCAAAAAGTAAATTAAAACGGGGTCCTTAAAAGATCTCAAAGAACAAACCCACAAGGAGATAAAAATCCTTGTGGGTTTTCTTTGTTTTCAACTAGATTATCAAAGAAAAAAGAGTATCTAAAGATTTATAACTCTAAGATAACTCTTTTTAAATTAGTGATTATTTTTTTCTTTTGCGGCCTAATCCCATTGCATTTTCCATCTTTTTAATCATTTTATTTGCAACAGCATTTGCTTTTTCAGCACCAGCATCTAAAATATCATCTAGTTCAGTTGATGAAATGATTTCTTTATATCGTTCTTGTAATGGTCGTAAGCCATCTACAACTACATCCGCAACATCTTGTTTAAATTCACCATAATTTTTACCAGCGTATTTATTTTCTAGTTCTTGGATTGTTTCGCCGGTAAATGCTGAGTAAATGCTTAGTAGGTTCGAAATTCCAGGTTTATTTTCTTTGTCATATTTAACGATTCCTTCAGAGTCAGTTACAGCACTTTTAATTTTCTTTTCAATGACTTTAGGTTCATCTAAAACAAAGATCGTAGCCTTTTGATTTTCATCAGATTTACTCATTTTTTTAGTAGGCTCAGCCAAGCTCATTATTCTAGCAGCGTCTTTACTAATTCTAACTTCTGGTACTGTGAAGATCTCGTTGTATTTCTTATTGAAACGTTCTGCAAGGTCGCGTGTTAGTTCTAAATGCTGCTTTTGGTCATCTCCTACTGGAACTAAGTCAGTACCGTATAAAAGGATATCTGCAGCCATTAAAGGTGGGTAAGTTAATAATGCAGCCGATACACTATCCTTTCCAGATGATTTATCTTTAAACTGTGTCATACGCTCTAACTCGCCGATATATGAAACACATTGCATCATCCATCCAGCTTGTGCATGCGCAGGCACTTCTGATTGGATGAAAATTGTCGATTTTTCTGGATCTAGTCCAGCTGCAACATAGATTGCAGAAAGACTTTGAATGTTTTTACGTAATGCTAGTCTGTCTTGTGGTACTGTAATTGCATGTTGATCAACGATACAGAAATAACAGTTATAATCATTTTGTAATTCAATGAATTGCTTTACAGCACCTAAATAGTTACCTAATGTAATACCTCCAGATGATGTTGGTTGAATTCCGCTAAATATAGTTTGCATTTTAAAATCCTCCTAAAAAAAAGCTAATTAAAATAAAAAAAGCGGCATAATCTCTCTATCTACATAGAGACGATTAAACCGCGGTACCACTCTAGTTATTCCATTAAGGAATCACTCATGCATGAAATCATGCCCTCATCTATCGTTTGAGATACGTCGAAGCCTACTAAACTGTTCGGTTCGAAGCTCAGAAGCCCATTCGACAGGAGGCACGACTTGTTTTCACCATCCACAAGCTCTCTTAACATGCCAATTCTGTGTACTACTCTTCGTCATAGCTTTTATATACTTTCTATAGATAATATCTTAATTATATTCAACTTTCAAGATGTTGATACATCATTTAATAAATAATGATAAAACTGAACAGATAAGAGATGATCACTAAAGTAATAGACGTCCATAGTAAAGGCTTAGTTATTGAAAAATTATATCTTCTATAAATCATATCCTTATCAACAGTTAGTGTTTCATCACCTGTCATTTCGGCCATTTGCTTGTCACGTGTACCAAAAACTTTACGCATTCCAAAACGAGTAATATTAAAGAATCCACTTTGGACGATTAATAAGAATCCGCCGATTACAAATAATGTTAGTCCAATATAGAAAGTTACATTGGTGAAATGAAGGAAAAAGTGTAATGTTCCCTGGATGAGTGAAATGATTGCTGCTAGTAATATCCCCGAAAATACGCTGATAATATAGTGTTTTGACATTTAGTTTAAGATCCCCCTATTGGAAAGAATTATATATTGTTGACCTATTATTGCTATACTATAATAACATTGTAAACAGTTTCAACTAATATTTACAATTTTATTTTAATTGTTAGCATTTTTGAGAGAATTCTTTTAATTTCAACAAATTTATTAATTTAATTTTGTCAAAATTGTTGTAAAACTCTAATAAAAATGTATAATAAAATTTGTAGAAAAAAATCGATTACTATCGAAAATTCTACTATAAAAATTCAGAATTGTATATTAACTTTCTGCGTTTTAACCTACATTGCATTGCATCTTAGGGGGTATACATCATGGATTGTGAGATATGTTACGATAAATAGTTTGTTATACTGGAATTGTAATTTGAAATTAAAGTAACTATTCATTTTTTTACTAAAATTTATGAATAAATATCTGAATGAGCTATTTTTTATGAGGATCCCAGTTTTAAAATAAACAGGAATTTCCTAATAGAATTATCAGTCTAGAATAATAATTTTGAATTTTCTAGTAAAAAAATATTGACCAATAACGTCATTGCGAATACGCTTACATTATTGGAAAAAAAAGCTTAAGCAAATTTTTACACCTTTTTTACATTTAAAGAAAAAAATGGACTAAATGATTGAATCCATGTTTGAGAATAATATGGACAAGAAGTAAAAACGAACGAAACAGTCTAGAAATGAAAATAAGAGTATTTTAACTACTCTCATTTTTAACAAAAAAAATATAAAAAAATTTTTAAAATTAATAAGGGGGTGCTGTTGTGGGACGTTACGTGCTACAGAGATTTATTTACATGTTTGTCACACTATTTTTGATTTGTACTGTTACATTTTTCTTAATGAAGTTGTTACCAGGTTCTCCATTAAAAAACCCAGAGAAATTAACGCCTGAACAAAAACAAATTATTTTTGCAAAGTATGGGTTAGATAAGCCTATTCCTGTTCAGTACGCAACTTACATGAAGAATTTAGCAACAGGAGATTTAGGAGATTCATATAAATACGATAACCGTAAAGTAACTGATATGATTAAAACTCGTATTGGTCCATCAGCTCAATTAGGTGCTCAAGCTTTATTATTAGGAGCATTTATAGGATTAATCTTAGGGATCATTTCAGCATTAAAAAACAATACAATTTTTGATTACGGAGCTACAGTTCTAGCAGTTCTAGGGATCTCGATACCTTCATTCGTATTCGGGGCCATCTTACAATATTATTTAGCAGTACAACTAAAGTGGTTCCCAGTAGCATATTGGGAAAGCTTTAAATTCACGATTTTACCGACTATTGCATTATCAGTATTCGTTATCGCAACGGTAGCTCGATTCTCAAGATCTGAATTAATCGAAGTAATGAATTCTGAATATATCGTAACTGCAAAAGCAAAAGGTATTTCTCAAGTTGGCGTAGTTATTAAACACGCATTAAGAAATGCATTAATTCCGGTTGTTACAATTTTAGGCCCTATGGCTGTAAACTTAATGACTGGTACATTAGTTATTGAAAATATGTTTGCTGTACCTGGATTAGGTTCTCAATTCGTGCAATCAATCCAAACAAATGATTACTCATTAATCATGGGTACAACAATTTTCTATAGTGCATTATTATTAATTGTAATCTTCGTAGTAGATATTTTATACGGTGTAATTGATCCACGTATCCGTTTAGCAGGAGGTAAATAAGAATGAACAATAATACAGCTCAAAAAATTTCATCTGATTTATTTCAACCTGCAAACGTAGATTTAAATAATGCAGATAAAATTTCAAGACCTTCAGATTCTTTCTGGAAAGATGCAAGAAGACGTTTTATGAGAAATAAAGGTGCGATGTTAGGTTTTATCATCCTATGCATCTTATTAATCTTCACTTTGTTTGGTCCAATGATTAGTGGCCATTCTTACAAAGATCAAGATTTAAAAAGAGCAAAATTACCACCAAAAATTGGTGTATTAGCAAATGTAAAATTCTTACCATTTGATGGGTATGATCAATATGGAAATGACGTTTATAAAGATAAAGGAATTAAAGAAAATTACTGGTTTGGTACAGATGATCTTGGACGTGACCTTTTCACAAGAACATGGTCTGGTGCTCGTGTTTCAATCTTAATCGGTTTATTAGCAGCAGTAATTGATATGTTAATTGGTGTTACATTTGGTGGTATCTCAGGCTTCTTTGGTGGACGAGTGGATACAATCATGCAACGTATCGCCGAAGTATTAATGGGTATTCCGTATTTAATCGTAGTAATCCTGTTTATCCTGATCTTTAAAAACCCAGGTATTCTTTCAATCGCCTTAGCGATGGTTATTACAGGCTGGGTAAGTATGTCACGTATCGTACGTGGTCAAATGTTAAAATTAAAAAATCAAGAATTCGTTTTAGCTTCAAGAACATTAGGTGCGACTAATACTCAATTAATTGCAAAACACTTAATTCCAAATATTATGGGTCCAATTATCGTAATGATGATGTTTACGATTCCAAGTGCTATCTTCTCTGAAGCGTTCTTAAGTTTCATTGGTTTAGGTATTGCACCACCAAAAGCATCATTAGGTTCTTTAGTAAGTGATGGCTTTAAGTCATTACAAACTTTCCCTCATATGATGATTATTCCAGCGATTGTAATCAGTTTGTTAATTTTAAGTTTCAACTTAATTGCTGACGGCTTACGCGACGCTCTAGATCCAAAATCGAGTAAGTAATTTTGAAAGGAGAATGAACAATGAGTAAATTATTAGAAGTAAAAGATCTGTGTGTCTCCTTTTATACTCATGCTGGTGAAGTTCAAGCAGTACGCGGAGTTTCATTTGACCTAAAAAAAGGTGAGACATTAGCAATTGTAGGTGAATCTGGTTCAGGTAAATCAGTAACATCTAAAGCATTAATGGGGTTAATTCCAAGCCCTCCTGGAAAAATTAAAAGCGGTGAAATCTTATTCGATGGAAAAGATTTAGCTAAAATAAGCGAAAAAGAAATGCAAGCTATTCGTGGAAAAGATATTTCAATGATTTTCCAAGATCCTATGACTTCTTTAAATCCAGTATTAACGATTGGATATCAAATAACAGAAGGTCTAATGAAGCACCAAAAAATGAGCAAAACTGAAGCAAAGAAAATTGCGATTGAATTAATCAACCTTGTAGGTATTCCACAGGCTGAAGCTCGTTTTAAACAATACCCGCACCAATTCTCAGGTGGTATGAGACAACGTGTTGTTATTGCAATGGCGCTTGCTTGTAATCCAAAATTATTAATTGCCGATGAGCCAACGACAGCTCTTGACGTTACAATTCAAGCTCAAATCCTTGAATTAATGAAAGATATTCAAAGAAAAACTGATTCAGCAATTATCTTTATTACACATGATTTAGGTGTAGTAGCGAATGTTGCCGATAAAGTAGCAGTTATGTATGCAGGTCGAGTAGTTGAAATTGGAACTGTAGACGATGTTTTCTACAATCCAAAACATCCTTATACTTGGGGACTTTTAGCTTCAATGCCTGACTTAGATAATGAACAAGGAGCAGAATTAGTAGCTATTCCTGGTACGCCGCCAGATCTACTAAATCCTCCAAAAGGTGATGCGTTTGCACCACGTAATCCAAATGCTTTAAAAATTGACTATGAAATGGAACCTCCTATGTTCAAAGTGTCTGATACACACTACGCTGCAACATGGTTATTACATGAGGATGCTCCTAAAGTTGAACCACCTGAAGCCGTTAAGAAGCGTATTCAACGAATGAAGGAAGGTGAAGTAAATGTCAAATAAAACAGCAGAAAAATTAGTCGAAGTTAAAAATTTAAAACAATACTTTAATACAGGTAAAACAACTGTTAAAGCAATCGATGATGTTACATTTGACATCTTCCGTGGAGAAACATTCGGTTTAGTAGGTGAATCAGGTTCTGGTAAATCAACAACTGGACGTGCAATCATTCGTTTATACAATGCGACGGATGGACAAGTAATTTTCGATGGTGAAGATGTACATGGAAAGAAAAGTAGTAAAGAATTAAAGAAATTTAACCGACGTATGCAAATGATATTCCAAGATCCATACGCTTCACTTAACCCGCGTATGAAAGTTGCTGATATCATTGCTGAAGGTATTGATATTCACGGCTTAGCTCGTAACAGACAAGAACGTACGAAAATGGTATATGACTTACTTGACACAGTAGGTTTAAATAAAGAGCATGCTAATCGTTTCCCACATGAATTCTCAGGTGGACAACGTCAACGTATCGGTATTGCAAGAGCACTTGCTGTACAACCAGACTTTGTCATTGCCGATGAGCCAATTTCAGCTCTTGACGTATCGATTCAAGCTCAGGTTGTAAACTTAATGAAAAAGCTTCAAAAGGAAAAAGGCTTAACATATTTATTTATTGCCCATGATTTATCAATGGTTAAATACATTAGTGACCGTATCGGTGTAATGTATCACGGTAAAATCGTTGAGCTTGCAGATAGTAATGAATTATATGATTACCCAATGCATCCTTATACAAAATCTTTATTATCAGCAATCCCGCTTCCAGATCCAGTTTATGAGCGCAACCGTAAACGTATCGTTTATGATGCATCTCAACACGATTATTCTAACGAAGAACCAAAATTACGTGAAGTTCGTCCAGGACATTTCGTACTTTGCTCTGAAGCAGAATTTAAAAATTACCAACAAATGTATAAATAAAAACAGTGCCTAGTGAATAATTCGCTAGGCATTTTTTATAGGGTTAAGGAGTAGGACGGGAAGATAGGATAGGAAATTACATTAAGGTGTAGAAAAATAGGGTTCATGAGTTAATAAACGGAAGAAGCATCAATTTTTTAATCTCATAAGGTGCTCATGAGTTAGAAAAAAGGTAAATCCAAATGAATTTCAAGGTATTCTGAAATTAAGGGAAAATTAAGATGAAAGTTCTAAAATTATCAGTGCAGGCAAGGGTAGGTAGAAGAATGGTTGGACTAGCTGTGGAGAAGAAGGAAGAGCAAAAGTGTATAATGGTGCGGTATAAATTTATTTTCAAAGCCCCTGAATCTAATATTCCTTAGAATACTGAACCAACTATACCTTAAACATCTCCTTAAGACTCGACCTTTTTTGAAACAAAAAAAGAAAGGGCTTTTGTGCCCTTCCTTTTTTTGAAACAAAAAAAGAAAGGGCTTTTGTGCCCTTCCTTTTCCTAAAACCTTTGTTCTACCTAATACCTGCACTATTAATAAGTTTTCTTACGGAATTTGCCTTGACCACCAACTTGTTTGAAGTTAGCAGACATTCTGTCAGACATCTCAACAAATTGACTTTTTTTACTTCTACCGAATATTTTTTCGCCGATCGCGTTTGTAAACACACCATTAAGTGCAGTAATTCCAATTACTAACACTGCAACAATCAATAAATCAGTTATGTAAGCTGCCATTAGATTAGCCTCCTAGGAATGTAAGCGTTACTATTATTGTATTAAAAAAGTGGTGAAATATAAAGCGTAATTGGTTATTTTCAAAATAATTATTTTGAATTTATTGGATTTTAAATTTACTGAAAATTGTACACCTTTTGTATAGGTTTTTTTAAATTTTTTTACAAATTAGTCTATATTTATCTTAAGCAATACTGTATAATGTGAACATATAGTGGTAGATTAAACTTATTATAATTAACCAATTCTTATAAACTAATACAGATAACTATATTACTTTTTTTAAAAGAATAGTTAGGGGGAGCGCAAAATGGTAATTTTGTATAATTCACCAAGTTGTACGTCTTGTAGAAAAGCAAAAATGTGGCTAGAAGATAATAATATTCCTTATAAAGAAAGAAATATTTTTTCAGAACCATTGTCAATTAATGAGATTAAACAAATTTTACGTATGACTGAAAGTGGTACTGATGAAATTATATCAACAAGATCAAAAATATTCCAGGAATTAAACGTGGACCTTGAAAGTCTTCCTTTACAAGACTTATATGAAATCATTCAAAAATATCCGGGTTTATTAAGAAGACCTATAATTATTGATGAGAAACGTTTACAAGTTGGTTATAATGAAGATGAAATAAGAAGATTTTTACCACGTTCAGTTCGCACGTATCAATTACGCGAAGCACAACGTTTAGTTAATGAGTAATTTTTTGATTTGAATTGTGAAAAATATTACAATTCTTGATTAAGATTCTCATTCATATTGAACAAATACTTATGAATAATATATAAAAAGCTGTAAAAAGTTTACTGAATACTTTTTACAGCTTTTTTTTTACAATTAGGAAGTTCGCTTACGATATCGAATATTATTAAAGTAGTAACCTATAATAATCGTAAAAATAACACAAGATGAACTGACAATTAACTCCATATCGTTTCTCCCGTTTATATACGCATTAATAGCTGGTTCGTCTATTAACATTTTGCTTGCAGTAATTGAAAGGACTGAAGCACCAACAAAGCTAAGGACAGGATATCGTTCTAAAAACCATAAAACAACCTTGCTTCCCCAGATAATAATTGGAATCGAAATCGAAAGACCTATAATTACTAATGAAGGCTTTCCATTTGATGCCCCTGCAATTGCTAATACGTTATCGATCCCCATAACAAGGTCAGCAAATACAATTGTACGGATTGCATGGAAAACGGTATAGTTTTCCTTTATGGAAGAAAGATTGTCCTCTTCCTGGATAATTAGTTTGCATGCTATGTACAAAAGTAATATTCCGCCGATTAAATGTAGAAAAGGAACCTTTAAAACATAAATTGCACCAATTGTTAAAATGATTCGTAAAACAATTGCGGTTATACTACCGAAAATGATCGCTATGTTACGCTGTTTATATGGTAATTTTCTACATGCTAATGCAATGACAATAGCATTATCACCACCTAAAACAATATCTATGATGACAATCATTAAAAAGGACCATATATACCCAAGATCTATCATGAATTCACCTCTCTTACAATTGCATTATGTTTGTCCTAATAATACTAGGTATATGATGATTTTTAAAAAATAGGTGAATTTTATTTCCAAAATTTTAAATTGTATCATAAAATAGAAGTGTAGTTACTATTCGCATTTAATAATTTTTCATGGTAAGATAGATAAAAATTTACTTATTAAAGCTAAATTTTTAAGAGTATTTTTCTAATTTACTATTTCAGAATTTTATATTTAATATAAAATTCTTTAACTATATTTATTCTATTTCGTCTAACGCAATTACTTGTTGTTCATTAAAGGAGGGGGAAAACAATGGAAATAGAAAGAATTAATGAGAATACGTTTAAATTCTCCATATCCTACTTAGACATCGAAGAGAGAGGTTTCTCGAAGGATGAAGTATGGTTAGACCGAGAAAGAAGTGAAGAGCTTTTCTGGGAATTAATTGATGAAGCGCATTTGACTGAGGAATTCATTGCTGGTGGCCCCCTATGGATTCAGGTACAGGCACTAGACAAAGGCTTAGAAGTAGTTGTCACGAAAGCTGTAATTTCTAAAGATGGTAAGAAAGTAGAAGTTAACTTAGGTGAAGGAGAAAAGAATTTAGAAATACCTTTTATTTCTGTAGATGATGACGATGATTCAGAAGAAGATGATGATGATGATATTTTTGAATCGATTGATGAAGAGGAAAATGAAATTATTTTATCCTTTAAAAATCTTGAAGATCTCATTTCTTTATCTCATTCTGTTAATCAAGAATCATTTGAAAGTACACTTTATTCCTTCCAAGATTATTACTATCTTTATGTTAAATTTGAGGAAGATTTACTTGATGAAGTTCAAGTTGAATACCTATCATCAATGTTACTTGAATATGGCCATCGTTCAAAGGTAACTATACATGTTTTAGAGGAATACGGAAAATTGATTTATGAGAAAACAGCGTTACCTCATTTTAAATCAATTTTTCCATTACTGTAATAGCCGATGCCTTAGGGATCGGTTTCTTTTCTGTATAAAGGAGAATATTGATGCAATTTCGATTAAAGATTTTAATATTTTTATCAATTGTAGTATGCATTTTATATTTTGCTTCTCCGACTATTAAATTCATTTGGCTAATGAATTTTGCTTTTTTTGAGAAATCTACTGTTTTTAGATTAATAAGTATTATGTTTTCGATAACAGCAATAGGTGTATCGATTATTATTTTCTTAGAAAATAGAAATCCTGCTAGAACTTTAACGTGGATTATTCTCTTAGCCATATTTCCGTTGTTTGGTTTTGTTTTTTATTTAATTTTTGGACAAAATTACAAAAAGAAAATGGTCTATCGAAAAAAAGCAATTAATGATCAGAATGCAAATGGGTTAATCAATGGGTCAGATGATGAAGAAGTGAAAGATTTTATTTATCAAAATAAAAGATTGGAATATTTAATTAATATCGCTGCAAAACAAAGTAATACACCAGTCACAATGAATACTTTTACGAAAGTTTTAACGAATGGAAGTGAAACATTTCCAAAAATCATTGAAGAATTAAAAAAAGCAAAGCATCATATTCATATTGAGTTTTATATAGTAAGAGACGATGAAATTGGTAAACAGCTTAAAGAAATTCTAATTGAAAAGGCTATGAATGGAGTAAAAGTTCGATTTTTATATGACGCTGTAGGAAGCTGGAAGTTATCAAGAAGTTTTGTAAAAGATTTACGAAAAGCTGGAGTAGAAATACTACCATTTTCTCCAGTGAAAATTCCAGTATTAAATGATACCATCAATTACCGGAATCATCGTAAGATCATTGTAATTGATTCAAATGTCGGTTTTGTCGGTGGTTTAAACATTGGAGACGAGTATTTAGGAAAAGATCTTTATTTTGGTAAATGGAGAGATACACATCTATACCTTAATGGAGAAGGTGTGCGAACACTACAATTCATATTTCTACAAGACTGGTATTATATGACGAATGAGTTAATTGATGAAAAAGAATATTTTGATATTAATTCAAATAATTATTCCTCAAAGGGAGCAATTCAATTAGTTTCTGGAGGGCCAGATCGGAAACATGAAGTCATTAAAGAATTATTTTTTGCAATGATTACTAGTGCAAGAGAAAGTATTTATATTGCTTCACCGTATTTTGTACCTGATGAAGATATATTAACTGCGCTTAAGGTGGCAGCAAATGGTGGGGTAAAAGTAAAAATTCTAATGCCAGATCGTCCAGATAAAAAGATTGTATTCTATGCCTCACGTTCTTATTTTCCAGAGTTATTAGAGGCCGGAGTAGAAATATATGAATATAAGCAAGGGTTCTTACACAGTAAAATATTAATTGTAGATGGCGAAGTCGCGTCTGTCGGAACTGCAAATATGGACATGCGAAGTTTTCGTTTGAATTTTGAAGTAACTGCATTTTTATATTTGGAAGAAAGTATTGATCACTTAGTTAATGATTTTAAACATGATATCCTTGAATCAGAAGCAATTATATTTAATGAATTTAAAAAGAGACCTATATACAAAAGGATATTTGAATCATTATCAAGATTAATGGCACCACTACTTTAAGTGCAGAATTACTTGAAAAGATTGGAAACTTCTATGAATAACTTCATTATAAAGAACAATTTTATATAAATTCATAGACAAAGTTAGCCTACCAAATTGAAAATTCAATTTTTGGTGGGCTTTTTTATTTGAAAAATCGCTTTTTATTTTTTTGAAGGATATTTTGAGGAGGATAGTGAAGTAGTGTGGAAAGGAGGTAGTTTTTTCATGATTGTTGCATTAAATTCGAAGAAAGATATTATTAATTTATTTGAAATGAAAACTCCAGAGGAATTAGTCAGATTGAAAAAAGTGGGGCCATACTATTGTCCTAATTGTAAAAAACCGGTGAGGCTCAAAGCTGGTCTAAAGAATGTTCCGCATTTTGCTCATATTGATTTGACGGAATGTGATAATGAAGGAAAAGAAAGTCTTGAGCACATAAAGGGGAAATTTGCTTTATATCAATTTTTTAAAAAATTAGCGTTAAATGTTGAAGTTGAAAAATTTTTACCAAAATTAAATCAAAGGCCAGATTTGTTTGTTAGTATACAAAGTTTTCAATTATGTATTGAGTATCAATGTTCTATTATACCGTTAGATCTAATGGTAAAAAGAACTAGTTCCTTAAAGAATAGTGGAATGAAAGTAATGTGGATCTTAAATGATAAGCTATTAAAACAAAAAAGATGGTCATCGTTCTATCTAAATTCACTCTCTGTTTATTCTCTAATTAAGGTTAATGTATATTCTCTTCTGTATTATAATCCTACGATGGATTCATTTATTGTCCTTTCCTCACTTATAGCATTCTCTCCAGTCCAATATATTGGACAAAAGCAAGTTTATCCAATAAATCATTTTAATCTAAAGAAATTATTATCCCAAAATAAAATTGATAAAAAGGAATTCATTGATCGATGGAATCGTTTAAAAAAAGATTTTAGACTTTATCAACATTTGCATACTAAAGGTAAATTTAAAATTTTAAAACAATATTTGTATAAAGCGAAAATGGTGTATTTTCCGGCTATAATTGGTGTGCCATTAGAAAGTAACTGTATTATTAAGGAACATTGTATCTTATGGCAAGGGCTAATATATTTTAAATTTTTTCATCAGGTGGAGATTGGACAACGAATTGATGTCGAGAATATTAAACAATATGTAAATTTAGAAGTACAGAATAATCATTGGAGGATTAATCAGTTTCAGGATAACGAAATAGGTAATTTGGAGAAATGTGTAGAAAAGTATATTGACTTTTTAGTAAAATTTAGAATCGTAAAACGGAGTAAAAATGGTAAAATAATGAAGATAGCTAATGCTATTATTCCATCATTATTCGAACAAGCATTGGATGAAGATTGTCTGAGCACTAATACAGCATTTGATTTATTGTTTAACGTAGAAACCGATTCAAATGATTATTAATATCAGACGTTGGAAGGTTATTAATACAATAATAATAATTTAGGGGGATCAGACATGCTAGAACAAAAAGCTGTAAAAAAACTGCCGACTAGAAATGAAGTTCAAGAAGAATTAACTTGGAAGTTGGAAGATATTTATGCAACTGATGCAAAATGGGAAGAAGAGTACAAGAAAGTACTTGAATTAATCCCATCATTTTCAGAATTTAAAGGCAAATTAGGGGAATCTTCTCAAACACTTTTAAATGCATTAAAAAAGCAGGACGAAATTTCGTTCTTATTAGGTAAGTTGTATACATATTCTCATATGCGTTACGATCAAGATACAACAAATTCAACATATCAAGCTTTAGATGATCGCGCGAAAAACTTATATACTAAGGCTGGAAGTGCAATGTCGTACTTCGTGCCTGAATTACTAACAATTTCAGATGATACATTGAAAAAATTTATTGATGAAAACGATGACCTAAAATTGTACGAGCATTCTTTAGAGGAAGTTTTAAAACAAAAACCGCATGTTCTTTCAGCAGCTGAAGAAGAAATTATGGCTCAAGCATCTGAAGTATTATCTTCTTCTAGTAATACATTTGGAATGTTAAATAATGCGGATTTAAAATTTCCAACGATTGAAGATGAAAATGGCGAAGAAGTAGAAATTACTCACGGTCGTTATATTCACTATTTAGAAAGTGCAGATCGTCGAGTTCGTAAAGATGCTTTTGAAGCAGTTTACAATACGTATGATGCGTATAAAAACACTTTTGCAAGTACTTTAAGTGGAGCTGTTAAGAAAGATAATTTCAAGGCTAAAGTAAGAAAATACGATAACGCTCGCCATGCAGCATTAAGTAATAATGCTATTCCTGAAATTGTTTATGATCAATTAGTTTCTACTGTAAATGATCATTTAAGCTTATTACATCGCTATATTGATATTCGTAAGAAAGCATTAAAATTAGACGAAATTCATATGTATGATTTATTTACTCCATTAGTTGAAGAAGTAAAAATGGAAGTTAAATATGATGAAGCAAAAGAAGTATTATTAAAGGCATTAAAACCTTTAGGTGAGGAATACATTGAAATTCTTAAAGAAGCATATGAAAACCGCTGGGTAGACGTTGTAGAAAACAAAGGAAAACGTAGTGGTGCATATTCTTCTGGAGCATATGGTACGAATCCATACATCTTAATGAACTGGCAAGACAATGTAAATAATTTATTTACTTTAGCACATGAATTTGGACATTCAGTGCACAGTTATTATACTCGTAAAAATCAACCATATGTTTACGGAGACTATTCAATTTTCGTAGCAGAAGTTGCTTCTACATGTAATGAAGCGATATTAAATGAGTATTTACTAAAAAATACAGAAGACCCTAAACAAAGACTATATTTATTAAATCACTATTTAGAGACGTTTAGAGGTACTGTTTTCCGTCAAACAATGTTTGCAGAATTTGAGCACAAGATTCATGAATTAGCTCAAAATGGTGAAGCATTAACGCCAGATTTATTAACAAAAACATACTATGAACTAAATCAAAAATATTTTGGTGAGGATATCGTAATTGATGAGTTAATTGGGTTAGAATGGAGCAGAATTCCGCATTTCTATTACAACTACTATGTGTACCAATACGCAACAGGATTCAGTGCTGCTACAGCTCTTTCTAAACAAATTTTAGAAGAAGGCGAACCAGCAGTTGAGAGATATTTAGGCTTCTTAAAATCAGGAAGCTCTGATTATCCAATTGAAGTATTGAAAAAAGCTGGGGTAGACATGACTTCTTCACAACCAATCGTAGAAGCATTAAAAGTCTTTGAAGAAATGCTAAACGAAATGGAAGAATTACTATTTAACTAAAATTTTTCAGTAACCAGACATATGTAAGATAAAATCTTATATGTGTTTGGTTTTTTTGTATTCTCTCATTTGCTCATACTCTCAATTGAATCGTTAAGCCTACGGTATATTTGACGGTTATTTTGATTGAACGTAAACCATTATCCTAGAATTGTATTTGTGTCTAAAATGTGAAATATTTCTCAAGTGGTTGCCAAACGCCAAAATAAATTGTATTATAAGGGTGTGAATTACTTCACAAACACAAATACCCCTTTGTTGAACGTGAAAATTTCTCCCATCCCCTTGATGTAAAATTACATCAAAAAAAGGACCTAGCGAAAGCTAGGTCTTTTTTTGTCGTTTAAACAACGTATTGATAATAAATATTATCTTTTTGAACAATTTTCTTAACTTTTCTACGTAAAATTAGTTTTTTTAATTCTAACTCCATGCATTGAGTAGATTTCTCATAGATCGTACAAAGTTCTTTTATTGTAACGAAAGGTTGAAATTTAATAAATTCGGCTAAATCAGGAAGTTCTCTTTTTTCTAGCACTGTATTAGTCATTAGTTTTAAAATTTTTACATAGGTTTGATAGCTCTCAAAACCAGATACCTTCAAACCTTCTTCTTCGATATTCTCATTAAAAAATACAACACTCGGTATTTCAGTTACATGCATTTCTTTTGTAACTTTAATATCGCATTGCAAAGCTTTAATTGAGTGAGTACTGTGTAAATCTTCCATAAACTCTTTGACATCAATATTTATATCTTTAGCACATTGAATAAGAACTTCTTGATCTGTAATGTCTAAGTCCATTAAGAAATAATATTCTTGTAACTTTTTTAAATAATTAACGCCAGCTACTCTACCTTGAAGCTCAGCTGCTTTTATTGCAATAGCCGAGTAATAAGGATAAAGCTCCTTATTATCAATCCAAAGGTGATCATCACAAAGTATATCAGACCTGCTAGCTGTTTTTTCCCAAACGAAAGAAAGCTGAGATGGTCGTTTTTCTAATAGTTTTTTTGTAGTGTAATATCGATTAACTGGAATATAAGTAGATGAAAAATATTGACCATATTCTAAGTGGAACTTCTTTAAAAGTGTACTAAAATCCCAACAATTTCTACAAAGTGGATCTATGAATACATACAATTCAATCGATTTTTTTGTACAGTTCTTCTCGGGAAGCGTGATTGATTCCTTTTTATATTGTTTGTCATTCATATATTTCACCCTTAATGCAATTCAAATGTCCGTACTATAACAGACATGAAAATTAATTTGTAAGATATAACACGTTTCATCTCTAACCGTATTGTAGCAACGGAGAGTTAATATTTCAAATATGATGCACTTTTTTTCCATAATCTATTAAATCTTTTTAATTAATTTGAGTCTAATGAAAGGAAGTAGTGATTTAAGTTTAGTCGATCTTAAAGAATTAGCCGGAGTTGTAAATAAAGTCGTACTGCAAATAAATTTTGAAAATCGCAAATAAAATCGTCAAAACTGCAAATAAATTTCTAAAAATCGCAAATAAAATCACCAAAACTGCAATTAAAATCTCAAGAATCGCAAATAAGAGAAAGAAATACCCATACCCGTTGGGGCATTTTCACCTGAAATTGGCCAAAATCAGTTACTTCCAAATACCTAACTTGGAATATTACTTTAATTATATAAAAAAATGATAAAAATCTGTTGAATTTTGATTGGAAGGATCAATAAAATAGATTATGAATTAAAAAACTTGGAATTATACGCTCTAAGTTCTTCCCTCGGCTGACTAGGAGAGGCACACAGCTTGGCGTTTATTCGTTTAGAATTTAAAAAAAGCCTCTCATCCATCAGTTAGTCTGACTTTTGAAAGGCTTATAAAACCAATTATATCACTTTTTATCAAGCTCATTTTTGACATTAAAAAAGCGTTTAATTTTATTAAGAGTTTTACGCTCTGGAATTTGATGATTCATTAGGAGATTGATAAACTGCTGTTTGCCAATGTTTTCATCGGTTACTTCGAATTCTAATTCATAATCCTCATGCTTTAAATATGTACTATGGTCTAAGACTAAGAGTCCATCTTCATATGGGAATTCTACTCGATTTGTTGTTAATTCACCTATTAAATTTAAATCATTTAAGTCTAACTTTACTTCGTTGATATATTCTTTTACTTCTCCATCTGGTAATACGGATGTTTCCAACATGTTTGATGCTTCAGATTCACTAATTTTTTGATTAATTTCTAAATGACCGACAGTTTGTTTAATTTTTAAAGTTAATGTGTAAGAAGTGGCTGACTTTTTGCGAATTCTTAAAGCTCCACCATGTTCTTTAATTGAAAAACTAGGAGTTTCAAAATAATAATTAGTTTGCGAATGGAACCTAGATTCATTAATTTGAAAAAAGGTTTTTAGGTTTTCAAATTCTTCTTTTGTTAATAAGTTTTTAAATTCTATTTCAATTTCTTTAGCCATAAGGAGCTCCTTCTTTTTGTATTATTTGTGTTATCGTTTGTGCTAGTCGTCTATTTTCTATTTGATATGTTACAATATAAATGGTCAAATTAGAATAAAATACATACATTAAAAAGGTTGAGGTTTTACGATGAGAAAAATGCTTGAAATAAATGGAACAATTATAAATGAAGATGGTTTATTTTTATTAATTGATCAGTCAAAATTGAATTTAGAACAGTGCAGTGAAGTTGGGACAATGATTGCAGACTCAGATGAAAGTTCACTATTGTATATAATAGAAGAAAAAGAAGAATTTGTATATGTTACGGTTCCTTTTGAATATTGGTCTGATTTAAAAAAAGCAAGTGATCAAAATATAAATGTATTTTTAAAAGTCGATGAAGAAAACATGGCACTAAATAATTGGAATGATGAATTATCTTATTTAGTTCAAAATGTAGAAGGTAATTTTAACTATGGGGAAGAATTTGTTAAGCAGATTCAAAGCGTGTTTTTAGAAGAGAAGTAAGTTAGTGGGTGATTGATATGAATGGTCAATGGGAAAGTTTTTTAGCACCTTATGAGCAAGCAGTAAATGAATTGAAAGTTAAGTTAAAAGGGATTAGAAAGCAGTTTGAAGAAACTCATCAGCATTCCCCTATTGAATTCGTTACTGGGAGAGTAAAACCAATTCATAGTATCGTGAATAAGACAATAAGAAAAGGTATTCCATTAGCGAATTTGGAAACTGAGCTACAAGATATTGCTGGTCTAAGAATGATGTGTCAATTTGTTGAAGATATTAAAAATGTCGTGGAGCTTCTGCGTAAACGGAAGGATTTTAAAATTGTAGAAGAGCGCGATTATATTACGAATAAAAAGCAGAGCGGCTATCGTTCATACCACGTTGTAGTTGAATATCCAGTTCAAACGATTGAAGGTGAACGTAAAGTGCTCGTGGAAATACAAATTAGAACACTTGCGATGAATTTTTGGGCAACAATAGAGCATTCTTTAAACTATAAGTACAAAGGGCAATATCCTAAAAACATTCTTGAACGATTACAAAGAGCAGCTGAAGCAGCGTTTTTACTTGATGAAGAAATGTCTCTAATAAGAGGTGAGATTCAAGAAGCACAAGCCGAATTTTCGAAAAAAAACGACCAATAAGGGAAGGACAAGAAAATGAATTTTGTAATTATGTCTAAGGGTGATCAAGAGTCCAATGAGCTGATGAAACGAATGAGAGATTATTTAGAGAGCTTTGATTTTAAATTTGATGAAGAGGAACCTGAAATAGTCATATCAGTAGGTGGCGATGGGACTTTACTTCATGCTTTTCATCATTACACTCATCTTCTCGATAAAGTATCTTTCGTAGGGGTTCATACTGGACACTTGGGATTTTACGCTGATTGGGTACCAAGCGAGGTAGAAAAACTTGTTATTGCAATAGCGAAGACTCCATTTCAAGTAGTTGAATATCCTTTATTGGAAGTTATCATTCGTTACAAGGATGGAAGAAAAGAAATGCAAACACTAGCTTTAAATGAGTGTACGATAAAAGGACTTGAAGGTACTTTAGTGATTGATGTTGAAATAAAAGGTCAGCATTTTGAAACATTTAGGGGTGACGGGCTTTGCATTTCTACTCCATCAGGTAGTACTGCATATAATAAGGCTTTAGGTGGTGCGATTATTCATCCGTCAATTGAGGCGATTCAAATTGCTGAGATGGCATCAATCAATAATCGAGTTTTTCGTACTATTGGATCACCACTTGTTTTACCTAAGCATCATACTTGTTTACTTAAACCAGTGAGAAATGCAAACTTTCAAATTACATTGGATCATAAAACAATTGTGCATCAAGACGTTAAATCGATTCAATGTAGAGTAGCTCATGAAAAAGTACGATTTGCACGTTTCAGACCATTTCCATTTTGGAAGCGTGTTGTTGATTCTTTTGTTAAAGAATAATGGTGAAGAAAATGAAGCAATTTAGTTTAAAGTGGGAAGTAAAAAAAGAACATAATGGCATTTTACTTAGAGAGTTTCTTAAATTAAAGGAGCTCTCTAAACGTGCGTTAACAGATATAAAATTTCAAGGTGGAAAAATAACAGTAAATGATGAAGAAAAAACTGTTCGTACAATATTAAATGAATCAGATCTTGTACAAATCTATTTTCCAATCGAAAAGCCAAGTGAAGAGCTAATAGCTGAAGAAATTCCTTTTGAGATTGTTTATGAAGATGATGCAGTTTTAATCATAAATAAACCTTCTGGAATACCGAGTATACCATCTAGAGAGCATCCTAATGGTACTCTAGCAAATGGTTTATTATATTATTATCAATCGATTGGACTTCAATCTACAATTCATATTGTAACTAGATTAGACAAAGATACTTCAGGATTAATGCTAGTTGCAAAAAATCGTTATATTCATTATTTATTTTCTAAAAATGAGTTAAAAAGTGTTCAAAGAAAATATATTGCAATTGTTCATGGGCAAATGAATGAATCTATAGGGGTTATACGAGCAAAAATTGCTAGGAAAAGTGATAGCATTATTGAAAGAGTTGTATCTGAAAACGGGCAAGAGGCAATTACACATTATAACGTCCTCTTGGCAAATCGTAATTATTCAGTCGTAGAACTACAATTAGAAACTGGTAGAACACATCAAATTCGTGTTCATATGTCTTCTTTAGGACATCCCTTAATTGGGGATGACTTATATGGAGGGAAAAATGATACGCTAAAGAGACAGGCGTTGCATAGTTATAAGTTGTCATTTACGCATCCAATTGACCATTTTAGGAAAAAATATGAAATCGCTTTACCACCTGATTTAATAGGCTTTTTGGAATCGTAAAATGTCAAGGGATAAATTTGTCTAAATTTTGTAGAATTTATTGACAATATATGAATAATAGATTATTTTTAATTATGTAGTGTTTCAACCATGGGGATGGAAGAGACTAAAATATAACGCTGATAAGTGGACGCCTGCTTAAATCAGCAAAAAAGTAGGTTCCACTTGGAAATCTACTTTTTTTTGTTCTATTTCTAAATTTATATGTAAATTTAATTATTTTTTAAATGCTCTTAACCTCTTCGTAAAAGCTAAATTTTTCCTCAATATAAGGCATTGAAGACTGGACCTGTGTAATTTTTCGTTCCGGGTATGAAAATGCAGTAAGTTTGCCTCCAAAAACTGCACCTGTATCGATATTTATTGTATTATTTAATTCCCTTGGTTCCTTAATAGGAGTATGACCATAAATTATTAAGGCTTTACCTTTGTATTCTTTAGCCCAATCTTTTCTTACAGGCATTCCGTTAGGAAGTACTTCTCCATTAATATCACCATATAAAACGAATGTTTTTACATTATTGGAATGCTTACCGATCATATCCTCACGAATGCCAGCATGACTAACAACTAACATTCCATGATCAAGAACATGATACAATGGTGAGCCTTCATAAAGCTTTTTAAATGATTCTTCATAATGACTTCTTTCTTTACCGTTTAGTGCTTCTAATTCGGCTACAGTCGTTTCAAGGCCATGTTGAATTTTCACATTACGTCCAAGAAAATAACGATAAAGCTTATTACAATGATTGCCCGGTGAATAATATGCTTTTTTTTGTTTCATCACTAATTCATATACTACTTTTATAACTGCTAAAGATTTTGGTCCACGATCCGTTAAATCACCGACAAAAACCAACCTGCGATCATTAGGGTGGACAGGGATATTATTTTCCCATAAATAGCCAAGTGTTTTAGTTAACGCGACAAACTCATTATAGCAACCATGAATATCTCCTATTACATCATATTTCATCTTATCAATCCTTATTAAGAAAATTGAAACAATTAATTTCTATTAGTATGTACAGTAAATAATAGAAAAAACAATAAATCTAAATGTTATGGTGGCGTTCAAAACGTAGCAGTAACAAAAAAATTCTAAGAAAGTCTTCCATTGTTACTCTATAGTAGAAATAAAAAAGAGGGGCAAGATTTAATAAATCTTTGCCCCTGCTTTCCTTTATCACTAGCCATATTTAGTCAAACATGTATTTATTTGTTCGAGATCTTACGTTTAGGATGAAACCTATTGCTAGCAGGTTGGTTGCTAGTGAACTTCCACCATAGCTTACGAATGGTAGAGTGATACCTGTAATTGGTAGTAGCCCAATTGTCATACCAATATTTTGGAATACTTGGAAAGTGAACATACCAACTACTCCAGCACAAATATAACTACCAAATTTATCATTACTTTCTAACGCGATATGAATCATTCGATAAATTAATAAGAAGAATAATGAGATTACTATACTTGCTCCTATAAAACCATATTGTTCGCAAATTACTGTGAAGATAAAATCTGTATGCGGCTCAGGAAAGTATGCCTCACCGTTATGGAAACCTTTTCCTGTTAGCATACCAGAACCAGCTGCCATTAATGCCTGAGTAAGCTGATAACCTTGAGATGGATATTCATATGGTGCTAACCAGCCGTAAAAACGATTTAACTGGTATTCTTCCAGTATGTGAGATGTGAAAAACTGAAAATGGTAAAAGTATAGATAAACCATCAAAGAACCAAGGCCGACTGTTAAAGCAACTAGTCCAAGGATATAGCGCCAACGAATTCCAGAAACTAAGATCATTGATGCTATAATTGCGCACATAACCATTGTATTTCCTAAGTCGGGCTCTTTAGCAATTAATAGTAATGGTGGCACCGCAAAACCAAATATTTTACCTAAAAGTAAAATATCCTCTCTTTTTCCACGTACTGCATACGTTTCATTGTGTCTTGAAATGACCGTTCCTAAAATGATGATCATAAAAATTTTCATTAACTCAGATGGTTGGAAGTTACCTACACCGGGTATACTGTACCATGCGGTAGCACCTTTAATCGTTTGAGCACCTGGGATATGTAATTCTAATCCAAGAAGTAGGATTAAACCAAATCCATACATATACCAAATTACATTTTTATATCGATCAAAATCAATTATCATAATAGCTGCAATACCAACTAATCCAATAATATACCATTTAATTTGTTGAGCAGCGAAATTGATGTTTCTTAGATTTGCAGGAAGGCTTGGCATTGCACTTGTAATTGCAAGATAACTTACAACTGCTATACAAAATAGAATGAATAGTAATTTAAAATCAATTTGAAAGGGAGATGTACGGTCTTCCTTCATGTCCTCACCTCTCTATATATTTATTTTATTAGTATGCTTTTAAATAAGCATTTTAAATGTACGACATTCATCATTATAATTTATTTTTGTCTTTAAAGGAATTAAAAAACGATAAACTCTTTTTAATAAACTATTATATTTCTGTTTTTCACTTTAAATAGTATAAATTGGCAACGAAGAATCGTACTCGGCGTGGTAGCCAATTTTAGGAATAAAGTCTAAGTGCAACTACGCCTCTGACTTCGCCTAAAAGGCTCGTCAGTCGACGAGTTTTCTTTATGTGGATAAAGCTATATTAAACTTTACTATTTGCAATTGATAGTATTTGTGCTACTATTTTAGTATCTAGTACTAATAACTAATAATAAAGGAGACTATTGATATGATTTCATTAAAAGGTAAAACATATGTAGTTATGGGTGTAGCAAACTTCCGTAGTATCGCATGGGGAATTGCACAATCATTACATAGCGCTGGAGCAAACTTAATTTTTACATACGCAAATGAAAGATTAGAAAAAGGGGTACGTGAACTAGCTGAGTCACTAGAAAATCCAAATAATATTCTTGTTCAATGTGATGTAACTAGCGACGAAGATTTAGCAAAATGCTTTGCTACAATTAAAGAGAAAGTTGGAGCAATTCACGGTGTAGCACACTGTATCGCATTTGCAAATAAAGAGGATTTAAAAGGCGATTTCGTAGATACAAGTCGTGACGGATACCTTTTATCACAAAACATTAGTGCTTACTCTTTAGTAGGTGTAGCTCGTGAAGCAAAGGAATTAATGGCTGAAGGCGGCAGTATCGTTACTCTAACTTACTTAGGTGGAGAGCGCGTAATGCAAAACTACAACTTAATGGGTGTTTCTAAAGCAGCTTTAGAAGCTTCTGTACGTTATTTAGCAAATGACCTTGGTAGATATAATATTCGCGTAAACTCAATTTCTGCAGGACCAATCCGTACGCTTTCTGCAAAAGGAGTAGGTGACTTTAATTCGATCTTAAAAGAGATTGAAGAAAAAGCTCCGTTACGTAGAAATGTAACACAAGAAGAAGTCGGAGATTCTGCACTATTCTTATTTAGTGACTTAGCAAGAGGTATTACTGGAGAAAACATTCACGTTGACTCAGGATACCATATAATGGGATAAAGATAGTAAAAAAATAGAAGCTCTAGGAGCTTCTATTTTTTTTGTGGTAGAAAATGGAATGCGGGATTAGGAAGAGAATTAATCTTCTCTTTTCCAGCTTTAGTTACACCCGCAATACTCAATTGATTTTTACGGAATAAAAATTGATTTTAAGTGACGAAGACCTACTAATTTGCTTTCTCCTCTTGATGTCGTTAACTCTATGAAATTTGAGTCAATCGAACTCAATTTACCTATATATTCATAATGCTCTCCACTGTTCATTACGACTAATTCACCAATCAACTTATTTAATTGAACGTCTAGAGTACGTGCTAAAGGGATATTAGAAGGATTTACAGGTAAAAGGTTATTACTTAACATATAAGGGGTTTTATCAGTGAGATAGGGGGTCAACCATTTTAAATGCTGTAGTGATATATACATGACTTTATAGATCGGGGAATAAAAAACAAAGTAATTATTCATGATTGTTGTAATAAAGCCATGAAAAGAATGATTGTTTGAAAGACTAATTTCAACAAAAATTCCTTTAGCAGCAGTTAATACTTTACGTAAAGATAACTCATCTTTTTCGTGTTCTAATTCCTGTAAGGAAGGAACAACTCCGTAGGATTCTTCGATTAAACTTTCACTAAGATTATGAATATGCAGTAGTGGAATATAAAGAAAATTTTCACCATTGAAAACAACTAATAAATCATTTCCAACTTCAATTAAGATTCCATCAACATTACTGTTACCGGATATTTCTATTGTAACTTGTTTGTTGAGAAAATTTTTGAAACTTGCCATGATTTTCTCCTTTCTTAAAAAGATAAATCATTATTATTCAGACATGATCATTTCTGAAAAAGGATTTTCGTTTTAGATTAATTAGGCATATCTTAGAATGATAGTTTGTCTAAATAAAATCAATCATTGCATTTAAAGATTGGCAAGAGTGTTAGTGCCTGTCTATTATGAATGAAAAAAGATTATTTGGGTTGAAAATTTATAGTTGAAATAGTTAATTAAACATACTTCCAATGATCTATTGATTACCACTCAAAATTAAGTATAGTTTCAAATTACATTATTAGTTTAAAACATAATTAGAATGGCATCGAGGTCAACGTTTAAAAAAAAAGGGTCGTTTTATTTGAATAAAACGACCTTTCTAAACATTATTTTCTTCTTCTTAATGTTTGGCTTGTCGTATTACTTCTTTCGTAAACTTCAAATTTTTCTCCGAAACTTACACTCTTGATATGATAAGTAGCAATATATACTAGTTCATCGTTTAAAGAAATTTCTACATACTCATGATTTGCATCAAGAAGAATACCTTCGATTTTGTCGTGGCCACCACGATTAATTTTTACCCATTGTCTGCATTGAGAATTTAATAAATCCACAAAATTCTCGTTAGGTAATAATTCAATTGTATTGAACATTTCATCATAAGATAATTTACCTTTTGCAAATGAAGTTAAACTTTTTACATGAGTGTAAGGGAAATAAATTACACCGTCTGCCTCTGTAAAAAGAGCAATATGTGTTCCAAATGCACCAAGTAATAAACCTTCTTTAGATTCATGACCTCCTCGACCAATTCTAACTCCTTTACCTACGAATACTGAGAATAACTCTTTATTCACTTTTTCATCGCTCCTTGTTTTTTCTGTGCGGTTACAATGTATTTATATGTGCCCTGTCAATTGTTTGTACTAGGATATTTGTCCAATTTATATGATTATGTACAAAATTGGTCAAGTGTTGATAGGCATTTATTTCTATTTTAGGTACTTTTCTAGGTTAATTAATTGAGAAAAAATTAACATGATACATATTGTCCGTTCATATAATTTATGGGAGCACACTTACGAGGGAGGAACAACAATGGCAGGTAAAGAGTCTAAAGAGGGAGTAAAGCCATTATTATATATTGCACAGCCTGATTTTGAAGAAGCAAAGTTAAATGTACAACACTCTTATGTAGTGAAAGTAAATAAACAGGATCAAAAAACAAAGGAAGAAAATTATGTAGAATCTAAATATGAAGAAGTGGAGGAACTAGAGGAAGAAGTTGTGTTAGAAGAAGAGGAAGTTAAGCTAGAAAAACAATCTGAAGCAGATAATGCTTGGATGAAAAAACCATTCAAAGCGATGACAAATGAAGAGAAGGTTTTGTTTATGATCAATAAGCCTCATTATATTCCAAAAGTGGAATGCCGAATTAGAACAGAAAAAGATTTATATATTGGTTATATTATGGGTTACAACGAAGGAAAGGTTTCAATTAAAGTTTCTTCAAAAATTAACGATATTGAACTGGATATTGCAAGCATCTTAAGTATCCAAATGGTTGGGATTTAGAACCATTAAAAAGGTGGTAGATCATGATCTACCACCCATAGTTTTTTAGTTTACATTAAACTTACAGATTTGAAACGTGTACGTCACGTAAGCATTGGATTGCACAGAAGCAATCTAAGTCAACAGTTACACAAGTATTTGATGCTACAAACATATCAGCGTCTACTAGATCACAGAAAGTATTGTTGTTGTTGTTGTTATTTTTGTTGTTGTTATTGTTGTTGTTTCTGTTTACAGGAACTAATGCTCTTAATACTGCACAGCAATCATCATCTACACTTTCAACACGGAAAACAACTGTATCTTGGCAATTGTTGATTTGAGGGTTTTTGTTATTATTGTTGTTGTCATCTCCGCCTTGAGCTTGTTGAGCCATAATTGGCATCATATTATTGTTGAATGCTGGTACTCTAAATAATTCACCGTTTGCTAAATACAATAGGAAAGGGCGAGTATTTGCAAGTGGTACATTAGGGTTAGCACCTAAAAATGGAACGTCACAACCTGTTGGGCAAGTGTTTGTTGCGCAATCTTGTAGATCATTTATGAATTTTACAACGTCACATACACAGTGGTTTCTTTTTTTGTCGTGGTTGTCTTTGCAACTCATCTTTTTCACTCCTTATCACTTATGATGGATATTACATTAATATGATATTAAGCAGGCGAAAAACGGTTACTGAAGATTGTTGCTTTTTTAGATAAATGGGCGAGGGGGATAAAGCAAAGTAAAGGTGAGAGTAGTTAAAGGATGATAAGGACAGTAGCGTAGAAAAGAATAAGGGGAGGAGACGGGGTAAAAGGGATAGGTAGAGAAAATATACTGGGGAGGGAAGCGGAGCGAAGCAATAGTTTGTTTTTCCGTTTATGTTGCTAATGATCCCTAGTATACTTATCCCAAGTCCCTGCAACAATAATGGATATTAGCTGGTTTTTATTGTTCATATTAATTCTGGCAAGCTTTCGATTAACCCGTTTAGTTGTTCATGATAAAATAACAGCTTTTATGAGAAGACCTTTTATTGATGAGATAACCCTTGAGGAAAATGGGATGCCCGTTACGTATACAAAGATCAAGGGTAGTGGACTACGATATTTTTTTGGTGAGCTATTAAGTTGTACTTGGTGTAGTGGGATTTGGTGTACTGCATTTTTACTATTATTATATATGTTCTTTCCTCATGTGGGAGAGTTCATCATCATTTTATTAGCGATTGCTGGAGCAGCAGGCGTAATAGAAACAATTGTTAGTAGATTGAATTCATAATTTTAGGTAGAACGATTGAAAATTCCTTTCATATACTAAAATGAATAGACTTATTTAGGAGGGAAGAAATGTATAATCAAGGGCAAATGACACCTTTTCAATGGCAACAACTTCAACAGCAACAACAGTATCAAATGCAACAACAACAAATGCAACAACAACAAATGAATCAAGAAAACTATAACCCGTATTATCAAGGAGCACCAGCTGGTTATGTGAAAAAATCAGGTTGTGGCTGTAGTGGTAGAACGACTAGACGATAATCCATAAAAAAGGTGAGCATTAGCTGCTCACCTTTATTTTTTATTTATAAATCGTTTTATTAATCGTGAAGGATTAGCTTTTTTTCCTCGTCTTCTTTGAAGAAGCGATAAGTATAATTGCTTTCTAGCTCTTGTACAAGCAACATACAAAAGGCGACGTTCTTCTTCCAATTGATCTAAGTTTCCATTTTTTAAGGATTCTAAAGCATAATCATGTGGGAAACCGCCGTCTACAACGCCTAAAATATAGACAAAGTCATATTCTAATCCTTTAGAGCGGTGAGCAGTTAAAAGCGATATATTTCCTTGTGATGATTGGTTTTTTTTCTGCTTGTACTCTTTAAACTTAGCTGAAATATGAAATGCGTGTTCAACAAACTCTCTAATTGATTTAAAGTTTTTGCTGACGACTTTTAAATCTCTTAAATCATCAGAAGGGCGTTCTATTTTATTAGACTCATTTCCGCGCTTTTTTATATAGTCTGTAAATGCAGGACTTTCTTCAATTCGTTCAATCGCTTCTAATGGTGAAGCGATTTTTAAATAACGCAATATTTTAATTAGGTTTTCAATTTTTTTAATTTGAAATGGTGCAGCACTTTTTATCGTCGTAAATGCTTCTAAGAATGATAGGTTTTGCATTACACTATTCATTTTTGCATCTTGAAATGCCTGCTGTTTTAGAAAAAAGACAGGTAATATTTCTTTTAAAGCTGGTTGGTGATCCTCATCTTCAATTAACAATAAGAAAGAGATCATTTTTCGAATGATCGGTCGATCATAAAACGAGTCTCCGTCTTGATCGATTGTAAATGGTAAACTTGTGCCAATTAAACGTTCAAAAACAGCCCTTGAGGCAGTATTTGTACGATATAAGATTGCAAATTGTCCAGGAGATGCACCATTATTGATTTTTTCTTTTATATCATTAATAATCATCGTTGCTTCCTCTTCTTCATCGTACGGAAAGAAGAAAGAAGGTACTTTATCATAGTCATATTGTGCATGCATAGATTTTACAAAGCGGTTTTTATTAGGTTTAATTACTTCGTTTGCCAAAGAAACAATTCCGTGAGTGGAACGATAATTTTCACTTAAATGATAAATTTTAGCCCCTGTGAAATGCTCCTTAAAGTCTAAAATAAATCGAGGATCGCTTCCTCTAAACGCATAGATTGACTGATCATCGTCACCAACAGCTGTAATATTTTCTGTATGTTGAAAAAGAACTTTTAGAATATTAAATTGGATTTTATTTATATCTTGAAACTCATCGACTAATAAACATTTAAATCGATTTTGATAATGCAGAAGTAATTCATTATTTTCATTTAACATTTCAAAGCAACCAAGTAACATATCATCAAAATCAAATTGCCCGTTTTGTTTTTTTAATGATTCATAGCCTTCATAGAGTGAAGCAACTTGATTTTCCCATGTATCTTTAGACCTGATTTCATGTGGATAGACACATGAGTTTTTCCATAAACCGATTTGCTGAATAGCTTGGTCATAAGCAAATGCTTTTTCATCAATTTCAAGTCGTCGTCCAATTTGCTTTAACATGATTTCTTTTTGAAAATCTGACTTAATTAATCGACTTGAATCCCATTTTGTACGATCAAAGCGCAAAAGCATTTTATAGAAAATACTATGAAACGTTCCAATTTCCATCTGTTGCGTAGGATAACCAAGATTCTTCATGCGTTCTTTCATTTCTGCTGATGCCTTTGATGTAAACGTTACTAGCATCATTTCGTGTGGGAATATCCCCTTATTCATTAAGTACATTGCTCTAGTTGTTATTACACGGGTTTTACCACTTCCTGCTCCGGCAAGTACAAGTAATGGAGAACCGGTATGTGTAACGGCATCCCATTGTTGTGCATCTAATGAAATTTGATTGATCACATAGTCATCCGTTTTTTGCTCAACTTTTTTATATGGAGGAATGTGGTAAAAGGGTAGCCGATTTATAAATTGATTTTCATCTGTTTTTTCGATTGTAGATGTATTTGAGATTGAACGATTAGTAGGTAATTTAATCGTACCATCTTGATAATTTTCAGTAGTAGTTGTAGCGGCTGTTTCAAATCTAGCAATGATTGCTTCTTCTAATTCAATCGTTTTGTTTTTACATGCTAGATTTTGTTCTTTGTTTATATGATAAAAATGAGGAATATCATAAATAGTTAATGTGAAGCTTAAATTTTGCTGACAATTAGCACATTTAACTTCACCGCGAATACTGGCTTGATATATTTCCTCATATCTTGAACGAGGGAATTCTGGTAAATAGATTGTTTGATTTTGATAGTTTGCAATTTTCATTATTTTCCCCCTTAAATTTAATGCAGACTCATCTATGTTAACAGAAAGACAGGGTTAATGGAAGGTAGGGAAGAGGTTCAAAGAAAAGAATTTAATAGACTTATTTCCGCTATTTTTGTTATTTTTTCTATTCTTTTAATGTCGATAAACGTTCATTATTCCAACTATTTCCAAAAAAAGATCGAAGCTCTATAAGAACTCCGATCTTTTACCAGCTTATAATTTTAGATTCATTTCTACGTGTGGAATACCAGCTTCGAAAAATATTTCGGAAGTGATCGCGTAACCTAATTTTTCATAAAAAGGAATTGCAGATTCTTGTGCGTGTAGAACTAATTGGCTCAAGCCTTTTTCCTTTGCAGTTTTAAGGATTAAGTACATGATTTCATTTCCAATTTTTTTTCCTCGATAGTTTTCTAGAACACAGATTCGTTGCACTTTTCCTGTCGATTCGATTAATCGTAGGCGACCAGCAGCAATCGGTTGTTCTCCATCGTAAGATACGAAGTGAACACATTCATCGTCTAGTCCATCGAATTCTAGCTCTTTTGAAATTTGTTGCTCTACAACAAAAACTTCAACTCGAACCTTTAGGGCATCTTGTATTTCTTTTTCTGTTGCTGCAACGATCGTACGAATTGTCATTTATTTGCTCCTAATTTAAATGTTTCATATACTTCCCAAGCACCGTTTTCTAATTGGTAAACTAATTTAAAGCTATCAACTACTTCATTATAACTAAATTGAATCATGCGTAACTGGCCAAGAATATCTGCAAATTCAGCATCTTGTAATTGCTGACCAATTGTAATATGCGGTACGAATGCATATTCCTTTGTTTCAGGGAATGTACCAGTGTGCATTTTTTCATGAAGCTCTTTTAATGCTTCAACAGGATTAACTTTTAAATAGATGACATTATTAACGGGTGCAAAAGAACTAACTTTATTAATTTCCAATTCAAATGGTTCAATTTGAGTCGCAATTTCATTTAATTGTGAAATAATATTTGGAAGTTGATCTTCATTAATCTCAAATCCACTTCTTAATGTAACATGAGGAGAAATTAACGTATAAGCTGGATCAAAACGTTTTCTATACTCATTTGCCTTTTCTTGAACGAAATTAGATGGAAAAATAACAACGCCACATTTCATAAAAATTACCTCCTGTTTTCGATACTTTTTATTTTAATTTAAAAAATTAACGATTTTAAAAACTACCAATTTTAATTATACCAAATTTTTTGAAAATCGATAAGTTTCGCGAATTATTTCTCTAAACTAATTTTTAACAATTCTTCTAACTGCTTTTCCCAATTAGTCCAAGTATGGTCTCCTTCATATTCAGCATAATGTAATTCCACTGGGAAGTTGGCTAAATATTCTTTTAACTGTAATCCACCTTCGACAAAATTAACCCATTGTTTGCTTGGGGTAAAAACATTATCTTCTTGTTTTCCAACAGTTTGAATAATTGAAAGAATCGAGTTTAATTTTGAATTCTTTAAAAACTCGATTACATCATTATTAACAAAAGGGGACTGCATAATAATTTGTCCAAATGTATTTGGATATGTAAACGCTGCTTGTAGTGAAACCGTGGCACCTAATGAATCGCCTATTAACGTTCTACTATGTGCTAAACCAAGCAGTGGTAAGTGATCATCTAAATAAGGTAGTAATTCTTCAGCTAAAAATCGAATATAATTTTTTTGGCCAGGTTGAGATGGATGATATAGCTTAAAACGTTCTTCTGGTGAAGAATATGGAATTCCAACTACAATTGTAGGTTGAATTGATCCTTCTTTCGTTAATTTTTCGATAACTCTATGTACTTTTCCTAAATTAAAATAGTCTTGACCATCTTGTGTAATTAATAAGTGATGTTTTATTAACGGAGTGTACTTGCTTGAATAGTATATTGTAAATGTAACTTCTTTTTGAATGTGTTCACTATATAATGTATGTTCTTCTCTTGTACCATTTGTTTGAATCATAAATGTCTCCTCTTCTTTTCCCTAGGATGATATAATTAGATGTTACTTTATATAAAAAAATTAGAAAAGTAAAAAGTGTTAAACGCTTACAAATTAAGTCATAATGAGGTGAAACATGAGTAAAAAACAACCTAATGCAATGATGTCATTATTAATATTGTCCATTATTGCCATTTCAACTTCAGCTATATTAGCTAAATGGACGAATGCATCTCCATCTGTTTTAAGCATGTATCGCCTCTGGTTTACATGTATATGGATGCTACCATTTGTATTGAAGCGAAAAAATGAGTTAAAAGCTTTAAAAAAATCTCATTATAGGTCATTCGCTTTAGGTGGATTAATGTTAGCGATTCATTTTATTTTATGGTACGGTTCATTAGTGTTTACTTCAGTGGCAAGCTCAACCATTATATTAGCTCTTCAACCACTTGTAGCAATGATCCTTGGTTACTTTGTCTTTAAAGAACGAACTTCCATGCAATCTAAAATATGTATGATTATCGCGATTATTGGTGTATGTCTAATAGGATTCGGTGATATTGGTTTAAGTATGTCAGCTTTTAAAGGTGATATTCTTTCGTTTTTAAGTGTAATTGCTGCAGTGCTCTATTTAATGGTTGGACAAACAACCGTAAAAAATACGTCTCATTGGGTGTATAGTTTTTGGGTATTCGCATTTTCAGCGGCATTTTTAACAATTTATAATATTGTAACAATGGATAATTTCTTTGATTATCAATCAAAAGATTGGATCATCTTTATTGCATCAGCCATTATTCCATCATTAGCTCATATTATTAATAACTATTTATTAAATTACGTAAATGCTACAACGATCTCGATGAGTATACTTGGAGAACCAGTTGGTGCATCTATTTTAGCAGTATTCCTTCTTCATGAAATGCTATCATCATTTCAGTTAATCGGAGGCACAATCGTAATCGTAAGTGTATTCTTGTATTTATATCAACAACAAAAAGAAGTTTCATCGATACAAGTGAAATCGGATAATTCTTCATCAGCATAAAAAACGTTACATGACTTTCAAATCTTTCTATTGATTTGAAAGTTTTTTTGTTTTTTTACTAAAAATAGGTAGAATAGATAATAGCAATTAGTAAAAAATTCCATGAACTTTTATCCCGAACTTAAAGGAGAAAAAGAGCTACTTATGAAGAAAAAGAAGAAAGCAAAAAATCCTCTCCACTACATATTTATTTCCTATATATTAATTACATTTTTATTTTCATTTTTATACTATCTACCTTTTACGAGAATTTCTACAATTAGCTATATAGACAGTCTATTTGTTTCAACTAGTGCGATTAGTGTGACTGGGTTAACAACAGTAAACTTAGTTGAGACATTTAATGTGTGGGGCAAAATATTATTAATGATTCAAATGGAAATTGGTGCAATCGGAATTGTTGTATTTATTAGCTATGGATTTATGATCCTTGGTATTCGGATTACAATTTCAAATTTATTAGTCGTATCAAAAGATCAAAATCAAAGTAGTATAAAGTCAATTAAACGATTAAGTTTGTCGGTTTTATTTACATCATTAATCTTTCAATTTATAGGTGGTTTATTTTTTTATAGTCAATTTAGGGAGAAATATGACACCGTATTTGAAACATTATTAGTTACAGCATTTCATTCAATTGCAAGCTTTACAAACACGGGCTTTGATTTATTTGGCAATAGTTTAATCTCATTTCAAAAAAATAACTTAGTCTTAATTGTAACAGCGGCATTAATTTTTATAGGTGGATTAGGCTATCCAACTATAATGGAATACGTCTATAAATATAATAAGAAAAAATCTTTATTTACGAGAATAAATATGCGACTACATTTTTCGTTTATGATTATAGGAACGATTATTTTTTGGCTTTTAGAAAGAGGGCATGCTTTTAAACATTTAAATTTTTCAGATCAACTAACAAACTCAATGTTTTTATCGGTTACTAGTCGTAATGGAGGATATGCACCTCTTGATATTGCGGAATTGACATTACCTGCAATATTGATTCTTTTAGTGCTTATGTATATCGGTGGAGCTTCCTCGAGTGCAGCTGGAGGGATACGCTTAACAACAGTTTCGGTGTTAGCAGCAAAAATGTTTGCGGTCATTAAGTCACGAGACGATACGATTATTTTTAGAACAAGTGTAAAGAAAGAAGTAGTTGACCGTGCATTTGTTATAGCGATGAGTTTTATCATTTTGATTACAATTGCAACTATTATTATTTCGATTTTTGAACCGTTTCAATTAGATTTAATTTTACTAGAAGTGATCTCAGCAATTACGAATACTGGATTATCATTAGGGATTACAACAAATATACATAGCATTTCAAAAATAATAATAATTTTACTTATGTTTATTGGTAGAATTGGAATTTTCACACTGATTTATTTCGTACTTCGAGTAGATAAACAAAAGTTGAAATATGTTGAAAAAGATTTAGCAGTTGGGTAAGGAGGAAAGTTAAAATGCCAAAGCAATACTTAGTAATTGGTGCTGGTCGATTTGGTCGAGGGATTGTAAAAGAATTAGATCGATTAGGTCACGAAGTTGTTGTTTGTGATAAAGAAAAAAAGACATTAGACCAATTAGAGGAGTACACAGAATATGCAGTAATTGGCGACTTACGTGAGGAGTCCATTCTAGAAGACTTAAACGTAAGTCAATTTGATGCAGTATTTGTTGCGATTGGAACGGATTCGTTAGCCTCTATTTTAATCACGAGAAGATTGAAAGAGAGGAAGGTAAAAAGAATTATATGTAAAGCAAATAATCGTGAAGTAGGCGGAATTTTAGAAAGTATAGGTGCCGACTTGGTCATTTATCCGGAAGAGGAGGCAGGACATAAAGCAGCACGAATGGAAGCGATGAGCGGAATCATTGAATACATTGAAATTACAAAAAATGTTGCAGGTGTAGAAACGGTCATCCCAGAAAAATTAGTCGGTAAATCATTAAGGGAAATGAACTTTTCTGTGAAGTACGGTATAACAGTTGTACTTATCATCCGTGATGGCGAGCCAATGGTATCTCAAATCGGAGACGTTGTTTTTCAAACTGGCGATTTAATTTTTATTGTAGGAGAAAAATCAAAAATTGAATTATTTAAGAAGAAAGTTGGGTAGATGCATTTCGGGCTTAATTATATTTACCTATTTGGAACGTTTAAACGCCTTAGATGAATATACTAATCCTAAATGACTAATCAAGGATTGGTGTTTCTATAATGAGCCAAGTGATGGAGGTTATTGGTTCATGGGTGAATGCAATTGGTACAATCAGTTCAGCAATAAGTAGTACACCCATGAGAGGATTAAAAGGAGAAAACCGAAAAAGATGGGAAGATATAAGTTTTCATCTAGATTTTGGTGGGAATACCTTTCAAGCAATCGGAAATATCATAGAAGCTTTCTTAGGTGAGCCTAGTGTATTAGAAGATGCAGGTGAAATTATCCAAGCTTCAGGTAATGTCACTGTATTATTCAGTTTATTAGCTGCAGAAGCAGAGGAAGAAAAAATAGAAGAAGCAAAAAATCCAGATCGAGCGATAAAATTAAATATTACAGGGAATGCACAACAAGCATTTGGGGGACTAATTGCAGCTCTCGAAGAAGTAAGTAGTGAGGATTTTGATGTATCTGGTTTCATGGGAAATTTTTTACAAGCGATCGGAAATACATTACAAGTATTGGGAGGTTTAGTGGAGTTAGAAATAGAGGATTTAAAAGACTATTTAGAAGAAAGTGGGCAAGTAGAAGCACCTAGCGATTTATCAGATGGAGTCATATTTGACGTACTTCAAGAATATCCAGGAATTGCGCACCAACATGAGGCTAGTGAACTCTCTGACGGAATTATATTTGATGAGGTTCAAGAATACCAAGGTAGACTGCCTGAAGCTAGTGATCTATCAAATGGAGAAATGAATAATCAAAAAACAACAGTAATAACTAATGAAGAAACTATGAATGAAATAGAAATGCTTTTTGGTAGAATACCAGATTACGAACCGATTGAAGCATCAGATGAATCGATTTCAAGTCAAACGGCAGAACCAATCTTAAGCGAACAAGGAATGCCTAGTGATTTATCAGATGGGGTAATTTTTGATGTACTTCAACAATTTGAAGAAGAAACTGAAACTAACCCATTAGTTAAGGAATACGAAGAGCTAGCATTACTACTAAAATATAGCGGTAGTTGGATTCAAGCTGGTGGATCAATCGTATCAGTTTATTCTGAGCAAAAAGAGTTACTAAAAGTGAAATCTGAACAAAAAGAGCAAGAAAAAAAGGCTTTAGATAGTAAGAAAAAATCTAAAAGAACTAGAAATAATAAGAAAAAAAACTCCGAAACTCCATTAGAATCTAATCAAAATAAAAATACAACTTCTGAGTACTCAGTGTTCAGGAAAAAGAGCTAACAAAATAAGAGAACGTGAAAATGTTAGTTCTAGATACATAGAATAGGAATGAGATTTATTAAATAAAAATGTACTCTGGAAAATTTAAAATTAAACACATAAAACGTTTCAATAATATGAAGAAGAACATCATACTGCATATACAATGCTACTAAAATAGATAAGTTAACGATTACAAAATTATTTTGATTACATAATAGGCAAACTGGCAAATATTAATATTAAAAGAGTGTGTACTTCAATCACTAAGGCATATTAATAAGTAACTAGGAGAGAAGCCTATGAAAAACAGAATGATTAAAATCGTAAAAAACTATCATGTGCAGACAGTTGTCTTTGGCATTGGGGTCCTATTATTATTCTTAACAATTGTAATTGGTAGCATTTTATTAAGCAATATTCCAAGTGACCACGATATGAGATGGAAAGATTTAATGCACACAATTAGTAACTTAGAAGCAAAATCGAATAAATGACGGCTTATCAAAATCTATTTAATTACTTCATGTTCGAAATTTATTGTTAAAATTTGGTTGAAGTAAACGGGGGAAAACAGTATAATAGAGTTTACAGAGAGATAAATCTCACTATATATTACGATTCCATAGCTCAGCTGGGAGAGCACTACCTTGACAGGGTAGGGGTCGCAAGTTCGAATCTTGTTGGAATCATAAGGATTTAGCCATCTTTTACAGGTGGCTATTTTCTATTTGGGGATAGTTTTGGGGATAAAGAAAGAGATTAAGCATATTTTTGCCTAATCCCCTGTGCTAGAATTTGAATATTTATTCAGTAGTTGTTTTGTGTCATTTATTGAAGAATCATTTTACCACTTTTTAAAAGTAATATTAAATATATTTATACAAATTAATATTTTAAGGAGATGGTGAAGATGGATAACCTTGGCAATAAGAAGGAATTAATCTTTGAACTAATTGAATTGTTAAAATCATTTGATGACGATCAGCGCGAATTGGCATTAAAAATAGTAAATGTAATGGCTGAACATTACAAAGAAAAAAATGCACAATCACTAGCCTAGGGAAACCTAGGTTTTTTCTTACATAAAAATCTTCCCTAGTTTCCCCGATTGCCATTCAACCTTACAGTCACAAGGGTTTTAAGAAGGGAAGTCCATTTCCCCACTGTTCCCTAGTTTCCCCAGTTGGTTTTTTTACTCAATTCTCCGAACAAATTACCTGCTTCAGTATCAGCTTCTTTTATATAATGCACATAAATATCAGCGGTTGTGGATGTCTTAGCATGGCCCATTCGTTTACTAATAACAACAAGTGGTACCTTCTTGCTAATCAGAAAGCAAGCATGGCTATGTCTAAGTTCATGCAGCCGGATCTGCTTAAACTTATTTCGTTTGATGAATCTTCTCCACCATGCTCCTGGAACACTAGGATAAAATGGTTTACCATCTACTGTGCTGAAAACAAAGTTATAATTACCACCTTGCCACTTGTCTCCTAACTTTAATTTCTCCTGACTTCGTATTGTTTTATACTTTTTTAATTCGTCCATTAACTCTGGATCAATCGAAATATCTCTAATAGAACTCTTCGTTTTAGGTTCTTTCAACTCATGTTTATCCTGTTTTGTATATTGCACGGAATGTCTAACGTTAATTATATTATTTTTAAAATCTACATTCTTCCATTGCAAAGCTAATAATTCATTTCTTCTCATGCCAGTAAATAAAGCTAATTTAATAAAAAGATACCAATGTTGTACTTCACTTTTTAACAGTTGCAGCAATTCAACCATTTCTTGTTCATCATAAATAGAAATTGGTTCATGTTCTACTTTAGGAGTTTCAGCCCGGTCACATGGATTAACTGTTATATGTCCTTTCTTAAAAGCGTAGGTCATAACACTTCTAATTACTCGGTAATGGAACTGGATTGTTGCAGATGACAGTGCACCTTCTTTACCATCCTTTCGTTTGCTTTTCTTCAATTCTTTAATGTAAGTATCAATGTGATCTGCTCTTACTTTCGAAATAATGGTATTTTCAAAAAATGGGGTAATTGAATTTTTCAAGTGAATTCGGTAAGTGGCTAGAGTATTTTTTGATAATTTTTCTTCTGCGAACTCAGACCAAACTTTTTCAACATAATCACCAAACTTCTTTTTTGATGGCTCAATTCCTTGTTCTATATTTTTTTCTGCTTCCATAATAAATTCTCGAAGTAGTTTCTTTGCCTCTGTTTTATTTTTACATTTAACGGTCTTATACTTTTTAATTTGCTTACCAGCTGCATCTAAACCCATCGAATAGACTAAACGATAGGAAATATTACCATTTTTATTCTTACGTTCCTCGATGGATCCACCACCAGCCATTAGTTTTCACCTCTCAAAGAAATTAATGACTCAATTGTTTTTAAGATAAATTCATTTTCTTTGTCCGTTAAGATTATCCCTTTGTATTTAGGTTTGAATGTGTAGTCGTAATATTCTCTAATTTTACCTTTTCGGTTCGTCCATAATGTTGTACGTCCAGTTAAAACGCTAAAGTAATTTTCTATATCAGTGTATTTTTCTAATTCTAATTTCAACAATGTGTTCATATTTTGTAAATCTTCTAGTTGTTTATAAAAATCTTCATCACTTTCTTTAATGCTATTTGCTAAGGATAAGTCAGTGTAACCTGCTTTATTTAATAATAAAGAGTAATCAACTTTTAAAGCCTCAGATAACTTTTTTAAAGTTTCTGGTATTACCATTTTTTTTATTTTACCTGTTTCAATTTGAGACAAATAAGGCTGAGATAGGTCTGTATCTACAGCTAATTTTGCTAGCGTTATACCTTGTTTTCTCCTCAATTCACGCAAATAAACACCAAACTCTTTTATTTCCATAGTAGTAACTCCTTTGTATTCTTTTGTACTTATTTACTAGTATAGACTAAACTTTGATGTTAGTAAACATTTGTAATTCAAAATATTATTGTTGATTATATTGACATCATCTAAATTAATTTGCTATATTATTGGTAATATCAATATTCAGGGGGTGAGACGATGGAGAAACGGATCACATTAACAGTGAATGAAGTAGCTGAAATGATTGGGGTTAATCCGCGAACAATCTATACCATGGTTAAAAAGAATGAAATTCCTTCTATTTTAATTAGGGGTAGGATTGTATTTCATAGAGAGGTAATAGATCAATGGTTGCGCAATGGAGCGAAAATGCAGGCATAAAAAAATACACCTCGGGCAAGGTGCAGGAAGGTTGTGTAATATTTGAATACTTCTATTATACCAAACGACAACACTAAGTTAAAGGCTGCATTGATGTATGCAGAAAAATTAAAATGGCCAGTTATTCCTCTAATTGGTAAAGTTCCAATCGTTGAAGGTGGATATAAGAGTGCAACAACGGAACCTTATATTATAGAGAATTGGTGGAGAAATAACCCAAATGCAAATATTGGTATCCCTACTGGTAAAGTAACTGGATTCTTTGCAGTTGATATTGATCCACGCAATGATGGCCATTTAACACAAATTGCACTATTTGAACAGTATGGAGCATTTCCACACACAGTTGAAGCTATAACTGGAGGTGGTGGAATTCATTACTTGTTTAAATATCCAAATAAACAAATATCTGGAAAAAACAATAAATTCCAGGGAATCGATATAAAGGCCGATGGTGGTTATATTGTTGTATCTCCTAGTACTCACGATAGCGGTAAAACTTACAGTTGGAAAAAACCGAACCACCCTTTAAATACACCTATTGCCGATGCACCTGACTGGCTCTTACAAGCGTTAGTTGTTGAAGAAAATAAAAAAATAAGCAAACCATCTTCCCATTGGCTAGAGATAATCAAAGGTGCCGATGATGGTTGTAGAAATGATTCAGCTGCACAGTTTGCAGGGTATTTAATCGGAAGTAAATTAGACCCTAAAGTAGCATGGGCAATCTTTTGCATGTGGAATGAACGCAATAATCCGCCACTGTCGGAACAAAGAATGGTTACTACGTTTGATTCAATGATGAAACGTGAAGCCAGTAAGAGAAAGTGGTGAGATCATGCTAGAACCTAATTTTAGTATTTTAGAAACAAATACACCAAATACAGAAGAAACAGAATGGGAAATGCCAATTTCTCTTGATGAACAACCTTTACCCGACTTTCCAAAAGGAATGTTTTGTGAATGGATCGAGGAAATGATCGATGGCCTTTCAGAAGAATACCAAGCTCCTAGAGATGCGGTTGGAAATATTATGATCGGAATGTTTTCAACGGCACTGACAAAAAAATTTAGAGTTAGACCAAAATATCATCACAATGAATCAAGATGGACAGTGGACTTAAACACCTATGTATTTGTGTATATGCCACCAGGTAGTAAAAAATCTGATATTTTTAAAGTTTCATCAAAACCAATCAGAGATTTTGAAAAAGAAGAAAAAGAACGATTGACATCAGAAATTGCAAAACATAATGCCGATTTAGATGTTAGAAAAAGAAGAATTGAAGTCATTAAAAACGAAATGGCTAAAGGTGAGAAAAAGAACCAATCTGAGTATGAGAGATTAGTTGAAGAAGTTTCTAGAATCGAACCACGGCACTTACCAGAAGTTATTGCTGAGAACTCCACCGCTGAAGCATTGGAAACAAAAATGGTTGAAAACAATTCGAAAATAGCGGTTTTATCACCAGATGGACAGGACATTCTACAAATCATGTCCGGGAGATATAGCGGACAACCCAACATCGGCATTTACTTAAAAAGCTACAATGATGATTCAATTAAAACTACACGAATGACTAGGAATTTAATCATATCAAAACCCAGAATGACGCTTTGTTTAATGCTTCAAGTAGATATTGCAAAGAAATACGATCAATATATGCACGAAACAGGTTTCACTCAAAGGATACTACATTCTTTTCCTAAAAATTTTATTGGCCATCGTAATGTAAGGGCCTTACCGTTAAAAAAGGAAATTGAAGAAACTTACTATAAAAATATGATAAAAATGTTGAAAATGCTTGATGACGAAAACGAACTGACTTTTGACAAAGAAAGCATGGAACTTTTATTTGAACTAGAGAAAACAATTGAAAAAATGTTAGGTGAAAATGGTCGTTTTTCTTCTTCTGACAATTTTAAAGAGTGGGGCCAAAAGTTGCTTGAACGGATTGTTAAGTACGCTGGATTGATCCATGTGACTGACAATATAAAGAGCACAGGAATACCAGAGGTAGTCAATGCAGACACATTCAAAAGAGCATGTTTTATGGTAGATTATTCAATTTCTCATGCTGAGAAGGCCTTTGGACTAATGGAAAGAAATGTTGAAGCGGATAACTTGGAGTACATTTTAAAACGTATTAAAGACCGTTATAACAAGTCACATAACTTAGTTCTATCCCATAGCCAGTTGAAAGACGATATTAAAAAATTCAAGTCGAACGAAATAAAAGAACTAACTTTAATTTTAGAAGAAATGGGTTATCTAAGAATTGGATATGAAGGAAAAAAACTAATCTATGAAATTAATCCTTTGTGGGTAATTGCTAATGGATCATAAAGATAATCATGCTAAAAAACTAGGTTTTGTTGTAGCGATACCAGAAGAACTATACTTTCAATCTATTAATAAACAGGCTGCTTTGTTTGTTGAACTAATAGACAAGGATTGGCATTGCTGGAGAGAAGTGAAAACTTCTTCTGGCTACAATAACAAAGATATTTCTATTTCAGAAAATTTCTACCATGTGATGAAAAAAGCGAATGATTATTTTAATTACCTAAAAAGATTAAAGAGGAAGTGAACTAATGTCGAAAGTTATGGAAGTTATCAAACTATATGTCTCTTTATCAAGGGAAGAAATAGAAAACGGAAAATCTGTACACATGACTATAGGAGACATTGAACTAATGGAAAAATTAATCGAAAAAGTAGAAGCGAATGAACCAAAATTAAAAGAAACAGTAGAAGCGTTGACAGAAATCGTTAATGCACGTCAGCGTGAAATTGAAAATTTAGAAGAACGTGTAAGAAAACTAAAATGGAAATTAGAAATGAGGTCAATCAAATGATTAGTTATCTATTAATGTTAGTTTTAGGAATTTGTGTAGGTGGTATTGCAACTACTTTTGTATTATATGACAGTGTGACAGCTGATACAGAATGAGAGGTGGTGATGACATGACAGATGAACAAAATAAAGCAATAGAACAGCAGTGGAAAGATTCTTTTAAACTTGGTGGACATAAGTATCCAGATATTATTTCAGATGAAGCTGGCAATTTATTAAAACCGGGTACAGCCGAATATTTGAAACAGATTGAGAGAATTAAACAGAAAAGAGGATTGATTTAATGAGCTTGCATGAAGAACAGATTAGTTATATGCGCAGAATGGTGAAACTTCCATCTTGGAGTGCTGAGCCTTACCGAATTGAAGAGTTTCAGCGGAAATTTGTTATTACCAGTAAAGGTTTGACAGGAAAAATTGGACAATGGTTTCCGGAGACGAAACACTATCGTGTACTATTTCTAGGAGCTAATAACATGGTGGTTGCTTGCGATTTGTACTGTGAAGCGAATGAGTTTCAGACTGATGACATGATTAAATTTGATTTAGGTGTGAATATTGATAGAGTTGCACTAAATGTAGTTAAAATTAGCGAAGAAATTTCAGGTATTTAATAAAAAAAAGAGCCATTCCCAATTAAAGGGGTGGCTTTTCTAATTATGAAAGGAGGTTAATCATTACAGCTATTAAATTACGCACTTTAAATCATTTGCAAAGAATTTAAAGGAAAATTACATTCCTTTTATTTAAATAGGATGTATCTTTATTATAACAGATTTCCACTATTCTTAGCTATTGAATAATTCTGATAATTTGAAATGATTGAATGTTGTCGCTCAGCTGTATTTACCCAATAAATAAAAGCATCACACACGTCGTCAAATACCTTGTTGACTTTAGGAATGTCACTAAATTGACCTTCAGATTCTTTCCAACTGTAAGCGGACATTTGCTGCATGAAAATTTTATTTTGTGGAATATCCAATACGTAAAACTGTTCCTGGGCTAAGTAAGATTTAGTTGCTTCAATTAATTTTAACTTATCACTTTTATTCGGTAAGATGGTACTAAATTTTGTAAAATTATTTAAGTGAAACCTAATGTCAGCTGCTGCGGGATCAATCGTCATTGTATAATTCACTCTAGCACGGTATTTTTTTTCTAATTTATTTGCAAACTTTTCAAATTGATCTGCAAAGAATATAGAAGTGGGATGGATACTTTCTACTTTAGGATCAAAGTAATAAACATCTAATAGTACGTTAATAGGTGGTTCATATCGTCTTAAACCAGGTTGCATTGTCATTCTGTAAGGATTGTTCATGCCGGTAGGGATTAGATAAGCAATGGCTGTAACTACGCAGGCTGAACCAGCAAATCCAGGGTCGCAACTTAGTTCAATCATCGTAATTTCATATTTTCTAAATATGGATTCATCTGTTGTTTTAATAAAATTCATATCAAAAACGGCACTACCCGATTCTGTAATTTCCCCAAGATAAGCCCAATGGAAATAAGATGGATTTGCCTTCTTCGTGTGTTCGATCGCTTCCAGTTGTGATTCAGATAACCAACTTTTCTTTAAATTTAAGTAGGTACTGAAGTGGGTAAGCCATGTTGGGTCTTCCATCTTTACACGTTCATATTCGGTATTTGCCCATGAAAACCAGCCTTTTGGCGGGTTATTTGTTAGTATCATCGTTAGGTCGTTAGGATTGAAACGTGATAGTGTTGAACGGATGACCAGAATTTCATCCATACTTTCAAATTGATCCGCTTCTTCCAGCCATATTGTGTGTACATAGCCAACCGCCGGGGCTGTACCTTTAACCTTTTGTACTGTTTCGGCACCCATGAAGAAGATGCTGCTGCCTGTATCGACACGGGTAATCATTAACGGACTATAACTGATTTTAAATAGTGTATCGAAGCCACATCTGGAAATTGTACGCTGCATTTCTGAAAATGACTGCTTTCGTATGTGTGCGAAATTCTTTTGGAATACAAAGCAATTCGCTGGTCCTAAAACAGGGTCTACTGGGGATAACATGGCCAATAGTATCTTTAAGCAAGCTGCATTCGTTTTACCAGATGAACGACCGCCAGCCATCCATATATTCTTCATGCCTTCTTGTTCTGCGGTGAAAATGGGCCAGAATGTTTTCGCTGCATGCTTCTTTACTAATTTAGCGCCATTTACTTTTACTTCCTTCATTCATCATCACCACTTTCGATTAACAAGTCTTTGATATTATCCATAACAATGGCAATCTTTGTACCTGGATTCTGCTTATTCGCTTCAATTTGGTTACGTTGTATCTGACTAGCTTTAAGGGCATCTGGCCAGCGTTTAAGTAGTTCCTGCATAGCTTTTAATCTGGTGTTTGTATCTGGTTCTTTAGTAACTACTTGGCCTGTAGGTGACATGACCTTATCTTTCACTTCACCACGTGCAATCTTGCTTAATAGCTGCAATACTTCATTTTCTGTAATGATAGTGTCATATACTACACCCATTTCCTTGTACTGTTCTATGGTGTCCTTGATGTGTTGCTTCTTCAATAGATCGTATGCCGTTACCCACGGAGCTTTATGTTCATATCCAGCCTGGCGTACAGCTTCAGCACCAGACATTCCCAAGGCGTAATACTTACAAAATAAATCCTGTTTATCAGTTAAACGCATCTATATCACCACTATTCATATAAGTTTAGTATGGTTTTATTATAACATACCTATGGGGGTATACAATAGTGTGTAATTAGAAGAATATTATGTAACTAATACTGTTAAATATGGGTGTTTTACATGATAGTTATCAACTGGGGAAAGTGGGGAAGTACTAGGGAAGTGGTTTTCCCCGGTAAAAACATTGATATACCAGTGTTTTGCTTGCTACTGGGGAAAGTGGGGAACGTTTTCTTACCCGGGGGAAACTAGGGAATTGAACACAACAAGCCAATTTAAAGTTATTTTATTTATATATATTTTTAGAGGGTATATAGAATGTGGGGATAGTCAAGGGGATAAACTCTAATAACAATAGTTACATTTCGATACACATAAACACATATAAAGATTGGTATATCAACAATCTAATACATAAAAAAACTGGCCAATTTACTATATTAATAGTGGTATCCTACTTTGACAGGGTAGGGGTCGCTGGTTCAAGTCCAGCTGGGTTCATACCAAAACCTCTTGTATATCAAGAGGTTTTTTGTTTTATAACAGTACATAATTTATAAGGTAACAGTTTTATGGGGCAGAAATCCTTTATTGATATAAAAAGTTAGTATAATTTCTTATGCAACGAAAGGCAGTTTAGTTAAATAAGAAATTTAAGTTTAGGCGACGTGAAACATGACTTTGACCGATTAAGAGGGAGGAATTTGATATGAGTATTTCGAATATCGTAGAGATGATGTATAACAGAATATCATCTACACGGCATCAAACAAATTTTCAAATCCCACAATCGAAATTTATGATTTAATCGAGATGAGAGTCAGGAGGGATATTATGAGGAAAAGGTGCTTAGTTGGTTTTGTATTGATTTTACTCGTATGCACTCTATTGGGGTGTATTAACAAACAAAAGAATTTAACGAGAATTGAGTACATAAAGATGAGTGCAAACGGAACATATTCGGATACAGAAATAGTTACAGATAAGAAGAAACTTGAAAAAATAGAGCGTTTTTTCAGTAAAATTAAATGGGAAGAAAACGTTGCAGTAAAAAGTAAACGAATAGCAGACTTTAAAGCAACATTATTCTATGAAGAAGAGAAAAATATGCCTGAAAAGCTCTACGAGTATGAAATATGGTTCCACAATGATATCAACAAAGCTGTATTGATAGGAGACAATGATAAACAAAGTTATGTCATGTTGAACAAAAAGCTTTCAAAAGAATTGGAAGAACTCTTGAATTACGAAAAGTAGCATTATGTCTATTTAGGTGGGAAATAACTTATGCAACTAAACCAGCTAATAGTTTGTCAATAATTTTCAATAAAAAAATTATAGTATCATATAAGTTAAATTCTTAAGATCGAAGGGATTGATACAATTGGAAATATCAAGGTTCAATGATGCTGGAGAAACTATTTTTGAGTTTGTTGATAATGTTCTCGTGGAATGTCCACGTTGCAATAATTGTGCTAACATGACCTGGGAACCTTTTAAATCAATTCCAAAGTTGGTTTGTGAAAAGTGCGGATTAGTTGCTGTTTCACCTATTGCAAGTTACGGTGGACCTGAGTTTTGTGGAGTAAGTCTATGGTTAAAAACTAGTTGCTGTAGCAATACACTATGGGCTTATAATAATGAGCATCTCGATTTTTTAGAGTATTATGTGAGTGCAAGCATAAGAGAACAATTACCTAACATTAATCGAAGTTTAGCTAGTAGACTTCCCTCGTGGATTAAGAGTGCTAAAAATAGAGAATCAATTTTAAAGTGTATTAAAAAACTTAGGAAACAATTGAATTAAATAGAGAAAAAAATAATGAATCTAGTTCAACTAAAGCATGATTTAGTTGAACAACGATAGACTACTTCGTGCCTTTTTTGTTGAACTAACTGGGAAGTTAGTTCAATAAGAAAGGCTAATATAAAGACATGGGCTAGCTTTTTTAAATACGCCTATCCATATTTCCCACATTAATTACTATATGATTCTAAAACAATTAATCTTTTTTAAACATTTTTTTATAATATATAAGTTATTAAACAGATTCTATCAAACTGTTGGTTGCAGTCTTTCTCATACTCATTTATTATACAGGATATATAAACATTCATTAAACTAAGATCCCGTTCATTAAGAAGATAAATTAATGCAAAGAATGAAAGCGTTATTGGAATAGGAGCCTTAGAACAGCCTAAAAATATAATAAATATAGGCTCTGATTAAAATGTTTATTAATTTGGAAAAAAACTATATTAAATTAATAGAATCCGAATCTGCTAAGGGTAAATGATAACATTAATATTATTTTTGGTGTATTCACCTAGATTTACTTTAAAACAAGTTGTTTTGCCAAATTTCCAGAAAAATATAGAAAAAAATATCTTTAGAATCGCGACGATAAAAAAACAAATTTTAGATATTGGCAGGGGATAACTTTATATGAACGTATACGAATTCAACGTAAAAACGGCTAGTGGTGAAAAAAAGTCAATGGGAGATTTTCGTGGCAAAGTACTTCTGATTGTCAATACGGCAACCAAATGCGGCTTGGCTCCTCAGTTTAATGAGTTACAGCAATTGCATGAGACTTATCAGAATGATGGGCTAGTTGTTCTGGGCTTCCCATGTAATCAGTTTAAGAATCAAGAGCCGGTAAATGACGGTGACATGGCACAGACTTGCCAGCTTAACTTCGGAGTAACATTTCCTCTTCTTGGAAAAATTGATGTAAATGGGATGGATGCTGACCCACTATACAAGTATTTGAAGCAAGAAGCGCCGGGATTTCTAGGTTCACGCATTAAGTGGAACTTCACAAAATTTCTAGTTGATGCAAAAGGGCATGTCGTGAAGCGCTTTTCACCTGCGACCAAACCTCTAAAGATTGAAATGCAAATTAAAAAGTTACTAAAAAAGTAAAATAGATACTCCCCGACTTCACCCAGTTCATCGGTTAAGTCGGTTTTTTTCGTTTACGATTATTACCCACTAAAGTTAAAAAGTCAAAAGAGGTGTTGGCCTGTTGTTTCATTTCAATTTATTCTAATTATAAGATTGTTCATATTTCCAACGGTAAGATAAACATTAACAGAGGCTAAATATTTATATAAAAACCTTATTCAAACTAACATACCCGTTAGTTGTACAACGATAGACTGCTTCAGCAGTCTATTTTTTTTGCAAACTGACAGATTAGATAAATAAGGATTTACTTCTAATTTGTAAAATAAAAGAAATAATTCCTGAAATTCTATCTCAACTTACAATTGCATAACATTTTATTGATATTTATTCTTTTAGAAGAAGAGGTGAGATCTTTGATTCAAAAGTTACTGCTTTCAATGGATCAAATGATTTACATAATTCAAAATGGATTACAAAAAACGAATTCCCCGAAACATGTCACCGTAATTGGTGCAGGAATTTCCGGTTTAGTTGCTGCTTCACTTTTAAAAGAAGCCGGGCATAAGGTTACTATTATTGAGGCAAATAACAGAATCGGGGGGAGGATATACACAAAAAGGGAACCTTTTATAAATAATCAATATATAGATCTTGGGGCAATGCGTATACCTTCATTCCATTATTTAGTAATTGAGTATATAAAAAAATTTAATTTGCATGTAAATGAATTTATAAATAGTACACCTAATGATTTGATTTACATCAATAATGTATTAACAAATGAAAAAAATTATGGAACAAATCCAGACCAGTTAAATTATAATGTTAGCCCTAGTGAAAAAGGAAAAACGGCATCAGAATTACTATTATTAGCAGTTAGTCCAGTCATTGATTATATAAACCAAAATCCTGAGAAGAATTGGGAAAAAGTTGTTCAAATGTATGATCAGTATTCAATGTATCAATTTTTAAGATATAACCCTGTTGGTGTATCCTTATCAGCTGAAGCAATCAATATGATAGAAACAATGGTTGGATTGGAAGGATTTTCTGAACTTGCATTTACTGCAATATTAAGAGAAGTTTTAGTACTCCTAACTAAGGATCTAAAACTTTATGAAATTACAGGGGGAACGGATCATCTTATTAATGGATTTTTACCACAACTTAAAGACGATATTATTACAAATCAAAGAGTGAAAAAAATTATACAACAAGAATCGAACGTAACGATTTATACAGAAAATCAAATACTTAATACTGAACATCAACTTACAAGTGATTTTGTAATTTCTACAGTTCCTTATACTTTATTGAATTTCATAGATTTACTACCTTATGAGTCTGTTTCATATGAAAAGAGAAATGTTATAAGAAAGATCCATTATGCAAATTCAACCAAAATAGGTCTTCAATTTAAAACGAGATTTTGGGAAAAATATGGATTAAATGGTGGTAAATTAACAACAGATTTACCAATCAAGTTTGCCTATTTTCCTAGTCATGGTCAAGGGTCGGCGGATGATACTGGGATTATGCTAGCTAGTTATACATGGGAAGATGATTCTAGTATTTGGGATAATATGACACAGGCAGAACGGATAAAAATTGCTTTGAATAATCTCTCATTTATATTTGGAGATCAAGTGTTTTCAGATTTTTTAATAGGATACTCGCATAATTGGTCAGAATTTCCTTATGCTGGAGGAGCTTTTGTCATGTATAAACCCGACCAAATTAAAGAGTTTGGTCAGTTTATTGGTACACCAGAAGGAAGAATTCATTTCGCAGGATCACATTCGTCAACGACACCAGGATGGATTCAAGGTGCAATTGAAGCAGGAGTTAGAACAGCGTATGAAGTTAATAATAGATAGATTCTTAATACCATATCCTGAAAATATAAATTAATCATTACACTTTTTTGGCATTATGAAACTAGACCCATTTCATTTTTTAAAATAGGTCTTTTTTTATGAATGTACAAATAGTTAAGCTATTGCTTTGATTGGCACTTTACATCCAAGATTCTCTAATCGTTTAATAGATTGCTTGGTAACAATTTCTTTTTTTTGTTTATCAAAGTAGTTGGCACCAAATAAAATAGAGGCGACTCTTTTGTTTAATATGTAGTAAGCAATTGTTAATATAGTAGTAAATTGGTCTGCAAAATTTCAACTACCGGTGAATTTACTAGGCTTAATTGAACTGAAATGTTTGTTCAAACGAATGCAATTCTTTTTTTAAGTAATCAGTAAATTTATCAGTGATCAAAGCGGCTTTTTTATTATTGGACCGAACTAGTCCAAAAGGGACATAAGAAGAAGCAATATTTTCAATTGGTATGGAAATAATTTCACCGTTTAATATCGTCATTTCATCGATAATCGAGTTATCCGTTACAAGTGTAATAGCAATTTCCTCCTTAACGGCAGCTCGAATTGCATCTACATTATTTGTTACAAATAAAAGTTTTAAGTCGAATTTCTCCATTAAATTCTTTGTAAATGAAAGAATGAAATCATCTTCATACAAGACAATTGCTTCATTTTCTAAATCTGTAATCTTAATCGATTCTTTCATTGCCAAACGTGAGTTTTTACTGACGCAAATTCGTACGTGACTATTGTATAGTAATTCAAAGGGAATGTTATTTATTTTCTGCGAGAAATTGTCGAAGAAATTAATAAGTCCGATATCAAGTTTGTTGTAATTGACTGCTTCTAGAATTTCTTTCGAGTTTTTTTCTGCAATATTTAATTGAACCTTAGGATGCTCTTTTCTAAAATTAGCAAAAACTCTTAATATAATCGTCATGAACCCTGGTATTGCAGCGATTCGCAAGACACCACTCAGTTCTTCATGGAAATGATGTGCATTTTTCCTCAACTCATCAGCCTTATCCAAAAGTTCTTTAACTTGTATCATTAATTTTTTTCCTTCAAATGTAAGTATTGTACCATGTTTCGATCGAGTAAAGAGAGTAACCCCTAATTCTTTCTCAATGTTAGTAATTGCTTGACTGATTGTAGATTGTGTAACATGTTGGTTTCGTGCTGCGATCGAAATGGACCCTGTTTTCGAAACTTCATAGATATAGTTCAATCTTTCAATATTCATGTTATCCCATCTCTTTATATTAAATTTATTTATAGAAGTCATTAAAAGAATTAACTTTTATAAATTATAAAGCCATCCTATAATAAATTCAAATAATTCAGAAAAAAGAGTTTGCAAAAAAATCTTTTTCTTGAATTATCACCATTATTAAAGGGAGAGATAATTAATGACAACGAAAGAGAATCAAGTATTAGATGCAAACTATGTAGCAGATGAAAGTGTACCTTGGATTCCTTTTTTCGGGAACGAAATAAAATTTCACAAGATTAATATGGTTACAGGTGAGATTTGTGTAACTATGAAGTCTAAGCCAGGTAGCCAATTGCCACCTCATGTGCATCACGGTACGGTTATTGTATGTACATTGGCAGGTAAATGGGGATATCTTGAGCATGATTGGGTTTCGAAAAAACATGAAGTTGTTTATGAGCCAGCTGCTTCTTTACACACATTTTATACTCCAGCAGATTGTGATGAAGATACAATTATATTCAATGTTATTAATGGGGCACTTGAATTTAAAGATGAAAAAGGAGATACATTCCTAATTCTAAACTGTGCTGGATCGCTTCAAATGTACCATGATCATTGCGAAAAGGTAGGAATTCAAAATCCAGTTGATATTACAAAGTTTTAATTATAAGTGTACTTATCATTTTTTTGGTAAGTACTTTTTTTGAGAATTTACTTTGGAAAGGAAAATTTATATGAAACTAGCAAATAAAGTGGCAATTGTTACAGGTGGTAGTGGTGGAATTGGACTAGCTACTGTTAAAAAACTAGTATCTGAAGGTGCTAAAGTTGTAATCGCTGATATCAACGAAAACGGTGGCCTTAAAGCTGTAGATGAGATAAATCGCGAATTAGGTGGGGAAGTACTATTCATTAAGACTAATGTAGCAGAATATGAGGATGTTGTGTATTTGGTTGATAGAACGGTAGAAGCCTTTGGTGGACTAGATATTATGTTCAATAATGCTGGATTTGCAAAACCGGTTCCTTTGCTTCAACATGATCCTGCTAATGATTATCATCCAATTGTTGCTGTTAATCAAAATGGTGTCTATTATGGAATTCTAGTAGCTGCTCGCAAAATGGCAGAGCTTGGGGTAAAAGGAACAATTATCAATACTGCTTCTGTTTTTGGTATTTTACCTGGTGAGCTAACTTTTACTTATAATGCTACTAAAGCTGCCATTATTAATATGACATCCTCTGCAGCAATGGAACTGGGGCCACAGGGCATCCGAGTTATTGCGATTGCTCCAGGACGAGTAAATACACCAATTTTATCACCATATAAAGACTTTGGTGTTTGGGAGCAGATGGTAAGCGAACAAATGCGTTCAACTCTAACAGAACCTACAGAAATTGCGAATGCTGTAGCTTTTTTAGCTTCTGAGGAATCAAATTGTATCAATGGAACGTGTGTCAATTTAGACGATGGATATAGTTCATTTAAAGCAAGGTTATTCGTTTAAATTAGAAAATCCTGCATTCTTTTTTTGAATGCAGGATTGGTTTAAAGTATTATAAATTTGAACGCTTAGGCGTTACAAGGATTTTTACTTGTGAACGGTCATTAAGAACAGCTTCAAAGCCTTCTTCAACAATGTCGTCTAAGTGGATTTTTTTTGTAATAATTAAATCTTCTTTTATGATTCCTTGGTTAACTAGTTCGATAACTTCTGGATAAATGTTGCTATATGTCATAGTAGTAGAGATTCTTTTGTTTGTCATCATGGCTACATTAGGATTAAATGATACAGGTTTTTCCCATAAACTGATAATTTTTAACTCACCGTTAAATTTTACGCTATTAAGTGCTGCCTCAAAAGTTGGTTGAACGCCAGCACATTCAAACGATACATCAACGCCTTTGCCATTTGTTACTCCGAATATTGTTTCAACAGGATTTGATTCAATTGGATTGATCGTGTGTGTTGCGCCTGATTTTAGAGCTACTTCTCTACGGTGGTCAGAAACTTCTACAGCAATGATTTTAGAAGCTCCTGCTGCTTTTAATGCTTGGATAAGAAGTAAACCAATTGGACCTGCGCCAAATACTGCGACAGCATCACCAAATTTATATTGGCTTGAACGAATAGCTTGTGTTACAACCGCAACAGGCTCAACTAAGGCTGCTTGTTCAAAATTCATTGTGTCAGGAATCTTATAAACACGATCTACAGGAGCTACGATATATTCTCCGAAACCACCATCGTTTAAGATAAGACCAAAGAATTGTGGTTTTTCACAAACATTATAATTACCTGTTTTACAAGAGTTACAAGTCCAACAAGGAACAACAGGCTCGATCACAACACGGTCGCCAATTACAAAATTAGTGACATCTTCTCCAATTTCAACGATTACACCTGAAAATTCATGCCCCATCGTAACATTAGTTCCAGATGGAATTACCATCGGTCCAGCTAAGTATTCATGCATATCACTACCGCAAATGCCACACCATTCAATTGCTACTTTTACCTCATTCGATTTTGTTTCTGGATTCGGCGTATCAACAACTCGGATATCTCTTGCACCATAAAATTTAGCAGCTTTCATTAATTTTCTCTCCCCTTGGAATTACTTTTATAAAATATTAAATTTTAATTATTAAAGCGCAGATTTGTATGCGCTATTATATTTTGTATAATAAAAGAGTTTGAGAAAGGCTACAACCAACAGACTTATAGAAACTGTTTAATATTCGTCAAATTAATATAAAATGTATAAAAAATGATTAATTTTTTTGAAGGAGTCATTTGGTAAGGAAGTGAAAAGATGGACAGGCGTATTATTAAAACTAAAAAACTGATTAAAGAAGCATTGTTTAAATATGCAGTTGTAAAGGGGATGGAAAATGTAACTGTGCAGGATATAATCAATGAAGCAGATATTAATCGAGCAACTTTTTATTATCATTATAAAGATAAGTTTGAATTACATAAGGAAATAGTCGATGAAACATTAGAAGGATTAGTAAATGACCTTGTCATTCCTTATCAAGTTCAATCATTTGCAGATATTATATATCCACCTGTTTTAGCCGTATTTGAACATGTAGAGAAACATGCTAAAGTGTATAAAATTTTATTAAGTAAAAATGGATTGCCGGAATTAAGATGGAAAATGTTAGACGTTCTTAAACTCTCAATTCAGAATAATATTGGCCAATTAAAGGAAAATAAGATTGAAGTGACTTTGGATAAGTGGTTTTTGGAAAGCGTTATCGCTGGAGCACTCGTCGCATTGATTATTGATTGGGTTAATGAAGATTTACCAAATGAACCTAGTTTTATGGCAGATCAAATGGTTTTGATGTTGACTAAAGGGATTTATCAAAAGAGCTTGTAAATATTCTCTTTGTAGTTTAAGAGCAGAACAGTAAAATACATTTTTAGAACTATCCAAGATCAAGAATGGAAATACTTGGAGAGTTAATAGAGCTAAAGTAATAAACCTATATGTGTAGGGCATCTATGTGTATAGTAAAGTAGTGTTAGTAGTTACATAATATATAGAAAAAGGGTAACTATCTTATAAAATGATAGTTGCCTTTTTATTATGACCATACATTTTAGTAGTGAAACTTGTTTACATAAGTGGTGGAATTTATAACTGTTGGTTTTAGACATCTTATGTTTTTTAAAGCTTAGATTGTATTGTATAAGTTTCCGTTAAGTGAACATAAATTAAAGTGAATTTTATTCTGAAATTTTAGAATATATAATAAATTCATTCTTCAAGTAATTAGTTGAATTTTGTAAAAATACTGCGGTTTAGAGTACGGGGGTGCAATTTAATTAGATTGAAGCAATTCAGAAATAATTCAGTAGAAAATTAATTTAGATTGGATGATGAAGTTGATGGATAGGAAAGCGATTAGAAAACGGTTTAAGAAACCACTGCTTAATATTATGACAGTTGGAATGTTATGTTCACTTTTCCAAGGGAATTACAGTATTGTTTCTGCAGAATCAAGTACTACACACAAAATGCTAGAATCATTGACAAATGAACAACGAGAGGCACTTAAACAGTTAGACATGTCACAAAGTAATGGATTGGAAGGTTTTAGTGCAAGTGAGTTAAATAGTAATGCAGACATTTCTGTAATTGTCGAATTTCGTTCAGAACCAGAGAAAGTAGCAGTGTTAAAGGCAGCATTGAAAGGAAAGAAGATTACAACTACTCAAGCAAAAGAAAATGTTGATCAGGATCATAGTACATTTCAAAAAGATGTAAATAAACTTTTACCGACTGTTACAACGAAAAGTGGGAAAAAGTCGTATAAAATTATGAGAAGTTTTAAAAAGGCATATAGTGGCGTAGCGATGACGTTACCTGCTAACGAAGTAAAGAAACTGCTTCAATCTAAAGCAGTTAAAGCTGTACATAAAAATGCTACGGTTACAATTGAACCTCCAACTAAACCTGAAGAGGGTCAAGGCAAGGAAGCATCTCTTGATAGTGGAGCGTTTCTCAATGTAGACAAGCTACACAATGAAGGGTACACAGGAAAAGGTGTAAAAGTAGCTGTCATTGATACAGGTATTGATTATAATCATCCTGATTTGAAGTCTGCATTTAAAGGTGGATATGATTTTGTTGATAATGATAATGACCCGATGGAGACGACATATAACGATTGGAAAAAATCAAATCAACCTCAGTTCAACCAAAGTGGATCAGCATACTATACAGAACATGGGACACATGTTTCTGGTACGATAGCCGCACAGGCTCAGAATTTAAACGGACCAAAAGTAGAAGGGATTGCACCAGATGCAGATTTATATGTGTACCGTGTTCTTGGTCCGTATGGAACAGGGTTTGAGGAAAACATCATTGCAGGTATTGATCAAGCTGTTATAGATGGTATGGATGTAATGAACTTGTCGCTAGGTTTACAGAGCAATGATCCGTTTTCTCCTACAAGTACAGCAATAAATTATGCAGTTCTTAGTGGTGTAGTAGCGGTTGTATCAGCTGGTAATAGTGGTCCAAATGCCTACACAATTGGTAGTCCAGGAGCGGCAGCACTAGCTTTAACGGTCGGAGCAAGTAGTTCTCCAATATCTGTTGTGAAATATAGTGGAAAATTAAATGGAGTTAATACAAATTATACATTGAGCAATTTGTATAAGGATTTTACAAGCGAATTAAACGTATTGAATGGAAAGAGCTTAGAGATTGTTGATCTAGGAGATGGACTAGAGGCAGATTACGCCAATAAAGACGTAAAAGGAAAAGTTGCTTTTGTTAATACAGGTACAATCGGAACACAATCCAAGGTAGTACTTGCCAAGAAATATGGTGCTAGCGTAGTGATTGCATATAGTAATAGACCGAATGAAGGACCATCTAATTTTGTAAGAGAAGATCAGCGTTTTATACCTACCTTTTCTATGAGTTATGAAGAGGGACTTGCTATGAAAGATCAATTAGCAGCTGGAAAACAGACGCTCACTTTCCAAAACTATAAGGAAACATTTACAGCTGGAGATAAGCTTGCTAGTTTTAGTTCTCGAGGACCGACTCGTGAAAATTATGATATGAAACCTGAAGTTACTGCGCCTGGAGTTAGTGTAATGTCGACTGTGCCAGCATATGTAACAAATCCTGATGATACTTCCAATTACCAATTTGCCTATGATCGTTTATCTGGTACTTCCATGGCTTCTCCACACGTAGCTGGGATAGCAGCTTTACTATTACAGGCAAATCCACAGCTTGATCCGCAAGATATTAAAACGATTTTAATGAACACAGCGAAGCCCTTAGATGGGACATATAGTGTCTTTGAAGTTGGAGCAGGGCGTGTAGATCCGTATCGTGCAATTCATACGAATAATACAATTGGCGTACAAGATGAGACAGACATCCCGTTTAATGGGGAACGAGTTACCTTACATGAGGAAACTGGAGGTCTTGCACTTGGTGCTCATTATGGTGGAGAAGCACAAACGTTAGAAAAAAAGGTGAAAATAAACAATCAAGATAATAAGAAGAAAACATTTATATTAACAACTCATTTTCAAAAAGGAGTAAATGGATCGTTGGACGCGGTGCAAAATAAAATAAAAGTAACAGCGCCACCGGTTATCTCCGTGCAAGGATTAAAATCAAAGCAAGTCCCAATTTCAGTCAGTATACCAGCCAAAGCGCAATCTGGAATATATGAAGGATATTTCATTTTAACAAATCAAGAAAATAGCAAGGAATCGTACCGTATTCCGTTCAGTTTCCGTCTGTTAGAGGATGGGTTTAACACTGTTAATCTACTAGACTATGCTATTTCACCTCCATACCTTCATGTAAAAAGAGTGTACCAAAGTTACTCAAGCACATCCTTATTGGTTAATTTTAAGGCACCTATGAAAGAATTAGATCTTGTATTAGAAGATGCAAAAACAGGTAAGGAAATCGGGGCTTTAGGATATGTTGATGTGAGCTCGTATTATGACGGTGTAAACTACTTAATTAATGATGTATTTAAAGGGACGTATTATGCTTTTACAGATGATGCGGATCACCCTGTCGCTACACAAGTTAGCTATGCAAAACCAGGACTTTATCGTATTAAGATAATTGGTACAACTGAGCGTGATCAAACATTCACTAATTATAAGGAAGTATACATTGATAACAATGGTCCTACACTGACGACTTCTTTTGATTCAAATGAATCGCCAGTGATTGAATACAAAGAAGGACAAACAACGATCCCTCTACAAGTAAAGGTTACTGACAAAGAAGTTGATGAGATGACAAACGCAGGAATGGGAATCAATCAATCGATTAATGCTTTTAATTTTTCTTTAAACGGAAACTATAATGAGCCGATACCAGTCGGAGAAGATGGAAATCTTGATTTTACTGTTCCAATGAATGCAAGCGTTCCATTCTCAAAATTAAATATTTACGGGACAGACGCAGCAAACAATCCGAGCATAAAGAAAAATTATTACTTCGTGAAAGAAGGAACACCATATAGCTTTATAAAGAGTAGTCAAGTTGGTGTGAAGATGGGTGAGGTATTAAATGCCAGTCTTTCGTTACACAATGTAAAAAATATGCGCTCAGTAGAATGGACTATTACGAATAGTGAATCCAATTTAGAACTTGTAAATGCGAAGCTTAATGAAAACCTTTCATCTTATCAAAATGCGAAGGTGACTGTAGAGTCAAGTGGGAACACTTCCAAAATTAAGCTGGACTTAAATACAACAAAAGGAATATCTGATATTACGGATGCAATTAATGTGAAATTTAAAGTGAAAAATTCAATTTTTACTGCTAGTGCAACAATGAACGTAACAGCATCTTATACTGATGAAATAGGAACTCAACACACACTTTCTTCTGCAGGTGCAGATTGGATTATTCAACCTACTTTTTCGGAAATGTATGGTTATTTAAGTGCCGAGGGTATGGCACTAGGGTTTGATTGGACTAAGGCTGGTGTAAAAGCCCAACTTATTGACCCGAATGGTAAAAAATATGATGTTGCTTCTATTCTTTCTAGAAGTGGAGATTATAATTTATCAAATCTCCCACTTTCTGATCAGTTATTTACATGGAGTGTCAAACTTCCAGGACATTTTTCTGTTTCGCAACCTTTACCAATTGGTGTGTTACGTAACAATGAGGTATGGGGTCAACGATTACAGTATTTTACTAGATATATGATTGGCGGAGATGTAAATCAAGATGATGTAATCGACATCAAGGATGCTCTAGCATTACAAAAAGCGTGGGGTTCAGCAGACCGCAACTCAGATATATATTTTGATGGAGTAGTAGATAAGCGTGACATGGAATTAATTGTTGTAAACTATTTAATGCAAAACCCAGATGCAAAAAATGCTCCTACTCCGTTAGAAGAGAAGAATGGAAAGAAATTGGTAGATGTCCTAAAAGAATTAGGCTTATCATTTGAAGATTTTCCTCAATAAACAGTAATAATCACTTGTGATATTAAATACTAAAAAGGGGCCCCGTTGAAAGACAAGACGGTAGCCCTTTTTTAGTATATCTATCAATCTATGAATAGGATTTACTAAATTTTTGAAATTCATTTTGTAAATAGCCGATCAGTTTTCGAGTACCATACGAAGGCTTGCTATTCTTTCGCATCGCATAACCGTGTTGGAGAGAAGGTAAAGGAGGTAAATTAATTAAATTAATTGGAACAATACTTGCTTGATCTAGGTCGGGATGTTTTTCTAGATAAAAGTCGAGTACAAGTCCAATCGCTAAGTTTTCAGCAACAGCAAAGCGGATCGTTTCGAAGTTATCAGTTACAATTGCTCTTTTTATAGGTGAAGAAAAAATAGATTCTATTCCCTTTGAATAGAGTGGACCACTATACAACGCAAAGCTCTGATCCTGAATATCATTTACGGTTAAAACATCTTTACCGGCCAGATGAGATTCTTTTCCTACAATTACTTGAACTTTACCATTAACTAGCTGTTCAAATGTTATGTGCTCTAGTTCACCTATCATGTTTTCTGCCGCTAGAAGACCAATATCGGCCCTTCCATGCTGAATATCTTTAAATACCCCGGGTCCTAGATTCTCTAAAACTTGTACTTGAATGGTTGGATACTCTCTTTGAAAGTATTTTAAAGCTTTTAATGCAATCGGTAACATTGTTGGTACAGAAGATAATGTGACATGTCCATCTATTACATTGTTGTATAAATCTACTTGGTCTTGAAGTTCATCTAATTTTGCCAAAACCTCATAAGCCTTTTGAATAATTATTTTGCCCTCAACAGTAGGAGAAACGCCTTGTCGTGAACGAATAAACAATTTAAAACCTAGTTCTTTTTCTAAGTTAGTAATGGATTGACTTACAGCAGGTTGTGTTACACACATGTTTTCAGAAGCTCGAGCAATTGAGCTAGTTTTGGCGACTTCAACAATATATTTTAATTGTTCAATATGCATAATCTCACTTTTTCTCCTTAACTATTAGTTAAGTTAATAAAATCTAGTTTTAATTTATTATTTAATTATATAATAAGTTCTTAATTTATGGAATTATTTAACTATTAGTAAATCAGTTAAATATGCTTGAAATTACAATTAACAACTAAAATATTTTAAGTCGAAAATATAAGAAAAAAATAGTAAAAAGATAGGCAAAATCACCTGAAATAGTGATTTGAAATACAACAAGAGATGTCGGAGAATTTTTCGACCTCTTTTTTTCTTTTTTTACAAAATATTAAGGTGAATCATGTAAATAACAGAAATTTGTAAAAAATTTAGAATTGATTGAAATTTGCAAAATCTAAATACGAGCAACTCTCCGTATAATGAATCTATCTTGAGAAAAGAAAGAAGGCTAGTAGATGAAAAAGAGTATGTTTAGAAATGTGACAACATTAGCATTAACAACAGGACTTATAAGTACTACAATGACACCAGGTTCCTTTTCACAACAAGTACATGCACAAGCAACATCGAAGGTTGAACAAGTATTAGCAAATCTTACACCCCAGCAGCGTGAGGCAATTAAGCAATTGAAATTAAGTGATAAAGAAGGGCTTCAATTATCTAATGAAGTCGATCAAACAAGTGACAAGCTTACGTCTGTCATTGTCGAGTTTAAGGACAAGCCTGAGCAGGCGGCTGTATTAGAAGCAGCATCAAATGGTGAAACGTTATCAGCAAAAGATGCACAAGATAATGTAAGCGCTTCACATGAAGCGTTCCAAAATGATTTAAAAACAATTTTCAGCAGTGAATTAAAAGAAAAGAAAAATCCATATACAATTAGACGCTCATACAAAAAAGCATTTAATGGGGTTGCAATGACAATTCCGGCTAACAAAATAAAACAACTACTTAAATCAAGTGCAGTACAATCTGTCTATAGTGATTTACAAGTTCAAGTAGAGCCACCATCGATCAGCGAAACATCAACTACAGGAACACAAGCTGCAACGCATACGATGGTGACATTCCCTGGAGTTGAAAAACTTCATGAGGAAGGCTATACAGGTAAAGGTGTAAAAGTCGGTATTCTTGATACTGGGATTGATTATAACCACCCAGATTTAAAAGGTGCTTTTAAAGGTGGATACGATTTCGTTGATAATGACAATGACCCAATGGAAACAACATATGCAGATTGGCAGAAGTCTGGGCAGGCTGAGTTAGCAACAAGTGGAGAAGCTTATTATACTGAGCATGGTACACACGTTGCAGGTATTATTGCTGGGCAAGGAAAAAATGATGGAGATCTTTCAGTAACAGGAGTTGCACCGGATGCAGATATTTATTCATATCGTGTATTAGGACCATATGGATCTGGTTATACATCAGCTATTCTAGCTGGACTTGATAAAGCTGTTGCAGATGGAATGGACATTATTAACATGTCTCTTGGTGCAAATTACAATGATCCATTATATCCTACAACGATTGCGGTTAATAATGCTGTACTTGCAGGTGTGACAGCGATTGTTGCTGCCGGAAATTCTGGAAGTACGATGTATTCGCTTGGGGCTCCAGGTACTTCTCCTTTAGCTATTACAGTTGGGGCTAGTGACACATCTGTGACAATTCCGACTTATACAGGAACATTAAAATCGCCAACAGGTAATGTTCCGGCTGATTTAAAACTAGCAGCTCAAGGTTTAACGGATAACGTAGCAGATTTTGATAGTAAAACTATGAAATTAGTCAATGTATTATATGGCACTGAAGCTTCGTACCAGACGAGAAATGCTGATGGTACTTTTACACCAATCGATGTAAAGGGAAAAGTTGTATTAGCTCAACGAGGAAGCATTAGTTTATCTCAAATCATAGCGAATGCGAAAGCACATGGAGCAATCGGCGCTGTATTATATGATTCACCTGTGCCAAATGGCGATGTGTACCTTGGAGAAGGTTATAGTTATATTCCGACATTTTTAATTAGTAACGCACAAGGAACTGCTTTAGCTGCTCCAATAGGAGGATTGAAAACTGCTGGTGCTTCTATGGACTTTACATTTAGTAATATGAAGCAAGTAGTCACAACAGGTGATAAATTAGCGCCATTCAGTTCACGTGGTCCATCCCGTGTATTATATGATATTAAACCTGAAGTCACAGCACCTGGTGTATCTGTTTTCTCTACTGTTCCATCTTACATGCACGGGGCAGATCAAATCGGAAAATATAATTATGCTTACGAACGCTTATCTGGAACATCGATGGCAACGCCAAATGCTGTAGGGGTAGCTGCTTTAGTTAAGCAAGCACACCCTGATATGACTCCATCTGATGTTAAAGCAACACTAATGAACACAGCAGATCCTTTGTCTGATAAATATAGTGTGTATGAAGTCGGGGCTGGGCGTATAAATCCGTATAAAGCTGTCCATGCGCAAACGGAAATCCAAGTTAACGACAAGACTTTAACTGTAAAAAATGTAACAAATAATATAACAACTTTAGCAGATAAGGGAATTAAAAAAATTAAAAACATTACTGGTGCATTAAGTTTTGGTGAACAAGCTGTTGAAGGTAAAGACTTGGCTGATCAACGTTCAATCACTTTATTTAATAAATCATCTGTAGATAAAACATATGATGTAAAGGTTCAGTTCCAGACAATGGATGCTCGTTTTACAAGTGATTCTAGAGCAGACCAAGATGCTGCAGCAAATGGTGTTACTTTAGATGTAAAATCATCTGTAAAAGTAAAAAAATATAGCAGTGCAAATATGGACGCTACAATTAACGTACCAAAAACTGCAAAGCTGGGAACTTACGAAGGGTATGTAGTCTATACAAACCAAAAGAACCCTGATGAAACATATAAAATTCCATTTGCGATTCATACTGTAAAAGAAGGCATTGAATATATGACAGCTAATCCACCAGCTTATACAATAGCGTATGAAGCAGGAAGTAATGCGACTAGATGGTCTATTGGGGCGAATTTTAAATTAAATTCACATATGCGTCATTTTGATTTCTTCCTTGTCGATCCAAAAACAGACAAAGAAATTGGTTTCTTAGGCTCAGCTGATGGAATGGGAGCAGATGAGAATACAGACTATTATTTCAAGGGTGTGCTAAATGAAGGGAGATATTATCCTTTAACTGATAACCCAGCTAATCCGATTGCATATGACTCTAAACAAACGGATCCAGGAGCATATAAAGTTAGAATGGTTGGAACAAACGATAAAGGGGAAACTTTTACTGCAGATACATCGGTATACTATGGAGAGAGAGAACCAAAGGTAACAATGGATAATATGAAGCCTGGAGTCATTTACGAAACGGCTAATCCAACCGACACAAAAGTTACCGTATCAGGTAGTGTATTTGATAAAGACATCGATGATATGAAGGCAGCAGGTATTACTGCTTCTCAAGGTGATAATACTTTTACGTACTATAATCCGAATAGTTCGACAGAAAAAAGTATACCAGTAGACACTCAAGGAAAGTTCAACGCAGAAATTCCTTTAAGTACATCTGGTCCACTTGTCAATGCTATTACAGAATACGACTTCACAGATTATAGCAAGTCAACTGTTAGAAACTATGGTAGTTTTGTAGATGCATACTTTGTAAGAAAAGGAACGTCTTATACAACTGCAATCGCTGATAAACAACGTATCAATATGGGTGACTCAACGACAGTAACGTTCTCTACAAAAAATCTGAAAACAAATGCGAAGAAAGCTGTGTTTACTTTCCAATATCCAAGCGCGTTTCTTGATGTAGTGAATGTGCAACCAACTGCTGCATATAAAGGTAAGTTAGATGTTCAATATACGAGTGTGCCTCAATCTGGAGGTAAAACGTTAATGACGATTACTGCATCAGCGACTGGAGACCTTGCGAATACAGGAATAGCTGGAGATGTATCGTTAGTAGACTTGAATTTTAAAGCCAAGAACGAATACTACAAAGGCCCTATGAGTTTTACTAGTGCAACTGGAAGTAGATTCTTTAGTGCTGTTTATACAAATATGGATAATAGTACAGTGACGACACAAGGAATTCAACCGTATTTCTATGTTACACCGAATTTTTCAATTATGCGTGGATCTGTTGAGGTAGAAGGATTAATGAAGTTTAGTGGTTTAGAACCTGAAGTGAAAAAACTTGATTATACTAAAGCAGGTACAAAAATTAGTGTCAAAGATTCAAAAGGTAAAGAATATGGTGTAACTAATCAGCTAGGATATAATACTGAATTAGGATACCCAAATACATTTACAACGAATTTACCTTTAACAGATGATACGTTTACACAAAAAATTGACGTGCCAGGCCACTTTACATTCTCGAAAGAGTTTACAGTAGGAATAAAAGAGGACGGAAAGGTTACAGCTGGATCGAAACCTGTTCAGTACGACTATATCCCTGGTGGAGATGTAAACAAAGATAATGTCATTGATATAAATGATGCGTTATTCATCCAAACATATTGGGGTACTAATAAACGTGATGCAGACATTAACTTTGATGGCGTTGTTGACGCAAACGATATGCAATATGTCATCAATAACTATATGATGCAAAATCCATGGAATGACAATTCTCCTAAGGCAGTTAAGAAATACAAAGGTAAAACATTGGATGATGTTTTACAAGCACTTGGTTTAGAATAATTAAATAATTAGAAAACGGTAATCTCTAAAGGAGGTTACCGTTTTTTTTGAGTGTAGCCAGAAAAAACACATATGACAATGAATGATAAAATAAAGCAGATTAAAGAAGAAACAGGCACAATTAGCTTTGGTACTAAAATATTCGATAATAATGTAATAAACGATAAGTGTTCAGTTATGATGGTAAACAAAGGAGTAGTAGCTAAAAAAGTTTATCATTAGGAAATTTTAATAACGATTGTGATTGTTATGTTGAAAAATTATTTTAAATTATTTTTTAGATAAGTAATAAAATTGGTAGCAGAGTTGGAAAATTGTTTTTCTCTTAAACAAACTGCCCAAAACTCGTTACTAATATAGGTCGATTCGGTTTTTAAAGGAATTTTTTTGATGGAACCATCTAGCACATCTGGATGATTTTTCAATGTTATATTTCGTACGAGTGCAATAGCCATGCCGCTTTTCACTACTGTTCTAAGATTATCTGAATTACTAGAAATGAATAAGAACTTGTTTTTGTTAAAAATTAAGCGGTGAAAATCAACATATGAATTCATTTTATAAATAACTAGCTGTTCGTTTATTATATCTTCAGGCGTAACGAAGTCATAATGATATAATGGTGATGTTTTTCCGACAATAATACAAAGTTGGGTACTACATAACCATTCAAACAATATATCAGATTCCTTTATAAGAGTTTGCTCAGTCGCGGGCAATAATGCAATATCTGGATGGTCAGTTTTTATAATACTTAAAATCTCTGTAGGGTCAATTTCTTGAACATGCACATCAATATCTGGATAGTCTTTTTTGAATTTTAAAATAGAATCAGAAACGATATAAGTGATACCTGGAACACAAACTATTTTCAGCTCATTTTTTACTGACTTATTTTGAATCATAATGCTTTCTTCTAACTTCCCCAGTTGTTCTAATACTTTACTAGCAAGGTCAATAACGACTTTTCCTTCTTCAGATGGAATTGTTTTCGCCTTTAAGCGAATGAATAATTTGAGATTTATGTTTTTTTCCAATTGGAGTATGGATTGACTAACTGCTGACGCAGATACATGAAGGTTTTTTGCAGCTTTTGTAATTGATTCTACTTTTGCAATTTCCACAATATACCTTAGTTGTTCTATATTCATATATACCTCCCCATTGTTTATTAATCCGCATTTTCTATGAGGCTATTAAAGCATATATATTCTTATTTGTATATTAGTTATTTAGTTACCAAATTTTAACTTGTTTAATTATCTTGAAATAAAATTTTCTATATTAAGTATTGCTTTATATGGAGTCCTTAATTCCTCGATTTACTTAAAAAGGCCAAGTATTTAGAATAAACACTAGATAAAGAAAAGGGGGATTTTGCTATTAAATTATTTCAGAATATTTTAAATCATTAGTTTTAATTTACTGTTTTCTATACAGTAAGAAAGTACAAATTGGCGACAGGGGGAATACTCGACGTAGATGCCAATTCTAGGAAATAAGTATAAGTGTAACTAAGTCTTATTCTTCGCCTAAAAGGCTCCTTAGTCAGAGAGTTTTCATTAATTCCTCGATTTTAAAAGTTTTAGAAAGCTATATAAGATTAAATGGGGTGTAAAAAATGAAAAAGAAGTTAAAGAAAAAGAATGTTATTAAGAATATTACTGCGCTTACTCTAGGAGTAGGACTAGTTACAAGTAGTTTTTCAGCTTCATATTTTAACTCATCATCCAAGGTGCATGCTACTACTCTATCAAATGCAGAAACGATTTTAGCTAAACTAACAACAGAACAGAGACAAGCATTGGCAAAAATTAATACTGAAGATCAAACGGGGTTATTTTTAAATCCAGATATTAATTTAGATAAATCTGATAAAGTGTCAGTCATTGTTCAATTTAATCAAAAGCCTCATAAAGTCGCAGTTTTAGAAGCCGCATTAAAAGGTGATAACTTATCCGATGAAAATGCAAGAAGTTTAGTTGATTCAGATCATGAAACATTCAAAAATGACTTAAATAAATTGATTAAAGTTGAAAAAAGTAATTCCTCTTCATTTAAGATTAATCGTGAATATAAAAATGCTTTTAACGGTGTTGCAATGCAAGTTCCAGCAAATCAGATTAAAACATTACTTAATTCAAAAGCTGTCAAAGCAATTTACAGTAATGATCAAGTTCATGTAGAGCAACCTGTAAGTGAAGCTAGCCCTTCTACTGAGGCTAGTGGACAAGGTATGGCTGCAGAAAATGCATATTTGAATATTAATAAATTACATGATGAAGGTTATACAGGGAAAGGTGTGAAAGTCGCGGTCCTTGATACAGGAGTTGATTATAATCATCCTGACATTACGGGTGCTTATAAAGGTTACCGAGCTCAGCCTGGTGTTGATCCAAAATCTATCGATATAAACTCAGTAAAAGGTTGGGATTTTGTCGATAATGATGCCGATCCAATGGAAACAACATATGCAGATTGGGTAAAAGCAGGAAAACCTGGAGATTCTGATGGTGCGGATTATTATACTGAACATGGAACTCATGTTTCTGGGACAATTATTGGACAAGGTAAAAATAATAGTGAATATGCAACAAATGGTATTGCTCCGGGTGCTGACCTTTATGTGTATCGTGTGTTAGGACCGGGTGGTAGTGGTTCATTTGATGGTATCATAGCGGGAATTGAAAAAGCTGTAACAGATGGAATGGACATTATGAACTTATCACTAGGTGCAAATTATAATGATCCGATGTACCCAACAAGTATTGCGATTAATAATGCAGTATTAAACGGTGTAACGGCGGTAATCGCAGCTGGTAATGCTGGTAATGGGATGTATACAGTTGGCTCACCTGGTAATGCTTCATTAGCATTAACGGTTGGAGCAAGCGATGTTCCAAATGTTATTTCTACTATGAAAGGTAAGATTGATAATTCTGTTTTTGACCTAAGACTTATGGCTAAAGGTTTTAGTGATAATATCGCTTCATTACAAGGACAATCATTCCAAATTACAAGTGTCGGAACTGGTCAATCATATGAGTACTCTGGTTCAAATAAGCGAGTAGATGGAAAAATCGTACTCATTCAAAGAGGTACAAATACGATTAATGATAAAGTTTTACAAGCAAAAGAGCATGGAGCAGCTGCGATTCTTATTTACAATAACAATCCAACGGAGGGGCATCTCCAAGTAAATTTAGGTGAGGGTACTGATTTCATCCCAGCATTTTCTTTAACAAATGCTGATGGTCTATCATTAGTTCAAAAAGTATCGTCAGGAAATGCTCAAATTTCGTTTAGTGATTTAGGACAAATGACAACCGGTGGTGATAATTTAGCAGATTTTAGCTCACGTGGACCATCCCGTATAACATATGAGATTAAACCAGAAGTTACTGCACCTGGTGTAAGTGTTTTATCAACAGTTCCAGGATTTCTTCATGACCATGAGAATCCGAATAATTATCAATATGCATACGAGCGTTTGAGTGGTACTTCAATGGCCACACCGGCAACGGCAGGTATTGCGGCACTATTACTTCAAGCAAAACCGGATTTACAACCGGAAGATGTGAAAGCCATTTTAATGAATACGGCCGATCCATTAAGTAAGCCATATAGTGTATTCGAAGTTGGTGCCGGTCGAGTTGATCCTTATAAAGCTATTCATTCAACTATTGAATTGAAAGTTGAAGAAAAAACGCCAACTATCGTTAATAATAAAGTAAAACAAATGAAAATAGATACTGCAGCATTAAGCTATGGAAATATCGTATATAGTGGAAAAGATATTGTTGATACACGCTCTGTTACATTACTAAACAGAGGAGAAAAGGCAAAAACATTTAATGTAAGTGTTAAATTCCAAACTAATATAAGAGGATCTAAGGATGCGGCTAAAAATGGAGTAACAGTCGATACAAGTTCTACGGTTACATTAAAGGGAATCAGTCAAAAGAAAACAAATGTATCACTTACGATTCCAAAAACAGCTGAAAAGGGAATTTATGAGGGATATGTTGTGTATACAAATAAGGACAATCCTAGTGAAACGTATAAAATCCCTTTCGGTGTTCACTATGTAGAGCAAGGTTTCGAAAGTATGAGTAATGATCGACAATCAGTTACTACATCTTTAGGAGCAGGTACTCTTAAGGAAAGACGAATGTTTACAACTGTTACATTAAAATCTCATATGAGGTATATTGATGTCATTGTTTCTGATGCAAAAACGGGTGAAGATTTAGGTGTAATTGGGACAGTTGATGGTATTGGAAAAGACGAAGGTGTACCTATTTCAATGATCTTATGGTCAGGATATTATTACCCGTTTACGAACGATGCGAATAATCCTATTTCATCAAAATCTTATGCACCAAAAGATGGTCAATATAAGCTAAAGCTGATTGGATATGATGATAATGGCAAAACATATACGATTTCACAAGATTTCTTCGTAGACAATCAAATGCCAAAATATGATATTCATGTTGACGGTGAAAAAGAAGGTAATCCATTTATTGAGTATAAACCAGATCAGCAGTTAATAGGTATGACAGCGTCCATTTCAGATAAAAATGTCGATGTAAGAAAAACAGCAGGATTTATTGCCGACCAATCACAAAATCAAATTTGGTATTACTATAATGGACTTTACCCAACAGCAAAACTAGAATTGGATAAGGATGGAAATGCTATAGATAAAATTGCGATGTTACCGTCTCAAGACTATTTACCTGTGCTGTTTGAAGGAATTGATGAAGCGACAAATAGTGCAGGTCAAAAGCAATATATTTTTATTAAAGATAGTACGTCTTATGTTTACGGTCAACCAACAGGCCCAACAAGATTAAATCGAGTGATATCACATCCTGGTGACACTGTGAAAATAACACTATCTGCTAATAATTTAAATAAAGTGATGAAAGCAAATTACAATTTTACAACAACTGATAGTGACACAAATATTGTTGATATTTCACTTAATCCAGAGGCGGAAAAGTTAGGCGGTACATTAGCTTTTAATGCTACTAAACCATCAAGTACAACGACTAAATCAGATGTAAATGTTACATTTGATGGCAGTAAAGTTGTGTCTGGTGACATTCCAATGGTTGATGTAACACTTAAAATAACAAATTCAAATCAATCGTATTTTACTTATAGCTCAAGCTTTAACAAAGTGTCTTCAACATTTACAAGTGTAGATAACGTCGTATCGAAACCACTTACTTATGTTGCTCCAATTGTGATTCTTCAAGATTTTTCACGAGTAGTTGGATATATCCAACCTGAAGGATTATTTGATTCGACTAATCAAGTTGATTCGTCGAAGGATGCAACGAAAATAGGTGCAAAAGTAACCGCGATTGATAGCAATGGAAAGAACTATGTAGGAACCATGGAAGCAAGTGGTCAGTTTACATTAGATGGACTGGCTGTTACAAAAGATGATTTTACAATCATTCAGGATATACCTGGTCACTTTACAACGTATGGCCATTTCAATGTTTACAACACAATCGATGAGACAATCTATGGAAATGCTACTAGAATAGGAACGGAAACAGTTGATAAAGCATTAGCTGGAGATATAAATAAAGATAATGTCATAGATATAATGGATGCGATTGCAATCCAAACTTACTGGGGTACAAATAAACGAAGTGCAGATATTAACTTTGATGGAAAAGTAGATGCAAAAGACTTAGCATTTGTTGAAAAAAATTACTTAATGCAAAACTCAACAATTGCTAATCCACCTAAGCCTGCTAAAAAATATAAAGGTGAAACTTTAGACAGTATTAAAAATGAATTAGGATTACAATAAATTTGCGATAGAGTAGCTACATATTTGGTAGCTACTCTATTCACGTTCTTCATAAATCCATTAAATTTTATTATTTTTCCTCGTATTTCATTTGAAATCTAGTATTATCATCTTTTTTTAGTGTATATAAAGTGCCATGTACAAAGTCATTAAAATTTGTACTACTTTCATTTCAATTCGTGCTCCAAACCTACGATATGAACGAGATTCCTACTTAGATCGATATATCAACAAAGATTAGTATTATATCAGCAAAGTTCACAACTTTATCAATAGAGTACACATTATGTTCTTTTTTCGTACTATTGCCCTGATACTTTTTCAACACAGATTTCAAAGAAAAGTTCAATCAATTTATAAATGTACTTCTAATTGATTTACTTTTCTAATTACTTTATATCTTTTAAACAGTTATGCTTTGAAATTTGATTTCTTGCATTAAGTAATGCTTTATATGGATTCCTTATATGCGAGTTTTACTTAGAAACGACAAGAATTTACAATAAATATGATTAATAGGCAAAGGGGGGAGTATATTAGATTTTTGTTTCAGAATATTTCAAATGATTAGTTTTGTTTTTGTCATTTAGAGTTACTCCAATAAATTTAAAGTGACAGTATTCGATGAGATTACGAAATTTAGGCATTTGATGATTTGGAAAATTTTATTAGATGAAATGGGGTCAAAAAATGGAAAAGAAGTTAAAGCAACAGAAAATCATTAAGAATGCAACTGCTCTTACTTTAGGTTTAGGGCTTGTTACAAGTAGTTTTTCAGCTTCGTATTTTAATTCTCCATCTAAAGTTCATGCAACTACTCTATCAAACGCTGAAACAATTTTAGCTAAATTATCACCAGAGCAAAGACAGGCTTTGGCAAAAATTAATACTGAAGATCAATCAGGATTATTTTTAAGCCCAGATGTCAATTTAGAGAAATCAGAGAATGTCTCAATCATTGTACAGTTTAATCAAAAACCTCATAAAGTCGCTGTTTTAGACGCAGCATTAAAAGGTGATAGTTTATCTGACGCTGATGCAAAAAAATTAGTAGATTCAGATCATACTACATTCAAAAATGACTTGAATACGATCTTGAAAACTGAAAAAAATGATTCGGCTTCAATTAAGATAAAACGTGAATTCAAAAACACCTTTAACGGTGTATCAATGCAAATTCCTGCAAATAAAATTAAAAGTTTATTGAAATCAAAAGCAGTCAAAGCAATTTACAGTAATACTCAAGTACATGTAGAACAGCCAGTGAGTGAGGCGACACCATCAACTGAAGCCGTAGGAAAAGGGATGGCTGCAGAAAATTCATTCTTGAATATTAATAAGTTACATGATGAAGGCTACACAGGTAAAGGCGTAAAAGTGGCTGTTATTGATACAGGGGTTGACTATAACCATCCAGATATAACTGCTGCGTATAAAGGTTATCGTGCTCAGCCGGGTGTTGATCCAAAATCAATCGATATAAATTCAGTAAAAGGTTGGGATTTTATCGATAATGATGCAGATCCGATGGAAACAACGTATGCAGATTGGGTAAAAGCAGGAAAACCCGGTTCAGCTGATGGAGCAGATTATTATACAGAACACGGAACGCACGTTTCCGGAACAATTATTGGACAAGGTACAAACAATAGTGACTATGCAACGAATGGTATTGCTCCAGATGCTGATCTATATGTTTATCGTGTTTTAGGTCCTGGAGGTAGTGGAGCAAATGATGGCATTATTGCTGCAATAGAAAAAGCAGTAACTGACGGAATGGACATTATGAATCTTTCATTAGGAGCAAATTATAATGATCCATTGTCTCCAACAAGTATTGCAATTAATAATGCAGTATTAAACGGAGTAACGGCTGTAGTAGCAGCTGGGAATGCGGGCAATGGGATGTACACTCTTGGAAACCCTGGCAACGCTTCGTTAGCCTTAACAGTTGGAGCAAGTGATGTTCCGGATCAAATTGCAACAATGAAAGGTAGGCTTGATAATACAATTTCTGATCTGCGACTGATGGCAAAAGGATTTGCTGATAAAGTTGAGACGTTACAAGGAATTCAATATCCAATCGTTAATATTGGATTAGGAACATCAAGTGAATATACAGGTAGCAATAAAAGCGTTGCAGGCAAAGTCGTTCTAATACAACGTGGGAATACTACGATTAACGATAAAATTTTACAAGCAAAAAATCGTGGTGCTGTCGCTGTAATCATTTACAATAACAATCCGGCTGAAGGACATCTTCCGTTTAATTTAGGTGAGAGTACTGATTTTATCCCAGCCTTCTCATTAACGAATGCAGATGGACTAGCACTAGCACAAAAAATATCGACAGGCAGTACGCAGTTTTCGTTTAGTGATTTAGGTCAATTGACAACCGGGGGGGATAACCTGGCTGATTTCAGTTCAAGAGGACCAGCTCGGATCACATATGAAATTAAACCTGAAATTACAGCACCAGGCGTAAGTGTTTTATCAACTGTACCAGGATTTGTACATGACCATGCTAATCCAGCAAATTATCAATATGCGTATGAACGAATGAGTGGCACTTCGATGGCAACACCAGCGACTGCAGGAATTGCTGCATTATTACTTCAAGCAAAACCTGATTTACAGCCTGAAGATGTAAAGGCGATTTTAATGAATACAGCAGATCCTTTAAGTAAGCCATATAGCGTATTTGAAGTTGGTGCAGGCCGAGTAGATCCTTATAAAGCAATCCACTCAAGCATCGAAATTAAAGTCGAAGAAAAAACGCCGACAATCATTAACAACAAAGAAAAACAAATACGAATTGATACGGCAGCATTAAGCTATGGAAATAAAGCTTACAACGGATCAGATATTAATGATACTCGCACTGTAACTTTATTAAATAGAGGAGAAAAGTCAAAAACATTTAACGTTAGTGTTAATTTCCAAAATAGTTTAAGAGGATCAAAGGATGCAGTAAAAAATGGGGTAACCGTGGATACGAATCCAACCGTTACATTAAAAGGAATTAGTCAAAAGAAAACAAATGTAACACTTACGATTCCAAAATCAGCTGAAAAAGGCATCTACGAAGGATATGTTGTTTATACAAATAAAGACAACTCTAATGAAACTTATAAAATTCCTTTCGGTGTTCATTATGTAGAACAAGGGTTTGAAAGTATGAGTAATGGTCAGCAATCAGTTTCAACATCATTAGAACTAAATCAGTTCAAAAATAGAGCAATGCGTACAACCATGGCATTAAAATCACATATGAGATTTATTGATGTGGTTGTTGCAAATGCAAAAACTGGTGAGGATTTAGGTGTAGTTGGAACACTTGATGGAATACCATTAAATGAAGGGGTGTCATATACAGGGGTATTATGGCAAGGATATTATTACCCATTTACAAACGATACAAATAATCCGATTTCAGCGAAAGCATACGCACCAGATGAAGGTAAATACAAGCTTAAATTGATTGGGTACGATGATAATGGGAAATCATATACAATTTCACAAGACTTCTTTGTCGACAACCAAATGCCAAAATATGATGTTCATATTGATGGAGAAAAAGAAGGTAATCCATTTATTGAATATAAACCAGATCAGCAGTTTATAGATATGACAGCATCAATATATGACAAAAATGTCGAAGTTAGGAATGCAGCTGGTTTTATGGCGGATCAATCCCAAAATCACATTTGGTACTACTATAACGACATCTATCCTACAGCGGAAATGAAAGTAGACAAAGATGGAAATGTAAAAGATCAAATTGCGATGTTACCTTCTCGGGATTTTCTATCTGTCATGTTTGAAGGGATCGATGAAGCAACAAATGACGCTGGTCAAAAACAGTACATCTTTATCAAAGATAGTGTACCTTATGTTTACGGCCAACCAAATGATCCAACAAGACTAAATGCTGTTTTGAAACATCCTGGTGAAACAGTAAAAATAACACTTTCTGCAAATAATTTAAATAATGTAATGAAAACTAATTACAATTTTACAACAAATAATGGAGACACAAATATAGTTGACATTTCTCTAAATCCTGAAGCAAAAAAATTAGGTGGAACTTTATCTGTTACTTCTACAAATCCAACAAATACAACGACTAAATCAGATGTTAATGTTACATTTGACGGTAGTAATGGAGTGTCGGGTGATCTTCCAATGGTCGATGTAACGCTTAAACTAACTAACTCAAATCAAACTAATTTTTCTTATAACTCTAGCTTTAACAACGTTAAGACAACATTCACAAGTGTAGATAATAAAGTTACAAGACCACTAACTTATATTGCTCCAATTGGTATTATGCAGGACTATTCAAAAGTACAAGGATATATACATCCTGATGGATTAAAAGGTGCTGATGGCTTATTGGATAAAACGAAGGACTTCACAACAGTTGGCGGAAAAATGACTGTTATTGATAGTAAAGGAAAGAAATATGAAGGAACGATCGATAAAATTGGACAGTTTTTCGTGTCTGGATTGCCTGTTACAAAAGATGACTTTACAATCGTTCAAGACATTCCAGGTCACTTTACAACGTATGACGATTTTAAAAATGCATACAGTTCAGTAGACGATACAATTTATGGTACTAGTAAATATCTTGGAACTGAAGTAGTCGATAATGCTACTGCTGGAGATGTAAATAAAGATAATGTCATCGATATCAATGACGCTTTAGCTATTCAAACGTATTGGGGAACGAATAAACGAAGTGCGGATATTAACTTTGATGGAACAGTTGATGCGAAAGATTTTGCGTTTGTTGAAGAAAATTACTTAATGCAGAATTCAACAGTTGTAAATCCACCAAAACCTGTCAAAAAGTCAAAAGGGAAAACAATTGAATCGATAAAAAATGAATTAGGTATTCAATAAATAGTTCAATAGATTAGAAAAGATTGGTCGTGACTATTAAGTTACTATAAAAATTTATTTAGACTATAAATAAATGCATGAAATTTCCAAAGCTATCTGTTTTCACTTGGATTGGAGGCAGATAGTTTTTATAAAAGCTTTAGATGTTGAGAATTGTTTTATAGATTACTAGGAGGATTTGATGAATATCGAAAAATTACATTATTTCGTTGAAGTTGTAAATACTGGTTCCTTTTTATTTGCAGCACAGAATCTATTCGTGAGTCAATCAGCCATTAGCCAATCAATTAGGAGCTTAGAAAAAGATTTAGGTGTTAAACTATTCGATCGATACAGAGGACAAGGTGTTGTACCAACTGCGGAAGGGTTACGAATCATCCCACTAGTAAGAGAATTACTAATAAAATGTCAAGAGTTAGAGGAACTAGCCAAATCGATACATGATCGGGTTCAAATAGAACAAGATGTTCGATATCAACTCAGTATACTCTAAATATTTTAACTAATTTACCATTTGATCCAATACAAAATAGACAGGGGAAAGTTAAAAGATGAATAAGAAAAAGAAGTTTATTCAGAATACTACGGCCTTAACATTAGGGGTAGGATTAGTAACTAGTAGTTTTTCAGCTTCATATTTTCATTCACCATCAAAAGTTCATGCAACTTCTTTATTTAATGCAGAAACGGTTTTATCTAAATTAACAACTGCGCAAAGACAAGCATTAACTCAAATATCAAAAAATGATCAATCAGGTTTGTTTTTAAATCAGGATATAAATTTAGATAGTCCACAAGCTATATCAGTTATCGTTCAATTTAATCAAAAACCACAAAAAATTGCCGTTTTAGAAGCTGCTTTACAAGGTGAAAATCTGTCTAATGACGAAGCAAAAAGTCTAGCTGAAGCAGATCATAAAGTATTTAAGGAAGATGTAAATCAAATTTTAAACACGAATAGTAAAGCTGCGAGTACTTACAAGATTAAAAGAGAGTATAAAAACACATTTAACGGTGTATCGATGGATTTGCCTGCAAATCAAGTTGAATCTTTGTTGAAATCGAAAGCTGTAAAGGCAATATACAGTGATGAGACAGTAAAAGTAGAACAACCTGATAGTGAAATAACTCCTTCAAAAGAAGCTGCTGGTCAAGGAATGGTTGCTGAGAATGAGTTTCTTAAAATTAATAAATTACATGAAGAAGGATTTACAGGTAAGGGAGTAAAAGTTGCTGTTATTGATACAGGTGTTGATTACAATCACCCAGACATTACAGCAGCATATAAAGGATATCGTGCACAGCCAGGAGTAGATCCAAAAACGATTGATCCTAGTTCTGTTAAAGGTTGGGACTTTGTAAATAATGATGCTGATCCAATGGAAACAACATATGAAGATTGGAAAAATGCTGGGAAACCAGGTACGAGTGACGGAGCCGATTACTACACTGAGCATGGTACGCATGTTTCCGGAATGATAGTAGGTCAAGGTAAAAATAATAGTGAATATGCAACGAATGGAATTGCACCGGATGCAGATCTTTATGTATATCGCGTATTGGGACCTTCTGGCAGTGGAACTACATCAAATGTTATCACTGGAATTGAAAAAGCAGTAACAGATGGTATGGACGTTATGAATTTATCTTTAGGAGCAAATTATAATGATCCAATGTATCCAACAGGAATAGCAATTAATAATGCTGTTTTAAGCGGAGTAACGGCAGTAGTTGCAGCAGGGAATTCGGGTAGCGATATGTATACTGTAGGATCTCCTGGAGTTGCGGCATTAGCTTTAACAGTTGGTGCAAGTGATGTACCGAATGTGATTGCAACAATGAACGGAAGTGTTGATAGCACGAAGTTTGATCTCCGTTTAATGGCGAAAGGCTTTAGTGATAATATTACTTCCTTACAAAATCAATCAAGTCAAATCGTTGCGGTTGGGACTGGACAAGCTTCTGAATACAAGGGGACAAATAGTCGGGTTGATGGGAAAATCGTACTGATACAAAGAGGAATTAATTCGATAAATGATAAAATCTTGCAAGCAAAAAATCGTGGTGCTGCCGCTGTAATAATTTACAACAATAATGCTACTGAAGGACATCTTCCATTTAATTTAGGTGAAAGTACAGATTTTATCCCGAGTTTTTCATTAACAAATGCTGATGGACTTGCACTAGCGCAGAAAATAAGCGCAGGTAGTATGCAATTTTCTTTTAGTGATTTAGGACAAATTACAACTGGTGGGGATAATCTTGCTGATTTCAGCTCACGTGGACCATCTCGTATAACATATGAGATTAAACCTGAGATTACAGCGCCTGGTGTAGGTGTATTATCGACTGTTCCAGGATTTGTTCATGATCATGCAAATCCGAACAATTATTAATATGCGTACGAGCGTATGTCAGGAACTTCGATGGCAACTCCAGCTACTGCAGGGGTAGTAGCATTATTGCTACAAGCAAAGCCAGATTTAAAACCTGAAGATGTAAAGGCCATATTAATGAATACAGCGGACCCTTTAAGCAAGCCATATAGTGTATTTGAAGTTGGAGCAGGTCGAGTTGATCCTTACAATGCAATACATTCAACTATCGAATTAAAAGTGGCTGAAAAAACTCCAACAATTATTAATAATAAAGAAAAACAAATTAGAATTGATACTGCTGCATTAAGCTTTGGAAATAAAGCTTATACTGGAAATGATATTAGCGATACTCGATCTGTTACGTTATTAAATAGAGGAGAAAAGTCAAAAACATTTAATGTCAGTGTTAATTTTCAATCTAATTTAAGAGGATCAAAGGATGCAGTGAAGAATGGTGTAACCGTTGATACTACTTCATCTATTACGTTAAAAGGAATTAGCCAGAAGAAAACGAGTGTTACATTGACAATTCCAAAAACGGCTGAAAAAGGGATTTATGAAGGATATGTTGTTTATACAAATAAGGACAATCCAGCAGAAACATATAAAATACCATTTGGAGTGCATTATGTTGAACAAGGACTAGCGGATTTCAACCTATCTAAAAACTCTGTCAGTTCATTGGATACTCAGTATTTTCAATACTTTTGGGGAAATAAAGTAGCTGGTACATTTAGCTTGAAATCGCATATGAGATATTTAGATATTGTCTTAACAGATGCAAAAACAGGAATGGATATTGGTTTGCTTAACTCGTATGATGGTGTAGGAATTAATGAAGGAATACTGTATAATATTGCTCCTTATAATGGTGGGTATTATCCATTCACAAATGATCCGAAGAATCCAGTTGATTACAATGCTGTGAAAACAAAAGAAGGTCACTATTTTGTAAAATTAATTGGATATGATGATACTGGGAAATCGTATATCTTAAAAAGAGATTTATTTGTAGATAACACAATGCCAAGCTTTGATATGCATGTAGAAGGAGAAAAACCTGGAAATCCATTTGTAGAATTCAAAGCAGATCAGCAAAATGTTCCATTGACAGCTACTATAAAAGACAAAGTTGTAGATGAAATGAAATCAGCAGGATTATCTGCAAATCAATCACAAAATCAAATTTGGTATTTTTATAATGATCCGTTTTCACCAACAGGACAATTGACAGTTGACGGGAATGGAAATGCAACTGATCAAATTGCAATGATACCTAGTCAATCCGCGTTACATGTGTACTTTGAAGGGATTGACCAAGCAACAAATAGTGCTGCACAAAAATCTTATTATTTCGTGAAGGATAATACGCCATACGTTGCTGGAACACCGAATTTACCTACGAGATTAAACGCACTTTGGTTGAAAAATGGTGACACGGTAACAATTACACTTACTGCGAATAATATCGACAAAGTAAAAGAAGCTGTTTACAATTTTGATACAACTAAAACTGATACAAAAATACTAAATATTGCATTAAACCCTGAAGCACAAAAACTTGGTGTTAAAGACTTTAATGTGACATCAACAGATAAATCAAGCACGGTTGTCAATTCAAATGTAAAAGTTTCATTTGATGGAACTACTGGTGTTTCGGGTGATGTTCCAATGGTAGATATCACATTACAAATTCCTAAAGGGCAAGAGCGTTTAGGTTCATCAAGCTTTTATAGTTCTGCAATCAAATCAACATTTACGAATGTGGATAATGTAGTAACGAGACCAATCACAAAGACAGTACCAATCAATATATTATCTTATAACTCAACAGTAAATGGTTATTTATTTGCTGAAGGATTAAATAAAGTAACTAGTACTGGAACTGGCGTAGATACTGCGAAAGATTACACGACAATTGGTTCAACGGTTCAAATTTTAGATAAAAATGGAAATGCATACAATGGAACAATTGCTAAAAACGGTTCGTTTAAAATCTTAAATTTACCAACAACGAAAGATGAATATACGCTTAAGATTGATATTCCAGGTCATTTCACTCAATACGGAGATTTCGATTCTTATCTACCATTAGATGATCAAATTGGAGGTAAGTATTGGACGAATATTTCAAATGAGGTAACTGGTAATGCAGTCGCAGGTGACATTAATAAAGATAATGTCATTGATGTGATGGATGCGATAGCAATCCAGACTTATTGGGGTACAAATAAACGTAGCGCGGACATCAATTTTGATGGAAATGTAGATGCAAAAGACCTTGCCTTTGTAGAAAAGAACTACTTACTACAAAATAAACAAGTTGATAATGCGCCATCACCTAAGAAGCAATATAAGGGGGAAACGCTTCAAAGTATTAAAAATAGTTTAGGAATTAACTAATTTATTAGTCGCAAAAAATCTACCTGTCTCTGTATATTGGAACAGGTAGATTTTTTGTACTACGACAGACTAGAAACTAATAAAATAAAAGACATTCCTTGCATAAAGATAAAATACATCGACCAATTGATTTAATAGGCTTAATTCACAGGGTAGGAGTCACTGGTTGGCTTCTAGTTGGGACTATATAAATGAAAAGGCTCAAACCTAAGATTTAAGGTTTGGCCTTTTTCTTTTACATTTTATTACACAAATGGATTACTATTATTATTACGAAATTTGTTTAGTAATTTTTTTGCATATTCGTCTGCTTTTATTCTATTTTGTTTTTCCATGTAATAGTCGAATAATTTGAGTTGATAATGTTCTATTGCATCAGTGATTCCAATTTTGTAATAGTATGGTAAGGCTTCTGTTTCTAAGTAGTAAAAATATTCGTATTCTAAGTTTAGTAGTGTAAATTGGTGAAGCTTAAAAATATGGATGTGCATTTGTGCCCCAATTCTTTCTGCTAAAAGTAAGCCCTCCTCAACTAGTGGAAGTAAATCCTTGTTTGGTATTAGTTTCCCTTTTGTCATCGAATTAATATATCCTTCAAGAGAGAGCAAATAGTTTTTTGTGTCCTTATCTTTCAATTGCATCGATTTTTCATAATATACACTCGCTTCCGTATATTGATCATTAAGTATTTGATGGTATGCAAGATTATGATATAAAGTACTCATTTGGTTATTTAGACCGTATTGTAATGACAGTTCAATTAGACGATGGTAGTCTTTATCACTTGTATTACTCTTATCAGTTTCTTCGAGCTGAACGAGCATAAGGTTTTCGGCCTCTATCATTCTAGAAAAACATTGGCTTTCAGTGAAAAATTGTAATGCTTTATTGCCATAGTAGAAAGCAAGCACTCTAGAGTTCGTGTAATGATAGGCAGATGCTAGATCGTAATAAAATTCTTTATTATCATACTCAGTTGTGTTTATTTGCTTAAGTAGTGAAATTGCCTCTACGTAATCATTTTTAAATTTGAGTTGAAAGATTGCTTTATTATGAAGATGTAAGTTTTTTTCAAATTCACTTAAACCTTTAGTTTGTTCTATATTTTTAATGTTTATTTTTGCTAATTTCTCATTGCTATTTAACAGATAATATTTAGTCAGTATAAGTGTATAAAAGTGAACGAAATTAGATAGATGTATAAGTGGAATTTCTTCTAATTGTTCTTTTATACGATCAGCTTTTGCAGCTATTTTCATAATAATGGACTGAAACCAATCATTTAGTAACCTTTCTAAACTCATGAATTTTTTTATTTCATCTTCCATATTTATATTAAGTCTTTCAGCTATTAAAGTAATTGTTTGATCAGAAACTTCAGTAAGCCCTCTTTCAATTTTACTTATGTGAGTCGCAGAACAAATTCCTTCACCTAAGTCAGATTGATTAATATTTCTATGTTGTCTATAAAATTGGATAATTTTCCCTTCAACCATTTTCATCCCTCCGCTTAAGTTAATACCTTAATATTTAAATAATAACCCCAAATGTATGAAATGTATTTTTTATTTTATTGGGTATATCTATTTATGTAGATTATAAGTTTTTGTGGGTATTTGGTCTAATTCTATCTTATAACACGATAAAACTTAATTTGGAACTTTTATTTTGTAGGTCTTTAGAACTCCCATAAACCCCCATAGCTTATATTACTTCAATATACTAGATTTATATAGTGATCTATATTTCCTAAAGTACAGAATGTTGTCTTCTATTTGTTGTTGCTACTTGAGATGGATGTTTGTTATATAAAGAAAACTTTTAGGGAAATTACACAAGTAAAAAAATCACTGGTAATAGGTTGGAAAGAAAAATCTAGCTAATTATTTAAAAATGGGGCTGGATCCAAAAATTAAATAAAATGCTTATGGTCAAAATGGTTTTACAGTCGAGTTGAACTATAATAATACGCCTTCAAATATAAAAGACCAAATCACTTAAAGATTTGGTCTCTTATTATTAATATGTTATAAATCGTCATTTAAAGGGATGGGGGTCCAAAATGAATGATATTCTACTTAATGAATTTACCAAGTTGTTGAATAGAAATAAATGGAACTTTAGAATCTTATCAAAAAAATCAGATATACATTATACCGATATCAGTAAAATATTTAATAATAAAATACATATTTCTTTACATAATTTGGATGCCATAACTGAAGCTTTCCAACTTCCTAAAGGGGCATTTTATAAAATGTATTTGAACCTATGCTTTAATGAAAGACATCTTTTAGATAAAAGAAGAAGTAGTTCACTGATTTATCAATGTGCTAAGTATGGATTTAAATCGGAGTTATCCTATATTTTATCAGTCATGATAAAAGAAAAATCAAAAGCAATTCGTACTAAATACTTTCAAAATTTATTTTCGATTGCAGAACAGCTTTTTTTAGAAGGGAAAGAAAGGGAGGCATTACCTCTATATGAAATGGTCATTAAATATATGCCACATTCAGCAACTGAAGAAGTGGCGATAAGTTATTTTAGAAAGTTTTATATGACCATTCCATCCAACAAAGGGAATTCACATTTGGTTCATGTATTAGAGTATATTTCGTATATGCCAGATAAATTTCAAGAATTAACCATCTTATGGATTACAGCTTCCTATTATTTTTTAAGGGAGTGGGATGAGGTTTTACATTATGCTAAAAAATTAGAAAAGATCACAAAAAATGAAGATTATTTGGGACGTAGTTTAATGTATCAAGCATTTGCATTAACTAGATTAGGTGGCAATTTAGAAGATGTTTTAAATAAAATTGAAACATATAGTAAAATAAATGATCATTATGCAGAAATTGCTGCTGGAAATCGATATGTTGCACATATAGATTTTGGAAACCTAGATGTTATTGATTCCTATTATAATTGGTTAATTAAACGTGATGACTTTTTTATTGGAATTCCAAGGATTATTGAATGCTATGTAAAATTAGGGAGATTCAAAGATGCAGAAATCTTTATTGAAAAGCATCAAGATAAAATTGAAGCAATGAGTAGCTCTTCTAATTTATTTATTCAACATCTTTATTTAGAATATAGGTATGCGATTGGAATATTAAAATGTGAAACAAATAATACCCATTTAGGGATAGAAGAATTATTAAAACTGGCTTTAAAACTGAAGAATGCTGAGAATCGTGAGGAATTTCGAAAATGTCTCTTGGCAATTTGGAATTACCGAAGATTTTTTAATAGAGAATTAGAAGAAAAATATATGAAGCTTTTAAACTCAGAAAATAAAAAGTATTCTACTATGTATTCAAATAAAAATGATAGTAACTTCGAAACGATTGAAAAATCTGATTACAGTCATAACATTTGGGAAGAAAGCAAAAGTGATCTAGCCCGCGAGTCTTTAAATGAAAGTGTTTTTGCTTACAATGAGATTTCAAATTTTTATTGGTGGGATGGGATCACTCAGTAATATAGTACGACTGGTAATGGTTCCGTATAACAAAGAGGCCCAAATAGAATTGTAACCCATATAATGTCGATTTAGTTTGACAATGATTTAAAATCAAGTACGAAATACAAAGTTGAAGTGTTAGATAATGTTCACAGACACTAAGTTTAAAATAATAAAGTGAAAGTATTAGGAAAAACGGTAATCTTTTATTGGATTACCGTTTTATTTTTGCTCAAGCTAGGTTGATATATAGCTCGTTAGTTTATTGATATCACTCATAAGTATTTTAAAAAAATGTTTATGATAAACGATTCACAAAAAATGAATAGTATAAAACTTGATTATACCAAGGAAAAAAATGGTATGGAAGTTAATTTTTTTTGCACTAAACGACATTTATTCTGACCATAAAACGCCAATTATTCAATGTTTTAGTAGAAAACCTAAAAAGTATGAACTGAAATCATAGGAAGAATAAAGAATTAGAAGGAAAGAAAGATACAGATTATAAATTAAATGAACATATGAAGTAACACGCTCGTTTTTTGTCGAATTTTATCGATAGAATGTTTAGTTTTGTGGAATTTGTCAAAATTTCGAAAGTGTAAACTTTCCGTATAATCTAAATAGAAAGAAAAAACAAAAAATGGGGGAGAAGAACAGGATGAAACGTTTAATCAAAAGTACTGCAGTTTTGGCTTTAAGTACTGGTGTTTTATTTAATGCATTTCCAATCACACAACACCAGCCAATTGCAAAAGCTGCAGCACAATCTACTATTGAAGAAGTGCTTTCAAAACTTACGTCAGAACAACGTGAAGCTTTAAAAAAAATAGAGGTTACTAGTCAAGAAGGATTACAGTTACCTACTTCAGTTGATTTAAACAGCACTAAAAACTTATCAGTCATCGTTGAATTGAAAGACAAGCCAGCAAAAGTAGCTGTTTTAGAAGAAGCAGTCAATGGCAATAGTGAATCGCTAGCCGATGCAAAACAAAAAGCAGATGATGCGCAAGAAACTTTTAAATCAGATTTACAAACAATTTATAAAGACGATTTAAAAGAAAATAAGAATCTTTATAAAATTAAGCGAACGTACAAAAACACGTTAAACGGTGTAGCGATCGACTTACCAGCGAATAAAGTTAAGTCTTTATTAAATTCAAAGGCTGTTAAAGCCGTTTGGCCTAATAATGTGATTAAAGTTGAGCCAGAAAAAATAGCTCAAAGTGCACAAGGTTCAACTACGAAAATGGAAACAGAAGTGTTTCCTGGAGTAAGTAAATTACATGCAGAAGGATTTACAGGAAAAGGCGTTAAAGTAGGGGTTATCGATACAGGAATCGATTATAATCACCCAGATTTAACAGATGCATATAAAGGGTATCGTGCGCAACCTGGTGTTGATCCGAAAACAATTAATCCAAGCTCAGTAAAAGGTTGGGATTTTGTTGACAACGATGCGGACCCAATGGAGACAACATATGATGATTGGAAAAAATCAGGATTAGCTGAAAAGGATCCACTTACTGGTGAAGCATTCTACACAGAACATGGAACACATGTATCTGGAATTATTGCTGGTCGAGGTAAAAATAATACTGATTACGCAGTAACTGGAGTTGCACCAGAGGCTGATTTATATGTTTATCGTGTACTAGGAAGATATGGATCGGGATCAACTGAAGCTGTTTTAGGTGGTATTGATAAAGCGATATCTGACGGCATGGACGTCATCAATTTATCACTTGGATCAAGCATTAATGATCCAGAAAATATTGAGAGTCTTGCGTTAAATAATGCAGTCCTTTCAGGTGTAACGGCTGTTGTAGCAGCAGGTAACGCAGGAGATGGTATGGATACGTTAGGATCACCAGGGGCAGCAGCATTGCCTATTACAGTTGGTGCGAATGATACGAAAACTGTGATTGAAACATCAAAAGGTACACTACATGGAACAGAAGATGTAACGGCAGATTTAAAATTATTTGGAAAAGGCTTTGAAGATAATGTATCAAGCTTAAAAGGCAAAAATTTACCAATCGTTTTAGTACCAAGTGTAGGTGCAGATTCTGATTATAAAAATATTGATGTGAATGGAAAGATTGCATTAGTAAATAGAGGATCAGTATCACTGAATGATAAAATTACAATTGCTCAAAAGCATGGCGCAGCTGCAGTTATTCTGATAGATAACGTACCTGGCGAAGGGTTTGTGCCGTCGTACTTAGGTAAAGGTTATGGATTTATTCCTGCATTCTCAATGTCATATGAACAAGGGGCAGCATTAGTCGCAAAACTTGGTACGGCTAATCCAACCTTCTCATTTGATGAAATCGGACAAGTAACGGATGAAGGTAGTAAGTTAGCGGCATTCAGTTCACGTGGGCCTTCTCGTATTAATTATGATATTAAGCCTGAAGTAACAGCACCGGGTGTTGCAGTATTTTCAACCGTACCTTCTTATATGCATGGAGCAGATCAAATTGGAAAATATGACTATGCTTATGAGAATTTATCAGGTACATCAATGGCTACACCGAACGTAGCGGGTGTGGCAGCATTATTAAAACAAGCAAATCCAAACTTAACACCAGCACAAATTAAAGAAACATTAATGAATACTGCAGATCCACTAAATGGTGACTATAGTGTATTTGAATCTGGTGCAGGCCAAGTTGATCCTTACGAAGCAATCCATTCAAAAACAAGAATTGAAGTAGTCGATGAAACTAAAGGAACATACGATAAAAAAGGTAATTTAACAACGGTAAAAGATTTAACAGGTGCACTTTCATTTGGTTCGCATGCTCCAGAAGGAAAAAATATTAGCGAACAACGCACGCTGAACATCTATAACAATAGCAATCAAGCAAAAACATATGATGTGACTGTTTCCTATCAAGCAGACCGTCGTGGTTCATTAGATGCTGACGACAATGGCGTTATGGTAGTGACAGATAAGTCGATTAAAGTTGGTGCAAACGCGAAAAAGAAATCAACAGTTGCAATTACAGTTCCAAAATCAGCAAAATTAGGCATTTATGAAGGATTTGTAACGTATACAAATCATAATAATTCAGAAGAAACATTCCAAGTGCCTTTCGGAATTAAAACGGTGGAAGAAGGAATAAATCCAGTAACGATGAGTCCACAAGCCTTTACGCAAGTATTTGATTCAGCTTATGCAGGTCAATTAATTTATACAAACGCGCAATTTAGTCTGAAAGCAAACTTAAGCACAATTGATGTCATCTTAGAAGATGGGAAAACAGGCGAAGAATTAGGCTATGTAGGGACGTTAGATGGCCTGCGAATGAAGGAGAATGTTGCTTTATCAGCGAGAGTATTTAATGGATATTATTATAAAGCAACTGGCGATGATGAGCATCCATTTGCGTATGATTCTGATTTAGCAAAACCAGGTTATTATAAGATTAAGTTAGTTGGCAAAAATGACGCTGGAAAAACATTTACGCAAGAAGCACCGTTCTACTTTGATAATACGGCACCAAAAATGACAATTAACAGTCCGGATGTTGTTGAATATAAAAATGGTCAAACAAGTGTGACAATAACTGGTTCAGTTTACGATAAAGAAACGGAAGAAATGCAAAAACTTGGCATGAACTTTAATCAAGGTAGTACAACAGTGTATTATCAAGACTATTTAAACGGTGGAAGAGCCGTGTCTGTACCTGTAAATTCTGACGGAACATTTACAGCGACAATTCCAACAAATGCAACAAAACCGATGGAACTTGTATTCTATGCAATGGATGCGGCATCAAACAAAACCTTTAAAGAAGGTAGAGATATTTTTGTTACACGTGATGACTTAACGTATGGCTTTATGAACCCAGAAAAACGTACGGCAAAAATGGGCGAAACAGCGAATGCTACTTTAATGTTAAAAAATGCTAGTGATGTAAAACAAGTAGTATATACATTCCAATACGATAAATCCATTGCGACTATGAATGTAAAACCAAATCCAAGTGTTGCGGATAAAGTGGATGTAAAAGTGGAAGATACAAAGTTGGGTGGAACTACTTATGCAGGTACAGTAACAGTAACAGCAAATGATGGAGTTGCCCCATTATCAGGAAATTTAAATCTTGCAGATGTCGGATTTAAAATGAGTAATGATTATTCAGCGGGTGCTGTTATTTACCCAACAAATCTTTATAGTGTTAAAGTAAAGGATAGTACTGGTACAACAAAAACTGTTCCATCTGGAAATCCATCTATTACTTATATGCAACCAACTACTTCTTTACTTGATGGCACTCTATTGGCAGAACCGTTCTTAGCTCCAGAGGGAGGTGTACTTGGTTCGTTTGATTATTCTAAACTAGGCGTAAAAGTTAAAGCGACAGCTGCTAACGGTAAAGTGTACGAAGGAATCACTACTTCTAAAGGTAAATATCAAGTACCGAATTTACCATTATCGGATGATACTTATCAGTTAGAATTAAATATACCTGGTCATTTTACAGTGCATAAAGACTTTACAATCGGATTCCATGAAGATGGAAAAGTGACGAATCAACATCTTAACTTAAAATTAAATACGGCAATTGCTGGTGATGTAAACAAAGATGATGTCATCGACGTAATGGATGCATTATACTTACAAACTTATTGGGGTACAAATAAACGTGATGCAGATATTAACAATGATGGTGTAGTAGATGAAAAAGATCTAGCGTTTGTAGAAGAAAACTATTTAATGCAAAATCCAACAATTAACTATGCACCGACACCTAAGAAGAAATACAAATCACAAACTCTTGAAACGGTTAAGAGTGCATTAGGTGTTAACTAAAATATAAATTAATAGTTTATGAGTTAGTTTAATGGACTTCGGTATAAACCGAAGTCTTTTTTTTAGTCAAAAAGGAACAATTTAGAGTGATGAAAAAAGAATCGAATAGAAGAAACTTGTCGAAAACTGTTGGTAAATAATGAAATGTTGGTGAAAAATGTTGGAATCTAAAAATTATAAACTTTCAATATAATTAGAAAGTAACAGAAAACATATTTGAATGGGGGATATAACAAGTTGAATCGTTTAATTAAAAGTACGGCAGTTTTGACATTAAGTACTGGTGTATTATTCAATGCATTTCCAGTAACTCATCATCAGTCTATTGTAAAGGCTGCGGCGCAATCTTCAATTGAAGATGTGTTATCAAAGTTAACGCCTGAGCAACGAGAAGCTTTAAAGAAAATAGAGGTTACTAGTCAAGAAGGCTTACAGTTACCTTCTTCAGTCGATTTACAAAGTTCTAAAAATCTATCAGTAATTGTCGAGTTTAAGGAGCAACCAGCAAAAGTAGCAGTATTAGAGGAAGCTGTGGATGGCAATAGACTATCTCTTGACGATGCAGAACAAAAGGCAGACAATGCTCAAGAAACATTTAAAACTGATCTACAAACAATTTTTAAAGATGATTTAAAAGAAGATAAGAATCTTTATCAAATTAAACGTACATACAAAAATACGTTAAATGGTGTAGCAATAGACTTACCAGCGAATAAAGTTAAATCTCTATTAAACTCAAAGGTTGTTAAAGCAGTTTGGCCAAATAATAAGATTCAAGTTGAGCCACCAAATGCAACTAAAAGTGCTGGGGATTCTCAAGATACGACTAAGAAAATGGAAACAGAAGTATTCCCTGGCGTAAGCAAATTACACGCAGAAGGATACACAGGTAAAGGCGTTAAAGTAGGTGTTATCGATACAGGTATCGATTATAATCACCCGGATTTAACAGATGCATATAAAGGATATCGAGCTCAAAATGGCGTTGATCCAAAATCAATTAGCCCAAGTTCGGTAAAGGGTTGGGACTTTGTCGACAATGATGCAGATCCAATGGAAACAACTTATGATGACTGGAAAAAATCAGGTCTAGCAGAAAAGGATCCACTTACTGGATCAACTTACTATACAGAACATGGAACACATGTATCAGGCATCATTGCTGGACGCGGTAAAAATAATACGGATTACGCAGTAACTGGGGTTGCACCTGATGCTGATTTATATGTATACCGTGTATTAGGGAAATTTGGTTCTGGTACAACGGAAAATGTGTTAGGCGGTATTGATAAGGCTGTAGCTGATGGGATGGATGTTATTAACTTATCACTAGGCGCTAGTACAAATGATCCGCAAAATGTTGAAAGTCTTGCAGTAAATAATGCAGTCCTTTCAGGGGTAACAGCTGTAGTATCGGCAGGCAACTCGGGGAATGGCATGTATACATTAGGTGCTCCAGGAGCTGCAGCATTAGCAATTACAGTTGGTGCAAACGATACGAAAACTGTAATTGAAACATCAAAAGGTACATTACATGGAACGTCTGATGTAAGTGCTGATTTAAAATTATTAGGTAAAGGTTTTAGTGATAATGTTAATAGTTTAAAAGGTAAAAATTTACCAATCGTTTTAGTACCGAATTACGGTGCAGATACTGATTATAAAAATATCGATGTGACAGGTAAAATTGTACTCGTTAAAAGAGGATCAAATGCACTGATTGATAAAATTACCATTGCCCAAAAACATGGTGCCGCAGCAGTACTGATGGCTGATAATATAGCTGGTGAAGGATTTATTCCTTCCTACTTAGGTGCAGGCTATGGAATGATTCCTACTTTCTCTATGTCATATGAGCAAGGAAACGACCTGATTGCCAAACTTGGTACAGGTACGCCAACATTCTCATTTGATGAAGTAGGACAAGTAACGGACGAGGGGAATAAATTAGCATCATTCAGTTCACGTGGACCAGCTCGTATCACATATGATATTAAACCTGAAGTAACAGCACCAGGTGTGGCGGTATTCTCAACGGTTCCATCATATATGCACGGCGCAGAACAAATTGGAAATTATCAGTATGCCTACGATAATTTATCTGGTACATCAATGGCTTCTCCAAACGTTGCCGGTGTTGCAGCTTTACTAAAACAAGCAAATCCAAACTTAACACCAGCTCAAGTGAAAGAAACATTAATGAACACTGCTGATTCATTAAATGGGGAATATAGTGTGTTTGAAACAGGGGCTGGACAAGTTGATCCTTATGAAGCAATCCATTCAAAAACGAGAGTTGAAGTAGTGGATGAAACAAAGGGGACCGTCGATAAAAAAGGAAACCTTAAAACAGTTAAAGACTTAACAGGTGCACTTTCATTTGGTGTATTTGCACCAGCTGGAAAAAATATTAGTGATCAACGCTCACTTAATATCTATAACAATAGTAATCAAGCAAAAACATTTGATGTGACAGTTTCATTTCAAAAAGATCGCCGTGGTTCATTAGATGCAGACGATAATGGCGTGCAAATTGTAACAGATAAATCTATCAAAGTTGGTGCGAATTCAAAAAAGAAATCAACTGTCGCAATTACGGTACCAAAATCAGCTAGATTAGGTATTTACGAAGGATTTGTAACGTATGCAAACCACGATAATCAAGCTGAAACATACCAAGTACCTTTCGCGATTAAAACAGTGGAAGAAGGTATGAATCCGATTACGATGACCCCACAAGCTTTCACACAAGTATTCGATTATGCTTATCCAGGGCAATTAGTGTATACAAATGCGATGATGAGTCTTAAATCACATATGCGCACTTTAGATATAATACTTGAAGATGGGAAAACAGGTAAAGAGCTAGGCTATATCGGTACAGCTGATGGATTAGGAATGGATGAAAATATACAATATACACTAAATAATACATTTGACGGTGTATACTACAAAGCGACAGGTGATGATGAACATCCTTTTGCGTATAATCCAGATTTAGCGAAACCAGGGTACTACAAAATAAAAATTATTGGTACAAATGACGCAGGTAAAACATTCTCACAAGAGGCACCGATTTATTTTGATAACTCTGCACCAAAAATGACGATTAACAGTCCGGATGTTCTTGAATATAAAAGTGGTCAAACAAGTGTCACAATAACTGGTTCAGTTTATGATAAAGACACAGAAGAAATGCAAAAACTTGGTATGAACGTTAACCAAGGCAGTACAAAAGTTTATTATCGAGATTATCTAGGAGGAAGCGAAGTAGCGGTACCTGTAAATCCTGATGGCACATTTACAGCGACGATTCCAACAAATGCATCAAGAGCGATGGAAATTGGCTTCTATGCAATTGATAAGGCAACAAATAAAACATTTAAAGAAGGTAGAGAAATTTTTGTCACACGCGATGATGTAACGTATGGTTATATGAATCCTGAAAAACGTACGGCAAATCCGGGAGAAACAGCGCTTGCAACGCTAATGTTAAATAAAGCTAAGGATGTCAAACAAATAGTTTATACATTCTATCACGAATCTACTGCAGCATCCATGAATATTACATTAGATCCAAGTATAGCAGATAAAGTCGACATGACTATAACAGATAAACCGGCTATTGCTGGCGTTACCACTTATTTAACAACAGTTACAATCAAGACGAAAGATGGTGTTACGCCATTATCAGGTGATTTAAAACTTGCGGATGTGGCGTTTAAATTGAGTAATGATTATACGGTAGTTGCTGTAATGCAGATGGCTCATATTAGTACTCTAGTTACCGATAGTAATAATGCGACAACTAATGTTGTAAGTGGAAATCCATCCATCTATAATGGAGCACCTACAAGTTCATTACTTCGTGGTTTGAATAATGCAGAAGCATTCTTAAACCCAGCTGGTTCTCCACTAGGAGGGACAACGTTTGATTATTCAAAAGCTGGAATTAAAGTCAAAGCAACAAATGCAAACGGAACCGTTTATGAGGGAGTAGTTCCTTCTAAATCGTCTACGTTTACCGTGCAATTACCATTAACGGATGATCAGTATGAACTTGAATTTAATGTGCCAGGGCATTTTACAGTACACAAAGACTTTACAATCGGATTCCATGAAGATGGAAAAGTGACGAATCAAAATCTTGCATTATATGGGGTAAATCCAGCAATCGCAGGAGATGTTAACAAAGACGATGTCATTGACGTAATGGACGCACTTTACTTACAAACTTACTGGGGTACAAATAAACGTGATGCAGATATTAACTTTGACGGTGTAGTAGATGCAAAAGATCTAGCATTTGTAGAACAAAACTACTTAATGCAAAATCCAACGATTAACTATGCGCCAACACCTAAAAAGAAATATAAAGGACAAACTTTAGAGAGTGTTAAAAGTGCATTAGGTGTTAACTAATAGGATTATAATTTTTTAGAGTTTAAGGGCTCCGGTAAAATTCCGGAGCCTTTTTCTATATAAAAGTAAAAAGTACTAAGAATATTATGTATAAATCAAAAGTTCTTTTTTACAAAAAGAAATATTTCATTAATTTCGGGTATGTCTGTTATCATACTTTCAATTTTTTTTATAAGTAAATTACGAAATTATGGGATTGGTAGAGAAGAGTTAAGTAATTTGTATCTAATTTTTTTAAAAAATTAGAATTTTCCGGAATTTTTCAAAATTTAAATTACGACAATTTTCAATATAATAAATCTATCTTGAGAAAAGAAAGTAGGTTAGTAGATGAAAAAGAAAGTGTTTAAAAATGTGACAACATTAGCATTAACAACAGGACTTATAAGTACTACAATGACACCAGGTTCCTTTTCACAACAAGTTCATGCACAAGCAACATCAAAAGTCGAACAAGTATTAGCAAATCTTACGCCACAGCAACGTGAGGCAATTAAACAATTGAAATTGACTGACAAAGCTGGTCTTCAATTATCCTCAGAAGTAGATCAAACAAGTGACAAACTTACACCTGTCATTGTCGAGTTTAAGGACAAACCCGAGCAGACGGCTGTTTTAGAAGCGGCATCCACCGGTGAAACGTTATCAGCAAAAGATGCACAAGAAAATGTAAGCGTTTCACACGAAACGTTCCAAAAAGATTTAAAAACAATTTTTAGCAGTGAATTAAAAGAAAAGAAAAATCCATATACAATTAAACGCTCATACAAAAAAGCATTTAATGGGGTTGCAATGACAATTCCAGCTAACAAAATAAAACAACTACTTAAATCAAGTGCAGTACAATCTGTCTATAGTGATTTACAAGTTCAAGTAGAGCCACCATCAATTAGTGAATCATCAACGACAGGGAAGGCAGCTGCAACGCATACGATGGTGACATTCCCTGGAGTTGAGAAACTACATGAAGAAGGCTTTACAGGAAAAGGCGTAAAAGTTGGTATTCTTGATACTGGTATTGACTATAATCACCCAGATTTAAAAGGTGCCTTTAAAGGTGGTTACGATTTCGTTGATAATGACAATGACCCTATGGAAACAACATACGCAGATTGGAAGAAGTCTGGGCAAGCTGAGTTAGGCTCAAATGGAGAAGCTTATTATACTGAGCACGGAACACATGTTGCTGGTATCATTGCTGGGCAAGGGAAAAATGATGGAGATCTTTCAGTAACAGGGGTAGCACCAGATGCTGACATTTATTCATATCGCGTATTAGGACCATATGGAGGTGGTTATACATCAGCTATTCTAGCAGGACTTGATAAAGCAGTTTCAGACGGAATGGACATTATAAACATGTCTCTTGGTGCAGATTACAATGATCCATTATATCCTACATCAATTGCCGTTAACAATGCTGTACTTGCAGGTGTTACAGCGATTGTTGCTGCTGGAAACTCTGGAAATTCAATGTATTCACTTGGTGCTCCTGGTAATTCACCTTTAGCCATTACAGTTGGAGCATCCGATACTTCTGTTTCTATTCCGACGTACACAGGAACGTTAAAACCGTCATCTGGTGATGTTACAGCAGATTTAAAACTAGCCGCTCAAGGTTTAGGTGATAATATAGCAGATTTTGATGGGAAAACTGTACAATTGATCAATGCAGCATATGGCACTGAAGGTTCGTACTGGACTGGAAATACCGGAACTTCTACACCAGTAGATGTAAAGGGTAAAGTAATTTTGGCGCAACGAGGTAGCATCGGTTTAACTCAAATTATAGCGAATGCGAAAGCACGCGGGGCTATAGGTGCTGTATTATACGACTCAGATGTTCCTAATGGTGATGTATACCTAGGGGAAGGTTACGGGTATATTCCGACATTTTTAATTAGTAATGCACAAGGAAAAGCTTTAGCTGCGAAGATACCATCAAGTAGTAATACATCTTTAGATTTTACGTTTAGTAATATGAAGCAACTAGTCACAACAGGTGACAAATTAGCGCCATTCAGCTCACGTGGTCCATCTCGTGTATTATATGATATTAAGCCTGAAGTAACAGCACCTGGTGTATCTGTTTTCTCAACTGTACCTTCTTATATGCACGGGGCAGATCAAATCGGAAACTATAATTATGCATACGAGCGCTTATCTGGTACATCTATGGCAACACCTAACGTTGTTGGGGTAGCAGCTTTAGTTAAGCAAGCACATCCTGATATGACTCCTTCAGATATTAAAGCAACACTGATGAATACAGCAGATCCATTATCGGATAAATATAGTGTGTACGAAGTTGGGGCAGGACGTGTAGATCCATACAATGCAGTTCATGCACAAACCGAAATTCAAGTAAAAGATAAAACTTCAACCGTAAAAAGTGTAACAAATAGTATAACAACTTTAGCAGATAAGGGAATTAAACAAATTAAAAACATAACTGGTGCTTTAAGTTTCGGTGAACAAGTGGTTGAAGGTAAAGACTTGGCTGATCAACGTTCGATTACTTTGTTTAATAAGTCTTCTGTCGATAAGACATATGATGTAAAGGTTCAGTTCCAGACATTGGACGCGCGTTTTGACGGAGATTCTAGAGCAGACCAAGATGCGGCTGCCAATGGCGTTACACTAGATGTGAAATCATCTGTCAAAGTAAAAAAATATAGCAGTGCAAATATGGATGCAACAATTAACGTTCCAAAAACTGCGAAGCTTGGAACTTACGAAGGGTATGTTGTGTATACAAATCAAAAGAACCCTGACGAAACATATAAAATTCCATTTGCAATTCACACAGTAAAAGAAGGAATTGACTATGTGACAGGTACTCCATCAGCTTATACAATAGCGTATGAAGCGGGAAGTAATGCGACAAGATGGTCTATTGGCGCTAGCTTTAAACTGAATTCACATATGCGTTATTTTGATTTCTTCCTTGTGGATCCAAAAACAGACAAAGAAATCGGATTCTTAGGCACAGCGGATGGAATGGGTGCTGATGAGAATATCGAATATTATTACCGAGGAGTTTTAAATGAAGGAAGATATTATCCGTTAACTGGTAATCCAGACAATCCAATTAAGTATGATTATAAACAGACAGATCCAGGATTATATAAAATTCGTATGGTAGGAACAAACGATAAAGGCGAAACATTCACAAAAGATGCACCGGTTTACTATGGAGAGAGAGAACCTAAAGTAGCGATGAACAATATAGTAGCTGGTGGAATTTATGAAACGGCAAATTCAACTGACACAAAAGTTACTGTATCAGGAAATGTATTTGATAAAGATATCGATGAGATGAAGGCAGGGGGCATGACTGCTTCACAAGGGGATAATAATTTTACATATTATAATCCAAATAATTCTTCTGAAATCAGTATCCCAGTCGACTCACAAGGAAATTTCAATCAAGTGATACCATTAGCTACTTCTGGTCCTATTGTCAATGCAATTACAGAATATGATTTCTCAGATTATAGTAAATCTAGTGTAAGAAATTATGGTAGTTTTGTAGATGCCTATTTTGTAAGAAAAGGAACAGCTTATACAACGGCAATTGCTGACAAACAACGTATAAACATGGGGGATTCAACAACATTGACTTTCTCTACAAATAATGTGAAAACAAATGTTAAGAAAGCTGTGTTTAGCTTTGTATATCCAAGTACATTCCTTGATGTAGTAAACGTGCAACCAAATGGTACATTTAAAGGGAAACTAGATGTTCAATATACTACTACTCCTTCAGAAGGCGGAAACACTAAAATGACGATCACTGCAACAGCGACTGGAGATCTAGCTAATACAGGAATTGCTGGAGATGCTTCTTTAGTAGATTTAACAGTAAAGGCAAAAGATGTCTACTACAAAGGGCCAATGAGCCTTAAGAGTACAACTGGATCAAGATTCTTTAGTGCAGTTTATACAAATGTAGACAATACTACAGTGACGACTCAAGGAATTCAACCATATTTCTATGTTACACCGACTTATTCACTGATGAGATCAGATGTTGAAGCAGAAGGATTAATGAAGTTTGGTGGTTTAGAGCCAGAGATGAAACAACTTGACTATAGTAAAACAGGTACAAAAATTAGTGTGAAAGATTCAACTGGTAAAGAATATGGAGTAACGGATCAATTCGGTTATTCCCAAGTAAGCCCGTGGTTATTTAGAACACGATTACCAATAACAGGTGAGAATTTTAACTTGAAAATTGATGTGCCAGGTCATTTTACTTTAACGAAAGACTTTACAGTTGGAATAAAAGAGGATGGAAAAGTGACAGCTGGATCTAAACCTGTTCAATATGACTATATTCCAGGTGGAGATGTCAATAAAGATAACGTCATTGACGTAAACGATGCATTGTACATTCAAACTTATTGGGGTACAAATAAACGTGATGCTGATATCAACTTTGACGGAGTTGTTGATGCAAAAGATATGCAGTATGTTATTAATAATTACCTAATGCAAAATCCTTGGAATGAAAATTCTCCAAAGGCTGTTAAGAAATCTAAAGGTAAAACATTAGATGATGTTTTACATTCACTAGGCTTAGAATAATTAAATTTGATAAATAAAAAAATCGGTAATCTTTTTAAGATTACTGATTTTTTATTTAATGTGAAAGGGGGGCTATATCGCTAACAACAGCAGTAAGTATTAGTCAAATTGAATATTAAACAATTCATATAATGATTATTCTAATGTTTTGTTGGTAAAGTAGGGTACAATTGGCGGTTGAATTAACAGGCTTTATCATCTTGATATCATTTTTAAAAGAAAGAGAGCGATTGAAATTACAAATCTCTAAATCTTTAAAGACATCCCAATCAAACTTATGATTAAAAATGAATTAATCAATTAAACAATTGAATATTAAAAATCAGAAATTGTTAATTTTTGTCGATAATTATAGGGTTATTTTCCGGAATTTTCAGAAATGTTTATAAAATCAATTTTCCATATAATCAATTTAGGATGGGAAGACAATTACAGGGAAGAAAAATGTATAAATCGACCTTTGATTTTAGAAAGATGAAAACTGGTGACGACCGTAAAAAAATGTGTTAAATAGGAAGATTTGTAAAGTACATATATATTTTTTGTTCAATAATCAATAAAAAATGTACCGAATGGAATAAGGAGAAATTAAAACTTAAAGGATAGGATGTACTTAGAATAATAACAACTGAACACATGAGCGGCACAACCAGAATTCTACGAATGATTTGATAAGTCGTATTTAAATTTCAACTTGATATTGATCAAAGATATGTTTCCCATTCATTTTTGATAGTTTAACTAATTTTGATACTCAGGGGGAAAGTTATGAAAAAAGGAAATCTTAAACGTGTGTTAACAGGCACGGTCATTACGAGTATGTTATTTACGACGGGTATACACTATAAGGCGAATGCTGAAGAAAAAAATCAGAATAATCCGAAAAGTGTAGAGAAAATGTTAGCAAGTTTAACAGATGAACAGAGGATGGCACTGAAACAACTTGATGCATCACCAGGATTCGTTATTTCGCCGGATATAAACCAAAAAACGTCTGAATTGGTCAATGTAATTGTTGAATTTAACGAAGCACCTGCAAAGGTAGAGGTCTTAAAACAGGCAGTGAAAGGAAAACGACTATCTCTTTCTTCTGCAAAAACACAACAAAGTAGCGATCATACTAAATTTAAACAAGAGTGGAATAAAGTAAAGAGTCAGAATGAACGAAAAGCAGATAAAATGAAAGACGCTAAAATTACAAGAGAATACAACGATGCTTTCAATGGTGTAGCAATGACTCTGCCAGGAACAACAGTTCAACAATTACTAAGCACTGGAGTTGTCAAACGAGTTTGGAAAGATAATCAAGTGAAGCTTGATGAGCCAAAAGTGGCTGATGAAATGCAAACGTCTACTCCAACAAAAGTAGATGATAGCCTTCCACAAATCGGTGCGGACAAGCTTCATGATGAAAATATTACTGGTAAAGGTGTCAAAGTAGGGGTTATTGATACAGGTATTGACTATAACCATCCTGATTTAAAAGGAATTTTTAAAGGCGGATACGATTTCGTTGATAATGATTCGGATCCGATGGAGACAACGTATAAAGATTGGAAAGCTTCTGGACAAGCAGAAACGGACGCAAATGGTTCAACTTATTATACAGAGCATGGAACACATGTATCTGGATCAATTGGGGCACAAAAGAAAAATAACTCGCCGTCAGCTGTTATGGGTGTAGCTCCTGACGTTGATCTTTATGTGTACCGAGTATTAGGGCCGTATGGAAGTGGATCAAACGATGCGGTTATGGCTGGTATTGATAAGGCTGTAAAAGATGGAATGGATGTTATCAACTTATCTTTAGGATCTAGCGTTAACGATCCGCTTGAAGCAACATCGATTGCGATTAATAATGCAATGCTTTCAGGTACTGTTGCTTGTGTTGCAGCAGGTAATGCAGGTCCTGATGAAAAAACTCTTGGATCTCCAGGTGCAGCTGCCTTAGCAGTAACGGTTGGAGCGAGTGATGTATCGCAAACGATTCCAACATACAATGCAAGTGCTGGTGACCAAAACTTCACAAATATGCAACTTTTAGCACAAAATTATTCAGATAAATTAGAAGGCCTTCAGAATACAACTTTACAGTTAGTTGATGTAGGTTTAGGAACAAAAGCTGATTATACGAATAAAGATGTAGCTGGTAAAGTAGCGCTGATTCAACGCGGAACGTATACTTTTGATGAAAAAGTCCAAAATGCAAAAGCAGCTGGAGCAAAAGCAGCAATTGTTTATAACAATGTTGATGGCAATATAGATGCTTTTATTGGCGAAGGAACAAATTATATCCCTTCGTTCCGTATCTCTAAAGCTGACGGAGAACGTTTGAAAGGGCAGAAAGAAATTACGTTCCAATCATTAGGAAGTCTGAAAACAGAAGGAGATCACCTAGCAGATTTTAGTTCAAGGGGACCTGCTGAAGGAAATGATGATATCAAACCAGATGTCGTAGGACCTGGTGTATCAATATTCTCTACACTTCCTATCTATATGAATAACAAAAATGATGATACGAATTACGATATGGCATATGGTCGTCTTTCAGGAACGTCAATGGCTACACCTCATGTTACTGGATCAGCAGCATTAATCTTGCAAGCGCATCCTGACTATACACCTTTTGAAGTAAAAGAAGCATTAATGAATACAGCTGATAAAATGAACGGCGATTATTCTGTTAATGAAGTAGGAGCAGGGAGAATTGATGTGTATGAGGCAGTTCATTCTGATACTTTATTAAAAGTTATGGACAAAACGAAAAATGAAGTAGACGGCAATATAGTCGATATCGATGAAGAAACAGGATCAATTGCTTTTGGTACTCACTATTTAGTAGACGCTAAGAATATTCAAGACAGTCGAAAAGTAGTGGTTGAAAATCGTAATAAGCAGGATCTGAAGAAGTTCGATATAAGTGTTAAGTTATTACAAGCAAAAGGTGAAGTTCAAGATGGCGAAAAAAATGGTATAACAGTAGATATACCAAGTACTATATCTGTAGCTGCAGGAAAATCTGTCGAAATTAATCCAACAATTAATGTACCAAAACAAGCAGTAACAGGAAGATATGAAGGATATATTTATTTTGTCAATTCAAAGAATCAAGAAGAAAATTATCAAATCCCATTTGCAATTAACATAAGAAATAGTAAAGGGTTTGATTACATGCGTGTGAGTAGACCTATGATGACGAATGATCCGGAAATTAGTCATCCTATGGTACAACAATATGTAAATGTGTACTTTAAATTGTCAAGCCCAGCAACAACGATCGATGTATTAGTAAAAGATGGAAATACAGGCGAACCAATTGGACTTGTAGGAACTTTTGCTGCAAGTAATTTATTGACAGGCAAAGACTATTACTCAGAAGCTTTATTTACTGGTGTAGTATACCCATTTACAAATGATAAAAAACGACCTATTTCCAATCAAAAGGTAAGGCTGCCTGAAGGAGACTATACCTTTGAAATGGTTACGCATGATGACCAAGGAAAATCATACAGTATGGATTCGAATGTTACGATTGACAATACCCCTCCTAAAGTAGAAGTAGATATGAAGCCAGGTATTTATGAAGTAAATGAATCAATGTATACGACAGAACCTGGTTATAGTGGGCCAGCAATCTGGATTCATGGTAATGTATTTGATGCGGGTGTTGATCGGCTGAAACAGAAAGGTTTAAATGTTGATCAATCGATTAATGGAGCATTATATTTTGAATATAGCTTATATAATAATATGTTCCTTTCAATTGATAAGGATGGTAACTTTAGATTTCCTGTAACTAAAACTGGAGTTGATGGAGTAGGCTTTGTAGATTCCAATTTATTTGTTTTTGATAATGGAACAGCAGCCGATTCATATCCAAAAGGTATTAAAAATTATAAATTTATAAAAGCAGGAACTGAATATGCGGTTCCAACCTATAACAAAGACAAGATCCGACTTGGTGACGAAATTACAATGACATTGAACTTAAACAATATTAAGCAACTTGCATCTGGAGAGTTCACTTTGCCTTTTTCTAATAATAATTATTCATTCCAAAGTGTAAAAATCAATGATGCATTTAAAAAATATGCTGAAGAAAAAGGGGCAAAAGTTAACTTAACGGCACCAGTGTTGAGTACAGGTTCGGTTAAAGTTGGTGCTTCTATTGACCAAGGAAGTTTAACAATTGATAAAGACTTACCGTTCTTAGATGTTACACTTAAATTGACAAAAGATAATCTATATTTACAAGAAGGATATGGATTTGATGTATCATCGTTTAAATATAAGAAAACAGCAGATGCAACTACTACTAACTTAATTCGTGTATATAAAGATAAACCATTTTACGTATTACCAAAACAATCAATGGTGAGTGGAGTTATGTCACCTGAAGCTTTCCTAATATCAGGAGCAAATCAAATAGATTCGAAGGTAGACTACTCTAAGCTTGGAGCAAAAATATATGCACAAGATGCAAACGGTAAAACTTATGATGTAAGTAGTCTTACAAAAAGTTCATACTTTACATTTAATAACCTACCTTTTTCAGATAAAGACTATGACATTTATGTGAAAGTACCGGGCCATTTTACTAGCAAACTATCAACAAAAACAATCAGAGACTTCGATGGAGATTTTGCTGGTGCGCAAAAGTTAGTAGAAATGGACAAAAATAGTGCAGGTGATGTAAATGGCGATAATGTCATCGACGTAATGGATGCGATTTATATTCAAACTTATTGGGGAACAAATAAACGTGCTGCGGATATTAACTTTGATGGCGTTGTTGATGCGAAAGACTTTGCATTTGTAGAGAAAAACTACTTAATGCAAAATACTTCAATCGCAAATTCACTAACACCTAAAAAGAAATACAAGTCAGCAACTTTAGATAGTATAAAGAAAGATCTTGGAATTAACGAAAAGGAATAGACTAAAAATAATAGAAATATAGATTTTATTGGCTCCGGATTTGTACCGGAGTCTTTTTATGTTTATTTATAGAAGAATCTTTAAATTAGTTTTAAATATTTTTGCACTAAAAAAGTATTAAAAAGTAAAAAAAGAGATTGGGATTTTCCTACTTTTTGATTTAAAGACTAAATAAAGTGAAATTTTTGCTTTTCCTTCAAGTTGGTCACTAAATTTCTTGATTTAGTTATTTAAAACACTAATATTAAAACCATTTTTGCTTGCAGCCAGATCTTACTGGTTTTAGATTTTCTAAAATATACAGTTTTTTTCGTTTCAACATTAAGATTTCCTTCTAAAACAGGAGCTTTGGAAAGTATTGAAATACCCGAGTGGATATGGAAAACTGTCAGAGAACTTTTCGATTTCTTTTTTCATTTTTTTCAAAAATATTAAGTTGGAAGAAATAAAAAGTTGGAATTTGTAAAAAATTTAGAATTGATTGAAATTTGCAAAATATTAATAAAATCAATTCTCCGTATAATGAATTTATCTTGAGAAAAGAAAGAAGGCTAGTAGATGAAAAAGAGTATGTTTAGAAATGTTACAACATTAGCATTAACAACAGGACTTATAAGTACTACAATGACACCAGGTTCCTTTTCACAACAAGTACATGCACAAGCAACATCAAAGGTTGAGCAAGTATTAGCAAATCTTACGCCTCAGCAGCGTGAGGCAATTAAGCAATTGAAATTAAGTGATAAAGAAGGACTTCAATTATCTACTGAAGTCGATCAAACAAGTGACAAGCTTACGTCTGTCATTGTCGAGTTTAAGGACAAGCCTAAACAGACTGCTGTCTTAGAAGCAGCGTCAAAAGGGGAAGCGCTTACAACTGAAGATGCACAAGCAAAAGTTGATGCTTCACACGAAACGTTCCAAAAAGATTTAAAAACAATTTTTAGCAGTGAATTAAAAGAAAAGAAAAATCCGTATTCAATTAAACGTTCATATAAAAAAGCATTTAATGGGGTTGCTATGACAATTCCAGCTAACAAAGTAAAACAACTACTTAAATCAAGTGCAGTACAATCTGTTTATAGTGATTTACAAGTTCAAGTGGAACTGCCATCGATCAGCGAATCATCAACTTCCGGAACGCAAGCAGCGACTCATACAATGGTTACATTCCCTGGAGTGGAAAAACTTCACGAGGAAGGATTTACAGGAAAGGGCGTAAAAGTCGGTATTCTTGATACTGGTATTGACTATAACCACCCAGATTTAAAAGGTGCTTTTAAAGGTGGCTATGATTTCGTTGATAATGACAATGACCCTATGGAAACAACATACGCAGATTGGAAGAAGTCTGGGCAAGCTGAGTTAGGCTCAAATGGAGAAGCTTATTATACTGAGCACGGAACACATGTTGCTGGTATCATTGCTGGGCAAGGGAAAAATGATGGAGATCTTTCAGTAACAGGGGTAGCACCAGATGCTGACATTTATTCATATCGCGTATTAGGACCATATGGAGGTGGTTATACATCAGCTATTCTAGCAGGACTTGATAAAGCAGTTTCAGACGGAATGGACATTATAAACATGTCTCTTGGCGCAGATTATAATGACCCATTATATCCTACATCAATTGCTGTTAACAATGCTGTACTTGCAGGTGTAACTGCGATTGTCGCAGCAGGTAACTCTGGTGATACGATGTATTCGCTTGGCGCACCAGGTAATTCACCTTTAGCCATTACAGTTGGAGCATCCGATACTTCTGTTTCTATTCCGACATATACAGGAACATTAAAACCGTCAACAGGTGATATTACAGCAGATTTAAAACTAGGTGCTCTTGGCTTAGGTGATAATATAGCAGATTTCGAAGGGAAAACTGTGCAAATGGTTAATGCAGCATATGGTACTGAAGGTTCGTACTGGACTGGAAATACCGGAACTTCTACACCAATAGATGTTAAGGGCAAAGTAATATTGGCGCAACGAGGTAGCATCGGTTTAACTCAAATCATAGCAAATGCGAAAGCACGTGGTGCAATAGGAGCTGTATTATACGATACTCCAGTTCCTAACGGTGATGTATATCTTGGAGAAGGTTATGGCTATATCCCGACATTTTTAATTAGTAATGCACAAGGCAAAGCCTTAGCTGCGAAGTTACCATCTAGTACTAATACGTCTTTAAATTTTACTTTTAGTAATATGAAACAATTAGTCACAACAGGTGATAAATTAGCACCATTTAGCTCACGTGGTCCATCTCGTGTTTTATACGATATAAAACCTGAAGTAACGGCACCTGGAGTATCTGTTTTCTCAACTGTACCTTCTTACATGCACGGAGCAGATCAAATTGGAAACTATAATTATGCTTATGAGCGTTTATCTGGGACATCGATGGCAACTCCAAACGTTGTAGGGGTAGCAGCGTTAATAAAGCAAGCGCATCCTGACATGACTCCATCCGATATTAAGGCAACATTAATGAACACGGCAGATCCATTATCTGATAAATATAGTGTGTATGAAGTTGGGGCAGGACGTGTAGATCCATACAATGCAGTTCATGCACAAACTGAGATTCAAGTAAAAGATAAAACTTCAACTGTAAAAAGTGTAACAAATAGTATAACAACTTTAGCAGATAAAGGAATTAAACAAATAAAAAACATAACCGGTGCTTTAAGTTTCGGTGAACAAGCCGCTGAAGGTAAAGACTTGGCTGATCAACGTTCAATCACTTTATTTAATAAATCATCTGTCGATAAGACATATGACGTAAAAGTTCAATTCCAGACGTTAGATGCGCGTTTTACAGACGATTCTAGAGCAGACCAAGATGCAGCTGCAAATGGCGTTACATTAGATGTGAAATCATCTGTAAAAGTAAAAAAATATAGCAGTGCAAATATGGATGCTCAGATCAATGTTCCTAAATCTGCAAAACTAGGAACCTATGAAGGATATATTGTTTACACAAATCAAAAGAATCCTGATGAAACATATAAAATTCCATTTGCGATTCACACTGTAAAAGAAGGAATTGACTATGTGGAAGGTAATCCATCTGCCTATACAATACCATATGAAGCAGGAAGTAATGCGACAAGATGGTCAATTGGAGCAAACTTTAAATTAAATTCACATATGCGTTATTTTGATTTCTTTCTTGTCGATCCAAAAACAGATAAAGAAATTGGCTTCTTAGGTACTGCGGACGGAATGGGAGCAGACGAAAATACTGATTATTATTTCCGAGGCGTGCTAAATGAAGGTAGATATTATCCGTTAACTGGTAATCCAGACAATCCAATCTCATTTGATTTTAAAAACACAGATCCGGGATTATATAAGATTCGAATGATAGGAACTAACGATAAAGGGGAAAACTTTACAGCAGATGCACCGGTATACTATGGAGAGAGAGAGCCAAAGGTAACAATGAACAATATGAAGGCTGGAGGTATTTACGAAACAGCTAATCCAACCGACACAAAAGTTACCGTATCAGGAAATGTATTTGATAAAGATATTGACGAGATGAAGGCAGCAGGTATTTCTGCTTCACAGGGTGATGATAGTTTTACTTATTATAATCCTAATAGCTCGGCGGAAAAAAGCATTCCATTGGACGCACAAGGAAATTTCAATGCTGAAATACCATTAGCTACTTCTGGTCCAATTGTCAATGCTATTACAGAGTATGACTTCACAGATTATAGCAAGGCAAGTGTTCGAAATTATGATAGTGTGATAGATGCCTATTTTGTTAGAAAAGGAACGACTTATACAACTGCAATTGCTGACAAGCAACGAATCAACATGGGTGATTCAACGACCCTAACTTTCTCAACAAAAAATATGAAAACAAACGTAAAAAAAGCAACGTTCAGTTTCACTTATCCAAATCAATACATTGATGCAGTAAATGTACAACCGAATGCTGCATTTAAAGGCAAGTTAGATGTTCAATATACGACTGTTGATCAAGGTGGCGGAAGAACGTTAATGACCATTACTGCTTCGGCGACTGGAGACCTTGCGAATACAGGCATAGCTGGAGATGCATCGTTAGTGGACTTAACATTCAAAGCAAAAGATCTCTACAACAAAGCGCCAATGACACTTTACAGTCCAAATGGTGCTAGCAGATTCTTTAGCGCTGTTTATACAAATGTGGAGAATAGTACAGTAACGACACAAGGTATACAACCATATTTCTATGTGACACCGACATATTCACTTATGAGAGGATCAGTTCAGGCAGAAGGATTAATGATGTTTGATGGTTTAGAACCTGAAGTGAAAAAATTTGATTATACAAAAGTAGGTACAAAAATTAGCGTCAAAGATTCAAAAGGTAAAGAATATGGTGTGACGGATCAGCTAGGATATTCTGGCACATCACCAAACATGTTTAGAACGAGATTACCGATAACAGACGATACGTTTACACAAAAAATTGACGTACCAGGTCACTTTACATTTACGAAAGATTTTACAATTGGAATAAAAGACGATGGAAAAGTGAAAGCCGGATCGAAACCAGTTAATTATGAGTATATCCCTGGTGGAGATGTGAATAAAGATAATGTTATTGATATAAATGATGCGTTATACATCCAAACGTATTGGGGTACAAATAAACGTGATGCTGACATTAACTTTGATGGTGTAGTTGACGCAAAAGATATGCAGTATGTAATTAATAACTACATGATGCAAAATCCATGGAATGAAAATTCTCCAAAGGCAGTTAAGAAATACAAAGGTAAAACATTAGATGATGTTTTACAAGCACTAGGCTTAGAATAATTAACAGTAAGTAATGGAAAAAACGGTAATCTTTTATAAGATTATCGTTTTTTTTATTGAGACTTTTTAAATAAAGAATTTGTAGGAAAATATATCAAAATTTTGAGTTGAATAGAGATAATGATGTAATTTGTCGAAAAATATCGAACAAAAAAGAAAGAATTGATGAATTTTGTCAAAATGTCAAAACGATAAACTTTACGTATAATCTGAATAGAAAGAAAATATAAAAAATGGGGGAGACAACCGGATGAAACGTTTAATCAAAAGTACAGCAGTTGTAGCATTAGGTACGGGTGTACTACTTAATGGATTTCCAGTAACACAACATCAGCCAATTGCAAAAGCTGCAACTCAATCAGCAATTGAACAAGTGCTTTCAAAACTTACACCACAGCAGCTACAGGCAATTAAGCAATTGAAATTAACTGACAAAGAGGGGCTTCAATTATCTTCTGAAGTCGATCAAACTAGTGACAAGCCTACATCTGTCATTGTCGAGTTTAAGGACAAGCCTCAGCAGACTGCGGTTATCGAAGCAGCATCAAATGGTGATACGCTTTCAGCAGCGGATGCGCAAGCAAAAGTAGAGGATTCACATGAAACATTCCAAAAAGATTTAAAAACAATTTTTAGTAGTGAATTAAAAGCAAAGAAAAATCCATATTCAATTAAACGTTCATATAAGAAAGCATTCAATGGGGTTGCAATGACAATTCCAGCTAACAAAATAAAATCACTTCTTAAATCAAGTGCAGTACAATCTGTATATAGTGATTTACAAGTTCATGTAGAGCCACCATCCATAAGTGAATCATCAACTACAGGAACGCAAGCTGCAACTCATACATCGGTTACTTTCCCAGGTATCGAAAAACTTCATGAAGAAGGTTATACGGGAAAAGGCGTAAAAGTTGGTATTCTTGATACTGGAATTGATTATAATCACCCAGATTTAAAAGATGCGTTTAAAGGTGGTTATGATTTCGTTGATAATGACAATGATCCAATGGAAACAACATATGCAGATTGGCAGAAGTCCGGTCAGCCTGAAATAGGTTCAAGTGGTGAAGCATACTATACTGAGCACGGAACACATGTTGCGGGTATCATTGCTGGACAAGGGAAAAATAAAGGAGACCTTTCAGTAACAGGAGTTGCACCAGATGCTGATATTTATTCTTATCGAGTTCTAGGAGCATATGGGTCTGGTTCAATGTCTGCGATTTTGGCAGGACTTGATAAAGCAGTATCTGATGGAATGGACGTTATTAATATGTCTCTTGGAGCAGATTACAATGATCCATTGTATCCTACAACGATTGCCGTTAACAATGCTGTCCTAGCAGGTGTTACAGCAGTTGTTGCTGCTGGAAATTCTGGAGATGAGATGTATTCGTTAGGTGCTCCAGGTAACTCGCCTTTAGCTATTACAGTAGGGGCAAGCGATACATCAGTCTCAATTCCAACTTATACAGGAACAGCGCATCCTTCGACAGGTGATCTACCAGCTGATTTAAAATTAACTGCTCAAGGTTTAACGGATAATGTAGCGGACTTCGATGGCCAAACGCTGCAAATGGTAAATGTAGACTATGGTAATGAATCTAGTTATTGGATGGGGAATGTTGGTACATCTGAGCAAAAAGATGTAAAAGGAAAGGTTGTCCTTGCGCAACGCGGTAGTATCGGAATTTCTCAAATTATTGCCAATGCTAAATCACATGGCGCAAAAGCTGTTGTATTATACGACGCACCGACTCCTTTAGGTGATGTGTATCTTGGAGAAGGTTATGGCTATATTCCGACATTTATAATGAGTAATGCACAAGGAAAGGCATTAGCGGCTAAATTGCCTACAGCGGATGCAAAAGCAAATACTATCTATTCAACGATGGACTTTACATTTAGTAATATGAAACAAGTAGTGACAACAGGTGATAAATTAGCGACATTTAGCTCTCGTGGCCCATCGCGAGTGTTATATGATATTAAACCTGAAGTAACGGCACCAGGTGTATCTGTATTCTCAACTGTACCTTCTTATATGCACGGGGCAGATCAAATTGGAAACTATAATTATGCTTATGAGCGTTTATCTGGAACATCAATGGCAACGCCTAACGTTGCAGGGGTTGCAGCTCTAATCAAGCAAGTTCATCCTGATATGACGCCTGCAGATGTTAAAGCAACACTGATGAACACAGCTGATCCACTATCTGATAAATATAGTGTTTATGAAGTTGGGGCTGGACGAGTAGACCCATACAATGCGGTTCATGCACAAACTGAGATTCAAGTAAAAGATAAAACATCAACTGTTAAAGATAATTCAACGAATTATGGTGGGGAAACGCTAGCAAGTAAGGGGATTCAACAAATTAAAAACATTACTGGCGCAGTTAGTTTTGGAGAACAAGCGATTGAAGATAAAGATTTGACAGATAAACGTTCAATGACGTTATTTAATAAATCTTCTGTCGATAAAACATATGACGTAAAAGTTCAGTTCCAAACGTTGGATGCTCGTTTTACAGACGATTCTAGAGCAGACCAAGATGCAGCTGCAAATGGCGTTACATTAGATGTGAAATCATCTGTAAAAGTCAAAAAGTATAGCAGTGCAAATATGGATGCAACAATCAACGTCCCGAAATCTGCAAAACTAGGAACATATGAAGGATATATTGTTTATACAAATCAAAACAATCCGAATGAAACATATAAAGTTCCATTTGCGATTCATACAGTAAAAGAGGGTATTGAGTATTTAACAGCTAATCCTTCAGCAGCTTATACAATACCATATGAATCAGGAAGTAATTACACTAGATGGTCATTAGGCGTAGATTTTAAATTAAATTCACATATGCGTTATTTTGAATTCTTCCTTGTCGATCCAAAAACTGATAAAGAAATCGGATTCTTAGGCTCAGCCGATGGAATAGCAGCCGATGAGAATAAAGATTATTATTACCGAGGTGTGTTAAACGAAGGTCAATATTATCCATTAACTGGTAATCCGGACAATCCGATCTCGTTTGATTTTAAAAACACAGAGCCAGGGGCATATACGATTCGCATGGTTGGTACAAATGATAAAGGCGAGAATTTCACAGCCGATACACCAGTATACTACGGAGTGAAAGAGCCAAAAGTAGCGATGAACAATATGAAAGCTGGAGGTATTTACGAAACAGCTAATCCGACTGACACAAAAGTTACTGTATCAGGAAATGTATTCGATAAAGATATTGACGAGATGAAGGCAGCAGGTATTACTGCTTCACAGGGCGATAATACTTTTACGTATTATAATCCGAATAATTCTGCAGAAAAAAGTATACCAGTAGACGCACAAGGAAATTTCAATGCTGAAATACCATTAGCTACTTCTGGTCCAATTGTCAATGCTATTACAGAATATGACTTCACAGATTATAGCAAAGCAACTGTTAGAAATTATGGTAGTGTGGTAGATGCCTATTTTGTCAGACAAGGAACGGCTTATACAACTGCAATCTCTGATAAAAAAAGTATCAATATGGGTGATTCAACGACAGTAACGTTCTCTACAAAAAATGTGAAAACAAATGTTAAGAAAGCTGTGTTTAGTTTCCAATATCCAAGCGCGTTTCTTGATGTTGTGAATGTGCAACCGAATGCGGCATTTAAAGACAAACTTGATGTTCAGTATACGAATGTCCCTCAAGCTGGAGGTAAAACGTTAATGACCATTACTGCATCGGCGACTGGAGATCTAGCGAATACAGGAATCGTTGGAGATGCATCGTTAGTAGACTTAACATTTAAAGCAAAAGACCAATACTATAAAGGTACAATGTCGTTCTTTAGTGCAAATGGTTCAAGTAGATTCTTTAACGCTGTTTATACGAATGTGGATAATAGTACAGTAACGACACAAGGTATTCAACCATATTTCTATGTGACACCGACGTACTCACTGATGAGAGGCCAAGTTCAGGCAGAAGGATTAATGATGTTTGATGGCTTAGAGCCTGAAATGAAAAATCTTGATTATAATAAAGCTGGTACAAAAATTAGCGTCAAAGATTCAAAAGGTAAAGAATATGGTGTAACAGATCAGCTAGGATATTCTAGCACATCACCATTCGCATTCAGAACGAGATTACCATTAACTGATGACACATTTACACAAAAAATTGACGTGCCTGGTCACTTTACATTTACAAAAGACTTTACAATAGGATATAAAGAGGATGGAAAAGTGACAGCTGCATCGAAACCAGTTAATTATGAATATATTCCTGGTGGAGATGTGAATAAAGATAATGTTATTGATATAAATGATGCGTTATACATCCAAACATATTGGGGAACAAATAAACGCGATGCTGACATTAACTATGATGGTGTAGTTGATGCAAAAGATATGCAGTATGTAATTAATAACTACATGATGCAAAATCCATGGAATGATAATTCTCCAAAAGCAAAAACGAAATACAAAGGCCAAACATTAGACGATGTTTTACAAGCACTTGGCTTAGAGTAATTAAATAAATGAATAGAAAATCGGTAATCTCTAAAAGAGGTTACCGATTTTTTTATTTTATTGTGGAATGAGTTTAAACAGTAAGAATGTATACCGGAAAACAAATAAAGAATATAAAAAATGACAAAAGACATCCGAATAACGTATTTGAAATGTCTTTTGCCATCTGCATAGTAATTTCTCTATGTAAAATTTTAATAAACTATTGTTGAGTTGATATTTTTACTGAAGGTATTATGTACGAATTATTTTGTACAGATTCTAATAAATTTGGTTGGTACTTTAAGTATTAGTTAATCTATTGATATTAAGCTTTTAATTCACAAAAAAAGACGAACTCTATATTTTGTAGAAGTTCATCTTTTTTTCTCAGGATATCAATTTAGTAAATTGCTTTCTCTAAATATTTTTGGATTCTTGTAACTTCATATTCAGCATTATTCTGCTAGACTGATCTTTATTTAATCACTTTGCTAGTACCTCCTGGATTAAATTATGGAAATCTATCAATTTTTAATAGGCTAATGAAATCTCGCTGGTTCTAATAGATTTGTATAAAAAAGTATTAATTTGATTATAATTTTTATAGACTATTTAAGGTATAGAGTTTATGTAGTTAAAGTTAAAAAATAGATCCACTTTAAACAAAAAGGAGAGTCGGGATTGAAAAAGTCTATTGAGTTATACACCGTTAAGGAAAATGTTATATGTCTTAATTGTGGAAATAAAGGAGCTGTTCAGTCTTATGGAAAGTATTATCCAAACGGCGTGGGTGAATTGGCGGATAAAATTAAATCATATGAAGTGGTAAGAGATAAGCCATATTTATCGCAAACAATGGGACTTGGAGGAACGATACCATATAAATGTTTAAATTGTGGAAATGTAGGTTTAATAGATTATGGTGGAATTGAGGGATATAAACAAGCTTTTAAAACGATATAGTTCTTTTAGTGCTAAATAGTTGTTGACGATAACTTAATAGTTGGCCCCTATATAATATAAGTTAAGAGAACGTTCTCGAAACCCAACAATCATCAGTAAGAATTCTTTAGAATCTAAAGTAATTTTAATGAAATACGCTGTCACAAGTGGAAATTTTTTAAAAGTTGCTAGGAAGTATCATGTTAGTGAGTCTGACATTATACAATCTCTATCTATGTTAGAAAACGAAATTGGATTTAAACTAATTGAGTGTTCGAGTGACACTAAAGTTGTACTTACATTCATAGGAACTAGGATTATTTCATTTGTAAAAGAAGTAGTAAAGGAATATGAGGAGTTAGGTGAAAAAATTAAAGAAATAAAAAGGTAATTCATATTTTGAATTCAATAATATTGATGAAGTATGATTACAATAAAATTTTTAAAGAGCAAATCCTTAATTTGTAATTGCTCTTTTCATTTAGTTGGAAAAAAATGATGTACTGATTTCTAAGGAAATTAAATAAATAAAAGTAGTTAAAATTTGTAAAATTAATTTTTCTGGTAACGGTTTATAAATGCAATAATATACTATAGCTATTTAATCTAAAGATGTATGTTTGTATAAGAATAACTTGAAAGGAGTTTTTCTTATGAATATTACATCTTTTATTCTTTACTGTTTTATTGTTACATTTACACCGGGACCTACTAATATAGTTATATTATCGACAGTGCATAATAATGGGACAAAAAAGGCATTAGAATATACTTATGGTGCAACGATTGCTTTTGGATTATTACTTGTAATTTCTGCTATAGTAAACAGTATGTTGATCGAAATTATACCGAAAATATTAATTTTTATGCAAATAATTGGAAGCTTTTATATGCTGTATCTAGCCTATCAAATTTACAAAATGGATTCATCAAAATCATCCATAAGCCAAAGGGGTACTTTTATTTCAGGCTTTTTTATGCAGTTTTTAAATCCGAAGGTGGTACTATTTACTATGACTGTAATTCCTAGTTATATTCTCCCTTATTATGTCAAAATGCCTGCGGTTACAATAAGTGTTCTATTAATTACAATCATAGGGTTTTTAGCATTTATTACTTGGGTTCTATTTGGTACAATCTTTAAGATGTTTTTACAGACACATAAAAAGTCTGTTAATGTATTGATGGCATTGTTCTTAGTTTATGCCGCAGTAATGATATGGTTGTAAGTAAGTTGTTAATGAGGTGAATTTAATGGACAAATTTATCTATAAAAAATCTGCAGGTATTACGGCGCTATCTGCAAGTATGACAGATTTTAAATATAAAAAACACTCTCATATGGAGTATGCAATAGGCGTAACATTACGTGGCATTCAACAGTATAATTTGGATGGTTTTTTACAATTATCTCATCAAAATGGTGTTATGCTTTTTAATCCAGAACAGGCACATGATGGAATGGCGCATGATGAGGCTGGGCTTGATTATGTCATGTTATATATCGACCCAAAATTACTGTTAGAAGTTATTGAGAAAAAGGATATAGTACGATTTTCAACTCCTATTGTGTACGACCATACACTTGAACATAAAATATTAAGCCTAACTAATGCAATATTAAGTGGGAAAGATGAGGCTATGTGTTGTGAATTACTCGTAACTCTTACAGATAGTTTAATTCAATCTAACCTTTCAACAGAATATAAGAAAGATAACTCTCTAATGAGAAAAGCAAAGGATATGCTTCATTCTAATTTAGAAGATATCCTAAAACTTGATGAGATATGTAAAGAACTTAATTTATCGAAATTTAAGTTTATCAGATCATTCAAGGCTCATACTGGAATATCACCGTATCAATACTATCTTAATTGTAAAATTGAACGAGCAAAGCAGTTGATAGAAAAAAATAGAGATATATATTCTGCGGTATCGGATTGTGGTTTTGTTGATTTAGCCCATTTAAATAAACATTTTAAAAGTGTATATGGAACAACAGCATATGGGTATCTGTCACATTTAAATTAAGATTGTGATTGATTGTAATTTAGAGTTAAAATCTAAAATTACCATACTATATATCATTAACAGTTATTACCTAAATTTTTAACAGGGAGTAAAATGCTAGTAACTTGTGTTGGATTGTATAGATTAGTAGATATATAACTTGTATTAAAAGTGTACGAATCCATTCTCGTACACTTTTTTCTTTTATTATCCGCTCGAGTTTTCCTGTAGTCGCTTATGAAAATGTTTGGATTTTTTTAGAAAAATAAACTTGGTTTTTTAATTGCTACGAAAGATTAGTGATTGAGAGAATTAGGCAAACATTTGATAAGAATTGGATAACAGTAGCCGTTTAATTTACTGCATAATAAGAAATAGTAAAAAATATAAACATTATATTGATTCTAAGAACTGAACTTATTAAGGATGATTCAGTAGGGTTCAGTTTATGAAGGAGGAAATAATATGGAAAGAGTCACATTAAATAATGGTGTAGAGATGCCTATTCTAGGTTTTGGTGTTTTTCAAATTCAAGATGAAAATGAATGTGAACAAGCTGTTTTTGATGCACTTATGGCAGGTTACCGTCTGATCGATACCGCGGCCTCTTATTTAAATGAAGAAGCAGTCGGTAGAGCAATAAAGCGCAGTGGCGTACCTAGAGATGAATTGTTTATTACGACAAAGCTCTGGGTTCAGGATACAGGGTATGATAGAACAAAGAAAGCATTTGAAAAATCGTTGGAAAGATTGCAACTGGATTATTTGGATTTATATTTAATCCATCAACCGTTTGGGGATGTATATGGTTCTTGGCGAGCGATGGAGGAATTATATCATGAGGGGAAAATCAGGGCGATCGGGGTAAGTAACTTCCATCCTGACCGTTTGACTGATTTAATTATTCATAATGAGGTGATTCCTGCTGTAAATCAAGTTGAAACACACCCTTTCTGTCAGCAAATTGAAAGTCATAACATGATGAAAGAAAATAGTGTTCAGATTGAGTCATGGGGACCTTTTGCTGAAGGGAAAAATAATATGTTTCAAAATGAAGTTTTAGCTGCCATCGCTAAAAAGAACAATAAATCCGTTGCACAGGTAATTTTGCGATGGTTGACTCAAAGAGGAGTTGTTGTGATTCCGAAATCGGTACGCAAGGAAAGAATAGTTGAAAACTTTAATATTTTTGACTTTGAACTAAGTCAAGATGATATCGAGAAAATTGTAGCTTTAGACACAAATGAAAGCTTGTTCTTTTCACACAGAGATCCTGAAATGGTGAAATGGATTGGTACCCGTAAACTTGATATTTAATTTGAGAATAGTTACTGATTTTATTAGAAAACGACATTCGAGGAATAATACAGACTTCACCCAGTTGTTGGTCCCTTAATTGAGAATAAATCTAGTAATACTTATTTAACTAAGAAAGCCCATTTTTTCTTAAACAATTACTTCATTAAATAAATTTTATGAATGTCACCTATCCTTATTTAATCGTTTGGCAATCATTGAGGTATACATTCTTTTTATGTCATTTCTTTTTCATTAAGCTTAAATGTACTTCTTAATAGTTTTGAACTTAAAATACAATTCAAAAAAACCTGATCAAAATTTTAATAATTTTGATCAGGTTTTTTTATATGAAACTATTTTCACATATTTTTGATTGAAGTTGGATTTCTTTTAAAAACTCTTTTGCTGCAAAAGAGAAATGTTGACTTTTTAATTGTATACAGAAAAAGGACAACTTTGATACATTCTTTTCAACACCGACTAAAGGGACTGCTAAAATATTACCGCTTTTAACACTATGATCAAATTTAGTAGCTAATGCACAATCAAAGCCTATAGCTAAGCCCTGTGATATAAAATAATTTCTAGTTTCAGGGCTATTCGAATGGAACAAAATATTAAGTTTTCCAAACTTTGAAAATGAATTGTAGTAGTCAATTGTTTCTGAATTATTACTAAAAGCTGCAATAGGTAAATGGATAATGTCTTTAATATGAATAGTGTCTTGCTTTGCATGTTCAGAATCTTTACTAAAACAAACCATTAATGGACTATCTAGCACAGGAATCGAAATTAATTGTTTATTTTCGTCATTATTACTTCGAGGATTAGCTAGTAAGCCAATATCTGCCTCTCCATTTAAAACACTTTTCTTTACAAGACTGTTTGCGGAGAACTCATTAATTTTTACATTTATTCCTGGATATTTAATTTTAAAACTTGCAAGTGTCTGCGGGACGATACTTCTGCACAGTGTATTGATCACCGCTATCGAGAGGTTACCATCTAAGGACGAGGTATAATTATTAGCAACTTCCTTAATTTCCCCCATTTTGTTTAATACTTCTTGTGCTAATGTAATAATTTCTTTTCCTATATCTGTTGGAAGTAATCCAGTTCTAGAACGTTCGAATACTTTTACACCAAGCTCCTCTTCCAATCCTTTAATTGATTGACTAATTCCTGGAGCGGATAAATGGAGATGTTCAGAAGTATTAGTAATTGAACCGGTTTTTGCTATTTCGACAATATATTGTAGTTGTTCGATCCGCATGGTATCACCTCTAGTAGAAATTTATGTAGAAATGTCTATTTTCAACTATAAAAATTCCGGATATATTCGCTAATTAACTCTAGCTTAAAGTACCATTCAAAACCATTAATTTACTATAGGATAACTTAAAGTTACGATAATTAAAAGTATTCTGATAATTATTTTAGTGACTGATTGAGTGAAATTGTTTATTCTACCAACCACTTACTATTATTTAATAGAATACGATTTTTGAATAGTATTTGTATTTAAATTTACCATTTAATTGGTAGGTAAGTACACTTTTATAAGTGCTTTATCCTATAAACATTTTACATTGATTAGTAAAGGAGAAATGAAAAATGGATTTAAAGAACAGTGTCGTTGTTGTTACCGGAGGAGCATCTGGTCTTGGAGAGGCAACTGTAAAAAATGTCGTCGAAAATGGTGGGAAAGCTGTCATCATTGATCTTAATGCAGAGTTAGGAAAAAAGCTTGTTCAATCTCTTGGAGAAGAAAATGTACTTTTTGTTAAGACAAATGTTACGGATGAAGAGGAAGTACAAGAGGCTTTATATCAAGCTATTGAACGCTTTGGTAAAGTTAACGCTTTGGTAAACTGCGCAGGGATAGGTAATGCAATTAAAACAATTAGTAAATATGGTCCGTTTCCATTAGCAGCTTTTTCAAAGGTTATTCATGTTAATTTGGTTGGTACATTTAATGTAATACGCTTAGCTGCCGAAAAAATGGCTCAAAACGAAAAGAATAATGATGGAGAAAAAGGAGTTATTATCAATACTGCTTCAGTTGCAGCTTTCGAAGGTCAAATGGGCCAGGCAGCATATAGTGCTTCTAAAGCCGGTATTGCTGGAATGACCTTACCAATTGCACGAGATTTAGCTAGTCATGGAATTCGTGTGATGACAATTGCTCCTGGATTGTTTGATACGCCACTTCTTGAAACTGCTCCTGAGCATGTAAGAATTGCACTTGGAGAAATGGTTCCATTCCCAAAAAGACTAGGTCAACCAAGCGAGTTTGCAAAATTAACTCAGTCAATCATTGAAAACCCAATGTTAAATGGTGAAGTAATTCGTCTAGACGGTGCAATCCGTATGCAACCTAAATAAATTTGTTAGTAGTTATAAAGATAAAAGTTTCATGTTGTAGCGTCAATAATTTGCAAAGTCGGAGGAAATAGAATGTCTTCAGCATTAAATTCTCTACGTGTATTAGACTTAACACGTTTATTACCTGGTCCATATTGTACGATGCTTTTAGCTGATTACGGGGCCGAAGTAATAAAAGTAGAAGATACGAATTTAGGTGATTATGCAAGAGCAGGTGAACCTAAAGTAGGTGAGGATAGCGCGTTTTTTCATTCACTTAATCGGAACAAAAAAAGTATTTGTTTAGATTTAAAAAGTGACGAAGGGAAGACGATATTTTTTAAATTGATTGAAAAGGTAGATGTTGTTGTTGAATCATTTCGACCAGGCGTAATGGATAAGCTTGGTGTCGGTTATGAAGAATTAAAGAAAATTAACCCATCACTTATTTATTGTGCAGTAACAGGATATGGTCAAACTGGGCCATATGCTAAGCAGCCAGGTCATGATTTGAACTATATAAGCTATGCGGGATTACTTGAACTTTTTGGTGAACGAAATAGAAAACCGGTTGTTCCACCCGTTCCAATTGCTGATCTTGGTGGAGGAGCGTTATTAGCAACTGTTGGGATATTAATGGCTCTGTATGAGAGAGAACGATCTGGAAAAGGGCAATTTATTGACATCTCAATGATGGATGGTGCTCTTTCATGGCTACAACTTAATCTGCCGGATTATATAACTGCAAATATTCCATCAAATCGCGGTGAACTACAGTTATCTGGTAAAAATGCATTTTACGAAGTGTACGAAACGAAAGATGGACGTTTTCTTTCTGTCGGAGCTGTCGAACCAAAGTTTTGGAAAGAATTTTGCAGAGTAATTGAAAGGGAAGACTTGATACGAAAACAGTATGCACCTATTCAAATTCAAGATCAAATGAAGGTTGAAATTCAGGAAATCATTTCAACTAAAACTCAAAAAGAATGGGTAGAAGTGTTTTCAAATGTTGAAGCATGCGTTTCACCTTTGAATTCATTTGAAGATTTAGAAAGTGATCCACAACTAATTGAAAGAGGAATGTTTCAAACATTCGTTGATCCAGGTTTAGGTGAAGTAAAACTTATTTCCCCACCGATTAAAATGTCAGAGACACCTGGGATTATTCGAGAACTTGCACCGAAATCAGGTCAACACACAAATTGCATTTTAGCTGAACATGGTTATTCAAATGAGGAAATTGAAGAATTGAGAAACCAATCTGTAATTAGATAAACTAAAGCAACTAAAAATCGAATCCATTGTTGGACGTAGATCGTAATCTCAATTATTTATTAAAAACTAATGTAAGCGTTTCCTATAATTGGAAAGGTGTTTAAATGAAAGGGGTATGAAGTGAACATGAGCAAAAACGCGAAAATTATCGGTGTTGGAATGGTCAAGTTTATGAAGCCAGGAAAAAATGAGCCATATGAAATCATGGCTTCTAAAGCAATCCGAAATGCAGTTCAAGATGCGGGTATTGATTTTAGTGAAATTAAACAGGCATTTGCAGGGTATGTGTATGGGGACAGTACATGCGGGCAAGCAGCGCTTTATAAAGTTGGAATGACGGGAATTCCAGTCATGAATGTAAATAATAACTGTTCGTCTGGTTCAACTGCATTATATCTAGCGCGACAAGCTGTAGAGTCTGGTGCGATTGATTGTGCACTTGCATTTGGATTTGAAGAGATGCAACCAGGTGCGTTATCAGAAGTATGGAATGATCGAACTTCTCCTCTGAAAACATTTAATGATCGTTTAGATGAGTTAACGAACAGTAGTGTACCAAATGGGGCAATTAAATTTTTTGGAGAGGCAGCAACTGCTTATATTCAAAAATATGATGCTAACCCTGATATTTTTGCAAAAGTTGCTGTAAAAACTCGTAATCATGCAATTAATAACCCTTATTCAATTTTTGATAAGCCATTAACTGTTGAGGAAGTTTTAAACTCACAAGTTATTTGTCCACCTTATTTAACGAGATTCATGGCATGCCCACCGTCATGTGGTGCTGCAGCTGCAATTGTTTGTACTGATGAATTTGCTAAAAAACATGGAATTAAGAATGCGGTAGAGATTGTTTCACAAGTATTGGCAACAGATACAGAGGCAACATATGAAAATGTATTAAACGTAGTTGGTGCTGAAATGACTCAAAGAGCCGCAAAAGAACTTTATGAAAAAGCAGGGATTGGGCCTGAGGATGTGGATGTTGTTGAATTACACGATTGCTTTACACCAAACGAGGTCATTACGTATGAAGGTCTTGGGTTATGTGGTGAAGGAGAAGCTGAGACATTTATTAATAATGGGGATAATACGTATGGCGGTAAATTTGTTGTTAATCCTTCAGGTGGATTAATGTCAAAAGGTCATCCGCTTGGAGCTACTGGATTAGCACAATGTACTGAGCTTGTTTGGCAATTACGCGGGCAAGCAGAAAAAAGGCAAGTTGAAAATGCAAGAGTTGCATTACAACATAACTTAGGTCTAGGTGGAGCAGTTGTCGTTTCAATGTACAAGATCAACTAAAACAAGATTGTAATCAATACTTAGCTTTATTTAATTTGGTTTTCACAAATTATAAAACTTTGAATTTCGTAATCTATTAACCATTTAAATATTGGAGGAATTTTGATGTCTAAAACAAGTTCTACAACAAAAGCACCTACTTTTGATTTGTTCTCTACTAAAAGAGCATATAGTACTGATGAACATGAGATGTACCGTACATCATTACAAAAATTCATTGAAAAAGAAGTAAAACCGTACCTTCATGAATGGGAAGAAAATGGTTACACGCCTAGAGAACTTTACAAAAAAATGGGAGAGCATGGATTTCTTAGTCCTCAAGTTGATCCAGCTTATGGCGGATTAGGACTAGATTTTGGATTCAATTTAGTTCTTGCAGAAGAAACTTCACGCATTGGAGGAGGCATCGGAGGAGCAAGTCTTCATAGTTCGATTACAGTACCATATATTGAAAAATACGGTACTGAAGAACAAAAGTTAAAGTATTTGAATGGTTGTGTGACTGGAGATATTTTTACAGCAGTTGCAATGACTGAACCAGGTACGGGCTCAGACTTAGCAAGTGTTAATACAACTGCTGTACGAGACGGAGACTATTATGTCATTAACGGCCAAAAAACTTTTATTACAAATGGTTTGAATGCAGATTTAACTTTCGTGGTTGTGAAAACAGACCCTAAAGCTGTTCCTGCACGTAAGGGAATTAGTATCATTATGGTTGAAAAAGATACTCCTGGATTTATTTGTGGACGTAAATTGAAAAAAATGGGCGGCCATTCACAAGATACTGTTGAACTAATTTTTGAGGATGCTAGAGTTCCAGTTTCTAATCTCCTTGGCAAGGAAGGAGAAGGTTTCTATATTTTAATGGATAAATTGCAACAAGAGAGAATTATATGCGCTAGCTCGGCATTCGCACTTGGACAAGAAATGGTAGAGTCTACGATTAGATATGTTAAAGAAAGACATGCCTTCGGAGTACCAATTAGCTCTTTCCAAAATACACAATTTGAAATTGCTGAAATGGCAACGGAACTATCGATCGCAGGAGCATTCATTGACGACCTGGCAGTAAGACATATGAATGGAGAAGATGTAACAACTCAAGCTTCTATGGCGAAATGGTGGATGACAGATAAAGCTAGAAAGATGTCTGCTCGTTGTCTACAGCTTCATGGTGGTTATGGATATATGGAAGAATATGATATAGCTCGTCAATATAGAGATGTTGCAGTTATGCCTATTTATGCTGGTACAAATGAAATTATGAAAAATATTATCGCTAAAAATCTTGGATTATAGTATTCAATTAAATTTGATTTATTAAATTTACGATTAATGAGGTGAAATGGATGAGTTTAGTGACAGTTGAAAGAAAAGGACAGGTAGCTGTTGTTACAATTGATAATCCACCTATGAATACATTCAGTACAGCAGTAAAAGGTGAATTAAGTAAGACATTCAAGGAGCTTAATTCAGATGACAATGTGTTGGCGATCATTTTAACAGGTGCTGGCCAAAGGGCTTTTATGGCAGGTGCGGACATAAGAGAGTTACCTGAAAAAATTGGTAACTCAAACTTAATGTCAGAATTTATGGATAATCATGAGTTCTTTAATTGTATTGATTTTTCGCCTAAACCAACGATTGCTGTTATTAACGGGTTTGCACTTGGTGGAGGTTGCGAACTTGCATTAACGTGTGATCTTAGAATCGCCGAAGAACACGCTTTTATTGGTGTTCCAGAAGTTAAGCTAGGGTTATTACCTGGTGCTGGTGGAACACAAAGGTTACCTAGACTTGTAGGAGAGGCAAAGGCAAAGGAACTATTATTTACAGGCGATCATATTTCTGCTGAGGAAGCGCTTCGAATTGGCTTAGTTAATAAAGTAGTACCATCTGGAGAAGGAATAGAAGCAGCTATGAAACTAGCAGCTAAAATATGCAATAACTCTCCTGCTGCTTTAAGAAATATTAAAAAAGCAGTAGATGAAGGGCTAGAATTAACTATTCATTTAGCACTAGGAAGAGAGGCAGAATTGTTTCAAGAGCTCTTCCTTAAGGATGATGTAAAAGAAGGAGTACAAGCATTTTTAGAGAAAAGACGACCAAATTTTTCAAAATCAATCAGCAATCAATCATAGCCTAATCTATATAAAAATTATTCTAGTTAATACAGTTAGTCACTTGTAAAACTCCTATTTAGTAGAAATTGAATAGAAAATTGATTAGTAAATGTTTCGAAAGAACTAAGAATCATTAAATTCAAAGAAGTGGAGAGGGGAACTTGAATAAACCTTGGCTAGCAAATTATCCTGAAGAAGTTTCTTATAAAATTGACATCCCATCACTAACAATATTAGAAGTACTTGATCAAGCAGCGAAAGAAAACCCTTCTAAAATTGGAATTATTGACGGTGATCGAAAAACAACCTTTTTACAATTGAAAAAAGCTTGTGAACGTGTGGCGTATGGTCTTAATAAAAGAGGTTTTCGAAAAGGAGACCGGATTGCGGTCATGTTACCAAATTGCCTTGAATATGCAATTGCTTTTTTCGCGGTACAACGTTTAGGTGGTGTGGTCGTTCAAATCAATCCATACTTTAAACCGGAAGAATTGAAACATATATTAAATAATTCGGAAGCCGTAGGATTGATTGCTTTTCGAGAAGTAAAAGAAAAATTGGACAAAGTTGGAATGATTGACAAAGTAAAGTTTATAACTGCAGATGAAGTGGCTAAAGAAGATGATAATATCCACCTTTGGATTGAAAATGAGAAAGCTGAACTACCTAGTATGGATCAGCAATCAAACGATGTAGCAATTATCCTATATACTGGTGGAACGACTGGTTTTCCAAAAGGGGTAATGATTAAACATTCCAATATGGCTGCAGCGCTTTATCAAGGAAATGAATGTAGCAAGCCTATTTTAAATGAAGAGGGACACTGCCAAATAGGTATTGCTCCACTATATCATGGGCTAGGACTATTCACTTTAGTTCAATCGATTTTTATCGGTGCAAGCTTTGTAATGGTTAGAAATTTTGATTTAGATTATATATTAACGTTGATTCGTACATATCGACCTACGATTTTTATGGGTTCTCCTACGATGTATATAGCTTTGCTAAATCATCCGGATTTATTAGAGAATGACTTATCATGCTTTAAATTATGTGTTTGCGGTGCAGCTCCAGTTCCAGTTGAGATATTGAATAGATTTGAAGAGAAAACGGGAGTACCAATTATTGAAGGGTATGGCTTATCAGAAGCAACGATTGGTGTTACTCGTAATCCAGTAAATGGTAAAAGAAAAGTTGGTAGTATCGGTATTCCATTGCCAAATACGGATGTGAAAATTGTTGATATCGCAACGGGGACAAAGGAGATGCAAGTTGGTGAACCGGGGGAGCTTATTGTAAAAGGTCCACAAGTCATGAAAGGTTATTGGAAGAATCAAGAAGAATCAGATTATGCTCTCCGTGATGGCTGGCTGCACACAGGAGATATGGCGACAATGGATAATGAAGGCTACTTCTATATTGTTGGTAGAAAGAAGGAAATGATTATTACCGGTGGCTTTAATGTATATCCAGCTGAAGTGGAAGAGGTCATTTACAAACATCCAGCAGTGTTGGAGGCATGTGTTTACGGTATCCCGGATCCTTATCGAATCGAAACAGTCAAATTGGCTGTCGTTCTAAAAAAAGGGTATACACTTACATCAGAAGAAATTCGAGAATGGTGTAAAGAGAGATTAACGAATTATAAAGTCCCACGCATTATTGAATTTAAAGAATCACTACCGAAAACACCTGTAGGGAAAATAATGCGCTTGCAATTAAAAAATGAAGATGTTCAAAAAACAGAAATGTTGGGTCTTCAATAATTTAGGCATCTTTAGTCAAGTAATACGAATTTAAATCTGAAAATTCAAAATAGTTCGGGGTAAAACTTACTTCGAGCTATTTTTACAAAAATACCTTCCATTTAATTATTAAACTCTTTAAATGATATTTAAACTAATTTTAAAGGAATTACCTTTTAGTAACGTGATTTCTTAGGAGGGATATAAAAGTATGAATGTTGGATCAACAATAGAAAGACATGCACGTAGTATTCCTGAAAAGATTGCAATTTATTTTAGGAATAAAAGCTATTCCTATGATCATTTTAATCGAGAAGTAAATCGAATAGCGAATGGTTTAATAGCTGAAGGTGTGAGAAAAGGTGACAAGATTGCCATAATGATGAAAAATTCAGACATGTTTATGTTTGTATACTATGCCATTATGAAGGTTGGTGCTGTTGCCGTTCCCGTCAATTTCCGACTTACTACAAGAGAAATTACTTATATATTAAATGATTCAGATTCTTCAATTGTATTCTTTGACGATGAATACTGCGAAACAATTTATAAATCAACGGGGGGAAACGAAAAAATAAACTTAGCGATATCGATAGGTGCTCGCATTGCTCCTGGTCAAAAAAATTTAGATGAAGTAATTACTAACAACGAATTCAATCCTACTATTCAAGTTGATGAATGGGATGATGCTCAAATTTTATATACTTCCGGTACAACGGGGCTTCCTAAAGGTGTCTTATTAGATCATCATCGTGTTCTTCATGCATCTATAAGGAATGCAATGATTCAAAAAATGGATTCATCTGATCGAATACTGCACATCGCACCACTTTTTCATGCAGCTCAATTAAATGTGTTTATGATTACTTGTAATTATTTAGGCTGTACTCAAGTAATTCATGAAACGTTCGATCCAGAAGAAGTACTTAAAGCTATCGATATGTATAAGATTACTCTTTATTTTGGAGTTCCTACGATGTATAACTTCCTTCTTCAGGTTAAGGATCGAGATAAATATGATTTAACTTCAGTAACACGTTGTACATATGGGGCGGCTCCTATGCCTACAGAGCTTATAAAAAAATCGATGAAAATGTTTGGAACAGACCAGTTTATTAATTTATGTGGTTTAACGGAAGGTGGTCCAGGTGGTATTGCTTTGTTGCCATCTGAACATAAGGATAAGCTTGGAACTTGTGGAAAAGCTCAATTTAATGACGAAGCTAAAGTTGTGAATGACTATGGTGAGCAAATTAATCCAGGTGAAATTGGAGAGCTAATTCTACGTAGTGAGTCAGTAATGAAAGAGTATTATAAAAAGCCAGAAGAGACGTATAAAGTACTTCGGGATGGCTGGTTGTATACGGGAGATCTTGCAACGATTGATGAAGACGGATATATCAATCTTGTTGACCGAAAAAAAGACATGATTATTAGTGGTGGCGAGAATATTTATTCAACAGAAGTAGAGCAAATTCTTTATAAACATCCAAATATTCTTGAGGCGGCTGTAGTAGGGATACCGGATGAGGTTTGGGGAGAAACTGTCGCTGCTGTAATTGTAGCAAAGACTGAGCAAAAACTAGATCATAATGAAATTATTGCATTTTGTCGTAACGAACTAGCAGGATATAAAGTTCCACGATTAATTTTTGAATATAAAGAAATACCAAGAAATGCGTCAGGTAAAGTGTTGAAATACAAGTTGAGAGATGAACTTAAAACTTCGCCAATAAAAGATTAATAGTATGAATCTCTCGATAATAAAGTTTTCTACAAAAACTAAAAAGTGCAGTATGGATAGGAGTAATCATGATGGGACGTTTTACTAATAAAGTAGCAATAGTAACAGGAGCTGCACGTGGAATTGGAGCAGCAATTGTAAAGAGATTTGTAAATGAAGGAGCTAAGGTAGCAATTCTAGATGTCAATCTAGTGGGAGCTAAAGAATTAGCAAAACAAATCAATTCTAAATCCGTCATGGCCATAAAGTGCGATGTCTCAAATACTCTTGAGGTAGAGTCAGCTTTCCATGAAGTCATCGAACATTTTGGAAAACTAGATATTCTTGTAAACAATGCGGGAGTTATTCGTGACAATTTGCTATTTAAAATGACGGAGGATGATTGGGATACTGTAATTGATGTCCATCTAAAAGGAGCATTTTTATGTTCCCGCGAAGCTCAAAAATATATGGTTTCACAAAGAAGTGGAAATATCGTTAACATATCTTCAATATCTGCTCTTGGAAATCGAGGGCAAGTAAATTACTCATCTGCAAAAGCTGGTTTGCAAGGGATGACAAGAACAATGGCTATTGAGCTTGGACCGTTTGGAATAAATGTAAATGCGATTGCACCTGGATTTGTTGAAACTGAAATGACAAAGGCGACTGCCAAAAGATTGGGCATGACGTTAGAAGAATTTACGAATCTATTACTAAAAGATCTTTCTATAAAGAGAGTTGGTCAGCCTGAAGATATTGCAAGTGCTGTAGCATTTTTAAGTTCGGATGATGCATCTTATATTACTGGGCAAATATTATATGTTGCTGGTAGAACTACAGTTTAATAGAAAGTGATTGCTGGATTGGTGGAAATACATTTCGTTCAAGACATAGTAATAGGCGAGCTATCAAAATTTAGTTAATCAAGGGGAGAAAGAAAATGAACGTCAATGAATTATTTGATTTAAAGGGCAAAACAGCCATTGTTACAGGTGGAGGACGTGGGCTTGGGGAACAAATAGCTATATCATTAGCAGAAGCCGGAGCTAATGTTGTTGTTTGCTCACGAAAAGTAGAAGCATGTCAAGAAGTAAGTGACAAATTAAAAAAAATTGGCGTACGCTCATTAGCGCTACAATGTGATGTCGTTGATCATGAAAATATCAATAATGTTGTTCAAAAAACCCTTGAGGAGTTTGGAACAATCGATATATTGGTTAACAATAGTGGAGCTACGTGGATTGCTCCAGCTTTGGATATGGAATCTGATAAATGGGATCGAATTATGGACATTAACTTAAAAGCTGTTTTCCTATTTTCACAAGCAGTAGGTAAAGTAATGGTTCAACAAGGTTCAGGGAAAATTATTAATATTGCTTCGATCACTGGTTTTGGTGGACAAGATCCTGAAGTTACAAATGGTATTGGATATGCTACAAGTAAAGGCGCTGTTATTAATTTTACAAAGGATTTAGCAGTGAAACTTGCACCATATAATATCCATGTAAACGCAATCGCTCCAGGTTTTTTTCCGACAAAAATGACAAATGGACATTTAGATAATATTGGAGAAAAAATTCTAGGAAGAACTCCAGCTAACCGATTCGGTTCAAACAATGATATGAAGGGACCAGCCTTGTTTTTGGCTTCTAAAGCATCTGATTATGTATTTGGGCACATATTAGTTGTTGATGGTGGGGTAGTTGCCCAAGTCTTGTAAAGATAAATTTTGGAAATTAAGTTAATTTAATCTATAAAAACGTGTTCAGTTAATTTAGAGGAGGGAATGACATGACAGGAACAATAGAAATTGAAAAAAATATCTCAAGTTTAGAACTACTTTGGCGTCAAGCATTTCAATTCGTTGATATGTGGGCAAATGGAGAGACACATCGCGAGTCTGTTCTTCTTCAAACGATAAGGTTTTTAGCAGACAATTTGAAGCAGTCAAAAACTAATATAAAAGATTTTTCAAAACATATTTCAAATGAACTTTATGAATTAGAAAGAGCGTCACGAGAAGAAATATTAATGTCGACAGCTGTCATACAAAGAATTTTTCCTTTTAGATCGTTTGAGGAAATTAACAATCGATTTGACAAATATAAAAACCAAACTTATGAGGCCTTTTTTACGACAATTGATCATCTTACAAATGATAAATTAGTAGAAAAATATATTTGCGACCTAGAAAAATATATTGAGTTTAAACGAAATAATAGAAATCAATTTATGGAATATTTGAAGGATACATCAACGATATTCCAACCAAACCAGTATCCGTTTATTGATCATTTAACTAAACATTTAAAAAATCTACTTTTTCCATTTAATAGTTATATGGAACGCTCATACTCGTATAAATGCAAGGAGGATCAGACGTGAAAAGTGAGAAAACGATAAATCCATACGGTATGTTTAGCAAATTATATGGTCAATGGGAAACGCAAGTGAATGATATTATTAGTCTTTCCACTAATAATAAAGAATTTGTTAAGTTAGCAGGAGTAACTTCAGATACAACTGCGCGTTACCAAGAAAGGTTAAATAAAACACAAGAGCTTTTAGCGAATCATTTAAATCTACCGACTAAAGTTGATATTGCAAACTTAGCTAAATTAACGATTCAATCTGAAGAAAAACTAGATTCAATGGAAGAAGAAATTTGGGAACTGAAAAATACAGTGGATTCTTCAAATAGAGATAATCAGAATTTAGTTAGATTAACGAATGAAACGATCAAACTGATGAAACAACATAAAACAGAATTGATGAAAACAAAGCAAGAACTAATTGAGTTAAAAGAATTACGTTCAGAAATACAAGACATTAAGAATGAATTGTCTAATTTCTATGGTTTAAAAGAAGAGATTTCAATTCTACTAATGTTTATGAATGAACGAAATAAAGAGAAACCTGTAGAACAAGAGCTTGAACTAACATTTTCAAACTCTAAATAATTTTACAAAAAGGGGGCGCAATTTTGGTAACTACTACCGAAAATAAAAATAACATTCCATCTCTTGATTTTGAAAAAGAGTTAAATAGATGGAATGAGGTTCTTAATGTAATGAATAAACCTAAGCCAAAAATTTACCCTACTCCTAAACAAAAAGTATGGAAAAAAAATAAGGCAACCTTATATTACTATCCACCTGAAGAAAAAAAGTATGAAGTTCCGATCTTTTTAATTTTCTCTTTACTGAATCGACCTTATATTTTAGATTTTGCTCCAGGTGCTAGTGTGGTAGAAGGCTTGGTGAAACTTGGATATGAGGTGTATTTATTAGATTGGGGAATTCAAGGATACGAAGATAAAGAGATGAATCTAGAGGATTATATTGACGACTTCATTAAAAAAGGGGTCCAACGTGCATTACGACATTCGTCAGCTAATGAAATTACGTTACTTGGTTATTGTTTAGGTGGTGTACTTGCTTCCATTTATGCTGCTATCGCAGAGGAACCAATAAAAAATCTAATTGTGGCCACTGTCCCTATTGATTGGAGTGTGAACACTCTTCCAGACAAATGGCTAGAAGGTTTAAAACAAGGAACATTAAATATGGATCGCTGGATAGATGTATACGGTATACTTCCAGCTTGGCTAGTTTACGGATTGTTTCAAGCTTTCAATTCTCCAATTAACAATAGTCCATACGTTAATCTACTTGCCCGAGCTGATGATAAACGGTTTGTTAAAAGCTGGAGTCGTATTAACAATTGGATGAATGACCAGGTTCCATTTGCAGGAGAAACATTCCGTCAAATAATGAATGATATTATTATCGAAAATAAAGTAATTAAAGGAGAATTTTCGGTAAGAGGTAAAAAGGTAGACTTAAAAAATATAAAGTCAAATTTATTAGCAATCTCGTCTAAAAACGATAATCTAGTCCTGGAAGAACAAAGTCGACCAATCATGGATTTAGTTTCTAGTGAAGACAAGACTTTTCAAAAAGTAGAAGCTGGACACATAAATTTGGCCCTTACAGGTAAACTTGCTGGGATAGCAGATCAATGGTTAAAAGAACGTTCATAAGTGGAAAGCGGACAATAAAAAAGAGGGGTGTTTTCCCCCCTTTTGCTTCTAACCCGCCTTATTAGTAGGTGGATGTTTACTTAAAAAAGCTTTTATCGATTCATTATATTCTTTTGCTGATTCAATTTTAGCAGCATGACCTGTATTTTTAAGGATGACTAATTCGGAATTTGGAATCATTTCATGCATGCATATTTGAATCCAAACTGGGAGTAATGTATCATATTGCGCTCCAATGATTAGTGTCGGTACTTTAATCGTTGGTAAAAGTGAACGGTATTCTATATTTTTTATGGAATCCATTGCAAAAGGGACACCTTCTTTTGGTCTATAAAAATAATCAATTGCATCCATATTTTCTTTATTCCAAGAATAAAAACAACTCCTAGCTGTAATCTTTTTTCTAAGACTTGTAGGTAAATATTGTGAACGAGCTTTTACATATTTGAAAAGTGGGCTGCTATATGGTTTAAAGGCAGAATAAGTAGTACACGTAAGAATTAAAGATTTACACTTTTCAGGGGCTTGTCGATAAATTTCCTGTGCAACAATACCACCCATTGATAAGCCGCAAATGTGTGCGTTTTCAATTTTCAATTGCTCAAGTAAGCAGATAACGTCTTTCGCAAAATTTTCAATTGTAACTCCTTCAAATGTTTGGTTATCGCCATGACCTCTAAAATCCGGAATAATAAGATCGTAATGGCTAGATAACTCAAATTGTTTAAACCAGCTTTCTTTACATGAAGATAACCCATGAAGTAGAACTAAAGGTTCACCTTTGCCCATTCGCAAATATGGCATTTTACTTTGATCAACTACGGCTTCATACATGCAAACCACCACCAATTTATAGTTTTTTGTAATTTTTATAAACTATATTTGTTAAATAAATTCTATCTATTATAATTATTTCCTTTTTTTTTGATATATGACACATATATGTAAATTACAAGTATGAGCATTTTTGCTAAGGATGACAATTAATTGAAGAAAGAGAGGTAAAAAAATGAGAGACGTTTACTTAGTAGAGGCAGTAAGAACTCCAATCGGGAATTTTGGAGGTTCACTTAAAAATGTAGGAGCAGTACAACTTGCTAGTACTGTGGTAAAGGAGGCTTGGAAACGTTCTAATCTTCCTGCAGAATGCATAGATGAAGTAGTTCTTGGTAATGTTTTCAAGGCGGGACTTAAAGGTAATCCAGCCAGGCAAGCTGCAATCCATGCGGGTTTACCAGTGTCTTTACCAGCTATAACAATTGACAAACAATGTGCTTCAGGGCTCCGAGCTGTTACATTAGCATACCACCAAATAGTATCCGGTGATTCAAATATCGTTATAGCAGGTGGAACAGAAAGTATGAGTAATGTGCCTCATTTGTTATTTGATTCAAGGTGGGGCAAAAAGATGGGAGATTTAACTACAGTTGATGCACTTCTTCATGATGGGTTGCACTGTGCTATAGAAGGATATCATATGGGGATTACAGCAGAAAATTTAGTAGAACGCTATAACATTTCTCGTGAAGAGCAGGATGCTTTTGCTTTAGAAAGTCAGAAGAAAGCATTACTTGCTAGAGCGCTTGGTAAATTTCAGGAAGAGATTGTCCCTGTAGAGCTTAAAGGAAAGCAAGGTACAATTTTATTTAATGAGGACGAATATATAAGGGATACTACTCTACAAAAATTACAAAATCTTAAACCAGCATTTAAACAAAACGGAACAGTAACGGCAGGGAATTCCTCAGGTATAAATGATGGTGCAGCTGCTCTAATCGTTGCTTCCGAACAAGCGGTAAGGGAATATAACTTAAAACCACTTGCTAAAATTCGTTCAGTTGCAAGTGCTGCTGTTTCACCATCAATTATGGGAATCGGACCAGTTCCGGCAACTAGGAAAGCATTAGCACTTGCAAATCTTACAATAGAAGATATTGATCTCGCAGAATTAAATGAAGCGTTTGCTGTACAAGTATTAGCTGTACAAAAAGAGCTCGGCTTACCTGAGGAGAAAATCAATGTAAATGGTGGAGCGATTGCACTAGGTCATCCAGTGGGGTGTTCAGGTGCTCGTATATTGGTTACTCTTGTTCACGAACTAAGACGACAAAAGAAACAATTAGGGTTGGCATCCTTATGTGTAGGAGGTGGTCAAGGTGTCTCAATTATTATCGAAACCGTTTAATCGTGTCGCAATAGTTGGTAGTGGTTTAATGGGTACGGGCATTGCTCAAATTGCTGCCCAAAATGGTTTTCAGGTGACGTTAGTTGATCGAACCTTAGCAGATTTAGAAAGAGCTATGCATCAAATCAGAACAAATCTCCTTAAGTTGTTTCAAATGGAGCAGATTAATGAGTCGCAAATGAAACGAACTCTAGACAACATTTATACAACAACAGACATACAAAATTCGAAATATTGCGATTTTGCGATTGAAGCAGTTCCAGAAAAACTAGCTATAAAACAAGAAATATTTAAGGAATTAGATTCGTTAATGCCAGAACATGCCATTCTTGCAAGTAATACTTCATCACTTTCTATTGCTGCGATTGGATCTGTTACTTCTCGTCCTGATAAGGTTGTAGGAATGCACTTTTTTAGCCCAGTTCCTAAAATGAAACTAGTGGAGATTGTTCGTTCTGTCAATACAAGTGATGAAACGTTGCAAGTAATTCGCGAAGTTGGAGAAAGATTGCAAAAACAAATTATCATTGCAAACGATTATCCTGGATTTACTGTAAATCGTGTATTAGTGCCAATGTTAAACGAAGCGGCTTTTTTAGTGATGGAAGGAAATGAAGTTGAAGAGATAGATAAGGGCATGATGTTAGGTGCTAACCATCCAATCGGTCCTTTAAGATTATCGGACTATGTAGGAATTGATGTTTTACTATTTACTTTAGAAAGTTTATATGAAGGGTTTAATGATTCAAAATATAGACCATGTCCATTATTAAAACGTATGGTAGAAGCGGGACATTTAGGTAAAAAAAGCGGTAAAGGATTTTATAAATATTAAAAGGGAGGGATGGGGTTGATTCTTGGAGTAGAGCAACAAATGATACAAGAAGTAGCTCGAAAAATAGCGAAAACTCACATTGAACCAAAGGCTGCTGAAGTAGACCGATTAGGCGAAACACCATGGGACAACATCCGAATATTAGCACAGAATGGATTATTTGGAGTAAATGTACCTGAAATGTTTGGAGGCTCTGGAGGGGATATGCTAAGTCATGTTGCGACGATAGAAGAGATAGCAGCTTCTTGCGCATCGACATCCGTTGCTTTATCTACACAGGCGTTAACGATTGCACCCTTTTTAATTGCAGGGACAAATGAACAAAAGAAGCAATTTGTCACTCCGCTTGCCAAAGGTGAGGTACTCGGATCCTTTGGTATTACTGAACCTGGTGCAGGCTCTGATGTAGCAAGTGCTACTACAAATGCTAAAAGATATGGAGACGAGTATATTTTAAATGGACAAAAAGTTTTTATTACGAACGCGGGTGACTCTGAAATTTATGTGTTTGTCACACGTACATCACAAGATCGAACAAATGGAATTACCTTATTTGTTGTAGAAAAAGATTCACCTGGTTTAAAGTTTGGGAAAAAAGAAGACAAAATGGGCATTAGAGGTTCTACGACAAGAGAAGTATTTTTAGAAGAAGTAAAGGTTTCAAAACATAACATACTAGGTCATGAAGGTGAAGGATTTAAGATTCTTATGAATGTGTTTAATGAAACTAGACCAGTTGTAGGGGCGCAAGCAGTTGGGATTGCCAAAGGTGCATTTGATTACTCTGTTAATTATGTGAAAGAACGAAAACAATTTGGGAAACCAATCGCTAGTTTTCAAATGGTCCAATCGATGCTAGCAGATATGAAAATGCAAATTGAAGCTGCCAGATTACTTGTTTATAAGGCTGCTAGTATGATAGATCAGAATGAAACTAATATAGCACCTTATTCCTCAATGGCAAAATGTTTCGCGTCAGATGTAGCAATGAAGGTTACTACTGATGCTGTTCAGTTATTAGGAGGATATGGATATATAAAGGATTATCCAGTAGAGAGAATGATGCGCGATGCAAAAATTACCCAAATTTATGAGGGGACGAACCAAATACAGCGTATTATTATCGGTAATCACATTTTACGAGACTAACAATAAAGTTGGTAATACCTTAAGAGATTGTTAAAGTTTTATTCCTCAGTGAACAGATAGGAGGTTAAGCTTATAGTCCGTAAATTGTACTCCTAATGAAGTTTAATTAATTTTAGGTTTTATTTAATTTTAAAAAATAAATAATTCCAAATAAGATTAGGTAGGAGAATAAAGCGATCATGGAGAATAAGCGTCTACGAAATAATGAGAATTTTCTCGGAAAAATAAATTTGAAAAGGAAGTCGGAATTACAGATTTGTGGTGGACAGTTTGATGATGAATTTCAAATCGAATTTGAAGATGAGGCATGTCAAGCAGCGAAACAGATAGGATATCCTGTGGTGATGAAAATGTTGTCAAAGGAAATTCATTTGGAATTAGTTGATGAAATCGTAAAATCCAATATTCAAAATGAAAACGAGCTTAGAAAAAATTATAGTGAAATGATGATGGAAGTAATAGAAAAATTTCCTAAAGTTAGTATTGAGGGAGTATTGATAAAAAAATTATACAGTAGGCAGGATTTCTTGTTGAAATGATTGGTCTTGTCGAATGATGTGGTCAAGAATCCTGGCAGCTAAAAGAAAATAGGAGGAGAAAAAATGAGTCAAAAAGTGAATAAATCAAAAGAAAACAAAAAAACAGAGGAACAATATTTTTTAGATCCATTTTTTGAAACATTGTGGGATCAATATGAAAACTCTTTATCACTTTCAAGAAGTCGTCGAGAGCAAAGACTTAGAGGGATTGTAGATACACTAAATAAAACAACAAAGTTTAATGAAGAATATCGTGAAACATTAAAAGCTTTTTTAGTTGATGTTAGTAATATGAATAATAGTTCTATCTTAAAACGATTTAAAAACAAGATTGAAAAAACAAGTGATTCATCTGATACAGAAACGATTGAACAACCAGCTGATGGAACAAATCGTAAATTAGAAAAAATAATGTTAACTCCATTAAATTCATCATTTAATTTGATTGATAAAGTAGAAAAGAATTTGAAGGAAAATAGTGAAACGTACATTGACTATGTAATTGAAAGAAGCAATGAATGGTCTGTTGTTACAGATAATTATTTAAACAAATTTAGAACAAGTCATCAAAATATCAATCATCGAATGGAAGATCGTGTTCGTTTGTTATTCACACAAGTAAATAATATCTATCGCTTTAACAATCAAACTCATTCTTAATTAAATTGTTTGAAGAGAGTTTGTCTTAAAAAAGGAACCCTACTACTACCATTATGTTAGGCAATCTATCTTTATTTTTACAAACTAGATTTTAAGAATGAGAAGACTCAAACCTATTTAGGTTTGGGTCTTTTTTATGGTCTTTAATGGTATAAAACAGAAATGAGAGTATAGTTTTATTGAGTTAAAAATTTCTTTTCTTAAATTCATTAATATACCGATTGATAAATTCTTTTGAAATGAGAGAATTACTTTTCGATTCTTTTTGAATCCAACCAACAGATTTTGAATCTTGAACAAAATCTTCAATTTCAAGAAGGGATAGATCATGCTTTTCACTTTGGGGAAGTCCTCTGAATGAAAGGTCATAGCCTGCTGAAATTGCTAAATCATCTTTTAAAGCTCTTGATAATGCACTAGTATTATTTGTTTTAAACCATACATCAATTTTACCAATTGATCGATTAAAATGATCTACAAATTCATTTACATATTCCTCGTTATATAGTACGAATTGATACTTTAACAACTCCTTGGCAGGAACCTTTTTAAATGAAGATAATGGAGAGTTTTTACCAACAAAAACAACAATATGACCTTCCCAAAATTTTGTGAAGGTAAGCCCTGCATATTTTTTATCCATATTTTCATTTAATCCAATTAATCCAATATCCACCTTATTCTGATGAATATCCTCTAATATATCGCCTGATCCTTTTTCAGAAATTTGAATTTGAACATTAGGATAATCCTTTTTGAAATTTGAGATTGTATTGATTAAAATCTCCATTCCAATAGGAATTGCTGCGATTCGAAGTTCACCAACAGTTATACCATTTTGATTGTTGGCTTCTTCCTTAATTTCCTCTATTGATGAAATGACGTCTAACATCTTTAAAATAATATTTTTCCCTTCTGATGTTGGTACTGCACCGTTTCTGGATCTTGTAAATAATTTAATACCTAATTCAGTTTCTAAATTAGAAATCGATTGGCTAATAGCAGATTGAGTTACATGTAGATTATATGAAGCTGTTGTGATTGATTTTGTTTTAGCTACTTCTACTACATATTGAATTTGTTCTATATTCATTTTGGCTCCTTTGTCATTAGTTATGCTAATGGAAATATAAGAATGTTTAAATATATCTTAACAAAAAATACTGTTAAAATAAAAACGAAAATATAAAAAGGGGATGTTTTGATTGAGATTATTAAATAAAACTGCAATCGTAACAGGCGGAGCCAACGGAATTGGTAAAGCGACTGTTCAAAAGTTTTTAGAACAAGGCGCTAAAGTTGTCTTTACAGATATTAATGAAGAAGCAGGCAATAAAACTTTAGATGAAATGAAAAAAATTTCTGAATCTGTCGTTTTTATTAAACATAATGTGCAGCTAGAGACGGATTGGATTAATGTTGTAAATGAAACAAAGAACAACTTTGGTTCAATTGATATTTTATTCAATAATGCAGGTATTTTTAGTTCAAAACCTGTTACTGAATATGAAACAGAAGAATGGAATCGCTTACTTGGTATCAATGTAACAGGTGTTTTCTTAGGCATGAAACACACTGTACCATTTATGCGCGAACAAAAAGGAGGATCAATCATTAATACGTCCTCAGTTGCCGGATTGAAAGGTACTGCTAATGCAACTTTATATGGTGCAAGTAAAGGCGCTGTACGTATTATGACAAAAGATTTGGCTAAAGAAGTTGCTGCTGATCAAATTCGTGTAAACTCGATTCACCCAGGTGTTATTGAAACAGCTATGGGTTCAGATTTAGCATCTAGTGTAAACGCATCTAATGAACAATTAGCAAAAACAATTCCTTTAAAACGATTAGGTACTCCTGAGGAAATCGCAAACTTAGTACTATTCCTTGCGTCTGATGAGTCTAGCTATATTACTGGAACAGAAATGGTCGCTGACGGTGGAATGACCGCTTAAATAATAAGTTTTTAAATATGGACTATGTTAAATGGAGGGAAACTATATGTTATTAAAAGATAAAGTTGCAGTTATTACAGGAGGAGCTTCTGGAATTGGAAAAGCTACTGCATTAAAATATACAAAAGAGGGTGCAAAGGTTGTCGTAGCTGATTTTAACGAAGCGGGAGCAATTGAAACAGTAGAGCAAATTAAAGCATTGGGTGGAGAAGCTGTTGCTTTTAAGGTAGACACTACTAATTTTGCAGAAGTAGAGTCATTAGTAGATTTTACAGTTAAAACTTATGGAACGATCAACGTTATGTTTAATAATGCTGGTATTGGTGCCACGAATCTAATTAATGATTTTGATGAAGAAATTTACCAAAAAGTTATTGCTGTAAACCAACATGGAGTGGCTTATGGTATCGCATGTGCTAGTAAAAAAATGATTGAACTTGGGGTAAAAGGTGTAATCATTAATAATGGTTCAGTTTATGGTTATTTAGCAAATAGAGGGGCACTAGCTTACAATGCTTCTAAAGGGGCAGTTGTAATGATGACAAAAACATCAGCTCTTGATCTTGCTCCACATGGAATCCGTGTTGTTTGTGTAGCTCCAGGTTTTGTTAGAACACCAATCACTAATGTATTAAAAGAAAAAGGTGTAGAAGATTTATATAAAAATTTCCAAATGAGAAAAGAATTTATTGAACAAGAAGATATAGCAGGAATGGTTTGCTTATTAGCAATGGAAGAAGCAAATGTTGTAAATGGAAGTACAGTTATGTTAGATGATGGTCTTACTGGTTTTAAAGCGCATGCTGAATATTAATCTTTTATTCAAATAAGTATTTAAATCATCTATAAAAATGCCCAAACGAATTGAAAGTACACTTTAGATTTAACTGTTATAAGTTGAGTTAAAGTGTATTTTTTTTATTTTTTTGTTTTTCGTAAAAATCTAGATGCGAAAAAAATGTAATTTGACAAAATTTTAGAAACTAAAAATTCTGTCAATTTTGAATATAATGAAAATATCAACAGAGAGGAAGAAGGGAAAAGATGAAAAACAATATCAAAAAAAATGTTACAACAGTGGCACTTACAACAGGTCTTGTAGCTAGCGTATTTAATCCGATGTCTATTACACACAATGTTCATGCACAAACAGTTTCAAAAGTAGAACAAGTTTTATCAGCTCTTACACCAGCACAACGTGAGGCGATTAAACAATTAAAAATCAGTGATAAAGAAGGGCTTCAAGTATCTGCTGATATGGATTTAACAAGCGATGCGACTACTTCTGTTATCGTTGAATTTAAGGACAAGCCAGCAAATACAGCAGTAATGGTTGCACAAGTAGATGGATCAACTCTTTCTGAAGCAGATGCACAAGCAAAAGTAGATGCTTCTCATGACACATTTCAACATGATTTAAAAACGATTTTTAGTAAAGAGTTAAAAGAGAAGAAAAATCCATACAAAATTAAGCGTTCTTACAAAAAAGCATTTAACGGAGTTGCTATGACACTCCCTTCTAATAAAGTAAAAAGTTTGCTTAAATCTAGTGCGGTACAAGCAGTGTGGAGCGATTTACAAGTTCAGTTGGATGATCCATCTACTAAAGAACTAACGACTACTGAACAACAATCTTCAACTCATTCGATGGTAACGTTCCCTGGCGTTGAAAAACTTCATCAAGAAGGTTATACAGGAAAAGGCGTAAAAGTTGGTATTATTGATACTGGTATCGATTATAATCATCCAGATTTAAAAGGTGCTTTTAAAGGTGGATACGATTTTGTTGATAATGATAATGACCCGATGGAAACAACATATGCGGATTGGCAGAAATCAGGACTACCTGAAACAAGTGGTGGTGAAGCCTATTATACAGAGCATGGAACACATGTAGCTGGAATCATTGCGGGACAAGGTAAAAACAATGCGGACTATTCTGTAACAGGCGTTGCACCTGATGCTGATATTTACTCTTATCGTGTTCTAGGTGCATATGGATCTGGTCAAACTTCAGCAATTTTAGCAGGTATTGACAAAGCAGTTTCAGATGGAATGGATATCATCAGTATGTCACTTGGAGCAAACTATAATGACCCATTATACCCTACGGCTATTGCAGTAAATAATGCCGTCCTTACAGGGGTAACAGCAGTTGTTGCAGCAGGAAATTCTGGTAATAAAATGTATACATTAGGTACTCCAGGAAATGCTCCTTTGGCAATCACAGTTGGGGCAAGTGATACGTCTGTTACCATTCCACAATTTTCAGGAACTGCTCATCCATCAACAGGTGATACATCAGTTGCTATGAAACTAGCTGCACAAGGATATTCTGATAACGTAGCAGATTTACAGGGTCAAACATATAAATTGGTAAATGTAGGAGTTGGCACAGATGTTTCGTACTATAAACGCGATGCAAATGGTCAATATACGATTCCAAGAGATGTGAATGGAAAAATTGTTGTTGCAAAACGTGGTAGCGTATCTTTAGCAGATATCGTCACTACTGCTAAAAAGCATGGAGCAAAAGCCGTTATTTTAAGCAATGCAGATAACGATACATTACAAGATGTATTTTTAGGAAATACAGTTGGTTATATCCCAACCTTTTTAATAAGCAGTAAACAAGGTTATGCTATTACTGGTGATTTACCGTTAACAGTAGCAAAGTTAGATGCTTCAATCGACTTTACATTCGGTAATATGAGTCAAACTGTCACACAAGGTAATAAATTAGCAGACTTTAGTTCTAGAGGTCCATCTCGTGTGTTGTATGATATTAAACCAGAAGTAACAGCACCAGGGGTTTCTGTCTTCTCAACTGTACCTTCTTATATGCATAAGGATGATAATGGAAATGCATTAACTGATTATCAATATGCATATGAACGCTTATCTGGTACATCAATGGCTACACCGAATGTTTCTGGGGTAGCGGCATTGTTAAAACAAGCACACCCGGATATGACGCCTGCAGATATTAAGGCGACACTAATGAATACAGCCGATCCATTAAATGATAAATATAGTGTATATGAAGTAGGGGCAGGTCTAGTAGATCCGTACAAAGCCGTTCATGCTGGGACGGAAATTCAAGTGAAAGACCAGACGAAAACGTTAAGCAGTAATGCAAAAGATGCGGGTAGTGCTACACTTGCAAGTAAAGGAATCAAAACAATTAAAAATATTACTGGAGCTTTAAGCTTTGGTGAACAAGCTGCTGATGGTAAGGCTATTACAGATCAACGTTCAATGACTTTATTTAATAAAAGCTCTGAAGATAAAACATATGATGTAAAAGTACAATTCCAAACATTGGATGCACGCTTTACAAATGACTCTAGAGCAGACCAAGATGCAGCTACTAATGGCGTTACATTAGATGTGAAATCATCTATAAAAGTGAAACGATACAGCAGTGCGAATATGGATGCGACAATCAACGTTCCTAAGAGTGCTAAACTTGGTACTTATGAAGGGTATGTGGTGTACACAAATCAAAAGAACCCTGATGAAACGTATAAAGTACCATTTGCAATTCATACAGTAGATTCGGGTATTGATTATGTAAAAGGAGACCCAGCTGCGTTCACTCTACCTTATGAAGCAGGTAGCAATGCAACAAAGTGGTCAATTGGAGTAGACTTTAAACTAAAATCTCACATGCGTACGTTTGACTTCTTCCTTGTCGATCCAAAAACAAACGAAGAAATTGGTTACCTAGGCACAGCTGATGGAATGGGTGCGGATGAGAATATTGAGTATTATTTCCGCGGTGTATTGAACAACGGTCAATATTATCCTTTAACAGGAAACCCAGATAGTCCAATTACTTTTGATTATAAGGAAATTGACCCTGGATTATGGAAAATACGAATGGTTGGTACAAATGATAAAGGTGAAACCTTCGCGAGTGACGCTCCAGTTTATTATGGAGTAAAAGAGCCAAAGGTAACGATGAACTATGAAGCAGGACAAATCGTTGAAACTGCTAACTCAACTGACAAAACTGTTACAGTAACAGGTAATGCGTTTGATAAAGACATAGCTGAAATGCAAGCAGCGGGAATTAGTGCTTCACAAGGCGAAAATAAAATGTATTATTATAATCCAAATAATTCGAATGAAATTAATATTCCTGTAGACCAAAATGGGAATTTCAATTCGACAATTCCATTAGCTACAGCTGGCCCAATATCATTACCAATTACAGAGTATGATTTCTACGACAGAGATAAATCAACTGTAGAAAATTATGGAAGTTTTAAAGACGTATACTTTGTGAAAAAAGGTACTGCTTATTCTACAGCAATTGCCGATAAACAAAGAATTAACATGGGTGATTCAACAACATTAACCTTCTCAACAAAAAATATTGCAACGAAAGTGAAAAAAGCGGAATACTCATTCCTATATCCAGCCCAGTACCTAGATGTTGTGAATGTTAAGTCACATGGTACATTTAGTGGAAAACTAGATGTTCAATATACATCTACACCATTCAACAATACTTACAATAAAATGACGATTACGGCAACTGCACTTGGTGACCTAGCGACTACAGGAATTACTGGAGATACTTCTTTAGTAGACCTAACGTTTAAAGCAAAAGATAAATACTACAAAGGCGGAATGCAGTTTGAAGATCCGAATGGGTCATCTAGATTCTTTAGTGCTGTCTATACTAATGTAGATGATAGTAAGGTAACAACTCAAGGTATTCAACCTTATTTCTACATTACACCTACTTATTCTCTAATGAGGGGGGCAGTTCAGGCGGAAGGATTAGTTACAGGAATTAACACAGCAGGAGAACTTGTTGCGAAAAAGATTGATTTTAACAAAGCCGGTACAAAAATTAGTGTGAAAGATTCCGATGGAAAAGAATACGGAGTAGCTGATCCTTTAGGATTTAGCTCAATTTCTCCAAATGGTTTTACATCTAGGTTACCAATCACAGATAAGCCATTTACATTATCAATTGACGTGCCAGGACACTTCACATTCAAGAAAGATTTTACAGTTGGTTTGAAAGAAGACGGTAAAGTGACAGCTGGATCTAAACCAGTTGATTATAGCTATATCCCTGGTGGAGATGTCAATAAAGATAATGTAATTGACGTAAAAGATGCTTTATACATTCAAACTTATTGGGGTACAAATAAACGTGATGCTGATATCAACTATGATGGAGTGGTTGATGAGAAAGATATGCAGTACGTAATTAATAACTACCTAATGCAAAACCCATTTGTTGACAATTCACCAAAAGCAGTTAAGAAATATAAAGGCGAAACTGTAGATGATGTTTTAATTGATCTTGGTTTAGAGTAATAGAATAATAGGTAATCTTTAATCGGTGAGGATCAATGATTGTTACCGATTTTTTTGTGGAAACGTAAACCCTAGGCTAGGCCTAGGGTTCTAAAAAGCTTGCAGCGAGGTATTAAAAAAATTCCCCCGAGGTGCTAAACTATTTTCTGATCGCCAACCAATATAGCAGCATACGGAGGAAATTTTATGTCAAAAGACAGTAATATTTTAGAAGATGCAGCGTGTAAGAATCATATTCATATGTTAGTTAGCATTTCACCAGAGATCAGTGTGTCAGCATTTTTTAAGGGGAAAAGTAGTTTAATGATTTAAATAATCCAAGTTTTGTATCTAAATAATTTAGTTGCAATTCATCGATCGCATACTTTATTTTAACAACTTCAGAGGATGATCAGAAAATCGATTATCCTCTTTTTCACGTTATGGCAGGTTTGTTAAAGAAGGAATCTAATTTATTTATGTTGAATTAGTTACAAATTGCATTTATAAACTGATTTGGTAACTGGTCAATATTTAATGTGATTTCAAAGGAGCGAGGAAGGTAAAATGAATCAATCCTATTTTTATTTAAAACTAGAAATACATCAATTACATATGTCATATAAAAATGAAAAACGTCGCGTACGTGTTTTATTGCCGAAAAATTATGATGAAGATGAGGCTGAAAATTATCCGGTTGTCTATATGCATGATGGGCAAAATGTTTTCTACAGTAGTGAATCTTATAGCGGGTATTCATGGAAAGTTATTTCGGCAATTAAACTAAACCCCGATTTACCGAAGATGATTGTTGTCGGTATCGATAACGCTGATCAAGATCGAATTAATGAATATACACCTTGGAAAATTACTGAAAGTCCACTTCCTGAAGATATTGAATTAGGAGGTAAAGGCGCGGAGTTTGCTAAGTTTGTCATGACCGTCGTGAAGCCGTTTATCGATCAGCATTATCGAACTAAATCGGATAAATATCATACAGCGATGATTGGTAGTTCACTTGGAGGCAATATCTCGGCTTTTATGGGGATTGAATATAAAGATCAAATTGGTGCTTTAGGTATTTTTTCTTTAGCTAATTGGATTACAAGTAAAGCCTTTGACAGTTATCTTGCTAGTGAAGAGTTGGATCCCAATCAACGCGTGTACATTCAAGTTGGGACTCAAGAAGGCGATGATACCGATCGGAAATTGATGTATGGTAATATGAAACAAGCATATATCGATTGCTCGCTTAAGTATTATAAACAACTAATAAAAGGTTCTATTCCGATTGATAATATTTGTTTGAATATTTTTGCGGATGAAGAACATGATGAAAAAGCTTGGGCAAAACACTTGCCAGAATGTTTACGTTTCTTAAGTGAAAAGTGGTCTTGAATGAACGCGTACCTCAGCTATTATATATTTAAATTTTTTATATTGTGAGAGGAGCTTTTTAATGAATTATATTTTGATATCACCTTATTATCCAAGTAATTTTCAGGCATTTGCTCATCGTTTAAAAGACGAAGGTGTTAATGTTTTAGGAATTGGCGAAGAGTTATATGACCAATTAGGTTCCGAATTGCAAAACTCTCTAACAGAATATTATCGAGTGAATAATCTAGAAGATATAGATGAAGTGAAACGTGCTGTTGCTTTTTTATTTTATAAACATGGTCCAATTGATCGCATTGAATCCAATAACGAACACTGGCTAGAACTTGATGCGCAGTTGCGTGAGCAATTTAACGTGTATGGGAATAAAACGAATGACTTGAAAAAAGTTAAACATAAATCTGAGATGAAGAAGCTGTTTAAAAAAGCAGGTGTGCCTGTTGTAGATGGAAAAATCGTTAAAACTAAAAAGGATTTATCTAAAGCCATTGATCAATTAGGTTTGCCAGTTATTGCTAAACCAGATAATGGAGTTGGAACAGCTGCAACCTTTAAATTATGTTCAGAAGAAGCTGTGCGTCAATTTGAAGAAGAATGGGGAGAGGAACAGGTCTACTTTTTAGAACCATATGTCGAAGGTGGCGTACTTTGTACATTTGATGGTTTAGTGGATCAGAAAGGGAACATCGTTTTCCAAACAAGCTTTACATATAATGTACCAACTCTGGAACTTGTTAAGGATCAGTTGGATTTAGCTTATGTGATTCAAAAAGAAATTGATCCAAAGCTTGAAAATTATGGAAAGGCAATTGTGGAAACTTTTGGCATGAAAGAGCGCTTTTTCCATATTGAGTTTTTTAAATTAGAAGATGGAAGCTATGTTGCACTTGAATATAATAATCGCTTAGCTGGCGGGTACACAATCGATATGTACAATTTCGCATACTCCATCGATTTATTTGCTCAGTATGCCACCCTTGTGACAGGAGGAGAATTTAAGGAGCCCGCTGTCGAAAACCAGTTTTGTGTCGGTGTTACACAGCGCGATGCTTATGAATATAAAAATGATACGAATGCTATTTATGAACGATTTGGTGACCGTGTGAAGTTTGAAAAGCGAATACCAGAAGCGTTTGCCAAACTGCAAGGAAATCAATTTTATGCTATTAATGCAGATTCGCAAGAAGAAGTCGATGAAATTATCAGTTTTGTACATGAACGAAAAAAATACAGCCTTGTAAACGTATAGGGATAGGAGATTTTTCGATGCATATTGAACAGTTAACCCATTGGAGTGGCGAATTAGGACGTGAAATGCCGTTGAACAGATATGGACACAGTGGCATGCCAATCTTAGTTTTTCCTTCATCCGGAGGGACGCATTTTGAATACAATAATTTTGGAATGATTGATGTATGTCATGAATTTATTGAATCCGGAAAAGTTCAGTTTTTTACATTGGCTAGTGTAGATAGTGAAAGTTGGCTACACGATTCAAAACCGGTTCATGACCGTGCATTAGCTCATGAAGCATATGACCGATATGTGATTTCAGAAGCTATTCCATTTATTAAACATAAAACAGGTTGGTTTGATCCAATGATGACAACAGGCTGTAGTATGGGTGCATACCATGCATTAAATTTTCTCTTGAGACATCCGGATGTCTTCCAAACAACCGTTGCACTTAGCGGTGTTTACGATGTGCGTTTCTTTTTTGGTGATTACGGAAATGATCCTCTTGTATATGAAAATTCACCGAGTGATTACATATGGAATCAAAATGACGGCTGGTTTATTGATCGATATCGTTCAGCAGATATCATTATTTGTACTGGGATGGGTGATTGGGAACAAGATGGGCTGCCTTCATACAATACATTAAAAGAGGCTTTTGAAGAAAAACAAATTAAAGCATGGTTTGATGAGTGGGGCGAAGATGTTTCGCATGATTGGGTTTGGTGGAGACGTCAAATGCCGTATTATTTAGAGGAATTATTTCAATAAAATGTCAAAAATCATTAGTGCAGTTGATTTGCTTCTAATTGGAATCATACGTATAGAGAAGCTGTAAACCTTGGTAGTATAGGGTTTACGGCTTTTTCCATTTATTCAGTGTACATATAAAATTAATACGAAATATAATTGTACCAATTTGGTGCTAAAACGATCATTTTATTAGCCGAATAACTTATTCAATCTTTGAATAACCTCTTTTTGTAATCAATCCTTTAAATATAAATTCAACGAATAAAAATAGATATTGATCATTATATTGTAGGAATATAAATTTAATGCACGTTAAATATTAATGGGCATTAAAATTTTATATTAATTAATTTTTAATGCTACTAAAAATTTAACGATAATAAAATGTATAAAAGGGGGGAATAAGTTGGAAGGAAAGAACGATTATATTGAAAGAATTCAATTTGCACTTCAAGCTTCTATCCAAACGATGCAGCCTAAGTTAATAGATACTTTGGAGCATCATGGCGTTACAGCTACGCAATTCCATGTACTAATTTACTTACGAAAACATGAAAGGTGCAAAATGTCCGAAATCGTAGAATTCTTGGAAGTTAAACCTAGCGCGGTATCTTTTATGATCGACCGACTAGAAAATAACAACATAGTTTATAGAGAGAATGATAAAAAAGATAGACGTGTTGTAAATATTTTGTTAACAGAAGAAGGGATAGAAAAGATAGATTTAGTGATTCAGGATCGAAAAGAAATGTTTGAAAATATTCTGCTCAATTTTGAAGAAGATGAGCTCTTACAATTTGTAAAGATTACTGAGAAAATTGCCACTATAGCAGCTGAATTATAGTTAATATCTCAAAATCTCGTTTTGTAAGATTAGAAGAATAATTGTAAATGAAGCGATTTCTGTAATTTTAAGAATAGTTTGAATTATATTAGAATGTTGGACTTTATTCGCCTAAAAGTTAATACAAATTAATATACGTAATCGAGGTGACTTAATATTAAAACTTATGTTGTGACAGGTGGCTCTGGCTTTATAGGTTCGCATATTTGTGAACAACTAATAAAGAAAGGGAATAGGGTTATTAATATTGACAACTTCACAAACTTTTATGATTACAAAATAAAGATTAAAAATGTTCTTGAAAGCACTCAAATGGATGTGAATTTTGAGTTTCTTAATAAAACAGAAGATTTGAATCGTTTAGTTAAAATAGTTGATCAACCTAATTATCGTTTATGTTTGGTTGATATTAGAGATTATGGTAGCTTAGGTGCTGTTTTTCAGGAGGAAACGATTGATTGTGTAATTCACTTAGCTGGATATGCTGGTGTAAGACCATCACTTGAGGATCCAAAAATTTATATCGATGTCAATATTCAAGGAACTCTAACACTACTAGAATTAATGAAAGAGTATAATGTCAAAAAATTAATTTTTGCATCATCTTCTTCTGTATATGGAAATAATAAAACTGTACCTTTTTCAGAAAATGATAATGTAGATTTTGCTATTTCTCCATATGCAGCAACAAAGAAAAGTGGTGAAGTGATTTGTCATACATATCATCATCTATATGGGATCGATATGATGCTTCTTAGATTTTTCACAGTTTATGGAGAAAGGCAACGACCTGATCTTGCGATTCATAAATTTACGAAATTTATCGACGAAGAAAGGCCCATTCCTTTTTATGGAGATGGTCTATCTGAAAGGGATTATACGTATATTGGAGATATTATAGATGGAATGGAAAAGTCTTTACGATATTTAGAAGAACATAGTCATGTTTATGAAATTATTAATTTAGGTGAGAGCACGACAATAACCCTAAAACAAATGGTCGTTACAATTGAGAATATATTAGGTAAAAAGGCTACTTTAGAAAAACTACCTACTCAACCAGGTGATGTTCAAAAAACGTATGCTGATATTTCGAAAGCAAAGAGATTAGTTAATTATAAGCCGAATACTAATTTTGAGGATGGTATTAAGCAATTTATTAAATGGTATAGGAGGGATAAATATGACTAAATTATCTGTTGTAGCACCAATTTATAATGAAGAAGAAAATATAAAAAATCTTTATCAATCGATCACAAATGCAGTAAAAGACAAAGTAAAAGAATATGAAATTATACTAGTTGATGATGGTAGTAAAGATAATAGTGCAAATTTACTAGAGCAATTGTCAAAAGCAGATTCCCATGTCAAGCCTATCTATTTTGAAAAAAATTGTGGCCAGACCGCTGCACTATGGGCTGGGATGAGGCAAGCTAAAGGAGAGTATATTTCATTAATTGATGCTGATCTACAAACTGATCCTCACGATATACTCACTTTAATGCCATATATGAAGGAATATGATTTCGCAAACGGGATGAGGTTAAAGCGTCGAGATACGTATATTAAAAAAATCTCTTCTCGTATTGGAAATGGTGTTAGAAATAAGTTAACTAACGACATAATCTATGATACTGGTTGTCCGATGAAACTAATGAAACGAGAGGTTGCCCAAAGTTTATATTTACATGAAGGGATGCATCGGTTTTTACCAACTTTAGCTAAAATGAATGGGTTCAATGTGATTGAGGTCGAAGTTAGCCACAGAGAAAGAGAATATGGAGTATCAAAGTATGGGGTTTTTAATAGAGCTTTTGTAGGGCTAATGGATGCAGTTGTTATAGGCTGGCTAAAAAAACGAGTGATTCAATATAAAATTAAGTCATAGCATTGTTATCTGATCCATCTTTACATTTTAATGAAGGCAGATAAAAGAAAAAGATAGGAGAGGGTTTCATCAAATGACTATATCCACTAGAGATTTACTTTGGATTACTTTTGGATTTATTGGTCAGGCCTTATTTTCCTTACGATTTTTAACTCAATGGTTAGCTAGTGAAAAGGCTAAAAAGACGATAATTCCTTTTTCATTTTGGGTCTACAGTATTCTAGGATCAATAATTCTTTCGATTTATGCTATTTATCGTAAAGACCCTGTATTTATTCTCGGTCAACTCCCTAGTGTATTTGTATATATACGAAATGTAATGATCTATCGTGGGAATAATAAAAAGAATGAAGAGAATAAGACATCAACTCTAAGTGGTTAAAAAATTCTTCGATTAGGTAACGAGAGCAATCTTTATTATTTTTATCATTACAATGAGAACATCTTTTTATAGATGAAATGTGCTTTGGAGTATAAATACTTTTTGTGAAAATCTGAATAAGATTATTAGTTCTGTATTCATAACTAGAAGGTTATTTAGATCATTATTTTAAAAGATAAGGGTGAATAATACATGGAAATTGCCGTTGTCGGAACTGGATACGTTGGCTTGGTAACGGGGGTTTGTCTAGCAGAAAAAGGACATACAGTTTCTTGTATCGATACGGATGATCGAAAAGTAGCCTTATTGAAGTCAGGAGTGTCTCCTTTTTATGAACCTTATTTAGAAGATTTAATGCGAAAGAATATGAAGAGGTTATGCTTTACAACAAATCATAAACAAGCTTTTAAAGATGCGGATGTTATATTTATTGGAGTAGGAACTCCGGAAAATCTAGATGGTTCTGTCAATTTAAATTACATTTACGAAGCGGTTATCCAGATTGCTATGTTTGTTGAAAAAGACTGTATAGTGGTAATTAAATCAACTGTACCTGTTGGAACAAATGATCTGATTGAGGAATTAATAAAATCTAATAAAAAGAATAATGTCGCGATAAGAATTGCTTCAAATCCAGAGTTTTTGTCTCAAGGTACAGCCGTTCTTGATACATTAAATCCTGCTAGAATCGTTATTGGCGTAGAAGAGAAAGTTGTAGAAGATATCTTAAGGGATGTATATATCGATTTTGATTCTGCCATCATCGTTACCAATCGCAAAAGTGCTGAGATGATTAAATATGCTTCAAATAATTTTTTGGCTTTAAAAGTTTCATATATTAATGAAATAGCAAATCTTTGTGAATTCACAGGAGCAAATATTGATGAAGTTGCTTATGGGATGGGCTTGGACAGTCGTATAGGTAATAAGTTCTTAAGCGCTGGAATAGGGTACGGTGGATCCTGTTTTCCAAAAGATACAAAAGCACTATACGAGCAAGCTAATTCATATAAATATGAGTTGAAAACTGTTAAAGCTGCTATAGATGTAAACGAAAATCAAAAACTAATATTACTAAAGAAATCAAGAAAATATTTTGATAGCTTAAAAGGATTAGAAGTTGCGGTACTTGGGCTTACATTTAAACCTAATACAGATGATTTAAGAGAGTCTCCATCGCTAATGAATATTCCGATTATGATCGAAGAAGGAGCTAAAGTAAGAGCTTGGGATCCTGTTGGAGTTGAAAATTTTCAAAAAACACATCCTGAACACATAAATTATTACAGTACAATTGAAGAAACGATTAGAGGAGCAGATATTTGTTTTATCTTTACTGAGTGGGATGAAGTGAAAAAATTTGACTTGTTAAACTATATGAAATTAATGCGAAATCCAATTATTCTTGATGGAAGAAACTGCTATGATCTTAATAGTGCTAAGAAAGCTAACATCATTTATGATTCGATTGGGAGACAGAAAATTTCGTCATTTAAATATGATTTTATAAACGATTTCAAACAAGTATTGAATAATTAAATGAATGATCACTATAGTTCACAAGTGTCTAGTAAACACATATAGTCCTGGGTACAGACGACAAACTAAAAAAAAGGAGTGGCTTAGAGTCTACTCCTTTTAATTATTTTTTGGAAATCTAGTTGAGCGGATTAAAGGGTCAACAATATCATTCTAGCCATTAATTGGTCTCCAATATTAAACTCTATATCGTTTATGGTTTGTTCAGCCATTTTTTGATTGAACTCATTTTTGGTTTATACGACAGATCTATAAGTTTTTGTATACTAACCAACATATTGTTGGAAATTGATTATTGAACAGAAACGGATAACATTATAAAATTTTAAAGTAATTAAAAGGTAATTAAAAGATGGCCATGTTGCCCAAATAATGAGTTGGGAATATATGGTCGATAATAAATTGCTATTCCATTTACATTTAACTTAAATGGAATTTTATTGTGTTCAAGAAAATAATGGAGATGATTTTAAAAATAGAAAATGGGGAAATATCATTCTATTTGATATGACGACTTGAATGAATAGAAACGATTTATGATTTTACAATTAAACGTGAAAGGAGAACCTAAATGCAACTTCAAATTTATCAGTGGATATCATTTCAACAATTACAACATTTCGTAACTGTTCATAAAAACTTAGGTGTTCTGATCGCGTTTTTGATTCCATTTGCGGATTCTTTTTTGGGAATTATTCCACTTGGGGCAATATGCGCTGCAAACGTCAACGCGTTCGGATTTTGGACAGGATTTTTAGCAACCTATGTTGGTAGTGTTTTAGGCACTACTGGTATGTACTTCTTATTAAAAATGACTGGCGCAAAATGGCTAGAGCGTTTTATTCAAAAGAAAAAGAAAGGGAACTCTGGTATGAGCTGGTTAAATAACAGTGGATTTGGTCCAGTGTTTCTCTGGTTTTGCATCCCGTTTTGCCCATCTTTCATAACGAATATTTTTGCATCGATGTCTAAAATCAGACCTCGTATCTATATATTTGGATTCGCAATGGGGAAACTTGTTGCATTGTTGCTCATTAGTTTTGTTGGCCAGGATTTAGATGATTTCTTCAAAGAACCTCTTGAGTCAATTCTAGTTTTGGTAGCTATATTTTTATTATGGTTTGTTGGTAAAAAGGTTGAAAAGAAATTTACGATGCAGCGAGAGAAAATGCACTTATAATAGTAGAAAACCACTGAAAACATTTCAGTGGTTTTCTTATTTTATTTATAAATTATAGCTCTTAAAAAATCCGTTGAACACTTAATATATGATCTAATTACTCTTTCACCAACAACTTTTCTCTCGCTTGCTCAGCTGCTTCAACCATTACCTTTAATGCAGCAATCGTTTCATCAGTACCTCGCGTTTTCAAACCGCAATCAGGATTAATCCAGAACAGCTTCGGATTGATTACTTGAAGGGCACGATCAATATTTCTTGTGAGTTCTTCAACCTTTGGGACACGAGGACTATGAATATCATATACGCCAAGGCCAATCCCTTTCTCGTATGTATTTTCTTCAAAAGCAAAAATTAACTCACCGTGACTTCTTGATGTTTCAATCGAAATAACGTCAGCATCGAGCGCATTAATTGCATCGATAATATCTTCAAAGTTTGAGTAGCACATATGAGTATGAATTTGTGTATCGTTTTGTACAGATGCTGTTGCGAGTTTAAATGCATAAACAGCAACATTCAGATAGCTTTCCCAGTTTTCGCGTTTTAATGGTAGCCCTTCACGAATTGCTGGTTCATCGACTTGAATCATACGAATTCCGTTTTTCTCGAGCGTTTCAACTTCTGTTCTAAGTGCAAGTGCAATTTGATTTGCAACATCGTAACGTGAAATATCATCTCGTACAAATGACCAGTTTAAAATTGTTATTGGACCTGTTAACATGCCTTTAACAGGCTTAGTTGTTAATGATTGGGCATACACGGATTCTTTAACTGTCATTGGTTCTAGATAAGATACATCTCCATAAATAAGTGGGGGTTTCACGCAACGAGAGCCGTATGACTGTACCCAACCAAATTTTGTGAATTGGAAACCAGCTAATTTTTCTCCAAAATATTCAACCATATCAGTTCGTTCAAATTCACCATGTACAAACACATCTAAGCCAAGTTCTTCTTGAATCGCAATCCATCTTTTGATTTCTGCATAAATAAACTCTTCATATTGCGCATTCGTTAATTCACCTTTACGCCATTTTGAACGCTGACCTCTTACTTCTTGTGTTTGAGGGAAACTACCAATTGTTGTAGTTGGTAGAAGCGGTAATTGAAAAGACTTTTCTTGAATGGCTTGACGAACTTTATAGGATTCTTCACGCTCCACACTATACGTATGCAAGTTTTGAATGGCTTTCTGAACTTGTTTATTGTTTCGAACGGATGATTCATTTAATGCTCGAATTGCATTTGTACTTGCTTCAATTTCTGTTTGAATCGAAGTTTTCCCATCTTGTAAACCCTTTGCTAATACAAAAATTTCATTTAGTTTTTCATCAGCAAAAGATAGCGCATCCTTTAGCACATCATCAATTGTACTTTCATTATTCGCTGTTACAGGAGAATGCAATAAGCTTGATGAAGGTTGGACAATAAGCTGATCCTTTGAAACGAACTCAGTGATTTCTTCAAGAAGGGCATATTTATGCTCAAGATTTGCACGCCATATGTTACGTCCGTCAATCACACCAGCAGCAAGTACTTTATCTTTTGGGAAACCGTATTTTTTAATTGCAGCAAGGTTACGACCGTTATCATAAATAAAATCAAGACCAATTCCTTGAACAGGGAGTGAAACTACTTCTTCGTAGAAATCAACGCTCTCAAAATAAGTTTGAAGAATCACTTTCACATTAGGTGCAGCTTCATGCAATGCTTCATATATATCGTTAAATAATGCAAATTCTTCTTTTGAAATAGATGTAGATAAGATTGGTTCATCTATTTGAACCCACTCAACACCTTCTGTTTGTAATTCTCGTAATAGATCGGCATAAAGTGGTACAAATTGATTTACAATCTTTTTAAACTCAGTTTCTTTATATCCTTTAGACAGTTTTACAAATGTTACTGGCCCCAAGATAACTGGTTTCCCTTCAATACCAAGCTTTTGTTTAGCCTCTTTATAAAATTGTAGTGGACGGTTATCGACAAGAGTAGGTGCTACTTCTCCCAATTCTGGAACAATATAGTGATAGTTTGTGTTAAACCATTTTGTCATTTCAGATGCAACTGCACTTTTTGAACCGCGTGCTATTTCAAAATAAGTTTCAAGTGATACTTTTCCTCCTGCATATTCAAAGCGCTTAGGTACGAGACCGAACATAACAGCTGTGTCGAGAACATGGTCATACAAGCTAAAATCTCCTACTGGAATTAAATCAATACCTTGATTTTTTTGCTTTTGAAGATGCTGCAAACGAATCGCTTCAATTTGCTTTAAAAAATCTTCTTTTTCTAGTTTACCTGCCCAAAATTGTTCAAGTGCTTTTTTCCATTCACGCTTTTCACCAATTCTTGGATAACCTATATTTGAACTTTTTACACTGTTTACCATTCTAATACACTCCTTATATGTTTGCTTTTGTATTTTCTTCCCAACAAAAAAGTCTCCCTTTTCAAATAGAAAAGAGAGACTCATACGCATAACTAACTAGAGTTGAGACATTGCTGATCCCAAATCACGTATTCCTCACTCCCCCCTATACATCCGTAGGTACAAGCGCATACAATAGGCAGGTCTCCTGACTTAGGATCAAACGCTTCTTATCCCTTCCCATTTCAGAGAATGAAACAGTGGTTGAATGATAAGTTGCTCCCCAATACAGTGGCGGGACCGTGTCGGATTCTAACCGACTTCCCTTTTAAGCTGTGTAAATAATTCTTAACAGCACCTTTTGCATTTTTATGAAATTATTATTAAGAAAATTAAAGATGATCATTTCTAACAAACCTTCAAAACGACAAAAGCCCTCACTACTTTAAAAGTGAGAGGGCTACAAAATTTATGGAATCCTCTCTTATTTTCCAAAGCAATTTGCTTTGCAGGAATTAGCACCTTTTCAACAAAAAACGTTGAATGGTTGCCGGGCATCATCGGGCCAGTCCCTCCGCCACTCTCAATAAGAGTTTAATAATTTATAATGTTTTGAATTAATTGTCATGATAGCATGATAAACATAGTCTGTCAAAATAAAATAAAAAATGTTCGCTACAGAAAAGTTTAAAAAAGAGGGAATGTATATTTTGTATATATAGATAATACATTAGAATCAATCCAGAACACGGTTAGATTCAGTGGTCTAAGTAATTTTATTTTGATCTAGTTCTTAACTAAAAATTTTTTTGATCAACTTTACAATCCTACTACTCGGTGATACAATGTACCTGTACTTAGCAATACTGAATACCAGTAATACTAAATAGTTAAATTTTTTTTAAAAAAAGGTTCACATTTCTTCTACTTAGTAATACTATATACTATTACTAAGTAATACGGAGTATCAGTCGCACTAGATAGCTGAAAAAGAGTTCATATAAAAATGAACAGTAAAAGCATTGATCTATAGGCTATTTAGTTTTTCTATTGTCCGGTACTAAGTATTACTGAATATCTGTATCACTAATTAGTGGGAAGTGTGTTTTGTGCTCAGCTAATTGCTGTTTAAGTTAATAGACCTAAAAATTATTTCACAAAAGTAAAAAGGAGGTGTACGCTATGGAAAATTTAACAGAAATGCTTAAAGGTTCATTGGAAGGTTGTGTACTTGAAATCATCAGTCGCGGTGATACTTACGGCTACGAAATTACTCGTCTTCTTAATGACTTAGGATTCACTGAAGTTGTCGAAGGAACAGTCTACACCATTTTGATTCGGTTGGAAAAGAAAGAGATGGTAAATATCGAGAAAAAACGGTCTGAAATGGGACCGCCTCGTAAGTTTTATTCATTAAACGAAGCAGGGCGTGAGGAATTACAACAATTTTGGAAAAGATGGAATTTTGTTTCATCAAAAATCAATATACTAAAGGGGGAACGATAGTATGAAAAAATTTATTGAGTTAATCATTGGTGATATAGAAAGCAAAAAAGAATATAAAGCATTTATGAAAAAGGTAAATTCTCTACCGAAAGATTACGCATTTGTGTTCAAAAAGATTCAAAAGTACATGTGGAATTTCGGTTATGGATTTGGTGAAGAAATCATTAATTTGTATGAACTGTTTGAGGCTAGTTCAGCAGAAGGAAAGCATGTGCTAGATGTAACCGGTGAAGACGTAGCAGCATTTGCCGACGAATTGATGGCTCTCTCTAAACTAGGTGGAGAATCGTCAGGCTTTTTCGGAGGTAAAGTAGAGTTGGAAAAAGATATTGAGAGTAGAGTCGAACAGCAAGTAAAGATATGGACGAATAAAAAATAAAAGTAGGGGGCTAAAAAAATGGTGAATTTTTTCAAAAAGATACTTGATGACAAAAAAGAATACAAAGAAATGATGGCGCGAGTAGAAGCATTGCCAGTCGATTACCAAGAAGCCTATAAAAAAATCTGCAACTATATGTGGAGTTTTGCTTCTGGAAGTGGCATGGATATGTTGAGAATTCAGTATGATCTTATTGATTTGTTTGAAGCAGGTGCAGCAGATAGCAAAGACGTATTAGAAGTGACAGGTGAAGACGTTACAGCATTCGCTAATGAACTTACTGATCAAGCGAAAAGATGGGATGATAAATTACGTAATAATTTGAACAAAAGCATTCTAGATCGATTGGGTAAGAAAAAATAAAATCATCAGTTACATTTATCAAATAAGTATTTCATAAGTGATATTTGTATGTCTGTATAGATAAATCCAGCTGCAGGCGCAACTTACGCTTAGAGCGCGCGCCTTCAGCTTTATATATGGGAGGGAAATGATTATGAGTAATACTGCAATTTCAGTGAAAGGATTGAAAAAATCCTATAAAAATATAGAGGTGCTAAAAGGTGTAGATTTTGAGGTGAAAAGAGGCAGTGTTTTCGCTTTACTGGGCTCCAATGGTGCTGGTAAAACGACTATTATTAAAATCTTAACTACATTAATACAAGCGGATAAGGGGGAAATTGAAGTTTGTAGTTTGAATATTCAAACAAATCCAGGGCAAGTTCGTAAGAAAATCAGTCTAACCGGACAAAACGTAGCAGTAGATGACATTTTGACTGGGCGTGAAAATCTCGACTTAGTAGCAAAACTCCGCCACTTGCCTGATCGAAAAAAAGCTGTGGAGGAAAGTCTACGCCGTTTTGATTTAATTGAAGCTGGTGATCGAGCTCTTGCTACTTATTCTGGCGGTATGAAAAGACGATTGGATTTAGCCATGACAGTACTTGGCTCACCGGAACTTGTTTTTCTTGATGAGCCTTCTGTTGGACTTGACCCGGAAGCACGATTAGCTTTGTGGGATGTGATTCGTGATATGGCAAAAGCGGGAATTACTGTGTTTCTCACTACACAATATTTGGAAGAAGCCGAACAACTAGCTGACCGAATCGCCATTTTACATGAAGGAAAAATTCTTGTAGAAGGTACGATGGATGAATTAAAAGCAATTCTTCCGCCTAAAAAAGTAGAATACGTGGAAAAACAGCCAACACTTGAGGAAATTTTCCTAGTTGTTACTGGAAAGAGAGGGGAATAGAAATGAATGGAAATCATTTTTTCAGCGATACGTTTACAATGTGCAGTCGAGTGATGAAGCATTCGCTTCGAAGTATTGATACTATTATTACAACGATCCTCTTGCCGATTATGCTTATGCTCGCTTTTGTCTATATTTTCGGTAGTGCCATGACAATGAATAAAGTTGATTACGTGAATTTTATCGTTCCAGGTGTGTTGCTTATGTGTATTGGAATGGGAATTTCCTATACAGCAGTTCGAGTGAACACAGACATGACAAAGGGAATATTTGATCGATTTCATTCCATGCCAATCGCTAAATCATCGATACTTGGAGGGCATGTTATCTCAACTTTAATATTAAATTTATTATCAGTTGCTGCAGTGATTCTCATTTCTTTTATCATGGGATTCCGTCCTCACGCTGATTTTGTGGAATGGTTATTAGCAATTGGTATGATTTTGCTTACCGTATTTTCTTTCACTTGGATTGCAGTGGCATGTGGACTTATGTCAAAATCGTATGAAGGTGCGAGCGTATTCTCTTATCTGCTTATGGGCTTAATGTTTGTAAGTTCTGCCTTCGTTCCAACAAATAATATGGGTAGCAAACTTAGAGCATTTGCCGAAAATCAACCAATGACACCAATTGCTGAAAGTGTGCGTTCACTTTTAGCTGGGCAACCGGACTATGGTAGTATATTAACTGCTGTATTATGGTTAGTTGGAATTGGAATTTTATTTTATATGATTTCAATGAAGGTATATAAAAAAAGAATGAAATAAAATATCGAAGTACGGACTGGAGAATCTCTCAGTTTGTACTTTTTTTAATTTGGCAAAATGTTATACAAAGAAAAATATGTAGAGACGTTGGAATAAGTCCACGAACTGATAATATTAAATAGAAAAAGATTACTACTATGAACTATTCAAAGTGGTAATCTTTTTAGTTAGAACAACTTAGATAAAATACGCTTAACTCCTGAAACCTTTGATTATAAGGACTAGATTTACAAGTAACTTCAGTATTACTTCTTATTCTTATAAAAACAAATCAATAAAAATATATTAATAAAAATAATAAAAACCAAATAAAATAGATTTTGTACTAAATATTTAATGTTATAAAAAGCTTGTCCCATATCTTCTTTATCTAATGGATATGCCGTTTCTAATATACTAGGGATTTTTAAACTTCCGATAAGTATAATGAACATCAAAAATATAAATATGTAGTTTTTTTTCATGTTTAAATACCTCAATAATTATTTATAAGTGTATGTTTTTTTAAATTCCACGCCAAAAGCTTTTTTAGCTGTACCAGTTCCTTCTATGCTCCAATAAATTGAATACCATGGCATTCTTCTTTTGTGTAATCATTTAAACTACTATCATTACTAAAATTTTATTCTATTGCAAATACCGGTTTTATAAAACTAAAAACGAATAACAGTGTTAAAAATGAGTATAAAATTTTTTTCATATACATCTCCGTGTTCTTATTCGTTTATTAAAAATTCATTAAAGTTTTATTGAATTTTAACAAAAAAAGATGTGTATAAAATATAAAAAGTGTGACAACATTTCGAACCTTACAAAACAAAACTATAGAACAGCTAACTCTTACTTTTGTATTCTTTTAATCTGTTTAAAAAGTTTAAAAGGCACTTGTTTAAGGAGAATTGGGGGAGAAAACAATTTTGGATACGAATTGAGTTAGTTTAATAACTCAAAATCAAGTATGATAGAAATAATATAATTTTGTACTAAAGGAAGATTATAATGAAGAATCGATTTTCAATTGGAGAAATGGCAAAGCTCCATAATACGACTATAAAAACCCTTAGATATTATGATGAAATTAGTTTGTTAAAACCAATACATACAGACAAAAACAACGGTTATCGATACTATTCCACCGAACAATTTGAGCACCTAAACACCATTCACTATTTAAAGGAATTAGGCTTTTCTTTAAAGGAAATCAAACAACATTTAGAAAACCGAGATATTGACAGTTTTTTGTTTCTACTTGAGGAACAAAAACAATTAACTGAGCAAAAGATAAGAGAATTAGAAAGAGTAAAACAACGATTTCAAAATCGAATTATGGATATAAGAACAGCAAGAGAAATAAAGGAATTAGAAGTTCCTTTCATAAAAGAAATGAAAGAAAAAACGATTGTAAGATTAATGGAAAGAATCAGTTCGGAACCAGAGCTTGAAGTTACTTTGAGAAGATTAGAGGATTTGTCAAATTTAAGTTCTTCTATCTTTATTGGAGGGGTAGGTCTAACTGTTAGTCTAGATCATATAAAAAATACTAAGTTTGACGAATATAATTCAATTCTATTATTTACGGAGGATGATGATCTTCAAAGTCCACTTATTTCTACACTTCAGGAAGGGAAATACGCCTGTATTTATTATAGAGGAAACCATATGGAATCTTCGATGTATTACAAAATTTTATTGAATTATATTGCAGAAAATGGACTTGAAATAATAGGTGACTCGATTGAACGGACGATTATTGATCATTATATTTCAAAAAACAAAGCTGATTATTTAACTGAATTGCAAATCCCAATAAGCTATTGACCCTCCTGTAACCGGAGGGTTTATATTTTGTTTATGACTAATTTTGAAAGGGGTTTTCAAATGTTTGATTCAACAACATTATTACTTTTTATTGGAACAGCCATTATTTTAATTATTATTCCCGGTCCAGATTTAATTTTTACTCTTACACAAGGAATGACAAATGGTAGGAGAGCTGGAGTGGTCACTGCGATGGGGTTAAGTTTAGGGAATATCGTACACACATTAGCAGCAGCGCTTGGTCTTTCCCTTATTATAAAAACTTCAGTTGTGTTATTTACGATCTTCAAATCGTTGGGAGCAATTTATTTATTTTATCTCGCATATAAATCTCTGAAACATCGAAAGGGAGTACTAAGTCTTAACAATGAGAATAATAGTGAAACAAAAGGTTTGTTTTTTAAAGGATTGCTAATGAATATATTAAATCCAAAAGTAGCCATTTTTTACCTTACCTTTCTTCCACAATTTGTAGACTACAAAGCACCACACGTCGCGTTACAAATGTGTATTCTAGGTTTAATTTTTATCATTTTAACGGCATTAATATTTAGCTCTTTAGGCTATTTCTCAGGAACATTTCGAGATCGATTATTAAAAAATCCACGATTTAACGAATATATGAATATCACAGCTACAATTATTTTCTTCGCATTAGGATTAAAACTGATCACTACTAGCATTTAAAAATTGTCTACTCAAAAGGGAAAATTGTATTTCATTAAGAAACATACAAAGGGCCGTCCTAAAAACTGAGAATATGGGTGGCCCATATGGGTTTACGTGTATGCTTTTAAAATGAATACACCACTAGGGTTTATCATTCAATACATATTTTAAAAGAATCCTTATTTATTGAACGGTGATATATAATATAATCAGTACTCGAAAAGTAAAGTCATAAAAAGGGGATCAAGCAATGGTATTATCTTTAAGAAATGTTCAAAGTTCAGATTTAAAACAGTTAATAACGATTGAAAATGAAGGCTTTTCAAAAGAAGAAGCTGCTACAAAAGAAGCATTTATAGAGAGGATTCAATTAATCCCCGATACATTTATTGTTGCCGAAAAAGACGGGGAGATTCTTGGTTATATTAATGGCCCAATCATTAACCAACCGTATATAACAGATGATCTTTTTGAGAAAATTAAATTGAATCCGGATCAAGGTGGCTATCAAAGTATTTTAGGATTGGCAGTTTCCAAACAGGCAAGAAAACAAGGGATTGCAAAAAGCTTAATTGAAAAAATGGACGAGCTTGTAGAGGAAAACGAAAGATTAGGAATTACTTTAACATGCAAACAGGAATTAGTTTCTTTTTATGAAAAGCTAGGATTTGTAAATCATGGTTTATCTGATTCAAAACATGGTGGAGTGAGTTGGTATAATTTAGTTAAATTAAAAGAGGCCAATTAATAGATTGTATAACAAATATTGAGATGAAAAGTTGGTCACAGTTTGGTCAATGAATCATCGACAATAGTAACGCATCGAATACAATGTTTCGACGCGTTACTATTTGAAATTTATTTAGTAGAAGTTTCATATCCTTCATCTGTAACAGGTTCCAACCATTCTGGGGTACCTGCAGTTATTGCAATGTGCTAAAAACCAACTATCTTTCGCAGCACCATGCCAATGGTTCACGCCATCGTGAGTGATGATTACATCCCCGGCCTTTAAGAATTGTGCGGGCTTCCCTTCTTCTTGGTACCAACCTTCTCCATCAGTTACTAATAAAATTTGAAATCCATCTCGATGGACATGCCAATTATTTCTGCAACCTGGCTCAAAGGTCACATTACCAACACCAACATTTACATTTGGATCGGCAATTAAGCTTTTAAGATAACTTTGTCCTACAAAAAATTGTGCAAATGCTTCATTTTTTTAGCCGACAGGGAATATGACACCATTTTTTACTTCTTCATGTTTTATCATTTTATTTTCTCTTAAACTTATATCTAATCAAACAGTTGGACGAATATCATTAATGGCTACATCTGTTGTTTTAAATAAGTTATTTCTTTAGCCAGTCTATAGTAAAAAGATGTCTCAAAAACTATGCTTTTGGGACATCTCTTTAAAAACTATTAAATTGTGCTAGTGTCGATCACGAATCGATATTTCACATCTGATGCTAAAACTCGCTTGTATGCTTCCTCAATGTGATCGGCAGAAATAACTTCAATGTTAGGGACAATGTTATGTTTTCCACAGAAGTCTAACATCTCTTGAGTCTCACGAATTCCTCCAATCATAGAGCCTGCAAATGAACGACGATGACCTATAAGTGAAAAAACACTTAGAGATAACGGCTCTGCTGGGGCACCGACATTTACTAGCGTACCATCTAGACTGAGTAGCCTTAAATAAGCATCCATATTTATTTTTGCACTTACAGTGTTAATAATTAAATCAAAGGTTCCTGCAAGATTTTTAAATGTTTCTGGATCGTTTGTAGCGTAATAGTGGCTTGCTCCAAATTGTAAACCGTCGTCTTTTTTGTTCAATGTTTGTGACAGAACGGTTACCTCTGCACCGAGTGCATGTGCAATTTTAACTGCCATATGCCCAAGTCCACCCATACCAATTACAGCGACCTTCTTACCAGGCCCTGCTCCCCAATGGTTTAATGGAGAATATGTAGTGATACCTGCACAAAGTAATGGTGCAGCAACATCAAGTTCAATGTTATCAGGTATTTTAACCACGAAATCTTCTGTTACAACAATGTGGGTTGAGTAACCACCCTGAGTTGGCTCGCCATATTTGTCAACGCCAGCATAAGTAGGTGTATTTCCTTTAAGACAGTATTGTTCTTCTCCTTTACGGCAGTTTGCACAATCGCCGCATGAGTCAACCATACAACCAACACCAACTCGATCGCCAGCCTTGTATTTCGCTACCTCTGCTCCTACATCCGTTACTATTCCGGCAATTTCATGTCCCGGTACAAGTGGGTAGTGCACATGACCCCATTCTCCATGTGCAGTATGAATGTCGGAATGGCAAATTCCAGCGTATTTTATTTCAATTAGAACATCATTTAAATCAAGATCACGTCGTTTAATCTCAGCAGCTCGAAAGGACTTGTCAGGACCATCTACAGCTCTTGCTTTTGCAGTTATCATAAATAAAACCTCCTAAAAAATATTTATAAAGAGAACAAAACAAATCACTCAGGTTAAACTCTACATAGATATTTATCTTAAATTTATTCTCTTGCACCATCATCATAATCCCTCTAGTTAACTCTAGGTCAAGCGATTAAATTATTTTTTTGAGGAATCCAAGTTTCTTTTTTGTGACATAAAAAAAATAACATGATAAAATCCCTTCATAATAATAGAGTTGGCTCAGGGGCTAAATCATAAAGAGAGGAAGATAAGTGTTGAAAACATATTCAATCGGGGAAGTAGCAAAAGAATTGAAACTTACTGTATATACTTTGCGATACTATGACAAAGAAGGGCTTATGCCTTTTGTGAAACGGACAACCAGTGGTATACGAGTTTTTAAAGAATCTGATATAGAGGCGTTAAAAATAATTGAGTGTCTGAAATCTACAGGGATGCCAATAAAGGAAATTAAAAATTTCATAGAATGGTGTTCTGACGGAGATTCCACATTACAACTAAGATATGACTTGTTTATGGAAAGAAAAGCGAATGTAGAGGCACAGATGGAAGAATTAAAAAAAACAATGGAAATCATCGAGTACAAATGTTCATATTATCAAATTGCTTTAGAAGCAGGAACGGAAAATATTTTAAAAAACAATAAAAAAAACTTTGAATTGTCAGTAACCAAAAGCCCCTCACCGATTCATAAATGAGTTATGAATCGTGGTGGTCATTATTTTTTTGAGTCAACTAATCAATTTAAACTTGATCAGTATGTACATCTGATTTTGTTGTTGATCGATGACTCCAAAAATCTAAACATCTACACAAATGTAAAGGCAAATCTCAACTCGTAAACAAACAATTATTATATATTATAAAAAATTTATAAAATTTTATTTTTTCTAATAATAACAACGATGAAAGCGTTATCAATATAGAGAGATTTGAAATCCGATATTGACAATCAGTTTACTAGGATTTATTATTCAATTAATGAAATTACATAACAGAAACTTATCGAGAGTGACCGAGGGATCAGGCCCTATGACGTCCGGCAACCTCCTTGAAAAGGAACGGTGCCACTTCCTGCAGAATGAAATCATTCTGATAGATAAGTCGAAAACAATCGTTTCCGATGCCTCTTTCTGAATGAAAGAGGCTTTTTATGTTTTTATATATTTTTCAATTACAGGGGGGATCTCTTAATCATTCTACAAGATGTTAAGGAATTTGTTTTATAACTTACTTTTATAAAATTTTTTATTTAAACAAAATGCAAGCTTAGTTGATAGTTAACTTGTTTATTTGAATAATAAGGGAGAGAATAAAAATGAAATATGGTTTTTGGTTACCGATTTTTGGAGGATGGTTAAGAAATGTGGACGACGAAAAGATGCCACCAACCTTTGATTATGCTAAAGAAGTTATTCAATCAGCAGAAAAATGGGGTTACTCAACTACTTTAATAGCTGAATTATATTTAAATGATATAAAAGGACCAGAACATGATTCACTTGAAGCTTGGTCGACTGCAGCTGCTCTAGCAGCAGTGACGGAAAAAATTGAAATTATGACAGCAATACGCCCTGGTTTTCATAATCCAGCTGTAACAGCGAAAATGGCAGCAAATATCGATCAAATCAGTAATGGCCGTTTTACGTTAAACGTAGTTTCTGCTTGGTGGGCAGAAGAAGCGCGTCAATACGGTGGCATTTTTACAGAGCACGATGAGCGTTATGCGCGAACTGAAGAGTTTATTGATGTTCTAAAAGGGTTATGGACAGAAGAAACCTTCAATTATTCTGGCCAATTTTATGATTTAAAAGAAACGAAGCTTGCTCCAAAACCTGTTCAAAGACCTAATCCACTTCTCTATGCTGGAGGTGAAAGTGAAAAAGGTAAGCAAACAATTGCTGAAAAATGTGATGCTTATGTGATGCATGGTGGAACAGTTGAAGAGATTGCTCGAAAAATAAATGATATGAGAGTTCGCCGCGAACAAACTACTAATGCACCATTTAGTTCTTTCGGTATGGCTGCTTATGTTATTTGCCGCGATACAGAAGAAGAAGCTTTTGCAGAGCTTGAAAAAATAACATCCGTAAAGGAATCTAGCGGTTATGCAGGGTTTAAAGATTTCACAACAAAATCACAATTAGAGCAACAAATACAATTACAAGATTATTCGGTTTCAAATCGAGGGTTACGACCAAACTTAGTTGGAACCCCTGAACAAATTGCAGATCGAATTTTACAATACGAAGAAGTGGGCTTAGACTTACTATTATTACAATTCTCTCCTCAACTAGAGGAAATGGAACGCTTTTCTAGGCAAGTTATGCCTTTAGTAGAACAAAAACGTAGTTTAATAAATAGCTAGATAGGGGATATGAAAATGAGCAAAGTATACGTTATACATGAAAATAGTGAATGGACAGTACATTTAACAAAAAGATTAGAGGAGCTAGGTGTTCCTTATGAAGAATGGCATCTAGATGAAGGAACGGTTGATTTATCAGTAGCACCTCCAGAAGGAATCTTCTACAGTCGAATGAGCGCTTCTTCTCATACACGTGATCATCGTTTTGCAGCAGAATTAACAGGGCAAGTATTAGCTTGGCTTGAGGCACATGGGCGTACGGTATTAAATGGAACAGGCGCTTTAAAGCTAGAAGTTAGTAAGGTTTTACAATACTTAGAATTAAATAAATATGGTGTAAAGACGCCAAAAACAATTGCAGCTGTTGGAAAACAAAATATTATTAACGCGGCTGAAAAATTTGCAGGACAGTCATTTATCACAAAGCATAATCGTGCTGGTAAAGGATTAGCTGTTCAATTATTCCATAGTGTAGAAGCATTAAAAGCTTATGTGGAAGGGCCTACTTTCGAAGAGCCAGTCGATGGCATTACACTTATTCAAGAATACATTCTATCCCCAGAAAGCTACATCACTCGTTGTGAGTTTGTAGGTGGAAACTTTGTTTATGCTGTTAAAGTTGATACTTCAGAAGGATTTGAACTTTGTCCAGCAGACGCATGCCAAATTGGAGATTTATTCTGTCCAGTAGGTGAAGAAGTAGAAGAAAAACCTAAGTTCCAAGTCATTGAAGGATTTGATGAGGAAATTTTAACTAAATATAAAGAAGTTCTAGCTAACAACAGTATCCAGATTGCTGGAATCGAATTTATAAGAAATGCTGAAGGTGAAATTTATACTTACGATATTAATACAAACACGAACTATAATTCTGATGCAGAAGAAAAAGCAGGGAAATTTGGTATGCTCGAAGCAGCTTTATATTTAAAGAAAACGTTGGAAGAAAATTATACTAACGTAAATGCTTAATTTAGAAAAAGAATGAATAGCTAATGGCCTAAACCTATGAAAAATGAGGTTTGGCCTTTTTTTATGGGCAACTGTGAGGGGAAATTGAAGTAGATTCCAATTTTAGGTATAAGTATAGGTGCAATTAGGCTTTTTATTAAACTACAGGCACACTTATCGGAGAGTATTTAGAGAATCGCAATTAATATGAAAAATACCCTTCCTTTCGTTTGATTAACAAAGTTCTCAATTAAAAAAAGAGTTCGATTGATTTAATTTCATAGTTGAATAGAAAAATTTACGAATCACTTTATTGAATTAAGAGAAATAGGCAATTAATTGAGAGGAATATGCTAACGATTAAATTTAATATATTGATAATATAAGATTGTAAGTTGATCTGAATTTTTAAGCTAGAAATGAAAGTAGTTCAATTGGCTCCGTTTCTGAGGACTTGATTATGAAAAGGTTCTATTAACATTCAAATAGGGGGATGCAAATGAAAAAGACTTTGTATCTAATGAGGCATGGGCAAACATTATTTAATAGTAGAAGGAAAATTCAAGGTTGGTGCGATTCACCACTTACAGAGTTAGGAATTAAACAAGCAGAGACTGCTGGTGCATACTTTAAAGACAATAATATTGTTTTTGATCACGCCTATTGCTCTACATCTGAAAGAGCAAGTGATACGTTAGAGCTTGTGACGGATTTGCCGTATACGAGATTAAAAGGATTAAAGGAATGGAACTTTGGAACGTTTGAAGGTGAAAGTGAAGATTTAAATCCACAGTTACCATACGGTGACTTCTTTGTTCAGTTTGGCGGGGAAGATCAAAAAGACCTCCAAATAAGAATTGCTACTACTTGCCAAAAAATAATGGAAGAGGATAACGAAGTAGTTTTAGCGGTATCTCATGGAGCGGCTTGTAGAAATTTTATGAGATATTGGGAGCATACTAGTTCAATTTCACAACAAGTAAGAATCGGGAATTGTTGCATTTTGAAATTTGAATATGAGAAAAAAGAATTTAAATTAGTAGAGATTATTAATCATAATTTAAGCGATATAGTCCAAGTATAGATTGGGTTAGTTTTAATATTAATAGATTACATATTATTGAAGGTGAGGATATTTTGATGGAATATACAAAACTTGGAAATACAGGATTAGAAGTATCTAGACTTTGCCTTGGTTGTATGGGGTTTGGAGATGCAAATCGTTGGATCCATCCATGGGTTATTGATGAAGAAAGCAGCCGGACAATCATAAAAAAAGCACTTGATTTAGGAATTAATTTTTTTGATACAGCGAACGTATATTCAGACGGAACTAGTGAAGAGTTTGTAGGTCGAGCCTTAAAAGATTATGCAAATAGAGACGAAATCGTTCTTGCAACGAAAGTTTATTTTCCTATGCATCAAGGTGCTAACGGCTCAGGACTTTCCCGAAAGCATATTATGAGCGAAATTGATAAAAGTCTTAAGCGTCTAGGAACAGATTATGTGGATTTATACCAAATCCATCGTTGGGATTATCATACTCCAATTGAAGAAACAATGGAGGCACTGCATGATTTAGTGAAGGCTGGAAAGGTAAGATATATCGGTGCTTCTGCTATGTATGCATGGCAATTCTTGAAAGCTTTACATGTCGCTGAAAAAAATGGTTGGACTAGATTTGTAACAATGCAAAATCATCTTAACCTTATATACCGCGAAGAGGAAAGAGAGATGCTACCTCTTTGTAAAGAAGAAAAAATTGGTGTAATTCCATATAGTCCTCTTGCTTCAGGTAGATTAACACGTGATTGGTCTAATACGACACTAAGATCTGAAACGGATGAAACTCAGAAATCTAAATATGGAGCTACTGAAAATACTGACAGACTTGTAGTAGAGCGAGTTGCAGAAATCGCCGAAAAACAAGGCGTATCAAAATCACAAATCGCACTTGCCTGGTTACTACAGAAGCAACCAGTTACTGCTCCAATTATTGGTGCCACTAAAATTTCTCATTTAGAAGATTCAGTGGTGGCTTTATCGGTTAAGTTAACAGCAGAAGAAGTTGCTTATTTGGAAGAGCCTTATGTTCCACATCCGGTAGTCGGTGCTTTAGCTATTAATTAATGTAATCTCAAAGATAAAGTGTTAACATCCTCTGATTTCCTTATTGGAAGTCAGGGGTTTTTATGTTTTATTCAATTGCTTATAAAATCAACGGAATATAAAACTGAATATTTTGAATTTTGTCGATAAATATAGTTGAAATGATAGTTTTTTACAAAATATGGAAACAGTCAACTTTCCATATAATCAAGTTAGAATGGGAATGAAACCAAGAAGGGGGGAGTAGAGTAAATAATTTTAAACTTTTTTTCTTTTGAAAGACAAATGATGTCTACCGTCTTCAAACAGTGTTCCATAAGTGTATGTTCCTTGTAAATGTCAAAACTAGTAGTAAATGAATCACATAGGAGTTGTGAAAATTAAATTATTAGTAGTTTTGCAGTACATACTCTTTTTAAGTGTTCGAATAAAGTTAGTTCTGTTGTTACCCATTCGTTTTGAACATACTTTTTTGTTGGTGTGTATTTTTAAACATGTATTTAACAAGTTTAGTTATGTTTAACAAATATTAATAATCAGGAGGAAAGATATGAAAATACTAAATATTAGACATGTACTAACTAGTACAATCATCACTAGTTTATTATTTTCTACAGGAGTTCATTATAAGGTAATTGCTGAAACTAAAAGTCAGAATAATGAAAAAGATGTTAGAAAAATGTTATTAAACTTAACGGATGAACAACGGAAGGCATTAAAAGATCTCGACGCTTCTCCTGGATTCGTTATTTCTCCTAATATTAACCAGGATAGTTCAGAGTTAGTAAAAGTTATTGTTGAGTTTAATCAGGCTCCTGCAAAGGTAGAAGTTTTAAAACAAGCATTGAAAGGGAAAGAATTGTCGCTTTCTTCCGCAAAAAATCAACAGGAAAGTGTTCATTCTAAATTTAAATCTGAGTGGGCAAAAGTAAAGAGTCAGAATGAGCGGAAAGTAGAAAAAATGAATGACGCTAAGATCACAAGAGAGTTCGATAATGCTTTCAATGGTGTAGCGATGACATTGCCTGGAACAGCTGTTTCTCAACTACTAAGTACGGGTGTTGTTAAACGAATTTGGGAAGATACATCAGTGAAGCTTGATGATCCAAAAGAGGCTGATGAAATGCAAACATCTACACCAACTAAAGTAGATGATAGCCTTCCACAAATCGGTGCGGACAAGCTTCATGAAGAGAACATTACTGGTAAAGGAGTTAAAGTAGGAGTAATTGATACAGGTATTGACTACAACCATCCTGATTTAAAAGGAATTTTTAAAGGCGGTTACGATTTTGTTGATAATGACTCGGATCCAATGGAGACAACGTATAAAGATTGGAAGGCTTCTGGAAAGCCAGAAACCGATACAACTGGTAATAGTTATTATACTTTCCATGGAACACACGTATCAGGATCTATTGGAGCGCAAAAAACAAACAACTCACCTTCTGCAGTAATGGGAGTCGCTCCTGACGTTGATCTATATGTGTACAGAGTATTAGGACCGTATGGTAGTGGGACAAATGATGCAGTTATTGCAGGGATTGATAAGGCTGTTAAAGATGGAATGGATGTTATTAACTTATCGTTAGGTTCAAGTGTTAACGACCCACTTAATCCGACATCGATTGCGATTAACAATGCGATGCTTGCAGGTACTGTTGCATGCGTTGCTGCTGGAAATGCGGGTCCTGATGAAAAAACACTTGGTGCTCCTGGAGCAGCTGCCTTAGCAATAACGGTTGGGGCAAGCGATGTGTCGCTTACAATTCCAACATATAATGCAAGTGCTGGAGATCAAAAGTTTACTAGTATGCAGTTATTAGCTGAAAATTATACAGATAAATTAGAAGAACTTCAGAATACGACTTTACCGATTGTTGATGTAGGATTAGGAGCAAAAAGCGATTATACAAATAAAGATGTAGCAGGTAAGGTAGCACTGATCCAGCGCGGAACCTATACTTTAGATGAAAAAGTACAAAATGCGAAAGCAGCTGGTGCAAAAGCAGCCATTTTATATAACAATGTTGATGGAAATATAGATGTCTATATTGGTGAGGGACCGAATTACATTCCAACCTTCCGCATCTCTAAAGCTGACGGAGAACTTTTAAAAGGACAAAAAGAAATTAAATTCGAAACATTAGGTAGCGTAAAATCAGAAGGAGATCACCTAGCTGATTTTAGTTCAAGAGGTCCAGCAGAAGGAACTGATGACATTAAACCAGATGTCGTAGGACCTGGTGTAGCGATATTCTCTACACTTCCTGAATACATGAATGATAAACAGGACGGGACGAATTACGATATGGCATATGGTCGTCTTTCAGGAACATCAATGGCTACTCCACACGTAGCTGGAGCTGCAGCTTTAATCTTGCAGGCACATCCTGATTATACACCTTTTGAAGTAAAAGAAGCATTAATGAATACAGCAGATAAAATGAATGGGGATTATGCTGTTAATGAAGTTGGGACAGGTAGAATTGATGTATATGAGGCAGTCCACTCTGATATATTACTAAAAGTTAAGGACAAAACGATGAATGAACAAGACGGCAATTTAGTCGAAATTGATGAAGAAACAGGTTCAATTGCTTTTGGAACTCACTATGTAGGAGAAGCTAAGAAAATTGAAGACAGTCGAAAAGTTGTCATTGAGAATCACAATAAACAAGAGTCAAAGAAGTACGACGTTAGTGTTGAGTTATCGAGTGCAAAAGGCGATGTTCAAGATGCAGTCAAAAATGGAGTGCAATTAAAGGTACCAAGTACAGTGTCGGTAGAAGCAGGAAAATCTGCAGAAATTAATCCGACGATTTCTATACCTAAAAATGCGGCATTCGGAAGGTATGAAGGATTTATACGTTTTGTCAATTCAAAGAATAAAGAAGAAAACTATCAAATTCCATTTTCAATTAGTTTAAGAGATAAAGGGTTTGATTATATGAGATTGGGAAGACCAATGATTTCCAACAATCCAGATAATCAACATCCGTATTGGACGCCATATACAACTGTCTATTTCAAATTGTCAAGCCCATTAAAAACGATTGATGTATTGGTAAAAGATGGAAAAACAGGTGAGCCAATTGGAATTGTAGGAAGTATGAATGCAGATAACTTATTAACAGATAGGGATTATTACATTAATGCACTATTTACTGGTGAAGTTTATTTGTTCACAAATGATAAAAATCACCCAATTTCCGATGAAAAGAAGAAACTACCGGAAGGAGATTATCTTTTTGAAATGATTGGGTATGATGAACTAGGTAAATCGTACAGTAAGGATGCGATTGTAATGATTGACAATACGCCTCCAAAAGTAGAGTTATCGATGAAACCTGGTCTATACGAAGTAAATGATTCAATGTTTACGACTGAACCAGGTATAGATGGTCCTGCAATATGGGTACATGGAAACATTTACGATTCAACGGTTGATGTACTCAAACAGAAAGGTGTAAATATTGATCAATCTACTAATGGTGTACTTTGGTGGGAGTATAACTTCTATAACTATTATTTACTTACGATTGATAAAGATGGCAATTTTAGAATGCCTGCAACAAAGAGTGAATTAGACAAAATGAGTTACATCGATTCCAACCTTTTTGCCTTTGATGATGCAACGGCATCTGATGGCTATCCACAAGGCATTAAGAACTATAAGTTCATAAAAGAGGGGACTGAATATACAGTACCAACCTATAATAAAGATAAGCTCCGACTTGGTGATGAAATAACAATGACATTGAATATAAACAATATAAAACAATTCGCTTCCGGAGAGTACACTGTGCCTTTTTATAAAGACAACTTTACATTACAAAATGTTAAAATTAACGACAATTTTCAAAAATATGCCAACGAAAAAGGTGTGAAAGTTAATTTAACAGCACCTGTATTAAGTTCAGGAGCTGTTAAAGTAGGAGCCTCCATTGATCAAGGAGATTTAATTATTGATAAAGATTTACCTTTTATAGATGTCACGTTTAAATTGACAAATGATAAACTTTATTCAAAGACCGGCTATTTATTTGATGTAACATCATTTAAATATAAGAAAACATCAAATGCTACGGCAACTACATTAATTCGCGGTTTTAAAGATAAATCGTTTAATGTTTTACCAAATCAATCAATTGTAAATGGAAATATTATGTCGGAAGCTTTCATGAAAAATGGTCAGCTTGATCCGACGATTGATTTCTCAAAGATTGGAGCAAAAGTTTACGCTCAAGATGTAAATGGTAAAACATATAATGCGTCGAGTATTACTCCAAATGGATACTTTACGATTGATAACATACCTTTATCTGATAAAGCTTATGACATATATGTGAAAGTGCCAGGTCATCTTACAAGTAAATTAACTACGAAAATAAATAGAGACATCAATGGCGATTCTGCTGGGGTACAAATGTTAGCACATTTGGATGAAAACCATGCAGGTGATGTAAATAAAGACGAAGTGATTGATGTAATGGATGCAATCTATTTACAAGTTTATTGGGGTACAAATAAACGAGATGCAGACATTAACAATGATGGTGTAGTTGATGAAAAAGATATGGCATTTGTGGAGAATAATTACTTAATGCGAAATACTTCAATTGGAAATTCACCAACACCTAAAAAGAAATATAAATCACAAACTTTAGAAAGTATTAAGAAGGAACTGGGAATAAATTAATATTTAATAAAGTAATATCTTTAGATTTTAATTGGCTTCGGTGCTAAACCGGAGTCTTTTTTTATACAAAAGAAGAGGGAGATTCATGTTACTGTTTATTGATGACAATCAACCGCTAAACCGTGATTAGAAACTCTTATACTGAAAAACCGATTAATTGATACCTCTACCCAAGAATCTAATTTTTTAAGTATAAAGCAAATGAGTATAGGGAATATGACTCAAGGTAATTTAGAAAAGTTTATTGAAATATACATAATGAATTTTAGACAATAGTTTGAAATTAAACAGAAGAAACAATAATTATTGAGTCGAAAATAACTGAAATGAGTAGATTTTAAAATAACTCAGTCTAATCGAAGAGAAATATATGAATTATTTTATTGGTTTCATCATGATTTGATATTGGCACGGATTTTGCAATTAAGTTGATAGATAAGGAGGTATTTTTTCGTTTAGTTAGATTAGTATATTGGAGGTGATTTTGAAGGGTAGTAAACTGTAAAATAATACTATAATCAAATATTTAAATGGTAATCAACTAGTGTGGATTCTAGTGTAGGGTTTAGTTTGTTTTTTACTTGTGAATACAATAAAAGGGTTTGCAAAAATAGTATAATTTTTTAAGTAAATTAATGTTTAATAATAAACTCGCTATTTGTTTTCTGAATATTCTAAAAAGGTGGCGTAATATGGAATCTAATAAAGATAAAGTCGAATTACAACGATCCATGAAAAGTAGACATTTATTTATGATTTCACTCGGTGGAGTAATTGGTACAGGTTTATTTTTAGGTTCTGGTTTAACCATTAATCAAGCTGGACCAGGAGGAGCAATCGTTGCCTATTTATTTGGTGGATTGGTTATGTATCTAGTGATGGTTTGTTTAGGTTAACTTTCTGTCTCGATGCCAGTAACGGGTTCATTTAAGACTTATGCTACCAAGTATATTGGGCCAAGTACAGGGTTTACGATTGGCTGGATGTATTGGCTTAGTTGGGCGACAACTGTTGGTTTGGAATTTACTGCAGCTGGAATGTTGATGAAAAGATGGTTTCCTCATGTACCGGTATGGATTTGGTGTCTTGTGTTTATAATTCTCTATACTGGAATTGCTACAGATTTTTGAAGGTAAAAGAAAAGATATTGAGGAAGAATTAGAAGGACTTGAAGGCATATTAGATGCAGATTTTAATGTCACATTTGATTCATTTAAAAACGCTTTACAAAAAGCAGATATAGACGTTGAATATACATATCTATTAAAAGGTTTAAGAGGGCAGTGTATTCATGATGAACTTTGTGAATTATTGCTAAGTTAAGTAAGATGGGATCATAAAGATGAAGAAACTCAAACCTAAGTGTATAAAGGGATGGGCTTTTTTGTGTGATGAAAATTAAATGCAACGCCCCAAAATGGGTCGCTGCATTAGATTAATTGAGAAGTTAAATTTATTTTCCTCAAAACATAATGCCGCGTGTGGTCATAATTACTTTATTAGTGATCTTAAAAGGAACCTTTGAATATTCTTTTTCCCAATTTAACTTCTCCCATGTTTTTGAATGATATGCCATTAAATGCCTGCCAATTCCTAATGCATCACAATTTGCTTCTTGAAGAATGTTTATTACTTCTTTCATTTCATCTTCCATTTTCCTAGTAATTTTTTCTTCAATTTCTTTTTTCTTTTTATCACTAGCTAAATTTCCACCAGTGTATTCATTTAGATCAATCTTAATTTGTATATCAATGTTGACCTCAGGTTGACCGTTTACAATTTTCGTTTTGAGGCTTCTGTTTTCGTTTTTTACTTTAAATGAGACAACCTCTTTATTCTCATTAATTTGTTCAGAAAAGCTCATTGCTGTGCCTTTTTTGTCTTGCATTAATAAAAGTAATTTGGACTGGTATTCATCGAGTATTTTTCCAGTGAATTTATTATTTTGTAAAAGACCTACACCTTTAATCTTAAGTGTTTCGTCATCTGTTTTTTCTAAATAGGGTAGGACTAAATCATAACCTGGATCATCCATTTTTTTATAAATCGATTCTTGAGTCTCCTTTGGGATTAAGGAAAGATTTTCGGCACTTTCAATCATTTCTAAAAGTGATTCGCCGATCAATATATCCTTGTAAGTTTTCATTTCTAAAATACTGGATGCCTGACCCTGTACAATAACTACACGCGAGGTAAGTGAGCTTCTAATATATCGAAAAAAATTATCAAAGTAGGGATACAAATTGTTTTTCGCAAGGTCTTCGCCAAGTAGCATAACTAATAATTTGTTGGCAGAAAAGTTCCCTGGTATTTGATAATCAATTTTATGTCGTGCATCTCTTACTGAATAGCCTTCCTCTTTTGCAATGTAATTGATTGCTTCAGTTTCACCACCTTTAGAAACACTAGTTCTAATAAGTGCAGTTGTTTTAATTTTATTTTTAGGAGCCTGATCCAAAGCAATACTTAATACTAGAGCAGAGTCTTTTAGTGAGTGCTGATCCCAACACCCTGTTAAAAAAAAGACTAATAAAAAAGGAATGTAACGGGATTTTTTCATATAACTTTAACTTCCTTACTTTTGATTTTAAAAAGAAGGGAAATACATAATATTAAAAGAGGAATCACAATTAAAAAACAGACACTAGCAAACGAAAAAATAGTTAAAAGTTTTTGCATAAAATCTCTAGAAACTGGTAGAAAATTTCCACCTAGAAAGATGATCAAGCAAATCGTAAAGATAGGTAGAGATTGATTTTTATGTAAGTTTAATAAATTTGATATGCCAACACTCGCTAAAAATAAATAAACTACATATGATGAAGCAATTACAACAAACCAAATTGATAGGAATAATAAATCAAGTCGCTCTAATTCTTGGAAGAAAGTTAATGTTTTAAATAAATAAATCGTTGGTTCCGGTATTAGCTTCATTTCTTTTGGACTGAAGAATCCAATACATAAAATGACAATAAATAGATAAATAATTGTGACAAATAATACAGAGAACACTGTACTTTTAATTGTTTTTCTGTGGTGATCCTTAACAAATGGATAGACAACCAATAGGCATTCAAATCCAGCTGACAAAAAAATAGTATGATAGCTTCCATTTAAGATATCAAGAGAATTCACTTGGCCAATCGGTAATAAATACTTCCAATCTATACTTTGATATGCGTCTAGACTAAATAAGAAAATAATAAAAATAGCCCAAAATGTTAACTGGAAGAGGCGAGTCATGGTACGTAAACTTTCTTTCCCTAAGTAGACACCAATTACTAATAATAGAAGTAAGATGCCCCAATAAGGTGTATTTGGAAAGACCCATTTAGAAAAACTACTTAGGTAAAATTGATTAATAAGAAAACTTATATAAATAAAATACAAAATATAACTAATAATCAATAATCCACCAATCCATTTGCCAAAGAAAAGTTTACAAATTTCATAAATGGTCAAATTAGGAAAACGCTTATGAATAAACGAGTAAAGAATGACTAGACAGATTGAAAAAAAGCAAGAAACTAGTATGGAGATCCATCCATCATGTTTACCATATTTATAGAGAATCATCGGTATAATGAAAATGCCCATATTTAATTGTGCGATTACCATATAAAAAAATAATTGAAAGGATGTAATCGTTTCTTTTTTATGAATTATCATTTTTCCACCCCTTCGTTCCATCGGTTTGAACAGGATCATTTGGAAGTGCATTTGTAGGTCGAGATTTCATTCTCCAAAACGGCACCCGAATAATGGTATCCTTTAAGTCCTTAAGTCGAATTGGTGCCAAAGGAGAAAAATATGGAGAACCAAATGATTCGAGCTTAACTAAATGGATGAAAATAAGCATTAATCCAAATATTATACCTACAATTCCATATAATGAGGCTACGATCATCATTGGAAAACTTAGTATTCGAAGTGAAAAACTCATTTCGTGAACAGGAACTACAAATGACGCTACTGCTGTAATTGCAAGTACAACAGTCATGGTATTTGAAACTAAATTTGCCTCTACAATCGCCGTACCTATAACGAGTCCACCAACAATACCAATGGTTTGAGCAATTGGACTTGGTAGTCGAATGGATGCTTCTCTTAATAATTCTAATGTTAATTGCATAAGGATAGCTTCTACAAATGGATGGAAAGGGACATATTCGATACTATTTTTTATGGTAGTAACTAATTCATATGGAAGAATTTCATAGCTAAACGAAACAATTGCTATATAAATTGCAGGTAAACAAATACAAATAAAAAAACTAAAAAGTCTAGTTAAACGAAGAAATGTCCCAATTAAGACTCTGCCGTTATAATCATCTGGAGTTTGAAAAAACATAAAGAATGTAGCAGGCATAACAGAAACGGTAGGACTTCCTTCTACAATCACGGCAATTTTTCCATCGTTTAAATTAGAGACTACTCGATCTGGACGTTCAGTTTCTAATAATTGTGGAAAAGGTGAATAGGACTTATCTTCAATAAATTCTTCTAGCTTTCCAGGAGTTAGAGTATTTTTGAGGTAAATAGAATTTATTCGATTTTTTACATTGTTAAGAATATCTTTATTTACGATATTGTCTATATATAAAATTGCGACATTTGTACCAGGTTCTCCAACTTGTACCATTTCTATTTTAAAATCCGAACTTCTAATTCTATTTCTAAGATAATTAATGTTTTTACTTAAACTCTCAACAAATCCGTCATGTGAACCTGTAATAATTTTTTCGTTATCAGGTTCATCTGATGATCTTACTTCAAATGAAACGGTATCTACAATAAATGCTTCTTTTGACCCGTCAGCTATTAAAATTGTATTTCCACTACTAAGAGCGGTCCTTATTTCATTGAAATCAGTAGTGGTGGTAATATTTGAAACCGGTAGATCAGTCATTATTTGACCTTGTTTTATATTAATAAGAATCTTTATAATTTTTTCGTTGATAATACCTTTATTTGAAATTGTATCGATAAAAGCAATACATAGAGGTTTATTATTGAATGTAATTGTTCTTGTTTTAAAATCAAATACATTGGAAAATTCATTTTTTATATTTTTTAAATTAATATTAATATCTTTATGGATGGAATTAGTTTCTGCATTTTTCAATATTTTTCCACCTCCAGTTAGTAATATCTTTTGTTAAATTAGTAAACATATTCACTAAAAAAAACAAACTATTGACCTTATGGAGTTGTTGTCTTTTTACTTTGGAAATGAGATAGCAAGCTTCAACAATTTGAAATAGGGATTTGTCAATTAATTGTCTAGATTTATCATTGCTAAGTAAGTTGTGTGTGGTTGATTTCCATTATATTTCAACACACTGAAAAGCCCCCGAAAAGTACAGGGGGCTTTTTGTAGTTTTAAATCGATCGTATTTTTATAGAAAATATGAGAAAGATAGAAACTATTCTATTTTGATATCTACTTGAAAAGTAATAGATCTCTAAGGTTTTTGAATCTCTATTTCATCATATTTAATTATTGTACGCCTAAAGCAATTTTAATACTTTCTAAAGTAGCAGATTTATATTGTTTTTGAGGTTCAGGTGCATTCTCTACATATTGATTTTGTTTTAGATAGTTCTTTTCTACAAAATTCAAATCATTCACATCAACTTTTCCATCAAAATTAATATCGGCCTCTCTTTTGCTAGTGCCCCAATATGTTTGGATGTATAGTGCATCTAGAACATCAATCACATTATCTTGATTTACATCTCCTGCAACAGCCTGTTTAATAAAGTAGGTGCTTGCAAGTTTCTTTTGTTGACCATACAGAGTACCATCGTATTCAAAACCAGACATCATAGGAATTTTGACCATAAAGTGACCTGGTAAAGTAAATTCCCATGTCCATGAATCACCAGTCAGTGGTAATTTTGAAATAGAGAAACGGTTGACATCCTTCACTAAATTCGGCGTTATATCAAATACGTTTCCATTTGATTGTGTCAGTTTAATGGATGCACCTGAATTTGGCCAATCTACATTTTTATAATTATTTGTTGTACCAGGATTTAAAAATCCTTCAGCATTAAGCGGACCTTCAAGTTCAGAGAATGAAGATAATAACCCCCATGTATATCCTGCTTTAATTAAATTAGTAGTTCCTTCTGAGTTGTTAATCGTAACTGTTGGATCTAGATTAATAGATGTACCAAAAATAGCATCTTTCACTTTTAAGGTTACATCGACCGCAGCCACTTTGTCTTGTATTTGAGTTGTTGTTGGTAGATCTAATTGTACAGTTGGAGTACTTGAATTCGTAAGAGTCACTTTTGCATCTCCGTATTGGCTTAACTCCGCATTTGGTTTGGCATCGACAATTTCAAAGTTTTTATCTAGATTTGCGAAAGTCCAGTTAGCTGATGACAGAGAAGATATATTATCTAATTTCAGAGTTGCTTTCACTGTATCACCCATCCTTACTTCATTGATTGGGCTGGTGATATATGCGTTTGGTGTACCCTCTTTGATAAAATAGTATTGTTTTTTAACAGGACTATTTACAGCCACATCTCTACCTTTTACCGTGAAACTTTGAACTGGGTATTCTGGATGCATGACAATGTCTTCTGAAAACTTTCCATCTTTATCCATATTAATAAAATTGGATTCAGCTGAATTTATAAATGTATATTGAAAGGAAGTATCGGAGAAATCTACATCCATCCCAGCATCTTGCATTTCTTTAACTTGTGGATCAGTTATTTGCATTGAAAATGGATACGTTTCTTGTCCAGGTTTGTATTCGTGAAATGGTGACTCTTGATCTAAAGATGTAGTAACTACTGGCTGTTCAATGTCTACATAATGATCAAGATAGCCGGTAAATGTTTTACCAGTCATTGAAGTTGAAATCAATTTTAACTTGTAATAACCTGGTTTTGCGTTTTGAGCAATTGCAGAAATCGGATGATCAGGATCACCAGTAAATGGATAATAGCTTCCAAGAATGCTTAGAAAAGAGATAATCTGTGTATTTGTGTTAAGTTTTGATAGATCTAATGATGTAGCATAACCTAGATCTTGACCGGTTTTTCCATCTTGCCACACAATATCCATTTTTTTCATAGGTGTTTTCATATTAAAAGTTAGTGCAGGCGAAACAGCACCTGAAGCCATTCCCATCGGTTCTGTTTGTGAAATTCTATATTCTAAAGTTGTTGAAGCTTTATTGAGCGCATATCCATAAAAACCTTCCTCAACTGCTCGTATACTAAAAGGAATACGATATTGCTCATTTTTATCTTTTTGGTTAGTTAAGATAATATAACCAGTATAGACGCCTTCTTTTGCTGTTTTTGGAAAAGTAAGCGATACGTTTACGTTTTTAGATTCGTTTTTCTTGACTTGAATTACTGGGTCTACGGCTAATTTTATTCCGCTAGTAGTTGGGTCAGAAGTTCCTTTTATCAATTGAAAATGAACTGTTGCTGTAAACTTTTTATTTTCTTTTTCAAAGTTTTGCAAAGTCATTTTTTTATTAATTGAAAGGTCTTCACCTGTATAAAGTTCACCAAAGCTAATTCCGCCCGTCTTTTCGTCAACTTTTACCATTTCTTCTCCGAATGGAATGAGGGTATCATCTTTAACTTGAACTTCCATTTTTGGATGAATCGCTTCATTAGGATCAACTCGACCTGCTCCTTGTTCATAAGGAAGATAGTCTCCATTTAGTGGATCTGCAGTATTCATTAAAAGAGTCTTAATATCCTCAGGTTGCAAATTTGGATTAGCTTGTAACATTAAGGCTGCTATACCTGCAACATGAGGTGTCGCCATAGATGTTCCACTCATTCGAGCATAGGCACTTGAGTAATCAGTAGGTGTACTTGTGTTAGTAATATAAGCAGGTACAGTAGAGAGAACACTAACACCTGGTGCGACAACTTCTGGTTTTACATCGAAGTTGGCTAATGAAGGACCGCGAGAACTAAAATCCGCTAGCTTATCTCCCTCTGTTTCGGTAACAGTTACATCAGTAAAGGTAAATTTATTGTTACCTCCAGCAACTTGCGTCTTTAAAGCTTGCCCGTCTTGTTGTGTTACAGAGAAAGTAGGAATAAAGTCACTTGCTTCGCCTAGATAAGCCCCAATATGGCCTTCAACATTGTTAGTTAGGAGAACTGCTTTCGCCCCATGTTTTTTTGCAAACTTAATCTTATCTGCCAGTGCATAAGTACCTCTTTCGACTAAAGCGATTTTGCCTGTTACATCTTTATTGGTGTAGTCATCATCACCACCTAAACCAACATCAACCATTTCAAAACTTTTTCCTTTGAATGTTGTGAGATCATCAGAAAAACTTCTTGCCATCGTTTGTAGGTCAATCGATGATCCAGATGCAACGTTACCCTTCATGGTTGTAATTGGCATCGATATATCACTTGCACCAACAGTAAGTGCTAAAGCTGCCGCTCCAGGAGATCCTAAAGTATAGAACCCAGGTCCGGAGTTTCCGGCTGCAATTACTGCGGTTACGCCACTTAAAACAGCATAGTTAATCGCTGTACTAGTTGGAAAGTATGGATCATTAAGGTCAGCACCTAATGAAAGATTCATAACATCCATTCCTGATATTACTGCTTGGTCGATTGCAGCTATAATATTAGAGGAAGTGCCCGAACCGTATGGACCAAGTACGCGGTAAACATATAAGTCAGCGTCTGGAGCAATTCCTGTGACGGAAACATCACTATTACTTTTCTCTTGTGAAGCGATTGTACCAGATACATGAGTGCCGTGTTCGGTGTAATAGGCGGAGCCATTAGCATAAAACTCAGGCAATCCTGATTTTTTCCAATCCTCATAGGTCGTTTCCATCGGATCACTGTCATTATTTACAAAGTCATAGCCACCTTTGTAAGCATCTTTGAGATCAGGATGATTGTAGTCAATTCCTGTATCGATGACAGCTACTTTGACTCCTTTACCTGTGATACCTTCTTCGTGTAGCTTGTCTACACCTAAGAATGAAACAGGATCACCAGTCACAGTTGACTCCGGTTTATCCGATTTAACAGGTTTTCCATTAGATTCTGCAATAGAAGGTGGTTCAATTGTAAATGTTGTATCTTTGTAAATTGCTTGAACAACATCTGACTGCATAAGTGATTCAACTTGGTTTGCTGGTAGCGTCATTGAAACTCCATTATAGGAAGCTTTGAAGGAACGCTTGATTTGGTAAGGTGTTTCTACCATATTTAAACCTTTTCCAGTTGAAGGAAGCGATCGTAGCATACCAGCTTTAGCAGGAAAGATTTGTTTGAGATCATTTAAGAATGTGGAATGCTCTTGATCGACCTTGCTTTGTGCTACATCTCTTGTTAACGATTTTCCATCTAAAGCAGCATCAACAACAGCTGCTTGTCCTGGTTTAGATTTAAACTGAACGATAACGGAAATCTCTTTGTTATCTTTTAGCTCTTTCTCATCAAACCCTTGAAGTCCATATAGCTCCTTTGCTTCAGACTTTTGTAATGCTGCTCGTTGTTCATCCGTTAAGGAGGCAAGAATTTTTTCTGCATTGATTTCTGTATTACTTTTGGTTTTAGCAGCTGCTTTTGTCAAGCCAGAGTGTGTCGACGGAAGGATTAGCCCTAATGATAATACAATGGGGGTTGATTTTTTTACTGTTTGGCTAAACCATCTTTGTTTCTTCTTGTTCATAGTTTTCCTCTTTTCATTATGTAATTAAAAAAATTCCGAAAAAACACATTCTAAATTTTCGAAAAATTTCTACGGTATTAATGTTAATAATTAGATTAATAGATTACAAATGGGGTTTCTGTAAGGACTATTAACCTAACATTCTTGTGGGAAATGTATTAAGGTAAGGGAATATTGCCTTGTATTGTTTTAAATAGGTTAGAAAAGTAACAATCTGTTTTGGGGTTTTTCTTTTTTTAATGCGATATTTTCAACTATTCGGGGGAGCGGCAATATGAAATTTAGTAAGAGTTAAATAATGTTATTGAAAAAGATAAAAATAGTGATATAAATAAAATAAAACGATTTAGTACAGGAAAGTTATTGGGAGAAATTGTTTTATCACGTTAAATACTCGTAGGAGGAGAAAGCAAGGGGAGAAAAACATGATCCAAGGGAAAATCATTAAATTTTACCGTGAACTTCAAGGATTAAGGCAAGCGGATTTAGGGAACCAAATTTGTTCAAGTACCCATGTTAGCAAAATTGAACGTGGTATTACAGAAGTATCAGAAGAAACAATCGAGTTGTTAGCTAAAAGATTACAAATCGATATGCAAGATGAGATTGATGCATACTTAAGCTTGGACTCATTATTAAATGAATGGCATGATTCAATTATTTTAAAGCTAAATTCAAAGGCAAATAGCATAAAAACTAAGTTAGAAAGAATCAATCTATTAAAAATCCCGGATTTCTATCAAGCATACACGTTAATTTTAACTAGATATTATTTATTAATTGGAGAAAGTAAGATTGCTAAATCTTTGATAGAGGAAATGGACTGTTGGCGCGAACTTTCGCTATATGATCAAAACATGCGAAATCATATTAAAGGTAAGTTTTACCTCGATTATCAAGGTGAATATAATCAAGCTATTTCTTATTTGAAGAAAATTAATCTAATTTATTATAATAATCCTGAATATTATTATGATTTAGCTGTTGCTTATATGTGTATGAATTCCCGAATACTAGCTTATCATTATGCTAATAAAGCACTTCAATTTTTTACTAGTGCAAACAGCTTTAATAGAGTACTTGAAACAGAAATGCTAATGCTAATCCAAGTTGAACAAGAAGAAATTTTTGATACAAAGGAGTCTGGTTACCCAAGACTAATAGAAATGGCCGACAATTTAGGATTAATTGATCAAAAGGCAAAACTTCTTCATAATTACGCTTATCAACTATTTCGAAATGGGTACTACGAAAAAGCATTCGAAAATTATAGTCAGTCTTTGATGCTACGTGATCCTAGTCATCCACATTATCTCGTAACATTAGAAGGTTATCTAAATACTGCTACAAAGTTAGGTCTACAATCTGAAACAGAGTTGCTAAAAGTAGCACACGAAGGTCTTTCATTAGCTAAGAAGTTAAATGATACAATGTATTTACATTATTTTCAGTTACATGTATTTAAAATTCAAAATTTGAAAGACGAATATTATGATTATTTAGAGTCGGCTGCGTATCCATTTTTTAAGAATAAGGGTTATGGGCTTGCCGAAGAGACATATGAAATTAAATTGTTTGATTACTATTTCAAAAAAGGCGATGTCGAACGAGCTAATCAGTTCACTCAGTCAATTGTAAATAGATTCAGGAAAAACAATGAGCTTGTTTAAAAAAATAGATTCAATTAAAAGTCTTGTATTAGAATGCAAGGCTTTTTTTATGTTAAAAAATATCTATTTTTTTGCAGGTAATTGTACGTTAAGTGGGGCCAATTTTATAATTTTATGTTTATATGCAACTACTTCTTAAAAAAATATCACCTTATTTGGTAATAACCCCATTTTAATAAATAAGTTCGACTCACTTCGGTTATTTTTCATCTAAATCAATCCGCTATTTAAGTCTCTTTGTTACTAAAGTAGGAGATTTCTAGAATCAATAACCCCCATTGCTGGTGACTATTTAAGTAATTTATCATAAATTTATAAAGATTTTTCTGAAAATTTAGAAAGGAATATTATACGATCGTTTATTGAAAATTTAAGAAAGATGGTGTCGAATGAAGAACAATAAACTCATTAAACAAGCAGCAGCTATCTCCTTAACTTTAGGCATGATATTTCCTGCCGTGAATCATCCTTTCAATACAGTGGCTAAAGCTGCAGAGATAAAAGCTGAAGATGTACTTTCTTCTTTAACTACTGAGCAAAGAAATGCTTTAAATAAAATAGAATATAACGATCAGTCCGGATTGATTGGCTTTAAAAAAGATGAGTTAAAAAAAGACAATGAAGTTTCTGTTATCGTCCAATTTCAAGCAAAACCTTCAAAAGTTGCATTAATTGATGCTGAGTTAGCAGGTAAAAAACTATCAAAAGAAAAAGCGGACGAGCAAGTTGTACAAGAACATGAACAGTTTAAAAAAGATATTCAAACCATTTTTCCTACTTCAAAAAGTAAAAAAGTAAATCATCAAATTACAACAAATTTTAATACTGTTTTAAATGGTGTTGCAATGAAACTGCCAGCAAATCAAATTAAACAGCTGTTGTCTTCTAAAGTTGTGAAAGCAGTCTATAAGAATGTTGAATACAAGGTCGATCCTATTCAAAATGTGGAAACTAAAAGTACGACTACTAGTGGAAACACTTCGGTTGAGAGCCTTTCTTATTTAAAGATTGATAAATTACATAAAGAAGGTATTACTGGTAAGGGCATAAAAGTAGGGGTAATTGATACAGGAATCGATTATAACCACCCTGATTTAAAGAAAGCATACAAAGGTGGTTACGATGTTGTTGATCAAGATAATGATCCCATGGAGACAACTTATAAAGATTGGCAAGCTTCTGGCTATCCAGAAATAAATGGTTCAACTTATTACACCTCACATGGTACACATGTAGCTGGTACGATAGCTGGTCAGAGTACTAACGATAAAATTACTGTTGAAGGAGTAGCTCCTGATGTAGATTTATATGCTTATCGCGTGCTCGGCCCATATGGTTCTGGTACTACTGAAGCCGTTATTGAGGGGATTGAAAGAGCAGTACATGATGGAATGGATGTCATTAATTTGTCATTAGGAGCAGCAGTAAATGATCCGTATTTTCCAACTAGTACAGCCATTAATTATGCGGTACTAAATGGAGTTACTGCAGTTGTAGCAGCGGGTAATGAAGGACCGGGTGCTTATTCATTAGGCTCACCTGGATCAGCTGCACTTGCTTTGACTGTAGGAGCAAGTGATGTTCCAATACAAGAATCAACTTTGAATGGAAATATAGGAAGTGAATCGCCAATTGAATTAGTAGGAATGGCCCGACATTACGATGAACAATTTAAAAATCTAGTTGGTAAGTCTTATGAGATAGTGGATGTTGGATTAGGTTATGCATCTGACTTTGCAGATAAAGATTTAAATGGAAAAATTGCACTTATTAATCGAGGGGATATTACCTTTGATGAAAAAATAATGAACGCAAAAGAAAAAGGTGCAGTAGGGGTCTTAATTACGAATAATATTGATGGTCAAATAGGGGTAAATCTTGGAGAGTCTGTTAACTATGTACAATCATTTTCTTTAACAAAAAATGATGGAGAAAAAGTTAGGTCCATGTTAGCAGCTGGAAAGAACACAATCAGTTTCTCAAATTATTCGGAAAAACGGACTGAAGGAGATCATTTAGTTGATTTCAGTTCAAGAGGACCTGCAAGACAAACTTTTGATATGAAGCCTGAAATTACTGCTCCGGGGGTAAGTGTTCTTTCAACTGTTCCTTCTTATATGATTAACCCAGAAAATCAAGATAATTATCAATATGCTTATTCAAGGTATTCAGGTACATCAATGGCTACTCCATTTACAGCTGGTGTTGCAGCTTTAATGCTTCAAGCCAATCCTAAGTTGCAGCCTGAAGATATTAAATCGATTTTGATGAATACAGCTGATCCACTAAATGGTGATTATAGTGTTTTTGAAGTAGGTGCTGGACGAGTAGATCCTTACCAGGCTATACATAGTGATCTAATTCTTAAAATCAAGGATAAGGCCTATGTACCAGGAGCAGAACGCTTAATGAAGGTGAAAGAATTTACTGGTGGGCTTAGCTTTGACAATCATTATGAAAATGGCAAAATAAATGTTTCAAAATCAATAAAAATCGAAAACAATAAAAATGAAAAAAAATCATTTACTCTTTCAATTAGCGAAACGAAAGGCTCAAACAGTTTAAAAGACAATGGAGTAGAGCTAAATATTCCAAATAAAATCGATATTAATGGTAATGGCTCAAAAACAATTAATGTAAGAATGACCGTACCTAAAGATGCAAAAAAAGGAATTTATGAAGGCTATATCACATTAACAAATAATGCTAATTCATCAGAAGTATATCGAATTCCATTTAGTGTACGAACATCTGAAGAAGGGTTTAATACCATGGAGGTTTTAAATCCAGCCTATTCTCCTGATCAATTAAATCAAGGTGGATGGGATTTTATGCGAGCTCAATGGATCTATACTAAATTTAACTTGAAATCACCAATGGAGAAAATGGATATTGTTTTACAAGACGCTAAAACTGGTAAAGATATTGGGTTTGTTGGAACGGTCGATTTAACATATGCATATGACAATGTCGATTATGACTTAATAGCATTTAATGGACAGTATTATAAATTTACAGGAAACTCAAAACAGCCTATCTCAGATGAAACAAGCGATATTCAACCAGGACAGTATAAATTAAAATTCATTGGCACTAGTTTTTCTGGAAAAAAATTCATCGAAACTGAGGACTTATTTATAGATTTAGATACACCGACCTTTAAAAGTTCACTTGATGGTTTATCTCCATTTATTGAGTATAAACCAGGTCAAAAAACATACCCATTTGAGATTCAGATTCAAGATTCAAAAGTTGATGAAATGAAGAATCAAGGAATTTCAATCGACCAATCATCTAATTCGCTCGTTTATTACTATGGTGAGTGGGCTTTCCCTTCTTCACCAATCTCAATGGATGCTGAAGGCAAATATAAAGATGAAATTACTATAGACGATACATTAAATGAGTTGCCTCTTCGATTTGATGGTTATGATATGTCCGGAAACAAAGAGTCTAAACAGTATTATTTTGTGAAAGAAGGTACTCCAGTTACTTATGCTAAAAGTGATGTAGTTACGGCAACAGCGGGAGATACAATTAAAGCTAAAATTTATTTGGATAATTTAAATGATATTAAAAATGTGAAATGGACTTTTGGTGATTATTTTGGAATGAAGAGTGTACAGTTAGTTGACGCAAAACTTGCTGACAATTATGCAAGCAAGGCTTCAATTGATGTTAAAGGTGATGATGTAATCGTTAACTTTAACATCCCTAGTGGTCAGTTAGATCACTCGGAGGTTGCAGAGGTAACATTAAAAGTTCAAGAAAAAGAATTTTACACAGGAGGGACTATTAATCCAACCGTAAATGTCACAAATTCTAGTAATGAAAACTTAGAAGTATTAAACGGTGGATATAGTTTTAAAGTATTTCCGAAGCTTTCTAGAGTAAACGGATATGTTAATCCTCAGGGATTTTATGAAGGTGACCCTGAAAACGGAGGATATCCTGGTTCAAGAGATTGGGATAAAGTTGGGGCAACAGTTAATATTTATGACTCAAATGGAACAAAATACAATGCACCGATTGATACTTATGGAAGATATGTTTTTGATAAAATCCCCCTAAGTAAGGACTTATTTACAATTGAATTTAATGTTCCAGGTCATTTTTTAACGAAGATTAGAACAAATATTGGCTATGAATATAACGGAACGGTCTATGCAAAAAATCAATATATCACTGCACCTGATCTTATAGCAGGAGATGTAAACCAAGACCAAGTTATTGATATTTTGGATGCATTGGCTATTCAGACATATTGGGGAACTAACAAGCGAAGTGCAGATATTAATTTTGACGGTACAGTTGATGGAAATGATTTGAAATTTGTTCAGAAGAACTACTTACTACAAAATAAATCAGTTGATAATGCGCCCAACCCTCTAAAAAAATATAAAGGCAAATCATTAGAAGACTTATTAAAAGAATTAGGAATTTAATAAAAGAAAGAAAAGTCGATGAGTGGCTTTTCTTTTTTTAGAAGTATTTGAAAGAAAAATGAATGTCTCTATTTATCTTAAATGACCTTGGAGGAAGACAATGAATAAGCATGTGCAAAGACATAAGATTATAAAAGTGTTAACAATATTGGCTTTATCAACTAGCGTAGTTTTTGGTTCAATTGGTCAAAATTCAATTGTCACAAAGGCAAATAGTTACTCAAAAGCGGAGGATCTACTTGCTAATTTAACTTCAGCTCAAAGAGCAGCCTTACACCAGTTATCAACGACTGATGAAACTGGACTTAAAATTTCTTCAGATATTAATCTATCGTCAGCAGTGCAAACTCCTGTCATAGTTGAGTTTGTTAATAAACCGGCTAAAATTGCTAGACTCGAAGCCAGTATTGAAGGTAAACAACTGCCTGAAGCTGAAGCGAATAATTTAGTTGAACATGATCATGAAACATTCAAACAAGATCTTCAACAGTTAGCTGATGATAATAAAAAAGTAGATTTTAAGATTAAACGTACATATAAAAATGCGTTTAATGGTGTTTCAATGAGTTTGCCAGCTAATCAAATTAGTAAACTATTAAAATTGAAAGCAGTAAAGAAAGTTTGGAGTAATCAAAAATTTACAATTGATCCACCCCCTGAAGATGACAAAAGTGGTTCACTCAAAACGGACGAGTCCAACATTGCAAATTACACGCCATATGATGGAGTAGATCGCTTACATGCTGAAGGATTTACGGGAAAAGGAATAAAAATCGGTATTTTAGATACAGGAATTGATTACAACCACCCTGATTTAAAAGACGCTTATAAGGGCGGTTATGACTTTATTGACAATGATAATGATCCGATGGAAACAACTTATGAAGATTGGAAGAAATCTGGAGAGCCAGAATTTGATGGAACATCAGCTTATTATACCGAGCATGGCACCCATGTAGCTGGAATAATCGCCGGACAAGGTGTAGCAGATAGTGAATATAAAAAGGTTGGAGTAGCGCCTGATGCAGATATTTATGCATATCGTGTACTTGGACCATACGGTGGTGGTGACAGTGATGGAATTATTGCAGCAATTGATCAAGCTGTAAAAGATGGTATGGATGTCATAAACATGTCATTAGGTGCGACAATTAATAATCCTTTATTCCCTACATCTATCGCTGTAAATAATGCTGTAATTAGTGGAGTGACGACTGTTGTAGCCGTTGGAAATAGTGGCGATAATATGTACACAGTTGGAGCCCCTGGAACAGCAGCCTTAGCATTAACTGTTGGTGCTTCTTCAGTAGCAATCAATCTATATCAATACGCTGGAGTAAATAACAATAAAAATTACTTATTAAGGCAAATGGCTCAAAACTATTTAGATGACTTAACGACATTAAAAGGTAAAACATATCAACTTGTAGATGTAGGATTAGGTAATATGTATAATTTTACAGGAAAAGATGTTAAAGGGAAGATTGCCTTTATAAAACGGGGATCAATTGCTTTAATGGATAAAATTAAAAATGCAAAAGCAAACGGTGCTGCTGGAGTCATTATGTATAATGATGAAGCAAATAAATCAGAAGGTGCCATCAAAGAGTTATTAGGTGAATCGATGGACGCAATTCCAACCTTTTCAATATCTAATGAAGATGGCTTATCGATTTCTGCTTCAATAAAAGAAGGGAAATCAGATTTTACATTTGGTGATTTTTCAAAGCTTCAAACTGCATCAGATGATTTAGCTAATTTTAGTTCAAGGGGACCATCTAGGATTAATTATGATATTAAACCTGAACTGACTGCACCAGGCGTTTCAATACTTTCTACAGTTCCATTTTACATCAACGATAAAACTGTGGATGGTACAAAAGCAAAGGATTATCAATTTGCATATGAGCGCTTATCTGGTACATCCATGGCAACACCTTATGTTACTGGGGTGTCTGCTTTATTACTTCAATCGAATAAAGACCTCACCCCGTCTGATGTGAAGTCGATTCTGATGAATACGGCTGATCCATTGTCAAAAGCATATAGTGTATTCGAGGTGGGAAGTGGTAGAGTAGATGCGTATGAAGCTATTCATTCGAATGTGGAATTAATAGTAAAGGATAAAACACCAAATATGATTAACGGTAAACAAAAATTCATTGAGGAACTGACGGGTGGAATGAGCTTTGGATCATTTAGTTTTAATGACCAAGACATTTCTGACTCTAGAAATATTACATTAAAAAACCGAAGTGAAAAAGCTAAAACATTTAATGTTAATGTTAAATTTCAAACTGGTCAGAGAGGATCAAAAGATGCTGCATTAAATAATGTAACGTTGTCAGGACCTACTTCGATAAAATTAAACGGAATCAGTCAAAAGTCTGTTAAATTTGATTTGAACATTCCTAAAACAGCTGAAAAAGGAACTTATGAAGGATATGTAGTTTTTACAAATAATGAAGATCAAACGGAGCAATATCAAATACCGTTCGGAGTGAGGGTAGTCAACGAGGGAATTGAGTCATTTAAAGTAGAGAATCCATTATTTTCAACTGACTATTCATGGCCAGAAACTATGGTTCCATTTCTCGGTTTCTCATTTGAATTAAAGTCACATATGAAAACTTTAGATGTAGTCATCCAAGATCCAATTACTGGACAGGATCTTGGATTAGTAGGTTCATTTGATGCTTTACAATTAAATGAAAACCAATCATATTTTATCCCAAGAGGGTTTAGTACTGTTTACTATCCATTTACTGGAGATTCAAAAAATCCAATTAGTAGTGAAACGGAGACAATAAAAACGGGACATTATAAGTTAAGGTTAGTAGGTACTAATGAAAATGGCAAAATATTTTCAGCAGCTTCAGATTTCTTATACGAACTTGGAGCACCATCACTTACAAGCAGTTTTGATCATTTAGAACAAAAAGTAATTGAATATAATAATAGTCAATTAGATTCAAACGGACAGTTTCTATATGATTTTAACATTAATGTAAAAGATCCAGAAGTTGAAGAGGCAAATCGTTATGGTATATCTGTTGATCAATCTAGTAATTCAGTTGTATCGTTTTTTGGAGGATTTCCTGCAAATCCAATAAACACTGACAAAAACGGAAATTACACTGATCAAATTCTAGTTAACAGTCAATTTCAACCATTACAAGTTCAATTTTATGGTATGGATGCTGCGAAAAACCCATCTGCTGACGCTTCAAATATGTTAAAAGTAGTTTTCGTGGAAGATACGTACCCATACTATTATTTAAAAGCAAATAAACAAAATATCACGACGGGTGATACGGTTAATTATAGCGTTCGTTCAAATAATATTAAAAACTTAAAAACAACCAAAATTTCATTACCAGTTTTTTCAGATCAAGCTGAAATTGAAAATGTGAAAGTGAATGCCGCCGTTAAGCAATATGGTGAAGCAAACGTTACAGTAACAACGGCACCAACAAATTGGCCAGATGTACTCCAATACACATTTACTTTTAATTATTTAGGTAATAAACAACTTCCTGAGGATTTACAATTATTTAATTTCGATATAAAAACATTAAATAAATATATGGTAAGTACCCCGTTCTCATGGCATCTCATTAATTCTACGACAATTGATCAATCAAATGTTGAGACGGGAAATGTTTATACTTATATGGAAGGATATAAAACGAAAACAACAATTTCGAAATTAGAAGGTTCTTTAAGTTTAGAAGGTACAATGGATCCTTCTACTAGTCAAACTAATGTTAATTTAGATCAAAGGTCATTAGGTGCAAAAGTTACTGTTAGTTCATATGACAATAAAACGATTGTCGAAGCACCAATCAATAATCAAAATGGTGTATTTGAAGCTGATGGTTTTAAAGCTGAAAAAAATGATTATACAATAAAAGTAGATGTACCTGGTCATTTTACAATGTACAAACAAGTCAATTTATCTGATGAAGTAAGAGGAGAATTGGTTGGTAAAGATCTACTTGTAGCAATGCCAATTGCTGCCGCAGGTGACTCAAATAAAGATAACGTAATTGATATTTTAGATGCGTTAGCTGTCCAAACATATTGGGGTACAAATAAAGCTACTGCAGACTTTAACTTTGATAAAGTAGTAGATAAAAAGGATATGGATTTTATTATTAAAAACTTCGGACTACAAAATAAAACTGTTCAAGTTGTACCCAAAGCGAAGACTACTTATAAAGGTGAAACGTTAGACAGTATTTTGGAAAAGTTGGGTTTAAGTAAATAGAAAGACATATTAAAATAATTGGTGGAGAAAAGGACTCATGGAATAATTCGTGAGTCTTTTTTATTGATCACAGCAAATTAAAGGATTGATGACTCACTTTACAAAAATCAAAAACAATATCAAGGTTAAAATAACCTAATAAATTATTGGGAGGGATGACATAGTTTTTGTAGAATTTTATCTATTTATGACATGATATAAAAATAAAGACAAAAAGGTAGTAAGATTCATAATTTAAGAAAAAAAAAGAAAGATCTCCTTGAAGAAAACCTTTAATTGAAATAAAGTAACTGAGTCTAAAATAAATAAATTGAGTAGATTTTAAAATCAATCAGTTGGTTTTAGATGAAAGGAATAGATTATTTCTTGGTTTAATCATGTTTTGTTGTTGGCACGAATTTTGCTTAAACATTATTAGGAAGATGAAATAAGTTTTACTCATGTATTCCTATCATAGATGGTTCGGAAATAGGAGGTGCTTTAGAAGAAAAAATTCAAATTTCTTAGTCATTCGTTTTAAGAGCAACTAGAATTTTGTTTAAAAATGTATTTAAGTGGAAGATGAATATCAAAAAATGAGACAATCTTCTATTTTACTTTTAATGAGAATTCTATGGCCATTAAGCTCGGCTGTTCTTTGTTTAGTTTCTGTAGTGATTTTTTAGGAGTTATTAGAAAATGAAAAGGTTTACAAGTTTATGCTATTTTAGTAGATATATTTTTCTATTATTTCGCTTTATTTTTTCTGAATATTCTAAAATAAAGGTGGGTCAATATGGAATCTAACAATGAAAAGGGGCAGTTACAACGCACCATGAAAAGTAGACATTTATTTATGATTTCACTCGGTGGAGTAATTGGTACAGGTTTATTTTTAGGTTCTGGTTTAACCATTAATCAAGCCGGACCAGGAGGAGCAATCGTTGCCTATTTATTTGGTGGATTGGTTATGTATCTAGTGATGGTTTGTTTAGGTGAACTTTCTGTCTCGATGCCAGTAACGGGTTCATTTAAGACTTATGCTACCAAATATATTGGGCCAAGTACAGGGTTTACGATTGGCTGGATGTATTGGCTCAGTTGGGCGACAACTGTTGGTTTGGAATTTACTGCAGCTGGAATGTTGATGAAAAGATGGTTTCCTCATGTACCGGTATGGATTTGGTGTCTTGTGTTTATAATTCTTTTGTTAACCTTGAATATTCTTAGCGTAAAGGGCTACGCTGAAACAGAATTTTGGTTTGCAGGAATTAAAGTATTTGCTGTTATAGCGTTTATTCTGATCGGAGCGGCTACCGTTTTTGGGTTTGGTAGTAAAGGTCATTCCGCTCCAATGTTTACTAATTTTACGAATGACGGTGGACTTTTTCCACATGGTTTTTCATCAATATTTACTAGTATGATGGCGGTTGTTTTTGCATTTCAAGGGGCAGAGGTTGTTGGAATTGCGGCAGGTGAAAGCGAAAAACCAGAAAAGACTCTTCCAAAAGCAATTCGTAGTATCATTTTTCGAGTACTGATTTTTTATGTTTTAGCAATCATGGTTTTAGCAGCTTTAATTCCGTGGAGGCATGCTGGTGTAGTTGAAAGCCCATTTGTAGCAGTTTTTGACAGTGTAGGTATCCCTTATGCTGCAGATATTATGAATCTTGTTATTTTAACAGCACTTCTTTCTGTAGGAAATTCTGGATTATATGTTTGTTCTCGAATGCTTTGGTCGCTTTCAAACAGTGGTATGGCACCTGCTGCATTAGGTAAAGTAAATTCCCGAGGTGTTCCGGCTAATGCAGTATTGTTCAGTCTGTTGTTTGCTTTAGTATCATTGCTGACAAGTGTAGTATCTGCAGAGACTTTGTTTGTAGTCTTGCTTTCTGTAACTGGACTAGCAGGTACACTCAGCTGGATGGCAATTGCGTTATCTCAATTCAATTTTAGAAGACAATACATTAAAAACGGTGGAGATGTAAAAGATTTAAAGTACAAAGTACGACTCTTTCCATTAATACCTATTTTATGCATTGTTCTATGTGGAATTTCTATATTATTTATGGCTTATGATCCCACGCAGCGTTCATCCTTGTATGGTGGATTAGGGTTCATGGCTGTAAGTTATCTTTATTACTTTATACGTCACGGAAGAAAGAAAAATAAGATTGGCATTAAACAAGATCATGGGGAAGTACCTGCACAATAAAGTATTGATATCTTTCACACTTCTTTGAGGTAATATGGCTAGATAAAGATTAAAATTGAGCTCAATGATTCATATAATTTAACGGATAATGTGGAGTGTATTTACTAAAATTTACTTAAAGGAGCCGGAAATCTATGAAAAAACCTTACCTAGTTGTCGAGTGGAATGATAATGAAACAGATGCAAAAGGATGGTTAGTAGTACATAATTTTGTCAAAGGGTACGCTGGCGGTGGAACAAGAATGCATCCTACAGTGACAAAGGAAGAAGTAGAACGTTTGGCAGAGGCAATGGCCTATAAATATATGGCTTCAGAAAGTGTAACTACAGGAGGTTGCAAAGCCGGAATTGCTTATGATTATAAAGCTCCTGATGCGTATGAAGTATTAAGGAGATTTTTAATTGCGATGATGCCATATGTTGAAGCAGGGGTATCCTTAGGAAGTGATTTAGGTACGAAGTATGAGGACGTACTTAGAGTATTTGATGAATTTAATATAGGAATACCTTTAACTAAATCGATGAAGGAAAATGCAAATGTTCAAAAAGGAATAATAGATTTTAATAATTTACTAGCTTCTAAAATAGATTGTTTCCTTCTAAATGATGCAGTAACAGGCTACGGTGTTGCATATTGCGCAGATGAAGCGTGGAAGTTTAAAGGTAAAAATAAAGAAGCAAAAGTAGTTATTCAAGGATTTGGATGCGTAGGAGCAAGCTGTGCGTTGAAATTATCTCAATTAGGCTATAAAATTGTCGGGATTTCGGATGCAAATCTACTTGTTACTTGTGAAGAGGGATTAGACGTTCAAAAATTAATTGACCACAAAAATTTACATGGAGAAATGGATCAGGCGTTTTTTGAACCGAACTATGTGGTAAGAAGTAACTCTGAATGGCTTGATGTAGATTGTGACATTTTGATTCCTGCAGCTTTAGAGGATGTAATTAATGTATCGAATGCCAATAAAGTAAAGGCGAGTTTAATTGTTGAGGCTGCAAACATTCCAATCTCTGCTGAGGGCGATAAGATTATCAAGCAAAGAGGGATTGATGTGGTGAATGATTTTGTGGCGAACTTAGGGGCAATTAGATTTTATGATGCCGTTATTTTTGGATTAGTAAAGCCTGATCCAAAGGCTGTCATAGATGATATTGAAAGATTAAGCAGAAAAAATACCTTTAATCTATTTAATGAAGCTCAAAAGCAAAATCGATATCAAAGAGATATTGCTTGCGACCTGTTTGAGCCAACTGTTAGAGATTTGATTGAGTGTTAAAATAACAAAATTAAAAATCAATATAGTTTTAGAAAAGGGGTTTCTCATATATTGGGACACCCCTTTTCTTTTTGGACGGGTTTTAAATACGAACAAAATATGAACTATATTGATAAAGTTGTGAACTTCGTTGATATAATGCTGATTCTCGTTGATATAATGCTGATTCTCGTTGATATAATGTTGATTCTCGTTGATATAATGCTGATTCTCGTTGATATAATGTTGATTCTCGTTGATATACTGCTGATTCTCGTTGATATAATGTTGATTCTCGTTGATATAATGCCATTTCTCGTTGATATAATGCCATTTCTCGTTGAAATAATCCAATTTCTCGTTGATAAAACAATTTTGATAATCCCACTTTCAGCTTCAAAATGTTTAATGAGTTAATTTTGACAGTTTTGAGTGAAATTTAGGTTTATTTTTCTCTATTTAGGACTGTAATTACTATCTACATAGAGTTTTGAAGTTGGCATGGGTTTTGCATTATGAAAGATATAAAGAAAATGAGGGACAATCTATCCCTTTAATTTTCTAAATACAAGCAATTACAGAAGTGATACCCATTTTAATTGCCTAGTAGAGACTAGTAAATTAGCGGAGGAAAAGTAGATGAAGAGGTGATGAAATTGTCGGGGGCATTACATGGTGTCAGGATTATTGATTTAACTAGAGTACTAGCTGGTCCCTTTTGTACGATGATCCTTGGTGATCTAGGTGCTGAGGTAATCAAAGTTGAAAGTATTAGTAGTGGGGATGAGACAAGGGGGTGGGGACCTCCTTTTGTAGAGGGAGAAAGCGCATATTATTTATGCGCCAATCGAAATAAGCAAGGCATTACATTGAACTTAAAATCTAGTCAAGGTAAAGAAGTGTTACGAAAGCTTATTTCAGAAGCGGATGTTGTCGTCCAAAACTTTAAACCCGGCACATTGGCAAAACTAGGTTTTTCTTATGAAGAAATGAAAGAGATTAAAGAAGATATTATTGTTGCGTCAATAAGCGGATTTGGTAGCAAAGGACCTAACTCTTCACTTCCTGGATATGATTATATCATTCAGGCAATGTCAGGTTTAATGAGCATTACTGGCGAGAAAGAATCCGAGCCAACAAAAGTGGGGGTTGCCATTTCAGATGTATTAACTGGCTTATTCACATGTGTTGGAATTCTTGCTTCTTTGCAACATCGAAATCGTACAGGTGAAGGACAGGAAATTGACATTTCACTATTTGACGCTCAATTAGCTGCTTTAGTTAATGTGGCTAGCAATTATTTATGTAGTGGAGTTGTTCCTGAACGATTAGGGAATTATCATCCTAATATTGTACCTTATCAAGTTTTTTCAGCTAGCGATGGTGAGATGGTGATCGCAGTTGGAAATGATAATCAGTTTAATCGATTTGCGTTACTTATTGAAGAACCGATTTTATTAGATGAATCATATAGGACAAATGCTAGTCGATTACAGTATCGAAAACAAATTGAAGAATTAATTTCAAATAAAATAAAAACAAAAAGCAAAGATGAATGGAAGGCCCTTTTAGATAAAAATGGTATTCCAAATGGACCTATTTATAACGTAAGTGAGGCCCTGCAGACTGAACAAGCTAGTTCAAGGGAAATGGTGTTAGAAGTAAATCATCCAACAGTAAAGGATCTAAAGTTAGTTGGTTCACCTCTAAAATTATCAAAAACACCTGTTGAAGTTTTAAGACATCCTCCATTGCATGGAGAACACACTGAAGAAGTAATGATTAAGCTTGGTTATTCACAATTAGAAATAGAGGAAATGAAGCGAAATAATACAATTTGAGGAGGAAATAAAATGAATTTTTCATTAACAGAAGAACAAAATAGTGTAAGAAAGGTAGTTAGATCATTTGTAGATCGTGAAATTATACCGTTCATTAAGGAATGGGATGAAAAAGGACATTTTGAGGCTAATATTTTAAAACGTCTTGCTGAGTTAGATCTAATGGGCGTATGTATTCCTGAACAATATGGTGGAGTTGGAATGGATTATAATACTTTAGCAATCATATGCGAGGAATTAGAGCGAGGCGATACGGCTTTCCGTACGGCTGTTTCAGTACATACCGGATTAAATAGCATGACTTTATTGCAATGGGGAAGTGAAGAACAAAAGAAAAAGTATCTTGTTCCTCAAGCACAAGGTAAGAAAATAGGGGCATTTGGGTTAACTGAACCAAATGCAGGTTCTGATGTAGTAGCAATGGCGACAACAGCTGTAAAAGATGGGGACAGTTATATCTTAAACGGTTCAAAAACATGGATTTCTCTCTGTGATGTAGCTGATCATTTCTTAATTTTTGCAAAAACAAATCACGTTTTAAAGCATCATGGCATTTCTTGTTTTATCGTAGAACGTACTTTTGAAGGAGTTTCTACAAAAGCGATTAAAGGAAAAATGGGAATTAGAGCTGGAAATACTGGAGAAGTATTTTTAGATGATGTAAGAGTACCTGCTGAAAACTTATTAGGATTCGAAGGTGAAGGATTTAAAATTGCAATGTCTGCGCTTGATAATGGAAGATTTACTGTTGCAGCTGGTGCTTGTGGTTTAATTCAGGCATCACTTGAAGCTAGCGTAAAATATTGTAATGAGCGAAAAACATTTGGTAAAGAAATCGGAAAACATCAATTAGTACAACAAATGATCGCTAAAATGTCTTCAAATCTTGAAATCTCACGTCTATTAGTCTATAAAGCTGGATGGTTAAAAAATAATGGAAAGCGTAACACTAGGGAAACGTCACTAGCAAAATGGATTTCTTGTAACGCAGCAAATGAAGCAGCTAATGATGCTGTGCAAATTCATGGTGCATATGGATTTTCAAATGAGTTCCCGGTAGAGCGTTATTTAAGAAACTCAAAAGCGCCAGTAATTTATGAGGGAACAAGAGAGGTTCATACAATTATGCAAGCTGAATATGACCTTGGTTATAGAGAAGATAAGGTTTTAAGAAAGATGCTTCCAGCTTGGCCATTTGAAGAGGTTAATGTAGAGACTGTTAAAGCTTAATAAAAAATACAACTAGCTAATAGATAGCTAGTTGTATAGGAAGACTTTGCATAGTAGAAGGGAGTGCTGAGCAATGAAAATTAGTGGAGGAAAAGCTGTCGTCAATGTTATGGCAAAGGAAGGGGTAAAAAAAGTTTTTTGTGTACCCGGTGAGAGTTATCTAGGAGTAATGGATGCGTTATATGAGCATCCAGAAATTAGCTTGATTTCAGCTAGGCACGAAGGCGGAGCTTCATTTATGGCGGAAGGCTACGCAAAAGCATCTAGTGAAGTTGGCGTTTGTATGGCAACTCGCGGAGTAGGAGCCTCAAACTTGGCAATTGGCATACATACTGCCAGTCAAGATTCTACGCCGCTAGTTGCACTTATTGGACAAGTGGAACGCCCATATAAAGAAAAGGAAGCATTTCAAGAGGTTAATCTTGTTGGGATGTTTAGCCATTTGTGCAAATGGACAGTAGAGATTGATCGAGTAGAACGAATTCCTGAGCTTTTACATCGTGCATTTCATATTGCTCGTTCAGGCCGTCCTGGTCCAGTGCTAGTTGCATTACCTCATGACATGCTAGAAGACACAGCCGAAATGGTAGAAATTCCGGTCTATCAGTCTCAGCCAACTCGGCCAAATAAAGAGAGCGTTTTGCAAGTAGTAGAAATGATTCAAAATGCAAAACGACCGATTCTTATAGCAGGCGGAGGTGTCATTCGTTCGCAAGCTGTTCCTTTATTAGTTAAATTTGCTGAAACACTACAAATACCCGTAGTTACAGCATTCCGTCGTTTTGACGCGTTTCCAAACTCACATTCTTGTTATGCAGGATGGCTTGGTTTTGGAACACCGAAGTATTTACTTGAAGCGATTGACAATGCAGACTTAGTGATCGCACTAGGCACAAGATTTTCCCAAGTAGGAACGCAAGATTATTCATTACTTTCAGGAAAAGGGAAACTGATTCATATTGATATTTCTGAGGATGTATTCGGAAAAGTTTATGCTCCGTCTGTGGCAGTTACAGCTGATGCGAAAGCTTTTTTAGCTGAGGCAGTAGCAGTTGCTTTATCTACACCTTTAACTTCAGATGAATTGCGAGTAGAAAAGCTACATAACGAATACATGAACTTTTCAAAAGTGAGAGAAGATTACACAGATGAATACGTAGACATGGATGGGCTTATGCATGACATCGTCGCGCATCTTCCTAAAGATACAATTATTACAAATGATGCAGGGAACTTCTTTGGATGGCTCTCTAGGTACTATCGTTTTGAACATGAAAATACATATGTCGGACCAACATCTGGAGCAATGGGGTACGGGTTACCTGCTGCTATTGGTGCAAAACTCGCACAGCCACATAAAACAGTAGTTTCCTTCTCAGGAGATGGGGGCTTCATGATGACACTACAGGAAATCGAAACAGCAGTACGGTACAACATTCCGGTCATTTCAATTGTAGTGAACAACAATTTGTATGGAACAATTCGTACGCATCAAGAAAAGCATTTTCCAGATCGAGTAATTGGAACAGAGCTGACAAATCCGAATTTTGCTGAGCTTGCAAAATTATTTGGTGCATACGGTCAGAAGGTTGAAAACAATGCCGATTTTGCACCAGCACTACAAAGAGCATTATCATCAGACCGTCCAGCTGTAATCGAGGTTGTAACAAATCCGAAAATTTTATCTGTTGGTCAAGATAAGTCTAAAATGAATTTACTTTATAGCAATTAAAGTAGAATGATAGCAATTGGCATTATTAGTATAAAAATAATCTAATTGGGGGATACGACATGCGTTTTGCAAATTATATTAATGGACAATGGAAACAACCTACTTTAGGAGAGTATCGTGAAAATAATAGTCCTCACGATGGTGAGTCATTAGGCGAATTTCCATCAAGTACAGAAGAGGATGCACGAGAAGCCATTATTGCGGCCAAAACGGCCTTTCAGTCGTGGAAGAAACTTTCCTATCAACAACGAGCTTCGTACTTACAAAAAGCAGCAGATCTACTAAAAGCAAAAGTCCATGAAGTAGGACGTGATTTATCACTTGAAGAGGGAAAAACACTTGCTGAGGGTATTGGAGAAACACAACGTGCTATTAGCATCCTTGAATATTTTGCAGGAGAAGCTAGGCAGCCAGTTGGAGAAGTGATTCCTTCTGGTAATACAAATACATTTTTATACACAACTCGTACACCTATCGGGCCAATTGGATTGATTACACCTTGGAATTTTCCAATCGCAATACCTGTATGGAAAATGGCTCCTGCACTTGTTTACGGAAATACGGTAGTTATTAAACCAGCGGATCTGACACCAAAATCAGTATATCATGTCATACAAGCTCTAGATGAGGCTGGTATTCCAGCAGGAGTTGTAAACTGTGTATTTGGTAGAGGATCAGTTGTGGGAACAGAATTAGTTGAACATCCATTTATTAAAGCTATTTCATTTACAGGCTCTAATCAGGTTGGAAATCAGATTCAGCAGAAGGCGACAGCAAAAGGAAAGAAAGTTCAGATGGAATTAGGTGGGAAAAATCCGCTTATTATTCTTGCAGATGCAAATATCGAAAAAGCAGTTGAAATAGCTGTGAGCGGTGCATTTAGATCTACCGGCCAAAAGTGTACAGCAACGAGTAGAATCATTGTGGAAGAATCAATTTATGAAACATTTCGTGACCAACTTGTAGAACGTACGAAGACATTAAAAGTTGGTAATCCACTTGATGACGATACATTTGTTGGTCCAGCTGTTTCTCAATTACAACTAGACAGCGTGCTTGCGATGATAGAAGCAGGTAAGGACGAAGCAACGCTATTATATGGTGGTGAAGTTCCAGCAGAAAATGATCTGAAAAATGGTTTCTATGTACAGCCTACTATCTTTGAAAATGTCTCACCAGATGCTCGTATTGCACGAGAGGAAATTTTCGGACCAGTTATAGCGCTTTTTAAAGTGAAAAACTATGAAGAAGCGGTAGATATGGCTAATGATACTGAATATGGCTTAAGTGCGGCAATTTGTACAAATAATTTTACAATCGCACAGCGCTTTGTTGAAGACATTGATGTTGGGCTAGTGCATGTAAACAATGAAACAGCAGGATCAGAGCCACAAGTACCATTTGGAGGCTGTAAAAATTCAAGTACAGGCTCTCGTGAACAAGGAAAGACAGCAATCGACTTTTATACACAGGTCAAAACAGTCTATATGGATCAGGTATAATTCGCTCAAAATAGAAATACCCGGCTATTTACCGGGTATTTTCTATTTTTCAAATTTAATTGTAGAAGTCTAATTCACTACAATACTTCCGAACTAGCCTCGCTGCTTTTGACTGACTGATTTCTAAATCATCTGCTACTTTTCTTGTGTTCCTATATTTTGTATAGGAATTAATTACAATGTTTTTCTCAACTTCTTCTAGTGAAGCTAGTAGCGAGCAATCGCTATTTTCTTCATTGACTGAACTTTCCTTTTTATTTTCTATTAATAGATTAGTTAAATCCTCGACTTTTATAATGCTATCACTTGTTATGACGAGGCTTTCAAGCATATTTTCTAATTGTCGTATATTTCCAGGCCATGAATAGTTGTATAAAGTATTCAAAGCTTCTTCAGAAATAATTGTATTTAAGTGGTGTTTTCGATTAAATTCAGATAGAAAATGGTAGGTTAGTGGAATGATATCTTCTTTTCTTTCTCGTAATGGTGGAATCTTTATATTAACGACATGAAGGCGATAATATAAGTCTTCTCTGAATTCCTTGTTTTGTACCATTTCATATAAGTTTCGATTTGTTGCAGAAAGAATACGGATATTGACTTTTTTAGATTGTTTACCTCCAATTGGCATAAATTCAAATTCTTGAATAACTTTTAGAAGCTTTGCTTGAACTTTTGGTGATATATCGCCAATCTCATCTAAAAATACAGTACCCCCATCTGCAAGTTCTAAAAGTCCCTGCTTGCCACCTTTTGTTGCCCCAGTAAACGCTCCATCTCTATATCCAAAAAGTTCTGATTCTAGTAGATCTTCTGGAATAGTTGCACAGTTTAAAGATAAAAAAGGAGCTTTATTTCGATTGCTCTTTTGATGGATATATTTTGCGATTACTCCTTTTCCTGTACCAGATTCTCCTTGAATTAATACGGTTGCATCTACTTTTGCAACTTTTTCACAAACCTTAACAATATTACTCATTTCCTTGTTATTCGTAATAATATTATTTTTATAAATCGCTGCTTGATCAGCTTCATTTATTTCCTGTTCATCAGGTATGTATAAATCTTTATAGCTTGCATCCTGTGAAGTTGTGATAATTAGCTCAATTTCTTGCTTCTCATTTAGTACAGGAATGGCTGTTGTGATGATTTCTTTTCCAACATAACTTATTTGTTTCATTATGACCGTTTTCTTTTCCTTCAGTAAGCGTGGGAGAATAAGTGGTTTCCAATATTCTTTTAAAATTAATTCATCGTTTGATTTTCCTACTACATCCTTTAGTTTGATGCCATAATGTCTTTCACAAGCTTTGTTCATGTACACAATACGGGCGTCTTTATCAAGTACATAAAATTCATTAGGAGAATTGTCCAATATTTTTTGTAGTATCTCATTACTAATCTCAATTTTTATTTTGTCATTTGTTATATTTGTCAAAACTAAAACCTCCTCTAAAAACAGTGTTAATCTCAAAAATAGTAAGTTGAGTTAAAATTGACTGAATTGAGTAAATTATAAGATAATTATTATGGTTTGAAAATAGATAAATAGTGTTATCTCCATACATACAACGAAATCCAATATTGGCATAATTCTTGCTTAAGTTAATTAATAAAGGAAGGATTAAGTTTCAACTGAAATCCAACTAATCATAAAGCTAAAAGGAGGAATCATTATTATGTCTATAAGGGAAACACAAACTTTACAAACTTCATTGCCGTATAAAACGTACGTAAGCCAAGAGATATTTGACACAGAAAGAAAAAAAATCTTCAGTAAAAATTGGATATTTGTTGGCCATACTAGTCAAGTTAAAAATGTTGGTGATTTTTTCACTTTTGAGGTTGCTGGCGAATCTATTTTAGTTACACATGCTAATGATGGTAAAATACGCGCTTTTTATAATATTTGCCCACATCGTGGTACAAAGGTGGAGCAGAGTGAATCAGGAAATAAAAAAATTCTGCAATGTATTTATCATGGCTGGACATTTAAGTTGGATGGGCATGTAAATCGTGCTCCAAACTTTAAAAATATTGATTTAGGAGAATATAACTGTTTGAAGTCGATTCAATTAGAAATACATCGTTCTATGATCTTTGTAAACTTAAATATGGAAGCTCCAGCATTTTCTGTTGAATATGGAGAATTAGTAAACGAACTAAGTCGTTACCCTTTTATGGATTCATTACAATTAGTAAAAGAAAACCGACGCCTGATTAAGGCTAATTGGAAAGCAGTTGTTGATAATTTTTTAGAGTGCGATCATTGTCCAGTTGCACATCCATCATTTTCGAAAACATTTGATTTATCGAATTATAGCATCGTTCCTTGTGATAAATTCTCTTACCAATGTTCAAATGTAAAAAACCAGGAGGAAAGCTTAACACGTTTCTACTGGATTTGGCCAAATATGATGTTGAGTGTATATTCTGGTAGTGGAAATATGACGACAACACAACTAATTCCTATTGATGCAAACCAAACATTGGCAGTATATCGCTATTTCTTTATGAATGAAGAAATTTCAAAAGAAGAAGAGGAAATGATTAAATTTGTTGATCAAGTGCGAGAAGAGGATTTTGATTTAGTAGAATTATTGCAATCTGGTTTACATTCTAATGCATTTGAAAATGGTATTTATTCACCTACTGAGAATGCGATGCAACATTTTCACGAGATGATTAAAGAAGCGATCGAGTGATATTGGAGTTCTTTTAGGGTTGTAAAAATGATAGATTCCTATTCGTTGTTTAAATTTTAAATTATAAGCGTTTTAAAAAGCTAAGTATTTATAGTTTTCCTATTGATAATACTCGGCTTTTCTTTTTTGTTCGATACTTTGAAAGCGTTTTATTTTATAGTTGTTGTCTTAATCTATCAAAAGTATTTTTCATATTTATCTAGTCTCAGGATAAAGAAGGGGAGGGTATCAAATGAAAAAATTACTGTACATATTAAGTGCGATACCAGCTATTGGATCGCTCACGGTTATTAATAAAGTCGAGCCATATGTTCTTGGAATGCCATTTGTTCTCTTTTGGACGATTCTATGGGTTTTTCTTACATCAATATTTTTATTAATTGTGAATAAGTTAGATCCTGCTAATAAAGGGGGCGAGCAAGAGTGAATTCCGCACTAATCATAATTCTTGGCTTTTTAGCTTTATCCATTTGGTTAGGTTTACAAGCACGTAAAGGTAAAGAGATGACTTTTGAGCAGTGGTCAATTGGTGGACGAGGTTTTGGTTCTCTTTTTGTGTTTCTCTTGTTGGCAGGAGAAATGTTTACGACGTTTACATTTATGGGGGCATCGGGAAGTGCTTATTCATTTGGAATGCCGGCAGTATATGCCTTTAATGCCTTTTATTTTATTGTAGCTTATTGGCTGTTACCGCCAGTCTGGAAGTATGCAAAAGAAAATAATGTTGTATCACAATCTGATTTTTATACGAAAAAGTATAATAGTTCAGCACTAGGAATTCTCGTTTCAGTCATTAGTATCATTTCTATTATTCCATATTTAACAATGCAATTGAAAGGGTTAGGTATTATTGTTTCAGAGGCATCTTATGGAAAAATCCCGCAGAGTATTGCGATTACGATTGCTGTCATTACGATCACAATTTATGTAACAGTTTCGGGCATTCATGGTTCTGCTTGGACTGCTGTTATTAAGGATACTCTGATTTTATTTGTTGTCATCTTCGTAGGAATCTATTTTCCTGTACATTATTACGGTGGTTTTCATCCAATGTTTGAGGCAATCCAAACTGCTAAACCTGATTTGATGTTATTTCCTGAAAAAGGTTTAAGTGTATCTTGGTTTATTACAACTAGTATTATGTTAGCCCTTTCATTCTATATGTTTCCACATATGCTTATGGGGATTTTTTCTTCAAAGAGTGCAAAAGCACTTCGTTGGAATGCAGCTTTTATGCCAATCTATCAAATTATAATTGTCTTTTCTTTATTTGTTGGATTCGCTGCAATTCTTCAAGTTCCATCTTTAAAAGGTGGAGACGTAGATTTAGCATTATTTAAACTCGCTAAAATTTCGTTTGATCCTTGGTTTGTAGGAGTAATTGGCGCAGCAGGAGCATTAGCAGCATTAATACCAAGTTCATTAGTCTTAACATCCGCCGCTACAATATTATCTAAAAATGTTTACAAAGCGTTGAAACCAAATACAACAGATGACCAGCTTATTAAACTAACTCGAGTTTTAGTACCTATACTTGCACTAGTAACACTCTATTTTACGTTAAATGGTGGCGATACAATTATGACACTGTATATTATGGCATATAGCTTTATGGCGCAGTTGTTCCCAGCATTGTATTTTAGTCTTTGGAAGAAGAATCCAGTAACAGTTCAAGGAGCGGCTGCTGGCATTATAATCGGAGTTGCAGCAGTTACTTATTCTACAACAACTGGCACAACGTTAGCGACTCTGTTTCCTTCGTTTCCTCATGTCATACAAGATATTGATGTTGGTTTAGTTGTAATGGTTATTAATTTTGCAGTAACGCTAGTAGTAAGTAGAGTTACAAGAAAGACTAAATTTGTAGCAGAAAAGAACGATCGAATGCTTACTAATTTTCGAGAAAATGTTTAAGGGTGTATTTTAGGAGAAAGGAAGTGGTCAATTATGACTCAATTTAAGCACCTATTCTCACAAGTGACAATTGGAAATACCGAACTTAAAAATAGAATTTTATCGACAGCACATCAAACTAATTATGTAGAAAATGGCATTCCCACTCCTGAAATGACTGCCTATCACGTTGCGCGTGCGAAGGGTGGAGCGGGACTTATTATTCTAGAAGCGGCTGCAGTTCACTCTTCGGGCATGCTTACTTCTCATACGATTGCAGGGTTTGATGAAAAAGTGATACCAGCATACACAGAAATCGCAAAACAACTTCATCAATATGGGACGAAAGTGTTTAGTCAACTATTTCATGGCGGTAGAGAAGTCGTATCAAGCGATTATCGTAATGCTGCTTGGGCACCTTCTTCAGAGCCAAGTTTTCGCTTTGGAATAATGCCTAGACCAATGAACATTGAAGAAATTAAAGATGTTATAAAAGGGTATGCTTATTCAGCCTTATTAGCTAAAAAAGCCGGTCTCGACGGAGTAGAAGTTTGTTGTTCCCATGGCTATTTACCAGCTCAATTTTGGTCGAGCCATACTAACCGTCGAACTGATGAATACGGGGGAACCTTTGAAAATAGAATGCGTTTTATTGTAGAAATATTACAAAGTATTTGGGATAATGTTGGCGAAGATTTTACTGTAGGTATTCGAATGAGTGCAGATGAAATGACAATGGACGGAACGAAAGTAACAGACGCGGTGAAAATCGTTGAACATTTAGTTGAAAATGTTCGAGTAGATTTTATAAATGTAACATCTGGTGACTCAAGTACATACGCAGGATCAACTCATATAGTTCCACCTTCACCAATCAAACATGCTTATAATTCTGCACATTCATTTAAAATTCGGATGGCTGGTGCGGTTCCAGTTTTTGTCGGCTCCCGAATTATCGACCCTATGGAAGCAGATAAAATAGTTGGTTCTGGTAAAGCGGATGTTGTCGGTATGACTCGAGCTTTAATCGTTGATCCTGAATTACCGAATAAAGCAATGAGTGGAGACCTACATTCAATTGATGCGTGCTTAGGATGTATACAAGCTTGCATTGGTCACTATTCTAAAGGTTTGCCAATTGGATGTGTGCAAAATCCGATGGCGGGTAAAGAAAAAGAATTATTACCACTTGTCCAAAGCGTAAGAGCAAAGCAAAAAGTGCTTGTCATAGGTGCAGGACCTGCTGGTTTACATGCCGCTTTAACAGCAGACGGTGAAGGGCATGAAGTAATTCTGGTTGAACAGAGTGATGAGATTGGCGGATTACTAAGAAAAATGAGAAAGGCTCCTATGCGTCATGAAGTAGCTGAAACGATGTTAGACAATTATATAAGGAAGCTATCTAATAGTAAGATTGATGTTCAACTTGGCAAGAAAATTACTTTTGATAAAATATCAGAGATAAAACCAGATGTGATTATTTGTGCAGTAGGATCTAGACCATACTTTCCACATGTAGAAGGCATCGGTGATCCACGAATCATAACAGTAGATGATCTTTTCAGCGGAAATTCTATACAAATTGGAAGACGCGTATTAGTCTTTGATTTAATTGGTGATTGGCCAGGTATAGAAGCTGCTATCCACTTAAAGGAAAAAAATCACGATGTTACCTTGTTTTCCGCTAAGGTACATATAGGAAAAGAATTACATTCATATTTAGTAAATGAATATTTAAAAAGACTCTACCAATTAAAAGTAGACGTTCGCCCGCATTTTGATTTTGGCGGTATTCATAATAATCAAGTCAAATTGAGAAATCTTTTTACGCATGAGACGGAATTAATAGAAAAGTGGGATACGATTGTACTTGCAATGGGACGTGTACCTAATTATGAGTTGTATGAACAAGTGAAACATATGGCTCCAGTCGTTAGACAAATAGGGGACTGTCTTGCTCCACGTACAATTGAAGAAGCAACGTACGAAGGGTTGACATCAGCTCTTGAAATAGGAGTTGTTTCTTCTGGAGTTCATGTATAAGTGACATAGACTAAAAAAGCACCTGATCAAAAAAAGATTAGGTGCTTTTTCTAATTGTTGAAAAAAGAGTTTCTCAAATTAGTTTCTTAAGTAAAAGATCGAGTAGTTTTACATGGAATAGTAAATAAAAGAATTACAGTTGATAAAAAAAAGTACTCTATCTACATTGGAAATGAAGTGACAGTTGCTCACGGTGCGCTTATTCATGGCCCATGCTATATTTCTGACAAAGTATTCGTTGGCTTTAATACGATCGTTTATACCGCAATTATTGGAAAAGGAGCATGTATTTCTTATAATGCAGTCGTTACAAATGGATTGCAGATTGCACCAAATGAGTTCGTGCCACCTGGAGCTAATATTGATTCTCAAGAAAAAGCGGACGCACTTTCTAATGTACCAAAGGATAGTAAGGAGTTTGCTGCTGAAGTTCAACGAGTCAATCAGGAATTCCCGGCATTATATCATCTGTTATTTGGGAAAAATCGTTGCTCATGCGGTTTGGCTTGTGAGTATCATTAGGCTGTGAAATACTTATGTATACTTAAAGCCTGATTTATAAGGTAACTTCTACCTTATAAATTAGCTTTTTTTAGATTTAATCAAAATTTGTATTTAAAGCAATTCTCATTTTTATGATCTACCTTTTTGGTAAATTCACTTCTTAATTGATTTATATATTTTTTATCATCAGATGAAAGAGGAGGATACTTATTTGTTACAAATCCAACATAAAAGGGACTGTGATAAGGATTAATTAGTTCGATCGATTTAACTTCTCCGGATTGTATCAGCGGTTCATTTTGGACAACAAAGTCTATGCCAATTGTTATCGCAATATTTTCTTTGACAGCGCTTCTAATACTTTCGATATTATTTGTTTTAAATAGAATTTCTGATTTATTTTTTAAAAATTCATCATAATACCATCTAATGTTTTGTTCATCATGAATGACAAATGTTTCGTTTGATAAATCCTCTATTGTTAATTGCTTACATTCAGCAAGCGGGTGCTTTTTACTTACGCATATATTGATTTTTACCTCTTGAATAATATCGAAAACCATTTCTTTATTCGTTTTTAGCAACTTGTCATAAATCCAAATTAAGCCAAATGTTGTATTTTTTTGCTTTACATCATTTATGATCTCTTGTGTTGTTTTGCCATTCACTTCGATTTTTGTGTTTGGACTTTCTGATTTTATTAGTTTAATTAAATTGACGATATAATGCATTAATCCTGGTACAGAAGCGATTGTGATCTCTTTTTGTATTTCGTTTTTGTTTATTGCTAATTGTTTTAATTTTTCAGCTTGTGCCAATACAGTAACGGATTTTTCGATTAGTTTTTCGCCTTCAGGTGTGGGGATTGTTCCATGGCGTAAACGAGTAAAAATTTTAAATCCGAATTCTTCTTCTAAATTATTTATGGCCTGAGATATTGCAGAAACAGAAATATATAAGTTTTTTGCTGACATTGATAGCGATTTAGTTTTCGAGACATCGACAATATAAGCTAAATGGTCTAAATTCATTTGTTTTCTCCTTAAGATATCGTTAACCTTAATTTAAGTATAATTAAATATATTTTAACCTATTTTAATTTTATAATAATTTTTGGGGGTGTTTTTTAATTAAATCCTAATAAATTATAAGGGGAATATAAATGAGGAGAAAGACTCGTACAATTTCGAAAGCGTTGTCAATTTCGTTAGCTTTATCTTTATTAAGTATGTCTGTTGTGAGTAAGCAGGCTTATGCTGCACTTAAAGATATTGAACCTGTAAATATGCTGGCATCCAAAAAAAGTAAAGATGAAAAGGATTTAGTAAATTTTCGTATTATGGAAACGACAGATATCCATACAAACTTATTAAATTATGATTACTACAAAGACGCAACATATGAAAAAGTTGGGTTGGCTAAAACTTCTACATTAGTAAAAGAAGCTCGAAAAGAAGTTCCAAATAATGTGTTAGTCGATAATGGTGATTTAATACAAGGAACGCCACTTGGAACTTATGAAGCTAAAATTGATCCTATAAAAAAGGGAGAAGTCCATCCAGTCTTTAAAGCAATGAACATTATGAAATATGATATTGCAACACTGGGCAATCATGAGTTCAACTATGGATTAGATTTTTTAAATGAGGCATATAATGATGCGAATTTTCCGTATATAAATGCAAATGTTTACGTAGATGATCACGATAAAAATCCTAAAAATGACAAAAATAAATTTAATCCATATAAAATTATTAAGAAAAAAGTAATCGATGAACAAGGGAAAAAGCAAGAAATTAAAGTTGGCTTCATTGGATTTGTTCCTCCACAAATTAGTGAGTGGGACAAAGCAAATCTTGATGGCAAAGTGATCACTAAAAATATTGTAGAAACAGCTAAAAAATTCATTCCTGAAATGAGAAAAGACGGAGCAGATGTTATTGTCGCTATGACACATTCAGGTTTTAATGCGAATAAAGAAAATACTGAAGATGTTATTTATTCGTTAAGTGAAGTACCTGGTATTGATGCAATTACCTTTTCTCATACACATAAAGTGTTTCCGGCAAAATCAGAGACTACACTTGATGCCTTATTTTTAGGGGCTGATAAAAAGCCATTGCCAGGAATAGATAATTCAAAGGGAACTATTAACGGTGTACCGGCAGTTCAAGCAGGATATGGTGGCGGTTCATTAGGATTGATTGACCTTACACTTAAGAAAGAAAAGGGAAAATGGTCAGTAGTAAATTCTAAGTCTTCAACTAGAGAAGTATACGTTGATGTGAAGGATCCTGCAACTGGTAAAACAGTAACTGAAAGTACAGTAGCATCGGATCAAAACATAGAAAAGGCTATTAAACCAAATCATGATGCGACAGTTAAATATGTAAATACAGCGATTGGCTCTACAACTGATGATATTCATAGTTATTTTTCATTGATTCAAGATGATCCATCAATACAAGTCGTAACAAATGCACAAAAATGGTTTGTAGAAAAATATATTGCTGAAAAGAAACCTGAATATAAAGAATTACCTATATTATCAGTAGGTGCTCCATTTAAAGCTGGACGTAATGGAGTAGCTGAATATACGGAGATTAAAAAAGGCGATCTAACAATTAGAAGTGCTGGCGATTTATATCTTTATGACAATACTTTAAAAGCTATTAAAGTAAAAGGTTCTGTTGTCAAAGAGTGGATTGAGATGACCGCCGGTAAATATAATCAAATTGATCCATCTAAAACAGAAGAACAGGCTTTATTAAATCCAGCTTTCCCTGTTTATAATTTTGATGTAATTGACGGTGTTAATTATCAAATTGATGTAACAAAACCCGCAAAGTATGATATAAATGGTAATTTAGTAAATCGTAATTCAAGTCGAGTAGTAAATTTAACATATAATGGGCAACCATTAGATTTAAATCAAGAATTCATTGTTGTAACAAATAACTACCGTGCTAGTGGAGGTGGAAATTTCCCAGGCGTTAAAGGAAGCGAACTAGTTGTAGATTCTGCTGATGAAAACCGTCAAATTTTAATGGATTATATTTCTGAAATGAAGACAATAACACCAACAGCAGACAATAACTGGTCTATCGCCCCGATTAACGGTAATGTAAATGTAACTTTTACAACTGCACCAAGAGCAGAAGAGTTTATTAAACCAAATAGCAATATTTCGTTTACGAATAAAACTGACGCAAGCGGATTTGGTATTTTTAGATTACAGTTAGGAAATGCACAGAAAGAGAATATTAAAGTACAATTGCTAGGATTAAATGACTTGCATGGTCAACTTGATACGGATACAAAAGTGATGCTTAATGGACAAGATGTATTAGCAGGTAGCATGGAATACACAGCTGCGGCAATAAAGCAGCGTGAAGCAACAAATCCAAATACATTATTAGTTCACGCAGGAGACATGATTGGTGGAAGTCCACTAATCTCTGCGTTATTCCAAGACGAGCCAACTGTTGAAGTGATGGAGGCAATGGGCTTTGATGTAGGTACAGTTGGAAATCATGAGTTTGATGAAGGTATTGCTGAATTAAAGCGTATGATTAATGGCGGAGAACACCCTAATGGTACAAAAGGATATGACGGAATGAACTTTCCGGTTATTGCTGCCAATGCATATGATACTGCAACTGGACAATTAATTACGCAGCCATACACAATTAAAGAAGTAGGCGGTAAGAAGATTGGTTTTATCGGAGTAGTAACGCAAGAAACTCCTAATATGATTGTTCATAAAGGGAATGAAACGCTTGAAATCCGCGATGAGGTTGAAGCAATTAACCATTATACGGATATTTTAAAAAAACAAGGTATTAAAGCAATCGTCGTATTAGCACATAACCCTACTCTTCAAACAGGAAAAGCGGATTTATATGATGCTACTGATATTGCTGAAAAAATTGATGATGAAGTAGATGTTATTTTTGCTGCTCATAATCATGTATTTAATAATAAAGAAGTTGATAATAAATTAATCGTACAAGCTTATTCCTATGGATCTGCATTTTCTGATGTAGATTTAGAATTAGATGCAGTTACAGGTGAAATTGTTAAGAAGGAAGCAGAAGTAGTAACAGTTTATCAAAAAGATTATACGCCTGACCCGACAATTTCTTCGATCATGAAGAAATACGAGGATTTAATAGCACCAATTAAAGCTGAAATTGTAGGCGATTCTATGCAGACTTTACCAAAAGGTTACCCATCTTCAGATTCTATCGGTGATTTTGCATTAGGAAACTTAATTGCAGATGGAATGAAAGCTTCAATGAATGCTGACTTCGCAATGATGAACGGAGGTGGAGTTCGTTCACAACTTGATGCTGGTCAAGTTACGTTTGGTGATTTATTCGCTATCCAACCATTTGGAAATGTATTAAATAAAGTAATGCTTAGTGGTCAAGATATTGAGACTGTATTAAATAATCAAATTACTGATAAGGGCTTAGACTTCCACATAGCTGGATTTAAGTATACTTGGGATTCATCGACTAGAAAGGTAGTAGATATCTTATTACCAGATGGAAATAAAATTGATCCAAATAAAGAGTACTCAGTTGTTGTAAACAACTATATGTATGGAAATATAAAATATGGTATTGGTGAACTTTCAACTAATTTAGAAGTCGGACCAGAAGATCTTCAAGCAACTGTAGATTATGTGAAATCACTTCCGAGACCTTTCGTTTATGAAGTGGAAGGAAGAATTCAAAAAGTAAATTAACGGCTGAACTTTTTTATAGTTGGTTAAAAAGTAAGAAATGACGTGTGAAACATTGCACGTCATTTTTTATTTCACGTTAAGAGAGTTTAAATTGGCAATGGTGAACAGGTATTGCTTGATCACTTGAAGCTAATTCAAATGAGGTGAAATTAGACAGTCAAATGTTATTTCAAGCACATGCTTTAGAATCAAAAAAAGTAGCTGCAACTATCAAAGTACCAATGACAGCTAAAGTGGGCATTACGAAGGCTATTTAATTATGACAATTCAAGCAGACAAATACGGACAATATTAGAGTACCATTTAGCGTTAGATCGGAAAAACCAAAAGGAATAGTTTTTACCTTGTAGATTTTTCATCATTTGTTGAACAATAGTATCTTTTAATCTACACTTCACTAATCATCTAAATTAAATCTAAGAAATATTATCCACGAACTAAGTCACTTCTAGTAAAAAAGAAAGAGTCTATACATAGTTCACATTTCCTTTATTATAACTGAATATTCATAATACATTGTCAAAGTTAATTTAGTGTATTAATATTAAAGTAAGCGAATACATATCTCGTTGCCAGTTCCTTCCTTTTCGGTTGGAATTTTGCACGGAATACCTGTTTTGCGGGAGGAAATAAATTGTACAATAAAGATACTATTTATATTATTGGAGACGCAAAGACTTCATCCAATAATCCAATCATGCAGAAATATAACGCCTTCTTTATTGGATTAGTAGTCGATCGGACAAGCCATTCTATAATTGATGCTGATTGTTCAGCAACCATTCCTTTAACTTCAGCCTTTGTGAAGCAATTATTTGTGAAACAATCGATGTTGGATATTGACGGAGTAATAAATGATATTAATACACGTTATTTTGGTTCTTCTCAGAAGGCACTTTCAGTGGCCTTCAAAAATGCGCATATAAAATACATACAAATAATTGAATCTTAATGCTGCTTTATCTATTTACGTAGATGAAATCCAGCTATTAGAAAGGAATGCCCTTACTAATAGCTGGATTTTTATTTTTTTTTCAACATTTTGGTAGTTTGCTAGAAAAATGAATTTAATTCAAAAGAGAGAGGATAAGACCATGAATATTCAATCTATACAAGTACAGACAGAAGTCTTCCCATTAAAAAAGCCTTTTAAAACAGCACTAAGGACAGCTACTGAAGTAGAAAACGTCTTTGTTTATGTTCAGCTAGAGGACGGAATAGTAGGAGTTGGAGCTGCTGCACCTACGCTAGCGATTACTGGTGAATCGAAGGAAAGCATTGAAACAATCTTAAAAACAGTACTTACTCCACTTTTATTAGGAAGGGATATTCAAAATATTAATGAACTTTCACTAATAATTGAACGTTCTTGTGTGGCAAATACAAGTGCCAAGGCAGCTATGGAAATTGCGCTATATGATGCACTATGTCAGCATCTTAATCTTCCACTCTATCAATATCTTGGAGGAAAAACCAATCAATTAAGGACCGATATGACTGTCAGTGTTGGAACTGTCGATGAAATGAGTCAGGATGCGAGTCAAATCATAAAGGATGGTTTTTCCATTTTAAAAATTAAAGTCGGAAAAGACTGGACAAGTGATATTGAACGAATAATGGCCATCCGTGAAAAAGTTGGACATGACATCTCAATCCGTTTAGATGCCAATCAAGGATGGACAAGGCGACAAGCCGTTTCAATTATCCAAAAATTAGAAAAGTTGAATGCAAATATAGAGCTGATTGAACAACCAGTCCAAGCAGGTGATATTGATGGGCTGAAATTTGTTAAACAGAACGTTAACACACCAATTATGGCGGATGAAAGTCTTTTTTCTCCACAAGATGCAGTTCGTCTAATTAAAGAAGATGCAGTTGATTTTCTAAATATCAAATTGATGAAAACAGGTGGAATTAGAAGAGCAATTCAAATTGCAGATATTGCTGAAAAAGCAAATATTCCTTGCATGATTGGAAGTATGATGGAAACTTCTGTCTCCGTAATTGCAGCGGCACATATTGCTACTGCTCATCCAAATATTCAAAAAATCGATTTAGATGCACCACTGTGGTTAAAGAATCAAGATTTTGATGGTATTGAATTTATTGGGGATGAAGTTCATTTATCATCTCTACCTGGTCTAGGGCTTAGCCGAAGATTATCAAAAAGTCTTCGTTAAAATATGGAGAGGAGTTTTACGATGAAAAAAAGAAAAAATTTAATTTTGAGTTTATGTGTTGCAGGTACATTACTTTCCACAATGACAACCCAATCTTTAGCAAAAACGCAAGAAGAACTTACTCCAGGTGAGACAGCTTACGTAGATGTGTCTGTCTCAACTCAATGGACAACAAATGGCAGATTCCAAGTCAGAGATATTGATGCACCATCTTTAAGTAATCCAGTTGATCCGCGTCAATGGTCTGCTAATATGGAAGATACTGAAACTCGACGTTGGCTAACAAGTTATCTTGAAACTCAAGCAATATACGGTACAAAAGTAACTATTTTAGAGGAATCAGGTGACTGGGTGAAGGTAGCTGTTGATGGACAATCTACTCCACGTAACGAACTAGGATATCCTGGTTGGATGCCAAAAAGACAATTAACTACAGATGATCGATTAGAGAATTATTCGGATAGTCCATTTATTATGGTATCAAGTCAAACAGCTTGGTTATATGATGGAAAAGCACTAAATCATAAGTTTATGGAGATTAGCTTTAATACACGCTTACCTGTTGTTAAAGATTTCGGAAATGTCGTGATGGTTGCAACTCCAGATGATGGGAATAAATTTATTAAAAAAGCAGATGTGTCCGTATATCAAAATGAAAATCAATTTCCTAAAGCAACACCTGATAATTTAATCAAAACAGCGAAACAATTCTTAGGATTACGCTACCTATGGGCTGGCGTATCAGGTTTTGGATTTGATTGCTCAGGATTTACATCTAGTTTATTTAAGTCATTTGGTGTAACAATTCCACGAGATTCAGGCCCTCAATCTAAGGGGGGAATAGAAGTCAAAAAAGATGAAATTCAACCTGGTGACCTTTTATTCTTTGCAAGTAACAACGGTACTGGATCTGTTCACCACGTTTCAATGTATATTGGAAATGGTTTAATGATCCAAGCTCCAAATGCGGAACGAAGTGTTGAAATTATTCCATTAAACACAAAAGGGTATATAGAAGAGTTTTCTGGTGCTCGCCGCTATTGGACAGAGTGATAAAGAATAGTGAGAAAAGAAGTAAAACCATGAACAATTGCACTTGTTCATGGTTTTTATTTCTTTCTGATAATTTAGGAGATAGCAAGAAAATTTTTCATTTATTGAAGAATCTTTCACTTTAAAACTAGCTTTAGGTTCCTATTTCGGATTAAGAAGGGTGATTTCGAATTTTGGTTCAATCGACATCCGTGGATAATCTTTTCTCCAATTTAAAGACTCCCAAACTTTTGGATGGAATGCTTTTAATTCCTTTCCTATCCCTAGAACGTCTGAATTTGCTGATTGCATAGTCTTAATCGTTTCCAATGCCAAATCTTCAAAATGTTTATTAAGGAATTTTTCCATTCGAGCATAATCAGGCTTTAACTTATGGCCTTCTTCACCAAGCTCGAAAGCACTGACTTGTAACCGAACCTTAATGCTAATTTTCGGTAATTTACTTGCCGATTTGGAAACGGTGATTTTTGAAAAATCTCTTTTGACTGTAAAGCCATAATTATTTTTGTTAGTTGTAACTAATGAAGATTTTTCAGAGTTTTTTTTAGAAAAATTTCCAGTAAATCTTTGTCTTCCAGTGTTACCACCTTGCAATAACATCATCATTTTAACTTGTTCTCTATCAAGTTTTTTACCTGTTGGTGCACCATTACGGAATAATAATGCACCACTTAATTCTAACTCTGAATTTATTTGACTTAACAAAGGTAATGCTAAATCACCCAGTAGGTCATCCCGGGATTGAATGAAGTTCATCATTGAAATTGTTGGTATGGTTTTGTTCTTCTCCATAGAGCTAATAAATTCATTCAAATCTTTCGAAAATTCTTTACTTGGTACTGAAGCAGTTTCAAACGTTTTAGAAAGATCACCATTAATTACAATAATAGGTGTGTTAATAGATGAATATGGAGCACCTAGTAAAAAATCAAGCTCTGAAACAGGATTCTTTGTAGCAAAACTTTCACTAATCAAATAGACTCTCGTACTAATCCCTATGAAAGGAGACTGATCGGTAAATTCCCATTCGCCAATTGCTTCTGCTAAACTTGGTCCTTTCAACTCCTTCATTACTGATAGCGGCTCTCCATTACCTTGTCCGGTATTTTTAAGCTTCGTAATGAGAAAAAAGGCCTCAACTTCACCTGTTTTTTCGTCTATGTCAAAACCATTTACATCAACTAAATGAAGCTTATTTAATTCCAATCGATCCCAACATCCAGTCAATAGTGGCAAAAGTAGAATTAAAGTTAAGGATTTTTTCATTTTTTCGCCACCTTTTCTTTAACTAAAGATATTGAAAGAAGTAATGCTGGTAGACCTATAATCATAATGGCTGTTGAAATATTATGATACTCAGAAAATTTGGGAATATACTGTCGGTTTGAGAAGAAAATCCCTGCCCCGAAACATAAAATTGCCAATAGCCATACTAAAAGTGAATGGTTACGTTTTTCATTTTTACCGATAAAAGCTAAATATCTTGCAGACAAAAATAAGTAAATATAAGCTGTTACGAGCGTGACCGATAACCAAATTGTGATAAAGAGAATATCTAGACTTTGTACAACTGGCCATCTGAACTTTCGTAGAATAAAGATCATTGGCTCTGGAATGTATTTTAATTGATTTTCACTAAAGTTGTACGTCACAATAATTGTGATAATCAGATAGACTAAAGTCGTAATTCCATTAGCAACTGACATAGCAATTATGATATCCTTCTTTTTTTTACATTTTACAAATGGAAATACATACAAGAGAAGCTCGTACCCAGCAAATGCCCAAAAGGCTGGGATAGCGCCTTTAATTATAGGACCAATTCCGTGAGTACCTATTGGCAAAAAATGACGAAAATCTCCTTTTCCAATACCACTAATTAAGATGATCACAAAGCAAATCAGAAACATAACCACAACAGACTGAGTAAGAGTTGAAATTGACCGAAGAGTTGATGAAGCGATGTACCCAGTAGTTATGACGAATAATCCAATTAGAACGAACCAAGGTGTTTCAAATAATAACCAACGATTAATGACATCAGAATAAGAAATGATGAGCATTAAACAAGATTCTGCACAGTATGCTGCAAATAGAATGTTTATAAATGTTCCTAATGGTTTTCCAATAATGGTAGATATGTATTTTTGAAAGGGTCGGTCGGGATAACCTTTTCCTAGTTGATAGATGATTAAAATACTAATTTGAGCAATTGCACCTGCAATAATAACGGACATCCAAGAGTCATATCCTGATATTTTAGACATTTTATATGGAATTGATAATACACTAACACCTATTTGATTCATTACTACAAGGCAAACAAGTTGATTAATGGAAACTTTTTTTAATTGAATCAATTTGTATCCCCCTTTGGATTACTTACTCTAGTTTCGTCCTTAGCCAAGCTTTCCACTGGTCGTTTTTTCATGCTTTTAATCGGTGCTCTGAAAAGAGTATCTTTAAGCGTCTCACCATTAAACGCCGCATAAAAGTATGGTATACCCATTGTATTCATACGGGATAAATGTGTCAGAATCAATAGAAATGAAATCTCCAAACCGATTAGTCCGAAAAATGCTGCCATGAATATAAAAGGGTAAGCTAACAAACGAGCCGTATTACTCATTTCATACGAAGGGATGATAAATGAAGCAATCCCTGTAAGTGCTATTATGACTACCATCATATTTGATATTAAATTTGACTGAACAACGACAGTACCGATTACGATACCACCTACAACCCCAATCGTCTGACCAATTGGATTTGGTAAACGGACAGTTGCTTCTTTTAAAACTTCAAGAATGACAAGCATTGTTATTGCTTCTAGGATAGGTGGCATTGAAACGAACTGCATAGAGCTTTGAAGAGTGAGTGCAAGATCTAGCGGAAGAACTCTCGGATCAAACGTAACGAGAGCCACATACGTACCAGGTAAACTAATGGCAATTATAAAACAAATAATTCGTAGAAATCTTAAAACACTACCGAATAACCAGCCGACCTGGTAATCATCTGGACTTTGAAAAAATGCCCAGAATGATACTGGAACGATTACACAATCTGGCGCACCATCAACTATAAGTGCAATCTTCCCATCCATCAGGTAAGATTTTATACGGTCCATTCTTTCAGTTATGAGCATTTTCGGAAATAATGAGAATTTTTTATCTTGAATCAATTCTTGAAAAAGACCTGGTGATTCTATGTAATCGATGTCAATATTATCTATCCTACGTTCAAATTCCTGTAATACAACTTCATTAGCTAAGGATTGTAAATAAAGCATCGCTACTTTTGTATTTGATCTACGCCCGATTTGATGGTTCTTTATGACTAGGTCTGGTGTCGCAACTTGCTGACGTATCATATTAAGATTTGTATTTAAGTTTTCATTTAATGCTTTATGAGACCCGCGTAGAACACGTTCATTCATAGGGATATTTACTGAACGTTCTTTAATTAACTCGGCTCTAAGTAAATAAAGTTTTGATTCCCCTTTTATTTGTACAACTGTTTTCCCTTCAATCAGCGCATTAGCCGCAGCAGAAAGAAGTTCCGTTTCACTGTAATCGAGAATAGAGACAGCTTCGCGTATACAATCAGTAGTGTTATTAAGCAAAGGACGAATAATATGTTCTTGAACCTGTGCATCATCGATCATTGTATCTAAATAAAATAGGCGATAACTTCTTACACTTGTTCCAAAATTGCTTGATTTGAAGTCTGAGCTATTAAATAGCAATTCCCGAAGTAATTTTTCATTTGTATCTAAATTTCGGTCAGCTATCATTTAATACTCCTCATTTCTCAATTGGCAATTTTTCCTATTTTTCCCGTAAAATCTATTACTATTCTGTACTTTCAAATGTAATAATTTACAGATTTTTATAAAATGATATTACGAACAATGTAACGTTTTACTGTACGTTTTAAGTGAACTAACATATAATACAAATAGAAGGAGGGTGAAAACATTGGGATTGTCTATAAAATAGGAGAATTAGCAAAAGAAGTTGGAGTGTCTAAGCGTACAATAGATTATTATACAAACTTAGGATTACTTGAACCTGAGCGTTCGGAATCTGGACATCGGTTTTATAATGAAGCTTCTTTAGAGACTTTAAAATTTATTGAGCAATGCAAATCAATGCATTTACCACTCCAAGAGATAAAGGAAATTTTAAATAAGAAAAAAACTGCAATGCTTGAGACTCAGAGTATTGCTCCTCTAACAGAAGAAGTAACTGTTCATATGAATCAGTTACAAAATGAATTATCACAATTAAAATTTTTACTAGAAAATTTAACTTTAGAACAAAAACAAAATATTATAGGTCAATTAACGTCGCAAACATCAGAATTAATTCAGACGTTACTGTCATTTATTCTTTAAAAGGAGAGAATGTAAATGTTTTTTCACCCTATGGATTTCCTTATTTTAATTGCCTTTGGATTATCGATTTGGGCACAATTTAAAGTGAAATCTAGTTTTAATCACTGGGCTGAAGTGCCAGCATCTGGAGGATTAACCGGAGCTGAGGTAGCAAGATATATATTAAACAATAATAATTTACCTAACGTACCAGTAGAAGTTGTACCTGGGCGATTATCAGATCATTATGATCCGATGGCCAGAACAGTTCGCTTATCAGAGGAAGTATACTACGGAAGATCAATCGCATCTGTATCAGTTGCAGCACATGAGGTCGGGCATGCGATTCAACACGATACTTCATATGGATTTTTAACACTTCGTCACCGGATTTTTCCAATCGTTAACATAGCGTCAGGTGCTGCGCCGTTACTACTATTAGCAGGATTTTTACTTCAAGCATTTTCTTTAATTGGAGTAGGTATTTTACTTTTTTCAGTAGCAGTAGCATTTCAATTGATCACTTTACCAGTTGAATACAATGCTAGTTCACGAGCAAAGAAATTAATGCTAGCATCAGGTATAATCCATGACACTGACAGAAAAGGTGTTAATAAAGTACTAGGAGCTGCTGCACTTACGTATTTAGCAGCTACCTTAATTTCAGTTTTAGAGCTAGTAAAATATTTATTTATTTTTTTCCAAGGACAAACAGAAGAAGAATAATAAATAATCAAAAAGATGATTTCGGATTTCCATTCGAAATCATCTTTTTTAGGTTGAAAAATTAAATTTAAATTGGTTAGTATGTTTAAAATTTCAATGTCTAAAATAGTAGATAGGGTTTTAAACTTGGAAGATTTATATATTTTTGTAGCCTTATCTTTTTAGCATTTTAAATGTTGTACAATTACGAAGTTAAAAAAAGGGGAGGGAAATTATGACACTTTCTGTAATAGAGCACTTTTTAAATACATACAAAGACTATGCAGTTATTCTTAGTATTCTAATAAATATACTAGTCAGTATTATTGGTGTTATACCAAGCTGGTTTTTAACTGCAATCAATATTAAATTATTTGGTTTTACTGGTGGTTTCTTTGTATCTTATATTGGTGAGTTAATTGGTACGTTAATTTCATTCTTTTTGTATAGAAAAGGTCTACAAAAAAGATTTCAAAGTAATTCAAGTAAATTTAAGCTAGTTAATAGACTTTTAAGTTTAGAAGGAAAAGAAGCTTTTTATGGCTTAATCTTTATACGTTTTATTCCTTTTATTCCATCTAGTTTGATTACATTAGTTGCTGCGTTTGGAAAGATTACTTGGTCAAGATTTATTTTAGCAAGTATTATTGGGAAGTTTCCCGTAGTCTTATTTGAATCGTATTCTGTCAATCAAGTGTTAGAATTCACTTTATTCGGTAAAATCATTTTAGGAATGTTAATTATTGCTTTACTAATTTACTTTTATAGAAAACGATTTAATGTATTTTTGAAAAATAAATTTTAATATTGTCTACAATGCTCAATCCTATTTTTATAAGGGGTTGGGTTTTTTTGTGGTTACTTACTTAAATAATATTGTTTTGATCATGAAACAGGTACTGATAACTCATACATAAACATGTCTAAATTAATTTAAATATACATATATTGAAATACCTCAATTTTGAAAGAGCATTCCATTTTAAACAAAAGAATGATTAAAAGGAAGCGTTCTTACTTGAAAAAGGCGTTTCTCAATAAGGAGGGAAAAGGGGCATCCGAAAGAGGCAAAATTATTAAGAAAATTATAAAAATCGCTTTCTTTAAGTAACTATGTAGCTACTAGGAGGGTGTTATTTAGTGAATAGAGTTTCGTTAAATGATTTATCGAAGAATTTTGAAGAAGTACATCCTGGTTTATCGAATCGTGAAGCATTTGAAGAAGCACATCGATGTCTTTATTGCTATGATGCGCCGTGTATTAAAGCGTGTCCAACTGGAATTGACATACCATCATTTATTAAGAAAATTGGTTCAGGCAATTTAAAAGGATCAGCTAAAACGATTATGTCATCTAATCCAATTGGCGCAAGTTGTGCTCGCGTTTGTCCGACCGAAGAGTTGTGTGAAGGTGCATGTGTACTCAATCACTCTACTAAACCAATCATGATAGGAAATCTACAGCGTTATGCAACAGATTGGGCAATTCAAAATAATTCAGTTTTATTTAAGGCTGGACAAAAGAACGGAAAAAAAGTAGCAATCGTTGGTAGCGGCCCCTCTGGATTAGCTGCAGCTCGTGAACTCGCTATACTTGGCTATGAAGTAACGGTCTATGAAGCGGAAAATTATGCAGGAGGATTAAATCGATACGGAATCGTTTCGTTCAGGTTACCGAAGCATATATCAAGTTGGGAAGTTCAACAAGTAGAAAAATTAGATGTGAAAATTCATACGAACACTAGAGTCGGATCAGATATATCATCAAATGAACTATTAGAAAACAATGACATGGTCGTGCTGGCTATCGGTATGGGTAAAGTACCGATGCTTGATATAGAAGGTGAGGATTTGAACGGAGTATATGATGCGATTGATTTTGTAAAGGAGACAAAATCTGGTGAGTTAACAGATCGCTTTATTAATAAAAACATCGTTGTAATAGGAGCTGGAAATACCGCAATTGATGCAGCGACATGTTCTGTTCGTTTAGGAGCAGCTAATGTTAAAATTTTATACCGCAGGACTCAATCAGAAATGAGCGCTTATCAATTTGAATATGATTTTGCAAAGCAAGATGGTGTGGAATTCCGATGGCTAACTTTACCGATTCGAATAATTGGTAAAAACGAAAAAGTAATAGCACTTGAATGTGTTCGTTTGGAATTAGGTGAAGTAGGAAAAGACGGTCGTCGTCGACCTGTCCTTATTCCTGATTCGAATTTTACAATTCCTGTAGATGGGGTTATTAAAGCAATCGGTCAAACACGGTATAACGATCTCATTGAACAATTCGAATTAGATCATAATGATGGAGTCGTAAAAGTAAATTCAGAAACTTTTCAAACATCTAATCCGAAAGTATTTGCCTGTGGTGATGTCATATTTGGAAAAGGGCAAGGTGAAGCAATGGTAGTGACTGCTGCACAGCAAGGAAAAGAAGTAGCTTATGCTATTCATAAACAGTTAAATACTTAAAGGGAGGTTTTCTTGCATGGCAGATTTACGAATTAATCTTGCGGGCATTCAATCACCTAACCCATTTTGGCTTGCTTCTGCACCTCCAACAAATTCGGGGTATCAAGTTCAGAGGGCTTTTGAAGCTGGTTGGGGAGGGGCAGTTTGGAAAACTTTAGGTGAGCCGATTATTAATACCTCCTCTAGATTTGCGGCTACTAACTTCAACGGACAAAGAGTTGCCGGCTTTAATAATATCGAACTAATTAGTGACCGACCTTTAGAAGTAAATTTAAAAGAAATTTATGAAACGAAAAAAAAATTTCCAGACCACGCGATTATCGCATCACTAATGGTTGAACCGAAACAGCATAAATGGCATGAAATTGTAAAACGGGTAGAGGATGTTGGGGTTGATGGTTTAGAGCTTAATTTTGGTTGCCCACATGGTATGGCGGAGCGAGGAATGGGTTCAGCATCCGGTCAAGTGCCAGAATTAGTAGAAAAACAAACTTTTTGGGTAAAAGAAGTCGCAAAAATGCCAGTCATTGTAAAGTTAACACCTAACATTACTGATATAACCGTAACTGCAGAAGCAGCAGTAAGGGGAGGCGCAAATGCAGTTAGTATGATCAATACAATAAACAGTTTAATAGGAGTAGATTTAGATACTTGGAATACAATTCCACATGTTGCAGGAAAAGGGGCACATGGTGGATATTGTGGACCGGCCGTAAAACCAATTGCATTAAATATGGTAGCAGAATGTGCACGGAATCCACGCATTACAGTCCCAATTTCTGGTATTGGTGGAATTTCGAATTGGCAAAATACTGTAGAGTTTTTGCTAATGGGAGCGACCGGTGTTCAAGTTTGCACAGCAGCAATGCACCATGGCTTCCGAATTGTTGAGGACATGATTGATGGATTAAACAATTACTTAGACGAAAAAGGAATTTCCTCCGTAATGGATCTTGTAGGTAAAGCAGTTCATAAATTTTCAGATTGGGGAAATTTAGATTTAAATTATCAAATAGTCGCTAGAATTGATACTGATGAGTGTATTAACTGCAATAAATGCCATATCGCTTGTGAAGATACTTCTCATCAATGTATTGATATGTTAATAGATGATAATGGAAAATCTTATTTAAAGGTACGGGAAGAGGACTGCGTTGGATGTAATTTATGTGCTATTGTTTGTCCGGTGGAAGGTGCCATAAATATGGTAGAAGTAACAACTGAACACGCTCCAATGACTTGGAATGAACGACAACAAGCTTTGAGTAGGCTAGCGCGTTCTAATGAATACTCAATTTTAAAGGGGGGAAGAAAAAGAAAATGAAGAAGATTATTCGAAATGGAACAATTGTGACAGCCACAGATACTTTTAAGGCTGATATTTTAATAGAAGAAGATAAAATTTCAACTATTGGGCTAAATTTAGAAGACGCAGATGCTGAAGTTATTGATGCTTCAGGTAATTATATTTTTCCAGGAGGTGTAGATCCCCACACGCATTTAGACATGCCGTTTGGAGGAACCGTCACAAAAGATGATTTTGAATCTGGAACAATTGCTGCAGCTTTTGGAGGAACAACAACAATTATAGATTTTTGTTTAACAAATAAAGGAGAACCACTCCAAAAATCAATTGAAAAATGGCACAAAAAATCGAATAATAAAGCAGTCATCGATTACAGTTTTCACTTAATGATTGGAGAAATAACAGATGATGTTTTAAAAGAGTTACCTAGAGTAATAGAAAAAGAGGGAATTACTTCATTTAAAGTTTTCATGGCATATAAAAATGTTTTTCAAGCCGATGATGCTACATTGTACCGTACCTTATTAGCAGCTAAAGAATATGGCGCACTTGTAATGGTTCATGCAGAAAACGGGGATGTTGTAGATTATTTAATAAATGAAGCATTAGCTGAAGGAAAAACAGAGCCAATATATCATGCCTTAACTCGTCCTCCAGAAGTGGAAGGGGAAGCTACAGGAAGAGCGGCTACATTAACTGATCTAGCAAACTCGCAACTATATGTCGTCCACGTTACATGTGCTGAGGCAGTTGAAAAAATAACAGAAGCCCGAAACAATGGAGTTGATATTTGGGGTGAAACATGCCCACAATACTTAGTGCTTGATCAGACCATGCTTGAAAAGCCTAACTTTGAAGGGGCAAAATATGTTTGGTCGCCTCCACTTCGCGAAAAGTGGAACCAAGACGTGCTATGGAATGCATTAAAAAATGGAAACCTTCAAACTCTAGGATCCGATCAATGTTCCTTCGACTTCAAAGGCCAAAAAGAATTAGGTCGTGGTGATTTTTCGAAAATCCCAAATGGAGGACCAACCATTGAAGATCGTGTAACGATTTTGTTCTCTGAGGGTGTAAAAAAAGGGAGAATAACATTAAATCAATTCGTTGACATTACTTCTACTAGGAGTGCAAAGCTATTTGGTTTATACCCTCAAAAAGGAACTATTGCAGTTGGCTCAGACGCAGATTTAGTTATTTTTGATCCGAATATTAATCGAACACTTTCTTCTGAAACTCACCATATGGCAGTGGACTATAATGCATTCGAAGGTATGGAAGTAACAGGAGAGCCAGTGAGTGTTTTAGTTCGTGGAGAATTTGTAATAAAAGAAAAGCAATACGTCGGAAATGCAGGTAGTGGCCAATATTTAAAAAGAAAAAAGTACGGTGAAAAGGATTTTAGATTAACTTCAAGAGTAAAGTAACGAAGGGAATGGTCCATTTAATGTCAACGTTTAAAGAATTTTTAATCGAAAGAAATAAAATAGACTTTCTTATAAAGAAAGGCTATAAGATTAAAAATGTTAGAGAAACGCTAGACGGTGCCTTTGTTGACTTTGAAAATCAAATGGAAGAGGAGCAGTTTATAACACTTCAAATCATGAATGCTGATACTCGTAAATATTTTGGATCGTTAATTATTAAACAGTTTGGGATTCATTTGTAGTAGATTAATATGTTTTTTTTATTAGAAACAGGAAATCGCAATTAATATCTGGAAATCACAAATAAAAATGGCAATACTCATATTATTGTGTAAAAAGAAAATAGATCATATCTGTTCCATAATACAATGATTTCGACTAAGAAAATCTTGTATTGGAAGAATAAATAATGACCCAAATCAATTTTACATGAAATTTTTAAGTCCTCATACTAATTTCAAATCGCATAATATCCGTTTAGACTAACGGGACATGCGATTTTTTTTTGTTTAAAAAAAGCTCTCCCATTAGTTAGTAACTTGAGTACTAATGGGAAAGCAAAGTAGGATTTAATCAAATCTACTTGTTATCATTTTCTTCCTTGTATAGAAGTCAACTCCATCTGTTCCGCTTGCGTGGAGGTCGCCGTAAAAAGAGTTTTTCCATCCAGAAAACGGAAAAAAGGCCATTGGTGCAGGAACACCGATATTGACTCCAAGCATTCCTACTTCAATGTTTTCCCTGAAATATCTAATGCTTGAGGCACTGTCGGTAAAAATACAAGCTCCATTTCCAAAATCTGATTTGTTCGTTAGTTCGATCGCTTCTTCTAATGTTTTCACTCTAACGATTGAAAGTACTGGGGCGAAAATTTCATCCTTCCAAATTTTCATTGACGGGTTCACGTTATCAAAAATTGTTGGGCCAATAAAATATCCTTTTTCTTTTCTAATTAAGTCAATGCGACCATCACGTAATAAGGTTGCACCTTCTTTTATGCCACTTTCTATATACTGTTCCGTCCGTTCACGATGTTCTTTGCGAATGACCGGACCTAGGAATACGTCTTCATCTAATCCATTTCCAATTGTAAGGTTATTGGCTTCCTTTTTTAATTTTTCGATTAGTAGGTCAGCAATGTCGCCTACTGCTACAACGACTGAGCATGCCATACAGCGTTCACCTGCCGAACCGTATGCAGCTGTAATAATTTGCTTTACTGATTCACCTAAGTCAGCATCCTGTAAAACGATACTATGGTTTTTGGCTCCGGCTAATGCTTGAACACGTTTACCATTTGCAGATGCAGTTTTGTATACATATTCTGCCACGGGCTGTGATCCCACAAATGAAATGGCAGGAACATCTTTGTTTTGAAGTAATTCATTTACAATCTCATGTGCTCCATGAACAATATTAAATACCCCTTTTGGAAGACCAGCTTCTGTAAAGAGCTCTGCTAAACGATTTGCTAGTAATGGTGTACGTTCAGAAGGTTTTAAGATAAACGTGTTTCCACAAGCTATCGCTAAAGGGAACATCCAACAAGGTACCATCATTGGGAAATTAAATGGTGTAATTCCTCCAACTACTCCAATAGGGTACCGAAACATTGCAGATTCTATATTGGTTGCAATATCAGGTAATTGCTTACCCATCATTAATGTAGGAGCACCAGCGGCAAATTCTACGCATTCAATTCCACGTTGAACTTCGCCATATGCTTCATTATAGCTTTTGCCATTTTCAATCGTTATTAAATTAGCAAGTTCATCCCAATGCTTGATTAACAATTGTTGATATGAAAATAGTATTCTCGCTCTTTTTGGAACAGGTGTTTTACTCCAACTATTAAAAGCGTTTTTTGCGGCTATGACAGCATTTTCTAAATCTGATTTAGTTGAGAGAGGAACAAATGCTAGTATTTCTTCAGTTGCTGGATTTGGAACTGGAATTGTTTTAGCATTAGGTGAAGCTTTAGCCCATTCTCCATTAATAAAATTCTTTAAAACTTTTATATTAGTTTGCGTCGACATAGAATATCACCTCGAACTATTATAGGTTTGAGAATGCATTGTTTAATGTACTTACGATAAAATCAATCTCTTCATCAGTTGTAGTAAATGGAGGAGAAAGTGTGAGGATATTGTTGTAGCCAGGAACCGTATCTCCATTTCTACCGATTATTAATCCGTGTGCTTTACATTCAGTTATTATTTTTAATACTAATTCTGGACTAGCAGGCTTTTTACTTTTTTTATCTTCAACAAGCTCAATTCCTGCAATAAAACCAAAACTGCGGATTTCTCCAACATTTTTATAAGTTAGTAAACTATCCAATTTTTTACGAAGCTCATCACCTAAATAGGCTGCACGTTCTATTAAATTTTCATTTTCAATTATTTCTAAGTTTTTAAGTGCAACCGCGCATGAGGCAGGATTTCCACCGAATGTATTTACATGACGAAAGTGATTATCCGGACCAGGTTGTTTAAATACTTCATATAAATCGCTTCTTACGGCAGTTGCTGATAGTGGAGAATAAGCACTTGTCATTCCTTTAGCCATTGTGACGATATCGGGTTTTATTCCGAAGTTTTGATGTCCAAAATGTTTTCCAGAGCGGCCAAAGCCACATATAACTTCATCGACAATTAGTAAAATACCAAATTTATCACAAATATTTCGAACTTTTGCTACGTATTCAACTGGAGGTACAATAACTCCTCCGCCAGTAATTACTGGTTCCATAATAATGCCAGCAATCGTTTCAGCACCTTCATAATTGATAACATCCTCAATTGCTTTTGCGCATTGAATGCCACAATCACCATATGTTTTTCCAAAAGGGCAACGATAACAATAAGGAGGTGCCACGTGCTGAAAACCTGAAGAAAGAGGTTCATATTTTACTTTGCGATTAGCTTGACCAGTGGCACTTAGAGCCCCCATAGAATTCCCATGATAAGCACGATATCTTGAAATAAATTTATAACGTAAAGGTTCCCCATTTTGTTGATGGTATTGTCTAGCAATTTTAAAAGCTACTTCATTTGCATCTGATCCAGAATTAGAATAAAAAATGCGATAATCCCCACCAAGCCATTCATTTAACTTTTCTGCTAATAGAATAGAAGGAACATTGCCTTGGGACATAGGAACGTAAGGGATTGCTTGCATTTGTTCAGCTGCAGCTTTAGCAATTTCTTCGCGACCATAACCTACATTCACGCACCATAATCCAGACATACCATCTAAATAATTTTTACCATCAATATCAGTAACGGTACTATTTTTCCCAGATACTAGAACCAATGGGTTTGGGTTGTGAGGGGACATATGATGCCATACATATTTTTGATCTAGTTCAATCAGCTCTTCTTTAGATCGAGAAGTAGAATAAGTCTTATTTACAGTTTTATCATTCACTAATTTTCACCAACTTTCAAAATTCATTTATTGGAATCTCAATTTTACATCTTTACTAATTAATATTACTGAATGACCCATATTATCCTATTACGAATAGACAAATTATAGATTAGTAACAAAACCGATTATTTTTTTTGATGGAACAAAGTCTATTTAGCAAAAAATGGTGTAGATAAAGAGCTGTTTATTTGTTTATTGATCTATCCAAGATTTACCTATATTAAACTTGTTCTTTAGTCCCTCAAATTTACGACTATTAATGTAGTATACTTAGTAATTGAATATTCAAAATGTTGAGGTGAGTCTTGATGTCCATTGGAAAAATAATTTATTACCACAGGAAGAAGCAAAAAATGAAGCAAGCACAGCTTTGTGCGGGTATTTGTTCAATTACTCATCTAAGTAAAATAGAAAATAATGTTAATGCTGTAGCTAGTGATGAAACATTGCAATTGTTATGTGAGAGATTAAAAGTTTCGATTGAAGAAGAAAACAAAAAGTACCATGTTCTAAAGGAAAAGTTAACTCTATTTTATGATGCAATGGAACGCATACATAGAGTGAAAGCAGACGAATTATATGAAGAAGTATTAAATCATAGCGACTATATACAATGCACGGATTTAATTTATCTTTTCGAGTTATTTAAGTTACGATATTTATTGTTTACATCTAGGATCCAAGAGTTTGAATTAGAGTCTAAAAAGATGATAAAAAATATTACGAAACTTAATCCTTTTGAGTTATTTTTATGGGAATTTTTACAGGCCATTTATAATGGACAAATACAAATGTTTGAAAAATCATTGGAAATTCTCAGTCGTTTAGAGTCCCAAGCAGATCAATACAGTGAAAAAGTATCTGATTTTTATTTTTATAAATCCGTAATGCATGGGAATTTAGATCAACATTCTTTATCGATCCATTACATATATAAGGTTCTACCTTACTTACAAGATAATTGTAATGTAATTCGAATTTTACATGTGAAGGCTGGCCTTTCGATTAATTTAATCTATCTTGGTGAGTTTGAAAAATCGGAGAAGATACTTACGTCCATTTTAAATTGCTCAGAATTACTTCAAGATACAAATGTAAGAGGATTAATCCTTCATAATTTTGGATTTTTGAATCACAAACAAGGTAATTTTCAAAGGGCATTAGAGTTTTACCATCAGTCATTGCAGTTTAAACAAATCAATACAAATACTTATTACCATACGATAAAATTCATTATTGATACTCATATTGAACTAAAGCAATTTAACGAAGCAATTAAACTGTTAAAAGCAGAACTCGGATCAATTCAAAATAAAAAATCAAATAACTATGTGCAATTAAAAAATATATATTTAAAAGTTAAAGGGAAAAAAAGTGCTTAATAAGCTAATAATATAAAATTGTTAAAAAACAGCTGAGAACTACAGTTGTTTTTTTTTTTTTATTAATACAACATTAAAATATAAATATCTATTTTTAATAAAAATTACCCCAAGTTTTTAATCTAAAAAACGTGATTATTCCACAAATTCCCCGCTGAAGTGTTGAAAAAACGGTGCTATTATCGAATTATTATTCCAATTAACAGAAAATTCAATTAGATTTATACTTTATTTGTAGGTAAAGAAAGTTATTATTTCACATTTTGAAATGATAGAAAATATGGAGGTACGATATGAGAAGGAAAAAATCTATTATTCAAATTACAAGGACATTATTTGTAACAGGAATGTTATTATCATCTACTGTTCCGTATAATGTGTTTGCAAAGTCAGAGCTAACAAACAATAAAAATTCAGACCAAATTCTAATGAATCTATCTGACGAACAAAGAAGTGTATTGAAGCAATTAAACGCTGCTCCAAGTTTTATCATTTCACCGGATATAAACGTAAACACTAAAGAGCCCATAAAAATCATTGTCGAGTTCAAAGAGGCCCCATCAGCAATTACAGCACTAAAACAAAAGTCTGAAGGTAAATCAGTTAACACTTATGATGTGAATGAAAAAGTTGAAGAGAATCATAATACTTTTACAAAATATGTTCAGTCTATGAAAAGCAAAAAGACAATTGAATATGATGTGAGTAATATAAAAATCACAAAGGAATATCGAAATGCAATAAATGGTGTAGCTATGACAATTCCTGGTATTGCTGTTAAAGAGCTTGTTCAATCCGGTGTCGTCAAACGAGTGTGGGATGATAAAGAAATAAAGCTTGATCTTTCAAAAGAAACAAAAGAAAGTGCACAGCTAAAGATGTCAGATAGCATTCCACAAATCGGAGTGGACAAGCTGCATGCAGAAAATATCATGGGACAAGGAATTAAAGTAGGTGTCCTTGATACAGGTATTGACTACAATCATCCTGATTTAACAGGAGTCTATAAAGGGTATCGAGCACAGAATGGAGTCGACCCAAAAACGATTGATCCAAATAAAGTAAAAGGCTGGGACTTTATTAATAATGATGCAGATCCTATGGAAACTACATATGATGACTGGAAAAACTCTGGAGAAGATGAAATAGATTATTATTCTGGAAGTCCATATTATACTGAGCATGGTACACATGTAGCAGGTATTATTGCTGCTCAAAAGAAGAATAAAGTAGACTATGCGGTTAAAGGAGTTGCACCTGATGTAGATTTATATTCCTATAAGGTACTTGGTCCATATGGAACGGGAGCTACTGACGGTATAATAGCAGCAATTGATAAAGCCATTCATGATGAAATGGATGTAATTAATATGTCACTTGGAACAGAGGTAAATGATCCATTAAGTCCAATTTCTGTTGCAGTAGACAACGCAATGTTATCGGGCATTGTTACAGTAGTTGCAGCGGGTAACTCCGGACCTAATGAAAAAACTATCGGGTCACCTGGTTCAGCCGCTTTAGGTATAACAGTGGGTGCAAGTGATGTTTCAATGGCTATCCCTACTTTTAAAGCAAAAATAGGAGATTTTCAGATTCCAAATTTAAAATTACTAGCTAAAAACTTTACTGATCGAATAGAAGACTTAACGGGTCAATCCATACCAATCGTTAATGTAGGTCTTGGTTACGAAAATGATTTTAACGGTAAAGATTTAAAGGGAAAACTAGCTTTGATCGAGCGCGGGGAAATTACCTTTGATGAAAAAATAAAAAATGCCGCTAAAGCTGGAGCTAAGGCAGTTGTTATTTATAACAATGTTGATGGTGAAATATCCACTTTCTTAGGAGAAGGCACTTCATTCATTCCTTCATTCCGAATTTCAAAAGAAGGGGGAGAACGTTTAAAAACGTTAGATGAAAAATCGCTTTCATTTGAAACTTTAAGTAATACAAATACTGAAGGAGATCATTTAGCTGATTTCAGCTCTCGTGGACCTGTATTTGGCAATGATGATATTAAACCAGACTTAGTTGCACCAGGCGTATCAATTTTCTCGACTGTTCCAGAGTATATAAACAATCCACAAGATGGAGTGAATTATGATACTGCGTATTTACGTTTGGACGGAACATCGATGGCAACTCCTCACGTTACAGGTGTAGCAGCACTTATATTACAGGAGCATCCTGACTATTCGCCATTTGATGTTAAGGCGGCACTTATGAATTCAGCAGACGATTTAAAGGGACATTATTCAGTATATGAAGCAGGAGCTGGACGAGTAGATGCATATCAGGCCGTGCATTCCAAAACATCTATTAAAGTGTTAGATAAGACAGAAATACTGGAAGATAATACAAAAGTTGAAATAAATGAAGAAACTGCATCTATTTCATTCGGGAGTCATTATGAAGGTAAGAATTCAGTAAAAGACAAGCGTACTATTTTGATTCAAAATCATGATAATAAAGAGAAAACTTATCAATTTGAAGTAGAATATCATGGAGAAAGCACTAATGTACAAGATGGTGTGAAAAATGGCCTAAAACTTAATATCGTCAAATCTTTAAAAGTTGGTGCAGGAGAATCAAAAGAGATTTTAGCAAAAATCCAAGTACCAGCAAGTGCAAAAACAGGACGTTATGAAGGCTATATACATGTAACAAATAGTAAGGATCCTGCTGAGGGCTTCAAAATTCCTTTTGCAATTAGAGTTGTAGAAAAAGGAATTGATTATGTATCGCCAGATCGACCAGTAATGACGAATGATCCATATATTCATCAATTTAGATTCACGGGGATGGATCTATATTTTAAATTGAATAGTCCAGTAAAACAAATCGATATTTTATTAAAAAATGAGTCAGGTGAACCATTAGGATATGTTGGAAGTATCAATGCTACTAATCTTTTACCAGACCTAGATTATTATACTTCAAACGGTTTTTCTGGACAAATCTATCCATTTACAAATGATCCTAAAAATCCAATAAGTGCAGACTATATTGAAGTACCTGAAGGAAAATATATTCTGGAAATGGTTGCAACAGATGAGAAAGGAAAATCATACTCAAAAGACCATCTAGCAATAGTTGATAATACTCCACCTGAATTACTCTATGAAAATATCAAGCCGGGTGTGGTAGAAATTTCAGAGGACATGTTAACAGAGAAGAATGGTTACAATGTATTTCAAGTAAATGGTAAGGTTACGGATCAAACAGTTAAAATATTACAAGAGGAAGGTTATAATGTTACACAAAGCTCTAACACAGTAAGTTTAAATGAAAATAATAATTTCTTTGAACCGCATCTTTTACAACCAAAAGATGATGGTGAGTTTGAATTTAATATATATCAAGATGCGTTTGAAGAGTATCCTTACATTTTAGGAACATATGCATTTGATTTGGGTACTGCAGGAAATGAAGTTTCATCATTTGTATTTATGAAAAAAGGAACCGAGTATGCCGTGAACAGATATAATAAACAATCTGTTAAACTTGGCGATGAAATAAAGATGACGATTGATTTAAAAAATATGAAACAATTTTTGGGTGGAGAAATGGACGTTCAATTTAGCCCTACCTTTTATCAATTCGAAAAAGTTGAAGTAAACCAAGCATTCAAAGATCTTGCAGAGCAAAAAGGAGGGAAAGTAAATTTAAAAGAACCGATTGTTTCTAACTCCGGGAATGTAAACGTAGGAGCTTATATTGAAAAAGAGAACTTCACTGGCTTAGATGGGGACACCCCGTTTTTAGATGTTACGTTTAAAGTTATAGATGATCAGAATTATGCTCGAAATGATGATTTTCAGATGTATAATTTTAATGCGAAAAAATCAAATAAAAGTGAGCTAGTTTCAGTGAATTCCTATGGCTTAGAAAAATTTAAATTGATACCTACACATTCGACTGTAGAAGGTAATATATTGCCTGAAGCATTTGTGAATACACAATTTGGTACACCTGATTTTATACACTACAAGTTTAGTACGATTGGTGCTAAAGTTTATGCACTATCATCTGATGGAACGATGTATCCAGCAGAAATTAAAAATGTTGGTGCTTTCAAAATAAAAAATATACCAGCGACTAAACAAGCTTATAAAATTGTGATGGAAGTACCTGGTCATTTTACTGAAGTCAATAATGTCATTTTAAGTAGGGAAGAAGATGGCTTATTAAAAGGTACATGGGAATACAGAAACTTTAATATTGGTCTTGCTGGAGATGTTAATGGGGATAATGTGATCGATATATTAGATGCATTAACAGTCCAAACTTATTGGGGTACGAATAAAAGAAGTGCAGATATTAACTTTGATGGAACTGTAAATGAAAAGGACTTTGGTTATATCTTGAAAAATTATTTAAGTAAAAATTTAAAAGTTTCTAGTTCTTCGAAACCTAAAAAGAAATATAAAGGTAAAACGATTGATGACATTAAGAGAGAGTTGGGAATCCAATAATATGTAAGTGACAGATTTATAAATTGAGTAATAGATTTCCTACATTAAATAGAATGGTTTAGATCGTTTGTTCACATAAAATAGAAAATATAAGAAAAGTAACCCGAATAGTAGAAATAAAAATTTCTATTATTCGGGTATTTTTATGTAGTTTAATCTAGAAAAAAAATGAAAAAGTCCATTTCATTTTTTGGGGATTAAATCAAGTAAACAACAGTTGGATAAATGTATTTACAACTCTTTTAATCCCAATGAAATTTTTTCGAAATATTCAATAACGTATTTTTTAAAATCTTGAGCTGCTAATGATATATATCTATTTTTTGACCAACCAAGTCCAATTGTTAACTGACACGAATCATCATTTATACGAATACGATCCGGGATATTTTCTGTCACAGTTGTCCAATCTAAAACAGGCATAAATGCGACACCCAGCCCTTGATTTACGAACCTTACGATGGCAAATGGTTCGTCTACCTCAAATGATACGTTTTGAATAAACCCTGCATTCACACAAAATTTATCAGTAAAATCCCTATAACCAAATCCCTCGTTTAAAGAGACAAATGTTTCGTTTTTTAATTCAATTAAATCGATTGAATTTCTACCAGATAGATGATGACCTGGGGGGATAATTAAGAAAATATCTTCTTTAATTAACGGAACCCACTCTATGTCTTCATCTTCAATTGGTAGCGATGAAATGCATAAATCAATTTCACCATTAATTAGTTGTTTTTTCATTTTTGAAATTGGTTTAATGACCTGTTTGAAATGCACATCTGGATAAACTTTCATAAATCCACTCACCAAATCAGGTAAAATTCTTGAAATTGATGAAGCTAATGTAATACTCCCATTTTTTAAACCCGCAAGTTCTTGAACTTCTCTCTGGCCTTCTTCTAATTCCATTAATACTTTATTAACTCTATTTAAAAACATTTTTCCAAAATGATTTAGCTTAATTTGTCGGTTTTGACGATCAAAAAGTGGAACACCTAGATCATTTTCTAATCTAGTAATGGTTTTACTTAATGATGGCTGAGCTATTTGCAGAACTTCAGCAGCTTTAGTAATATGCTCAAGTTTTGCAACTGTTTGAAAATATTTGAGTTGAAGTAATTCCATTGCATATATCACCTTTCATTTTTTCGCATAGACCAAACGGCATGATTCTATAGTTTAATATGTATTATACATTATGAATTACGGATTTTATAATAAAGTTGCAAATAAATAAATTGGAGATGATTAGTTTGAGAGCAGACTACTATGGATATGTTTATGGGGCTTTTAAAGAAGTTGCAGCACGCATCCCTTATACTTGATGATTTTAGTTTTTAAGTAATAAATCATTAACTTGGAGATGGAAAACATGATTCGAAAATTTGAAGATCCTCGTATTACTAGGACTAGAAATCTAATTATTGATGCATTTACTGAACTTATAAGGGAAAAGGAATTACAAAATATTTATGTTAAGGAAATAGCGAATCGTGCAAACATCAACAGAGCTACTTTCTATCGACACTTCGCCAATAAAGAAGAATTGTATAAACACTATGAAATATAGAATGTACCCTACAAAAAAGAAAGTTAGGATTTTTCAGTAGGGTTAGCAGAATAGGGGGATTTTATGAATTATATACATTCTTTGAAGAAAGAATTTAAATTATTTTTAACAAACAAAACCTTACTGATTATGTCGGCAATTATACTTTTAATTCCTTGTTTATATGCTGGTTTTTTAGTTTATAGTTATTTTGATCCGTATGGGAGAATTAAAAATGTTCCCATAGCATTAGTTAATAATGACAATGGAACAAGTACGAATGCAAAAGAAATAAAAATCGGTGATGATTTAACAAAAGAATTAAAGAATAGTAAAGATTTAAATATAACTGAAGTAAGCAGCCAACAAGCAAAACAAGCATTAAAGGATCATAAATATTATATAGAAATTGAAATCCCTAGCAATTTTTCCGAAAATGCAATGAGTGCAATGAATGCAAATCCTAAAAAAGCTGAGCTAGTATATATTGCAAATGAAGGTTATAACTTTACTGCTGCAACACTTGGTTCGTCAGTTTTAGAAAAAGTAAAAGAAAAACTCGGAGATAATGTTACGAAAGCATATACAAAGTCTTTATTAAATGCACAAAAAGAATTAGGCAATGGTATGTCTAAGTTAGCTGATGGAAGTGTAAAAATAAAAGACGGATTAAATGGCGCAGAAGAAGGATCGAAAAAATTATCTTCTGGTTTAAATAAATTTGCTAATGGAACAGTCGAATTTACTCAAGGTATGAACAAAGTTGCGGATGGATCAAGTTCTGCTGCGAATGGTTCTACGAAATTACTTGAAGGATCTGAAAAGTTTAATCAAGGATTTGGAAAAATTGCGATTAGTAGTAGTGAATTAGCAAACAGTGCAAAATCATTGAGTGATAAGTCTTTTGAATTAAAAAATGGAATTGAACAATCATTAAATAGTTCAAAAAATTTCTCTGATAAAATGACGCAAGAATATAACTCATTACAAGAAAAAAGTAACATATTAAGTCAGGAAGTAACTAGTTATGCTAATCAGATTAATCAGCTAAATCAACAAATTAGTACTAATAATTCAAAATTAAATCAGAGTATGGAAAACTTAAAAAATACGATTCAAAAAGATGACTTCAATAAACAAGAAGCAATTGATTTAATCAATTCATTTGAAGCGCAATTAAATAATGACAATCAAACAATATCAAGCCAAGAATTTACAAACAAAAAAGACTCATTAATTCATCAAATTCAAGCAATAAATAATGAACAACAATCATTAACGGATCAACTTAATCAGTTAAAATCAGAACAAGAGCAGTTATTAGTAGAAGCCAATACTTTTACAACAGGTGAAGTACAGTTTACCAATGGCATGAAAGGGTTGAATGATGGTATTTTAGCTGGTCAAACAGGTTCTGGAAAATTATTAGCAGGCTATCGTTCACTTTCGGATGGTCTAAATCAATTAGCAAGTGGTAGCAATAAATTAAATGTTGCATCCTCAAAGATTTCAATAGGTGCAAATCAACTTAATAATGGAACTGCGAAATTGGCAAATAGTCTTGGACTGCTAAATAATGGAGCAGGTCAGCTTTCAAATGGTTTAACAACAGTTGATAAAAAATTAAATGAACATCAAATCTCTGTAGATAAAGCCGCAAATGCAATATCCAATCCAGTTGATTTAGATAATTTGTCAATCAATCATGTGAAAACATATGGTGACGGATTTGCACCATACGGATTAACTTTAGGATTGTATGTAGGATTATTCTTATTCACATCTGTTTTCCCTTTATTAAATAAAGGAACATCAAAAACTGGTGTAAGCTGGTTCTTAGGTAAGCTAACAATTGTATTTTGTGTAGGAGTACTACAAGCAGTCATTGTAGATTTACTAATGTTATTAATTGGTGTTCACGTCGAACAAATGACTAAGTTCTTCTTCCTTTCAATTTTAACAAGTTGTACTTTTGGGGCATTATTCTTATTCATTCAAACGGCATTCGGCCATTATGGAAGATTTATTTGTATGTTTTTCTTAATTCTACAATTAACTTCTTCTGGAGGAACTTTCCCAATCGAGATGCTTCCAAAATTCTTTAATCACGTACATTCATATATTCCAATGACGTATTCTATGCTAGGATTTAAGTCCGTAATAAGTATTAAAGACAATGACTTATATGTTAATAGTGTTGAAACTTTACTGACATTCCTAATTATAGGATTTATATTATCAATTGGTTATTATGTCTATCGATTTAATAAAGAAACGAAACAAAGTGAGAACCGTTCGAAAGTTCATGCTTTGTAAAGGAATGGTTTAGGAAAAGCGTTAAAAAAAGAAGCTGTCTCTGAAGGTCGATGTACTTTTGAGACAGTTCTTTTTTTGATTGTAAGTGTTGAAATAATAAGCGGTGATCATCAAAAATGCGAACACATTATGTCTTTTGTTTATAAAGTTGTGAAATTTGTTCATAAAGCACTGGTTTTAATTCATAAAATTGGTTGGTGCGATTTGTCAGTCGATAAATAGCCTAAATCACATTTATAAATCAACAAAATCTTGTGATATATCACTTAAACAGGTTCATACAACACCATTTCGAGCTGATCTAGCTCACATTTTACCCATTTTATTCATACTAAGAATAAACTGGGTAAAATATGAAAAAACCGCTAGGAATTTGTAAGTCCTTGCGGGTTTTTTTGCAACTTTTAGATATTGTCTTTTATTAGGTATTATGAAAATCTCAAATAGACTGGCTTTCTTTTAATATATTCTTCCTACAATACTCAATAATTTCTCTTCTCTTAACCATGCCAATAAAAACTTCATTATCATCAATTACAGGAATGAAGTTCTGATTAATTGCTCTTGTAAATAAATCTTCTATTTGAGCGTTGATTGAAACAGGATCATATTTGTGGTGTAAGTGTATTTCGTTTAAGTTTATTTCTTGTGTATTTGTAAAAGATAAACCTTCTGTGTTCTTTAATTTCCATAATAAATCACCTTCAGTAAGTGTTCCAACATATTTTCCATTTTCATCTACTAAAGGTATAGCTGTATAACGATGGTGTTCCATTTTTTCAAGTGCTTGACGCATTGTTGAATTAATATTCATGTAAACAAGTTCATTCTTTGGGGTAAAGAAAAACGCTATATTCATTTTTCTACTCCTTAATCTTTAATTTATTAGTTGTTGTTTTTTTCATCTAGTAATTTTCCAATATTTTGATCCATTACAAAAACTTCAATTCGTTCACCAGTGTTTGTACTAGTATCACTATGGCTAGATAATACCTTAAATCCAGTATGTTTTTCAACGATTTCTTCATATTCTTTACTGTACATTTCTCTAAGTACTTGTCGCATTTTTTTAACAAGACCTTTTCCAGTATGATGAGAAACTAAATGTTTCTCTTCGGTTGTTAATACGCCTTTGAATCGAAGAATAATCATATCTTCAACTATATAGGTTTTTGCTTCTTGAGGGCCTCTTCCAATAAGTTCTCTTTGGAATTTTATAAATGCCTCGCTTAATTCTATTTCAAGCTTTTTTTTCGATGTTATCATTAATATCTCTCCTATACAGTTAATTAAAACAAAAAAAGCAACAAGAAGAGCAATCTCCTCGAAGCTATTTATTTCAATGGTAAGTATATTGAAATATTAATAACTCGATTAAGTTTTGCTCTTTTCAAACGCTGGCGAGGTTAGCTGACGGATTCGGACTTGAAAAGTAGCCCTACCAAAATGGATTCACCCCATGTGCACTGCACGAGTGGTTCCCCCGCTCGAAAATTTACGATTTAGCGATTACAACAGATTTATATTATTGATATGTTTATAATACAGAGATATATAAAATTGTAAAGGGGGTAAATTTAACTGAAAAATTTTTCCGTAAAAAAACTCTTTACATGTAAAAGTCATCGCCGTATAATCAAGTCAATAAAATAAATATCGGCTTAATTACGAATCATCGTAAACGGAGGAACCAATTTTTTGGGGTTAATTCTACATGAATGTAGAAGGGATGAGATACTCTTTCGCCATCCTACCCGACAGCTAACTTCGTAGGCTAAAGCGAGGGAGGTCAGTAGACCGCCTAATTTGAGCGGGTTTTTTTATTGCATTTTTACTGCAGTAATTTTGCCTGGGCAAATACTTGAGTAGGTCTTTTTATTTTGTTTTTTAAATGGAAAATTCTGGAAAGTGTATAGAAAAGATTAGGGAGACAGAACACAAAGAGAGCATAGTGCTAGCTGGGTGTTAGGTAGACCAATGAATACTTTTCTTCCAATTTCAATTAACTAAAATTTTTTAGGTATAAACATGATTGTTTTTAAATTGTTTAGGTCTATTTAAATTAGTTAATTTGCTGGAGGATTAGTATCCATTGGTCTTTTTTATTGCTCTTAAAACAGGATGGAAAACATTGTAAAAGAAAAGTTTAGCGAAACAAAGAAAGGAGAATTGCAATGATCAATGATCTTACAATGGTAGGCTTACTAGTTATCGTTTTTGCAATTTTTTGGGGATTTACAATATTTTGTGAAAAGGCGTAAGGGGGAGCTAACAAATGCTTATTCCAGCGATTATTGGAATTGTACTTATTTTATATTTAGTTTTTGTACTAATTAAACCGGAGAAATTTTAGTTACTTTAGTGGGAGGAATTAGGAAATGACCATGGGGATATTACAGGTAGTTGTTACATTGCTAATTATTATTTTATTAGTAAAACCAGTAGGTAGCTACCTTGTTAAAGTATATGACAGTGAAAAAACAGGGTTAGATCGCTTTTTTGGACCTTTTGAACGATTAATTTATCGATTAATTGGTGTTCGAGAAGATGAGAAAATGGGTTGGAAAAAATATGTTTTAGCGATATTGCTTAGTAATTTTGTGATGTTAATTATTTTATACGTTATTTTTAGGATGCAAAAATATTTGCCTTTCAATCCTGACCATATAGGAAATATGCCATCAGCTTTGGCATTCAATACTGCAACATCTTTTATTACAAATACAAACTGGCAAGCTTATAGTGGTGAGAATTCACTATCCTATTTTTCACAAATGATGGCAATTATGTTCCCGATGTTTACATCAGCTGCAACTGGTTTTGCGGTGGCAATTGCCTTTATTAGGGGATTAATAGGACGCGAAGATAATCTAGGAAACTTTTATGTTGATTTAGTACGTACAATTACACGCGTACTTTTACCAATATCATTTATTGTTGCATTGTTTTTAGTATTCCAAGGGGTACCACAAACTTTAAAAGGTGCAGTGGATGCTACAACAATTGAAGGAATTAAACAAGTAATTACTAGAGGTCCAGTAGCTGCACTTGAATCAATTAAACATATTGGTACAAATGGCGGTGGTTTTTTTGGTACAAATGCAGCACATCCTTTTGAAAACCCAACACCATTATCTAACTTAGTTCACATTATATGTATGATGCTTTTACCTACTTCATTGGTTTATGCATTTGGAGTGATGGTAAAAAACAAAAGACAAGGTTGGACAGTTTTTGCTGCAATGGGCATATTGTTTATTGCGCTTCTAACGACTGTATTTGTTGCAGAGTATAATGGTACTCCTGCATTAAATGCGCTTGGTGTACATGGAAATATGGAAGGAAAAGAAGTTCGTTTTGGAATATCTGAATCAGCCTTATTCACGGCAGTTACAACTGCAGCAACTACGGGATCGGTCAACAATATGCATGATTCATTAACGCCGATCGGTGGAATGGTACCACTTGCTGAAATGATGTTGAATAATGTTTTCGGTGGTAAGGGCGTCGGTTTAATAAACGGATTATTATATGTCATCTTAACAGTCTTTATTTGCGGTCTAATGGTTGGTAGAACACCAGAATTTTTAGGAAAGAAAATTGAAGCGAAAGAAATTAAACTAGCATCGATTGCTTTATTAGCGCATCCATTAATTATCTTAGTTCCTACTGCAATTGCATTAGCCTTAAAAGGCCCAGTTTCTTCTATATTAAATCCAGGTTTCCATGGTTTGACTGAAGTATTGTATGCCATTACTTCTGGAGCAGCTAATAATGGATCAGCATTCGGTGGATTAACAGCTAATACTGACTTTTATAATATCGTTATCGGATTAGTTATGTTATTTGGTCGATATATTTCAATTATTGCTATGTTAACAATTGCTGGATCATTTTCTACAAAGAAAATTGTTGCAGCATCATCAGGAACATTCCGAACAGATACGCCATTATTTACAGTTATTTTAATTGCGATTATTTTAATCGTCTGTGCATTAACATTCTTCCCAGTACTTGCACTCGGACCAATCGCTGAACATTTAGGAATGTTTAAATAGTAGCAATAAAATAGAATGAGGAGATTGATCATATGGCAATTGAAAATAAGCCAATTTCAAAAGAAATTAAAATACAGGCAATAATCGATTCATTTAAAAAGCTGAATCCTATTGTTATGATAAAAAATCCAGTTATGTTTATAGTAGAGGTCGGTACGTTTATTACTTTAATACTATCCATTAAACCAGATGTTTTTGGTTTTGATACAGTTGGAAGAACATACAATATTGCAGTATTTTTTGTATTATTATTTACCGTACTTTTCGCTAATTTTGCAGAAGCACTTGCAGAAGGGCGTGGTAAAGCGCAGGCAGATACATTAAGAAAAACGAAATCAGAAACAAGTGCGAAATTAAGACAGAATGATGGATTTTATAAAGAAGTACCATCAACTTCTTTAAGAAAAGGAGATATCGTTCGAGTAGAGACTGGAGAAATTATTCCTTCTGATGGTGAGATTATCGAAGGATTAGCTTCAATTGATGAATCAGCAATTACAGGAGAATCAGCACCAGTTATTAAAGAAGCTGGTGGAGATTTTTCATCTGTAACAGGTGGTACTAGAGTAGTATCAGATTATATTATTGTTAAAATATTAACTGATCCAGGTGAATCATTTATTGACCGTATGATCTCATTAGTTGAAGGAGCTGCACGTCAAAAAACACCGAATGAGATTGCATTAACTACTTTATTAGCAGTGTTAACTTTAGTGTTTTTAATTGTCATTATGACACTTGTACCAATAGCGAATTATTTAAATGTCTCAATTGATGTAGCAACATTGATTGCCTTACTCGTTTGTTTAATCCCGACTACAATCGGAGGATTACTTTCTGCGATTGGGATTGCTGGGATGAACCGTGTTACACAATTTAATGTTTTAGCGATGTCTGGTAAAGCTGTTGAAGCTGCTGGAGATATTGATACGATGATTTTAGATAAAACAGGAACAATTACATTTGGTAATCGAATGGCAAGTGAATTTATTCCGGTTGGAAGTATATTAGAAAAAGAGGTAACCTTAGCTTCTTTAAAATCTTCAGTAAAAGATGAAACACCAGAAGGGCGTTCAGTTGTAGAGCTAGCACATAAAAATGGTATAACTTGGGATGAAAATGAATATAAGGATGCCGAAATTATTGAATTTACTGCTGAAACTAGAATGTCAGGTTTAAATTTAAAAGGTGGAACTGAAATTCGAAAAGGCGCAGTAGATGCCGTTAAAAAATATGTAACGGCTAAAGGGGGCAAGATTCCGAATGAGCTTGATGAAAAAGCAAATGTCATTGCAAAAGCTGGGGGAACTCCACTTGCTGTTGCAATAAATGAGCAAATTTACGGTGTTATTTATTTAAAAGATACAGTAAAACCAGGATTAAAAGAGCGATTTGATGAATTAAGAGCAATGGGAATCAAAACGGTCATGTGTACAGGAGATAATCCATTGACAGCTGCAACAATTGCTAGAGAAGCAGGTGTTGACGAGTTTATTGCCGAAGCTAAACCAGAAGATAAAATTGCTGCAATTAAAAAAGAACAAAATGAAGGTAAGTTAGTTGCAATGACTGGGGATGGAACAAATGACGCCCCTGCTCTAGCGCAGGCGGACGTTGGTTTAGCGATGAATTCTGGAACAATGGCTGCAAAAGAAGCAGCAAACATGATCGATTTAGACTCTGACCCTACTAAACTATTATCTGTCATTGCGATTGGTAAGCAGTTATTAATTACGCGTGGTTCGTTAACAACATTTTCAATAGCAAATGATATAGCGAAATATTTCGCTATTATACCCGCACTATTTATAATGGCGATACCTCAATTAGATTATCTTAATATTATGGGATTGAATTCGCCAAAGTCTGCAATCTTATCTGCATTGATCTTTAATGCAATCATTATTCCTCTCCTCATTCCTGTTGCGATGAAGGGTGCGAAATATAAACCTATGGATGCAAATAAATTATTATCTAAAAACTTATTAATCTATGGACTTGGGGGAGTAATTGCGCCGTTCATAGGAATTAAAGTGATCGATATGCTTGTATCCACATTGCATTTTGTTTAATTTATTGGAAATGGAGGATTTAATGTGAAATCAGTTATGGTTGCGATCAGAGCATCTATTGTATTGTTAGTAATATGCGGATTAGTTTATCCATTAGCAACAACAGGCGTTGCACAAGTTATTTTCCCAAAACAAGCCGATGGTAGTTTAATAGAAACGAAAGGAAAAGTTACAGGCTCTAAACTATTAGCTCAAGAATTTAAAGGACCTGAATGGTTCCATTCTAGAGCTTCTGCTGCTAATTATAATCCTACTGCTTCAGCCGCAACAAATGCTGCAGTAGCATCAAAAGAATATGTTAAAGAAACAAAAGATAAAATAAATGAGTTAAAAAATGAAAATAGTAATCTACGTAAAACGATACCTGCTGATTTAGTAACAACATCTGGATCTGGATTTGACCCAGATTTATCACCTGAAGCAGTGAAGGCTCAAGTACCTAGGGTAGCTAAGGCCACAGGTATATCTGAGGATCAATTAATGACTTTAATTAATAAGCACACAAAAAGGCGTCAAATTGGAATATTTGGTGAGCCACGTGTGAATATATTGGAACTGAACTTAGATTTAAAAGAACTAAGATAAAGGGGAGATTCTTTCTCTCCTTTTTTATATAAAGAAAGGAGGGATCTCTTGAGCGACAGACAATTTCGTAGGAAATCACCTGAAGAATTACTAGCATCTATTCAGAAAATCAAAAAAGGTAGATTGAAAATTATAATTGGGACTGTAAGTGGATCGGGGAAGACATACCATATGCTCCAAGAGGGTAATGTTTTAAAAGAACGTGGAATTGATGTTGTCATTGGATTAATTAGTGAGATAAATCGCCAAAAAACAATTGATCAAATTGGATGTTTGGATAAAGTATCGACAATCAATTGGAAAGAAGGAGGAACTACTCTGCAAGACCTTGATTTGGAGGCAATTATTTCAAGAAATCCTGAAGTTGTTCTTATTGATTCCCTTGCTCATCAAAATCGTCCAGACGCCAAGTTTCAAACACGATTAGAAGATATACATTATTTAATATCGAAAAATATAGGCGTTATTACAACTATGAATATATATGAAATAAAAGAAGTTTATGATGAAGCTACTAAATTGACGGATGGAAAAGTTAAAGGTAGCTTTTTCGTTCCGGAAGAAACTTTAGCATTAGCAGATGAGGTGAAATTATTAGATGTTACACCTGAAGTTATTTTACAAAGATCAAAAGAAGATTTTTATAATAAAGATGAAAATCAGAAGCATAGTCAGTTATTCCATAAAAGTAACTTAGCGGTACTTCGAGAACTTGCACTTCGTTTCATAGCTAGTGAAGTTAATGATGAACTGGATGAATATCGTGAAAAACACGGTATAGTAGGGCCTTCTGGAGCGTCAGAAAAAGTATTAGTTACAGTGCAATATCACTGGAATGGTTCTATTTTGATACGTAGAGGACAACAAATATCCAAAAGACTCGGAGGAGATATTCAAGTAGTATGTTTTCGACCCCCTAATAAAAAATTTACAAATGATGAATTAACCTTTAAACGTTCAATTATAAAGCTTGTTGAAAAAGTCGGAGGAAATTTTGAAGAATTACCATTGAGTAGCAATTCAATTGCGAGTGAAATTGTTGAATATTCAGTTCGTAACAATATAACAAGTATAGTATTAGGGCAATCCAAGAGAACACGTTGGGAAGAGATTGTGAATGGATCAATCGTAAATAAAATTTTAAGAAAAACAAAGAATATAGATGTGTTTATTGTTGCTGATCGAGCAGAAAAAGATGGTGAAAGAGTAATTCCTACAATGCAAGTAAATAAAGAAATAGTGGATCCATATCGTCGTTTAAGTCCGCATGAGCTTGCGCAGAAAATTTATAAAATTAAACGTGGAACTTTAAAAGTTTATATTGGAGCTGCTCCAGGAGTTGGAAAAACTTATACTATGCTAAGAGAAGGTAATGAGTTAAAGAAAAAAGGAATCGATATTATTATTGGGCTACTTGAAACTCACGGTCGGAAAGAGACATTAGAAAAAGTCGGAGATTTAGACATTATTCCGAGAAAAGTTATTCCATATAAAGGAACTACACTAGAAGAAATGGATACTGAGGCAATAATACAAAGAAATCCAGAAGTAGTGTTAATAGATGAATTAGCACATACGAATGTACCAGAGAGTAAGTTTAATAAGAGACATATGGATGTTGAAGAAATCCTCGCAGCTGGAATTTCAGTCATCTCTACAATGAATATTCAACACGTTGAAAGTTTAAATGATAGTGTTGAACAAATTACTGGGGTTAGAGTTAGAGAAACAGTCCCTGATAATGTTCTAAGAGATGCCAATGAAATTGAATTAATTGATATTTCTCCTAAAGCACTAAGGGATCGAATGAAAGAAGGAAGAATTTACGCACCTTTAAAAATAGAACAATCACTAAATAACTTTTTTAAAACTGGAAATTTAATTGCCTTGCGGGAATTAGCATTAAGAGAAGTGGCTGATGATGTAGATGAACGTCTTGAAGCATGGGAAAGAGATTTAACACTTAGAGGTCCTTGGAGACAAGAGGAAGTCATTTTTGTTTGTATAAATTTAAAATTAAATAGTGAAAGACTAATTCGTAGAGGATTTCGATTAGCGTATCGATTAAAGGCTAAATTATATGTAGCTTATGTCAAAGAACTTGGTGAATTGTCAGAAGATGAACAGCTTTCATTAAAAAAAATTAAAGAGTTAACAATACGGTTAGGTGGTTCATTTGAATTGTATGAGACAACTGACAGACGGCATGTATTTATAGAATTAGTCAAAAATATAATTGAAAAAAAGACAACTCATGTCATTATGGGACAGTCAGCTCGTACTAGATGGGAAGAAATAAAAACGGGTTCAATCGTTCAAAAACTGCTAAGGGAATTGCGTCATTTAGATGTTTTAGTAGTTGCTGATCAAAGCTTAAAATGATGTTTTTATTAAGTTTGTATCAAATGATTGAATTTCATGCTTTTTTATCGCTTTAATATTAACGTCGCCATGATTAATAAAAATAGTATTAAAACGCTTGACCTAAACTTAGGTTTAGGCTGTATTCTCTGATTTGTAAGGTATAAATAATCAATCGGAGGGATATACAATGACGAAATTTGCTTTTGTAACAGGTGCTAATAAAGGGATAGGATTCGAAGTAGCTCGCCAATTAGCAGAAAAAGAATATCATGTATTCTTAGGTGCTCGTAATAATGAACTAGGAAATCTTGCTGTCCAATCGTTAGGTTTACCAAATGTTTCATTTATACAAGTTGATGTAACTAACATTCAATCGATAACGGATTCTTTCAATCAAATTTTGAAAGTGACAGATCATCTAGATCTATTAATAAATAATGCAGGGGTTGCACCAGATTTTCATGTTTTGCCAAGTGAAATAACAATTGAAACTTTACGTCAGGCATTTGAAGTGAATTTCTTTGGAACGTTCCAAATGATTCAAACTTTTTTACCTCTAATTAAAAAATCGGAACGAGGAAAAATTATTAATATAACAACTGATATGGCTTCACAAACACTTTTTGATCGTGGTGAAACTGCTACAATCAATATATTGGGGTATAATTCATCAAAAACTGCAAACAATTCATTAACACTTACTTTCGGTAAAGAATTTGGAAGTAATGGACCTGAAATTTTCGGTGTCACACCTGGTTTTACAACGACAGATCTTAACGGAAATACACCTGGTGGTAAAACAACAGCTGAAGGTGCTAAAATTATTACTGACTTTGCACTAAGCAATACAAATTACAATGGTAAAATTCTAAATGCAAATGGAATTATGCCTTGGTAAAGGAATGAGAGTTCATGAATTATACTATTGGACAAGTAGCAAAGTTCAATAATTTATCTATTTCTCAATTAAGATACTATGACAATCAAGGCTTGTTACCTTTTCTAAAAAGGGCAGAAAGTGGAGACAGAATTTTTGATGAAGACGCTCTTAAATTTATCGAAATGATTCTATGTTTAAAAAACACTGGAATGCCAATTAAAAAAATTAAACAATTTGTTGACTGGACAATGAACGGAGAAGAAACTCTGAAGCAGCGTTTAGATCTAATGAAACAGCAAGAAAACAATGTATTAGAGCAAATTAAGGAAAGCCAAGAAAATTTAGAGAAAATTAGGCGGAAAATTGCAAAGTATGAATTTGAGCTTAATAATAAAAACTAGTGTATGGCCTTAGCCCTATATATTATAGGACTAAGGTTCTTTAATTTATACTAGATAATATTTAATTGTTCATGCGATAATATATTTGAAAAATTAAAGTAAAATTAGAAGGGCTGTTTAGTTAATTGGTTTCAATCACTCTTGCATTATTTATTTTCATCATCACTCTTATTTTAGTCATCTGGCAACCGAAAAATATTTCAATAGGATGGATCGCATCTGGTGGAGCAGTCTTATCTTTATTGTTAGGTCTAGTTGATTTTCATGATGTTGTCATCGTAACAAGCATTGTTTGGAATGCAACATTTGCATTAATCGCTGTCATTATTATTTCATTAATATTAGATGAAATTGGCTTTTTTGAATGGGCTGCATTACATATGGTAAGTGCCGCGAACGGAAACGGGATAAAGATGTTCGTTTACATAAATATTCTTGGAGCAATTGTTACCGCTTTTTTTACGAATGATGGCGGAGCGTTAATTCTTACGCCAATAATATTAGCTATGGTACGTAGCTTGAAATTAGATGAAAAGATGATATTTCCATTTATTATCGCTAGTGGTTTTATATCAGATACAACATCTATTCCATTTATTGTAAGTAATTTAGTGAACATTATCACTGCTGATTATTTTAAAGTTGGCTTTTTAGAATATACAAGTAAAATGATCATTCCAAATATCTTTTCGCTTATTTCTAGTATATTAGTGCTATATTTTTATTTTAGAAAGGTTATTCCGAAAAACTATAATCTTGGAAATTTGAAAATTCCAAAGGATGCAATAAGAGATAAAAAAATGTTTTATATATCTTGGTTAGTACTTTTGTTGTTATTAGCAGGATACTTTATCGGTGAATTACTTCATGTTCCGGTTTCATTTATTGCGGGTTTAGCAGCTATTATCTTTTTATTTTTAGGGAAAAGAAGTAAAGCGGTCAATACAAAAAAAGTATTAAAAGATGCGCCATGGACAATTGTCGTTTTTTCAATAGGAATGTATATAGTTGTTTATACTTTGAAGAATGCTGGTTTAACAGATGTATTAGGTCAAATAATTCATTCCGTTTCCCATCAAGGATTATTAATAGCAACATTAGGAATGGGTTTTATCTCTGCTATTCTTTCGGCAATAATGAATAATCTTCCTACAGTTATGATTGTGTCTCTTGCAATTGAAAATGCACACACAACAGGAATAATAAAAGAGGGACTTATTTATGCTAATGTAATCGGTTCAGACTTGGGGCCGAAAATGACTCCTATAGGATCCCTAGCAACACTATTGTGGCTACATGTACTATCACAAAAAGGTATTAAAATTTCTTATAAAACTTATTTAAAGATCGGGATTATTATAACGATTCCAGTGTTATTGGTCACATTATTAGGTCTTTATATTAGCTTAAGGGTACACTAACTTGAGACAACTTTTTTAAGTTGTCTTTTTATTATTTTGAATATTTGTTGTCTCTATAATTTGTTAATGAATATGTAAACGATTACCAAAAATACACGATCTAAAATCCTTAATTATAAGTAATCGTTTACATGTAATATTCCAAAAAACACCAATTGACGAGTGATTTTTATCATGTTAAAGTTGGTCTTACGTTTAAAAACGAACGTCAAACCACGGCCTTAGGTCATGGTTTTTTTATATGAAAAAATTGTGAAAGGAGAAGTCAAAATGAAGAAAGTAATTTTATCTTTAGTAGTTGGATGTGGATTTTCTATTTTACTGACAGGGTACGAACCGAATATGTCAGAAGTTAATAAAAAGGTCTCAACGTTTAATCAAACTGAGGTACAAAACGTGTTAACAAATATGGTAGCAGTTGATAACTCACAAGAGATCGTTTGGAATCAAGCACGCTAATTAGTAGTGAAGTGTTCTAATAGGTTGGTCTTACGTTTAAAAACGAACGTCAAACCACGGCCATAGGTCATGGTTTTTTTATATGAAAAAAATGCGTAAAGGAGAAAGCAAAATGAAAAAAGTAATTTTATCTTTAGTAGTTGGATGTGGATTAACTATTTTACTGACAGGGTACGAACCGAATATGTCAGAAGGTACTAAAAATATTTCTACATTTAATCAAGTAGAAGTACAAAATGTTTTAACAAACACTTCAGTAACAAGTAAGTCACAACAAATCGTTTGGAATCGATAGTACTGGACTAATAAAAACAGGAATTAGCTTCACGAAAAAAGAGCTAATAAAGCCTGAAGCATTCATGAGCTATATAAATTTTTAATGAAAAATTTATATAAAAATCTCTTTACAAAACTATCCTTAAGTTATATATTTACATTTAAATTCTATATTTTTCTAATTCAAAACCATAATTGCTTAATCTTAAAAAGAGCGGGGGAACCATTTCTTTATTGGGGTGAATCCTTTTTTGTAAAGGTAGGGGTATTCTTTAATCCCGAATCCGACAGCTAACCTCGTAAGCATTTAAAGAAGGGGGTTTATTTAGTATTGTTTGTTAAACACTAAGTAAAGCTTAGTGTTTTTTTGTGCGTAAAAAAGTATTTATTTGCAGCGAGGAAGAGGCTAAGTGTTTAAGTTGAGCGTCACAGTATTCGACTAAAAGCTGGTCAAACAATGGTTTTTGAAAAAAGGGGAGAAATTCATGCATCATCCGTCCGATTACATAGAACTTGGACTATTTATTTTAGCGGTTTTTGGTATTTATTACTCTGTTGCTAATTTTAACAGTGTAAAGCGTGTATTTATAGGTAGACCAATGAGAACTGCAGAGATTCATGCTCAACATAATAAATTGATTTGGTTTATTGCCTTACCGATTCTTGCAGCAGATTTGTATTCATCCGTATCGTATGGACCTGAAGCGGGAATGACCGAGTTAATCGGTTTAGGGGCAAAAGCACACTGGTATATTATACCGATTACAATTGCAACCGTATTATTACTGGGATTACTAATTCTTTCATATATTATGGGAATCTTAGCTTATCCTAGTGGTGGTGGAGCATATGCGATTGCAAAAGACAATTTCAAACCTCGATGGGTTTCGTTAATCGCTTCAAGTTCATTACTTGTTGATTATATTTTAACGGTTGCAGTTTCAGTTTCTGCAGCACTAGAAGCTGTGTCATCAGCATATCCAGCCGTTGCGCCATATGAGACTGTTTTAGCTATTTTTTGTGTATTTTTATTATTAGTTGTTAATCTTCGTGGTGTTGCTGAATCTGCAAAAATTTTTGCTTGGCCAACATTTGGCTTTATGATTTGTATGTTACTTTTAATTTTCACAGGGTTTTTTGATGAATTTCAACATGGATTTATACAGCATCATACACCTACATTTGGCACAGTTCCACATGGGTTAAGTATTTTACTTGTATTAAAAGCATTTAGTTCTGCATGTTCTGCTTTAACGGGTATTGAAACAATTTCCAATGCAGTGCCAGTATTCAGAGAGCCACGACAAAAAAACGCTATAAAAACATATATAGCTCTAGGAGTACTAACTTCAATAACACTTTTAGGTTTTGCGTATCATTTATATGTGAACGGAATTTCACCTAATCCTAACGATACGATGTTATCTCAATTGGTAAAGGTTTATTTCGGACATGGAATTCTGTATCAAGTAATTATTTGGTTTACATTTATTATTTTAATTTTAGCAGCTAACTCAACTTTTACAGGATTTTCACAATTAGCGGCAATTGTAGCAGCTGATGGTTTCTTGCCTAGAGGATTTACAAACCGTGGAGATCGTTTAGGATATTCTAATGGTATTATTGCACTTGCTGCAGCTGCTAGTATATTAATCATTGCATTCCAAGCACATACAAATGCACTCATTCCATTATATGCAATTGGCGTGTTTTTATCTTTTACAATCGCTCAATTAGGCTTAACAAGAAGATGGAGACGAGTAAAAGGGCCAAAATGGCAAATTAAATTAACAATAAATATAGTAGGTTTAATCGTAACATCTGTTGTTACTGTTATATTTGCAGTTACAAAATTTATAGATGGAGCTTGGGTTGTTTTAGTTGTCATTCCGACAATTATATTCTTCTCATTAGCAATTTATAAACACTATCAAAATGTAGCAAGCGAATTACGTATTGATTTAAGTTCTTTCAAACCAGAAGCAAATAAAGTCGTAACAGTTGTATTAGTTTCAGGCACTCACCGTGTCGTTCATAATACATTATCATTTGCAAAAGGTATTTCCCCGGATCCTATAGCGGTTTATGTAGGCTTTGATGATGAATCAATTGAGAAGATGGAAGAAAAATGGGAAGAGTGGGGGAATCCATGTCGTTTAGTTGTTCTAAAAAACCAATATCGCTCAGTCTTAGCACCTCTTTCTAGATTTATTAAGTTAATAGAAGGAAACGCACCTGATAGTCATGTTCAAATTGTGATTCCGCAATTTATCCCTAAAAAATGGTGGCATAATCTGCTACATAATCAAACGGCACTCTTACTTCGACTTTGGTTGATTAGTCAGAAAGATGTCGTCATAACAACAGTTCCATATCATTTGAGAAAATAGTGTTTTTATTAGTCAATAACAAAACAATTTGTAAAAAAGAGTCTTTCGCAGACTCTTTTTTTTTTACGAATTTTTATAATTATTTTAGTAAAAAACTACCTAATTGATCAAGTCCATACGACGTTTAACCAAGATGAAGGACAAATATTATTTGATGAAAATAATAAAAAGATAGATTTCAAAATTAATTGCTTTTATAAAAATGTGTTTATTAGTGTTTATATGAGTCTATCTGCTAACCAAATTACTATTAAAATCAAAAGTAGTTAAAGTGGTTTGGAGCAATGAGATATTTTCAAATGATTCACCCACTGCCCATAAAAAACTATCATTCTTTTTAAAATAAGGTATGATAGTTTTTTTTTGTATAAATTTGAATTTTTTAATTTTTAAAATTTTCAATAAAATAATAGAATTCTCTAAAATTCCCCCAAATATAAACAAATTTAAATTTTTATGATTTTACTTTGTTTATATTTAAATATTAAGGGGTTATTAATCTTTTCTACCTGAAAATCTCCTTTTTTCACCAAATAATTTCATTTTTTGTCATTTTCTTATTCGAAATTAAATCAAAAAACGCTAAATTCCCCCAATACAAGACAAGTAATTCTTGGAGTAATATTTAATTATTCAATTGTTAAGAATAGTTTTTTATTCGTGAATTTTCTGTAAAAATATTTGGCAATTGATTGTAAGTAGATGATGTATCTAATGGGGGGGAAAACATGAAAAAGAGAAAATTATCAAGAAAGAGTATGAAGCCAACTAAAAAGATGATCTCAGTCTTTGCGTTGAGTTCGATGTTTTTAAACGTTGCGATTCCTCAAAGTTTTGCAAGTTTAAATGCTGAGATTAAAACAGATCAGCAAGATTCATCGAACAATACTTTTAATGCAAAAGAAGTAAACCGTATTCTTGACAGCCTTACTGCTGAACAAAAAGCAAATATTAATAAGCTTACTGGGGCAGATAACGCTCAAAAAATTCATGTGGACAAAAAGGATTTAACAGGTTCAAAAAAGATTAATGTAATTGTTCAATTTAAAGAAGATCCAGCAAAGATCCAAATCATAAAGCAATCACTTGCGAAAGGGAGCGCAACTGCAAATAGTCAAGCATTTGCAAACGAATATTCTGATGCACAACAAAGGGTTAAAGATTCTCATGCTAAATTTAAAAGTTTTGTGAATGGACAGCCTAAGACGCAAATAGTTGGCGGGAAGTCTGTAAATACTTCTATGGGTATTACGCGTGAATTCACAGATGCCTTTAATGGAGTATCTTTAACTCTACCTGCAAATCAAGTAGAAAAGCTTGCTGAAAATCCAGATGTTGCTTCTATTTGGTCGGAAGTAGAATTTTCTGTTCCAGCAGATAATGCTTCCCAAGCTGTAGCGACAAGTAGATCTGCCGGTAAGCCAACAGGTGGGCTTTCTTATTTAGGTATTGATAAACTTCAAGCTGAAGGTAATACTGGTATCATTAAATCAGGTCCACGTGCAGGACAAAAGGTTAAGGTTGGTATATTAGATACTGGTATTGATTATAATCACCCAGATTTGAAGGCTGTTTATAAAGGTGGACATGACTTAGTTAATAATGAAGGATTAGATGCAAACGGAAACGTTAAATACGTAGATGACCATGATCCAATGGAAACAACTTATGAGGATTGGTTAGCGGATAGAGCGGATCCTGATGTAATCTCTGGGACACCTCCTGCAGATTATAAGCCATATATTACGTCTCATGGAACTCACGTTGCTGGGACGATTGCAGCGAATACAACGAATAATAATGATGTTTATTCGGCTAATGGGGTAGCTCCAGATGTAGACCTTTATAGCTATCGTGTATTAGGACCGGGTGGACATGGTACAACAGAATCTGTATTAAATGGTATTGACCTGGCAGTAAAAGATCACATGGATGTGATTAATCTTTCTCTTGGTGCAAATATTAATGACCCATATTATCCAACTAGTATCGCTATTAACAATGCTACATTAGCAGGTGTTGTCTGTGATGTTGCAGCAGGTAATGCTGGTCCTGGGCAAGCTACAGTTGGTTCACCAGGATCTTCAGCATTAGCAATTACTGTTGGCGCAAGTACGATACCTGAACAAATTGCAACAATGACAATTAAGAATGGTTCAGTTTCTTATAAAGCACGTTTATTCGGTAAAGACTTTTCACAATCAGACGATGCTTATAAAGGGCAATCACTACCAATCGTCGATGTAGGTTTAGGAAGCGTGGCAGATTATAGTGGAATTGATGTGAAAGGTAAACTTGTTCTAGTTAAGCGTGGAGTTGACTACTTACAAACAAAAATGTCAAATGCTAAAAATGCTGGAGCAGCGGGTATGATTATCTGGGATAATACGGATGATCCAGATAGCCAAGGATATATCCCTAACTACTTAGGTGTCAGTATGGATAATGTTTATTCAGTTTCATTGACACAATCACAAGGACAAGCTCTGTCAGATGCAATTAAAAAAGACCCTAAATCAGCTAACATTACTTTCCCATCTACACTTGATACACCAATTAGTAAGAGTGGAGATGAGTTGGCAAGCTTTAGTTCTACAGGTCCAGTTAAAGATTGGACAATTAAGCCTGATGTTGTAGCTCCTGGTGTTGATATTTCTTCAACAGCTCCATACGATATTTGGGAGCCACAAAACGATAAAACTCATGATTATAAACTTGCGTATCAGATTATGTCTGGTACTTCAATGGCAACACCACATGTTGCTGGGATCTCAGCTTTAGTTTTAGCTGCACATCCAGATTATACACCTGCGGATGTTAAGACGGCATTAATGAATACAGCTAAGAGTATTGACACAGATTCAAAGACTTATAGCGTATATCAAGTAGGTGCTGGACGTGTTGATCCGGCTCGTGCAATAGCAGCAGATGTTAAAGTCCAAGTTTTAGATAAAACAGTTACTTTTGACAATCCTTCAGATGCATCAACAGCTCATGAAGTTGATAACCTGACTGGAAGCATGTTCTATGGTTTTAAAGGTAGAGGAGAAGGTGCAACGAACGGTTCTGATGATGTAGTTTCTTCAAAAGACTTTAATGTTTCAAATCTAGGAACTGGTAGTAAAACATTCAATGTAAGTACTGCATTTATTACATCAAAATTTGCTGGATCGAATAAAGTAGGTCCTGGCACAGGAAATGATGTGAAAATCGATTTTTCTGTCGATGGGAAAAATGTAAACTCTATTAATGTTGGTGGAGGAAGCACTGTTAAAGCAACGGCAAAAATTACAGTTCCGTCAAATTCATTAGATGGTACTTACGAAGGTTATATTAACCTTGTAAACTCAAAGGACCCATCAGAAACTTATCGTATTCCGTTTACGATTACAGTTGCGGAAAAAGGAATTAATAAATTCCAAGTAGCGATAAAAGCAGCGTCAGAGGGAAATCTATCTTCTTATTATTTATCGGTAAATAACGAAATGAACGACTTATATATTGCCATAAAAGACAAGGATGGAAAATATATCGGTATAGCTAACACGTTATCAACCGGTAGTAATTTGATCCCAGGTGTTCAATATGGACCACTTATAACACTTTTTAATGGATTTTACCTTCCATTTACAAAGGAATACGATGGAACATATGACAGTTCTGGCATCTCAAACAATGTGGAAGTGCTAAAAGAAGGTGCTTACTCACTGGAGTTGATCGCAACTGGTAAAGATGGAAAACGTTACACAGCGGAAGATACGGTCTATGTTGACGGTACACCACCAACAATGAAGATGGATCAGGACTCCAAGGGTGGAATATATGAAATTGATACTACAGGGTACTTGCCTGGACAAGAAATAAAAGGATTCCATGGTACAGTTTATGACTCAAACATAGACGTGATGAAAAACAATGGAGAAACGTCAGTGCCAAGCCCTAAGGATGGCGTAACGCCAGTTCCAGTTGATCAAGCTTTGAACAGTGTTATAGGTTACCAAGATAGTTCGTTCCCAACAGTTTACTTTGATACTGATGCGAAAGGTCGCTTCCATTTTGGGGTGTCTGCTGAGGATGTAGCAAATAAAATGGGTAGTGAATTTTATATTGAGCCTCAGGATTATTCAGGTGAAAGTGATGGAACTGTAAACGGACAGACTTATTTTTTCATTAAAAAGGGAAATCCGTATGTTACGTTAACTTCATCTAATGGAGTAGACGCAGGACCAGGTAACGAAGATAAATTAGTCGTTGATAATAATAAACCATTCAAAATGACAATGACAACAAAGTATGGAGTAGGAATGACCGGCGGTAAATTTTTGCTGAATAGTAACAATGTCTATGAATTCAGTAATATTCGCCTTACGGATGAGTATAAAAATTATTTAATCAGTAAAGGTATTGATCCGACTAAAGTTCTTACGGTAGGTCAACCGTATAAACATCCAACTTATGGAATTGGCTTAACAACAGATTTGACGATTTCAAATATAGGTCCAGCGGGTGCACTTGATCATGATATGCCGATTATAGAAGCAGATGTGACCTATAACAGTCCTGATCCAATAACAGGGCAATTCGAATATCAATTACTACAAGCGAATTTAACTTTGTCAGGTGAAGATACAAGAGTCCCTTGGTTCCCAACAAATGTACCTTATGTAAGACAGAATATCTCTGTACTTAGAGGGCAAGTGGCTGCGGAATCTTTCGCAAGAAATAATGTAAATAACCAATATCCTCAATTCACGGTTGATTCAGGTGCGAAGGTAACTGCTACGGATGATAAAGGTAAAAAATTTACAACGGACCAACCAACATCATTTAATAATACGATGGCTTATACGTTTATCAATCCTTATTATGCTCTGACGATGGATGTTAGTGACAAGCCGTATTCCGTTGAAGCAAGTGTACCAGGACACTTTAAAGGATATGAAAAAACACCTGTAATTGGTGAAAATAAATTCGGTTATCAATCAGGTACTGTAAAGGATATTCGAGGTCTATTCCCAATTCTTTTAGGTGGAGATGTTAACGGTGACAACGTAATCGACATGAAAGATTTGATGAAGGAAATCGATGTTTATTATCAGTATAAAAACCTAAATAATTTGAATAATCCGGCAAATAATGTAGCAAACAAAACAGCATTCTTGAACACGAACCGTGATCAAGATATTTATTGGATTAAGCCTACAGGTTCAGGTTATGGAATTGATTATAATGATTTCTATTTCATCTTTAAAAACTTTGGTCAGCAAAATCAAAGTGCAATTGATGCAGGTTTAACTGTTCCAACTGCCCAATTAACAGTAGATAAAGATACAACTTTTACAACGGACTATGCAGGATCAATCACGTTAAATGCAGGTGAAACGGCACAGCAGGTCATGCAAAAGCTTAATTTTACAGCTCCAGCACAAACAATTGCATCAACACCAAAGTTACAAGACTTGCAAAGTGGGGCAACAATCTCTCTATCTCCTACAAGCACGGTGTTTGTTGATGATGTATTATGGAGAAAATCAATTACAAAAATTATGCTAGGTTCAACGGATGTAACGAATTTAGTAACAATCAACCCGGCATATACGTATTATGATGCAAATGGTGCACAGCAAACTATGCCATCAAAAATTACGTTCCCAGGCTCATTATTCCCGACTGCAACGAATTACACAGTTACAGTGAAGGCAACAGGATACCAAGATGTTACTAAAAGTTTAACAGTATCAGCAGTACCAATTCCGACGCCATCAGTTCCAATCATCACTGACCCAACAGTAGCGCATATTGGAAAGGATTTAACATTAAGCTTCCAAGAAGATGCGAACTGGAGAAATGGAATCAATAAGGTGATTGTAACAACTACCAATGGTAAGAGCATGGATATTAGTAATTTAATCAATCCAGATTCGAATCAAAAATATTATGACATTAGTAAACCAGGTCAAATTACGTTCAATGCAAAGACATTTATGACAGATTCGACTCTTGATTCGAAAAATACTTCAACCTATGGTGCAGCGACTGTCAACCCAAGTGGAAAAAACTATCTGCCACAACTATACAGATTTACAATTGGCTCAGTAGGTGCAGATGGAACGAATTATCCAGATGTCATCGCAGGATATGATCCTGTTTACACAGGTCAACAGCCAGTTGGATATACGATTAATTTTGACAGCCAAGGTGGGTCAGTGTTAAACCAGATGGCAGTGGGATACAAAGCGAGTTCAAGTAGATCAAATGGTCCGAATAGTGATTTAATCTCAACCAACACACCTGCACCAACGAAACCTGGTTATAAATTCCTTGGTTGGTATAACGAGCCACAAGGTATAACGCAGTGGGATCCATCAGCTGTTTTAACCCAGGACAAAACTGTTTATGCAAAATGGCAAATGAATACGACTCAAAGTTATTCACCAGTTGATAAAGCGAACCCGAACGGATTAAAATTTGACGGAAGTAACTCAGCAATAACTGGAAAAGGATGGGTACTTGGTGAAGGTGATTTAAAAATCAACATCCCAGATTATTTAACGAATGTTTCTTGGTTAACTAGTAAAGATAAAATTGCAAAAATTGAAGCGAAATTTTATCAGTTCAAGAGCGATGGCTCAACTGAATCGACACCAACACAGTATACATTAGACCCAAGTACTTATAGCTTGTCGTCTAATGGAAATAACGGAGTTCTATCCTTTACAACAGCTACACATGAACAAGCTGTTAAAGCAGGTCAAACCAAGTTAGGAGAAAAGTTTGCATTCAGTGAAATGCCGTCCCTTGGAAATATTGGAGCGGTCAAAGGGTATGATTTAACTGTAACATCGACAACAGGCGAAATTGTCACAATACCAGGTGTACAACTTGGATATAGACGTCATATTGATTTAAACGGCGGTACATTAAAGAATGCAACTGACACATATCTTGCCGATATGATCGTCAATGGAAAAACAAATGCGCTAAATATGAATGCAGCTTCAACACATGTAACAAATGGAAATTTAACGATCAGTAATGACCTATATTTGGATGCAGCTAATTCAAGTGATAAGAAGTCTGATATTACAACAAATCCTAAAGTGCTTACAGATAACACTACTTTCTATCTATGTTGGATGAAAGTACCACCAACGGTAAATAAGGACGTTGCTGGAAACATTGTAGGTAGTGATATTACATTACCATTTACTGATGATGGCACATGGAAAAACAATATTAAGGCTGTGCAAATCGGCTCTAAAACATTAGTTCTAAATAATGATTACACGATCTCAAATAATAATATTACACTTAAAGCAAATCTTTTCACAGCTGGACAAAAGTTCAATGTAACGATTGTATCAGAAGGTTATAAAGATGTTGTAGTAACAGATCAAGTTGTCGGTTATACGGTAACTTTTGCATCAAATGGTGGAGATCCAGTTCCAGCTCAAATCGTAGACAGAAATGCGACAAAACCAGTTGATCCAACAAAAGTTGGCTACAAGTTCTATGGTTGGTATACAGATCAAAATCTAACAATGCCATATGATTTTGATACGATTGTAACAAAACCAATCACACTTTATGCGAAATATGCGTTAGCTGGTTCTGTTGTGACAGCAGATACAACGGATAATGTACTAGGGAACGATATGGTGCTAGAGTTCAGTGATAATGAATGGGCAAATGAGATTACAAGCATTAAACTAAATGGTAGTGCGGTAGATGGATCAAAATACAGTGTGGACAAAGTTAAACGTACGATTACCCTAGATAAGAGCTTGTTCACAAGAACGAGAGATTATACAATTACGATTAATGCTACTGACTATGCTGATGTGACAGTAGTTCAAAAAGTAGGAAATGGATATAATGTGCATTTCGTCCTTCCAGGTGATGCTCCAACTGAAGTAAAATCTGGAACAAAAGATCAAATTGTAGCACGCAGAATTACAGCACCAACTGTTCATGGCTATGAGTTGACTTGGTACGCTGATGCAGATCGTACAATCCCTTGGGATTTCACAAATTCAATTTACTCTGTAAAAACACTTTACGGAACATGGAAACCAGCAAAATACACTGTCATCTATGACACGCAAGATGCTGGACTTGTAGTTTCAGTAAAAGCTGAATACAATTCATTAATTGATGAAACAAAACCAACAAGAACAGGCTACACATTCGCTGGTTGGTATAAAGATGCAGAATTAAAAACGCCATGGAACTTTGGAACTGACAAAGTATCTGGTGACATGGTTCTGTATGCTAAGTGGAATGTTAACTCTTATACAGTTCACTTTAATAGTAATGGTGGAAGCGAAGTAGCTGACAAAACGGCAAATTATAACACTGGTATCACTGCACCGACAACAACTAGAACTGGTTACACATTCGTTGGATGGTACGAGGATGCTGCAGGTAATGTTGCTTGGAACTTTGCGAAAGATAAAGTGACAAACGACACTACGTTATATGCGAAGTGGAAAATAAATTCGTATAAAGTAAGTTATGTAAGCAATGGTGGTTCTACAGTTCCTGCTCAAACTGCGAATTACAATAGCATCATTAATTTACCAAAACCAACAAAAACAGGTTATACATTTGCTGGATGGTATAAAGATGCTTCATTAAAAACGCCAGTAGGGAATTCTGTCACACTTACAGGTAATATAACACTTTATGCAAAATGGAACATTAGTACGTATACTGTTAAATTTAACAGTAATGGAGGAAGTTCAGTTACTTCCAAAACAGCAATATACAATGGGACGATTAGCCAACCGAAGTCACCAACAAGAAAAGGCTATGTATTCCTTGGATGGTACAAAGATGCTGCAGGTAAAGTAGCTTGGAACTTTGCAAAAGATCGTGTTACAGCAAACACAACAATTTACGCGAAATGGGTAGCAATTCCTGCTAAACCATCAAATGCGAAATTAACGAAAGCTGGAAAAGATTCTGTGAAATTAACTTGGTCAAAAGTATCAGGTGCAACAGGATATGAAATTGTTAAATCAACTTCAAAAACAGGATCATATTCTCACCTAACTAGCGTGACAACAACTAATTACACGAACAAAGGATTAAGTAAAGGTAAAACATACTATTATAAAATCCGTTCTTACAAAATGGTTGGGTCACAAAAAATCTATGGTGACTGGACAAGTATTATGTCTATCAAGCTATAAAAAATGGAATAATAAGCAGTTCTAATTACGCTTACTAACAAAGTCAAAAAGGGTGTTTTTGAAATTAAGAAGATGGATTAAGCACCCTTTTTGATAGAAAAACGATTTAACCAGCTTTTTTCAATTTAAAAACTTTCCCTTAAAAATAATAGAAGACAAGAATACGATTTAGGTGGTATTCTTGTCTTATTTTTTAATGTATATAAAAGGTAAATGTATAAAATATTTAGATTTATTCGCCAATAGGTCTATAAAAATTATTCGCCTATTGATACCCTTGTAGATACTTAATAAGTTAATAATAAGAAATAATTGATTTTTTTAAAAACGTTAATGTAAAATTGAAATCCCCAAAAATAGTAGATTTAGTTTTCTTAAGGAGAAATTGTAAAAATGAATTTTGATCAAATGGAACATATTGTTTATGCAGAAAAAGAAATGTCAATTACGAAAGCTGCAGAAAAATTATTTATATCTCCTTCTGGAATGAGTCAATCCATTACCCAGTTAGAAAATGAGCTTGGAATAAAAATATTTAATCGATCAAAACAAGGTGTAACACCAACTTTTGAAGGGAAAATGGTCATTTCAAAGGCAATGACATTATTAAGCACGATTAAGGAGCTTAATAAGGAAATATACGATATTAAAAATAGAAGTGAGACTCATTTAAAAATCTTAACAGCACCTACTTTTGCTTATCTACTTCAAGAAACAATGATAAAGTTTAATGATGAACAAAATGATCTTTCATTTGAATTAGTTGAAGAAAATCCAGCTAATATTATCCAAAATTTTATAAAACAAGATTATAATTTTGCACTTATTCCTGCTACATACGAAGAATTAAAAAAAGAAAGATTCATTGAATATGAGCATTTACATAGAGGAAATATATGTATTGCAGTCGGTAAGAAATCACCATTTTATAATTATGATTCTGTATCTCCTAGTGAATTGAAAAATGCCAAAATAGTTATGTACAAAAACTCTGACTATAAAGCACTAGAAAAAATTTCAAAAATGAGTTCAAACAATGTTGTTCTTAAAACAAATAGAAGTAGCTTACTTTTTGAATTAGTAAAAGAGAGCAAAGCAATTTCGTATTTGCATGAATTTACGATTCGAAATCGGCCAATGATTCTAAGTGGAGACATTAAAATCATTCCTTTAAAGGAAAAGACTACTTTCGACGTTGACTTTTGGCTAATACATTTACAATCGAAAAGTTTATCACCATTGGCAAGAGAATTTATTGAGAAATTAAAAAAACAGTTTAATAATAGTAATTAAAAAAGATCGTGGAGGTAGTATTTTCAACTGACTACACGATCTTTTTTTAATTTTAAGAAAGTATAATTTCTCAGCGGAGGAGAAAACTCGACGCTCTACCAATTTTAGGTATAAAGAAAAAGTACAACTATGCCTCTGACTTTGCCTAAAGGCTCGTCTATCAACGAGTTTACTTTATTTAGGAGACTTTAGTATGTGAGCTTAGAACACGATTTGTAATATATAAAAAGTACATTTTTTTAAGTGTGTATTCAACAATTAAGAATTTTTACTTACGAAGTTTAAAGGAAGAATATAGGATAAATGTAGTATTCTGAAAAAAAATAAAATGAGAAATTCGTATATTATCTATGTTATATAATGATATTTTTATTTTTCCCCCAAATGCAAGTTTATTTTTGGTAACAAAATTCTACAAATTACATTAAAAAAATTAAGAATGTATTAATGCAATCAAATTTTTCTACAATAAATGAGAGTGTTTGACATTTATTTTGAAAATAGAAAATACGAATATGACGATTGTAATAAGGAAAATATTTCAAATTTCCCCAATTTACTTCCAGTCCCCATTTCTTTAATAATAGTAATAACATAGATAGTTTGTAATGAAATCGTACAAGATTTAATGAGAGCTATATCAGTGCTTCACAATTAAATTATCGTATCGTTATTCATGAACACTAACATATGTAATAAACAGGGGTATGGAGGATGAAAATGGGGAAAAAGTCTTACAATCGTAAAATTGTTAAAAGCTTATCTTTAGTTGCTCTATCATCTAGTTTTATTTTGGGATCTATTGGGGATTTAGATCTTACAAAAGCTGCAGGCTATTCAAAGACTGAAGATATTCTTGCAAACTTAACTCCACAACAAAGAGATGCACTTAACCAGCTTTCGGCTAATGAAGAAATAGGTCTACAAATTCCGGCTGATATTGATCAAACGTCTACTGAACAAACATCAGTCATCGTACAATTTGCAAATCAGCCTAAAAAAGTTGCTCAGCTTCAAGCGAGTCTTGAAGGGCAAACGTTAACGACAGATGAATCTACAAAATTAATTGATCAAGATCATCAAACGTTTAATCAAGATGTAGATCAACTATTAATTGATGACAATAATAAGAAGGTAGATTATAAGATTACTCGTTCATATAAAAATGCTTTTAATGGTGTTTCTATGAACCTACCAGCTAATCAAATAAAAAATCTATTAAAATCTAAAGCAGTTAAAACAGTTTGGAGCAATGAAACGTTTTCAGTTGAACCACCAACTGCAGATGATAACGAACAATTAAAAGCTGATGAAGCAAAAGTTGGAAACTACACGCCTTATGATGGTTTAGATCGCTTACATGCAGAAGGATTCACAGGTAAAGGTATTAAAGTAGGTATTCTGGATACGGGTATGGATTATAATCATCCAGATTTAAAGGATGCTTATAAGGGCGGATATGATTTCATCGACAATGATAATGATCCAATGGAAACAACCTATGCTGATTGGAAGAAATCAGGACAACCAGAAACTAATTCTAGTAGTGGAACTACTTATTATACAGAACATGGTACACATGTTGCTGGTATTATCGGTGGTCGTGGTAAAGCGGATAGCGAATACAAAATGCTTGGTGCAGCACCAGAAGCGGCTCTTTACTCTTACCGAGTTTTAGGTCCATATGGAAGCGGAACAACTGATTCGATCATCGCTGGGATAGATCGAGCAGTGAAGGATGGTATGGATGTTCTTAATCTGTCATTAGGTAACTCGTTAAATGATCCACTTTATGCGACATCAATTGCTTTAAACAATGCTGTTTTAAGTGGTGTAACGGCAGTTGTTGCAGCGGGTAATTCTGGAGACCAAATGTATACATTAGGATCACCAGGTGCTTCTGCATTAGCGTTAACAGTTGGTGCATCATCAATTTCACTTAATGCTTATCAATATGCAGGTGTACAAAATGGTACAAATTACACGTTAAGACAGTTAGCAAGAAATTACTCGGATGATTTAACTCAATTAAAAGGAAAAAAGTTCACATTAGTAGATGTAGGTCTAGCTAGAATACCAGCTGATTTTACCGGCAAGGATCTAAATGGAAATATTGCATTAATTAAGCGCGGAACGAATGCATTAATTGATAAAATTAAAAATGCAAAAGCAAGAGGCGCAGTCGGTGTCATTATGTATAACGATGAGCTAAACCAAGCTGAAGGCCCAATTAATGCATTTTTAGGTGAATCCGTCGATGCAATTCCATCGTTTACAGTATCAAACAGTGATGGGAAACAAATTTTAGCAGCGCTTCAAGGAGGTAATGCAAACTTCTCGTTTGGGGACTATTCAATAATCCATTCAACTAGCGATGAATTAGCTGCGTTCAGTTCAAGAGGTCCTTCTCGTGTAAACTATGATATTAAACCAGAAGTTACAGCACCTGGTGTTTCGATTATGTCTACTGTTCCGTTTTATGTAAACAATAAAACAGTAGATGGTTCAAAACCAGAAGATTATAAATATGCATATGAACGCTTATCTGGAACTTCAATGGCAACACCTTATGTTGCTGGGGTATCTGCATTGTTATTACAGTCGAACAAAGATTTGCAACCAGCTGATGTAAAATCAATCTTAATGAACACAGCTGATTCTTTATCAAAAAATTACAGTGTGTTTGAAATTGGAAGCGGACGAGTTGATGCTTATGAAGCTATCCACTCAAATGTGGAACTACAAGTTAATGATAAAACTCCGACAATAAATGATAAAGGTAAATTAAAAACGATTAAAGAATTAACAGGTGGCATTAGCTTCGGTTCATTTGGATTTAATGACCAAGATATTACTGATGACCGAACTGTTACATTGAAAAATAGAAGTGAAAAAGCGAAAACATTTAATGTAAATGTTAAATTCCAAACTGGTTTAAGAGGATCATTAGATGCTGCTAAAAATAATGTAACATTAACTGGACCAACTTCAGTTAAATTAAGTGGAATTAGCTCAAAGAATATTAAGTTTAATTTAACTATTCCTAAAACAGCAGAAAAAGGCACATATGAAGGATATATCGTTTTTACAAATACTGCTGATCCGACTGAAACTTATCAAATTCCATTTGGTGGACGAGTAGTAAATGAGGGGATTGATACACTTACAATCATTAATCCTATGTATTCAGGTGATACGGCTGTACCAGATAGAGCACAAACATCAATGAATTTTAAAACATCATTAAAATCTCATATGAGAACGATCGATTTCGTAGTCCAAGATGCAGACACTGGTGAAGATGTAGGTTGGCTTGCATCATATGATACGCGTGGTTTACCTGAAAATATAGTTTCTGGAGTACCAAATGGCTTTAATGGGTATTATTACCCGTTCACTGGTGATTCAAAAAATCCTATTAGTGATTTCCCTGTACTAGCGAAAACAGGACACTATAAATTAAGAATGATTGGTACAAATGATCAAGGTAAAACATTCTCTAAATCAGCTGATTTCATTTATGAAAAAGGCCAACCAACGATGACTTCAAGCTTTGATTCATTAGATCAAAAAGTTATTGAGTATAAAGACAGTCAATTTGATTCAAAAGGACAATTTTTGTATGACTTTAATATCAATGTTTATGATCCTGAAGTAGCAGATGCAAATCGAGCAGGAATTCCAATTGATCAGTCTAGCAATCAAGTTCGTGTATATAACTATAAGGGTAATCCATATCCTCCAATAAACACAGATAAAAATGGAGACTACAAAGATCAAATACAAGTACTAAAGGGGATATTTCCTTATAAAACATCGTTTTATGCAAATGATGCTGCAAGTAACTTTACATCAAATGCTCAAGCATTTTTAAAACCAGTGTTTGTTCCTGAAACCTATCCATATTATTACTTAAAAGCAAATAAAAAAACAGCTTCGACTGGAGATACAATTAATTATTCTCTTCGCTCAAATAATATGAAAAATTTAAAAACCGCGAAGATTATAGTTCCGATCTTAAGGGAAGATAATAGAGACTTAGGAACGATTAAAAATGTCGTTGTAAGTGATGCCGTAAAGCAATACGGTGATGCACAAGTATCTGTTACATCAGAAACTTCACAATACTTTACAAATTATACAATTACGTTTAACTATTTAGGTAATACACCTTTACCAGAAGATATGAAATTAGTCAATTTCGACTTAGTAACTAATAAAGAATATTTGACTGATTTCCCAGCATACGCGTATGGCATGGAATTTACTGGATCGATGACTGATCAATCAAATGTAGTAACAAATAAAGTGTACAGTTATATGGAAACAATGAATTTAAAGAAAACTTATTCTCGATTTGAGAGTCAAATGAAATTAGAAGGAGCGCTTGATCCTGCTACTGGTGGGACGAACTTCAAATTAGATCAGCAAAAAATTGGTGCTAAAGTAACTGTTACTTCATATGATGGAAAAGATGTTGTGGATGCTTACTTTGTAACTAAAAATGGAAATTATATTGCACAACCACTGAATGTTGATACAAAACCTTATACAATAAAAATAGATGCTCCAGGTCATTTTACAGTGTATAAGCAATTTGTAATGTCAGATGAAGTTCGAGGAGAACAACTGGGCAGAAGATTACAATTTGGCATACCTTATACAAAAGCTGGAGATACAAATAAAGATAACGTTATTGATATTTTAGATGCATTAAATTTACAAACTTATTGGGGTACGAGCCACTCAGGTTCTGATTTGAACTTCGATGGTGTAGTAGACAAAAAGGATATGGATTACGTTGTAAAAAACTTTGGTTCACAAAATAGTTCGGTACCAAATCCGCCTAAAGCTAAGACTTCTTATAAAGGTGTAACTTTAGATAATGTTTTAACTCAATTAGGATTAAAGTAAGATATTAGAAAGAGAAGCCAATAATTTGGCTTCTCTTTTAATTTTCTTGTAAACTTAAGTATGTGAGAATAGAACAAGATAATACTAAGAATGATACATTTATTTTGAAAATAATCTAAAATCAATTAATGATATCTGGTCTTACAGAGAGAGTGGGGAATCATGAATTTCGAACAAATGGAACATATCGTATATGCAGCAAAGGAAAAGTCAATTACGAAGGCTGCTGAAAAATTATTTATCTCACCTTCTGGCATGAGCCAGTCCATTACTCAGTTAGAAAATGAACTTGGAATAAAAATTTTTAACAGATCAAAACAAGGGGTTACTCCAACTTTTGAAGGGAGAATTGTTATTTCTAAGGCAATTACTCTATTGAGCACAATTAAAGAGCTTAATAAAGAAATTTTTGATATTAAAAATAAAAGTGAAACTCATTTGAAAATACTAACCGCTCCTACATTTACATATATGATTCAAGAAACAATGGTAATGTTTAATGAAGAACCTTATGAAGTTACATTTGAAGTTGTTGAAGAAAATCCTGCCAGTATTATTCAAAATTTTCTTAATCAAGATTATGATTTTGCACTTATTCCTGCTACAAACGAAGAGTTAAAAAAAGAAAGATTCATTGAATATGAGCACTTACATAAAGGACATATGTGTATTGCAGTCGGTAAGAAATCACCATTTTATACTTATGATTCTGTGTCTCCAGGTGAATTAAAAACTGCAAAAATAGTAATGTATAAAAACTCTGACTATAAAACGCTAGAAAAAATTTCAAAAATGAATTCAAACAATGTTGTTCTTAAAACAAATAGAAGTAGCTTACTTTTTGAGTTAGTAAAAGAGAGCCAAGCAATTTTGTATTTGCATGAATTTTCGATTCGAAATCGGCCAATGATTTTAAGTGGAGATATTAAAATAATTCCCTTAAAGGAAGAAGATACGTTCTACGTTGACTTTTGGCTCATTCATTTACAATCGAAAAGTTTATCACCATTGGCAAGAGAATTTATTGAGAAATTAAAAAAACAGTTTAAAAATACCATATAAAAAAGATAGTGGAGACAGGATTTTGAACTGACTTCACTATCTTTTTTAAATATTAATAAAGTATAAATTGACAGCAGAGAAGAAAACTTGGCGTAGTTGCCAATTTTAGGAATTAATTTTAAGTGCAACTACGTCTTTGTCTTCGCCTAAAGACTCGCCAATCGGTGAGTATTCTTTATTTTATTATTCTTCAAACTGGTTTTCTTTACCAATTGTACCTGTATTTAATATGGTTACAACCACTTTAGGTTTGATTTTAATTGTTGGATATTCTTTTTCCCAATTAAGTTTTCGCCATTTTTCAGGGTGATGTTCTTTTAAATAGCGACCAATCCCTAGTACATCACTATTAGCAAGTTGAATTTCTTTAATAACTTCTTGAACCCTTTTATTTAGATCTTTATTAAGAATTGACCACATTTCATCCTCGCCTAATAATTTCATTGAAGAAATGCCATCTATAGATACATTAACTTTAACTTTTAAATCGACTTCTATTTTATCTTTAGATGTCGAAACTGTTAATGTATTTTTAGGTCGAATAATATTATAAGCAAGTATATTGTAAGGTGGTTCATATTTTTTTGGAAGCTTTGTAATAAAATTACCAATAGAGCCGTAATGTCCCATCATCATTAGAAGAAGCGGAGACTGTTCAGAAGAAATGTAATGCCCAGTATAGCTACCATTATGCATTAAACCTGCGCCAGTTACTTCTACGCGATCGGTTGGTGTTATATCTACTACTGGTAATGTAAAGTCTATACCTTCTTCGGAAGTATAAGTAAAAATATTAAAAAGCTCTATTTTTTGAGCGATTGAAGTTAATTCAGCATTCTTAATAGTTTGACTCAATATAACCGATAAAGGTTTAGTTCCGACCGTTTTTAATTTTAAAACGTTTTTTGCGGGCTGTTTATTTGTTATTGCAACAGATACATTCAGATTTGAAAACGTTCTCCGTCTAAAAGTACTTAAAATGTGAGTAATTTTTGTTTTTGAGAACTCTTCACCTAATAATATAATTTTAGTTTTTGATGTCGTTATATCTCCTGGTAAAAATGATTGTAAATGCATTGAAGCTTGAGACACTGAGACTCCTTTAGAATCAACAGTTTCACTCTGGAAATCGAATACTCCAGCACCCTTACCGATAATATCAAGTATTAGCGCATTAACATCAATTTTTTGATCTTGATCTAAATCAAAACTAATCCCATTAACTAATGTCTTTTCAGTAATTGTTCTAGTATCCCAACAACCTGTGGTTAATAAAAGAATGGAACATAAACTAATAACTTTAAAAAATTTATTCATGAGTTTATTAGGCCCCTAACTTTATTAATTAAGAATAGTAGAAATGGAATGATGATAATAAAGATGGGATCTAAATAACTGCCAAAATTCGCAATTGTTTCTCTTTTGATTACGAGTGAAGAAACTAAAGGGTAAAAAGCAAATATGATTAATATGATGAAAAATAATATACTATTTCTATTTTTTACTATTAAATAAAGACGCTTATGTACATCTTCACTAATAATAAAAATATAGCTAATTACTGTTGCACAAATTACAATGATCCATAAGGTTAAAAACAATGTATCTAGACCTTCGATCATTTTTGACTGAAAAGTTTTAAATATATAAAGTATGGGGTCGATGATGTAACTATTTTCCTTATTGCTTAATCTGATATAGGACGTGAAAAGAATAAAGGTATACAGTAATGTTGTAAACAAATTTGCTAAAGATAAAGTGAATAATTTCTTTTTTGTATCTTGAAAAAATGGCGGTAAAAATAAAAAGATTTCAAAGCCTAACATTTCAATAAAGGATGAATATGCGCCAGAGCTGATCTTTTTGATTGGAGATTGACCAATAGGTAATATTCTTCCAAAATGAACATTATTATAAGAAGCTAGTAGAAATAAAATAAATATCAGAAAAATAAATGTGCAAAGTACATACGTTCTAGCGATTGTTAAGATATCCTTTTTCGCGACAATATAGGCTGTAAATAAAAATAAAATGAGAATAAGCCAAGCAGGGCTTTTTGGAAAAATCCAAATTTTAATAATATCAGAAAATCTAATAGATACCACGATAACAACATACAAAAAATAGATGAAATAGCAAATATTAATACAAGTCCCAATGAATGGATTCGTTATTATTTTTGTATAGTCTGTAAAGCTTTTATTTGGAAATTTTTTATACAAACTATAATAAAGAAATAATATAATTTGAACGATTAAACCACCAATAAGTGTCGAAATCCAACCATCATGGCCAGCTATTTTATAAATTTTATTAGGTAAGTTTGTAATGGCAACTCCGAATTGTGTAAATATAATTAAATAAAATAGATGTTTATTATTGATCATGTTGCTTTTCCCTTCCTATTTTTTAGTAATACAAATTCGGAGAAATCTGGATTCTCTACATATCGATAACTAAACGCTCTGATTTTTGATAGATGAGCAAACATCATAAAAATGCCAAGGCTAATACCAATAAATCCAAAAATGGATGCAAGGATTAAAAGAGGTATGCCCATTATTCTTGCGGTAATAGACATTTCTTTTGATGGTAGAGCAAATGAGGAAACGGCAGTAATAGAAATTACAACAACCATAGAATTTGAGATTAAATTTGTTTGTACTATAGCCGTCCCGATGACAATTGCCCCAATAGTACCTATAGTTGCACCAACAGGGCTTGGAAGTCTTAGAGCTGCTTCCTTCAATAACTCTAAAATAATGATCATTGAAAAAGCTTCGACTATAGGTGGAAGTGGTACATTTTCAATTGATAGTTTTAAAGTATAAAAAATAGAAGTAGGTAAGATATTCGAATGAAAATTTGTAACTGCTATATAAATTGAAGGTAACGATACTGCAATCCAAAATGCGAGTATTCTTAAACAATAAAAAAATATTCCAAAAATCCATCTAAAATTATAATCGTCTGCACTACGAAAGTAACCATAAATATCATAAGGAAATAACAAGGCGCTTGGGTCGTTATCGAGTATAATTGCAGGTCTTCCTGCTAATAAATGGCGAACTGTACGATCAGGTCTTTCAGTGTACATTACTTGTGGAAATGGAGAAGAGGGATATTCTTCAATTATATTTTGAATATGTACAGTTTCGATCATTCGTACAGGTTCAACTTTTCCACTTGTCTCTAGCTTTTTTATTTTCTGTTCAATTGTTTCAATCATTGAGATTGGAGTTATATCGTTTAAATAAAAAATAGAAAGCGTCACAGGATATTTTTTACCAATTGTTAAATTTTTGATGACTAATTCTTTCGTACGTAATCTTTTTCGTATTAAAGTAGAGTTGATTTTAAGACTCTCTACAAAACTGTCATGGGGACCTAATATTACTGTTTCAGAAATTGATTCTGATATCGAACGATCGCTATTATCAGAAAGTGCAGAATATGACTTTGCTTTACTTTTATTATTATTATTAAAAACAATGACGTTACCAGAAAGTATGGACTGAATACATTCATCAAGTGTACACGCATCTTCAGTTTCTAAAATTGTGGTTATAATTCGATCTGAATTATTTTTTAAAAAAATGCGTTCTAGTATATGAGTTTGAATAACTTCTGAATCGATCAAAGTGTCTAAATAACATAAATGTAGAGTTACTTCCTCGATTGAATACTTTTTATATTTAAAATCTGAACTAGATTGAAAGGCGCATTGTACTTCTTCAAGCATGGAGGTTATTTCGTTTACTTCCATCTAAATCAACTCCTTAAAACTCCGCTAAGAATATAAGTATTATTCCCGTAAGTAAATTGGATATGTATGGAAATGAAAGATGGATTTACCAAATACTTCGTTAGTGATTCATACTTGTTCAATTTTTTGAATCGTTATATATGATGGCTACTTCGCCAATCTGGGCATTTTTTTCGTGTTTGTTTCATAAATTTTTTAGAGAATCTCAAAATGATAGAAATTTATCATGTGTTTTTTTCGTGTAACAAGTCTACAAAAATATAGATTGGACTATTCTGTAACTTAACTATAAGTTTTATAGAAATAAATTAGTTACCAATTATATTTTAAATAATAGTAGGAATAAAAAAGGTTTAATTAAAATATGAAATGCTTTTTTTTGAAAGGGGTTGAGAAAACATCATGCATATAATTGGAAAAGGAATCCCCCGAAAAGAGTCCTTCGAAAAAGTTACAGGCTATGCTAAATATACAGACGACTTTGAGACAAGTGATATGCTTCATGGGCAATTAGTAACAAGTCCATACGCACATGCGATGATTAAAAGTATAGATGCTACCGACGCCCTAAAAGTACAAGGTGTAAGAAAAATAGTATTTGGTGAGAATCTACCTTTAGTAGGAGAAGGAATACTGGATCGATATCCAATTGCATTTGATCGTGTTCGATTTTTTGGAGAAGTAGTTGCAATTGTAATAGCGGACACCCAATATATAGCGGATCAAGCTGCAAATTTAGTAAATGTACAATATGAATTACTCCCAGTAGTAAATTCACCCTCAGAAGCACTTAAACAAGATGGACCACTTATACACCCAAATCTAGGAGAATATGAAGTTACTGAAGGAGTTTATCCAGAGCCTGGTACTAATATAGCCACTAGAATTAAAATTCGTAAAGGTGATTTTAACAAAGGCTGGAGAGAGAGTGAAGTAATGGTTGATGAGAATTTTGCATTTAGACCATCAGACCATTCTGCAATGGAGACAAGATGTTCGTTTGCTCAAATCCATCATGATGGAACTATTGAGATTACTACATCTTCACAATCACCATTTATGGTTAAGGCCTTAATTGGAGATTACTTCAAGATTAAACCTGGAAAAGTTATTGTAAATACCCCATTTGTAGGTGGAGGTTATGGTGGAAAAGGAGCAATACAGTTAGAGCTTTTAGCCTATATTGCTTCACGGGCTGTAAATGGTAGAGTAGTAAAAATATATAATACTCGTGAAAATGATATGCTTTCATCACCTGGACATATTGGACTTGAAGCGAATGTAAAACTAGGATGTACAAAAGATGGAATGCTAAAAGTTGCAGAAATTCAATATTTATGGGATGGCGGAGCTTATGCAGATAAATCAATCGATTTAACTAGGGCAGGGGCAGTTGACTGCACTGGACCTTACAATATCGAAAATATTTGGTGCGATTCTTTATGTATGTATACGAATCATCCATATCCGGCACCTTTTAGAGGGTTTAGTCATTCAGAAGTACATTTTGCATTCGAAAGAGCAATGGATATTCTTGCTAAAAAACTAAATATGGATCCTATCGGTCTACGAGAAAGAAACGCTATTAAGCCAGGTGATACAACGCCTACTCAAGTGCTCTTAAATTCTAGCACTGTTGGAAATCTACCTCAATGTATTGAAAAAATGAAAGAATTAATCAATTGGCAGGAAGGTCAAATTATTGACTTAGGCAATCATAAATTAAGAGTAAAAGGAATTAGTTGTTCTTGGAAAACTTCTACTATTACACCAAACGCAAGTTCAGGTGTAGTATTGAGCTATAATGCTGACGGGAGCATTAATTTAATTTCTGGTGTAGTAGAACTAGGTCAAGGTACAAAAACAATTCTTGCTCAAATGTTAGCAGAGATTCTTAAAATGGACATAGACGACATACATGTTCAAATGAATATCAATACGTTAAATACACCCGAACATTGGAAAACAGTTGCAAGTCGAGGGACTTTCATGGCAGGAAGAGCATTATTAGCAGCCGCCGAGGATTTAATGAAACAATTAAAAGATTTAGCTTCTTTTATATTGCGTGCTCCTGTAGATGATTTAGAAGTTGGCTATGGAAAAGTGTTTTTAAGAAGTAATCCAGATACAAATATCTCAATTGAAAAAATTGCCTACGGATACACATTTCCAAATGGAAATTCAATTGGTGGACAAATAATTGGTAGAGGCCACTATATTTTAACTGGCTTAACACGTATAAATAGAGAAACCGGGGCTGGGAAACCAGGTCCTGAATGGACGGTTTGTGCTCATGGTGTAGAAATTGAAATTGATACAAAACAATATGTTTATCGAATTATTAAGGCTGTTTCTGTTATTGATATCGGAAAAGTATTAAACATTAAAACTGCAACAGGGCAAGTTAAAGGTGCAATGAGTATGGGATTATCCTTTGCTGGAAGGGAAACTTTTACATTTGATAAGCAAGGTAAAGTACTTAATCCGCAGTTACGAACTTATCGACCAATTCGATTTGGAGAACACCCCAAATATGAAGTTGAGTTTGTTGAAACACCTCAAGTTGATGCAGTATTTGGTGCAAGAGGAGTAGGGGAGCATGGTTTACTAGGAATGCCGGCTGCTCTTGGAAACAGTCTTTCTACCGCACTTTCGGCAAATATCAATAATTTACCAATTATCCCAGAACTATTATGGAAAGTAAAAGAAGGTGGGATATAGTTTGTTATCTTCTAATATAGAATACTATAAACCAATGAACATTAAAGAAGCATTGGAACTTTTTTATTTTTTAAAGTCTAAAAATAGAAGGCCAATTTATTATGCAGGTGGTACGGAAATCATTACACTTGGTCGTTTAAATTTAGTCGAAACAGATGCGCTTATCGATATTAAAGAACTAAATGAGTGTCAAATATTTGAGTTTAACGAGGAATATTTAGTATCAGGTGCTGCGCTTTCACTTACAGATATTGAAGAAAAAAACCTCTTTCCATTACTCTCTAAAGCGTCCATGGGAATAGCTGACCGCACTGCAAGAAATAAAATAACATTAGGTGGAAATTTATGTGGTCAAATCTTTTATCGGGAAGCGGTATTACCATTTTTGCTTTGTGAAAGCCAAGTAGTTATAGCAGGATATAATGGGATAGAGGCTTTTCCAATCGAACAAATCTTCAATCAAAACCTTCAGCTCCAAGACGGACAACTTCTAATCCAACTTTTAACAGATAAGTTTTATATTAATCTACCATTTATAAGCATAAAAAAACGTCAGCAATGGGATACGGGTTATCCATTACTAACGATCGCTTCTATAAAATCAGAACAACAATTACGTTTTGCATTTAGTGGAATATGTCCGTTTCCATTTCGTTCAAAGCAAATGGAAGTCGAGCTAAATAACACTAACTTGAGTGTAGAAGAAAGAATACAAAAGGCAATTCAATTCATTCCTGGTGAAGTACTTGATGATGTGGAAGGTTCAAAAGAGTACAGATTATTTGTATTAAGAAACACTTTAGAAGAAATCATTTTAGAAATGGAGGGAAGGTAATGGACCAGTCTCCAATAAAAAAATTAAGTGTTTCTTTAGATGTTAATGATGAAATTCGTCAAGTGGAGATTCGTCCAGTAGACACTCTCCTATATGTTTTACGAACAAAGCTTGGTCTTACTGGTGCGAAGCCAGGCTGTTTAAATGGAGATTGCGGAGCTTGTTCAGTTGTTATGAATGATACTGTGTATAAATCATGTATAATGCTTGCCATCGAGGCAAGTGGGCAAAAGATTACAACAATTGAAGGCTTAAAAGATTCACCTATACAAAAAGCCTTTGTTGAAAATTTTGCGTTTCAATGTGGGTATTGTACTCCTGGATTCATCATGAATTGTCATTCACTTTTATTAAAACATCCACATCCATCTTATGAAATGATGAAAGAATGGCTATCTTCCAATATTTGTAGATGCACATGCTATGAAGAAATTGAAGGAGCTGTTTTATCAGTTATCGAGAATAGAGAAAAACCAATCAATACTGAGCTAGAAAAAGACAAACAGTGATTTCTTAACTCACCTGTGTCGTTGAAGTCGTTGAATCACTTGACTTTCGTTGTGTAAAGAAGAAAATGAACGTAATAACAGAAATTGCCATAAGGTAAACTTGGGTATCTGTAGGTCTTACTGTAGGGATATCTGTTAAAGCCATAATCACCATTCCTTTATTTACTAAAGATTCGCGGATCAATTTCAAAATGTTTCGAAACAATTTTTTTACAAAAGTAATACGTTTTTTTTAAAAAAGGAAGTGTCGGAACGCTAACTGGTGCACCAAAAATGGGACCACTTACATTAAGTGAAAATCTACCAGGTCCTATGACGGAGCTAACAACTCGAACTTCATCAATTAATAATAAAATAGCAATTATAATATCGATTACATCAATGAGAGTATTCGTTAATTGATCTCCAAATTTACTTTCTATACGTTCTCTACCTAATAAGGGGCCACTTAGAGAAAGACTAAATTCACCAGACGTTACAAAAACACCTATTATCGTAATTTGGCCAGTTAATAATAGTGCAGCAGCAGCGACATTTAAATCTCTTTGAAGAGTAGCAATAATTCGGAGATCTTCTTTAATCTTATAGTCATTCATGGCATCACACCCTCATGCCTATAGTATTCATTCAGTGCCCAAGTGTGAATGCAGTAAGTAAGGTGAAATGGCTGAAAAACAATTATTGACATAAAAAGTTCAATAAAAAGATGTAGTTATACATATTTGTGTAGCTACATCTTTATTTTTTGTATTAGAATTGATAAAATGAAAAGTGGCGCTTTTCAAGATTAAAATTTGTTAAATGAAACTCATAAATGAAGATTTTATTAAATAAAAATGAAAAGAGAAGCAACGTTTATGAACCACTTCCCTTGGGATGTGGTTATGTTTTTATAATAAAACTAAGATTTCCATATTACTCAACATAATAAATTTAAAGTGAGGGGGGTTGTGTAATGGAGGTCAAAAAATTCTTTCAAAGTAGTACATTTAGACGGCTAGCGATGATAATTTGTATCGTCATTGTGTTAATCTTAATTCGAGAAATAATAAATTTAGTCCTACTAATTTTCATTTTTACTTATTTAATGGACCGTGTGCATAAATTTATAGTGAATCGATTGAATAAGATTTTGCCGGTTAATCGTTTAGTAGTTGTCTACTCATTATATATAGTTATTGTGGCAGCTTTAGTGTTCGGAATCTATAACTACTTACCTATAATTACAACTCAAGTTGTTCAACTTATAGTGCAAATCAAGACGTTTTATATGAATCCGCCAGATGAAAAAATTATAAATTATATCGTTACTGCAATTAAAAAGGTTGAAATTTCAGGTTATACTGAGCAAGGATTAGATTTTTTATACAAATATGCATCTAATATTAGCCAATGGGGAATTGAAGTACTAATTGCTCTGATTCTAAGTTTCTTTTTCCTACTTGAAAAGCCTCGAATTATAACATTTACACGAAAGTTTAAAAATAGTAAAATATCTGCTATTTATGGTGAGCTAGCTTATTTTGGAGAAAGATTTTCTCGTTCTTTCGGGAAAGTGATTGAGGCTCAGTTTTTAATTGCCTTTGTAAATTGTTTCCTATCTGTCATTGCGTTAAAATTTATGGGATTCCCTCAGTTAATCGGTTTAGGCTTTTTGATTTTCTTACTTGGACTAATCCCGGTTGCAGGAATGTTTATTTCGTTAATTCCACTTTGTACGATTGCATATACTATTGGTGGAATGACTCACATCATGTATATCATTCTGATGATCTTAGTTTTACATGCACTTGAAAGCTATTTCTTAAACCCAAAACTGATCTCAGCTAAAACGAATTTACCAGTTTTTTATACATTTCTAATTCTTGTATTCTCTGAACGATTTTTTGGCGTTTGGGGTCTTATTATCGGGATTCCAGTTTTCATCTTCTTATTAGATGTATTAGACGTAACAAATAACGATGAACCAAAAGAAGTAGAAGCAAAAGAATAAATAAAAGATGATACCGAAAACCGGGTATCATCTTTTTTTAACCTACATATTCATTCATTTCCGATTTAATATATTTAATTAATTGTTTTTCAATTGGAGATAATGACTTCTTTTTTAAGCGTAAAAGTCCAAGATTCACATTTAAAGCTCCATAGTTTTGTAAGTCAACTTCAACAATTTTACCTTCTAATAAAGCAGGATTATTTTTTAAAATAAAATTTGGTGCAAGACTAACCGCCATTCCACTAGAAACTGTTCGAATAATTTCATCGGAGTGGGTGGAAGAAAATAATATATTCATATTTCCGTATTTGTGCTGGAAATTGTTACTAAACCAATTAATATATTCACTGTTGTAGAGGATCAATTTTTGCTGAAGTAGTTCTTCGGGCGTTATCGTTTTAGTAACTGCAAACAATGAGTCCTTACTTACATATACTTTCAAATTACCTTTTTGGAAGGTGTCGCAAATTAACTCTTCATTTTCTTCTAAAAATTCACCGTAAAGACAAATAACTCCAAAATCTATTTTGTTTTGAATTATATTATCCAACGTGTGAATTGCTATATTTTCTTCGATTTCTATATTAATATTTGAATATTTGTCATTAAATGCCGATAAAGGTGTCATCAAATAATTAGTAAAGGCTGGGAGTGTCGATACACTTACATTACATATTTGCTCAACAGCACTTTTCCTAGCTTCCTCTCTTAATTCTTCATATTTTAAAAGGACTTCCTTCGATTTTTTTATTATATTTTCTCCTTCTTTTGTTACTGTTACACCGATCCGTGAGCGGTCGAAAATTTTTAAGCCAAGATCTTCTTCAATAATTGAAATCGCTTGGCTAACGCCTGATTGACTCACATGAAGATTTTCTGCAGCAGATGAAATAGAGCCTGTTTTAGCAACCTCTACTAGAAATTCTAATTTTTGTATATCCATAATTGCACCACCTAATGTAAACCATTCTACTATTAAAATTATGGAATTTATTGAAATCCCTCTAAATTCTTTCATTAGAATTTTTAATATTAATATTAGAAAATGTAATAGTACTAAAAAAGGTTTATATATCGTAATTTTCCTTGTTAATTTCGGAAATATTGAAAAGCTGTTAATGAAGAAAAAAGGGAATAAAGTTGGAAGGTTCTAATATGATTGCGCCAACTGTTTATTTTTTTGTTGTTTTTATTTAACATAAATTGGATTATGCCGGACAAACTAAACTAAAAAAAGTTTAAGGTGATCTCTATTGAATAACACAGAACAATCTACTTTATTAGTAAGTTTAGAAAAGAATATTCATTATTTAAAAGAAAAATTTAATAACTCTACTGATTTGAAAATTAGACCATTAACAGTTAATGATGAGGTAATACGTGATGCTGCCGTTTTATATTTAGATGGCATAGCGAATACACAAACTATTCAAGACAATGTTCTTTCCCCGTTGCTAAGAATTATAAAATTCGATAGTATTGATGCCATTATTACTCGTCATCTTTTAATTGCGGATGTCATCAAGGTGACGTCATTCGAAGAGATTCTGTCTGGATTATCAAGAGGGAAGACGCTTATTTTAATTGATGGTTATGATGAAGGAATATTGGCGGATGCTGCAGATTGGCAGATGCGTTCGGTCACTGAGCCAGATACGCAAAGAACGATGAAGGGTTCTTTAATAGGTTTTAATGAACAACTTAAGGTAAATGTTAATGTTCTTCGTAATATTGTACAGTCCCATAAATTATCTAGTGAAAACCTACAAGTTGGAAATGAAGTAAAAACGGATGTTTCAATCGTATATATGGATGGCTTTGTGGATCAACAGATTTTAGAAGAAACAAGGAAAAGAATTAAAGAAATAGATGTTCTTTATTTATTAGAAGCGAGAGTAATTGAAGATGCGCTCGAGGGTAAGAAAACGTTATTTCCTACGGTCTTTACAAGTGAACGTCCAGATGTAACTGCTTCAGCATTATACGAGGGACGTGTTGCAATTTTCGTTAACGGAATACCTTATAGTCTAATTGTCCCAGCACTTTTTCTGCATTATTTCCATCAACCAGATGAATACAATCAAAAGTCAGGTCGCTATGGTAACAGATTTATGCGTTTATTTAGTTGGTTATTTTCAATTATTTTATTAGGAGTATATGTCACATTCGTCCGTTTCCATAAAGAGTGGGTACCTGCTCACTTTGCTAAAATCTTTTTTAAGAAATCAGATACAATGTTACCTATTTTAGTTGAGATTTTATTCGTTATGTTACTATTCCAAATACTTGTTGAAGCTTCATTGAGAATACCTAAGTCGACTGTTATTATTGTTTCACTTATAGGAGCCATTGTTGTCGGACAAACGGCAGTAACAGCAAAACTTATTCATGCGATGACGTTAATAGTTGTAGGAATTAATTTTCTAGCGAATATTTCGATTTCTGCAGGTGGATTATATGGATCAGTTTTAACATTACGATTGATATTTTTATTATTAGGTTTTCTTTTTGGGTTAAAGGGACTACTTGTTGGATTTATTCTTATGATCGCTTATATGGCATCAATTAGATCGATGGGTGTTCCATATTTAGCACCTTTTATCCCATTCAATCCTAAAGAAATGAAGGATGCCCTAATTAGAGGAGATTTAAGAAAGTTAATTAATAGTAAACATACATATCCTCATAAAAATAAAAAAGAGTAACGTATTTGAAAATGTACGTTGCTTTTTGTTTTCTAGCTATTGATGACAAATAATTAGGAGTAAATTATGTTTGACAAAATTAGCTTAAAAGTTGTTACCACTATTCTAATTCTACTAATAGCCTTGTTAAATACGAGTAATATAGTATTTTCTCAGGTCATGCCTCCTACGTTTGAAACTATTAAATTAAATGAAAAAATTTATAATGAATTAAATTTTAATGATAAAGAAGACTTCAAAGATGCTCATAAAGGCTTTATAGCACCACTTAAGCAAACTCAAATAAAAAGTATAGATGGTGCTGTCATTTGGGATAGTAGTCAATATTCAATCATTAATGAAGGAATATCACCGTTAACTGTCAATCCAAGTCTATGGAGACAAGCCAGGTTATTAAATACACCAGGACTTTATAAAGTAGTAGATGGTGTATATCAAGTTCGCGGACAAGATATATCAGTGATGACTATCGTAGAAGGGAAAACTGGTGTAATCATTTTAGATACTTTATCTACTATTGAAACTGCTAAAGCGGCAATGGACTTATATTATGCTAATCGGCCTAAAAAACCAGTAAGTGCAATCGTAATTAGTCATAGTCACGCTGATCATTTTGGAGGAGTTAAAGGAGTAGTACAATATGCTCTAAATCCAAAAAAAGTACCAATTATTGCTCCCTTAAATTTTTCCAAGGAAGCAGCAAGTGAAAATATACTTTTAGGTAATATCATGTCAAAAAGAGCAGAGTATATGTTCGGAATCTTATTACCTACAAGTAAAAAAGGTTACGTAACAAATGGGATTGGTCCTAGAATAAGTGCAGGTACAATAAGCTTTTTGCCCCCGACAATTGAAATAAAAGATAAAATTAAATCGATGGAAATTGACGGGATCAAGTTTAAGTTTTTACTAACTTTAAATACAGAAGCTCCATCGGAAATGCATTATTATATAAATGATTACAAAACTTTAGTAGTGGCTGAAAATACAGGACATACAATGCATAATTTTTACACATTAAGAGGTGCTAAAACGCGAGATTCTTCAAAATGGGTTAAAGCATTGGATGACACGATCAAACTGTTTAGTAACGAGGAAATTAAGACATTAGTTACAGCTCATAGCTGGCCATTGTGGGGGAAAGAAAGAGTACTAGAACAGCTTTCAATCCAACGAGATTTATATAAGTACATTCATGATCAAACGATTCGCCTAGCAAACCAAGGGTACACAGCGGATGAAATTGCTGAACAAATAAAGTTACCTAATCGTCTTAATAAATATTGGGCGAATCGAGGATATTATGGAAATTTGAAACAGAATGCTAAAGCGGTTTACAATTATTATTTAGGTTATTTTAATGGAAATCCCTCTGATTTGGATCCCCTCCCACAAGTAGAGACTGGAAATAAATACGTTCAATATATGGGAGGGGAAAAGAAAATCTTAAAGCTTGCAAAAGCAGATTTTAAAAAGGGGGAATATCGCTGGGTAGCACAGGTTTTAAAAAATGTAATCATGTCTAATCCGAATAATAGGGAAGCAAGAGAATTACTTGCTAAATCTTACGAACAGTTAGGATATCAAGCGGAATCAGCATCGTGGAGAAATTTTTATTTAACAGGGGCACTAGAATTGAGAAAAGGTGTAGAAAAAAAGTCAAATTCACAAACAATAAATACTGTAGACCAGCAAACACTATTTAATATGGAAGTAAATGACTTCTTGGACTATATATCAGTTACTCTTAATGGTCCAAAAGCAGAAAATAAAAGTTATACATTTAATATAAATTTTACAGACTTAAAAAAGAATTACATAATTGATATAAGGAATTCAGTTTTTTATTATAATCAAGATGCACAAGCTCCACATCCCGATGCATCTTTAATTGTAGATAAAGTAACTTTTTATTTAATAATGGCTGGAAAACTTGATCTTAATCAAGCGATTGCAAATAATAAGCTAATGATTACTGGTGATAAATTGAAATTTAATGAAATGTTAGCTTTGCTTGACCACTTCAATGTGTGGGTCAATATTGTTACTCCTTAAGATTAAAATAAAAAAACATCCTTCCTACACATAGAAAAGGATGTTTTTTTGGTTTTTTTAATTCTAAAAATTCAGAAAAATAACTTGAGCATTTTATTCATTTCTTTGTATAGAGCGAATTACTTTTAAAGGTATGATTCTAAGAAAATAAAAACTTAACAGTGATGATTTTCAAATATAGAGTTTCTTTCATTTAGAATTCTAAAATATGTCTTAACTCTTGCTATTAAAGGAAAATCAATGCTTCATCATAACGAAGCGCTTTCAAAATATGATTTTTCTAATCTAAAAATTAATACTTGTTTTATGTATAACTTTGGATTTAATATATATTTATTGTTTCAAATAAATATACGATTTTTGAAAAATATACTATTCTTGAATAACTCCCAATTATCAAAACAATGAAAAAACTCCTATTATTTTTTGTCATATTATGATAATTTAAATTAAGTACAACTTAATGACGAAAGCAAAAAAAATGAAAACGTTATCAATGGTGCAGGTATAAGATTTATTGATTCGTTAGGTTTAGAAGGGAGTATTTACATCTTTACACTGCTCACCTTCCAGGATTAGTATTAAAATAGGTAATTTAGACTGTGTTTTGCAAAATATTAACAGAAGTACAATCTATTCAACAGTGGATCGATTAGAATTCAAGCTCTTAAAATTTTAACAGTCTTATTCGTATTAGGAGAAATTTCAATTTAAAATAAAGAGGTGTATTCATGCAAAATACAAACCGAAAAAATGATTTCACTATTGAAAGTAACGCGCCTAAAAAAGAGCAATTAGAGAGAAAACTAAAGACAAGACATTTAACAATGATCGCTATGGGCGGTACGATTGGTACTGGGCTATTTTTAGCAAGTGGAGCAACAATTAGTCAAGCAGGTCCTGGCGGTGCACTTGTTGCATATATGATTGCTGGTATCATGGTTTATTTCCTAATGACTAGCTTAGCGGAAATGGCAACTTTAATACCAATTTCTGGTTCTTTTAGCACTTATACTGCAAGATTCGTCGATCCGGCACTAGGCTTTGCTGTCGGTTGGAATTACTGGTATAACAATGCGATTATCCTTGCATTAGAATTATCGGCATCGGCGTTAATTATGAAATATTGGTTCCCGCATGCTCCAGGTATTATATGGAGTGCAATATTCCTTGCTTTAATATTTGGTTTAAATGTTCTATCTGTTAAAGGATATGGAGAATCTGAGTTTTGGTTTTCAACTATTAAAGTAGCAACAATTATCATTTTTATTGTAGTTGGATTATTAATGATATTCGGTATTATGAGTGGTCATACTGGTGGATTTGATAATTTTACAAAAGGAGAGGCACCATTTAAAGGTGGTTTCTTATCGATATTTAGTGTATTTATGGTCGTAGGATTTGCTTTCCAAGGAACTGAAATGGTTGGGGTAACTGCTGGTGAAAGTGAAAATCCTCAAAAGAATATTCCAAAAGCAATTAAACAAATCTTTTGGCGTATTTTATTATTTTATGTATTAGCGATTTTTGTGATTGGTTGTTTAATAAGCTATAACGATCCTAATTTATTAGGTGGAGATGTAGATGCTATTGCGATTAGTCCATTCACATTAGTATTTAAACATGCTGGGCTTGCGTTTGCAGCGGCTGCGATGAATACAGTCATTTTAACGTCAGTTTTATCTGCAGGAAATTCAAGTTTATATGTTGGTTCTCGTGTACTATGGGTATTAGCTGAAGAAGGAAGAGCACCTAAATTCTTACGAAAAGTAAATAAAGGTGGAGTACCTGTTGCTGCCTTAATTGCGACAACATTGATTGGTATGCTTTGTTTCTTAACTTCATTATTTGGTGATGGTACCGTATATTCTTGGCTGTTAAACGCAGCAGGTTTAGCAGGATATATTTCTTGGCTAGGTATTTCTATTACACATTACCGCTTCCGTAAAGCTTATATTGCCCAAGGAAGAAAATTAAAGGATTTACCGTATTTAGCGAAATGGTTCCCACTTGGTCCAATTCTAGCAACAGTGTTATGTTTAGTAGCAATGCTAGGTACGAATTATGAAGCATTTACTGGTGGTAAAATTGACTGGTATGCGGTTTCAGTATCCTACATCGGATTACCATTATTTATAATTGGTTATATAGGCTACAAGGTAATTAAGCGAACTAAAATGGTTAAATTAGAAGAAGCTGACTTTAGTAGTGAGTTATAATTTATAATAAAAATTTTTAAGAGGGTATCCGAAAAGGGTGCCCTTTTTTTATATTTTGTAAGTTTCAAATTGAAGAATAAGTCCTTTAGTTGGGAGCTTAAACCTGATATTTTTAATGTATTTTTTTACAGAATTTAGGAAAATTAATAAGGTAGTTTTTTGATCGAAAGGAGAGATTAGATATGAGCAATTCATTAACAGAACTTGAATTAGAAAATCTTCGTCACATCATTGGAGGGCATAGTACGATTTCTAATAAATTAGAGGCTTATGCTCAAAATTGTTCTGATCCAGAATTAAAAGCATTATTACAAAGAGATGCACAATCAGCACAGCAATCTAGACAACAACTTTTAAATTTTTTAGGATAAGGAGGCACAACTATGTTTCAAGATAAAGATATGGTAAATGATTATTTAGCAGGACTAAACGCTAGTTTAACAGCTTATGCTGGATTCATTAATGAATCTAATAATAATGAATTAAGACAAACATTAATTCAATTACGCAATCAAGATGAAGCACGTCAACGTACATTGTACAATTATGCACTTCAAAAAGGGTTTTACAAGCCTGCTGCACCTGCCTCAGATGATATCGTACATCAATTTAAAGCTGAATTGACTTCAAATCAGTAATAAAAGTAAAAAAGGCATTCGAGTCTTCGAACGCCTTTTTTTATTGGTCATTTTTAAAGCCGTACCAAAAGTTTCTCCATATATTCGATATTCTTGGTTTCATCTTTTCAGCACCATAATAAGATAGTTCAATAAAAATCCCATCAATTAAACAATAAAAAGACATAACAAAATCTTCAACATTACCAACGCGAATTTCCCCATTTTTAATCCCTTTATCGATCACTGATCTTAAAATTGTGGACATTGCTTCTTCAGATTCCATGAACTGAGTATGTAATTGTTCTTTTAAAGATTCAGGTGAAAAAAAGACTGCTCGGTTTAAGAAAGTAGACTGTTCCTCAAACTCAATATAATATTTAAATGTTACATTAAGAATTTGATAAAGTTGTTCCTTTACTGATAACTCATGTATGTTTTCCATCAACTCTTCTACTTTTTTCACATGAAGCCATAAAATATTTTCATAAATGGTAAGAAAGATTTCTTCTTTACTTTTAAAATGGTTATAAATTGATGGCTTTTGAATGCCAACTGCTTTTGCAATTTCAGTCAAACTTGTGCCTTCATAGCCATTTTTGGAAAATAAGGCGAGTGCTGCTGCGATAATCTTATCCTTTGTCATATTTCATCCTCCGAAACTAACTGTTGTTAGCTAGATTATAAACTGGAATCACAGTTAAGTCTAAATAATGTTGATTTTTAATGCAAAAAAGCTCTGTTAGGGGAAAACAGAACTTTTTTATGAAATATTTATTTTTTAGTTATTTATTGATTTTCAATGTTGCTAAACTAGCAAATTCATGAACAAGTGTTGCAGCTAAAAGTGATGTAATTTGAGTTGGGTCATATGATGGAAGTACTTCAACAACATCAAAACCAATAAAATTAAAGTCAGTTAACGAACGAATCATTTTTAATGTTTCCATACTATTGTAGCCGCCTACTTCAAGAGTCCCAGTTCCAGGTGCACAAGAAGGATCGACAAAATCAATATCAAATGTTAAGAAACATGGTGTATCACCAATTACTTCTTTTATTTCTGTTAAAATATCCTCAAATCCACGTTCATACATTTCAGGAGTTGTAATTACATTGTAACCAAGCTCATGGCTAGCATCTATATCTCCAGGATGGTTCAATGTGCCTCGAATACCTAATTGGAAAACTTTATTTGGTATTAAAAGTCCTTCTTCGTGAGCACGAATGAAAGGTGAACCATGCCAATATTTTTCGTCGTAATATGTATCCCATGTGTCCGTATGAGAATCAAAATGAATCATTGCAACTGGACCATATTTCTTAGCAGCAGCTCTTAAGTTCGCTAAAGTGATCGAGTGGTCCCCACCTAAACCAATTGGAATGATGTTATTATCCATCAATTCAAACATTGCGTCTTCCATTATTTTATAGCTTCGATGAATATTATGAGGAATAACCGACACATCTCCAATATCGATCGCATTACTATCGTCAAAAGGGTATACCTTATGAATTGGGTGATATGGGAATAGTGTCATAGAAGATTGACGGATTGCCTGAGGTGCAAAACGTGCACCAACGCGAAATGAAGCCGCAGTATCAAATGGCATACCGACAATTGCGATTTTTGCATTTTCTCGTGCAGAAGGTAATCTCATAAACGTTCCAGTTGTACAAAACTCAGGTTTTACATCAGGTGAAAGTGGATATTTCATAAAAAATCATCTCCTAATTTTTAAGTTCATTATTTATTAACTACCGGTAGTTAGTTTAATATGATTATAATTCTGTAAATCTGAATAGTCAAACTATTTTGTATTTATTTTTTTAGTTTCTGATAAAAATAATCTTAATCCGAATAAGAAAGACCTTTGAATCTTAATATGAAAATACATAAATTTCTCGGGATACACTGATCCTTTTTGCAAATAATAAATTTGTTAAAACAACAAAATTAGGAGGGGTATTATGCCAAAGAATCAACAAGGTAAGCAAAATATGGGTTCTAATATGCAATCAGGAACTAATCCACAAAAAGTAAAACAACAAATTCAAACTGACGTAGCCAATGGACAAGGAGCAATGACTTCTCGCGAGGCAGGGGCTATGCGCGATTAAAAAACCACTTAGAGTGGTTTCAGAGTGTTGAAAAATAAAAATGAATCTATTTTCCTCGCAGATAAGACCTTTAATCAATTAATGCATTGGATGGGGTTAGAAAGTGAGAATGATTATTTGAAGTCATACTTAGTTCATCACAAATTTCTAAAGTTTATCCTCTTTATTTTAAAGTCATCCTCACCTGAGAATGGCTTTTTCTTGATTGCCCTATTAGTTAATCTTACAAATCTGAACAAAATTAAAATGATAATTTAAGCTTATAAAGGAGAGGGAATGATCGAGCTAGAATAAATTAAGAAACCAATAGAGATGGAGTGAGGAAATGTATTGAATAGAAGGGAAACTATCTAATTAATAAATTGAAAATTCTGTATTTAAAGTCCCTTTACATTTATGTTTCACTTATTATAACAGTTTTAAGGTCCATTGATTAAATTCTAAATTATTTAAAACGGGGGTAAGTAAATGAGTATCGGAAACGTATTATCGTTAAACGCACAAAGACACCCAGATAAATTAGCATTAGTCTATCAAGACCGTTCATACACATATAAGGAATTCAATAAAATTGTTAATCGTTTTGCATGGGGGTTACAGAAACTAGGCTTAAAAAAAGGTGAGAAACTAGCACTTATGATGGCAAATTCAGACTTGTTTGCGATTAGTTACTTTGCAGGAGTAAAAATAGGTGCGGTTGTTGTTCCTGTTAATTTCAGACTCGTATCTCGTGAAGTTGATTATATTTTGGAACAGTCGGATAGTGTAGTGGTAATTTGTGATGCCGAATTAGAACAAGTCGTTTTAACTGCTTCAAAATCAGCAACTAAAGTAAGAAACATAATTACTGCTCCAATAAGCTCATCGCCGAATTGTTTAAACTTTTTTGAGGTTATGACATCAATTGATGGTGATCCGCAAGTAGAGATTTCAGCCGACGATGATTTTCATTTACTTTATACTTCTGGAACAACAGGTCAGCCAAAAGGTGCACTTTTCGACTATAAAAGAATTGAAAAATTAATAAATGGTTTTGGTGCTATAATGGGACAGAGCTGCGATGATCGATTTTTGCATGTTGCTCCATTATTCCACTGTGCTCAACTTGTAATCTTCCTTTTACCGGGTATCTATTTAGGTATGACAAATATTGTTCATAGAGAATTTAACCCAGTAAATGTTTTAAAGGATATAGAAAAATACAAAATTACTTTATTCTTCGGTGTCCCTACAATGTATAACTACTTGCAGCAAGTTCCAAATGCGAAATCATATGATCTATCATCCGTTAAAAGATGCGCATACGGTGCAGCCCCAATGCCACCAGAAATTTTAATGAAAAGTATGAAACTATTTAATACAAATCAATTTTTTAGTTTATGTGGACTAACAGAAGGAGGCCCTACTGGTTTTTATCTTTCTCCTGATGATCATGCGCAACATTTTGGTAAAACTGGAAAAACACCTTTTCCTTATACAGTCATTAAAGTAGTTAATAAAAAGGACGAGGAAGTTGTACCTGGTGAAGTTGGCGAATTGATCTTAAAAGGTGAAACAATTATGAAGGAATATTATAAAAAGCCAAAAGAAACAGCAGAAACGATTAAAGATGGTTGGTTGTACACTGGAGATTTAGCTGTTGTTGACGAAGAAGGATACCTTACGTTAGTGGACCGTAGTAAAGACATGTTAATTTCAGGTGGGGAAAATATTTACTCGGTTGAAATAGAGAATGTTTTATACGAACATGATTCTATTTTAGAAGCGGCAGTGATCGGTACTCCAGATTCAAAATGGGGAGAGGTCGTAACAGCCATTGTCGTATTAAAACCAAACCATCATTTATCTCTTGAAGAAATTCAAGCTTTTTGCCGTGAGCGGGTAGCAGGTTATAAAATTCCTAGACAAGTAGAATTTATTAATCAACTTCCTCGTAATGCTTCTGGTAAAGTTCAAAAGTTTATATTAAGAGATACGTATTGTAGCGCTAAATCGAAATAGTTTCTCGTTTGTGGTAAAAACCTGCGGGGAGGTTCGGCTTCCTTGCGGGGGTTTTTGTGTTATTTCATCAATATCAACAAAAATCAATGTTATATCAACAAAAATACCTAGTATATCAATAAAGTTCACAGCTTTATCAACAAAATACATAATTTGTTCGTATTTCTATTAATCCGACACTTAGAAGAGAGCTGTTACTTCTTTGCATACCAAACAAAAAAAGCTGCCTCAAACTTTAAAGACAGCCACTACTAATAAAGACCAGTAGTATATAGTGATGTGATTGTTTTTGCAATTTCATCTATCGAATAATGCTGCTCATTTCGAACGATTTCCCATAAGTACATCTCATTTGTAAAAAACCAAGCTCTTGCGACTAGTTCAGGGTTTAACTCTTTTCTTGCTAACCCTTTTTCTTGAGCGTAAGAAATATCTAATGTTATGCGATTAATAAATTTTTCTCGGATCGTTTTCCATTTGTCAGAGATTACTTCAGATATTCCAATACCTTGTTCGAAAATTTGCATCATATTTCGCTCATCTTCTGCCATTTTTAGAAATAAAGTAGCCTGTTTATATATGATCGATTCTGCTGATTCTTTGGTTTCTGGAAAAAAAGAAGTTTCAGCAATTGTATAAAATCTTTCCATAACGCTTTCCATTAATACAATCAAAAGGTCTTCCTTGCCTTTAAAGTGAACATACGCTGTTCCATATCCGATATCAGCTCTTTTTATCATTTGTGTAATAGTAGCTTTTTGAAATCCTTCTTCAAGAAATACTTCATTAGCAGCTTCTAAAAGTTTCTGTCTTGTCATTAATGAACGTAATTGACGCTTAGATTCTACTTTGTCATTACTCATACTTACAATCCTCCAAGATATATTACTTCTAGCATATAGGTAAATTAATCAAAATGGAAGAAATGTAAGAAAAAACTGAACTTTATAAGCTAGTATAATATTTGAATCGTTTTTATTATCTGAAAATATGACATCGTGTCATTGACATAATGTCAGTTATTTTGATATGATTTTTTCATAAATAGTAGATTGATAGAGGAGGAGCAAAAATGGATACGAAAGTTATAGATAATACATTAGATTACGCAAAAAAAATGGACAGTGTAGATTCACTTACAAAGTTTAGAGATGAATTTTACTTAAAGCCTGGTTCAATCTATATGGATGGCAATTCATTAGGGCTGCTTTCTAAAAGAGCCGAGCGTACTTTACTAGAATCTTTAGATGATTGGAAGAATTACGGTATAGATGGTTGGACGAATGGAAATCATCCTTGGTTTTTCATGGCCGAAAAATTAGGAGAGAAATTGGCTCCATTAGTAGGTGCTTCTTCTGAGGAAGTAATTGTAACCGGTTCCACAACAGTTAACTTACATCAGTTAGTTGCTACATTTTTTCAACCAAATGGTAATCGAAAAAAGATTTTAGCAGATGAGCTTACATTCCCATCTGATATTTATGCTCTTCAAAGTCAACTACGTGTTCATGGATTAGATCCTGAAAAAGACCTTGTATGTGTAAAGAGTAGAGATGGCCGTTATTTAGAAGAGGCCGATATCATTAATGCAATGACGGATGAAATCGCTTTGATTATTTTACCGACAGTTTTATATCGAAGTGGTCAAATTTTAGATATGAAGCGTTTAACTGAAGAAGCACATAAACGAGGAATTTTAATTGGCTTTGATGGATGTCATTCAGTTGGATCAATTCCACATTCATTTAGTGAGTGGGATGTTGATTTTGCCTATTGGTGTAATTATAAGCACTTAAATGGCGGACCAGGTGGAGTAGGTGGCTTATTTGTTAACCGTAAACATTTTGGAGCAATGCCTGGACTTGCAGGTTGGTTTAGTTCAAGAAAAGATAAGCAATTTGATATGGAGCACACTTTAACGCCTGCTGAAACTGCTGGAGCTTATCAAATCGGTACACCTCATGTATTAAGCTGCGCACCATTAATTGGTTCATTAGAGATTTTTACAGAAGCAGGTATTGATGCAATTCGCGAAAAATCACTTCGTATAAATCAATTTTTAATGGATTGTATTGAAAAAGAATCGCCAAACATGGGATTTTTCATTGGGTCACCTAGAGAAGATGCACGCCGAGGAGGACATGTGAGTCTGGAGCATGAAGAAGCAGCACGTATTTGTAAATCGTTAAAAGAAAACGGTATTATCCCAGACTTTAGAGCACCGAATATTATTCGTCTTGCACCTGTAGCACTTTACACTTCTTACGAGGAAGTTTGGGAAGTTGTGCAAACACTTAAGAAAATCATGATTGAAAAGCAGTATGAAAAATTTAAAAATGAACGTGAAGTTGTGGCATAAAATCAGTTGGCTATCGAAGGGGACAAGGGGATGAGATCATGAAGAAATCCACCACTAATTATAAAATTGAAAACGAGCAAGAAAAAGGCTTAAAAAGGGAGTTAAAAACAAGTCAACTGACGATGATTGCAATGGGGTGTGCGATCGGGACAGGTTTATTCCTTGGAAGTGGACTTGCAATAAAAACTGCTGGACCGAGCGTATTACTAAGTTATGCAGTAGGTGCTTTCATCGTTTTACTACTAATGGGGTGCTTAGCTGAGATGACTGTTGCACATCCTACAAGTGGCTCGTTTGGAACTATTGCCGAAAAATATATTCATCCTATGGCTGGTTATCTTGTCCGCTATTCATATTGGGTGGCACAAGTACTTGCTGTTGGAGTAGAAGTAAGTGCAATTGCAGTCTATATGAAATATTGGTTTCCAACAGTGCCAGGAATTGTTTGGATTACGTTTTTTGCAGCAGTTTTAATTTATATAAACGCTACAAGTGTTAATACATTTGCAACATTTGAGTATTGGTTTTCAATGATTAAAGTAAGTGCAATTGTTGGTTTTATCTTACTTGGATCGTATGTCTTATTTGGGTCATCTAACCATGGGAATATAGGTGTAGAGAACTTGACCAATGATGGTGGATTTATGCCATTTGGTTGGTGGGGCATGTGGGTAGCTGTTTTCATATCATTATTTAGCTTTCTAGGAACAGAAATGATAGCGGTTACAGCAGGCGAAGCAAAAGAACCCGATATTGCTGTTCCAAAAGCTCTTAAAGCAACGGTTTTCCGTTTATCGATTTTTTATGTATTAACAATCGGAATCATGCTGATTATCGTTCCATGGAAGTCGGCAGGAGTAGATGAAAGTCCATTCGTAAAAGTAATGGAAATATTAAATATTCCTTTTGCATCTGGCGTTATGAATTTTATTATATTGACTGCAGCCTTATCTGCGATGAATAGTCAATTATATGCTTCGACGCGAATGGTGTATTCACTATCAAAAAGCAATCATGCTCCGAAGATTTTAGGGAAAGTCAGTAAAAGAGGTGTTCCAGTAAGCGCGCTTTCAGTTTCAACGATCGGGATTATTGTTGCTGCTATTGTCAATGCCGTTCTTCCAGATTCTTCTTATGCTTTTATGATGGGAATTTCAATGTTCGGTGCCATGTTTACATGGATGACAATCTTTATATCTCATCTGTTTTTTAGAAGGAAATGGGAAAAATCAGGCGGTAGAAAATTACCAGTAAAAATGATTGGATTCCCTTATTTCACAATTTTAGGAGCAATTTTATTATTAGGATTAACGATTACTTCTTGGTTTACAGGCTTTAAAATTATGCTCCAGTTCGGAATACCATGGTTAATTGTATTATCTGTAGCGTATCTATTTATTAATAAAAATCAGAATCATAATGTACAACGAAATGATTCGGTCTTTAAAACAAAAGATAGATAAGTTCTATATTATAAGGAGATGTCTCATAAGTTATTGTGAGGCATCTTTTTTTGCCCAAAAGACGAACAAAATATGGACTTTGTTCATAAAGCTGTGAACTTTGTTCATAAAATAGTGACTTTTGTTCATAAAGCAGCTAATTTTGTGCATAAAAGGCTGGTCTTCGTTCATAAATTTCTTTGACAGATTTGATCGTTGAAATAGCCAGGACTTAAGATTGAAAAATGCGAACATAAATTGAACTATATTGATAAAGTTGTGAACTTCGTTGATATAATGCCAAAACCGGTTGAAATAACACTGATTCTCGTTGATATATTATTAAAACCGGTTGATAGCATACTGATTCTCGTTGATATAGTATAAAAATCAGCTAATAAATTGGAATCATACGAATGATAATCATTCAATTTGCTCAAAGAGAAAATCAATAATATAAAATACATAAATTAGTATATATTTTTAAATAATGGTAATTTATATTTATAATGTGAATAAAGGGTAGACGAAAATAGTCTACTATTTAAGGAATAAACTAGAATGGGGTTGAATGATCATTAATAGTAAAGTAGAACTTCAAAATTTAACAATTGCGTATAAGGATCAAGGTAAAGGTAAGACGATTGTTTTAATTCATGGATTTATGGGAAGTCATGAATATTGGGAAAAAGTAATACCAAAGCTTGCAGAGAATTATCGAGTAATCGCAATTGATTTACCTGGGCATGGAGAGTCTACTTCTATAAAGGAAGAACATTCAATTGAAGATTATGCAGATGTAATGAAAGATCTACTAGATCAATTAAACATTAGCCAAGTAACTATGTTTGGGCATTCATTGGGAGGCTATATTACACTAGCATTTGCGGAAAGATATGATCGGTATTTAAATGGATTTTCATTAATTCACTCTACAGCATATCCAGATAGTGATGAAGCAAAAAAAGGTAGAATGGCAAATGTTGAAAAAGTTAAAAATGAAGGAGTTAAAAATGTAGTGGATGGATTGATTCCTAAACTTTTCTCTCCAAAAAACATCCAAAAAAATAATTCAGAAATAGAATTAGCAAAGGAAATTGGTTATAAAACTTCAGTCGAAGGTACGGTTAAAGCACTGATTAGCATGAAGGACAGACCAGATCGAAATCATGTACTTAACGATACGAATTTACCAGTACTATTATTAGCTGGGAAAGACGATCAAATCATACCGCCAGAAAAAACTTTTTCAGTCAAAAAAGATAATATAAAAACTGCTACTTTAAACAGTGCGGGGCATATGAGCATGTATGAGTCACATCAGGAGTTAGTTAATGAAATGAAGGATTATTTAAGCTCATTTTAGAAAAACTATAGAATTCAAAAAAAACGTCGGAACTAAAAAGATCCGACGTTTTTTACGTTATTGAATATTTAAATCTTTCATTATATCCTCTAGAGTTTCGCCTTTAATTTTCTTTTTACCTTTTGGAGTATCTAAGACATCAGGGTTAGGTGTTAAATAATTCTTTATCACAAAGCTCATATCCTTTGCATCAACGAGCCCATCGAAATTGATATCAGCTGCGCGCTTGTTAGTACCCCAATATGTTTTAATATAATCCGCATCTAATACATCGATTATATCATCGTTATTTACGTCTCCGCCCATAACTGGTGCGTACAAAATATAAGATAAGCGTCCAACGGTATTACCATTCGAAATGTCATATAAATCATTAACAGTTACATGTCGATCGAAATGACCTGGAATTTTGACAGTTAAATCGTATTCTTCATTAGTAGCTGGTAAATTTTTAACAAAGTAGCGTGCGCTGCTGTTAAATTCTCCTGTATATGTCTTACCACTTTTTGAAACTAATTTTAAACTCATACCAGCTTTAGAAAAGTCTTTTTTGTAGTCTAACCAAATACCCCAATCATCTAAAAATCCGTCCGCAAGTATACCACCTTCAAGCTGAGAGTAAGTTGGAACGATATTGATCCCTTGACCGAAACCTAGAATAGTAGCAGGTGCTTGATTTAATGAAAATGCTGTAGATTTTGTAATATCAATGTTTTGAATCCATTTAATATATGTGCTTGGTTTTTCCTTCACTTTAAATGTAATATCGATTAATGGCATAGCGGTTTGAATTGGCTGGATTGAATCACCAGTTAATTGTGTATTAAGTGTGATATTATTTGTAGTTTGGTTAATTATTTTAAGGTCAGCATTTAAACCATGTGACTTAGCATAATTAGTAAAATCCTTATTTAATGATACATTTGCGATGTCATAAGTTGTTGAAGGGAATGTTAATGTAAATTCTCCACCTGTTAAATCTTTAATATTATGTGCACTAAGTGATAGCGTTACATTTTCGCCGTATTTTACATCATTTTTGCTTGCTGCTAGTTTTGCATATGAAAGTCCTTTTTTTACAAGTGTGTATGAGAAATCAGGATGATCTTGCATACCATTTTGTGCATAGTCATAGGCATCTAGAGTGGTTTTTGTGACATCTTTACCGTCTATTAGACCTAAATTAAATTCAAAGTCACCATTTTTTTCAATTGCTAAAGGTGTTGATGAGTATTTTGTTTTATTAATTAAGTTAACCATGTTAGAAGACTGATCCCAATTAAATCCGTTTTGATTCATGATATCTACTTGTTGATCATAGATGTTACCCTTTACATTCATACCGTCTTCAGTTACTTCATATACTCCACCTGGTTGTTGCATTTTTATGATAGGGTTCGTATTTTCAATATAAAAGATATCAGACTTTTTAAATGTTTTACCTTCTCTGTTAGTTGCGATTAGTTCCAATTCATATTTTCCTGGAGGTGCAAGCTTTTTTGAATATGAAATTGGATGATCTTTATGACCTGTAAATGCACTATAAAGTCCGTTAAATCCGTACTCAGTTTCAAAAGGAGTATCCTCTGTGAAAAGTCCTTCGTATGCATCAACCAGTCCGAGTTCTTTCCCAGTTTTCGCATCTTTTAATACAAGATCTACCGTTTCCATCGAACTATTAAGTGAAAATTCAATACCTGTTCCAGATGGGAAACTATGATTTAAGTCTCGTCGTGTTGTGAATGCGTCTTCATATGCATTGATATTATTAATGCCTTCTTGTAAGTGCTTGAAGCCAAATGGTAATTGATAAACTTCATCAGGATTACTATTGTCTGTAATATAAATATAACCTTCATAATTACCAAATTCTGCTGTATCAGGGATGTGAATCGTTGGTTTAATTTTTATTGTTTTGTTTGCATTAAGTGTAATTGAATCAGGTACATCTAAAGTTACATTATTAGCTAAAGCATCTTTAGCACCTTTTACATTTTGATTAAACTTAACTTGAACTTTATATTTTTTCTTTTTGTTACTATTATTCGAAATAGAAACTACTCGAAAGTCTGTTTTTTCTTTGTCCTCATTAACCTGTGGACCGAAGCTTAAAGCTCCTGTAACATCTGGTATTGTTATATCATTACCATCTTTTGTACTGATTGTTTTATCTAGCACTTTAATATGCAAGTTAGCATGTACTGCTTCATAAACATCTATTCTTCCTGCACCTACTTCGAATACACTGTAATCTTTTTGTAGCTTATCTGCTGTATTCATTAAAGCAGCTTTGACATCTTCTGGTTTATATTCTGGATGTTTTTGAAGAAGGAGCGCTACTGCTCCAGCAACATGAGGTGTAGCCATAGATGTTCCAGATGCACTCATGTATGCGTTTGTATAATCAGTTAGATGATTTGGTCCATTTTGATAAGCTGGTACACTTGAGAAAACAGCAACTCCAGGTGCAGTAACTTCAGGCTTAATATCATAAAATCTGGTTGATGGACCACGCGAACTAAAGTCAGCTAATGTATCTCCACCAGTTTTTATTTCACTAAGAGAGTTTAAAGTAAATGTCGCATTCCCTTGATTTACTTGATCAACAACTTTTAATCCTTGTTCATTTGTAAGCGTAAATGAAGGGATAAAGTCAAATCCGTTTCCAAGATAATGAGGAATTTGGCCTTCTTCTGGGTTATTGTTGTACATTAAAACTGCTTTTGCACCATGTTTCTTAGCAAGCATTACTTTTTCATTTAAAGAAAGTATTCCACGTTCGATCAGTGCGATTTTTCCATTTACATCCTTGCCGTTATAATCACTTTCACTATTTCCTAATCCTACAAATACGATTGGTAGAGACTGATTTTTTAATGTATTTAAGTCATCATCAAAGCTTTTTGCTAGAAGTCTTAAATTCGAGAGTGATAGATTATCATTTGAACTAACCGTACCAGTAGCTGTAGGGATAGTCATAGAAAAATCACTTGCACCAACTGTTAAAGCTAGCGGAGAAGTACCAGGTGAACCAAGTGAATATAAATCACTACCAGAGTTACCAGCCGCAATGACTGCAGTCGTTCCAGCTAAAACTGCATTATTTATTGCGATTGCATTTGGATCAAGAGGATCATTATAATTTGAACCTAATGATAGATTAATAACATCCATTCCGTCTGCTACTGCTTTATCGATGCCTGCGATGATGTTACTTGAAGTTCCTGATCCATATGGTCCAAGCACTTTGTATGCATAAAGGTCAACTCCAGGTGCAACTCCAGTCACTGCATAATCTGTTTTATTTTTACCTTGACCCGCAATCGTTCCAGATACATGAGTTCCATGGGAAGTATAGTATGTAGATCCAGCTAACGCATTAGTTTCGGGTTCTCCAGATTTTTTCCAGTCATCGTAAGTTGTTTCCATTGGATCAGAATCGTTATTCACGAAATCATATCCACCTTTATAAACATCTTTTAAATCAGGATGGTTATAATCAATTCCTGTATCTATTACAGCAACCTTCACACCTTTACCAGTAATACCTTCTTCATGAAGCTTTGTTGCACCAATATTTTCAGTACTATCATCTGCAGGGGAATGACTAATTGATTCACTTGATTGTGTCTCGGATGGAGATGGATCTATATGGATAATTTTATCTTCGAATATTGCTTTTACTTCATCCATCGCGAGAATAGTATGTACTTCATTAGCGGGTACAGTCATCGCAACACCGTTAAATGCTTGACGGTATTCTTTACGAATTTGAATATTTGGAATGGCTTTTTTTGCTTGTCCGATTTTATTTTTAAAATTTTGGTGAGATTTTTCTACTTTATTTTTAGCAACGTCTAGGGAAACTGCTATGCCATTTTCTTCGTTTTTCTTTACATCCGTTTTAGCCGGGTCCTGTGCAAATTGAACGATGATGCTCACAGGTTTATTACTAGTCGTATCGAGCTTAGGTGATAAATATTTATCTTGGTCCGTTGTTTCAACATTTTTATGAACTCGATTGCGATCCTCTTTTGTTAAATTTTTCAAGTATTGCTCAACGTTTGATATGCCACTCTGAGAAGTAGAATCAACCGAAGCAAAAGTGTGACTAGAAAATAGCAAACTAGCTGCTATAAAACTAGTAGAAACAACCTTGAGTGGCATGACTAAATTACTCTTCAAATACAATACACCCCTTCAAATTTATCTTAAGGAATTAACCTTATATTCTGATTATTAGAAATATTTAATTGACAGTCAATTGGGTTATTTATCCCTTATAAAATCAACGTTTTCCCACTCCTGAATTAAAATCTCTCTAATTTTTTTAAAAAAAATGTTCAAAAACATCAGAAAACATAATAAAAAAATGAATTTTGTTGTTTTTAAACGTTTCCTAATTATTGAACAAAATAAGAAATTCTGCATGATATTGTCTCTTAATTCAAAAAAATGGTAATAAATAGCATAATTTTTCTACATTTAACAAATTTTAAATAGTAATAAATAAATTGATAGGTGATTGGTATGCGATTGGGTTATCCAAAGAGAAGTAGACAATCAGACAAAGTTAAAGTTCAAGTTGTTTTATCATCCGAATTACAAAAAAATTTACAAAATATAAATAATGAACTGCAATATTGTGCGGATTTAATTACTAGAGAGTTTGAGGTTGGGGAAACCAAAAAAAGAAAAATGGCACTAATCCATTTGCAAGGCATTTCAAATGGTGACATGATTAGCCAATTTGTTGTTGATCCGATTCTTCATAAATGGAAAAACTCTAATGTAGATAATTTAAGTGATCTTAACTTTTTTAATGAACTAAAAGACAATACGTTCGATGTTCCACAAGTTAAAACTGAAACTGAATGGAATAACATCATGATGTCGTTGTTAAATGGTGACACTGCGATCTTTCTTGATCATCAGCAAAAAGTATTACTTATTGATACGAAGGGTGGGCAATTCCGTTCAGTTTCAGAATCTACTGGGCAAACGATTATTCGTGGCCCAAAAGATAGTTTTACTGAGTCGATCGCAACAAATATGTCCTTGCTTCGTTATCGAATTAGAAATAAACAGTTTAAGATGGAAATGTTGAAGGTGGGCGATATCACAAATACAAATGTGGTCATTTCCTATTTAGAGGACAAGGTGGATAAAGAATTATTGCATTCAATAAAAGAAAAAGTTGAAAATATTAAGATTAATGGTGTTTTAGAAACAATTTATATTGAATCGCTTATTGAAACAAAGCCTTATAGCCCATTTCCAACAGTTTTGGATACTGAAAGACCTGATGTGATTGCAGCAAACTTATTAGAGGGGAGAATTGGCTTACTTGTGGATGGTAGTCCAATAGGGCTTATTTTGCCAGCTACATTACCGATGTTTTTTCAGTCACCAGATGATTATAATCAGCGTTATATTGTTGGTACATCTTTACGATTATTACGGTCAGTAGCTTTTTTTATTTCTTTACTATTTTCAGCTTGTTTCCTTGCATTAATTACACATCATCCTTCTATGATTCCTACACCATTAATGGTTAGCCTTGCTGCCCAAAGGGAAGGCGTTCCGTTCCCTGCGATAGTAGAGTTATTATTATTAGAATTTGCATTTGAGATTATAAGAGAAGCAAGTATACGTAGTCCAAGAGTGCTTGCTTCAACGGTTGCAATTGTAGGCGCACTAGTAATTGGTCAAGCGGTTGTTCAAGCGGGAATCGTTTCCACTGCTATGATTATCGTTGTTTCAATTACTGGAATATCTAGTTTTACAATTCCAAATTACAGTGTTGCTGCTTCAGCTAGATTAGTTAGATATTTATTTATAATAAGTGCAGGTGTTGCTGGTTTATATGGTATTGCATTAATGTTTTTATTTTGGTTAGTTCATTTAAATACGATTGATTCATTTGGGGTGCCATATTTAATGCCTCTATCTCCATTATCTATTAAAGATAATGAAGATACATTTATTCATATTCCTAAGAGACTATTAAAGACTGAAAAGAAAGATGTAGTTCCAGATTCATCTCGAATACGAAAAAAACAAAAAAATAAAATGGGTGAAGAAAATGAATCGAATACGTAAGATCGCATTAATCATTCCATTATTATTATTTAGTTCAGGATGTAGTAATTACACTGAATTGAACGAAATTTCATTTATATTAGGGCTTGGAATTGATTGGTCAGAAGACTCAAATTATAAAGTTACATTACAAATAATTAGTCCAACTGACTTATCAACAGGTGGAACTGGAGGTGGAGGTGGAAACGCATCACCAGTTTTTGTTTATACAAGCACTGGAAATACAATTTCTGCAGCAATTCGAGATGCAGCAAAAAAAATAACGAGAAAAAAAGATTTCACACATGTTGCACTAACAGTAATTGGTGAAAAAGCAGCTAGGCACGGTATTGAAGAGATTGTGGATAGTATAATTAGAGAACCACGTGTTTCAGCATTTATGTCAGTACTTGTAGCTAAAGATTCAACAGCAGAGAATATTCTAAATACATTGACACCCATTAAAAAAGTTGCAGCTGTTGCAATGGTATCAAAGATACAAAATGTAAATTTTTCACTAGGTGAAAGTGTAAATCCAAATATATTTCAATTAGCTGAAAACTTAGCATACACAGGCAAAGAGATTGCGATTAGTGGTGTCAAAATTACTGATAATTCTAAGGGGAAAAATAATTTGACTAACATTCAAAAGATGACTCCTTCACAAACGTTTATAGATGATTTGGCTGTTTTTCGAAATAATAAACTCATCGGTTGGCTTGATGGAAGAGATATTAGAGCCGTATTAATGGTTCAAGATAAAATCGAACAGTCAAATTTTTCAGTACCTTGCGGGGATAATAAATTTACCTCACTACGTTTTTTAGAACAAGATATTAAAACCGAAGTGGATGTTAATGGAAATGTACCTGTTATTAAGATTAAAGATATACTATTGAGTTTAGTCGATGAAACTGGCTGTAAAATTAAACTAGAAGATGTAAGCGACTTAATTAAATTAGAAAAAGAAGCTGCAAAAGTTGTAAAAAAGCAGATTGTTGAAAGCATTGAACACGCTCAAAAGTATAAGAGTGATGTTTTTGGTTTTGGAGATATCGTTCATACGAGTAATCCTAAAAAGTGGAAAGCAATTAAAAATAATTGGCCTGAGGAATTTTCAAAAGCAAAAATTGACGTTAAAGTTACATTTATTATCAAGCGAACTGGACTATTGGGCAACCCAGTTAACTTGAAAAGGGAATAAGGTGTATTCATGCTAAATATGAAGTTTAATTCTGAACAATTTTTTAGCTTAATATCAATTTATCTGTTAGGAAGTGCAGTTGCGATGGATCCCGCAAAAGATGCAGGTAGGGATTCCTGGATTGCCATATTAATTAGTTTATTAATAGGACTAATACTCTTTAGTTTGTATATGGAAATCTATACAAATAACCCTTCAATTCCTTTGATTAATTGTTTACAAAAAGCATGGGGGAAATATGTAGGAGGATTAATCGGTTTATTATATATCGTTTATTGTATATATATTGCTTCACGGGTCTTGAGAGATTTTGCTGAGCTAATCCTAATTATTGCGTTGGAAAATACAAGTTTATTTACGATATCGATATTAATGATGTTTCTTATGGTTTACACAGTAATGAAGGGCTTTACAAGTTTTGCAAGAACAGTTTGGATTTGTTTTCTTTTATGTGGTTTTTTCGTATTCATATTAATTGTTACACAAATATTAACTAAGTTTTTTTCTTTATCTCATTTAAAACCAATTCTTGATCACGGTTGGAAACCAGTTTTAAAGTCTGTCTTTCCAACAACGGTAACTTTTCCTTTTGGTGAATCAGTCGTATTTTTATTAATAATGCATCATTTTGAACAGCCAAATAAAGCCAAGAAAATTGGTTCCTTGGGTATGATTTATGCAGGCATATTCCTGGCCTTTTCTGCCATTATTCACATAGCAAATTTAGGAGAGATTATTTTTAAAGCTTCAACTTATCCAGTATTATCAAGTGTTTCTTTAATTAATATTGGAGACTTTTTTACAAGATTAGAGTCATTAGCTGTAGTAGTATTCGTTATTTTAGGTTTTATTAAAATCTCAATATTATTTTTTGGAGCAGTAGAAGGAACGATGCTATTATTTCAATTAAAAGAAAACTGGCTAATTACATTTTTAATAGGAATTATCATATTATTCTTAAGTGTACTAACAACGGTTTCATATGCTCAGCATGTACATATTGGACTTGATTTAGTTCCTAAATATTTGCATATTCCTTTCCAAATTATTTTACCGATGATTTTATTCATAACGTTAAAAATTCAAAAAAAATTATCGTTTTCGTAGTTTAACAAACAGCGTAACACCAAAATATATTAGAAAATAACACATTAATACTTTATCGAGTTTTAAGATCCCTACTTTGTTATATGAAAATGCTAACATTAAATAATGTAAGTCAAATCCTTGTAATAAGGTAAACATGTAGATCACCAAAAAACTTAAGGATGATAACAAAATAAAAATAAAGATTTCCTTCATAATAACCCTCCTTTGATGAGTAGTATGTGGAAAATGAAGTTTGATTACTCACAATGAAAGGGGAATAAGTTTTGCCTCTTTTTTTTAGAGGCTTTTTATTATAAAAATCTAACCAAAATTGATTCTAATTAAAACAATTTCTAAAAGAATGTAGTATTTAAACAGGTTAAGTGAAAGTAAAATATAGAGAATGAATTACTGAAATTTTTTGAAGCTGAAAATGAATAAATTGGAATTGAATCGGAATTTATAATTATAAACTTTTAAATAGTTATCTCTTAGTAGATTAGCCGTCTCTAAACTTGTACATATTCATAAATTAAAAAGTGGATAAGTATTATTTGGGAGGTATTTTTTTGGACGCTTTTTTTAGTGATATAGTAAAAAAAGTAATTTTAAATTACCCACTAGAAGTTAATCAAAGATCCTTAGAATTCATTGGTGATCTAAAAGCTGAGTGTCCTTTTGATACAAATTTTGGTGAAGTGTTATTGAAGAAAGTTGAAATTGATAAAGAATATATTGATTTTATGATATATGCAATTGAGTTACTAAGAGATAATGGAGTATACACACCAGAAATATTAACTACAAAATTAGGTGACGGTTTTGTAAGGATGAATGGTGAATATTATATGGTGTTTGAAGCAGTTACTGGCAGGCTTCCAAACTTGGAGAATGAAGACGATCTTATTATGATGATAAGTGGAATTGCTACTTTTCATAAGGCATCAAGAGGAATTGAAATAACAAATGAACAATTACCGTTAGTTCAATCAGATTGGCAAAAAGATCTAAAAAATAAATATTTAACATTAACGAAATGGAAAGAAGAACGCACTAAAGTTAAAAATCCAACTGAAATCGATAAGCTGTTTTTTAAAAATATTAATACAATATTAATACAATGTGAGAAATCTATCGCATTAATAGATAAATATTATCATGCGAAAGAAGCAGAAGCGACAGCTAGTATGAAATCATTGAGTTGTCAAAATATAGAAAATAAAAATTTTTCAATTGGAGAAGATGGTAATTTATATTTCTTAAATATTAGTAAAGTAAAAATCGAATTACCGATAAATGATATTAGAAGAATTTTATTTATGGCAATGAAAAACGAAAAAACTTGGAATTTAAGTTTAATGAAGAAAATAATCAAATCATATCAAGAGATCAATCCATTAACATGTATGTTGTTCCAGTTGCTTAAAGCTGAATTAATGTTTCCTCATTTATTTTATGAAACATTTTTGGCGTATTATGAAAATAAGGAAACAGATTGTGTTGAAGCTAGTTCAGTTTCATTGATAAAAAAGAACGTTGCATTAGAATTAAGTAAAGAAAGAGTAATATATACATTCTTTACACAATCAAAAGAAGTACTTAATGATTAAACGAAAAAACTTGATTTTATAATTAAAAAGCTCGAATCCAATCCCTTTAGAATGTGGATTCGAGCTTTATTTTTATTGGCAAGCACTATTTGACTTGTTTAAAATCTTTTGATGGACTTACTAGTCTAAATTTATCACTAAAAAGGTTGTTTATGAAATGTAAATTTATTCAGAACGTAAATTCACCTAATTGGGGGATAAATATGTAATGATATAATAAAAATAATAAACCGAATAGAAAGGAGTGATTTATATGGTCAAAGAAGTAAAAGAGGTATACAAAATTTCTCAACAAGATTTATTGAACGTTAAAGATTATATTCGCTCAATCTATGAAAATATTAAACTCAATTTTTGTTTATCTTCTTTCCCACTAGACGACCGTTCATTTCCTCTAAAAATAATTTTCTTTCCAAAAGTCTTCTTGAATAACAATCACATTTTTCTAATTATAAACAAAATTACCCTATAGAGTTCACTTTTTAGTGTCTACTCGATAGGGTAGATTTTAATTTAAAGGAGCATATTTATTTGTTTTTTTTCTTTCCAATCATACCATAATCTCTTATTGTAATATTAACATCGTAATTTATTTTAGCTTTACTAAATAGTTCATCCCAATTTCCACTCATTTTTTTCCACTTTTTAGGGTAGTGTATTCTTACTTGGTTTCCGAATCCGGCTACATCTGTTTTATATTCAGTTTGTAGCTTTTTAGTTACATTGTCTACAATGTTTGTTACTTCTTTTTCGGTTGCTTTTTCAATTTTTTTTACATTTTTCTCTTCAAATACAGGTCTTAATTTAGGATTCCAATATTCCGCAATTCTACCTTCTGATTCAATTTTCACGTCAAAAGTTATTTTGTCACCTTTAATATGAGGTGTAACTTTACTTTTCATCAATTCAATTTGAAACCATGTTGGTCCATCAGATTTTTTAGTGAATGCCTTTACCGCGCCACCTTTGCCTTGTGCAGTGATCCAATTAATTCCTTCTACTTCTTGTGTATTAAGAGTACCAATCATTTTATTTTTCTTACCGTTGAAAATTGCCCCTCCTGAAAACTTAGCACCTTTATCAGTTGTTTCTAATAATTGGAGAAGGAAACTAGACCCAGAGTTCATTAATCCACCAATTTTAATTAAAGGTGTTTTACTGACGATTTCTGAAGTTGATGATTCGTTAGCAATTTCAACGATTCGTAGTGAAGGAATCACATTTGATTCATGCGTTTCCAGTGTTTCTTTGGCTTTGCCTTTTGCTATAAAAATTAGAGTACTCCCACGAATATCAATATCTCGAAAATAAAGGTCAGTAAGTTCACGTAGGTTTATTTCTCTAGCAAGTTCTTCACTAATTACAACACATTTTTGATGCGCTCCAAAAATGTACCCATCTCTACTTAGCGTTGTTTCCCATCCAGAGGGTTCTAACGAAATGCCTTCTCCGACCACATTTATATAAGGTTTTGTTGGATTAACTCCACCAGATTTTGTGGTCATTGCCTCAGGAACAACATATTGTAAAGTCGATCTTAATTTACCGTTGTCATCTTTATCTATAGCGGAGCCTACTATAATGTTTAAATCCTCAATTGGTTTACTACTCCAGCAACCCGATAATAATATTAGGAGAATTATATTAATAATTGAACTTATAAATATTCGTTTTAACCTACATTTTTTCATTAAATTTTTTCCTCACAAATGAAATCACTAGTAGGAGAAGAGGGATAATACCATATAAATAAAATGCAGTATTTCCGATTGCATCAGCCATTATTAAAGTATCATTTATATCCTTTGGAATCATTGCGATAATGTAAATAAATGGTAATGTACCGAACATAAAAGGTTTCATATTTTTTTTATTAAAAATTTGAGCCATACCAAGAGAGCCAATATAGAATGAAATGATATAAGTGGCAAAAATTTGCATAATCCAGATAACTAGAAGTAATGAGTCAAATCTTTCTACAATTAGACCTTGTATATCGTAGCTGCGAATATAAGTAAGTACGGGCCAAGTTTGCAATAAAACACCATCTACACTGAATGCCCCGACTACAGCAACAACTGTAATCGAATAAAAAACAAATGGTATACTTATTCCATAGACAATTGCTTTTGTTATTTTCTTTTTATCCTTCATAAACACAAAGATAAATAAAATCACTTCAAAACCTGAAAATGATAGTGAAGTTGTTTTAAGTCCATTAAGGACAGGCTTAATCCCATTACCAAGAACAGGACGTAAGTTGTCTAAGTCAATGATTCCGATTCCTAAAAAAATAACTAATAAAAAGAAAAATACAGTGATCGGAAAAATGAGTTCTAACATTCTAGCAATTGGGTTGATTCCCCCAAGAACTATATATAATCCGATCCACAAGAATGGAATTAAAATAGCCCAAGAAGGAGTGCCTTGTAGTAAGAATAATCTAGTTGTTTCTGACATTACCCGAACCTCTATAGCTGAAAGGCAAGTATAATATATAATGATAATGATACCTAATGGAACACCTAACCATTTACTAATTATTTTTTGAGTAAATTGAAAGTATGTTTCGTTCGGATATTGTTTACATAGCATAACTAGTAAGAAAACTAAGAGTAAAATTAATAAACCGGATATGACAACAGAGATCCAACCATCAGGAGTTTTTACTTTATCCGTAATCGTCCTTGGTAAGATTAAAATACCCGCACCAAAAATAAAGTTGACCATAAGCATCACAGTTTGATTCGTTGATATACGATCAATAGGCTCTGAATTCATAACTTTTTACTCCTCTTTTCTTATGCTATTTCATTCTTCTTGTTCTTTTTGTCTGCAAGCTTTTTGGTCTATTTTTCATCATAAATGATGGGGCTCTTACGATAAAATCTTTCCAGTCGCTAAATCTTAATGGAGCAGCAGGACTTAGATAAGGGACCCCGAAGCTTTTAAGTTTAACTAAATGACTACATAGTAAAAGGAAAAATAAAACGACTCCATATAATCCAAATATACTGGCAAAAATCATAGAAATAAAACGAAGCATACGTAGTGCAATTCCTACATTGTATTGCGGAAGTGTAAAAGAGGAAATTGCTGTTACTGCAACTACAATAACCATGATTGTACTTACAATACCTGCTTCAACTGCAGCCTGGCCAATAATTAACCCGCCAACAATTCCTAAAGATTGCCCAATTGGCTTTGGTAAACGAAGTCCGGCTTCCCTTAATACTTCGATAGAGATTTCCATTATTAATGCTTCAATTAATGGAGGAAATGGTACCCCACCTCTAGTTGCTGCTATATGAAATACTAGCTTTGTTGGGATTAAGCCTTGATGAAATGAAATAAAAGCAATGTATAAGGATGGAGCAAATAAAGCAATAAAACATGAAAAATATCGTAATAATCGTACTAAAGTAGCAGCGAACCATCTCTCATAATAATCCTCAGGCGATTGTAGTAACATCTGAAAAGTAACAGGAGCAATTAGTGCGAATGGGGATCCATCTAATATAATAGCAACTCGACCTTCCATTAAAGCACTCATAACTCGATCAGGGCGCTCGGTACTTTGAATCTGAGGGAAAGGACTTAAGTAATTATCTTCTATCAATTGTTCAATATAGCCGGAATCTGGAACGCTATCAATTTCAATTCTTTTAATTCTTTTTTTGACTTCTTCGATTAGTTTTGAATCCGCAATATTTGAAATATAAGCTATAACTAATTCTTTTTTTGAAACTTCACCAATCTCGAATCCGATCATTGTTAAATCTGGATTTTTGCCAGAACGTCTTAACATGGCAGTGTTATCTGCTAAATTTTCAACAAAGCCAAGCCTTGGACCACGAACAAGTGCTTCTGAATCAGGTTCCTTTATATCTCTTGATTTTGTTAATGCTTCCCCTATTAAAAAGCATTCAGAAATGCCATCTATTAACAAGGCTATTGAACCAAATAAAATATCTGATTTTAATTTTTTAAAAGTACTAACACCTTCAATCGTACAAACAGTGAGTGATCGCTCTTTAATACAGCTTTTAATGTCATTCATGTTCAGAGCTTGCCCATTATTTTTTTGATCAGTGACAACAGCAGTGAGTCCCGTCATTAATTCGCCTAAAATATGCTTTTGAATTAAATCTGCATTAGATAAGCCATCAATAAAAATGATTGCTAGTTGAATATTTGTATCGCCCAACAGAAATTCTCTAAACTTTACATCAGAATTATGTCCAATCTCATTAAAAATCCAACTTAAATTTTCTTGGAGATTACAGGACAAATTCTCATAATTATTTTGAGCGTCATTATTTAGAGATACCTTATTTTCCTGATTCATTTTGGATCTCCACTGTTTCATCTAAATCACTCTTTCTCCATAAGATGAACCCATTTAAAAAATCTCCATAAGCCTACAGGAACGATAAAAGTAACAAAGGCCTGGATAAAAATCGGATATTCAGGAATAAATGAAATAATCTTTTTGAGCATCTAATCATCCCTAACAAAGTTTTATAAAATATAAAGGTATTATTTCCCATTATAGGAAAAGAATTCGGTGACGCATGGAAAAAGCAAGAAGAGTTATCTTTCATGAGGTATTTCAAAGTCTATTCCTTCTGTTTTAAATATCCCTTCTTGATCATAACTTGTAAAAATTAAGTAACTTTAATTAAATAATTGAATATTTCCTGTTTTAAAAAAATGACAAAATAGTATAATTAACCTAATAGATCACGTGCGATTGTACCTAATTGTCCTTTTTTTAACTAGACAAAATGGTGGGGACGATGAATCAGAAAGATTATTACCTTGTATGGAGAGGAAAGCTCATGAATCAGATACTTCTATATGATTTTCTTACATTAATGAATGACAAAAATTGGAATAAAGCTGATTTAGCTAAATATTCTGGAATCCATATTAGTGATATTAGTAGAGTATTTAATAATAAAAAGCCACTTTCTTTACATTATTTAGATGCAATTACAGACGCGTTCGGTTTGGCAGAAGGTCATTTTTACTCAAGCTATACACAATTATGTTTTAATCAGAATCGATATTTAGATAAACGAAGAAGTGTAGCATTCATTTATAAATGTGCAATAAATGGATTTAAAAAAGAATTAAATTTTATCGTATCAGAAATGTTAGAGGAAAAATCTAAAACAATTCGAACAAAAAATTTACAAAATTTATTTGAGATAGCTGAAAAGTTATTTGCTGAAGGAAAAGAGAAAGAGGCGTTGCCTTTATATGAAATCATTATTCATCATATGCCCGATCAAACAGCAGAGGAAGTCGCAATTAGCTATTTTAGAATGTACTATTTAAATCGATTAACAGAAGAAGGACCAGCTACTCTTGTCCACGTTCTAGAATATGTGAGCTATATGCCAGATGATTTTCAAGAACTAACAATTTTATGGATTACGGCAACTTACTATATGTTAAAACAATGGGACAAGGTACTTCATTATGCAAGCCGTTTAGAAAAAATGGCAAAAAATGAAAAGCATTTTGGTTATGCGTTAGTATATCAGGGCTTTGCTTTAAATAGGCTAAGTAATTCAATCGATGAAGTGCTAAAAATAATTAGTAAATATGGCAGCATAAATGATTTTTTTGCGGAGGCTGCAATAGGTAATCGTTATGTTACCTTACTTGATTTCGGTGAGTTACATTATGTCGATGAATACTATGACTGGATTAAAAATAGGGATGATCTATATGTAGGTATTCCGAGAATTATAGAATCCTATGTAAAATTAGGAAGATTAGAAGATGCTTCGATAGTAATTAAGTTACATCATAAAGAGATTAATGAAATGGCAAACAGTTCTAATTTGTATAAACAACAATTATATTTAGACTTCTGCTATGCACAATCAATATTAAAATGTGAAAATAAGCAATATATAGAAGGCTTAAATGAATTAATCAATGTTGCAAGAAAAGTAAAGAACGCAGGAATCATCGAAAAATTTAAATTATGCTTATTATCAATTTGGCACTATAGAGAACATTTAACAGACCAATTAAATGAGGATTATATTCATATGTTAAGTGACGATAAAAGTCAAATGAGTAATATGTATGCAAAGAGCCCGTAAATCGGGCTCTTTTTTTTTGAATTTTCGATAAAATAAATGCTTATTTGACAGAATTTTCAAAAGAGTAAAATTCCATAAACTCACCTTACAATGAATTAGTAAGAGAACACAATTTATTTGGGGGAGAGAATAGAAAGATGAATCGTTTGATTAAAAGTACAGCAATATTAACTTTAAGTACTGGTGTTATTTTAAGTTCATTTCCAGTTAAACATCATACGAATTTAGTAAAGGCTGCAGCACAATCGTCTATTGAAGAAGTACTGTCTAAACTTACACCAGAGCAGCGCCAAGCCTTAAAAAAATTAGAGGTTACTAGCAAAGATGGATTACAATTACCGTCTTCAGTAGATTTAGAAAGTTCTAAAGATCTATCAGTAATCGTTGAATTAAAAGACAAGCCCGCTAAAGTTGCAGTAATTGAAGAAGCTGCAAATGGTAATAGCTTATCACTATCCGATGCGGAGCAAAATGCAGTAGAAGCTCAAGAAACATTTAAAAATGATTTACAAACAATCTATAAAGATGACTTAAAAGAGAATAAAAACGTTTATAAAATTAAACGCACATATACAAGCACTTTAAATGGAGTTTCAATGGAACTGCCTGCAAATAAAGTAAAGTCATTATTAAAATCGAAAGCTGTTAAAGCTGTTTGGCCAAACAATACGATTCAAGTAGAGCCACCAAAAGTTACAGAAGGTGCCGGGGATACAAAGAAAGTAGCAACTGAAGTGTTTCCAGGAGTTAATAAACTACATGATGAAGGTATAACTGGAAAGGGAATCAAAGTAGGGGTAATTGATACGGGAATTGACTATAACCATCCTGATCTAACAGATGCTTATAAAGGTTACCGTGCACAATCTGGAGTAAATCCAAAATCGATTAATCCAAGCTCTGTAAAAGGTTGGGACTTTGTAGATAATGATGCAGATCCAATGGAAACAACATACGACGATTGGAAAAAATCTGGTCTTGCTGAAACAAATACTAGTGGATCGACTTATTACACAGAACACGGTACACATGTATCTGGGATTATCGCTGGACGTGGAAAAAATAATACAGATTATGCTGTAACTGGTGTAGCACCTGATGCTGATTTATATGTTTATCGTGTGCTAGGACAATATGGCTCTGGTACTACTGCAAATGTTTTAGCAGGTATTGATAAGTCTGTATCTGACGGAATGGATGTTATCAACTTATCGTTAGGTAGTAATTCAAATGACCCATTAAATATTGAAAGTCTTGCATTAAATAATGCCGTACTTTCAGGGGTCACAGCAGTTGTAGCAGCGGGGAATTCTGGAGATCAAATGTATACTTTAGGTGCACCTGGAGCATCTGCTTTAGCAATTACTGTAGGTGCAAACGACACGAAGACTGAAATTGCTACGTCTAAAGGAACATTACACGGCACAGCTGATGTATCTACAGATTTAAAATTATTAGGTAAAGGCTTTGGAGACAATGTAGACAGCTTAAAAGGTAAAACTTTACAAATTGTTAAAGTACCAAATACTGGATCAGATGCTGACTATAAATCAATTGATGTAAATGGGAAAATTGCATTAGTAAACCGCGGAACAGTTGCACTTGTTGATAAAATTAAATTTGCTAAAAATCATGGTGCTGTAGCGGTAATTATTATGAACAATGTTGCTGGAGAAGGATTTATTCCAGCATACTTAGGTGCAAGCTATGGTTTAGTTCCGACGTTTTCAATGTCATATGAACAAGCAACTTCTATGACTTCAAAACTTGGTACTACTTCAACGTTCTCTTTTGACGAAATGGGAAAAATAGCAGATGAAGGAAGTAAATTAGCTTCATTCAGTTCTCGTGGACCCGCTCGAATCACTTATGATATTAAGCCTGAAGTAACGGCTCCAGGTGTATCAGTTTTCTCTACAGTACCATCTTATATGCACGGAGCAGATCAAATTGGAAAATATCAATATGCATATGACAATTTATCAGGTACGTCTATGGCAACACCTAACGTAGCTGGGGTTGCAGCATTAATGCTACAAGCGAATCCAAATTTATCACCAGCTGAAATTAAAGAAACTTTAATGAACACAGCTGATCCTTTAAACGGAGACTATAGCGTGTTTGAAACTGGTGCTGGACAAGTTGATCCATATGAAGCAATTCATTCAAAAACTAGAATTGAAGTATTAGATGAAACAAATGGCATCACTGATAAAAAAGGTAATTTAAAAACAGTTAAAGATCTAACAGGTGCACTTGCATTTGGCGTATTTGCTCCTGCTGGTCAAAATATAGGTGCTCAACGCTCGCTCAACATCTATAACAATAGTAATCAAGCAAAAACATATGACGTAAAAGTAACTTTCCAAGCAAATCGTCGTGGTTCATTAGATGCTGACGATAATGGGGTAATGATTGTTACTGATAAGTCAATTAAAGTTGGAGCTAACTCGAAAAAGAAATCAACTGTAGCAATCTCAGTTCCGAAATCAGCGAAATTAGGAATTTACGAAGGATTTGTGACTTATACAAATCATAATAATCCTGAGGAGACATTCCAAGTACCATTTGGTATTAAAACAGTGGAAGAAGGAATGGGTTCAGTAGCGATGAGTCCTCAAGCATTTACTCAAGTGTTTGATTCAGCATATGCTGGTCAGTTGATTTATACAAATGCATATATGAGTATTAAATCACACATGCGTACTCTTGATGTTGTTCTAGAAGATGGAAAAACAGGAAAAGATATTGGTTTCATTGGTACAATGGACGGATTAGGAATGGACGAAAATATTACTTACGGCGTTTCCAAAATCTTTAATGGATATTACTACAAGTTCACTGGTGATGAAGATCAACCAATCGCTTATGATACAGACTTAGCAAAACCAGGGTATTATAAGCTGAAAATTATTGGTACAAATGATGCTGGAAAACAGTTCACATCAGAAGGAGATTTCTATTTTGATAACACAGCACCTAAAATAACAGTTAATGCTCCTGATGTACTTGAATATAAAAACGGACAAGCTGGCGTAACGATTACTGGTTCTGTTTACGATAAAGAAACCGAAGAAATGCAAAAACTTGGCATGAACTTTAATCAAGGAAGTACAACTTTATATTACCAAGATCAATTAGGTGGAAGAGCAATAAATGTACCTTTAAATTCAGATGGCACGTTCTCTGTTACTGTTCCTACCAATGCAACTAGAGCTATGTTACTTAGTTTCTACGCATTAGATGCAGCATCAAATAAGACATTTAAAGAAGGTAGAGATATTTTCGTTGTACGTGATGATGTAACATACGGCTATATGCAACCGGAAAAACGTATTGCGAAAACGGGTGAAACCGTTCATGCGACATTGAATTTAAATAAAGCAAATGATGTAAAACAAGCTGTTTATAAGTTTTATCATTACTCGGATATTGCAACTATGAATATTACTCCAACTCCAAATTTATCAGATAAAGTTAATGTTAAGGTCGAAGATAAAGTTTGGAGTGGTAATTTAAATGAAGCAACTGTAACCATTACGACAAAAGATGGTGTGGCTCCTTTAAATGGTGACTTAAAACTAGCAGATATCGCTTTCAAAATGGGTACTGAATATTCACCACAACCTGATATATGGCCAGCTTATATGACAAGTGTTAATGTCACAGATACGAATAATACGACAAAAGCAGTTTCAAGTGGTAATCCTGGAATCTTCTTTACAGAACCAACTTTTTCTATCTTCCGAGGTAGTAAAAGAGCCGAAGCTTTCTTAGATCCAAATGGAGCAGCAACTCAAGGAATTGATTATTCAAAATTGGGTGTTAAAGTAAGAGCAACAAATTCTAATGGAACAGTTTACAATGGGAAAATCGAATCATCATCTGTTTTCCAAATTCAAAATTTACCATTAACAGATGACCAATATGAGTTAGAATTAGATTTCCCAGGTCACTTTACAGTACACAAAGACTTTACAATTGGTTTCCTTGAAGATGGAAAAGTTGTTAATCAAAATCTATACTATAAATTAAATCCAGCTATTGCAGGGGATGTAAATAAAGATGATGTTATCGATGTAATGGATGCAATTTATATCCAAACTTATTGGGGAACAAATAAACGTGCAGCGGATATTAACTTTGATGGTGTTGTTGATGCAAAGGATATGGCTTATGTAGAAAAGAATTACTTAATGCAAAATCCAACAATTAAATTTGCACCAACACCAAAGAAGAAATACAAATCTCAAACTTTAGAAACAGTTAAGAATGTATTAGGCATTCAATAATTTATTATTTGGAAATCTCAAAGTACTAGTACTTTTGAGATTTCTTTTTTTGATTGAATTGGAGGCGATGAGCACTAATACAATATTTACGCTGGAAAAGTCATTTGTGTATAAAAACTTGAGTTTTGTTTCATAAACGTTTGATTTTCGTGCATAAAACAGTAGTTTAGTTCATAAATCATTGGTGGCTTTATCTTTAAGCTCGAATCTAACTAAACTCGATTTAAAATCGTATCTAGAATCTTAGACATAACCAAAGATTACCTCTAACGGGTGGATTTTCCTATGAAAAATACGAATAAACCACAAGGAAATTGCGATCCTTGTGGTTATTTTTATTATATACCCTATTAGTTTATCTTTTTATATACTTTAAACCATTCTACGAATTTGGCGATGCCTTCTTCGATTGAAGTAGATGGACTATATTGAATATCATGAACTAGCTGGTCAATATCTGCATATGTTTCAAGGACTTCTCCTGGTACCATCGGCATTAATTGAATATTTGCTTTTGTGCCAAGTTGCTTTTCTAATGTTTCAATAAAATAGTTTAAGTTTACTGGGCTATGATTTCCAATATTGTAAAGCTTGTAGTAAGAAAAAGATTCAGTAGGCGGTCCATTTTTAATGATTCTTACGATCGATTCAATTACATCATCGATATAAGTAAAATCTCGTTTCATATTTCCATAATTATATACTGCTATTGGATGTCCGCTAATGATTGAATTGGCAAATTTAAATAGAGCCATATCCGGTCTACCCCATGGGCCGTAAACAGTAAAAAATCGTAATCCTGTTGTAGGTAGATTAAATGTATGACTATAAGAATGTGCCATTAATTCATTCGATTTTTTAGTAGCTGCATATAAGCTAATTGGCTGGTCAACTCGATCATTAATTGAAGAGGGAGTTTTTTTATTATTGCCATATACAGAGCTTGAAGAGGCATATAAGAGGTGTTTAATTTGATGGTTCTTACAGCACTCTAATATATTGGCGAAACCTACGAGGTTTGATTGGATATATGACCCAGGATTTTCTAAGCTGTATCTTACGCCAGCTTGTGCTGCTAGATTAATAACTAGATCGAAATCATTTTGTTCAAAGAGCTCCATTAACAAATCCATTTTATCGATTGAGCCGTTTACAAAATGAAAGTTTTCATATTGTTTTAAAAGATCTAATCTATCAAATTTTAGACGTGTGTCATAGTAATCATTTATATTATCAATGCCTACGATTTGTGAACCTTCTTCTAATAGGCGTTTACTTAAATGGAATCCGATGAATCCAGCACATCCAGTAATCAGGATGTGTTTTTTGTTAGCTTTATTAATGATAAAAACCTCCTTACCTAACAATAGTTGAAATATCATATGTAGGTAGAAACGACAAAGTTCGAATGCATTGAGAAATATGTATATAACTAGTTTGAGAGAAAATCTTTTAAATAGACTACACATATACCCTCACAATACTTGTACTAAATCATATTATTACAATAGGTCTTAACTCAGTTAGAGCATAAAAAATATAAGCAATTCGTAATTACATTTCCTTCAAATAGAAATGTGAATTTTTTTATGGGTTCTATAAAGTAGGAGGGAGAAATTGAATAATATAATAATTGAGCCATGGATCGTCGATGAGCTTATTCACGATGAGTTCTATGTGCCTGAATATATTGAAAAAATTGGGCTTGAAGTACTTAAATTTTATGATCTTCAAGTAAATAGCATGCAAGTCATTACTACGAAAGCCGACAAAGGTGGAGCAATTTGGAAAATTGAAACGAACGAAGGACCAAAAAGCTTTAAACTTTTACACAGAAGACCTACTAGAAGTATGTTTAGTTTAGGAGCTCAGAAGTATCTGGTTGAAGTTCAACAGGCTAGAGTTCCAGGGATTGTTCGAACTAGAGACGGCGAGGAATTTGTAGAAGCAGGTGGAAAGCTATGGTTCGTTGCAGAATGGATTGAACAATTGGCGCCAGTTTCTAAAGATTTAGAAGGTGCTAAGCTACTCTGTCACGCACTTGGAGAGTTTCATCGTTTAAGTAAAGGGTATGTACCACCGATTCAAGCAGAGGTCGCATCAAGACTACACAAATGGCCAAAAAGTTATGAAAAAATATATAACAAAATGAATTGGTTCAGAACAATTGCCTTAGCTTATGAAGAAATGCCTGCTAGTCAAGATTTATTAAATGTAGTTGATATATTTCAAGAGCAAGCAAGAAAAAGCATGGAAGACTTAAATGCTTCTAATTATTTTAATATGGTAAATGAAGGAAACGCTAGCTGGGGATTAGTTCACCAGGATTACGGTTGGTCAAATGGCCAAATGGGACCAAATGGAATGTGGGTTATTGATTTAGATGGCGTTGCGTATGATTTGCCAATTCGAGATTTAAGGAAACTTATATCTGGTACTATGTCTGACTTATTTGGATGGGATGCTACATGGGTAAGAGAAATGATAAACGCGTATCACGAAGCAAATCCAATCTCTCCAGAATTATATGACGTATTAATGATCGATTTTTCAATGCCAAATGAATTTTATAAAAACATTAAAGAAGTACTTTATGAACCAGAATTATTTTTAGGTGAATCTACTAAACAATTAATTCAATCAATCGTTGACCTAGAACAGTCAAAATGGGCAACATTAAATGAGATTCGCAACGACTGGAGTGGAAAATGATGAGAATATTGATGGTTTGTACAGAAAACCTACCAGTACCTCCAGTATTAGGTGGTGCGATTCAGACTTATATAGCAGGTAGTTTACCTTATTTAAGTAAAGTTCATGATATAACAATATTAGGAGTAAACGATCCGTCATTACCAGATGAGGAAACGATTGATGGTGTGGATTATGTACGTGTCCCCGGGAAAGTATTAGAGCTATATCGTGAAGGTGTAGTTCAATATATCGAAGGGAAGCAATTTGATTTAATCCACATTTTTAACAGACCACGTCTTGTCCTGCCTATTAGAAAAGTAGCTCCAAAGGCAAAAATCACTTTAAGTATGCACAACGATATGTTTAATATAGGTAAAATTGCTGTTGATGAAGCGAATTTAGTTTTAGAAGAAGTTTCTAGTATTGTTACTGTAAGTGATTATGTTGGAAATGTAATTCGTGAACTATATCCTCAAAGTTCAAATAAAATTAGAACAATATACTCAGGTGTTGATTCTGATCGTTTCTTACCTGGAAATGATTCAAGAATAGTAAGTACGAGAAATACGCTTAGAAAAGAGTTTGGTTTAGAAAATAAAACGGTTATTTTATTTGCGGGTAGACTTTCAGAAAACAAAGGTGTAGACCGTTTAATTAGAGCATTACCAACACTTTCAAAAACCTTCAAAGACTTAGCTTTAGTCATCGTAGGAAGCAATTGGTTTAGTCAAAACAATGTAACGGACTATGTTGCCTATATTCGTGCGATATCAAAAAAACAAGATGTACCGATTATTACAACAGGATTTGTATCGCCTTTTGAAATACAAAACTGGTTTGCAGTAGCTGATTTATTTGTATGTACTTCTTTATGGCAAGAGCCACTTGCAAGGGTACACTATGAAGCGATGGCAGCAGGTCTTCCTATTGTAACAACTGCAAGAGGAGGAAACCCTGAAGTAATTATTCCAGGAGAGAATGGTTTAATCGTTGAAAACCCAGTAGATCCAAATGAATTCGCTACCAAAATAACAGAAATATTATCAAATAAATCGTTAATGAAGAATATGGGAATTAAAGGTAGAGAGCTTGCAGTTTCTAAATATGTATGGAGTCGTGTAGCGGATGAAATTCTATCTGTATGGGGCCGAACAGAATACGCTTCATCAATTTCGCCGGAACAATTATTACAATATGAACCTCAAACATTATTTAAATCTGCAGTACAAAATAAACAGTTTATTGTGCCTAATGACATTGTTACTGAAGAAGTAGCAGAACCAGCTGCAGAAATCAGTGGAGTAACAGCACTTCCGGCTCCAAAAATCATTGAAGTTGAAGAACCAACTGTTGAAACGAAAGAAGAAGAATTAGAATCGCTAATTCAGTCTGAAACAAAAGTAATGGAAGAAGCCTTAGTCGAGCGGGTAAAATCAATCCCTAGAGATAAAGGAATAGTAAAAGCTGATGAGTATATAGCTAATACTAATCCAAGAGTACTGAGACGTATTAGAAAAGTAACTGATACGGTCGGAAATAATGTAAATAGAAGTAGAATAGAAAATAGATCTAATAATCTATCTAATAACTCATCTAACAATTCATCTAATAAAGTTAATTCCGAACCATATAAACTAAAGAGAATTACTAGCATCACTGAAGTATATAGAAATAGAAATCGTTATTAGATCATGTTTTGAGGAGAATGTCTAAATATTAAAGCCCTGTTTCATAAGTTTAAATACTTTTGAGACAGTTTTTTTTTTTTCTTGAAGGATTCGTTTCGGGAGAACATTTTGTGAACTTTGCGGATCAAGTTGTGTACTTGCTTAATTAATGTAGAAAGTGATTTGATTTATGTTCAAACAGCCTTATTAACTTCAAAACTCCCCTGGAAATCATTATATTGGCACAAATAATTCTAACTCAGAGACTAATTGCTATTTCTTTTGTTAGATGGCCTACTTAATGCTGTTGTATAGTCAAAAAAAGCTAGTTTTTAAGGCATAATCTTTCTAAACATAATAGGTATATATGGTGACAAGTCCTCCTTAATTTACATATAAAGTAGAATGAACAAAAGTTTGGAGGCAAGTATAATGAAAATCCGCAAGGCTATTATTCCCGCTGCCGGTCTCGGGACTCGTTTTTTGCCGGCAACGAAAGCGTTGCCAAAGGAAATGTTACCTATAGTTGATAAACCAACTATTCAATATATTGTTGAAGAAGCTGTTGCTTCTGGAATTGAAGAAATCATTATTATTAGTGGTAGAGGTAAGCGAGCGATTGAGGATCATTTTGATAAATCATATGAATTAGAAGAATCATTATCTCGAAAAAATAAGCTAACAGTATTGGAAGAGATGCAGAAAATATCCAATATGGTGAAGATCTTTTATGTGCGTCAAAAGGAACCAAAAGGATTAGGCGATGCAATATTATGTGCTAAGAGTTTTATAGGAAATGAACCGTTTGCTGTTTTGCTAGGAGATGACATCGTTATGTCCACTACACCTTGTCTTCAGCAAATTATTAATGTATACGAAAAACATAAAGCCCCAGTTATAGCTGTTCAAGGTGTTTCTGATCAAGAAGTGAGTAAATATGGCATAATTAAACCTAAAGAAAGTACTTATGATACAAATTTATATCAAGTTGATTGTCTTGTAGAAAAACCAAAATTAGAAGATGCACCTTCCAACTATGCAATTATGGGACGATACATTCTTACTCCAGAGATATTTGATATTTTATCAACACTATCGGTTGGACAAGGATGCGAATTGCAATTAACTGATGCCATAAATGAATTAAATAAACATCATCCAGTATTAGCATATAATTTCGAAGGTAAGCGATACGATATTGGAAACAAAATTGGCTTCATTATGGCTACAATTGATTTTGCAATCAACCGAGAAGACATAAAAGACGAAGTGATTGCTTTTTTAAATGAGGTCATAGCAGATGACACTTCAAATATAAATAATCAGGAAGTGGATTAACTTGAAAATTTCTATATTAGGTACGGGCTATGTAGGTTTAACAACAGGAGTCTGTTTAGCAGAGATAGGTCACACAGTTACTTGTATTGATATAAATGAACTTAAAATCAATAATTTAAGTGCCGGTATATCTCCCATATATGAACCAGGAATAGAAGAATTAATAACTAGAAATATAAAGTTAGGAAAATTATTTTTCACAACCTCATACGAAAAAGGGTTAGACGATGCTCAAGTTATTGTTGTTGCAGTAGGTACTCCTCAAGGGGAAGATGGAGCAGCAGATTTAACTTATCTTGAAGGTGCAGCAATTGATATCGCAAAAAATGTTAAAAAGCATGTAATTGTTGCTATTAAAAGTACAGTACCAGTTGGAACGAATGAAATCGTGAAGGAAATTATTCAAAAAAATTGTAGCGAAGATATTGTCGTTGACGTCGTTTCAAATCCTGAGTTCCTTAGACAAGGCTCAGCGATAAAAGATACAATGGAAGCAGATCGAATTATTATAGGTAGCAATAATCAAGAGTCTGCTAGAATTGTTGAAGAAATGTATAAACCATTAAATGTACCAATCTTAATTACTAGTATTCGAAGTGCAGAGATGATTAAATATGCGTCTAATGCATTTTTAGCTAGCAAAATAAGTTATATAAATGAAATAGCAAACCTATGTGAAACAGTCGGTGCAAATGTTGAAGATGTGGCAAAAGGAATGGGGAAAGATAAACGAATCGGTGAAGCATTTTTATATGCAGGGATTGGCTATGGCGGTTCTTGTTTCCCGAAGGATGTTAAAGCATTATTGCACACAGCTCAGTTAAATGGGGTTGAATTTGGATTTTTAAATGAAATTATTTCGATTAATAAATTCCAACACGAATTGCTTGTAAAGAAAGCAATTGAACGATTTAGTGAATTAGAAGGGAAAAAGATTGCATGTTTAGGACTATCATTTAAACCAGATACTGACGATATGCGAGAAGCACCATCTATTAAAATCGTAAATTCTTTAAAAAAATTAGGTGCAGAAGTGATGGCATATGACCCTGTAGCAGTTGAAAACGCGAAAAAAATTCTAGGTAGCAATATTACGTATGCTAGTTCAATAAATGAATGTGTAACGGATGCAGATGCAATTTTTATTGTAACCGAGTGGAGAGAATTTAGAGAACTTGACTTACCAAGCATACTAACTAAAATGAAGAATCCAATTATTTTTGACGGAAGAAACTGTATTATGGAAGATAGAATAAAAGATTGCGTGAAAATAGAATATTATCCAGTTGGTAAACCGTCCATCATTAAATAAAATAAAAAAACGACTTCTAAAAAAATTGAAGTCGTTTTTTCACGTTATTCATTTTGTTCATGTAAAGGACGGTAAATCGTTTTTACGAATTTATGTTTTAGGTATGGGAGAATTTTTTTTCTTCGATTTACTAATCTGCCTACAATTGCTTTTTTGTCATCCTTTGAAAGTAACCAATCATCGGGGGTTAATTCCACAATTTCTTCTAATAGGAGGACTGGGAATCTTTGGATGATCTGCAGTTGTTCATTAAATTTTTCTTCACTTTCTATATACTCGGACATGAATTGATGAGTGGAACTTTTCATAATATTTTGAGGCAAAGTTTCTAACTCTGAAACTAACCAACTGTAAGAACCAAATGCTTCAGCATGGTCAATAATCCAAAGGTTAAATTGATCTAGGGCTTCTTCGCGTAGTAAAATATTTTTTCTAGTACGGTCTCCATTGCACAACCAATAGTCAAATAAAATGATGCCAGCTAATTGGTCTTTATTTACAATACTTGGAACTAATCCAACTTGGTGACCATTTAAAGTTTCAGGGACATACAAAGAAGCAAACTGAAACTTTGATAGTTGAATTTCATCTAGTTCTAAATCCGGTATTGTTTTTGAAAATTCTTCAGGAATTGAAACGATTTGGGCATATGGAACAGGCAAATCTAAAAATCTAGCAATACAGTAAGCAACCCATTCGTTTGGTAATGTTTTCTCAAATCCAGAACGAAAATATTTCACAACATAATCTCTACCATCACTAAAGGTAATTAGATGAGCATTTGATTTTCCTTCAAGTTTTTTTATATATGAAACTGGTTCAATCATTTTGGATCACATCGCTATTTTTAATTTCACCAATTTTTAAAAGATACTCACGATAAATATCAGCTACTTTTTGAATCGCAAAATTTTGTTCAACATGCTTTACGGCATTTTCTGAAAGTTTCTGATGAAGTTTTTGATTATCAACTATTTGATAAATCATCTTTACGGCATCTTTTACATCATGTCCCCGAAATAACATACCTGTTTCACCTTGGAGAACGATTTCTGAAATAGGCATAATATTAGAGGCAACAACAGGAACTCCACATGCCATGGATTCGATAAATGTATTGCCAAAAGACTCAACTTTTGTTGTAGCGATCGTACAACCGCCTGATTGAAGTACTTTTGCATAGACGTGAGGCATTTGTTGATATGGAATAACCGGAAACCATTTGATCATATCAGTAAGACCTTCCTCCTTCCAAGTCAATGCAAAATCTTCTCGTTGGACACTTTGAGCTCCTCCGATTAACCAAATTTCAATATCTGATCGTTCACTTTTAATCCGCTTTGCAATCTCAACTAACATCGGCCAGTTTTTACGTTTATCTACTCTGCCAATCCAACACACTACTTTTTTGTTAGTTGGAAGTATTGGTTGAACATCATATGAAATTTCATCTGTAGCTAATGGATGGAAAAATGTGGTGTCAACACCATTGTAGATTACTTTAATGGGGATATTATCTGTTAAGATGGAGACTAATCTTTTTTGATAATTCGATGGTACGACAATTGAAACAGGTTCAACTGACCTGAATTTTTTTAAATGTGGCTGAAGTTTAATTAGCTCTGGCGTTCGTGCTTCTACAATAACTGGACCTTTGTATTTAGCTTTTTGTAACCATTTATATGCTGCTCCTGTATCTACTACAATAATTGCATCATAGGCATTATTTTTAATGATCCCAATGATTTCGTTTTCATCTTTTGTTAAATAGACAGGTGCAATATCTTCCATTATGTGTAATCCACCATGATCAGTTGTATATAGAAACTCAGTATGAATACCAAACTTTTTAAAGTAAATTGAACGATTCCTCCAGCCAGCATTAACTCCACCAACTGTTAAGAGACGCCATATTATTAAAACTTTCAAATTTTCCCCTCCTTGGGTTTAGGGTATACAAATAACTTTTATATCCTTTTACGAAAACTATTGTATACACTTTTATGGCTTTCGACCGGATTCAAATTTTGAATAGTAGTCCTATTTTAGTTAATTCAAATTAAAGTAAATTGTAAGGGCAATTAACTAATTACTACAAATATTTTACGGGCAAGAAGAGAAGGGAATGCAAGAAATTTATGGGACAAATCAGTTAGTTTTTTACTATTTTTTTAAAAATTTTTTCGTAAGCATTTACCTCGACTTTTTCTTGCCCCTGCTTATCGGTTATGATAATGTATATGTTAAAGAAGTATTGACTGCAACTTTCTAAAAAAATGAAGTTTAAACTTCATTGGTGGAAGGATAAAAAAATATGAAGCGACCTAGTTTTAAATTGTTAGTAAAAGAGAAGTTTTCACAATTATCTCCGGGGCAAAAAAAAGTAGCTACTTATATGATTGAAAATTTAGAGGAGTGTGCATTTAAAGCAGCTTATCAAATAGGCAGAAAAGCTGATGTGAGTGAGACTACTGTTATTCGACTTTCGTATGCACTCGAATTTGAAGGATTCAGTGATATGCAGTTAAGCGTTCAAAACGAATTTCTACATTTAAATAAAGCAGATTATATGAATGAAAAAGAAGAAATTAAGGATATAAGTGGTCATCATACTTATACAAAAATTATCGAAAATGAAGTAAATATTTTAAGAAATTTGTTACAACCTTCCAATATTGAGGAAATATCAAAAGCGGTAGAAGCAATAATTAGCTCTGATCAAGTGTTAATTGTAGGACATCGTGTATCTCATATTGCAGCGTATTGGTTTGCAAATACATTAAGTTCGATTAGAGGTAATGTAATGTATTGTTCTCCAGCGGGAGATTTTTTTGAAAAATTCTGCAATTTGACGGATAAATCAGTTGTCATTGCATTTTCATTCCCAAGATATGCTAAGGAAACATTAACAATTGCCGAATGTACAAAAGAGAATGGAGTTAAGTTAATATCAGTAACTGATCGATTATTGTCACCGATTGGAAGAATTGCAGATATTATTCTCACTACAGAAGAAAATGTAGAAAGTGGATCAAACTCAATCGCATCAGTAATGAGCCTGTTAAATTTAGTGATTGCTGGTTTATATGAAAAGGATAAAAAGAGAATTCAAATGTATCAACAAAAATTAGAAAAAATCTATTCAACATATGAAGTCTTTATAGAGTAGAAATTAAGCGAGGAGAAAGAGCTAATGAATCCACAATCCTATCTAGAAGTTAATAAGGAAGCAATAATACAAACGTATCAAGATTTACATATGTTAGCTGAACCGAGTTGGCATGAAGAACAAACAGCTAATTATATAAAAGAACGATTAATCAATGCAGGGATCGAAATTAAAACGTTTGAAAGTCATTTTGGATTTATTGCTGAAATAAAGGGTGAAGAAGATACTGTTGTTGCTCTAAGAGCAGATATGGATGCGCTAGTTCAAGAAGTTGACGGTGTTGTAATCGCAAATCATTCTTGTGGTCATGATGCTCATAGTACGATGGTTTTATTTACAGCGTTGGCCATGGCAGCCAGTAAGATAAAGCCAAGACATACGATTCGCTTTATCTTTCAACCAGCAGAAGAAAAAGGTGAAGGTGCACTCCAAATGATGAATGATGGAGCATTAGATCATGTCATTTCATTATTTGGAGTACATTTAAGACCTGAAAGAGAAGTTCCTTTCCAAAAAGCATCTCCTGTCATCATACATGGTTCAGCTGAAACGATTAAAGGTACAATTCAAGGCATTCAAGCACATGCATCTCGACCTCAGGATGGTATTAATGCAATTGAAGTAGCTGCTGAACTTGTATATAAATTAAAACGATTAAACTTAAATACTGACGTTCCACACTCGATTAAAATGACGCAAATTCAAACAGAGAATGAAGCATCAAATACGATACCTGAAACAGTAAAGTTCTCCCTTGATGTAAGAGCTCAAACAAATGAGATTATGAATCAATTAAATGCTTGTGCAGTCGAGGTTTTTGAAGAAACGATGGATGAAACAAAAGCTAAGATTTCGTGGGTAATGGAAGAATTTGTTCCAGCGGCGGTTCAAAACGCTCAAGCAATAAAAATGACTGAAACTGCAATTAAAGAAATTATCGGAGTAGACAACCTAGTGCCTGAATGCATTTCAAATGGAGGCGAGGATTTCCACTTCTATACAAATAAATATCCTCAAATTGCAGCGACAATGGTTGGTTTAGGTTGTGGACTAGTCCCAGGATTACATCATCCACATATGAAATTTAATTTAGAGGCTCTGCACTATGGAGCAAAAATTTTAACTCAAGCTGTTTTATTAGCATCAGAACAATAATAAATAAGAGGTGAATAGATTGCTAAACGATCTGGATCAATCCGAAGCTACGAATGGTATTACAATACGTTCTCTTCATTCAATAGAAGAAATGGAGCAGGTTCGAAAATTAGAATCAAAAATTTGGGGATTTGAGGATTCGATTCCTACTCATCAAACAATTACAGCTGCGAAGAACGGTGGCTTAGTTTTAGGTGCTTATTTTGAAGGAGAAATGATCGGATTTCAATATAGTTTTCCTGGATTCGATGGTCAAACTGTTTATCTTTGTTCGCATATGCTTGGAATCGATCAAGCGTTTCGTAATAAAGGAATCGGAAAATTGCTTAAAATTGCTCAACGAGAAGAAGCGCTTAAACTCGGTTATAAACTAATAACTTGGACATATGACCCATTAGAAACTGCAAATGGATATTTAAATATTTCAAAATTAGGTGGAGTTTGTCGTACGTATATTGAAAACTGCTATGGTGAGATGGACGATCTGTTAAATAGTGGAATTCCATCTGATCGTTTCCTAGTTGAATGGCATATTTCAAAAAATGAAGATGAAAAAGAAAATTTAAGACAAGTTGAATTGAGTGAAGCACTTGAACATTCTCTGATTGAATGGGAAGAAAATGAAGACGGATTACCTATTCCGAATATAAAAGATTCTTTTGAAATGAGTGATCTAGCATTTGTTGCTGTTCCAAAGGACTTCCGAACAATAAGAGAATCAAATATTCATATTGCAAATGAATGGCGAATGAAGACTCGAGAGTCCTTTCAAAATTTATTCAGAAATGGATGGAAAGTAACAGGATTTTATAAGATTTCAGAACCTAATCTGCCAGTCCATTTTTATATATTAAAAAAATAAAAAACGAATATTTAATATAAGGGAGAGTTCGTAAATGAAAATTAAACAAGTAATATTACGCCATATGAAACTGGATTTATTGCATCCATTTACAACAAGCTTCGGAACAGAGTATGACCGGGAGTTTATTCTATTAGAAACGATAAGTGAAGACGGAATTTCAGGATGGGCTGAATCAGTTGCGATGCTTGATCCTTTATATAATGAAGAAACTGTAAATACAAACTGGCATATTCTCGAAGATTATTTAATTCCAATCGTCTTAAATAATGAAATTAATCATCCAGATGAACTTTCCGATAAGCTGTTTTCTCATATTCGTGGAAACTATATGGCTAAAGCTGCCATTGAAGGGGCTATTTGGGATCTATATGCTAAGCAAGAAAACATTTCACTTTCTACTGCAATCGGTGGAACTAAAAAGGAAATTGAAGTTGGAGTAAGCATAGGCATTCAAGATACAATTGATTCTACAATTAAAATCATTGAAAATCGTCTCGAGGAAGGCTACAAACGATTCAAATTAAAAATTAAACCAGGCTGGGATATTGAACTGATCGATAAAGTTAGAAAGGTGTTTCCAACTATCCCTTTAATGGCAGATGCTAATTCAGCTTACACTTTATTGGATATGGATCAGTTAATCGCCTTAGATGACTATAATTTAATGATGATCGAACAGCCACTTGCTTACAACGATATTATCGACCATGCAGATTTACAAGCAAGAATGAAAACGCCTATTTGTTTAGACGAAAGTATTCATTCATTAGAAGATGCTAGAAAAGCGATAAAACTAGGAAGCTGTAAAATTATTAATATTAAAATTGGAAGAGTTGGCGGACTAACTCAATCAAAAAAAATACATGATTTATGCATGGAAAATAACATACCATTATGGTGTGGTGGAATGCTCGAATCAGGAATCGGAAGAGCACATAATATTGCAATTACTTCATTACCTAACTTCATTCTACCCGGTGACACAGCTGCTTCCTCACTATATTGGGCTGAAGACATTATTGAGCCAGAAGTAACTGTAGAAAATGGAATGATCACTGTACCAAATAAACCAGGCATTGGCTACGAGCCACACATGAAAAATATCGAAAAATATACAATTGCTACTAAAGCATACAAGAACAATTAAGGCATAATACAGAAAAAACACAAATTTTAATAAAATTTGTGTTTTTTTACCCTTTAACCTTGTTCTTTATCCCTATTCCTAATCATTTCTTTAATCCGCTTTACCTGTTCCTCATACTTTTCAATATCCTTTAATTCAGCTTTTCCATAGCGTACTGAGTTATATGCATTGATTAGTTCGTCTTCATTTGAAATTTGAATACGTTTAAACCATTCATTTAAAGTTTCACCGTTATGGCGACCCATTTTGTGCTTCGATGCATATTTTTGAAGTTGAAAGATTAGTTTTCTTATTTGATCAGTAGGGGCATTAGCTTTAAAAAGTCGTCTTTTTATTCTCATAGATTCTGGAATTGTTTCATATTCAATACCAATTTCTTGTTGGAAAGATTGGTTTTCAATACGAATAGATTTAAGCCTTCTAATAACAAACCAAATTGCGATTAAAACAATTATTAGTATGGCTAGCCAAACCCAAGTAGGTACTGATTCTAAAATAAAATGCTGATTTTTTGGATTTTGCGGTATTCGATTTTTAAGTGGATGACGGTTAAGTTTAATTTTTTCAACTTTAAAATTTTTGTGATCAGCAAAGTTGAAAATAGGTGACGCTACAAATCCAACTACCTTAAATAATCCATCTAGTACTTTAAAAATACTCCATTTAAATAATGGTACGACTAACGTGAAAATACCAGTTAGTGTTGCTGCAATTAGTATTGAACCGAACATGCCACGAGAGTTTTTAATGCTTTGTGTATTAACTGCTTGCTGAAAATATCTCCCTAAACTAAAAAGAATTGTAAACATAATAATTAGCCCATATACGAAACTTTTATACTCGTAATGGAATGACCAGCCAAAAAAGAGTATGAATAAACTTGTAAAATAAAAAACTATTTGCAATTTATTTCGTTCTTCATTCCATAATGAAGTGTCTTTAAGAAAAGCCTCAATTCGAAAAAAGATAAAAGCAGCGCATAAAATTGATGTAACCGAATTTAAGCCAAGATTGTAGCCAACTACACCGCAAAAAACGGCTGCTAAGTATGAGCTAACACGAGACACTTTAGATTTATTTAAAGAGTAAAATAATATTAGATTTCCAATTAGAAAAATGCAAATCATAGCCAAGCTAGGCGGTAGTTGATTTTTTGATTCGTATAAAAATAGAACGATTAAATATAAATATAGACATTCTAATGAGAAAAAATATGTAGGTAGTAAACGTAAAATCATTTCATTATCCTTTCGACTTAATTCTGTCCAAATGGAACAAGCTTTGGACTTTCTAAATCATCTTGTAGATAATATATATTTTGACCGCGTTTTCGCATTTGAGCGAAGTATCGATCTCCATGCTTACCGAACGGTCCACATAAAATCACAACTGGAGATTTTCGTTGTTGTTTTTCAACGTAATGTAACAATCGATCGATAGGCTGTGTCGTTCTTGCTCCATTAATACGGGCAAGGATTTCAAAAGTTTTACTTAATTGAGATTTTCCTCCGCCTATCGGCAAATGATAAACAGGAACTCCACTTTCCATGTTCAAATTTAGAAAGATTTCATACTGAATATTTTTAAGTGTTGCATATTGGACCATATAGGCAATATTACTTGCAATCGATTCAATATTCTCAACGATACTTAGTCTGAAATTTTCATGGTTTGGATTTCTTAAGTTGATGATAAACGTAAATGAATAATCAGCAGTTCGTTCATATATTTTAGTTTGTAGTACTTGCGTCTTGGCACTTGCTTTCCAGTGGATTCGATGAAATGAATCCGAATATACATAATCTCTAGTTCCAATCGGAGCTAGAAAATCTTCAAAAATACTAGACGGCGTCACAAAATTACCATATGAATTAGTTGACATTATTTGGTCAATTTGAGGTACAGGAATTAAGCTTGGATAAACGATTATTTCTTTTTGTAAAAGTGGTTTATAAGTTAAATGTACATAACCTAAGCCAAAAAAATTTGAAATGGTTAGCTCCAATTCTTTTATTCTCGTAACTCCACGTTTTGTCGCAAAGAGCGGCAAAGAAAGCTGAACAGTCTCATTACCTTTTAATTGAATAGGTATGATTAGTTCTAAATTCGAATCATTACTTATAGTTTTAAACTTTTTACCTTCTAAAATTGGATTTAATTTTATTCGAACTGTAGCGTTTATGATCGGTAACCAATTATTTTGTTTAATTTTAACTGGTAATGTAAATTGATCTCCAACGGTAACATGAATTGGTAATCGGTCGTTTTCAATCGTAAGGTGATCAGCTATATGATTTAAATAATATCTACTCATTAAACTAAGGATGATTAAAAAAGCACCTAAAAACATTAACAAGTAAGAAGACTGATAGAAATTAATAATTAAAAAGATTGCGCCAAAAATGATAAGTACATCAAGGGAATTCTTTCCATTTATCTCTTTATGCCAAGTCATTTATTGACCTGCTCCAGCTTCTACAGGAACCTCAACTTGATTTAAAATTGATTCAATAACTTGTATAGCATTGTATTTAAAGGATGCTTCAAGGTTTAATACGATTCTGTGTGAGAGAATATAGGCCGCAACATCTTTTACATCTTGAGGTGTAACAAATGTTCGATTATTAATATAAGCTTTGCCTTGCGAAGCTCTCATTAATGCCAATGTACCACGTGGACTCACTCCAAGCTGAACATCTTCATGATTTCGAGTTAGATGTACAATTTTTAAAATATAATCTTCCACTTCATCCGAAATCTTAACAGTCTTCACTTGTTCTTTCATTTCATAAATTTCATCTAATGTTAATACTTTATTTAAGTTTGAAAATGGACTATTTAAACGATATGATTTCATAATGCTTTTTTCTTCTTCAAACGAAGGATACTTCAAACTAATTTGCATAAAGAAGCGATCCATTTGTGCTTCAGGTAATGGGAATGTACCTTGCTGCGATTCAATTGGATTTTGAGTTGCAATTACGATAAATGGGTTAGGTAGACTAATCGTTTCTCCATCGATTGTTACTTGTCGTTCTTCCATTACCTCTAATAAACTAGCTTGGGTTCTAGGGGTAGCACGGTTAATTTCATCAGCTAATAATATATTCGTCATAACTGGACCGATTCGAAGTTGAAAATCTTGTTCCTTTGGATGAAAAAATTGAATTCCAGTTACATCACTCGGTAATAAATCTGGAGTAAATTGAATCCGCTTAAACGAACCGTTAATCGTTTTTGCAAAGCTTTTAGCTAATTGAGTCTTACCCGTCCCAGGAACACTTTCCAATAAAATATGTCCATTATTTATTAAAGCAATGAAAATCATTTCAACGACATCATCCTTACCGATAATGACGTTGCTTATTTCTTTTTTTAACTGTAATAACTTTTCTGATATACCCATTTTACTCTCCTAACATTTTCAAAATTTAATTAGCCACGTAATATAAGAATGTCGAAATTATTTAAAACCGAAAAACTCCATTCATTTTGACCATATTATTATTTTAATAGTTCTTTTATACTTAAGTCCAATAATTCTTAATTTTTAAAAAATGTTATCTTAAAGTATTAATAATGATTGATATTTGTTAATAAACAATGTAAAATTAAATGTTCATTTGTAAAAAAATGGGAGAAGATTAACTAATTAAATAATAAAGATTAATATGGGACAACTTAAAAATGGACTATGCCTATCCTACTGATAGGCTAAAATCTAAAACTTTAATCTTGCCTCGAACTTTGGAGAGAAAAATGTGAAAAAATTTATAATCATATTGATAACCTGTATTTTTGCTTTATTGAGTGCTTGCTCAAAAAATAATCAAGAAAATAATGTAAAAGAAAATAAATTAAAAACAGAACAGGTCAAAAGACCGAATGAAACTGTCGAGAAAAATGATGAGGTTGTCTCGAAAGTAACTGTTGGTGCTGTCGGTGATATTTTAATACATAATGAAGTTTATGAGGATGCTATGCTTCCAAACGGTATTTATAATTTTAATAAAATGTTTGATGAAGTTAGAAAAACGATGGAACAGCCAGATATTTTAGTAGCGAATCAAGAAACAATGATTGGCGGAAAACAGTTTGGACTATCAACTTATCCAGCATTTAATAGTCCGTCTGAAGTAGGTGATGCACTTAAAGGTGCTGGAGTTGATTTTGTAACATTAGCAAATAATCATTCACTTGATCGCGGTGAAAAAATAATCCAAAGTGCACTTTCTCATTGGAATGCAATTCACATGCCATATACTGGGGCATTTAAATCGAAGGCCGACCATGACCAGATAAGAGTTTTAGCAAAAAATAATATACGTTTTTCATTTCTTGCTTATACATTTGGTACGAATGGTATTCCTGTACCTAAAGGCAAAGACTATTTAGTAAATTTAATTGACCTAACTAAAATAAACCGTGATGTTGAAAGAGCAAAAAAAATATCTGATGTCGTAGTAGTTGCGATGCATTGGGGTACTGAATATGAAAGAATGCCAAATAATACTCAAAAGGAACTGGCAAAAAAATTAGCAGATATGGGAGTTCAAATTATTATTGGAAACCATCCACATGTACTACAACCACCGGCATGGATAACAGGAAAAACGGGGAATAAATCAATTGTCTTTTACTCATTAGGAAATTATTTATCAGCTCAAGATGAAATTTATGAGTTAATTGGTGGCCTTGCTACCGTAGACGTAGTAAAAAATCAAAAAAACAAAGATGTAAAAATCGAATTGACTAATCCAAGTTTTTTCCCGACATATAATTATTATCGAGATAATCGAAACTTTGAAATTATGTCTTTAGAAAATATAAATGAGGTAAATTTAAAAAATGGCAAATTGAGATATGAAGAAATAGTGAAACATATGCGCACCTTTATAAAGGATTTACATATTATTCCAGAAGTTCAATAATAATTAAGCAAATCGCAAATAATATCGGGAATCGCAAATGAAAAAGGACAATATTTGATCAAAACAATGTAAAAACATACAAAATTACAAAAAAGTGACTGATTACATAAATTTTTTCCTTAAAACCTAACAACCGTACTTTCTTCACAACCGACGAAACAAAAAAGCTTGTATTAACCCAATATAAGCTTTTTTTTTTGTTCATTTATTCATTAAATAAGTATTTTCCCACAAACTACTTAATAGTTGATATACATGACTTTTTTGCTTTCAATTATATCTTTAAAAATTTTATTAAAAAAACTTTTAAATTTTTGCAGGGTTATTAAAATTGTCTTCGTCTAAAGTTATGGATAGGGAAAAGAGGTGATGCAATGGAGTCGGATGAACAATTAGTAAAAAATATATTAAAGGGAAATCATCAACTATTTAAGGAATTAATTTTAAGATACGAAGCAAAGGTATTTGCAGTAGCATTGAAAGTTTCAACTAATCAAAAGGATGCTGAAGATATTTCGCAAGAAGTCTTTCTCCAATTGTATCGTTCTCTTGAAAACTTTAACGGAGAATCAAGTTTGGCAACATGGATTTATCGAATTACAATGAATAAAGCAATTGATTTTAAAAGAAAACAAGTTAAACAACAGGAGCATGAAACTGGTGAGTTACTTTCTACTTTACCAGAAGAGAATATTTTAACACCTGAGGAAGCTTTACTAAAAACGATCGATAAAGAACTTATTCATTCATATTTAATTGAATTGCCACAAGCATATAGCGATGTATTGAAATTGTATTATTTTGAAGAACTGACCTACGCTGAAATAGCTATGAAATTAAATGTAGCCGTTAAAACTGTAGAGTCACGCTTATATCGAGCCAAACGATTAATTAAAGACAAGCATAAAGGAGGGGTTATTTGAAACATTTAACTTCTGAACAATTATTATCGTATCAACAAAATAAGCTTTCAAAAAAAGAATCTCTTATGCTTGAACAGCATTTAAATGAATGTAGCTCCTGCGAGGCTGAACTTGAACTTCTTAAAGAATTACAAGAGGAATGGATGAATCCACCTGATTATCATTTTTCTGATGACTTCGTGAATGAGATTATGAAGCAAACTGAGTTAATCGAGATTAAGGAACAAGTTAACGAAATGAAATCGAATAATCATAATTCAAAAAAAGTTCGCTTTATCCATTTAGTGTTGGCTGCGGCAGCAACATTTTTATTTTTCCAATTTCAATTAGCTGAGCGAATTTCAAATTCAAATCGCCAAGTTGTACAAACAATCGATCAGACGTCTTCATTAATTGAAAAAAGTGAAAAAATAACAATATCAATTCCAAAAATATTGAAAGAAAATAAAAAATAATGGAGGTACAAACTTTGAAATCACGTAAAAGATTAGTTTATATATTATCAATTTTACCTGGGCTTGGTCATTTCTATTTAGGGTTAATGAGTCGAGGGTTGCAGTTTATGCTACTGTTTTTCGGAACAATATTTTTAACAAATTTAATTTCAAGTTTCGGATTTTTTATACCAGTTATTGTATTTTATAGCTATTTTGATGCTCTACAATACCATAGCAAATATCGTGAGGATATCGAATTAATCGATGAGCCAATTTTAAATAATCATTTTAAAGTTAATAAATTTTTAATTGGTTGGGTATTAATCGGTTTCGGTTGCTTATCATTATTAGAAAATGCCTCAGATTATATCTCAAGACATTACAATCTATTTATTGATTATCATCTAGTTCAAAATTTAATATTCAGTTTCGTGTTTGTTGTACTTGGTATTAAATTATTAACTGGAAAGCCGAAGAAAGAAGTATGAGGAACTGGAAAGTTGGCACTATAACTGCTGGTATTATTTTGATTGCAATTGGTGTATTGTGGTTTCTACAAAGTTTTATTTCGATACCATATACGAAGTTTTTAATTAATGCTTGGCCAGTTGCTTGTATTTTATTAGGGATTGAAGTCTTGTTCTTTCATTTAGTAAGAAAAGAAGACACACTCCGTTTTCATGGATTTAGTATTTTTCTACTTGTTTTAGTAATGATCGTTTCAATTGTTTTTAGTATAGGACATTATTTTATTAAAGAAATTGGGTACACGTTTAAATCCAAAAATATTGAAATAAATGATTCACAAACTATTTCTACATCAATTAATGAAGTTATTATTAAAGCAACGGATGGAGAAATAAATGTAAATGGAACTGACTCAAATTCGTTAAAAGTAAACGGGACGGTCCGAATTCCTGATAATGGTAAAAAAGAAACAGGGAAGTTATCAGATTATTATTCGGTAAAAACACTTGGAAATAAAATGTATATAGAAATTAATGATGATGACAATAACATATTCCATTTTGGAAATAAAAAGGCTGAGTTAACGATTGATTTGCCGAAAAGTATGATGACGAATATTAAAGTAGACAATGGTTCGGTAAATTTAACGAATAAGGCTAATGAAACAGTAATTAATTCAAATGACGGTCAAATAAATGTTGAAAATGTATCCGGAAACTTAGTTGCAAAAACTAGAAATGGCTCAATTAGCTTAACTAAAGTGAATTTAACAAATGAAAGTGAAATTGCAACACGTGACGGAGAAATTACCGTTAGGAATATATCTGGTTATTTAAATGCAAGCACAAAAGATGGTAGAATTTCGTTTGACCATGCGAATATGGAAGGTAGAAGTGAAATCACTACAAATGATGGCGAAATAACCCTGAATGAGTTTAAAGGTGAAGTTAAAGCAAAAACAAACAACGGTTCAGTTAATGTCGACGATGCATTATTGTTTGGTAGTAGTAACATTACTTCAGATGACGGTGAACTTCAAATCAACTTGCTAAAAGATAATAGCATTGCAATTAATGCAGAAACAAATGATGGAAACTTTGATGGGAATATAGGCTGGAAAATGGAAAATAAAGATGAAATCCATTCAAATCAGGCGATTGTAGGAAGCGGCGAAAACCAGCTTAATTTAAAAACGAAGAATGGATCGATTTACGTTAATAAAGATTAGAAGACTAATATAGTTAAAGTTAAAAGCCCCAAGCATGGAATGGGGCTTTTACTTAATGCATTAAATTTATATATTAAAGTAAAGTGGCTTAGAAAGTATCTTGCTTATAAATAAAAAAAAACCTTTAAATACAACGCGTATCAAAGGTCATATCCTGCTAAGGTAGGTGAACAGATTTTATATGTGCTAGCTTTAAATAAACATTTTCTCCACTTGCTATACAAAGCACTAATTGATTATTATCAACTTTGTTTAAACGCCCAATTTTCATTGGATCTGTCCCACCATCGAAAATTACCAACTTTCCAATTTCCTTTTTTATCTGACTTTCAAATGATCTGTGTAATGGAGTGGTAGAAGGATGCACAGATAAAGTATCATCATTTAAATTATATGGAACAACTTTATGATTATATGGTGTTATCCATTTTAAATGCGATAAAGAGATATACATTGTATGAAATACAGGTGAATAAAAGACTAAATAATCACTTAGTACATTCATAACATATCCATGAAAAGTTATATTACCAGTTACATAGATTTCTGAAAAGATACCTTTAGCATTTAGTAAAATTTTACGATAAGAAATTGTCTCCATTTCTTGGGTAATGGATGGTTCATTAGGGTTCTTTATTTTTTCTTTCAATTCATTCGTTTGATATACCATATGGATATGCATCCAAGGAATATAATAATATTTTATGCCATTGAAAAGGACTAAAATATCTTGTCCTAAATCAGTAAGAATACCTTCGAAAATGACATCTCCAGATAGTTTTACTGAAACTTGTTCACCAAGCAATGTTGATACATCACTCACTTTAATCTCCTCCTATAGGTAATTAAAGAACTAAATTAATGAGCAAAAAATAATTGTATCCAATAAAATAATAATATTAATGTAATAATAGTAGTTAATGGGATCACAATTATTGTAACGCTTAAATAATCTTTCCATTTTACTTTAATTTTATTTTCTTTTAATATGTGCATCCAAATTAAAGATGCTAATGTTCCAATCGGTAATAATAGTGAGCCAATATCACTACCGATAATATTTGCAAGATAGATTGCTTTTAGGGTTACTGGATTTAGACCCATCTCAGTTAAACTGATTGTGCCAATCATAAGAGCAGGGTGATTGTTAAATAAATTTGATAATAGACTTACTAATCCACCCATTACTAAAGTAGCATTAAATAGGCCTTGATTAACGACTGGTTCAAGTTCTTTTACAAGAAAATCTGTTAGACCAGCATTATGAAGCCCAAAAATAATTACATACATTGAGAATGCAAACAAAAGTATTTGCCAAGGGGTCTTTTTTAAGATATCCACGGGGTTTGTTCTTAAATGGTACCATCTCCATATAAGTAAAATGAGTGAGCCGAGTACAGCAACAAATTCAATTGGAATCGAAATAAAGGATGCGACGAAAAGCAAACATCTCATAACAAATACGAAAGTTAATATTTTAAGCATAAACTTTGTTCTTTTTCTTTTCGTTTCAACAGAGATTTTTGTTTTTAAAGGATGAAAATTTTTGATGAAAAATGATTCTTCAATGTCATTTGTTGAAGCAGGTAAAACTTCTGGAAATTTACTCTTTAATACGAAATACATCATGAGTGACATAAAGGATAAGCCGATCATTGTTGGTACAAACATCATTAACGGCTGCATATATAGTGGCATGTGAACGATTTTTAAACCGATTAAATTTACGATATTACTTACGCCTATTGGAGCACTCGAAGCGGTAGCAATTAATGCACCCGATAATAGGTAAGGTATTTGTTGATGTGGTTTTAAGCGGAGATTTTTTAAAAGAATAATTAGTATTGGTGTTGTTATTAGGATACTACCATCATTATTAAACAGCAGTGTCATTAAAAAACATAGTAATTGGATATACCAGTATAGGCGATAACTTGATCCTTTAGCTAATGTTACTAGGCGTGCTGCGGACCAGTGGAAAAATCCAAAGCTTTCTAAAATAACAGCCATAACAATTGTTGCAATAATTGTTATAGAGGCCCCACCAATTTTACTAATGATGTCAAGAAGGTCATGGCGACTGACGATTCCAGTTAGCAGTATTAATACTGCCCCTATAGTTGCAGGCCATGCTTCATGAATTCCTTTTGGTCTCCAGAAAATGACAGCCATTGTCATTATGAAAACAAAAGCAGTCACAATAATTTCAAAGTTCATTCTCATTCACCTTTCTCTAATCGGAAGTATTTTGGTCACCTACTTGTCCGATTAATATACTAATATTCAATTTTGTCGATCATGTACTTAGTTACATAACTATTTTTTAAAGTTTGTATATTTGTCCACATAGTAAAAATACCGTGAAATGACATCGTCCTATAGGTACAGTTGACCTATAAATAATGGAAATTATACAAAATAAAAAGGCCAGTGGATTCACTGGCCTTTGTTATTTTGGTATAGTATTATTCAAATCTCTTTCCATTAATATAATAGCTATCTTCTTTATATGTAATAAATGCTATTTCAAATTCTGGAATATTTAATAAATTAACATGTTTTTCGATTGTTGCAGCGAAACGATCTCTTGTCTCTACTCCACGTTCAAACCACTTTACTTCAATAAATGGAAAACTATCTACAACTTCACCATCAAAGATTGAAGTAGAATGAATACAATCAATCGTAAAATTGTCAGTTCCACATTCGCAAACATTTGCAAGTTCTTCAATTAATGGCTTGCTAATTTTGCAAATATCATTTGTTGAAATACCTTTAATTAATAATTGCGGCATACTTGTCCCACCCTTTTTCTACAATTATAACTTATTTGATTTGCAATATTAAATGAGATTGAATTTTATTAATTTGATTTAGAAAATAAAGCATCAATCAAAAAAACGTGAAATGGATGTAAACAATGGATATCTGTCATGGTATGCGCTAAAGGCGGTTGGGTATGGAAAGAAGTAAAAAATTATAAGAGAATGCTGGCTTTGTAGTATTTGAGGCATGATAATGTTTTACTTTTTTATAAAAAATTACAATAATTGGTATTGATAATCATTTTCATTTATGGTAATCTAAGTTTATAAAAGAAGTGTAAGAAAAAGCCATTGTTTTTCTTAGTTCTTCGATTGGATACACATTTTAAAATTAATGTGGAATGCAACCCTAGAACCCCCCCAACCCTATGAAGAGAAGAACATGCTAGGACAGTAGTTTTTCTCTTCAATAAATTAATAACCCTGTTTTTGACGCAGAGAGATCTGCGTTATTTTTTTTGTTAATTTAGAAAGTATCAATTGGCAACGGTGAAGATAAATCGGTGTAGATGCCACTTTTAGGTTGAGTGGAACTATGCCTTTGTCTTCCCCTGACGGATCGCCAATAGAAGAGTATTCTTTGTCCAAAAATACTGATTATTCCGTGAAAATCGTTCGAAATTATTATACTAAATTAATAATATGTAATTTTGAAATTGTGAACAAAAAGTTAATCGAAATCTAATATTTGTCTAAAATGTGAACACTTATTTTTTCCTTTCAAAATAGAAATTAATTGTTTGTTTTTTTAATTAAAGTATCTTACTATAACTGTGGACATTGTTTGTCATTTTGGTGACAATTTATAAAAATACTTAACTAAGAAGCAATTCAAAAAACTGTTTTGTACTTTTACTTACTTAAAGGAAGGAAGAGCGAGATGAAAAAATTTCTAATGAGCATGATGATCATGCTGGTTGCATTAGCATTGGGTGCTTGTGACAAGATTGCAGTTCTTAATCCAAAAGGACCTGTTGCTAAAACGCAAGCAGATACGATTATCTTCTCAATGTTAATGATGTTAGGAGTTTTACTAGTAGTTTACATTCTTTATATAGTTATTCTTTATAAATATCGAGCTAGTAAACTTCCAAAAGATTACGAACCACCTCACGAAGAGGGAAGTAAAACACTTGAAATTATTTGGACGGTTATACCGATCATAATTGTTGCAGTTTTATCAGTAGTAACTGTTAAAACAACAAATGCAGTTGAAAGTGTTCCAAAAGGTCATGCAAATGATAAACCACTTGTTATTTATGCAAGTTCTTCAAACTGGAAATGGCACTTCTCATATCCAGAACAAGGAATTGAAACAGTTAACTATGTTAACATTCCGACGAATAGAAACGTAGAATTCAGACTATATTCATTTGGTCCGATTACAAGTTTCTGGGTTCCACAATTAGGTGGACAAAAATACGCAATGAGTAACATGGTAACTAAATTAAACTTTGTTGCTTCAAATGAAGGTTCATTTATGGGTAAAAACAGTAACTTCAATGGTAAAGGCTTTGCTGGAATGGAATTTGAAGTACTGGCAATGAACAATAAAGATTTTGACGGCTGGGTTAAAGACGTTAAAAATACGGCTCCTGCTTTAACAGAAACAGAGTTTAATAAGTTGCTAAAAATAGAGCATTTAGGTAGAAAGACATATTCTTCAACCCACTTAGAATTTAGACCAGCTCCTGAAGGAAAAAATGCAGGGCATGATCATGGTTCTATGGATAATATGGAGGGGATGAAATAATGATGGGTTATAAATGGGATCACTTTTTTGTAACAGGTGAGCCAATGATCTATGGCGCAATGGTGAGTATCGTTATTGTTTCTCTCGCTATTTTTATTGGTTTAACCAAATTTAAAAAATGGGGTTATTTATGGAAAGAATGGTTAACAACGGTTGACCATAAACGTATCGGTGTAATGTATATTCTTTGTGCATTATTAATGCTTTTCCGTGGCGGAGTTGATGCCTTATTAATGAGGGCACAATTAGCAGGACCAGATTTAAAAATATTAGATGCACAACATTATAATGAAATTTTTACAACTCACGGCTTAATTATGATTTTATTCATGGCGATGCCTTTCATTATTGGTTTAATGAATATCGTTATTCCATTACAAATTGGAGCACGTGACGTAGCATTCCCTTATTTAAATGCAGTTAGTTTCTGGTTATTCTTCGCAGGTGCAATGCTTTTAAACTTAAGCTTTGTTATCGGTGGATCACCTGATGCTGGTTGGACAGCTTACTTCCCACTAGCAAGTAAAGAATTCAGCCCAGGTGTTGGAAATAACTATTACGCAATTTCGCTTCAAATTGCTGGTCTAGGTACATTAATGACTGGTATTAACTTTATCGTAACAATTTTAAAAATGCGTGCACCAGGTTTGAAATTAATGAAATTACCAATGTTTACTTGGAGTATCTTAATTACAAACGTTATTATCGTATTCGCATTCCCAGTATTAACAGTAGCTTTAGCATTAATGATGTTTGACCGTGAATTTGGAACACAGTTCTTCACGATGGCACATGGTAATGATATGCTTTGGGCGAACTTATTCTGGATTTGGGGACATCCTGAAGTTTATATTGTTATTCTTCCAGCTTTCGGTATTTATAGTGAGATTATTGCAACATTCTCAAGAAAGAATTTATACGGATATAAGAGCATGGTTGTCAGTATGATTGCAATCTCTGCTTTAAGTTTCGTTGTTTGGGTTCACCATTTCTATACAATGGGTCAAGGTTCTGTTGTAAATGGCTTCTTTAGTATTACAACAATGGCCATAAGTATACCAACCGGTGTGAAAATCTTTAACTGGTTGTTCACATTAAGGAAAGGTAAAATCGAATTTACCGTTCCAATGCTTTATTCATTAGCGTTTATTCCAATCTTTACAATCGGTGGTGTTACAGGGGTAATGCTTGCAATGGCAAGTGCTGACTATCAATATCATAATACGATGTTCCTAGTTGCTCACTTCCATTACGTATTAATACCAGGTACTGTATTTGCTGTAATAGCAGGTTTCTACTACTGGTTCCCAAAAGTTTTCGGTTTCAAATTAGATGAAAAAATCGGTAAAATTACGTTCTGGACAATTATTGTAAGTTTTAACGTAACTTTCTTCCCATTATTCTTATTAGGATTAAAAGGTATGACTCGTCGTACTTATACGTATAGTGCAGATTCAGGTTTTGGTCCTTTAAACTTGATTGCTTCAATTGGTGCTGTAGGGTTAGCTATCGGGTTCATGTTACTTGTTTATAATATTTATTACAGTGTACGTTATGCTCCAAGAGAAACTAATGGTGATCCATGGAATGCAAGAACATTAGAGTGGGCTACAAGCAGTCCAATTGCTCCTTATAACTTTGCAGTAATTCCTAAAGTTGATTCATTAGATCCATTCTGGAAAGCTAAAAAAGAAGGAAAATCTCTACTTGAAGGTGAGATTACAGATATTCACATGCCAAGTAATAGTGGTATACCATTCATTTTAGGTATGGCATTTATGGCATTTGGTTTCTTCTTAATTTTTGAATGGTGGGTTCCAATGATTGTATTTGCAGTTCCGGTTGCACTTTGCTTAATCGCACGTTCATTCCAACGCGATCATGGATATCATATTCATAAAGAAGAAATTATTGAAACAGAGAAAAAATTACGAGGTGATCATTATGAACAGCAAGCCTCTATATAGTCTAGGTGAAGAAAGTTCTAATAAGATTCTAGGTTTCTGGATCTTTTTAGGAGCTGAGATTGCTTTATTCGGTACATTATTCGCAGTTTATTTCACATTAGCAAAAAATACTGGTTCTGCACCTACTCAAAAAGAATTATTTGAGATGAAAGGTGTAATGATTGAAACATTTGCCTTATTAACTAGTAGTTTTACGATTGGTTTAGTTGTTAACACTATTAAATTACATTCAAAAAAAGCTTTTATTAGCTTCCTTATGATAACTTTAGCTTTAGGTGCAGTCTTCTTAGGAGTAGAGATTACAGAATTCTTTACTTATGTACATGAAGGTGCGACGATCCAAAGTAGTGGAGCTTTATCAGCGTTATTCGTATTATTAGGTACTCACGGTGCCCACGTTTCATTCGGTATGTTATGGGGTATTGCAATCTTAATTCAAGTATCTCGTGAAGGTATTACTGAAACTACTGCAAACAAAACATTTATTTATTCACTATATTGGCATTTTCTAGATGTAGTATGGATCTTTATCTTTAGTTTTGTTTACGTGAAAGGACTGATTGGATGAGCGCGTTATTCCCTAAGCATCAAGTGGTTGGCTTCATCCAATCACTTGTCCTAACAATCATAGCTTTAAGTGTTTACTATTTACATTTACCTTTTAATGTGTCATTTATTATCTTAATAGTAACGGCATTATTACAAGGTGGTCTTCAATTAATTGTTTTCATGCACATGAACGAAAATGAAAATAAAAATGTATTATATATCAATTTAGGTTACGCAGTATTTATTGCAGTAGCAATAGTATTTGGTACTCTTTGGACATTAGTTTGGGGTATGTAATATGAGAAAAGCTCTTCGGTAATCGAAGAGCTTTTTTTTGCATATTAAGAAAGTATTAATTGGGAACGGTGAAGATCAGTCGACGTAGATGCCAATTTTAGGTATAAGTATAAGTGCAACTACCGTCCTGTCTTCGCCTAAAGTCTCGCTAATCGGCGAATTTTCTTTATATAGTATATAAAAAAAGTGCAAATAAGAATGCCAAACATTCAAATAAGAGAATAAAAACTGTAAATAAAAGTGGAAGTGAAAATAAAAATAGGAAATCTGTAATTAAAATTGTGAAACATGCAAACAATTCTATCGAGACAACCTTGGAATATTGATTATTTACAATTTTATCTCAATAACCATGATGAACCTATTTTAATCCAGCCTTCATTTGGCGGTACGGTTGCACCTTATAATATGAATGAAGAAACAAAGGAGATCCTATCATTTATTAGGGGGAAATTTCCAGATATTAAAGTAACTAAGGAAAAATAATGACTTAATAATGGATGTTTCGTTTTTTAGCTATTGCATTTCGAACGTTGGACAATAAATGGGAAGTAAATTTATATTAAAGATTATAAGCTGCTAAAATAGCAGTTTTTTTGTAGTAAATGGCAAGGTATTCGAACAAGGAAACAGGAATAAAGTATAGAATTAATTACTAGAATAGTACAAGCAAGTGATTGTAAAATTTCAATCATAAAGTTACTTTCAGTTGAGATTTTATAAATAGTATTACCTGCTAAGCAAAGAAATTATAAGAATTAGTGGAGAGTGCAGAGTTGAAGAACAAATAGCTTATTATTCGATAGAGTATGAACAAACTCACTAACCAAAAATCTATTTTACTAATGACATACAATGTTCATATGTTTATCGAAAAATTCATAATAGTAATACTTATTTCTGTTAATATAAGTAATAGTTTAATATAATGATTACATAATCATTATCATATCTTGTTAGTTACGTATATTTACGTATACATAAACTCTTAAGGAGGAAACAAATATGGAAACTAATGACACTTCTAACATTGCAAAGTGCCCGTTTAATCACGGTAGCGCTACTACTCCCAAATCATCTGGTACTGCAAATAAAGACTGGTGGCCAAACCAGCTAAACTTGAACATTCTACATCAGAATGACAGAAAATCAAATCCCATGGACGTTGAATTTAATTATGCAGAAGAATTTATGAAGTTAGACTATCAATCTCTTAAGCAAGATCTCCATAATCTTATGACAAACAGTCAAGATTGGTGGCCTGCTGACTATGGACATTATGGTCCGTTCTTTATTCGTATGGCTTGGCACTCTGCTGGTACATATCGTACGGGTGACGGCCGTGGTGGAGGGGGAACTGGCACACAGCGTTTTGCCCCACTTAATAGTTGGCCAGACAACGGTAATCTCGATAAAGCCCGTCGTCTGCTATGGCCGATTAAGCAAAAATATGGCAACAAAATCTCTTGGGCTGATTTATTTATTCTAACAGGAAATGTTGCTATTGAATCAATGGGTGGAAAAACATTTGGATTTGGTGGAGGACGTGCAGACGTTTGGCATCCTGAAGAAGATATATACTGGGGTAATGAAACAGAGTGGCTAGGAGATAAGCGTTACAAGGGTGATCGTGAGCTTGAGAATCCACTTGCTGCTGTTCAGATGGGACTTATTTACGTTAACCCTGAAGGTCCAAATGGTAACCCAGATCCGGTTGCAAGTGGTCGTGATATACGCGAAACCTTTGCACGTATGGGAATGAACGATAAAGAAACAGTTGCATTAATCGCTGGGGGGCATACTTTTGGAAAAGCACACGGTGCTGGAGATGCTGCACATGTTGGACGAGAACCGGAAGCTGCTCCTATTGAAGCTCAGGGCTTAGGCTGGTTAAGTACTCATGGCTCTGGAAAAGGTCGAGATACAATCACTAGTGGAATTGAAGGTGCTTGGACTGCAAATCCAACAAAGTGGGATAATGGTTATTTTGAACTATTGTTTGGATATCAATGGTGGCTTACAAAGAGTCCTGCAGGCGCGTACCAATGGCTTGCTGTAAATCCTCATGAGAAGGATCTTGCACCAGACGCTGAAGATCAATCTGTTCGTGTTCCTACAATGATGACTACAGCCGATATGGCATTACGGTATGATCCAGAATATGAAAAAATTTCTCGTCGTTTCTATGAGAATCCAGAAGAATTTGCTGATGAATTTGCTCGTGCATGGTTTAAACTAACTCACAGAGACATGGGGCCACGTTCAAGATATTTAGGTCCTGAAGTTCCAGAAGAAGTGCTAATTTGGCAAGATCCTATTCCTGCTTTAGATAATGAAATAACTGATGCAGACGTTGAAAAGATTAAATTAATGATACTAGACTCAGGACTTACAATTAGTGAGCTAGTAAAAACTGCTTGGGCTTCAGCAAGTACTTTCCGTGGATCAGATATGCGCGGAGGTGCTAATGGAGCACGAATCCGACTTGCTCCACAGAAGGATTGGGAGGTAAATCAACCTGAACAACTTACAAAAGTACTAAATGTACTAGCAAATATTCAAAATCATCTAGAAAAGCAAGTTAGCTTGGCGGACTTGATTGTACTTGGTGGTAGTGCCGCTATAGAAAAAGCTGCACAGGATGCAGGCTTTGATGTATTAGTTCCGTTTTCTCCAGGACGTGGCGATGCATCGCAAGAACAAACAGATATCGAAAGTTTTGCAGTGCTTGAGCCGATCGCTGATGGATTTATTAACTATCAAAAGAAACAGTATAATGTAAGTTCAGCAGAGTTACTAGTTGATAAGGCACAACTACTAGGTCTCACTGCACCAGAAATGACTGCACTAATTGGTGGTATGCGTGTCCTAGATACTAACTATAATGGCACAAAACATGGAGTATTCACTAATCGAGTTGGCACGCTTACTAATGACTTCTTTGTAAACTTGCTGGACATGGGAGTAGCGTGGGTGCCTGTAGACGGAGACGTATTTGAAGGACGTGATCGCAAGTCAGGTGAAATAATAGGTACTGCAACTAGCGTTGACCTAGTGTTCGGCTCAAACTCGGTTCTACGTGCGATTGCAGAAGTGTATGCTCAAGATGATAACAAAGAGAAGTTTGTACGTGACTTTATCGTTGCCTGGGCTAAGGTCATGAATGCAGATCGTTTCGATCTTGTTCGAGGAAGTACACTATAAAATAAATACGAAAAAAATAAAAATCCTTCCTGACATTTCAGGGAGGATTTTTCAATTTCTTTGACTAGTTTAAAATCAGTCGAAATTTGATTAATGCAATAAAAAAGGATTTTATCGTTAGTTAAAAGAATTATTAAAAGGCTGCCTATTTGACAGCCTTTTAAAATTCAAAAATCAGGTTTACTTTATAAAGAGCTAATATTTTCAATTTTGGCTTACTATAGCCGAAGATTAGTGTCATTACTTTTTGCGGGAATATCGTTAAACTGTTTTTTTACGATCATTTGGCAGCATAAATGCTACTAAGCCTAGTAATGGCAAGAAACTACATAAGTTCATAACGAATTTAAGGCTAGTTGCATCGGCAATTACACCTAATAATACGGCTCCTAAAGCACCCATTCCGAATGCTAAACCTACAATTAATCCACTAACTAAACCAACTTTACCAGGAACTAGCTCTTGAGCATAAACAACTATTACACTAAAGGAACTAGAACTGATGATACCAATTAAAAATAAAATTGGTATAACTGCTAATAAAGAGATATGAGGGAGTAATAACGCTAATGGAAAAGTTCCAACTAAAGAAAATAAAATCGTATTACGTTTTCCAAATTTGTCAGCTAATGTTCCCCCAATAAATGTTCCAATTACACCTGCAATCATAAAGATAAATAAATAAAATTGTGTACTTTTAATCGATAAACCATAGCTCTTAATTAAATAAAACTGATAATAGTTGCCTATGCCAGCTGAGTACCATGAGCGAGCAAAGGTAATAAAAATTAACAAAATAATAGCAAATTTTACGGCCGATGTTATTTTGAAACTTTCAGTTGAAGTTTGGCCTTTATTTTTTAATTTAAATGGGTCTTCTTTTAATTTATTTCGGTACCATGTAGATACATAAATTAACACACAAATACCAATAGCAGCTAGAATAGTAAACCAAGCTGCGCCTTTTTGTCCTAGTGGTACAAATATTAATGCCGTAAATACTGGAGCTAGCGAGTTTCCTGTATTTCCTCCAACTTGATAGATTGCTTGAGATAACCCTCTTTTTGAGCCAGAGGCTAAAAACGCTACTTTAGAGCCCTCAGGATGGAAGATTGCTGACCCGATACCGATTAATAGGACAGATAATAGAACCATCATTAAATTTGGTGCAAAAGCTAAACAAAGCATACCTAGTAAACTGGATGACATTCCAATTGGAAGGAGAAATGGTGATGGCTTTCGATCGGAAAAAATTCCAAATACAGGTTGCATTACAGAGGAAGTCATATTTAGCGCAAAGGCTATGAATCCAATTTCTGTGTAAGTTAAATTCATCGTCTTTTCTAAAATTGGAAATATGGCTGGTACAACTGCTTGCATCGAGTCATTTAATAAATGACCTAAACTAATTGCAAATAGAATTTGATACATGGTTGATTGATTAATAACCTTTGTATTAACTGCTGGTTGCATAATATCCCCCTTTCTTATTGACTTATCTATCATAAACTAATCTTCAAAAAATTTACACAATTTTGCTCCATAGTCTTTTCATTAAACTTTAACCTCTATTATAATAGAGGAAATACATTGAAATGCTTTTCCCGTTAAAGTTGAATAAATAAAATTAGAACGTTTAAGGGGAGTTGAAATTGGACAACTATTCTAAAGAGCTAATGAAGTTTTTTAAAGACCATCAAAACAATGAAAATCGTCCTGCAATGGAAGCATATATGAAAAACAAGTTTACCTTTTTAGGAATTAAGGCACCAGAACGAAATACGTTATTGAAACAATATCGAGAGAACTATGGTGATCCGCCAAGTTTAAACTCAATCATAAATATTTGGGGCCTTGAAGAAAGAGAGTTTCAATACATTGCATTAACATTTTTAGACCGGCAATATAAAAAAGCTGAAATTGAACGAATCACATTATATGAACAACTAGTAGTGGAAAAATCTTGGTGGGATACCGTTGATACAATTGCAGGAAGGCTGATTAGTTATCATTTTTTAAAATATCCTGAATTGATTGATGAGTACTCAAATAAGTGGATTACTTCTAATAATATGTGGTTAAACAGAGTAGCATTATTATTTCAAATGAAGTTTAAAGAGAAAACTGATCAAGAGCGCCTTTTTAAATACTGCAGACTATTATCAGAAAGCAAAGAATTTTTTATTCAAAAAGCGATTGGCTGGGCATTGAGAGAATTCTCATATGTCAATCCTAAAGCCGTTGAATCATTTATATTAGAGACTAAGTTAGCACCTTTAAGCAAAAGGGAGGGGCTAAAAAAAATAGAGAAATCAAGTTAATAAGAATCTGTCGATTTTCCGGGAAATAACCGTTATTTTTTAAAAACTATTCCAACTTTATGTATAGTTGAGACATTAATTTGAAAAGGTTATAATAGGGACATTATTGTAATGTAAGTACTATTTTACTCAAGAAAACATTAGCGTGAATTGAAAAAATCAAATGAAAAAGTATAAAGGAGATTTAATGTTTTATATGAAATCTACTTTTAATAATATGATAAAATTATGTCTTTGTATTAGCTTAATTAATGGTTTTTTTATGCAGAAAACTGTACATGCAGATGAATTAAATCTATTTAGTGATAAGGCTATTTCAATATTAGCTGATAATGGAGAAGTAATATATAGTAAGAACAGCAATAAAGTTGATTTCCCAGCTAGTACTACTAAAATAATGACTGCTATGGTCATGATGGATCATTTAAATGAAAATGATAAAATTAAGATGACAAAAAGAAGCATACAAGAAGAAAAAAGCAATTCTCAAATACTTTTTTCTACAGGTGAAGTATTAGATCGGAATACAGCATTAACAACGATGATGATTTTGAGCGCAAATGATTTAGCATATGCAATCGGTGAACGAGTTGGCGGGAACATGGATAATTTTGTAAAAATGATGAATGAAAAAGCTAAAAAGATTGGCGCTTATCATACAAATTTTATGAATCCAAATGGACTGCCCAATACAAACCATTATACGACTGCACATGATTTAGCCCTAATCACAAAGGAAGCTTTAAAATACCCGTTAATTATTAAAGCAATGGGTACAAAAGATGCTCATATTAATACATCTAAACAAAAGAATGTGTATATCTTTAATCGCGGAAAAATGTTTGAAAATCCATATTTTTATGCAGGTAAAACCGGATATACAGATTCTGCTCGAAACACTTTAATTGAAATTGACAAAAAAGACGGTCAAATGATTATTAATATTTTATTGCGCTCTTCGAAACCGCAATATTTGCAGGATATTAAATTAATGGATTCATACGCGTTTTCAATGATTCATAAAAAAACGTTAATTAAGAAAACAGATTGGCAGAAAAAAGTAACAATAAGAAAAAACTTAATTCAAACGAAAATTTCGAAAGATTTGGCTTTTTTAACTACTCTAGGTACAAATACAAACTATGATATTAAATTAAAGCCATCATCAACAATTGGCGAGAAATTCAAGGAAAATGGAATATCTAAAAATCAAAAACTTGGTCAGGTTGAAGTTTGGGCTAATAACGAAAAAGTTTTAAGTACAGATTTATTAGCTGCTAAATCATATAATCGACATACATTACTTTCGTTAAATACTTTTTTAATCGCTGGTTCGATTATTTTACTGCTTGTTGTAATTTTTTATATAACAAGACCGAAAAGGAAAAGAGAATATATGTAAAAACTAAAGAAGGTTAGACATATAATTGTGTTTGGCCTTCTACACAAAAAAGGCGAACTGTGGTTACGAGTTCGCCTTTTTTATTATTAGATTAAGATTAATTTTAAAATTTGATAGAAGATAGCTGCAACAACTGCTGAAATTGGGATTGTAATAACCCAAGTGATTATCATACGTTTAGCAGTACCCCAGTTTACATCTTTAACACGTTGAGCAGAACCAACACCCATAATAGAAGATGAAATTACGTGTGTTGTACTAACTGGTAAATGTAAAGCAGTAAATGTGAAAATAATTGCGGCCGAAGATAAGTCGGCTGCTGCACCGTTAATCGGGCGTATTTTCATGATTTTTCCACCAACAGTTTTAATGATTTTCCATCCACCAACTGAAGTACCAATTGCCATTGCTGTTGCACAACCAATACGTACCCATAATGGAACGTCTGCACCTGGTCCTTCAATTTTAGCAGCAATTAAAGCAATCATGATAATCCCCATTGCTTTTTGTGCATCATTTGTACCGTGAGTAAAAGACTGTAATGAAGCAGTAAGTATTTGTACAAATCTAAAACCTTTATTTGTTTTAGAAAGATTCGAACGACGGAATATAGTTGCTAAAATTGTCATTACAATAAAACCAAGTGTAATAGCAATGACTGGAGAAATTAATAATGCCTCGATAATTTTAATAAATCCGTCAGCCTTTAAAACGTGAATTCCTTTTGCAGAAACTGCAGCACCAGCTATTGCACCGATAATTGCATGTGAAGAACTACTTGGAATCCCAAAAAACCAAGTAACTAAGTTCCAAACGATACCACCTAATAAGGCAGCAATAACGACAACTAGTCCATTTGTACCTTGAATTGAAATTGGATCAACAATACCAGTAGTAATTGTTTTTGCTACTCCTGTAAATGTAATTGCACCAATGAAGTTCATTATAGCTGCAACTAAAATTGCAGTACGGGGCTTCAAGGCTTTTGTCGAAACAGACGTTGCAATAGCATTTGCTGTATCATGAAATCCATTAATAAAATCAAATAAGAATGCAAAAATCACGATTAATATCGTAAGTAAAAATAAATGCTCCATTTTATAACTCCTTACGCATTTCGCATGATAATTTGCTCAAGAGTGTTTGCAACATCCTGTGCACTATCAGCTACAGATTCTAAACCTTCGTAGATTTCTTTATACTGTATAATTTTGATAGGGTCTTTTTCATTCATAAATAATTGTTTAATTGAAGTACGTAATAGTTCATCACATTGTGATTCGTAATCTTTAATTTTTATTGCATGGACACGAATTTCAAGTAATTTTTTATTTGAAAGTAATTTGACAGAAAGTAAAATTTCTTCAACAGCTTTTTGTAGAATATCAACGAATTTGACCATATAGTCATCAGCTGAAGTAATAGAATACATCTCAAAACGAGCTGAACAATGTTCGAATCCATCTAGTACATCGTCCATTTTCATCGCTAGTTGTAAAATATCTTCACGCTCAATTGGAGTAATGAAAGTTTTGTTCAATTCAACGATTAGAGAGTGAATGAACTTATCACCTTTTGTTTCATATTCCTTCATTTCTTCTTGAAATTTCTTTAAGTCGCTTGCATTTTTTATTTTAAAATCAACGTAATACTTTGATGCAACGTCCAAATTCTCAGCGATCCCTAAAAGCTTTTCAAAGAATACATCTTTTTTTTGTCCAAAAAACATTATGATTCCTCCAACTAAAACATATAATTTATTATCACCTTCACCATTAATCAGAATTTTATTAATGTCAGAAACTATGTAAAAATGTCGAAAAAAGTAAAGGCCACGTTAATAATAATAATTGGTTTTTAAAATTAATCAATTAAAAACGTTTAATTAATTTACAAATTTACAATATCTTTACAATCCCTTAACAAAGTTAATAATTCGATTCTTTCATTCGTTTATATTGATAATAGTATTCACAGAAATATTGACTTTATGTGAGTTTTTAATTTAGCATTAGATTGTATGTTTAAACGAATCAACTTTAAAAGGATGTGATGATTTTGGAAAGTACATATAGAACATCTGAAATTACACAATTAGTAAATAAGCAAAAAGCATATTTTCAGACAGGTATAACTAAAACATCTAAATACCGCATTGCACAATTAAAGAAACTATATAAATCAATCGTCGAAAATGAAGAAGAAATAAAGCAGGCATTAAAACAAGACTTAAATAAATCTGATTTTGAAGCTTATATGACTGAAATTGGATTTACATTAAAAGAAATATCAGAAGCAATTAAAAAAATTGAAAAATGGATGAAGCCTAAAAAAGTTAAAACTCCAATCACTCATTTTGGAACAAAAGGTTATATTTACAGAGAACCATATGGAGTTACGTTAATAATTTCACCTTGGAATTATCCGTTTCAGTTAGCAATGGCTCCTTTAATTGGGGCAATAATCGGAGGAAATACAGCAGTCATTAAACCGTCAGAATTAACTCCTAATACATCAAAAATAATTCAAAAAATAATTAAAGAGTTATTTGATGAAGACTATATTGCAGTAGTTGAAGGTGGAATCGCAGAAAGTACTTTATTATTACAACAAAAGTTTGATTTAATCTTTTTTACAGGAAGTGTTCAGGTCGGAAAAATTGTTATGGAAGCAGCAAGTAAAAATTTAACGCCATTAATACTCGAATTAGGTGGTAAAAGTCCAACAATTGTTCATAACGATGCAAATATTCAAATAGCAGCTAAAAGGATCGTATGGGGGAAATTTACGAATGCAGGACAGACATGCATTGCTCCTGATTATATATATGTACATGATTCAGTAAAACAAAAATTTATAAGTGCACTAAAGAATGAAATTGTTCATTTTTATAAGGATAAGCCTTTGTTAAATAATGATTATTCAAAAATAATCAGTGAACGCCATTTTAATCGATTGGTTGACTTTTTGAAAAATGGTCAAGTTGTACATGGTGGAGACTATGATTTGCTAACTCATAAAATTGAGCCTACCTTGATCACCGATGTAAATTGGGATTCACCAATCATGTCTGAAGAAATATTTGGTCCTATTTTACCAATTCTTTCTTATTTTAATGTTGATGAAGTATTGGATGAAATTAATCAACATCCTAAGCCTTTAGCACTATATGTATTTACAGAAGATAAGGATTTAGCGAAAAAAGTAATTGAAAAAGTACCATTTGGCGGTGGATGTGTAAACGATACACTTTATCATATGGCAAATCCAAATTTACCTTTTGGAGGAGTTGGAGAAAGTGGAACCGGGAATTACCACGGTGAATACAGTTTTTCTGCTTTTACTCATGATAAAAGTGTTCTACTACAAACTACAAAAATTGACTTGAAAATTAGATATCATACAACAAAAAACGCTTTACGGTTCATACGTAAATTGTTAAAATAAAGGTTAATGATTAGTTTCTAAGCTCCTTGACAAAAGGGGCTTTTTATATGTTGAAAATAATTTATTCTTTTTTACATAATAATAAAATATTAATATAGATGGGACGCGAAAATGAAAAATATAATTGAAATTGAACAAGTCGAGAAAAGTTTTAGTGAAAATAGTGTTATATCCCCACTTTCATTAGAAATTTATTCGGGAGAGTTTTTAACAATCTTAGGTCCTAGTGGTTGTGGGAAAACTACACTTTTAAGAATGATTGCTGGTTTTGAAGAACCAACATCAGGTTTGATCAAGTTAAACGGTGAAACAATTAATAATTTGCCTCCATATAAAAGAGATATGAATTTAGTGTTCCAACACTATGCATTATTTCCACATATGAACGTTGAACGCAATATTCAATTTGGCTTAAAAATGAAAGGTGTTTCGTTAGAGGAACAAAAAGTTCGAGCTAATGAAGCAATGAAACTAACTCAATTAACCGAATTTAGAAATCGTAAGCCTAGCCAACTTTCTGGTGGTCAGCAGCAAAGGGTTGCAATTGCTCGTGCAATAGTGAACAATCCAAAAGTATTATTATTGGATGAACCACTAGGTGCACTAGATTTTAAATTACGTAAAGATTTACAAAGAGAACTTAAAAATCTTCAACGTGAATTAGGAATTACTTTTATATATGTTACTCATGATCAAGAAGAAGCAATGAGTATGAGTGATCGCATCGTCGTAATGAATCATGGAAAAATCGAACAAATTGGAACACCGAAAGAGATTTATCAAAGACCTGCAAGTAAATTTGTTGCAACATTTATAGGTGAAAATAATTTCTTTAAAAAAGGCGATAAAGAGATTGCAGTTAGACCCGAAAATATTAAAGTTTCGCCTGCTACTGATGAATTTACCGAATACTTAGGTACGATTAAAGATGTTGAGTTTGTTGGAACTTTAAATAAAGTTTTTATTGATTTACATAAACAAGAACAAACAATTGTTGTTTATCAAATGCCAGACCAAACATCTCTTTCGAGAAACGACAAAGTTGAAATTAGTTGGAAGTCGGAAGATGAGGTGATTATGTATTGAGAAATGGTAAATACATAATTGCACCTACGATTATATGGTTATTAGTCTTTTTCCTAGTGCCATTACTTTTAATATTTGGATTTGCATTTATGAAAAACGGATTGTATGGAGAAATTGAAAAAACATTTACATTAGAAAACATTATTAAAGTTTTTGATCCACTTTATTTGAAAGTTTTATGGACTACATTTTGGATTGCTTTAGTTACTACAATAATTACACTACTTGTTGGTTATCCTTATGCATATACAGCTACTGTTGTAAATGCAAAATGGCAAAGGATGCTGCTTTTATTAATCACAATTCCATTCTGGATTAATTTCTTAGTTAGATCGTATGCTTTAATTGTCATCCTTCGTTCAAAAGGAATCATTAATACATTGTTAATTCATCTAGGAATTATAAAAGAGCCGTTACAACTACTATATAATACTCCATCTGTCATAATGGGAATGGTCTATACATTATTACCATTTATGGTATTACCAATCTTTGTCGCTATTGAACAGTTAGATAAACGTAAATTGGATGCGGCTAATGATTTAGGAGCGACTCCGTTCCAAACATTTTTATATGTTACACTTCCATTGACTATGAATGGAATTTTTGCAGGTAGTATTTTAGTATTTGTTGCATCATTTGGTATGTTTGTCGTTTCAGATGTAATGGGTGGTTCGAAAGTTGCATTAATAGGTAATGTTATTCAAAACCAATTCTTAGCAGCAAGAAACTGGCCATTTGGGTCTGCACTTTCAATTTTCTTAGTTTTAACGTCAATTGGTTTAATTGGACTTTACTATTTAGCGACTAAAAATATTGGTGCTCAAAGAAGTAGAGGTGAGAAATAAATGAAAAAACCGATACTTATTGGATTTTCCACAATTGTATTAATCTGTTTATATTTACCTATTTTGATTTTAATACTATTTTCGTTTAATAAATCAAAGATTAATGCTCAGTGGTCTGGATTTACGTTTGACTGGTATTTAAATCTATTTAAGAATCCACAAGTTGTTGATGCTTTAATGAATAGTTTAACGATCGCAATTGTAACGACGATCCTTTCTACAATTTTAGGTACGATTTGTGCTTTAGCATTACATAAGCATAAATATAAATTTTCGAGTTTTATTAGTGGACTAGTTTACTTACCAATCGTAGTTCCTGATATTTTGATGGGACTTTCTTTACTAATCCTTTTTACAAATTTCCATATCGAATTAGGTAGTATCACAATTATTATTGCACATGTCACTTTTTGTATTTCATATGTAATTATTCTTTTAGCAGCTAGACTTTCAGGTATGTCTTCTGATTTAGAGGATGCTGCAAGTGACCTAGGTGCAACACCATGGCAAACATTTAGATTTGTTACATTACCGGCACTTATGCCAGGAATCATTGCATCTGCACTTTTATGTTTTACATTAAGTATTGATGATTTTGTTATTAGCTTTTTTGTTTCAGGACCAAGTTCAACTACACTACCAATTTATATATATGGAATGGTTAAAAAAGGTGTAACGCCTGAAATAAATGCAATTTCAACCATTTTAATCGTTACAATTATATTCCTAATGGTTGTTTCTGAAGTATATCGTACAAAAGGAATCAATAATAAAACAGAGAAAAAATCTTATATAGTTTAAGATTAAAGGAGGTAGTCAGTAGGCATTATGAATAAATTTAAAAAAGTTGCTTCACTAATGTTTTCTTTAGGTTTAGTAAGTTTGCTATTATCTGCCTGTTCAACAGGAAAAAAAGAATTAAATATTTATAGCTGGGCAGATAATTTTGACGAAAAGGTTTTGGAATCATTTGAAAAGAAATATGATGTTAAAATTAATTATCAAGTGTTTGCTAGTAATGAAGAGCTATATGCAAAATTAAAAGCTGGTGGTTCAGATTATGATGTAATTCAGCCTTCAGACTACATGGTTAAACTGATGATTAATCAGAAAATGTTAGCTAAGTTAGATAAAAATAAAATGCCAAACTTAAAAAATATTTCTCCAGAATATACGAATCAAGAGTTTGACCCAAAAGGTGAGTATTCAGTTGTTTATACTGGAGGACTAACAGGGATTGCTTATAATCCAAAATATGTGAAAGAAAACATCGATAGCTGGGATGATCTTTGGAACCCTAAATACAAGGGTCACGTTACTTTATTAGATGATAATAGAGAAGTATTTGGAATGGGATTAATTAAAAATGGTTTTTCAAATAGTTCCACAAATAAAGATGAACTTCAAACAGCATATAATAATTTAAAAACTTTAACACCTAATTTATTAGCATTTGACACAGATACAGTAAAACAAAAATTTATTACAGAAGATGCATGGATTGGCCAAGTATGGTCAGGTGATGCTGCTTATATTCAAAAAGAACTTAAAGATGTAAAATGGGTTGTACCAAAAGAAGGCTCATCAAGATGGGCAGATACATTGGCAATCCCGAAAGATGCAAAACAAAAGGATTTAGCAGAAAAATTTATTAATTATATGTATGATCCAAAAGTAAGTGCAAAAAATTATGAATCAATTGGATATGCAGATCCAAATAGTAAATCAGGACCTTATCATTCTGAAGAATATAAACAAAATCCTTATATAAATGTTACAAAACAAGAAACAGATGCAACTAGTTGGATTAAAGATGTTGGAAAACAGACAGAATTATATGATAAGTATTGGACTGAATTGAAAACGGGAAAATAATATTCACTTTCCTTTAAAAAAGTTATTCTTATATCAAACAAAAAAAGGTTATCTCACTTGAGATAGCCTTTTTAGTTTGAAGTTAATTTGTTTAATAATAGATGGAATTGATCTCTTTCATCTTTTGATAGCTTTTCGAATAATGTAAGCCAAAGCTCTTGTCGAATGTTGAACATGTCCTCAATTATTTGTTTTCCTTCATCTGTGAGTTCAAGCCAAGTCACTCTGCGATCTCGGATATCTCTTTTACGAGTAAGTAGATGATTACTTACCAATTTATTTACAGCGGTTGTTATTGAACCTGAAGAAAGACCCATTTGTTTTCCAAGGTCTGAAGCTGAAAGTTTTTGATTTTTATATATTAAATACAATAGTAAGTATTTTGGTGGAGTTAAGGGGTTTTTAACTTCCTCATCTGTTTTTTGCCAGTTTTTTCGAACTCGAATCATTAAGCTAGTTAAATCATCAATCAGAAGTTTATCGTTTTCAGCTAACAAGGCAATATCCACCTCCTAAATTATGATAAAAAGATGATATTAATGTGGCTATTGTATGTATAATTTATCAATTTTCTTAAGTATTATCAAGAATACTTGATTAAACGTTGGTATTTTTTATTTTTGTCAAGTTTTGGTTGTATAGTTTCTATAGTGTTTTGTAAATAGTATGATAAAAGACAACATTGGTAGGGGTGAAGTACAATGTTTAAGTATTTTAAGTTTAAAATAAATGATACTGTTCAATTTGTAAAGAACGATGGCCATTTCTATCGAGTTATTGGATACAGGATCGAAAAAAGTATTTATTTAAATGATGAGTACAGCAGCATTATTTACGAACTCTTACGAGAATTTGATGGTCTACAAGTTGACGCCGAAGAAGAAGAATTAGTAAGTGTATCAAACTTCGATGAGTTTTACGGATCAATGTTTGAGAAATTAGGAACATTTACAATTAAGTTTGCTAAAAAACAAGAGGAAGTAAATAAGACAAGCATTGAAGAAGGCTCATCTGTGGACGAACTATTAGATAAATATAATGACTACCGAAGACTGGCAATCCTTTTTAAAGATTGTCTTTATGATTTAGCTGCTGAAAATGTTTTAAATGAACTCGTTGACTACTCAGAATCAAAAAAAGATTACACGCATTAAGCGTGTAATCTTTTTTCATTCGTTTTAATTGCAACGGATTTATTTTGAACTTTACCTTCATATACTAATTCAGTTACTTTTGCACAAATAGCGACTGAGAGTATTGTATAACCTACTTCATTCCATGAAAGATAACTAAGAGAACAAAGTAGAATCACAGCATCAAATATAAAATATACTTTACCTATTGAAATTTTTGATTTTTTGCTCATTATAATTGTTATTAAGTCATCTCCACCAGTTGCTCCACCACTTCTAAGAATTAGCCCTAATCCAAGTCCAGCGAAAATTCCACCTAATATAGCGGGAATCCATAAATGATTTCCAAAATGAAATGTAAAATGTGATGTTTTTTCTATTATAGAATAAAACACTGAAAATGAAATTGCGCCGAGTGTTGTATTAATTAATAATTTTTTACCTAAATACAATCCTGCCAATAAGATAATCGGAATATCAAGAATTAATGTTGTAATTGAAGGGGATATATTAAACGAATTTTTGACTAATAAAGCAATGCCAATAAATCCACCCTCAGCAAGATTGTTTTGATAATGAAAATGGTAAAGTGTAGTGGCTAAAATAAATGAACCAATTAAAATCATTAAGGTCTCACCCAAACGATTGTTACTCATTGTTATTTCCTCTTTTCGTAGTTAGTAGTTAAAAAGTAAAGTTATAAAACTAACTACGTACATATAGAGCTCGTAGTTAGTTTTTTGTCTTTCTAACTACAAAGCTATATATCATTGAAGAAATAACATAATCGCCTGTCAACCATAGTTTCGCCTACCTTCAGTTTTATTTTTAGAGTTCTTTTGGTTCTCTAAATTAAAACCGCTAAGTGTAGGATAAATCTTTACGTTGCCAAATGCTCCTTCGAGCAATCATGGTTACACGTCCTTTTTGCCAGTTTTGTTAGAAAAATCTAACAGTTGAAAAATAAGTTCAAATGAACTTACTCTTAATTTTATCATATGCGAAATTATTTGAAAAAAGAAAAGAATTAACAAAAATCTACAAAGAATGAATCCAGAGATAGGATAAAAAACGAAAAAAATGAAAAATCCAAATAAAAACACAAGAAATTGTGAAATATTTCACAAAATAGACATAGCATTTTCAATGAAAACGATATATATTATATTTGTAAACGACAATGTGAAATATTTCACAATTTAAATTGATAAATGGGACGTATTAAATCCTAATTGGATATAATTGTCCATCATCAGAGGAGGAGAGCCAAATGGCTGTTCAAGAAAAAATTGTAAATGAAATTAGTAGCGCTTCTGAAATGGTAAATGAATTAGTAGTAAAAGGACAAAAAGCATTAAAGGAATTTGAAAGTTTTAATCAAGATCAAATCAATGAAATCGTACATTCGATGGTTCTAGCTGGTTTGGATCAACATATGCCACTAGCAAAAATGGCAGTTGAGGAAACAGGCCGTGGAGTTTATGAGGATAAAATAATTAAAAATATTTTTGCAACAGAATATATATGGAATTCAATAAAAGATAATAAAACGGTTGGAATCATAAGTGAAGATCAGCAAGCAGGAATAACTGAAATAGCAGAGCCTGTTGGTGTAATTGCAGGTGTAACTCCAACAACTAATCCAACATCAACAACATTATTTAAAGCAATAATTGCAATTAAAACTAGAAATCCAATTATTTTTGCATTCCATCCTTCAGCACAAAACTGTAGTAGAGAAGCAGCAAAAATAGTACGTGATGCTGCAGTTAAAGCTGGAGCACCAGAGAACTGTGTGCAATGGATTGAAGTGCCCTCTATAGAAGCAACAAAATGTTTAATGAATCATGTAGGAGTAGCTCTTGTATTAGCAACTGGAGGAGCGGGCATGGTTAAATCAGCCTATAGTACAGGAAAGCCCGCTTTAGGTGTTGGACCAGGAAATGTACCTTGCTATATTGAAAAATCTGCTGAAATCAAATGTGCAGTTAATGATCTAATTCTCTCAAAAACATTTGATAATGGAATGATTTGTGCATCTGAACAAGCAGTAATTGTTGATGAAGAAATTTATGATGAGGTAACCGCAGAATTAGAAGCAAATAATTGTTATTTTGCAACAATAGAAGATAAAAAGAAATTAGAAAAGCTAGTGATTAACGAGGCAACTTGTGCTGTTAATGGGGACATTGTCGGTAAATCAGCTTATGAAATTGCAAAATTAGCTGGAGTAAGTGTTCCGGTGGATACAAAAATTTTAATCGTAGAATGTGACAATGTAGGTGCAAATGAACCTTTAACAAGAGAAAAACTAAGTCCAGTTTTAGCAATAATAAAAGTAAATGACAAAGAAGAAGGCTTTAAACGATGTGAAGAAATGTTAGAGCTTGGTGGATTAGGACATTCTGCAGTTATTCACAGTAGTAATGAAGAAATTCAAAAAGAATTTGGATTAAGAATGAAAGCATGTCGTGTAATATCAAATGCTCCTTCAGCTCATGGTGGAATTGGTGATTTATATAATGCATTTATTCCTTCATTGACACTAGGCTGTGGATCTCACGGTAAGAACTCTGTATCAACAAACGTAACTACAGTTCATCTATTAAATATAAAAAAATTAGGAAGAAGAAATATGAATATGCAATGGGTCAAGCTACCACCAAAAATTTACTTTGAAAAATATTCAACTCAGTATTTAGAAAAAATGCCAAATGTCAAAAAAGCATTTATTGTAACTGACGAAGCAATGGTCAAACTTGGTTATGTTGATGTGATTAAATATTATTTAGAAAAGAGACAAGAAAATATTCAAATTGAAATCTTTTCAGATGTAGAACCAGATCCTTCAGATGTTACTGTAATGAAGGGTGCAGACAGAATGAGGGCATTTGAACCAGATACAATTATTGCGTTTGGTGGCGGTTCAGCAATGGATGCTGCTAAGGGGATGTGGATGTATTTTGAATATCCAGAAACTACTTTAGACGGACCTAAGCAAAAGTTCTTAGACATTCGAAAAAGAGCTTATAAATATCCAAAATTAGGTCGAAAAGCTCAGTTTGTTGCGATTCCAACTACTTCAGGTACTGGCTCAGAAGTAACGCCTTTTGCTGTAATTACAGATAAAGCAAATAATATTAAATATCCTCTAGCGGATTATGAGTTAACACCAGATGTTGCAATTATTGACCCTCAGTTTGTGTCAACAGTTCCTAAAAGCATTACTGCAGATACAGGAATGGATGTATTAACACATGCTATAGAGGCTTATGTAAGTGTATTAGCGAATGATTATACAGATGGACTTGCTTTACAAGCGATCAAATTAGTATTTAAATATTTACCTAGAGCTTATAAAGATGGAAATGATTCTGAAGCACGTGAAAAAATGCATAATGCATCAGCAATAGCGGGAATGGCATTTGCAAATGCATTTTTAGGAATTAACCATAGCTTGGCTCATAAAATCGGTGCGGAATTCCATATTCCACATGGCAGAGCAAATGCGATCTTAATGCCACACGTAATAGGATATAATGCCAAAAAACCAACTAAATTTACTGCTTTCCCTAAATATAAGCATTTTATTGCAGATGAACGCTATGCAGAAATTGCACGCTTTTTAGGACTTCCGGCTACGACAACAGAACAAGGCGTTGAGAGTCTAATCTCAGCAGTCATTAAGTTATCGAAGGAATTAAATATAAATATGAGTATCGAATCACAAGGTGTATCTGAAAAAGAATTTAAAGAAAAAGTAGCATATTTAGCTGATCGTGCTTTCGAAGACCAATGCACAACTGCAAATCCAAAACTACCTCTAGTAAAGGAATTAGAAGAAGTTTATATGAATGCTTTTAAAGGCTGTTAAATAATTAGTAAATGTAGGGGCACCTGAAAGGGTGCTCCTTTTTTGACTAATCTTATTTTGGTATAATAGCCATATTGAAAGTGGTGATTAGTAATGGAAATTATGAATCAAAATCCTTGGTTTAAGGTTGAAATAAGTAAAGTGCATGAGAATCAAACCGTAGAATCGTATTTGAAAAGTGCATGGCAATTTCCAAAGAAGTTGCTTCATGAATTAAGGATGGCAAAAGGCTGTATGATAAATGGAGAAGCAAAGCCTTGGAATATGGTACTAAAGAGTGGTGACCTTGTTGAAATCCGATTGTTTATAGAAGAAGATTATGGTGTTATTCCACAAGAGCAATCAATCGATATTTGCTTTGAAGATGAACATTTATTGGTGGTAAATAAACCGTATGGAATGGACACACATCCAAATGAAAAAGGACAATTAAACACATTAGCAAATGGTGTAGCCTTTCATTTTCAAAATAAAGGCTTGAAAACTAAAGTTCGACATATCCATCGTCTTGATAAAGACACTACTGGTGGAGTCGTATTCGCTAAACATGCCTTGAGTAGTGCAATTCTAGATTCAATGTTAAGTCAGCGGAAAATAAAACGTACATATACAGCAATTGTTGAAGGAAATGTCAAATTACCAAAAGGAACAATTAATGAGGCCATTGGAAGAGACAGACATCATCCTACTAGAAGAAGAGTTTCACCTAAAGGTGATAAAGCCATTACGCATTATAAAAAAATTAAGTATATTTCAAAGCTAAATGTAACGGTTTTAGAATGTCTTTTAGATACAGGAAGAACACATCAAATCCGTGTTCATTTAAGTTTTTTAGGTTATCCATTAGTAGGAGATCAATTATATGGTGGAAAACAAAAAATATTGAATCGTCAAGGACTACACGCAAGCAATGTGTCGTTAAAGCATCCTTTTACAGATGAAATAGTATCAATATCTATTCCATTTCCTAAGGACATACAGCAAATAATTAACGAAAAGTGAGATGAATTAAATGTTATTAGAAGTAATTGCAACTACTGTAAAAGATGCGATAGACGCAGAAAAGTTTGGTGCAAATCGAATCGAACTAGTTACCGGAATAAAAGAGGGTGGTTTAACACCGAGTTATGCTACGATTAAGCAAGTCACACAAAATGTATCAATTCCCGTTCATGTTATGATTCGCCCACATAGTCGATCTTTTATTTATGATTCATATGATCAAGAAGTCATCCTAAATGATATTGAAGTATGTAAAGAACTTGGAGCTACAGGGATTGTTTTTGGAGCTTTAACTGAAGAAAATTTAATAGATGAGGTACTTTTAAAGAAGGTAACAGCTCGTGTGAAAAATATGAATTTTACGTTTCATCGCGCGATTGATGATTCAGATCATATTCTAGAGGCCATTAATACATTAATGCAATATCCAGAGATTACACATGTTTTAACTTCAGGCGGTGTTGATAGTGCAATTGATGGAAAAGAAACGATTAAAAAAATGGTCGAACTTACAAAAAATTCGAATATAAAAATTTTAGCGGGAAGCGGCCTATCAATTGAAAATATTTCAGATTTCATCGAATATACGAATGTGGAAGAAATTCATTTTGGTTCAGGGGTTCGAAAAAATAATTCTGCAATTGATGTAATTGATTCATCTTCAATGGAAAATTTGTTAAAAAAGTTTGTACGTTAATAAGTTTTTGAATAAAATTAAATTATTTTTGTATAATAAAAAAGTAGTCCGATTTACGGACTACTTTTAAAAAACTATATACTAATTATTATTTACCGATGAATTGTTGAGTCCAAGCATTTGATCTTGAATCATAACCAACACCAATTTGAGTTAAGTTAGGATTTAAGATATTTGCACGGTGACCAGCACTGTTCATCCAAGCAGTAACTACTTCTTCAGGAGTTTTTTGACCTTTAGCAATGTTTTCTGCTGCATAGCTATAAGTGATTCCGAATTGTTTCATCATATCAAATGGTGATCCATAAGTCGGAGAGTTGTGGTCAAAATAATTTTTGTCAGTCATATCTTGTGATTTTAAACGTGCAGTTTTAGATAATGTTGCATTAACTGTAAATGGTTTTAAACCAGCTTTAGTACGTTCAGCATTTGTTAATTCAACTACTTTTGATTCGTAAGCTGATAATGATGCTGAATTAGATGACGTATCTGTTGATGGTGTTGACGGTGTTGACGGTTTTTCAGTTGACGGAGTTGTAGGTTTAGATGGTGTAGTTGGTTCCGTCGGTTTTGTTGTAGGTGTTGCAGGTTTAGCCGGTGTTGTAGGAACAGTCGGTTTTGTTGCAGTTCCTGGGTTAGATGGCTTAGTTGTTGAAGCTTGTCCTAATTGTTGCTTAATAGCATCTTGAATTTGCTTCATATCAATACCATTGCTAGATAATAATTTATTTAAATCAATTTTAATAGTACCATTAGTAGTTGATAAGTTTGGTAGATTAAAATAATTGAATAAAGTATCATTTAAATTGATATTTTGTGTATATGATTTAGTTGTATTTGTATCCTTAGTAATAGTTGCTGCATTTACGGCACCTACAGGAGCACCTACTAGTAGAGTAGCAGCCACAGTTGATAAAGTAACGATTTTTTTCATGTTCTTTCTCCTCCATTTGTCTGGTTATCGTCTCGCTGTACAAGTAATACTTTAGCATGAAAACGCATGACATAATTATGGGAAATAATGGGGAGCTAAAAATGAGGATTTTTTTGGTAGCCCAGTCTTATTACAGAAATAAAATAAAACGTTGTTATGACTACTATTTTACTAGAATAATATTTATAGACTTACTTGATTTTTTGTTTAAAATTTCCATAAAAAAAATATGAAGTTAAGAAAATACCGTATTTTCTCGTTATAATACAGGAAGGAAAACCCAGTTTTGTTTTAATCCGGTTACGATTGTAATCATTCTGTAAAATACGTATTGTAGGTGATGGATTTGAAATTATTTGTAGATGATACTAGACCTGTGCCACACAGCTTTATATTGGCAAAATCCGTTGAAGAAGCATTAAAGCAATGCAAATATCAACATTTTGAACAAATTTCATTAGATTATAACTTAGGTTTTAGAAAAGAAACTGGATTAGACTTTATAAAAAGGTTTTTTGAAGAAGGTTACTATGTCCAGCACATAAATCTACACAGTGATGATGTATTTGGTGTACATAAAATGGAGAGTGCAATTAATGCACATATAATAGAAGAAACGAAACAAAAGATTAAAATTACAAAAATCAGTTATTCATGAAAGGACACTAGTTATGATAGTGTCCTTTTACTTTTTATTTGAAAAATAAACATTTATGTTTTTTAACTCGTGAACACTTTATGAGTAGATCGCAGCAACTTGCTTTAAAAGTTACCCATGCCCCTATAGAAACTCTTATCTAACGAATCAATCCTTTATAAGTAACAAAATCAAATAAAAAACACAAGGTCTTAATCTCACGTCTTATATACTCTGATTTAATTGCTTAATTTTAAATACATGAAACAACAAAAAAGCTTGCCCAATTGGACAAGCTTTTTGATCAATTATTTAACTTCTTTCTTTAAGTCTTCAGCAACAAACTCTACGTTTGTACCTACAACTACTTGAACGTTTTTATCATCTAATTTAATAACTCCACGTGCACCAGCTTTTTTAAGAAGTGCTTCATTTACTTTAGAAGCATCTTTTACTTGTAAGCGTAAACGAGTTGTACAGTTATCAATATTTGTTAAGTTTTCTTTTCCACCTAAAGCTTGTAGGTATAAAGAATCACCAATTTCAGTTGTTACTTCATCAGTTTCAACTTCATCGTCTTCACGACCTGGTGTTTTAATGTTAAATTTCTTAATTGCAAAGTAGAACACGACAAAGTAAATTACACCAAAGATTAAGCCGATTAGGAGTAATAGTATAGGTTTAGTTGCGATATTGTAGTTCAGAATGTAGTCCATGAAACCAGCTGAGAATGTAAATCCATCTTTAATTCCTAAAGCATTTACAAGACCCATTGATAAACCTGTTAAGATTGCATGGAATGTATATAGTACTGGAGCAATGAACATGAATGCAAATTCAATTGGTTCAGTAATACCAGTTAAGAATGATGTTAAAGCAAGTCCGATAAACATACCTGCAACAGTTTTACGTTTTTCAGGTTTTGCAGCAGCGATCATTGCAAACGCAGCAGCAGGAAGACCAAACATCATAATTGGGAAGAAACCAGTCATGAATGCACCAGCAGTGTTGTCACCAGCGAAGAATCTGTTTAAGTCACCGTGAACTAATTTACCAGCAGCATCAGTAAAGTCACCTAAGTTGAACCAGAAAATTGTATTTAATACGTGATGTAAACCTAATGGAATTAGAATACGGTTTAAGAAACCAAATACTGCAGCTCCGATTGGACCGATATCAATAATCCAGTTACCAACAGAGTTAATTGCATCTTGAATTGTTGGCCATACATAACCAAATATTCCTGCTAATATCAGCATAGTAGCCGACGTTATGATTGGAACGAATCGTCGTCCACTAAAGAATCCTAACCATTCAGGTAATTTAATACCACTAAATCTGTTGTAAAGCAGACCAGCTACAACCCCAGTAATAATACCACCAAGGGCAGCCATGTTTATATCTTTATTAATAGTAGTTGTTCCTGCAGTTAATACGAAGTAACCGATTGCACCTGCAAGACCAGCTGCCCCATTTCCATCCTTTGAAATACCAATTGCAACACCGATAGCAAAGATTAATGGAAGATTTGAGAAAATTGCATTACCAGCAGCCGCCATAAACGGAATGTCTAGTAAATCGGGTTGTCCAAAGCGCAGTAAAAGACCCGCAGCTGGAAGGACAGCTATTGGAAGCATTAATGCTTTACCAATACGTTGTAAAAAACTAAGCATATTATTTTCCCTCCGAAAATTATTATAATGATTACGCTTTCAATATTAACTTAAAAGGTCCAACTTGTCTATACAACTAGTTAAGATAAATATTGCTATTTTCTTCCAATAAATTTAAAAATAAAAAGGGAAGAATTAATTCTTCCCCTATATTAAGCCATTTTATATAGTTTGTTATTTCTTTAAATCATTGACCCTTTAAATGACTTTGCGCTTGAGCAATTAAACGTTTTGTAATTTCGCCACCAACTGAACCATTAGAGCGTGCAGTTGTATCTGAACCCAAAGTTACTCCGAATTCATTAGCAATTTCATATTTAAATTGATCTAGTGCTTGCTCTACACCTGGAACTAATAATTTATTTGATCTTGTCATGATAATCTCCCTTTCTGTAAGTAGTAGCTTACAATTATATTTTTTACATTTAGGATTTTATCATGCTTGGTAAATACAGTCATATTAGGTTTAAGTTAACTTTTTAACAACAGCTGATCCTTCCACAACAAGTATATTATCCTGATTATATACATTCGTTTGAAGGGTTAGTAATTTTTTATCATCTCGTTTGCTTATTACACTGACGATTACTTTAATTGTGTCATTAATTTTAACTGGTGCTTTGAAAAATACTTCTTGAGATAGGTAGATGGTGTTTTTGCCGGGTAGTTTAGTACCTAGTACTGAGGAAATAAAGCTGCAAATCAACATGCCATGTGCAATTCTTTCTTTAAAGATGCTTTCTTCAGCAAAATCATCTAATAAGTGAATTGGATTAACATCTGTTGAAATTGCAGCAAATTGTTCAATTAACTCTGCTGTAATTTTTACTTCCAGAGTAGCTTCATCACCAACTGATATGGAGTCAAAATGAACTTCCTGTACATGTCTTGCACTTTCGAAAATATTCATTTTGTTTCATCCTCTCCTTGATGAAATAACTAGCTATTCAAGAAAATCGTTAAAAATTTTATAGTTTTGAGAAAGAAAATTCTTGAATGTTTTTTAACCAATCTTCTTGAGTTTTTTGGAACTGTTGATACATATTCGTCCAAGCAGTGAAAGGTGTGCTATTTAATGGTTGTTTGAAAAATTGTTGAAAAAGTTGTTGTTGTTGATTTGAAAAAGTACTCATAGCTTGAAAAAATGGTTGATATGGATTTTGATTAAAGTTTGACCATAATGATTGGAATGGAGTAAATTGTTCAAATAATTTTTTCCAATTTTTCTCAAATGTCTCTTGAGTCATTGTTGGTTTAATTTCATTTAGTAATTTGATCATTTCTTGAAATTGTTCATAAGATTCTTGTTGTTGAAGTTGTACTTGCTCATTTAATGTTTTCCATTGCTTTGCTTGTTCTTGAAATAAAGACTCTGTCCATTGTTGAATTTGTAATTGGTTATCTAGTAAGTATTGAAGCATCTTTTGAAAATTCTCAGTTGCAAGTTCTGTTTGTAATTCGATTGTTTTTTCAGTCATTAGTATTTCCTCCAAAAAAATTTATTATTGAATGCATTGCTGCAATTTCAATCATTTTTAAAACTTTCATCAGAGCTGCTAAAAGGAAAGAAGGAATTTGTGTAAATTGAAAAAAATGTTTGGAGCATTTGATTATATTGAGTAAATGAACTATGGCATGTTTTTAAATATTCCTCACCAGCATCAGTAATTGAATAAATTCGTTTTGCTGGACCATCGAGTCCATTTTCCCAACTAGATTTAATATAACTTTCTTTTTCGAGTTGTCTCAGAATTCGATACACATTACTCGAATCAAGCGTAGTAAAACCTAAATCAAATAATACTTGCATTAATTTATAGCCATGCATGTTCCATTGCTTAAGGCTTAGAAGTAGAAAGGGAACTAAGAAGTTTTTTGGCAATGTAAGATTGTTGGAAGTTTCCTGTTTTGTTTTTTTACTTGTATCATTTTCATTTGTTGTCATAAAGTATCGTTCCCTCCTATATCGTAGTAAGGAATCATCCCTTAGGTGTAATTTACACTTAGTTAAATTTATTGTCAATGTATTTTAAATATAATGAATATTAAAAAACAAATTTCGACAAAAATGTAGAAATATCACGAAAATATTGGATTGTTTTGTTGTCGAAATGTTTTCTATACTTAAATGAGTGAGGGGGATTTAGATGTCAGAGCAAAATTATTCAGATCCATTAAAAATGTGGAAGCAAATGTATGATGTTAATGAAAAATACTGGGGAAAAATGATGAACGATCATGTTCATAAAGAAGAATTTTCTGAGTGGATGGGTTCTGTACTAGATTTTAATCTATTTTGTAAAAAAATGATGAATGATCAGTCGAAAACTTTCTTAGAGGCTTCGAATATCGCTTCAAAAGAAGATATCGCAAATGTAGCTAGCTTAGTGATTAATTTAGAATCAAAAGTTGATACATTAGAGGACCAATTATACTTAAATACGCAACCAGAGCTAGATGTAACAGCATTGAAAAAAGAGTTAGACATTGTTGCATTAAAACGAGATCTTACAAAAGTGAAAGCTGAAACCAAATCAATCCATCAACAAGTTAGTGAATTAAAGTCTTCAATGTCAAACATTGAACAACTTTTAAAGCAATTAACAACAACAACAACAAAACAATAATTAGTTAAAAAAGGAGAAATGATTAATGGATTTAGTAAATCGTGTAGCGATCGTAACAGGTGGAGCAAAAGGAATAGGAAAAGGTATAGCATTCGCTTTAGCAGAGAAAGGTGCAAAAGTTGTAATCAATTATAATAATAGTGAAGCACACGCAAAAGCAGTTGTAGACGAACTTTTTGAAAATGGTTATGAGGCATTAGCAGTTCAAGCTAATGTTGCTGAATTAGATCAAGCGAAAGCATTAATTGATCGTACAGTTGAGCATTTTGGTCGTTTAGACATTATTGTAAACAATGCCGGAATCACTAGAGATCGTAGTTTCAAAAAGCTAAGTGCGGAAGATTGGCATGAGGTTATTGATGTAAACTTAAGCAGTGTTTATAACACATGTAATTCTGCTTTACCACACTTATTAGAATCTGATAATGCTCGCATCATTAATATCTCATCAGTTATTGGTCAATCGGGTGGTTTTGGTCAAACAAACTATTCTGCTGCAAAAGCCGGAATGATCGGATTTACTAAATCATTAGCTCTTGAATTAGCAAAATCAAATGTTACAGTAAATTCTGTATGTCCAGGATTTATTGAAACGGATATGGTAAACGAAATACCAGAAAATGTAAAAGAACAAATTAAATCTAAAATACCAAAAAGAAGATTTGGTACAGTTGAGGAAATTGCTAAAGCAGTAGTTTACTTATGCGAAGGCGGCGAGTACATCACTGGTCAACAAATAAATGTAAATGGCGGACTTTACGTTTAAGTCTTATATATAGATGAACTTTATCAAAAGGGGGGAATAGTGTGATTAGTTCACAAAAGTTAGAAGAAGCTACGGAATCACTTCCAAGCGGATTAAAAGAATCATATAAAAGATTGAAGAAAACTGCAGATATTCTTATAAAAGAAGGGGAGCCACTAGTAGGTCAATCTCCTAAAGAAGTCATTTGGACTAAAAATAAGAGTAAATTGTATCATTATATACCAACTACTTCAAAAAAAGTAAAAAAGACTCCGATCTTACTTATTTATGCGCTAATTAATAAGCCTTATATCCTTGATTTAACGAAAGGTAATTCTTTTGTAGAATATCTTGTTAATGAAGGATTTGATGTTTATTTATTAGACTGGGGTACTTTTGGTTATGAAGACCGACATTTGAAATTTGACGATTTCATTCATGATTATATTGCGAAAGCTGTAAATCGCGTTCTTCGTTTTTCAGGTGCAGAGGAAATATCATTATTAGGTTATTGTATGGGCGGCACTTTAACTAGTATTTACGCATCTCTTTATGAAAATGCACCAATTAAAAACTTAATATTCGTAACTAGTCCATTTGATTTTTCAGAAACTGGATTATATGGATCGTTTTTAAATGAAAAATACTTTGCATTAGATAAAGCTGTCGACACATTAGGAAATATACCACCTGAAATGATTGACTTTGGTAATAAAATGTTAAAACCAATTACTAATTTCGTTGGGCCTTATGTAACTTTATTAGATCGATCTGATAATACAAGATTTATTAAGTCGTGGCAGTTAATGCAAAAATGGGTTGCAGACGGTATTCCTTTCCCAGGTGAATCATATCGTCAATGGATTCGTGAATTTTATCAACAAAACAAATTATTGAATGGTGAACTTGAAATTAGAGGTAGAAAAGTAGATGTATCAAACATACAAGCTAATGTATTAAATATATCTGCAACTAAAGACCATATTGCAATGCCATGCCAAGTAGAAGCTCTAAATGAGCATATTTCTAGCGTAGATAAGCAATATGTATCGATTCCATCTGGCCATGTTTCAATTATGTTTGGACCAGTTTCTCTAAAAACAACATATCCGACAATTGGAAAATGGTTAGCTGAAAGATCATAAAAAATTAAATTTAGCTTAAAAAAATCTCACTTTGAAAAAAGTGGGATTTTTTTCATTCAACTGACAAAAACTACCTTAAATAATGATTAATGAAAGGAGTAGACATGTGAAAAGTATTAGCGGTGTTTTATATTGGCCAACAACTTACATTAATTCGCACCCAGAATTAGATAATATTAAATCACTAGATGAGGATCTAGTATGTGATTTTGTAATAGTAGGAAGTGGTGAGTCAGGTGGCTTATCCGCGTATTTCCTAAGTCAAACAGGAGCAAAAGTAGTATTACTAGATAAACGAAAAGTTGCTCATGGAAGTACAAGTGCGAATACCGGACTACTACAATATACAAACGATAAATCATTAAATTCATTTATTAACTCTTTTGGAAGAGAAAAAGCCGTTCGTCATTATCAATTATGTGTTGAAGCTATAAAAGGAATTGAAAAAATGTCAAAAAAAATTGAAATTGATCCAGATTTTATAAAAAGAAAAAGTTTATATTATGCAAGTGATTTAGACGGAAAAGAAAATATTGAATTAGAGTATAAGGTGTTAACGGAACATGGATTTAATGCTGAGTTATTTACAAAAGCCCAAATAAAAGAGAAGTTTAATTTTACAAAGGAACTTGCACTTTTCACTGGTGATGACGCTGAAGTTAATCCGTATAAATGTGCCCATGGCTTACTTTTATATGCTATGAAGCGAGGGTTAAAGGCATACTCTGATACCGAAGTAACGCGGATCATTGGTTCAAAGGAAGGTGTCCAACTTTTTACGAACACTAAACATACGATTCGTGCTAAAAAAGTTATTTTTGCTGGAGGTTATGAATCTCTAGAAGTAAAAAGTGAAAAAAATGCAGTCTTGACTTCGACATTTGCAATTGCAACACAGCCGTTACTTGAAAATAGTAATGCATGGTATGAAGACTGCTTAATTTGGGAGACTGCAAGGCCATATCTTTACTTGCGCACAACTGTTGATGGAAGAATTATTGTTGGCGGTCTTGATGAACCTACAATCATACCAGAAAAGCGTGAATCAATGTTATTTCATAAAAAAGAGCAGCTTATAAAAAATTTAGTAGAGTTATTTCCACATCATAAAGATGCAAAAGCGGAATTTTATTGGACAGGCGCATTTGGAGGAACGCATTCCGGCTTACCAATGATTAGAGAATACAATGAATATCCAAACTGTTTGTTTTTAATGGCGTATGGAGGTAATGGAACTGTATATAGCTATGTATTGGCAAAAATATTAAAGGATCTAATTACGGTTGGCTCTCATCCTGACGCACATCTTTATATGGAAAATTGATTTATTTGGAATTTTTTCAAGTTATCTATTAAAACTATAAATAGTCAAAAGTAGTAAGAAAAATATAGGAGTGTATTACATGAGCTATCATGAAATGTTTAGTGAATTATTTTTCGGATATATAGCACTTTTTATCGTAGTTAAAATTAATGGAAAAACACAAATAACACAAATAACACCATTTGATTTGATATCATCTCTAGTGCTAGGAAATATACTAGGAGATGGAATATATGACAAGGAAGCAAATCTCCCAAGAATTTTATTTAGTATTTTTACGTGGGGAGCTCTAATCTTAGTTACCGAAATCATAACTCAAAAGTCACGAAGAGCTAGAAAGTTCTTAGAAGGTGATGCTGCAGTCGTAATTAAGCACGGAGCAATTCAATGGAAAGAATTGAAAAGAAATCGTTTAGATACGGATCAATTGATGCAATTATTAAGAGCGAAAGATACTTTTTCAGTTAGTGAAGTTGCGTATGCTATTTTAGAAAATGACGGAACAATCAGTGTCTTAAAGAAATCCAATTTCGATACGCCTACTAAACAAGATTTGAAAATTCAGATGGAAAAAGAATTTTTACCTGTCGTCGTCATTAGTGATGGGCAAATTATAGAAAGAGCACTTAATTCATTGAAAAAAGACGAAAAGTGGGTACATAAAAAACTTTCTGAGTCAAATTTATCACTGAAACAAGTATGTTTTGCGGAATGGGATTCAAAGCAATTACATTTACATACATATTAAAACAAAATTTGAGGATGAGATGAATGAAATATTATATTTATTACTGTTTTGGGGGCACACATTCTTCACCATTGGCTGCTGCATATCACTTGAAACAATTACCACTTGATCGCCAGCCAACAACGGAAGAAGTAAAGAATACTTACTTATTCAATAAACTAAAACCAAAAGATGGTGGAAAACTATTTTTTCATGGTGAAGACGAAAACGGGAATCAAGTATATACAGTAGCAAAAAGATATACTAAAAATGTGCCGACAGCTATAGAGACTCTAGGGAAAATCTTATTAAATGAGGATGATAAAATTATTTTATCAAGTTCATCGCCAACAGTACCATTAGCGATGACTTTAGGTGGATTTACATCAAGATTTTTGCATATAGATTTTATTGGAGTTCCATTACTTGTATTAGGAGCAAAGCAAACATATCTAAATTTAATAAAATTAGTTGAAAATACAAAAAGATATAATTACCTAGCAGCTGAAAAGGTCACTTGTTTAGATAATAAGAATTTCAATAAAGATTAAAGAGCAAACAAAAATGGACGTAAAAAACGTCCATTTTTTAATATGGCATTTTTAATACGTCCATTGCCTTTTTAGCGTCGTTTTCGATTAGTTTATTAATATTGTATACTGAATATTGACCTTGTTTTGATAAATAAGTAAAAATTTGAGTGTGCAAATTATTTACTGCTACTAGTTGTTTAACAAATGTGTTATTTAAATCAGGAGTTGCTGTTTCAGTAAGTGCATTTGCATACATTTTAGTTAACACTTTTGTAGCAGATAATAAATCTTCTGCATTCATTTCACTCGCTAATTTATCACTTGCTGCATCTCTTTCTCCAATTGTAATGTTGGTCATAAATTTAAGTAAGTCACGTAAGTTATTTTCAAAAGTAGTAATGGATGTTTTATATAATTCTTTTAATCCTGCATCTGAAACATTTTTTATATTTGTTTTAAGTTTAAATAAAAAGTAAGTTGTAGTTGCTACGATTTCGTGCAACTCTAAGGTCTCATGCCAAGCAAGTGTTCTCATAATAATCCCTCCTCTACTGTACAAATTTATTCAGAAGGACATGATTCTATGACAAAATAAGGACAGAGGGCATGGGAGAGTAGAGCTTATGTTAAGGAGGGAATGGACTGGTGAAGAAATCAAAATACCTAACCTTTACCAAGTCTTAAAAATGTATGTAGAAAATGTAATTAATCAGTTAAGTTTAAGTGTAAAGACTGTTTTTGAAATGATTGAGTTAATAACTGAAGAAGATTTAAATTTCAGACCGATTGATGATAAGAAATCGATTGGGGAGTTAGCACAGCATTTGTGTGAGTTAATAGGTGCTGATTTGAAAATTATGAGTGGAGTAAGTCAAGAGGCGATGGTAGTATACTATACCGAAGTCCAATGTACATCTTTAATTGAAATGAAAAAATTATTACAAAAAAATTTACATGATTTAAATGAACACTATTTGAAAATGAATAGACAGGATTTATTTGAAGAAGTTACTTCATATTGGGGATTAAAATACTCTAGATTTGAATGGCTATTAGAAATTCTAGTTCACTTCACACATCATAGAGCCCAGTTACATACACTACTAGCCCAAAAAAAGGGCAAAATCAATATAGCTTTATTTTAAAACGCAAAGTAAGGATAAAGGTTTTCCCTTTACCCTTTTCTTTCTTTATACTTGAGTTTATCCAATTAATCAGTCCCTAGTTTCATGTTGCGGATGCATAAATTGTTTTGTTGGTTCACGCTTTTTCGATTCTAGAAGTGCAGCGTTTTCTGCAGTTGCCCATCCAATATCATTTGTAGGATGAACCCATTCGTCACCTGCCATAACTGAAGGATCTACATCTTCTGACCAATTATTTAATGGAGAGTTAGGAGAACTATATTTACTGTCGCCGATAACTACACCCTTTGAATTAACAAATGGTTCCTCCATTTTAATGTTTGTTCCCTTAAAAGATGGGAAATTTGATATATGTGGTATTGTGTCTTGCATTACTGGTGAGTCGATTTCAGTATTGTCTTTTTTTCTTTTCATATTAATATCACCTCTATTTACAAATTATTATTTGCTAATTAGTGAAATCAATACAAAAGAAGGCTGTCGAAAAAATCAACAGCCTTTTCTATTGGCTAAAAACGTAAAGTATGTTCAAACTATAGAAGTACTTCTTCGATTTCTACTTTCGGATGTTTCCTTTTGTAGAGAACAGCGCATCCTTATCTCGCCTGAAATATTTCAGCTTAATTATGCTTCAATTTTATAAAATGAAGGTGATAATGTTTTTGGTGAGAAATAAATTAACATTGCATATTTACCAGTTCGATATTCTCCAGTCAATAAGAAATGTTCTACATCAAATGATAAAGGTTCAATTATTGTGTGTTTATAAATTTCTTTTTCGTTTAAGCTAAGTTTAATAAAATTTGAACCAAGTTGTTCAGGATCTTCGATAATTCGCTTATAAATATCTTTCGAATAGTCTTGAGTAGTTACTTCGTCCCACCAAGGTTTACGAGGTTTGTATTTATGGTTTAAGTAATAATCAACCTTCATAATATCTTTCACGATTGGATCATTTTTAATTTGATAATGAGTTAAAAATTCATTTAATCGTTTAAACAAATCTTCAAGCTGATGCCCGATTCTAGACCAACCGCGTTCCTCCCAGAATGAACCGAATAATTGGAAGAAATCAAACGGACTTTCGAATTCATTTTTAATTAAATATTCTATTGTATTATTTGTTCGATGATCATTCCAATATTTTTCAAGTACGTCTTCAACTTGTTTTATTTTTACAATATCATCGAATGAAAGGACGTTATTACCTAACACTTCATACGGAGCATAATCCATATAGACATAATCATGCTCATGAGCTCTTAAGCGTACGCCAGTACCTCTTAGCATTTTTAAGAAACCAAGTTGCAGTTCTTCTGGTCTTAATTCAAATACATCATTGAAAGTTTGACGAAATGAATTGTAATCTTCTTCAGGTAAACCAGCTATTAAATCCAAATGTTGATCTATTTTTTCTCCATCTCGAACTAGCGTGACCGTTCGACAAAGTTTCTCAAAATTCTGTCTTCTCATTACTAGTTCATTTGTAGCATCATTTGTTGATTGAACTCCAATTTCAAATCGGAATAGTCCTTTAGGTGCATTATCATTTAAAAATTCGATGACCTCTGGACGCATAATATCCCCAGTAATCTCAAATTGAAATACGGTTCCTTCCAAATGTTCATCAATTAAAAATTGAAACATATCCATAGCATAACTACGACTAATATTAAAAGTTCGATCTACGAACTTAAAAACTTTTGCTCCGTTTGCCATAAGATAACGTATATCATCTTTAATGACCTCTCGATTAAAGTATCGAACTCCTACTTCAATAGAAGATAAACAAAATTGACAATTAAAAGGACAGCCTCGGCTTGTTTCGATGTATTGAATTCTTTTACCTAAAAATGGTAAATCTTCTTTAAATCGATAAGGCGAAGGAATTGTTGTTAAATCAATCTTTTCAGTTTGTGGTTTGATAATATTTTTACCTTCATCTCGATAACCAATGCCATTTATTGAAGTGAAATCATCCCCATTATCAATGGCCTGAATTAATTTCTTTACAGTAATTTCACCTTCACCAATTGTTATGACATCAATTTCTTTGACTCTGTCTAGCCAATAGTTCACATCATAGCTTACTTCAGGTCCACCAACAAAGATCGTAACAGTAGGATCAATTTTTTTATACATTCGGACGACTTCAATTGTTTGTTCAATATTCCAAATATAACAACTAAAACCAAGAATAGTTGGTTTACGCTTATATAAGTCTGTAATGATATTAAGACTTGGATCTTTAATCGTATATTCTGCTAGTTCGATATCGTATTCAGGTTGTGCATAAGCCTTAATGTAACGAATACCTAAATTAGTATGAATATATTTTGCATTTAATGTTGCCAAAACAATGTTCATTCAAATACCTCATTCTAAAATATTTTCGATTTATTTTATCATAAAATAGTAAGATTACTAAATTATGAAAGAGTGGGAATGACCTAAATAATGAAATAAATGCAAAACATCTCAAAAACGCATTTTAAAAGTATGAATTGAATTAACGAAAGTTAGTTTTGTTCTCTAAATACTAATCGGTTCTAGAGAAGATATTCTTCACATTTATTACTAATAAGACATATAATTTACTAAATACAAAAAAGTTTCCTTAGGGAAAGAAAGGATAAGCAAATGAGTAGAAAAATAGTATTTTTCACGTATTTGTGTAATAAAATTGGAGTACTGTCAAATCAAGATGTAAAAAAAGTATTAAATCAATAAGTTCTATCAAAAAACCATAAAAGATGTAGAAAATTGATGTTCGTTCATTTACTTAGAACTATTGACAATGAAGACCGACACATGACATAATTTTAATAAATAGTAAGAATAGTTTGAATTTTTAACGTTGTCCAAATAGATAGTCTAAATAAGTGGAGGTGTAGATATGAGTTTATTTTTAGAACAATGGAAAAAGCTTGCAAATATTAAATGTGATTTGGCAAAAAGAGATTGGTTTTATGGAACGAGCGGGAACCTATCAATGAAAATTTCAGACGACCCATTATTGTTTCTTGTAACAGCAGATGAGAAGGATAAAAGAGCACGTTGTGATGAAGAATTTATCGTTGTTAATAATTTAGGTGAGCCTGTATTTGATACGGTATTAAAACCATCACTTGAAACATTGATTCATGCAAATATTTATGAAAAAACAGCTGCTACTTGTGTGTTGCATGTACATACTGTAGATAATAATGTTATTTCTGAATTATTTGGTGATGAAGGACAGGTTGAGCTTGAAAATAACGAAATGATTCATATATTAACGAGCTCATATTTTGAAAATAAAATAACCGTTCCGATCATTGAAAATGCTCAAGATATGGAATCTTTTAACCGTGCTTATACACCTTTTTTAACAAATGACTTTGGGGCAGTTCTAGTTAGAAATCATGGGATAACCGTTTGGGGAAGAAATCCCCTAGAAACGAAGAAATGGTTAGAAGGAATAGAATTTCTAATTAGCTATAAAGTTAAATTAATGATGATCCAAGGCCATAAAATAAAAGCAGGCAATTAATTAGAAATGAAAAAGCTGAATTAGTAATGGTAAATAATTTCCATTACATTTCGGCTTTTTTATTTTATAATAGTAGATAAAGTAAAGTCTTTTTTGATATTAATTCAAAAATAATTAACTTAAGCAGGATTTAATAAAAAATCGTCAAATTTATTAATATAAGTGGTAATACATAAACAAAAATAGACCTACTAGGTAATTTTGCTTAGTAGGTTTCATATTTTATCTATTTTAGATAGAATGAATAATAATAAAAAAAAAGAAAGACATAATACGTGTAATTAAATCATCCTGTAGAAGGGAATTTAGTCTAATGAATGAATATCAACTCAGCCATTTATTATTATCTATTTCCATAAAAAGAGAAGAAATGGTATTTTTTGCGGAAACTAAAGGTTTGAATGAGCATTTGACCTTAAAAGCCAGTCAAGAATTGGACGAGTTAATTATTTCATACCAAAAAAAACTACTAAGCGTAAATAAATCATTTTCAATGAAATAAACTTAAAAAAGGTTAATCAGTATAAAATAAAAATAGAATCCGAAACGTAAACGAAATTGAAGGGGTATTATTATGGAAGAAACAAATAGAGAAGATATAGAGCTTTCTTTAAAACTATTTATTGTATTATCGCGTGCACATAGAAAAATCAATGATTCAGCTAACAAATCAATTGCTAGCTTTAATTTGAATCCAACTGAATTTGCAGTATTAGAACTACTGTATCACAAAGGAAATCAACCGCTTCAACATATTGGTGAAAAAATATTAATAGCAAGTGGAAGTATTACATACGTTGTAGATAAACTTGAGAAAAAAGGACTAGTTTATAGAAATCCTTGTAGCGCAGATCGCAGAGTAATCTATGCGGAAATAACTGAAAGTGGAAATAAATTAATGGAAGAAATTTTTCCTATACATGAAAAATTCTTACATGAACAAATGAGTGATCTTTCAAATGAAGAAAAGAATTTCTTAATCCACTTATTAAAAAAAATTGGATATCATGAGTCTAACTGATAAAACGGCGTTAAGAAGATCAAGTTTAAAAGATCATTTTGTTTTATATAATTTTCTAAGATAGCACAGGTCTAGTATTGACGTGACTATATGTTGTAACTTAAAAAGCACATAAATGTAGATTACACCCCTTAAAGTAGATGTTGAAATACCCATAGCCTGGGCAACGTTGATTTTAAGGGGTGTTTTAATAGCTTCTAGTGAAATTAATTGCAGTTTTACTTATTTTAAAACCAGATTCTCTATTATTAATTGCATTTTGATCTTTATTCCCAGATTTTGATTTTTTATTAGTGCAGCCAACGGTTTTTAACTCTTCAAATTTTATTTAAACTACTTTCCCTTAACTATTTCTTCTAACTTTTTTAACTTTTTTTAGACGATAAACCGAAAAATTCACCATTTATTTTATAGTTTAAATAAAATGTTATTTAAATTGTCAGAAATTTATTGAAAATTAGGTTTTTTTACTAGAAGATTTTATATATAATAGCAATATCACAAAAAATGGAGGGATTAACATGGGTTTTCAAGATTACCAGTATTCTAGACCAAGTATTAAGAACTTAGGTGAACAGTTTAAACGCTCTTTACAAAATTTCTACGATGCTTCAACAGTCTATGAACAAGAATTAGCAATGAATGAAATTAATGACTTAAGAAATGAATTTTCAACAATGGAAAATTTATGTGCAGTTCGCCATTCAGTTGATACGAACGATAAGTTTTATGAGGATGAGCAGGCGTTCTTTGATGAAAACACTCCAATTGTTCAATCGTATGGACAACAATACTATAAAGCATTAATTGGTTCACCATTTAGAGAGCAACTTGAAGCTAAATATGGAAAACAATTATTTGCTTTAGCGGAATGCGAAGTTAAGATTTTAAGTGAGGAAGTCATTCCAGATTTACAAGAAGAAAATAAACTAACAACTGAATATGCTAAGTTAGTAGCGGCTGCTAAACTGCCATTTTACGGTGAAGTGAAAACGTTAGCACAAATTTCAGCGCATTTTGAAGACAAGGACCGAGAAGTTAGGAAAACAGCTTATGATACATACTTTGGATACTTCTCTGAGAATCAAGATAAATTTGATGAAATCTATGATAAATTAGTAAAGATTCGAACACGTATTGCTACTAAACTTGGTTTTTCAAACTTCATCGAGCTAGGCTATGCACGTATGATGAGAACAGATTACGATGCAAATGATGTTAAAAAGTTTAGAGAGCAAGTACTTGAAACAATTGTTCCAATTGCAACAGAATTAAGGGAGCGCCAAGCTAATCGAATTGGCGTGGATCAACTTTATTATTATGATGATAAATTTGAATTTGTAACAGGTAATGCAACGCCTAAAGGTAGTCCTGAGTGGATTATTGAAAACGGTAAAAAAATGTACGATGAGTTATCGAAAGAAACAAGTGAATTTTTCAACTTTATGTTAAAGGAAAATTTACTAGATTTAGTTGCTAAGGAAGGAAAACAAGGTGGGGGATATTGTACATATATTCCAAACTATAAAGCTCCATTTATTTTCTCGAATTTCAACGGAACATCTGGTGATATTGACGTTTTAACACATGAAGCAGGCCATGCATTTCAAGTTTACGAGAGTCGTAAATTTGAAACACCTGAGTACAACTGGCCAACATATGAGGCTTGTGAGATTCATTCTATGAGTATGGAATTCTTTACATGGCCTTGGCAAGAAGAGTTCTTTAAGGAAGATACACAAAAATATTATTTTACGCATTTAAGTAGTGCAGTTGCATTTATTAGTTATGGCGTTGCAGTAGATGAGTTTCAACATGAAATCTACGCGAATCCTGAATTAACACCTGAAGAACGACACGGGCTTTGGAAGAGAATAGAAGCAAAATATTTACCTCACCGAGCAAATGATGGAAATAGTTATTTAGAAAAAGGTGGATTATGGCAAAGACAAGGTCATATTTATCAATCTCCATTCTATTACATCGATTATACATTAGCTCAAATTTGTGCATTACAATTCTGGAATAAAATGCATGAAGACAGAGATACAGCATGGTCCGATTATGTTGGGTTATGTCAGTTAGGTGGAAGTCAGTCATTCTTAGGATTAGTTAAAGAAGCTAAACTTGAATCACCATTTAATGATGGCTGTATTGAGACAACATTAGAGCCTGTTAGAAAGTGGCTAGCAGGAGTTAATGATAAAAACTTATAAATAATTTAGAGGTGTCCCAAAGTAAACGTGGGGCACCTCTTTTTTTATTTGATGGTATTTTAAAGATAAGTAGACAAATATAGGTAGCAGTGTAAATAAAATCGTTGAACATGCAAAGAATGTAAAACGGGAGAATTAGAAATCAGGAACTTAAGTTAAAGGTTGTAGTTCAAATAGCTCAATTTGTCTTTTAAGTCCGGTCTACTACAGTGTTCTATTTGTCTCTCTTTACTATAAAGGGAGCATCCAAGAGAGAGATTCTAATGTTGAATGATTTTCGTAAATAACCAAAATAAAAGGCTGTCGACTAGATCGACAGCCAAAGAGAGCAAGAGTGTATGTTTTTCTTTAATTATTAACTACTTTGGCTATTTCATCAGTTTTAGTATGCTTCTTCGTCTTTTTAGAAAAGAATAACTCATATACAACTGGAATAAACACTAGTGTTAATAAGGTAGATGAAGTTAATCCACCAATTACTGTAATTGCTAAACCTTTGGAGATTAGCGTACCACTAGATTTTGTTAGAGCTAATGGTAGTAATGCAGCTATTGTAGCAAAAGCAGTCATTAAAATTGGGCGTAGTCGGGTTTTTCCGCCTTCAATTATTGCTTGGCGAAGAGATAGCCCTTTTTGTTCGATATTTTGTCCAATTCGATCGACTAATACGATAGCATTTGTCGTTACGATCCCAATTAACATTAATAAGCCAATCATTACACTAATAGATAGTGGTTCGTTTGCTATGAAGAGAGCTACAAAAGAACCAATTGGTACAAAGACTAATGCTGATAAAATGATAAATGGTATTCGAGCTTTTCCAAAAGTAATTAACATTGTTAAATAGACTAATCCGATTGCAACTCCCATTGCTACGCCTAAATCTTTAAAGGTTTGAGTCGTATCATCACTTCCACCGCCACCTTGTAATGTTACATCTGATGGTAAAGATACATCTTTTTTCACATCATTGATGACTTCATTAGTTACTTTTGCAATATCTTTTCCCTGAATTTGAGCGGATACTTTCGCGAATATTTTACCATCTAATTTTTGAATGGCAGAATACGTCTCAATCGTTTTAACTTGGGCTACATCTGATAATTTAATCGGTCCTAATTTCCCAAATAAATTTATATTTTTAATATCATCTACCGATTGTAGGTCCTTATTATAAGTTAATTGTACATTTTGATCTTTACCGTCGATTTTTAATGTACCCATATTTATTGGATTTGTTTGATCGGCAACTAATCCTAGTATCATTTCAGCAGAAAGACCATTTTCTGAAACTTTTTTATCATCAATTGAAACAACTACTTGCTTTTGTTTTTCAGAGAAATTATTTGTAACATATTTTAAGTGATTGTTATTTTTCATATAGTTTTCAACTTTTTTAGCACTTTCTTCGAGTGCAACTAAGTTATTAGAGTATAAATTGATGTCGACGTTATTATTTGTTGGCGGACCTCCAGAAGAGTTTTCTTGTATGGTTACTTTAGCACCTTGAACTTCTGATGTTGCCAATTTTTCCATTTTTGTTTTTGTGTTTTTAATAAACTGATCGACATCTGCACTTTGTTTTAAATTAATAAAATAGCTAGCTTTATTTTCTGTTTTAAGACCAGTCATAAAGTCACGACTACCAACGCCAGTAGATACTTCTTTAACCCCATTCATATTTAAGAACATTTTCTCAATTTTCAATGAAACATCATTTGTTTTTGCTATTGAAGTTGATGATGGTAATTCAAGTGAAGCTGTAATTGCTCGTGATGATTCATTAGGAATAAATGTAAACCCAAGTCTTCCAACTAACGAGAAAGATCCCGCAAGCATTACTACAGCAATCACAATTACAATCCATTTACGATTTAATGATTTCTCAATTACCTTTCCATACCATAATTGTATTTTTTCTTCTTTTTCTTCAGCTGGTACTCTCTTAAATGCATACCTACCTAAAATCGGGACAATTGTAATAGAAACTAATAATGAAGCTAATAAAGAAAATACAATTGTTAATGCAAAAGGTAGGAATATTTTACTCGTAAATCCACCAACTACACCTAAAGGTAAGAAAACTACAATTGTTGTAATCGTAGAAGATGTTACTGCTTTTAATATTTCTTTAGTAGAAGATAGAATTAAATCATTTGAAATTCCTGCTTTAGATTTACGTATTCTACGGAAAATATTTTCAATCACTACTATACTATCATCAACTACACGTCCAACAGCTACAGCCATACCACCTAGTGTCATAATATTTAACGTTATATCTAATTTAAGTAAGAAAATTGATGTAATTAATAATGATAACGGAATAGAGATAATAGCAATAAATGTAGCTCGAAAGTTACGTAAGAAAATCAATACTGCTAGTGAAGCGAATAGTGCTCCAAGTAATCCTTCTTTAATAAGGGATTCAACGGATTGTTTAACGCCTTCTGCAGAACTGTAACCTACTTTATAAGAAAGTTCTTTTTTGTATTTATTTAATACGTTAATGACTTTGTCAGCTACTTCAACAGTATTTGCATCTTGTTTCTTCGTAATTGCCATTGAAATAGCATCGTTTTTGTTATATCGAATTAATTCGTCTTTAGAGTCAACAGATTCAATTTTTGCCACATCACTTAATAACACTTTTGGCGTTTGAGCGGCTTGATTAGGTGTCGTAGAAGCAACGGACGCAGAATGTAGTTCTAAATCCTTTAGTTTTTGAATTGTATCTAACTTTTCTTCGACCCGTATTGGAATCTTAATATTCCCTTCAGTAATTTTTCCAGCAGGGAATGATAGGAATTTTGAACTGATTTGATCTTTGATGCTTGACAGCGATAGCCCTAAATTTGCAATTTTTTGCTTATCTACTTCAATTGAAAGAGCAGTAGATTTTCCTCCACCAATTGAAACGCTGTTTACACCTTCGATTTTATTTAATGCTGGTACAATTTCATCATTTAAAGTTGTTTCAATATTGGATCCGTTTTTTGAAAACATAGAGATGTAATAAATAGGAAAGGAGCCAAATGAGAATCGATCGACCTTTGTTGTTACATTTTCAGGTAAGCCAGCATCCTTTAGTGTATTGTTGATTTGTTGTTCGACTTTGTCCATATCTGTATTAAATGGAAATTCTAGGTTAATAACAGAAACACTTTCGAAAGACGAGCTTGAGAGAGTCTTAATACCTTCAATTGATTTAAATGAGTTTTCAAGTTTTGTTGTAATCTGGTCATTTATATCATCTGGTGCCGTGCCAGGATAGACAACTTGTACTGAAATTGCAGGAAATTCAATATTTGGCAGTTCTTCTACTTTTAATTTTGAATAAGAGTACAACCCTCCAAAGATTAGTAAAAAAGAGATGATAAAAATTGCTACAGAGTTTTTTAAACTAAACTTTGTTAAAAAGTTCATTCATAACATCCTTCCTATAAATAGTAATTTAGTTGTGGTATGATTTAATCTGAAATTTCAATCTTTTAAATACGTAGCATCAACAGGTTGTTAAATCTCCCTTGAAGTGTTTTGATCTCATTACATAGATTGATCATTTTTGTGAAATGATAAGATAGAAAGAAAGATCTTATTTTAAGGAGTGATAAAAATGACAAAATCAAAAAAAGAAAAGGAACGATTTTGGAATGAAAGAAAGTCGAACCATAATCCACACGATAAAGTAAAATCTTTTAAAGAATTGGACAAAGAAACAAAATAGTCATCTCCTTTTCTAAAGAGTAAATGGTTCCAGTATTTACCTGAATTACCACTAATCATATTTTCACTTGTAATCATAAAAAAAAGTCCCGTGATATACACGGGACCTGAGACTGATTTAAAAAAGTGTTTTAATAAAATTTTAATAGAATTATAAACTATGTAGATTGTACCTTTTAATTTTTGATTATAAGTAGATTCTACTAATTTATCTATTCTGCTGCTCTTACTATTTTATAATTTTTATGGTTTACAACTGTTAGCGGTTCCATTTCTAAATCTCTGAAGTTTTCCATTATGGATATGTCAACAATGACAGAATTTTTATTTACTTTTTGAACTCTACCTTTTAACCCCTGTTTAAACTCAATGATATTTCCTGCTTCTGCAATTTTCATGAGCATATCTCCTAACAAAGTTTTGACTTGACACCTTCTATAATGCATGAAAACGGTTTAAAGGTAAAGAGAAAATTTAAATTTTTTTACAATTATGTCTATTTTCATAAGAAATTATGTTTAAAAACCTTTTGATAGGTAAAAATGGTTGTTAGCACTTTCAGGAGGTTAGTTCGTTGAAAGATTGGTTTGAAGAGTTTGAAGTTGAAATTTCAAATAAAATAAAGGATTTAGTTAGCAGTAATACACTTATTGGAGATCCGATTTTATATTTTGATAAAATTATTTTAATACCATTTTTTGAAATGATTGTAGTACTAGGTGAAGCGCATTCATCCTTTGAATTTGCTAGTGTTGGAACTGGTGTTGAAGTAATTCCTAAGGCATTCTTAGTTATAATGGATGGAAAAACAGATGTAATTTTAGTAAATAATAAAAATATGAATTTAGCTGTTTCAGAAAAAATTCTGGACGTAACTTTTTAGTTTCCAATAAGTACATTCTTTGTTAATGTTAACTTTATGAAAGAGGGGAAGGGCAGGAAGAAATTAAAAAATGATTTTTTCCTCGAACCCTGATCTAATAATAAAGGGTGAGAAGATGGAACAAAACGAATTTATTCAAGTAATAGATCAACTAGTTAATGGTGAAATTTCAGAAATTCATATTAAGAAAGATGATTTTTTAGCTTTTAGACAAATAATCGTTAGTCGAGACGATTTTAAGCACTTTCGTGGTATTGCTAAACACGGAGGCGATGTGACTTATACATATTTGGAAGAAGCCAGAAGTTAAAACAATGTGTTAAATTATTAGGTAAAAAATATTAAAAATTATATTATTTTAATCATGTACTCATTAAAAGTTTGCGAAAAAAAAAAGTTTTTTAAGCTTTTTTTCTTATTTCGCAAGGCGTTAATGAGTACTTTTTTTGTGAAATGTTAATGACTCCATTTGACAAAAAAATCGTTTTACACATTATTGCACTATCCCCCATAATTTGTTAAATTTCATATATTGTTTCATTTCGAGATATATTGTCGAAATGTTTATTTTCTAATTTCAACACCTATATATTGTGTTTGTTCTAAAAAGGTAATACAATATGTAGGTATATAATATAAGTATTTTCAATATTCTTACATATGAACGAGGGTGATAATATGGTGATAGTTTACAGTTCAATGACGGGTAATGTTAAACGTTTTGTCAATAAAATTAGAATGCCGTCAATCCAAATAAAGGATGGATTAAAAATTGAAGAACCGTATATTCTCGTAACCTATACAACAGGATTTGGTAATGTACCTGAAACCGTAAGTACTTTTTTAAGTAGTAATTCGGAATATTTAAAAGCAGTCAGTGCAAGTGGTAATAAAAACTGGGGAGATTCTTTTGCAGCAAGTGCAGATAAAATAGCATCAGACTATCAAGTGCCAGTGTTATCAAAGTTTGAACTGTCAGGGACAAGTCGAGATGTACAATATTTTATTGAGGGAGTGGAAAAGCTTGAGACATATTGAGCTTAATAATGAATTGACGATTAAAAAAGATGGTTTTTTTGATCTCGCAAAAGATAAAGAAGCACTTCTTTGTTTTTTAAAAGAAGTTGAAGATAAAAAAATTCAGTTTTCTTCTTTGAAAGAACGCTTAAATTATATGATTCAAGAAAACTATTATTATAATGTTGAGTTAGAATACTCCTTTGATGAAATAGAAAAGTTATATGAGTTAGTTTACAATGCAGGATTCACTTTTCAATCATATATGGCAGCTTCAAAATACTTTAAAGACTACGCATTAAAAACAAATGATGGTAAGTACTATTTAGAAGGCTATGAAGATCGAATTGCGATCGTTGCACTATATTTAGGAAGAGGCAATATTGAAAAAGCATTGAAGTTAGCGAACATGATGATTCAACAAAACTATCAGCCAGCTACTCCAACATTCTTAAATGCTGGAAGAAGTAGAAGAGGCGAGTTAGTATCATGTTTCTTATTAGAAATGGATGATAGTTTAAATTCGATAGGATTTCAGATTAATACAGCAATGCAGCTATCAAAAATCGGCGGTGGAGTTGCACTTAATTTATCGAAGCTTAGAGCACGTGGAGAACAAATAAAGGAAATTGATAACGCTGCAAGTGGTGTTGTTCCTGTAATGAAGCTATTAGAAGATTCGTTTTCGTATGCTAACCAGCTTGGACAACGTAAAGGTGCTGGTGCAACCTATTTAAATATTTTCCACTGGGACGTAGTTGAATTTCTTGATACAAAAAAAATCAATGCCGATGAGAAAAGTAGAATTCAGTCACTTTCAATCGGATTAATTGTTCCAAATAAATTCTTTGAACTAGCTGAGAAAAATGAACCATTCTACGTATTTGCACCATATACAGTGTACAAAGAGTATGGAATTCATTTAGATGATTTTGATATCGATGAAAGATATGAAGAATTAGTAAATAATGATCGCATTAAAAAGAAAAAAATAGATTTAAGTGCACGAGACCTTTTAGTAAAAATTGCTGCGATTCAGTTAGAATCTGGCTATCCATATTTAATGTATAAAAGTAATGCGAATGAGCAGCATGCATTAAAGGATATTGGTGAAATAAAGATGTCTAATTTGTGTACAGAAATCTTTCAACTTCAAGAAACATCAGTTATCAACAACTATGGTGAAGAAGATTTAATCAAACGTGATGTAAATTGTAATTTAGGATCTTTAAACATCGTAAATGTAATGGAAAATAAAGCGATTAGAGAATCTGTACATGTTGGTATAGAAGCTTTAACAGCCGTAGCAGATATGACAGAAATAGAAAATGCACCTACTGTTAAAAAAGCTAATGAAGAGCTTCATTCGGTTGGTTTAGGTGCGATGAATTTGCATGGATTTTTTGCGAAAAATGGTATTGCATATGAAAGTGTTGAGGCAAAGGATTTTGCGAATACATTTTTTATGATGGTAAACTTTTATTCAATCGAAAAAAGTATGTTAATTGCTAAGGAAACAGGTAAAACATTTAAGGATTTCAAAAAGAGTGAATATGCGAAAGGTACTTATTTTGAAAAGTATACTTCAAAATCATTTGAACCTAAAACTGACAAGGTGAAAGAATTATTTAACGGTATTTATATACCTAATGAATTTGACTGGGTTACATTGAGTAAGCAAGTACAAGCATATGGTTTATATAATAGCTATCGTTTAGCAATCGCACCTACACAATCAATTAGTTATATTCAAAACGCTACTTCATCGGTTATGCCAATTGTAAATGTTATTGAATCTAGAACTTATGCAAATTCAACAACATATTATCCGATGCCTTATTTATCAAAAAATAGTTTCTGGTATTATAAATCAGCATATGATGTGAACCAGTTTAAGCTAATTGACTTAATCGCTGAAATTCAGCAGCATGTCGACCAGGGGATAAGTACAATCCTATATGTAAACAGTGATGTCTCAACAAGAGAGCTTGCTAGATACTATATTTATGCTAATAAAAAAGGATTAAAGAGTTTATATTACACACGTACTCGCAAATTAAGTGTGGAAGAGTGCATTAGTTGTTCAGTATAAGATAATAGTTAAATAGAATAAATTAAATCGAAATTAAATTACTTGATAGTCTAAGTGAGAAGCTCGAATATAGAATGCTTTAAGCATATGGTTCTATATCATCGGGCTTTCTTTATGATTAGGGGGAAAATATAGATGAAAGCTGTTAACTGGAATAAAAAAGAAGATGATTTTAGTTTAGTATTTTGGAAGCAAAATTTATCTCAGTTTTGGACAGAAGAAGAAATCGTCGTTTCATCAGATAAAAATACTTGGAATACATTAACGAAAGAAGAACAAGCAGCTTTTAAAAAGGTATTAGGTGGACTAACATTATTAGATACTAAGCAGGGCGGAGAAGGTATGCCATTAATCTTAGTTCATTTAAAAAACTTACAAGCTAAAAGTGTACTAGCATTTATGGGTGCGATGGAAGAAGTGCATGCTAAGAGCTATTCACATATTTTTACAACCCTTGCTACAGAAGATGAAATTGATGAGCTATTTAAATGGGTGGACGAGCATCCAATTTTAACGAAAAAATCAGAGTTAATTTCTTCTTATTATTTAAATTTATTAAAGCGTGATGTTTCAGATGAAGAGCTATACATGGCAATGGTTGCAAGTGTATTTTTAGAGAGCTATTTATTTTATAGTGGATTCTTCTTCCCGTTATATTTAGCAGGTCAAGGGAAAATGACCGCAAGTGGAGAAATTATTAATCTTATTTTACGAGATGAAAGTATTCACGGAGTATTTGTAGGATTGTTAGCACAACAAATTTATGACCAATTTAATGATGAACAAAAAACTCGACTTTTCAATGAAACAATGTCATTATTAGTTCAATTGTATGAGATTGAATTACAATATGCAGATGAAATTTATTCTTCAATTGGTCTAGTAGAGGAAGTTAATAAGTTTATTCGATATAATGCAAACAAGGCATTAATGAACTTAGGATTTGATCCTTATTTTGACGAAGAAGATATTAATCCAATTGTTTTAAATGGACTAAAAACAGATACAAAAAACCATGATTTTTTCTCTGTAAAAGGAAATGGGTATGTAAAAGCAGTTACAGTGGAAAAATTAACAGATGAAGATTTTATTTTTGAATTTTAAAAGGTTAGGAAGTATGTAAATGAAAGCACTAGTTTTTAGAGAGTTTGGTCAATCAGACGTATTAAAATATGAAGAAATCCAGGCACCTACCATTTCAACCGACGAAGTTTTAATTGAAATGAAGGCAGTAGGTGTTAATTTTGCAGATATATACCGTCGCAAAGGGAATTATCATTTAGCAGGTGATCCACCTTATATTTTAGGGTACGAGGGTTCTGGAGTTATTACCGAAGTTGGTTCGAATATAACAGACTATAAAGTAGGTGATCGAGTAGCTTTTGCTGATGTTCCGTTTGCAAATGCAGAGTACGTTGCTGCAAAAGAAACTCATATTGTACCAATTCCGGATGAAATTAGTTTTGAAATTGCTGCTTCTATTATGTTACAAGGATTAACTGCACATTATTTAATTAATGATAGTTATAAAATAAAAGCTGGTGATGTTGCTCTTGTACATGCTGTAGCAGGTGGCGTTGGTCAATTATTAACTCAAATGATACGTTTAAAAGGCGGCGAGGTAATTGGATTAACCTCATCTACAGAAAAAAGAGACAAAGCTCTATCAATCGGTGCAAAAGAAGTATTTTTATATAATGAAGACTGGGTATCGAAGGTTAAAGAAAAAAACGGTGTGGATGTAGTGTATGAATCAGTAGGTTCGACAATAATGGATAGCTTTGAAGCTACTAAAATTCACGGAACAGTCGTGTTTTACGGAATGGCTGGTGGAGACCCAGTACATATCGATCCTAGAATGTTAATGGATACATCAAAAACACTAACAGGTGGAGACTTGTGGAATGTTTTAATTTCAAAAGAAGAGAGACTACGTAGAAGTAATGAACTATTTAATTGGATTGCAAATAAACAATTAATCGTACAAGAACCTACCGTGTTTTCTTTAAAAGATGGAAAACTTGCACATGACTTATTAGAAAGTAGAAAATCAACAGGTAAAATTATTCTAACTGTATAAAAAAGAGGATGTCCCAGATTTGTAAAGGGGCATCTTCTTTTTTGTTTTATAGAAGATAGATACAAGAAAAGTATTAGAAATAAACGATTAGAACGTTGAATGTGAAAATTAGAACTGTGAAACGTGCAAATAAGAACTCGGCGTGCAAATAAACTTTGAAAAGTGCAAATAAGAAATCGGCATGCAAATAAAACAGTGGAAAGTGCAAATAAAACAGTGAAATGTACAAATAAGTGGTCGGCATGCTTATAGAACAATGAGAAGTGCATAAAAGAAAATGAACAGTGCAAATAAAATTAGCAAAACTGCAAATAAATACGAGAGGATCCTAAAATAGATAAGATAATACCTATACCGGTTAGGGTATCTCGCTTTAAAAGTAGATGCACAATAATGGAAAAGTGAAAAGTTTCCTCTAATTCTTTCAAATGCTACTAATATAATGAAGACTTCTACTAAATATCTATAAATGAAGATCCCAAAATCAACTTTAATTGAAAAACGCCGCAAAGATACCCCCTTAAATAAATTGCCATAATAAAAAGCCATCGAAGGGTTCGACAGCTTGTATTCTAAGATACTATTCCTTATTAAACAGCAGTGCACTTAATAGGTAATGTAATTGTAAAGGTAGTTCCATTATCTCCACTTAGTACTGAAATCGTGCCGTTATGATTTTGAATCAGTTTTTTTGTTAATGGTAAACCAAGTCCGGTACCGTCATCTTTCGTCGAAAAGAAAGGATCAAATATATATGGTAAGTCAGCAGAAGGAATTCCTGTACCATTATCTTTAAAGGTAATATAAATGATATCTTCATCGATAAAAGTAGCAATATTAATGATCAGTAACTCTTCTTTTTTCGCATCTAATGCATTTTGAAATAAGTTTAAAAATACTTGAACGAGTTGATTCTTATCAAAAAATATATGTGTTGCTATTAAATCTTCAGATAAGAAAAATTTAAATTTTACGTTATTTAAAAATGTCTCACTGAATAATAACTGTTTTATATGATTTGATATAAAATCATTAATCTTAATTGCCTCTGGTTTATAGTTTGCATTCTTTGTAATTGATAAAAAATCAGTGATTATGCCATTTGCTCTGTCTAATTCTGGAATCAGAAGATCATTAAATAATTGCTTATAATGAGGTGGGGCTTCTTCTTGTAAAAATTGTAAATACCCTCTCACTGTCGTAAGTGGATTGCGAACTTCGTGGGCAATCCCTGCAGCAATTCTCCCTGACATAGCTAGTTTTTCAGATTCTCTTGCTTCGTTTAAATTATGAAAAATACCGATCACTCTTAAGATTTCACCATTAATGTCACGGATAATACGAGTGTTAATGATGCCGTAGTTAATATTTAAAATTTCTTTATTATAAAATTCTTCGCCGGTATATAGTGTTTGAAGCAAACAAATCTCTTTATCTTCTATTTTTAACAAATTTCTAATATGTCTACCAATCAGTTCGTATTTAGTGATTCTAAAATCATTCGCAACCTGCTGATTGTATAACGTAATAATACCGTTTTTATCTATAAATAAAATATGGTGCGGTAAAGCATCGTAAATCGATTGTAAAGTTCTTTTACTATTCGCAAAAAAGATCGAGTATTTAGTGTGTAATGGAAGTTCGTTAATGGAATTACGAATATCTGTATTTCTAGTTAACTGATTTGAGCTAGATAATTCACGAGTGTTATTTGAAAAGATAGACCCAGAAGTAATTGTATTTAAAATAGATTCATATGATATTACTTTTTCTTCAAGTTCAGCAATTTTCTCTTTTAGTTCTTGTATTGTCTCGTTAATCATTTACACTTTACTCCAATTTCTACTAAAATAAGTATATACTTAAGTCATTATATCAGACTATATCGTTTATTTTAATGAAAAATAGAAATAATTAATTATTAATAATCAATGAGCTATTGGAGAGAATTATGGAAATAAAAATAGGAGTTACTGGGTGGGGGGACCATGATAGTTTATACCCTGACCGGATCCACTCATCCAAAAAATTAAGACAATATTGCACCCATTTTCCAATTGTTGAAATAGATTCTTCTTATTATAGTATCATGCCGCAATCAAACTATCATAAATGGGTGAATCAAACTACTTCAGATTTTTCATTTATTGTTAAAGCTTATGGCGGTATAACCGGTCATTCAAGACAAAATTATTCGAAAGAGGAACAAATATTACTATTAACACCATTTTTAGAATCAATTCAACCTTTAATTGAAGCAAATAAATTAAAAGGAATATTATTTCAATTTCCACCTTGGTTTAATTGCAAGAAAGAAAATGTTGAATTGCTTCGAATTATGAAAAGTAAACTGAAAGGACTTCCGGCAATTTTAGAATTTCGAAATCAATCATGGTTTTATCCTCAATTTTATGATCAAACTTTAAAATTTATGGAAGATGAAGGATGGATTCATTCAATTTGCGATGAGCCTCAAGCGGGAAATGGAAGTATACCAATTGTACTACACCCAACAAATCCGAATTTAACTTTAATCCGTTTTCATGGACGAAACATATATGGATGGAATCATAACGGACAAGATAATTGGCGAGAAGTACGGTATTTATATCGTTATAACGAAGAAGAGCTTTTTGAATGGGTAGCAAGAATTGAACAATTAGCAAAAAATACAAAAGAAATATGTGTTCTTTTTAATAATAACTCTGGTGGAGATGCAGCGGATAATGCAAAACAATTAATGAAGCTGCTAGGTATTGAATTTGGACCTTCATCTACCGAACAGCTCGAATTGTTTTAGTTTGATTTTCGTAATAAAGAAATACAGCAAATATTAATAAGTAGAAAAGCAACAAACGCTAACATCGGAATTGTAATAAAACCAAACCAATTTAAATAGTCGCCAGTACAAGGAACAGGTCCACATTGAGTTGCCGTTTCCTTCATAGCAGGAACTTTTTGAATTAAAATATGATAGATTGAAATGCACATACCAATTAATGATAATGGTAAAACATAAATAACATCTTTTACTTTATTTTTATAAACGGCAATACCGATAATAAAAACAATTGGATACATGAAAATTCGCTGATACCAGCATAATGAACAAGGTGTCCAATGATTAATAATGGAAAAAGATAAACTGCCTAGTGTTGCAATAATGCTTACAATCCAAGTGAAAAATAAGATTGATTGATGTTTCTTCATTCTTTACCATCCTTATGTTGAAATTCGATAATATTATTGTACCTTTGATTGGCCATAAAGTGGTATTAAAACGAGATATAAGTTTTAACTTTATTGGTTACATAAAAAAAGCAGGCCTTTGTCGTCTAAGCTGAAAAAGTGATATATCAACCTGTTTTAGTAATATATCAACGAGAATTAGATCTATATCAACGGAGTTCACAGCTTTATCAATATAGTTCACATAGTGTTCGTGTTTTCGTCGCTTAACTAATTAAAAAAGGATGACTCATAAGTATTTTAACTAAAGAGTCATCCTTTTTTTATATAAATATTTCTGAACTATTCAGCAATCGCAGCATCTAAAGCAATAACAATCATATCATTGAAAGTTGTTTGTCTTTCTTGTGCAGATGTCTCTTCACCAGTGAAGATGTGATCGCTTACTGTTAAAACAGTAAGTGCATCTACACTATGTTTAGCAGCTATTGTATATAAAGCTGTTGTTTCCATTTCTACAGCCAAAACACCGTATTCTCCTAATTTTTCATACATGTCCATACTATCTCGGTAGAATATATCTGACGTTAAAATATTTCCTACTTTTACATTTAATCCTTTATTAATTGCGCCATCATATGCTTTCTTAAGTAAATCAAAGCTAGCACATGGAGAATAATCGAACCCAGGGAATGTTTGACGATTCATATTTGAATCTGTACATGTAGTCATCGCTATAATAACATCACGAATTTTTACATCTTTTTGAAGCCCGCCACAAGTACCTACGCGAATTAATGTTTTTACACCATAGCTATTAATCAGCTCATTTACATAAATTCCGATTGAAGGTATTCCCATTCCAGTACCTTGAACGGAAATTCTTTGACCTTTGTATGTACCAGTAAAACCAAGCATGCCACGTACTTCATTATAGCAGACAACATCTTCTAAAAATGTTTCAGCGATATATTTTGCTCTTAAAGGGTCACCAGGTAATAAAATTTTATCCGCAATCGCGCCTTGTTCTGCGCCAATATGTATACTCATTTAAATATCCTCCTTAAAAACTTAATTGAATAGCCCATCCTTTATCAGTAATTTAGTCTCTACATTTAAATAAAAAACATTCTAATTTATAAAGCTACTTAAAGGAAAATGTAAGTCGAACGTAGTAGTTAATAAATATAGAAAAAATTATAGACAAAATTAACCAATACAGATAATTTATGGCGAATTTTAATTATTGCATAGGTAATTGAATAATGAAAGAGTTTACAATATGAAATTGAACTTTCTCGAAATGACAAAAAATTGTTAATTTTAACTATTTAAGGGAGAATGATCTATGAAATTTCGATTTATTGCAACTCTATGTATAGCTATCCTTATTATCTTATTAATTAGTAACCGCTTAGTTAACCATAGTATACTATCAAATGGAAGTCAGGCTAACTCACTTAAAGTCCAAAAGGTTAAATGGAATCTTACCACGAAAAATATTAGGCAAGAAGTAAGTGTGGCTTCTAGATCAATGAGTATACTGCAGCGCGACAAAATTAAAATATTTATTACTACGGACGACTTAAAATCTTATAAAATAATTACCCCTGAATATAACGGAAATAATCAATTTACATTTAAGTATGCCTTTAAGAAAAATGTTCCATATTTTGTAAGTGTATTTTTAAATAATCAGACGCTTGATACGAAGATTTTTCAAAAACAAAAGGATAAAACCGATGAAGTATTTCCTACAGCAATTTTGACTAAGAAGTATGATGATTATACAGTCTCGTTGTTATATACATCGATCCTACCAAAAACAAAGAGTCAAATAACATTTGATTTTGAACAGTTTAAAAAACGTTCGAATTTTACAAATCACCAATTTTATATTATTAATGAAGATGGAACGTATTTTAAACAAGTAAATAATCCAGATAAAAATTCTAAAGTAAACTATGAACTTGATTTACCTAAAGCGGGTATGTATAAAATATTTTATGAATTTAATTTAAATGACGAAAAACAGACATTTAATTTTATTCTGGATGTAAAAGACAAAGACAGCTAAGGAGTCGCAAATGCATAACTTATTAATGAATTCAAAAGTATTAGTTTTTGATTTAGATGGTACTTTATATGACGGAACAACACATTACGATTACTATGCTAAACTACTAGCAAATGAAGTTAGTCCAGAAAAACGTGATTCCTTTTTGAGGGACTATGAAAAAATCAAAGATTATGACCATGCTTTAACAATTGGAAAAATTTACGATGCTGAAAATGATTTAATTATTTCTTTAGACCCAATTACTTTAAAGCCGATTCAGGTTTTCACTTGGGAAGGTCAGCTTCTGTCTAAAGATGAATTACAAGATAACTATCTTGATCAGATCAATTATGAATTGCCTTACATACCTGTTGGGGATGGTTGGTGGATTCCTTTAGTGGCAAGCTATCACTATGGAGCAAAAGACGTATTTCATTGCTATGATAAAACAAAAGAGTTCATGGCAACAAAGGAATTTAGTATCCCATATATTAAAGGTTTAAAACAAGCTTTAGAGCAAGTAAAAGATACTAAAAAATTAGTCTTGTTAACAAATTCGGATCGAGAGGATGTAACTCGATTACTAAATTTACTTGATTTAAATGGATTGTTCCATTTGGAAATTACAGATGGAAAGAAGCCACTAGAAACGGAAAATCATTTTAAAAATATTATGAATAAATTCAATGTTTTACCACACGAAGTTGTTTCAATTGGAGACAATTTTATTAATGAAATATCCCCTGCTCTAAAATTAGGCATGCATGGAGTATACATTACAAATCAGACTACTATGCAAGTTAGCGAATCCTTACTAGTTGTAAAAAGATTAGAGGAAGTTTTTGAGTAACTTAAAAATGAATATTGATTCGTTAAAAAACTGTAAGAAAAATTGCTTACAGTTTTTTGAATTGTATAATGAGCTGTGATCCAATTTGAACTTCATATTCAAAAGATGTATACTCTAAATCCAACTTATTTTTACGGAACTCATACATACTTTTGAAATTGCAATGAGAAAATAATAGTAGGAGGAAGTGTGAATGGACAAAAATCGAAAACTCTATTCTCTCGTAATTTCTATCATTATTTTTTTTACTGTTTTTTTTAGTAATAATTTATATACAGATGCAAGAACAACAAATTATGGCTATATTACGCATCCTTTATTAGTTTATTTTTTTGACGTAGGTCAAGGCGATAGCATGGTATTGATTTTACCAAATGGAAAGACAGTGTTGATTGATGGAGGAGATGTAGAACATGGTGGAGCTGTTATAAAAAAACTTAAACGACTTCATGTCAATGCAATTGATCTACTTGTAAGTACACATCCAGACATTGATCATATAGGCGGATTATTAAAAGTCATGAATAGTGTCAAAATATCGAAAATCTTAGATAGTGGAAAAAAATATAATTCACACTCTTATTACTTATATAAGAAAGAAGCGTTTCAAAAGAATATCCCAATTAGCATCGCAAAGTTAAATGAGAAGATCTTACTAGATCCAAATGTAGAGATCACAGTATTAAATAGTGGGAAAAAATCCTATACAAATAATAATAGTTCAATCGTTTTAAAAGTAAAGTATGCAGACATTTCAATTCTATTGACTGGAGATATTGAAAGAAAAGCTGAACAAAGACTAATCAAAAGTGAAAATATTGACGCTCAAGTATTAAAAATTCCACATCATGGTTCATCAACATCAACTTCAGAAGCTTTTTTATTTGCTGTCAACCCAACTGTAGCAATTCTCTCGTATGATAAATTTAATCTATTTGGTCATCCACATCGATCAGTAATGAAGCGGCTAAATCATCTAGGAATCAAGCAATACACAACCGATCAATACGGAGATATCGAATTATCAACAAATGGTCATAACTTATATATTGAAAAACAAGAAGTATTGGTTAATCCTTAAGGATCGATCCAATACTTTTATTTTTTGAGGGGAGAGGGATTAAACTGACTGATTATTAATTTCATATAAGTGAATAGGTCATTTAGAATTCCTGACCCCTTTAATAGTAAGAAAAATAGGTCAATAAGCTATGTTTTTAGCTCATGAGCCCTTTATGAGTAAGGACATTAGACTATAAAGCTATTTCTTAACCAATGCCCCCATATAAAGATGGGTATAAGTGCAAATTACATTCTATTTTATAATGAAAATACCATAATTTTTTATGACGATTTTATGAAATCAACATAGGTAGTATAGACAACTAGGAGTATATATCATACAATGGTTAAGTAGAAATCCTAGTATAGATCTAAATGAATGTGAATGATGATTAAGTAAACACTACTTTCTATATGCGGTTATTTATAAACTTCTTAGAATTAGGAAAGAGGAGAGTATATGAAATCAATTATTAATGTAAAAATTTATACGGGCACAGAAGTAATTGAAAAGGGTTACATTCGATATGACGAAAAAATTTCTAATATCGGCCACATGGACGGTTATGTAAATGAAGGCGAAGAAATAATTGATGGAAACGGTACTGTTATTATTCCAGGGATGATTGATATTCATATTCATGGAGCATACGATGTTGATGCGATGGATGCTGATCCTAACACGATGGTTACTATGAGTAACAAAATGATGAAAGAAGGGGTTACAACCTTTTTTCCAACTACAATGACTCAGTCTAAAGAAAATATAGAAAATGCATTGAGATCATTAAAGGAAGCTAAAGAGCTTGGTGCACATTTTGAATATATTCATTTAGAGGGACCATTTGTTAATAAAAATAAAGCTGGAGCGCAGCCTCTAGAATACATTATAAATCCTGACGTAGAATTATTTAAAAAATGGCAAGAAGCTTCGGGAGGATTAATAAAGTTAGTTACTTATGCACCAGAGGTTGAGGGTGCAAAAGAGCTAGAAGCAGAGCTGCAACGAACAAATGTTATTGGAACTGTTGGTCACTCTGATGCTGTAAGTGCAGATTTTGAAGGTAGAAATATTTTTCATGCTACACATTTATACAACCAAATGAGACCTATGCATCATCGTGAAGTAGGTACAGTAGGACATGTACTTTTAGATGAACGAGTAATGGTTGAATTGATACCTGATGGAATTCACATACATCCTGACATGGTTAAGCTTGCTTACCGATTAAAAGGAGCTAAAAAAATTAGCGTAATTACCGATGCAATGAGAGCAAAAGGTCTTAATGACGGTAAATATGAATTAGGTGGACAACCTGTATTTGTAGCAAACAAAAGTGCACGATTAGAAGACGGCACGCTTGCAGGTAGTATTTTAAAAATGGATGAAGCATTTAGAAATATTATGAAATTTACAGGCTGTACTCCAGAAGAAGCAGTACAAATGACATCAATAAACCAAGCTGAAGAGTTTGGGCTTACACATAAGGGAGCATTAAAACCTGGAAAAGATGCTGATTTTGTCCAAATGACTCCTGAGTTTTTCGTAATTAACACTACTAGACAAGGTAAAAATTTTAATGAGGTGACTTTATGAACGTAATCGTAGTAAAAAACGCAGAAGAAATTTCAAAAGTAGCATATGAAAAAATGGTACAAGCAATTGAAGGGAAAGATGAATTTACTCTAGGTTTAGCTACTGGTGGCTCACCTCTAGGTATTTATGAACAATTCCGAATCAATAAACCGGATATGTCAAATGTAATTACAGTTAATCTTGATGAGTATGTTGGATTAGCTGAGGATGATCAAACAAGCTATCATACTTATATGGCTGAACAGTTATTTAATCATTTGAAATTTAAAGAAAACCATTTACCGAATGGAAATACTAAAGACTTAGAAGAAGCATGTAAAAATTATGAGGACTTATTACAGAAGCATCCTGTAGATTTACAACTTCTAGGAATTGGCGAAAATGGACATATCGCATTTAATGAGCCAGGAACTCCTTTCGATACACCGACTCATATCGTAGAACTTACTGAATCAACACGTAATGCGAATAAAATATATTTTGAGAACGAAGAAGATGTACCAACTCACGCTGTAACTATGGGAATAGGTTCAATTTTAAGAGCTAAAGAAATTATCTTAGTAGCATCAGGAATTAAAAAAGCAGAAGCAGTAAAAGAAATGTTAAATGGAAAAATAGATATTGATTGCCCGGCTACTGCTTTACAACAGCATAATAACGTTACAATTGTGGTTGATGAAGAAGCATACTCACTTTGTAACAAATAATGTTAAGGCTAGATAAGAATTCTCCTTTACCGATTTATTTTCAAATACAAGAGATTTTAAAGGTGAAAATTAGCTCAGGAGAATGGAAACCTGGGGACAGAATCCCTTCTGAGCAAACATTGAGTGAGATGTTAAATGTAAGTAGGATGACAATTAGACAGGCTTTAAACAATCTTGTAAAAGAATCTTTAATAAGTCGGAAGCGTGGAATTGGTACGTTTGTTTCAGTAAAAGATGGAATTGAAGTTGAGGAATCCCTTAAATCATTAAGGAGTTTTTCTGAAGATATTACATCAATTGGATTAACACCTACTAATAAGTTACTTGGATTTTCAACAATTGAAGCGGATGAATATTTAGCAGAAGTTTTATCAATTGAAAGTGGCTCTGAAGTTTTTAAAATTGAAAGATGTCGTTTAGCAAATGAGCATCCAATTGCAATCGAAACAACGTATTTACCTAAAAATTTAGTAAATCGAATTGATGAAAAAGCATTAAATCATTCTTTATACGAATACTTTGAAGTTTCTTTAGGTTATACAATTAAAAAAGCTACTAAATGGATTAAAGCATCGCTAATGTCGGAAAGAGATTCTTTAATTCTAGAAGTGGCAGAGGATTCTCCAGCATTAGAATTACACCAAATAACATTTATTAATGATGGTTTACCTCTTGAATACGTAAGCTGTATTTATCGAGCTGATCGTTATCGATTTACAATTGATATTGACCGTTAAAAAGGGTGCATGTTTGCACCCTTTTTTGTTGTTGAATAACATAGTACTTGCGAATGAAGGCTGAAACTGACGAAGTGCAAATAAAACTAGTGAAACTACAAATAAAAAAATCAAATCTGCAAATAAAATCATGACAACTGCAAATAAAATCACGATTCAATAAAAATAGAGCAAATGAAATAAATTAAAGTAAATGAAATCAAATAAAATTAAGTGTGTAGAACCCAATACTAAGCAAAATAGAGTTAAATCATAAAAAGTATGAATTTTCGCGACGATATCAGGGGAGAACTCTACAATATTAACGAATTGCGCGACGATATCAGCGGAGATTACTACAATATCAACGAATCACGCAAATTATCAACAAGGATTACTACGATATCAACGGGGTTTGCTACAATATCAACGAGGAACACCATTATATCAACGAGGCCCCCATTTTATCAACCAAGCTCACAACTTTATCAACCAAGTTCACTTAGTGTTCGCATTTCCAATATTCTTCTACAAACAAAAAGGGTGCTTCTAAAAGCACCCTTACTTTTTACTTCATTTGTAAAACAATTTTTACAGCTTCAGCTACAGAAGGAACTGTATAAGAAGCATATTTTTTCACTTCATCATCTGCGTTTTCCATAGCAAAGCTATTTGGAGTTAATTCAAACATTGAAATATCGTTGTAAGCATCACCTATACAAGCTATTTCGTTAGGTTTAATGCCTAGTTTTTCAATTAATATTTGAATTGCAGATCCTTTACTTACATTTACTGGGACAATATCTAAGCAATTTTTTGCTGATATAAAAGAAGTAACATATTCCGGTAGTTCTTTTTGTAATTCTTTTTGAAGTTCAAGTAAATCTTCGTCTTCGCCTAAAACTACATATTTTTTTGGTGTAATTGACTTACCTAGATCAGATTTTAATGTTTTCAATTCAACTGCATTCATGCTAGAGTTTTTTTCGATTTCTTTTACTAAGTCAGTTTTCTCTTCAATATAGTAAGTAGAGTTATCGGCTACATAGATTAAAAATTTATCATGTGTAATCATCTCATATACTTTGTCTATGACACTTGGATGAAAAGTAGCATCTAATAAAGCTTCACCTTCATTTGAATAAATATAAGTTCCATTCATACTAATACGATGGAAGTTATTTCCTATACTTTCCATAATTTTAACAATTTCATAGTCTAAACGACCTGATGCAAAACATAATATAACCCCTTGATCTATAAGGCTTTTTAATGCTTCAACGTCATGCTCAAATAGCTGACCCTGGTGAAACATCGTACCATCTAGATCACTTACAAATAATTTAATCATAATACTAAACACCCACTTGATTTATATTTATACTTTTATATTCTATCCTAATATAATAGATATTCAAAAAAATATGATTAATTTATGAAACATAATTTGTGTATAAACTATTTTTGAAAAATTATGTTATGATATAAAAGCGATTTTTTAACTTGGGGGTGATAAAAAAAATGTCGGTTTGCTATACAATCAAAAAGGTGCTTAATAATAACGTATTAATTGCTAAAAATCCCGATCATACCGAAGTAGTACTTTTAGGAAAAGGTATCGGTTTTAATAAAACTAGAGGAGATTTAATTTCCGAAGGTTTAGTAGAGAAAATGTTTATCTTAACTGATGAACAAAAACAAAAACAATATAAATCATTAATTAACTTTATGGATGAAAAATTAATGGGTACACTACAGCAAGCGATTTATTTAATTTCTGAAAGAACGGGATGTACTTTAAATGAGCAAATTCATATTGGATTAACTGACCACTTAATATTTGCGATCAAACGAATTAGAGAAGGCTATAATGTTGATAATCCGTTCTTACAAGAAACAAAAGCGATGTATCCAGAGTATTTTAAAATTGCACAAGAAGTTATTGATTTAATAAATAAAGAAATAGATATAATTTTACCAATAGAAGAAGTAGGCTTTGTCACACTTCATATCGTTAGTAATTTATCGATGGAAGTTGTATCGGATGTAAATAAGTTCTCTCAGATCATTAAAGATTTAGTATTATATATAGAAGAATATTTAAAAATCGAAATTGATAAAGAAAGTATTCATTATTCACGGCTTGTACGTCATTTGAGATTTTTAATAGACCGGATTTTTCATGGTAATTCATCTGAAGAATCACCAGCTTTAGGAATTATCTTAAAAAAAGAATATCCTGTATGCTATGATTTAGCATGGAAAATTTTGAAATCAATCGAAACTTCATTAAATAAGAAAGCTAGTGAAGCAGAAGTAATATACTTAACGTTACATTTAGAACGACTTGTTCAAAGTAAATTTAAGGAGTAGGAAGAGGAAACTTTACTTTAAATTTGCTGACCTACTTAATGAAATTTTGGCTTTAAAGACATAAAATATCGTTTTTAAGCTGCAAAATCATTATTTTTTTTAAAAAAATAGGTATTTAGGCTTGAAATTTTTAAAATCTATAGATATAATGAAAGCGAAATCATAACAAATCATATTTGAATAGTGTTACACATTAAACGTGTTACTGATTCGATCAGGCATGAGTTGAAAAAATGTGAATTATTATTCTTGGGTAGGGGAAACTATATCCAGGATTCGTAATTGTCATTTTTTCTGCTCATGCCTTTTTTGTTTGGATTAAAAGGAGGATAACAATGTTTAAGAAAATCTTTGGAGTTTTACAAAAAGTTGGTAAAGCGCTTATGCTTCCAGTTGCGATTTTACCAGCTGCCGGATTATTACTTGCATTCGGTAATGCATTTCAAAATCCACAAACATTAAAGTACTTACCATTTCTTGATGCTCACTGGTTCCAGTTAGTAGCTAAAGTTATGGAACAGTCTGGTGACATCATTTTCGGAAATCTGTCATTATTATTTGCAGTAGGTGTTGCCGTTGGTTTAGCAGGAGGAGAAGGTGTTGCTGGATTAGCAGCAATCGTTGGATTCCTGATTATGAATAAAACAATGAGTGTGTTTAAGGATGTTGGACAATACGTTGTTTTAGATAAAGCATTAAATATAGCAAAATTTGATGATCCATCATACGCATTTGTATTAGGTATTCCTACTCTTCAAACAGGTGTATTTGGTGGGATTATCGTTGGTTTAGTAGCTGCATGGGCTTATAACAAATACTTTGAAATTGATTTACCTTCTTACTTAGGTTTCTTCGCAGGTAAACGATTTGTTCCAATTGCTACTGCAGCATTCTCAGTAGTACTTGGTATTTTAATGTGTTTCATTTGGCCGCCAATTCAGCACGGCTTAAACTCATTCTCACATAATATGATTGATGCGAATTTAACATTATCCGCATTCGTATTTGGTGTTATTGAGCGTTCATTAATACCGTTTGGTTTACATCATATTTTCTATGCACCATTTTGGTTTGAGTTTGGTTCATATACTGATAAATCAGGTTTGGTTGTTCACGGGGACCAAAAAATCTTCTTCGCTCAATTAAAAGACGGAGTAAAATTAACTGCTGGTACGTTCATGGTAGGTAAATTCCCATTCATGATGTTTGGATTACCAGCTGCAGCATTAGCTATGTATCATGAAGCAAAACCTGAAAATAAAAAAATCGCTGGTGGTATTTTAGCATCAGCTGCATTAACTTCTTTCTTAACAGGTATTACAGAACCAATTGAGTTCTCATTCCTATTCGTTGCACCAGTATTATTCGGAATTCACGCAATTTTTGCTGGTTTATCATTTATGATTATGCAATTATTAAATGTAAAAATCGGTATGACATTCTCTGGTGGTTTAATCGACTACTTATTATTCGGTGTACTACCAAATAGAACTGGCTGGTGGTGGGTAATCATCGTCGGTTTAGGCTTAGCTGTTATTTACTATTTCGGGTTCCGATTCGCTATTAGAAAATGGGATTTAAAAACGCCTGGTCGTGAAGATGCAATCGCTGAAAATACTACAAGCAATACACCAGCTAATGAGCTACCATATGAAATTTTACAAGCATTAGGTGGAAAAAGTAATATTTCTTCATTAGATGCATGTATTACTCGTTTACGTGTACAAGTAAACTCTAAAGATGAAGTAAATAAAGATCGTTTAAAAGCATTAGGGGCTGCTGGAGTTCTTGAAGTTGGAAACAATATTCAAGCAATTTTCGGACCAAAATCAGATACATTAAAATCACAAATTAAAGATATAATGACTGGCAAAACACCAGTTATTAAAAATGAAGCACATAAAGAAACGGCTTCAGCAGTAGATACTTCAGTTGAAGAAGCTATTATTAATCCAATTGAAGGTGAAATCATCCCAATTACAGAAGTGCCGGATCAGGTATTTTCTGGAAAAATGATGGGTGATGGATTTGCGATTATTCCTTCTGAAGGGACAGTTGTATCTCCAGTAGATGGCGAAATCGTAAATGTGTTCCCAACAAAACATGCCATTGGTATTTTATCAAATGGTGGAAAAGAAATATTAATCCACATCGGTATTGATACTGTTAAATTAAATGGTGAAGGCTTTGAAGTACTTGTATCACAAGGTGAGAAGGTAACAAAAGGTCAACAATTAGTAAAAATTGATTTACATTTCATTCGCGAAAATGCACCATCAACAATAACACCTGTTGTCTTTACAAACTTAGCTGAAGGACAACAAGTTGTAATTGAAAAGCCAGGTAAACAATCAAAAGGTGAAGTAAACATTATAAAGATTAAATAATTCTAATTAAATCGACTTAAAATGTTTAATTTTAAAAGGGGCTGTATAGTTGACACTATGCACCCCTTTTAATAGAATATTTAGAGTAGGCCAAACGTCTATACCAAAAATGTAGATTTAATCACAAAGGAGATAAATGATTATGGAAAAAACTTTTAAAGTAACAGCTGATTCTGGAATTCACGCACGTCCAGCAACATTATTAGTAAATGTAGCAGGTAAATTCAACTCTGATATCAATCTTGAGTACAATGGTAAAACAGTTAACTTAAAATCAATCATGGGTGTAATGTCTTTAGGAATTCAACAAGGAACTGAGATCAAAATTAGTGCTAACGGTGAAGATGCAGAGCAAGCGATTGCAGCAATCGATGATACAATGAAAAAAGAAGGTTTAGGCGAATAATGTCTTTACATATTAAAGGTATTGCTGCTTCTAGTGGAATTGCAATTGCAAAAGCATTTCGTTTAGAAAATCCTGAATTAAATATTGTTAAGAAGCAAATTTCAGATGTTGATGCTGAAATTGCAAAACTTGACAGTGCAATTCAAATTTCTAACACTGAATTAGAAAAAATTCGTGATCATGCGAATGCTGAACTTGGTGAAGATAAAGCCGCAATCTTTTCTGCGCACATCTTAGTTTTAAATGACCCAGAGCTAGTTAACCCAGTTAAAGATAAAATTAAGTCTGAAAATGTAAACGCTGAATTTGCAATGAATGAAGTTGCTTCAATGTTCGTTCAAATGTTTGAAAGCATGGATAATGAATATATGAAGGAACGTGCTGCAGATATTCGTGATGTTACAAAACGCGTAATGGCTCATTTACTTGGCGTTACGATTTCTAATCCTGCTAATATTACTGAAGAGGTAATTATTATCGCAGAAGATTTAACACCATCTGATACAGCTCAATTAAACCGTAAGTTTGCCTTAGGTTTTACAACTGATATCGGAGGTCGTACATCTCACTCTGCAATCATGGCTCGTTCTCTTGAAATTCCGGCAGTAGTTGGAACAAAAGAAGTAACTAGTAAAATCGAAAATGGCGTTATGGTCATTGTAGATGGATTAGACGGTCAAGTAATAGTTGATCCTTCTAATGAAGAATTAGCTGAGTATAAAGCTAAAAAAGAAAAATTTGAGCTTCAAAAAGTTGAATGGGCTAAACTGAAAAATGAACCAACTGTAACAAAAGATGGACATCATGTTGAGTTAGTAGCAAACATTGGTACTCCAAATGATGTTGAAGGTGTTATCAACAATGGTGGTGAAGGTGTAGGCCTTTACCGTACTGAGTTCTTATATATGGGACGCGATAACTTCCCATCAGAAGAGGAACAGTTTGAGTCATATAAATCAGTTCTTGAAAGTATGGGTAATAAACCGGTAGTCGTAAGAACACTAGATATCGGTGGAGATAAAGAATTATCTTATTTACACTTACCAAAAGAAATGAATCCATTCTTAGGATACAGAGCAATTCGTTTATGTTTAGATCAAAAGGATATTTTCCGTACACAGTTACGTGCATTACTTCGTGCTAGTGTTTATGGGAATTTAAAAATTATGTTCCCGATGATTGCAACATTAGATGAGTTCAGAGCTGCTAAAGCTGTTTTATTAGAAGAAAAAGAACAGTTAGTAAAAGAAAATGTTCAAGTTTCAGATAATATTGAAATTGGTATGATGGTAGAAATCCCTGCGTCTGCTGTATTAGCAGATGTATTCGCTAAGGAAGTTGATTTCTTTAGTATTGGGACAAACGATTTAATCCAATATACAATGGCTGCAGACCGAATGAATGAACAGGTTTCATATTTATACCAACCATATAACCCATCTATTTTAAGATTAGTTAAAATGGTTATTGATGCTGCAAACAAAGAAGGTAAATGGGCTGGTATGTGTGGAGAAATGGCTGGAGATGAATTAGCTATTCCTTTACTAGTTGGATTAGGCTTACATGAATTCTCAATGAGCGCTACTTCAATCCTACCTGCACGTAGCCAAATGGCTAAACTTTCTAAAGCTGAGATGGAGACATTAGCTGAAAAAGCATTATCAATGTCTACAGCTGAAGAGGTTGTTAACTTAGTTAAAAGTATCTAATAAAAAAACAACAGGTTTCCCTGTTGTTTTTTTATTAATAAACCAAATCTAACTGTTCCTACTGTTGACAAATTCGCTTCTTTAATTTAGTGTATGTTTAAATTATTAAACGAATAAGATTATTTTTCGATAATAAAAGTAGGTGGAAGATTTGAGTAAAGAAGCAATTGAAGTATTTAGAGAATGTATCCCTTTGTTTCAAGCATTAAGCGATCCTTATAGACAGGATATCATTTTAATGTTGTCAGAAGGTGAAGCGCTAACTGTTAATGAGATTACTGAAAAAACTTCATTATCAAGGCCCGCTATTTCACATCATTTAAAGATATTACGTGATAATCAATTAGTACATATAGAGCAAAAAGGTACTCATCGATACTATTCTTTAGCAATTGATTCTTCACTAGAATTACTTAAGAAATTAATTGGTACTGTTGAAGAACATTGTTGATTAATCGCGAAATGGCATAAAAGGGACTCCGACTTTTGTCAGAATCCCTTTTACTTTTGATTTATTAAATCCAAATAGACATTTCTTTTGCAGAGAAACGAGATGTTTGGTGACCAGGTACTTTTTCTTTACCAATCGCAATCAGCATTGTAGGGATATAGCGATCATCAGTTAAGAAAGTCTCTTTAAATGCTTGTTCGTTAAATCCACCGATTGCACAAGTATTCCAACCTTTTGCAGAAGCGGCCATGATTAATTGCATACCGGCAAGAGAAGAATTTAAAATACCTTGTTCACGATTACGTTGTTCTGTTGCATAAGCATTTTCAACGTTAGATTTTAATTTATCTTTTGCTTCTTGAGTCATATACCCAGCTTCCACTGCTGGACCGAAAACTAAGTCAACATTCTTTGCTGATTGTGTGTCTGCTAATACAGCAATTACACATGCAGCATCTTTAATTTGTCCTTGGTTATATGCAACAGGTAATAATCTACCTTGCGCATGTTCACCGTGGAATACAACGAATTTCCAATGTTGTAAGTTCCAAGCAGAAGGTGCAGACATTGCTGCATCTAGAAGTTCAGTAATTTCACTGCTGCTAATTTCAGATGAAGAATCAAATACTCTAGTAGAGTTTCGTTCCTTAATCATTTCAAAAAATTGTTCATTTCTCATTTGAAAATACCTCCAAAACATTATATTAGATACATTTTTATGTACTTTTTTAATATAGATAGTTCTATTATTAGAGTCAACAAATTAGGGTCGAAATAACCTGAATTTAAATAGAAGAAAAGTGTAGTGCGATATTTTAGTTTTAGAATAGCTCTAGCTTTTTTAATAATATTTTTTATGGTAGCTTTATGTATGGATAATAAAAGAGGAGTGTGTATTATGGAAGCAATTAATTTAAAAGATCTTCAAGTTGGATTTATTGGAATTGGCGTTATGGGTAAAAGTATGGCAAAACATTTAATCAATGCAGGTGCAAAATTACATGTTTATAACCGTACTAAGGAAAAAGCAAATGAATTAATTGATTTAGGTGCTACTTGGTATGATACACCTAAGGAATTAGCATCACATTGTCAGGTGATTTGTACAATGGTCGGATATCCAAGTGATTTAGAAGAAGTTTATTTTGGAGAAAATGGCATCATCCAATCCGCTTCAAAAGGAACAACATTTATCGATTTTACAACATCAACTCCAACATTAGCTAAAAAAATAGATGAACTAACTAAATCAGTAGGTATGTCGTCTTTAGATGCTCCAGTATCAGGTGGAGATTTAGGAGCAAGAGAGGCAAAATTAGCGATCATGGTCGGTGGAGAAGAAAAAACATTTCATAAAATGTCCACATTATTTAATGTTTTAGGAAAAAATATTGTTTATCATGGAAATGCTGGTAGTGGACAACATGTAAAAATGTGTAATCAGATTGCAATCGCATCAGGTATGTTGGGCGTTTGTGAAGCAATTGCATATGCGAAGTCAGCAGGTTTAGACGGTGAAAAAGTATTAAGTAGTATTTCTACTGGTGCAGCTGGTAGCTGGTCATTATCTAATTTAGCTCCACGTGTATTAAAAGGTGATTTCGAACCTGGATTCTATATTAAACATTTTATAAAGGATATGGGAATCGCAATTGAAGAAGCAGAAAAGATGGAATTAAATCTTCCAGGACTTTTACTTGCTAAAAAATGTTACGATGAACTGTCTAAAAATGGTTTAGATGAAAAAGGAACACAAGCACTTTATACTTTATATGATCCATCTCACCACATTCAATAATAATTAATGAATAGAGGTTTACAAGTGCAGAATTTTCAATTTGCAAAGTTTTATCAACGATTAAGTGCGTTCATATTCGATACGTTTATTGTTTCAGTAGCCTATGGAATCATTATTGCGATCATTACGATGAATCCTGAAAAGCTATTAAGTCGATTTAATTCTACATCAGGAAATTCGACTCTAGATTTAATCGTTATTTCAATAATAATGCTCATTTTATTTGTAATCGTTCCGAAATTTAACAGAGGAATGACATTCGGTCAGAGATTTCTAGCTATTAAAATGATAAAAGATAATTATGAAGAAACGACTATGCTTACATTCTTAATCCGTTTTATTATTATAGCCGCTCTGTCAGTTCTATTTTTAGGTGTCCCATTAATTATTAATGTTTATTTAATGTTATTTAGAAAAGATCACAAGACAATTCAAGACTGGCTATTTAAAACAAGTGTTATTCAAACTAGATAAGTTAAAGACGTGATTTCTACTTGGAATCACGTCTTTTTAACATTAAATAAAAAGTTCTATAAAGGGGCAGTCTACTTTTAATTTCTAAGACTTGTTACAAACGCTTCTAATCGATCACAAGCAGCTTCTAATTCTTTCATTGAATACGCGTAAGAAAGGCGAATGAATGAATCACCATATTCAGAAAAAGCTTCCCCAGGGATAACTGCTAGATTATGTTTTTCTACTAGATTTAATGCGAATTCCATGGATGGCATATTGAACTCTTTAATTGATGGGAATAAATAAAATGCACCTTCTGGCTTAATACAAGAAAGACCCATCTTTTCTAATCGATCAACCATATAATCACGTCTTATTTTATATTCTTTTGCCATTTCAATTGGCGAATCAATGCAATCGGTTAATGCTGTAATTGCAGCATATTGAGAAATTGATGTTGCACATGATACGTTATACTGGTGCACTTTTAAGATTTCCTGGGCTAAATAAACAGGTGCAAAAATAAAACCAATTCTCCAACCAGTCATCGAATGTGACTTACTAAGGCCATTAATGACAATTGTCTTATCTCTCATACCAGGGAAACTTGCAATTGAAATATGTGTGCTGTCATATGTAAGTTCACTATAAATTTCATCTGATAATATGAATAAATCTTTTTCAGATAAATAATTAGCTAAATTCTCAAGTTCCTCTTTTGTTAAAGTTACACCTGTTGGGTTATTTGGATATGGTAAAACAATACAACGTGTTTTTTCTGTTATATATTCATCTAATAATTCAGGCGTAATTTTAAAGCCACTGTTAGATGTATCGACAAAAACAGGTTTTGCCCCACATGTTGTTATGATTGGTGCATACCCAGGATAGATTGGTGCAGGAAGAATAACTTCACATTCATCATTAAGAATTGTCCTAAAAGTTACATCAATTGCTTGACTAGCACCTACTGTAACGATAACCTCGTTTGCTGGGTCATACGATAGAGAATATTTTGTCTTTAAAAAATTAGATGCTGCATTTCTGAGTGCTGGTATTCCGGCATTAGGAGTATAGACTGTTTGATTTTGATTAATGGCGTTTATTGCTGAATCTTTAATTGGTTCCGGCGTTGGAAAATCCGGTTGACCTAATGTTAATGCTATTACATTCTCATATTTTTCAATTTTTTGGGCAAATTTTCTAATACCTGAGATTTGAATTTCTTTTACATTTTGATTAATAAATCTTTTCATACTAAATCCCTCTACTTATTATTTTTTATATAAAAAAAGTAAACAACTTAATTTTTTAAATAAATGAAATTTCTTTCATTTTACCATATAATATAAAAAGTATTTAGTAGTGAAATAATTTGATTACCTAGAGAAGGTGTATAAAATGTTACAAGTAATAGGAGTAACTAAAAATAAAGTAATCGATCGAAATATATCGATTGCTGAGGCAAAATCAAATAAATATCTATGGTACTGGGTTGATATTAATGAGCCAACTCAAGAAGAGATTTCACTTTTATCAACTGAATTTAATTTTCATCAACTTGCCATTGAGGATTGTTTAGAATATGTACAAAGACCAAAGCTAGATTATTATGAAGGATATCATTTTTTAATTTTGCATGAATTAAACAAACTAGACTTAGAGGAAACAGAGCTAGATATATTTGTAAGTGATCATTATGTGGTCACATTCCACATTCAGCATAGTCCCTCAGTACAACTTGTTTTAGATAATATACTGACTGATCGTCGGGCATCCAAGAGCCCACTTCATTTAACTCATCGACTCATTGATGAGCTTGTAGATAGTTATTTTCCACTAATCTATCGTTTAGAGGACGAACTATCTGATTTAGAAATTGATCCGCTACGAAAAGAAGTAAGCAATGTAGTAGAGAGATTATATGATATAAAATCAGATTTATCGAAATTAAGGAAAACAATCTTACCAACTCGAGATTTATTATATCGAATCTTAAACTCAAATCGATTTAAAGATATATCCGAGCATCGAATTTATTTTGAAGATATTCATGATCATTTAATGAAGCTCTCAGATATGATTGAAACAAATAGAGACTTAGCTTCTGATATTAGAGAAAGTTACTTTTCATTAAGCTCAGAAAAAATGAATAATATAATGAAAACATTAACAATTATTTCGTCTTTCTTTTTACCACTAACGTTTATCGTAGGTTTATACGGAATGAACTTTCACTATATGCCAGAGTTAGCTTGGAAATATGGCTATTTATTTATTCTAATTTTAATGGGATTTGTAACGATTTTAATGTACATATTTTTTAAAAGGAAAGGTTGGTTTTAAGTCGTTTAAGCATACATATAACTTTAGATAAAATAATCAAATAAAACAGAGTAGGAGTATTCTAATGAAAATACTGAGCTATTTAAGTTTTTCACTGCTTTATCTCTTAGGATTATTTTTATTACTAGACTTTGTATTCAAGTTTCAAAATACGACTTTTAACAATATTTATTACGCTGTCTTATTCCCATTTCTAGGCCTATTTTTGATTGGTATTTATGCATCATTGCCAAAATTCGCAAACAAGATTACTAAGTCGGGTTTATCTTATCATTCAAACGAAAAGCTAAAATGGTTTGCTTTAATAATTTTACTGATCATTCTTTCGTTAATTATGATAATAAGGTTTGGTACATACCCCAATGTATTAGTAACTATATTATCTATTTTTGGTTATGTCCTCTCATTAATTACAGGATATAAATTAATAAGGTTCATAAATAAAAACAACTTAGAATAAAGCAGAGGCCTTTAATAGGGCCTTTTTAAATTGATTTGCATCGCGGCTTTGTCGAGAGAATTATAGAGTAAAGAGTATTGCGATCAAACTAGAATTCTACTACTCGACTAATTGATATATATGGAATGTTTAGTGATTAAAGTTTAGTCCTCAATGACTTCAACTTGACGACTTTTCTTATATTTTAGAATTCTTTGTAATAATGTGACGTACTATGTCAAAATGTTTTTTTCGAATTTTTTGTATTAATAATTAGAACTTTTAATAACTATGTTATAATTTGTTGAAAGAAGGGGTGGGGGGCACTTTAATGCTGCAATTAAAAGATTTATTAATTCAATTTGCAATCATAATCATTCCGGTCTTTTTATATGAAATGTTTTGGCTAAGTAGATACCATAATACAAGTCCAAAGCAAAATAGAATACTAGTTGGATTGCTAACTTTTTTTAATATTTTTATTTGCTTGCTTTACCCAATTCATATCAGTAAGAGCATGGCTATTACTTTTAGTATTTTATTAATCTATTCATCTATTTTGTACGGTGGAAGATGGATCGGAACAATGATTATTTTTACGAAAGCAGTTTTTGTCTATTTACTATATGGTTTATCATCATTAAAATCTTTTCCTTTTGAGTTGATTTCTTGTATATTACCATTTATCGTATCACCACAATGGGTAAGTTTTTCAAAACGAAAGAAATTTGCTCTTAGTATCTTAATGCCAATCTTATTTTCATTTAGTATGATCTGTTTACTTTATTATGAAGCAACAGTCAATGGGATAAAAGAGTACCAAACAGATAAAACGATTTTTTCAGCATGCATCTTTTTTACTGTTTTAACGATTACGATGTTATTCCATGTTTATTTAAGAGAATTTTTATTTGAAAATGCTGAAATTAGAGTTCAAATGCAAAAGTCGGAAAAATTAAACATGGTAAGTGAACTTGCGGCCAGTGTTGCGCATGAAGTTAGAAACCCACTTACTGTTGTAAGGGGTTTCATTCAATTGATTGAAAATCAAGAAAGTGGAACGAATAGAGAATATATGAAACTTGTATTAACCGAACTGGACCGGGCGGAGAATATTATTTCGGACTACTTAAATCTAGCTAGACCTCAAATTGAAGAGAAAAAAATCATTAATATGACCGAACAATTGAATGAGGTTACTACTTTAATGTCAACTTATGCCTCTTTGCAAGGCGCATTTTTACAAGTAAATGTTAATGAAGATATGTATACTGTTGGAGATCGAGCTAAACTTAAACAAGCAATCATTAATGTCTTAAAAAATGGTGTAGAAGCAATTAAAGACACTAAAGGTTATATTAAGATTGAAGCAAATATGGAGAAGGTAAAAGATAAAGAGTACATACGAATCATTGTAAAAGATAATGGAATAGGCATGTCGAAAGCTCAGCTTGATCGTTTAGGACAACCTTTTTATTCGTTGAAAGAAAAGGGAACAGGATTAGGATTAATGGTTACGTTTAGTATTATTGAGGCGCATAAGGGTACGATTGAATATTTAAGTGAAGAAGGCAATGGTACAGAAGTTCATATAATGTTACCAGCATATCATCAAGAACAAAGTGAAGAGATTCAATTAAAAGAATAAAGAGAGGTTAATGATCCTCTTGTACTAACTTCGAACGCTCGTTTTCTAAAGTTATCTGGCTGTTCATTCGTATGGATCAGGTTGAAAAATTTAATTTTTATTTTTAAACAAATAAAGAGAAGGGAGGATTCCCTTCTCTTTTAAAGATATCATAATCTATAAGTGCTAATATAAAACAAATTATTTTACTGATTTTGGTTTAAAAAAGAGTGATTTTATTGCATTTTTCCAATCTCTTTCTTTTGAAGCAGCAACCATTTTCTTCGTTTCCTGCAACTCTCTAATCATTCTCATTAATTGAGCGTCCCGACCGGATTCTTTCGATTGAATTTCTTCAAATATTTGTTCTAATTTTTCGTCTTTTTCTTCAATAACAGCAGCAAGCTCTTGGAGCTCTTCACTTTTTTCTTCAACTGAAATTAATATTTGTTCTAATTTTTGATCTTTTTCCATGTGCTGTTTTATTAGAGTTTGATTCTGAGTTAGTATTTGTTCATTCTGAAACGCTAGATTCGTAATTTGTGACATGAATTCTTCAAACATAATTTGATTAGTATTTGTCGGAACAAAGGTCGTAACTTTTTCTTTTGACACAATTTGATCAATTACTATTTTTGATTCGTTTAAATTTGTAGGAATAGCTTCATCAGGAAGTTTATTATTTTCTTCAAGTATTTGTTCAACAGTCATTTCCTCAAAGTGATATTCTTTGACTACTTCATCCTGTTGCGATAATATAGGAGCTTCGTTCATTTGATCTAATTCTTCTATTGATTGTTTGTCGGGTATTCCTTCAAATGTTACTTCCTTGGATACGGATTCTTCAATCGGTTTTTTTTCAATTAAAATGGGTTGCACTTCTAATGGCGTTTCCATTAGTGCCTGTTCGACTACAGTTTCTTCTATAATTACTTCTTCGATTAATTCACGTTCTGCACCATTTTCTACTAATAAAGTTTCTTCTTGTAAATGACTAATTAATTCGGTTTCATTTTGAATTACAACTACTTCATCTAAATTTTCATTTTCTTCTTCAATTATTTCATTTTTATTTTTTATGTCAAAATCATTATGTATGTTATCTTCTAGAGGATTTTGCGGGGCATTTGATGTAATTTGTTCATCATTATTTAAAGTTATTTCATTTTCACTAGTAATGGCAACTTCTTCAATCGTTTCAGCAAGGCTTTGATTTAATAGGTTATTTAAAGCGGATTGTACGGCTTGTGATAGATTTTCATCTTTTTGGTAATCTTTCACAATCAGTTGAAATAATTCAAAATCACTTTGATTATAAATCCTAGTATCTTGATTTTTTGTAAACTGGTATGCATTTTTTTCTAATTCCTTACTAATTTCTCTAACGCGAGACTTACCGATCTTTAATTTCTTTGAAATGTCTTTACTTGTAAAAATTACTGACATTTTTTATCCTCCTGAAAAATGTGTGTTTTTAGAACATTCAATACAGAGTTAAACTTTTCCTACTTGTTTTAGTTAAAATAATTCTACAATGTATAACAAAGTGCATATGATTATACCGATTAAAATCAATATATGAGGAAAAACAGTGAAAAATAGTAAATCTTACTAAAAAAATAGCATAAATTGGGGTGAAAAAAAGAGAGTGAAACAATGTTTAATCACTCTCATACTAAAAATTTAAAAATGTAATCAAATCGTTCAAAAAGTAGAATAATAGTAATCTATTGGTCCGAATTTGTAGTATTTTTATTTGCTTTTTCTAATCCAGCTTCTTGAAGTAATGCTTTTTGAGCTTGTCCTTTTTTACCTAAATAATTATGCTTAGCACCGAAGTATAGAATAAACAGGAATGAAATGATATTAATTACCGCATCAATTTGATCATTATTTAGGAACTTAAACCCAAAAGACTTCACTAATAATTGAAGCGCAAATAAGAACCCAGCAACATAACGAATAATATCTTGTAAGTTATTATTACCGAACATATTAATCACCCCCTATTAATAGAGTATGCTTGTCCGTAAAATATGGTGCAAAAGTATAGGAGTAAAAGAGAATATAAGGAGAATAGAAGTGCACAAGAGGAGGTATAAAGAAAGGGAAATATTTTCTTAAGATTTTAAAATCTCAAGAAGATATTTCCCTTAGCTCTTAACTATCTTTGTTGTTTACCTTTATTTTTACGAATTGGTTCACTCGGAAAAGTAAATGTAGAATTGTTTAGAAATGAAGAAGTTTTTAGAAATTGTCCTGGGGTATTTTTTCGGTGATTAGATCCGTGTTTTATATTACTTTCGGATTTAACGTTATCAATACCTAAGAAATGTTGAAGTATCTTTTTTGCATAGCTTAATGACATGGATACTTTTGGATTTCGATGAGTATTTTCTAAAATTCCTAAATGTGGCAGCAGTTTAAAGTCTTCTTTTAAAGGAGGTATATGAAAGAAAAAATCTCCACAAGCAATTAATACGTCAGATTGTTGTTTACTTGCTCTAGGGTTATTGGAAAAATGTAATCCGACTTTTTTAGCAATTCCTTTATCAATAAGTTTTATAATAGCTTGTCTCTTTAGTGAATATAACTCACTTGGTTCAAGTGCAGTTTTAGCATGTTTATTCACAACAAATATTGCCTGAAAAATTTCTTCATTTGTAAAATTTAGTTTATTCAGGCCAGGATCTTTCGGTTTCATGTTTCTATGTTACCTCCAAAATAATAGATATGAGTATATTATATCTTTAGTTTTAATTTTTTCAAATCAAATCTAGAGAAGTGGTAATTTAATTAAAAAGCTAATCGAAATAATATTCATTAAAGCGACTAGCCTTTTGATGTTTTTAGTATGGATATGGACCTAGATTACCAGGATTATTTAAACCTGCATTTCCAGGTAAATAGGCACCTGGATTTACTGGTGGGTATGGTTGTGGATTACCAGGGAAAGCCCCGCCGCCATATGGAGGATAACCAGGGAATGCGCCGCCACCACCATATGGAGGATATCCAGGGAAAGCGCCGCCACCGTATGGAGGAAATGGTCCATAAGGTGGGTAATATGGCGGTCTGAAGGCCAGTGCACCTAAAGCGAATCCGCCTGCTAATCCTGCTAGTCCTCCTATTATTGGTAAAATCGGAAAAAATGGGAGAAAACGTTGTTCGTTATGATCATAATAATAAGATGGAGCATGCTCATCTCTGTAATAATGATTCAAATTAGGGTGATAGTGATAATTCATGTATTTAACCTCCTCTCTTGTCTTCAATAATAGTGTATGGAGACTTAAAATAATTGAGCAAGTACCCATAAAATTAGGTAACCAACCTAGTATGAGTGAGATTTAATTTGCTAAATATTCATGAATAAAAGGTTAATGCTTAAGTTGACCCTTAATTTCAATTGATATGATTTCCGGTGGTGTAAATAAACGAATCGGCAATTTAGTTGTACCAATTCCATTTGAAACAACTAAATGACTATTATATTTCTTCGATAAATTGTAAACACCACGATTGTATTTTTTTGCATATGGAGGCATTATGAAGGATTTGTAAAACGGAAAATAAATCTGTCCTCCATGACTATGTCCAGAGAGCTGAAGGTTTATTGGATATTTTTTTGTTAAATCAGCGATATCAGGTTCATGCGCAAGAACGATCGTATAGGAATTTTTTTGAATCCGTTCTAATATTTTATTATATTGTTTATTTCCTAGCATATAATCATCAAGACCAATAAATGAAACTTTTGTTTTCTGAATATAGTATGTTTTTTCTTCGTTTTTTAATAATAAAAAATTACTATCAACTAAAAGCTTTTCGTATTGTTCAGTAAAATAACCTCCATGATCATGGTTTCCATAAATGGCAAGTTTTCCTATTTTGGGATTTAGTTCTTTTAAGAGTTGGATTACTTCTTTTTTATATGCAAACCTTCGAATATCACTAACTAAATCACCAGTAAAAAGAATAAAATCAGGCTTCATTTGGTTAATATTGTTTACGACTTTTTTAAATTGTTCTATATCCTTTTTATTTTTAAAATGAGTATCTGATATTTGTATTAGTTTAATAGTAGTACTGGAATTTTGGCGATCGTTGGAAAATACTAAATGCTTTGTTCGAATTGATGATGGTTCAACAAAGATTGAGTAATAGATTAAACAAATACAGATCAAAAAAAATGATGTTAGTTTTATTTTCAACTGTTTCCCGACCTTTATAAATGAAATAAGTACATACTATATTAAATAGTTTAATTTTTAAAAATATTCTCAAAATAGATAAATATTGTTAAACTATTAAATACAAAGGGAGTGATACGAGTGAAGGATAAGGTTATAATCGTTACTGGTGGATCTAGCGGTATGGGGAAAGCGATGGCTGCTCGCTTTGCAAAAGAAGGTGCAAAAGTAGTTATTGCTGGAAAAGACATTGAAAAATTAAATAGTGCAAAAGAAGAAATTGAACGATATGATGGTCAAATATTTCCAATCGTCTTAGATGTTTGTGATCCAGAGCTCGTAAAAAATATGGTAATGGAAGTTGATCAAACATTTGGTACAATTGATTTTTTAGTAAATAATGCAGCAGGTAATTTTATTTGTGCTGCAGAGGATTTGTCTGTAAACGGATGGAATTCGGTCATTAATACCGTACTGAATGGTACTTTTTATTGTAGCTCGGAAGTTGGACGGTATATGATAAAACATAATATTAAAGGAGCAATCACGAATATGATCGCTACGTACGCCTGGGATGCAGGTCCAGGAGTGATTCATTCTGCGTCGGCTAAAGCTGGTGTACTTGCAATGACTAGAACATTAGCTGTAGAGTGGGGAAGAAAGTATGGGATACGAGTGAATGCAATAGCGCCAGGCCCTATTGAACGTACAGAGGGAACGGATAAACTATGGCTTTCAGATGAACTAGCAAACAGAACAATTCAGAGTGTACCATTAGGTCGATTAGGTACTCCTGAGGAGATAGCAGGACTTTGCGCATATTTATTTTCAAATGAGGCTAGTTATATTAATGGTTCATGTTTTACAATGGATGGAGGACAGTCAATACATCAATACCCTTTCTAGAAGGAGGTTCAAAATGGATCCTTTAGACGTAATAAGTAATTTAGATAAAGTCATACCATACTTCCAACCAATTTATGGAGCTGATACACAAAATTGTGTAGGAGTAGAGGTTGTTGGTAGACTGAAACTTGAAAATTTACACAGCCTTGAATTCTTCTTTGCAAATGACTTGGTGCCAGACGACTACTTACTAGAGGTTGATAATCATATATTAATTCAAGCCCTCGATGAAGTTTTACAATCAAAATTTGATGGTGGAATTTTTATCAATCGTCATCCTTCAGCACTACTTTCAGATGATCCTGAAAGTCTTTTAACAATTTTACAATCCTATGAAGATAAAGGGATACACCTTAATAAAATTGTTATTATTCTTCAACACCAACTTTTTTATGGTTTTGAGAAGGAATTAAAGAATTTAATTACATATTATCAAACATACGGTATTAAATTTGCAATTAATAGCGTAAATGAAAAATTAATTAATTTAGAAAAACTTCGATTTTTATCTCCTGACATCATTAAAATCGATTTTAAAATGGTTCAACAACTTCATACCGCATCATTTCAAGATTTATTAAATTCCGTAATTTATGTAGCTGGAAAAGTAGGGGCATCGATGTACTATGATGGGATCATTGATTCGATCCAATTAAGAAATGCATGGAAAAATGGTGGGAGATTCTATCAAGGTGCATACTTGTCTATACCGCAGCCTTCAATTAGTCAGTTAAATCATGAATGTGAACCACTGAAGAATGACATCTTAAAATATATTCGAGGCGAAAAGAACAAATTAATTGCACTAAGAGATATGACAAACTTAATTCAGCGAAAAGTACAATCAACGATAAATAAGTATAAATTAGAAGAGGATTTAAATTCATTTTTAGTAAATATTTCAAATGAATTAAATTCAATTTGTTTTAGAATGTATATTTGTGATGAGGATGGTTTTCAGCAGTCTGCTAACATGTTTAAAGTTAATGGTGAAAGGTGGGAACTTCAGCAAAAGTATAAAGGTAGGAACTGGAGCTGGAGGCCATATTTTTTAGAAACCGTATTAAAAATGCAATCAAATGATCAAGGACTTTTATCCGATATGTATCGAGATATTGAAACCGGTGAGAAGATTCGGACATTTTCTTATCCGATGGATAGCGGGAACTATTTATACATTGATCTAAGTTATGATTTTTTATTTAAACATAATGAATTGCTTTTTTAATGAATATATTTAATTGGAAAATAATAATGTGAAAAAGGGGCCGTCCTAAAAGTCAGCATAACTGACCTTAAGGTGGCCCCTATTTGATGATTTAAGGCTGCCTAGCATCAAAATATGTTGGAGATTCAATGCTTTATATTACTTCAGATTTTTATTTCATCTACTCTGACATCCTCATTTTATCACTCTATTTATAACAAGAAAAAACAAGTACAACTGGAATTCTTTGTCTTCGTAAAAATTCTTCTTCACTTTTAAAATGGATTCGTTTAGGTGTCCCTTCTCGTAGCTGATCTATTCGAAATCCGGTTTTCCTTAAAATAGTAAAGTATTGTTCGATTGTACGATGATATTTGACCACTATTTTATTTATCCATGGTTCTTTTCTCTCACCTGTTAGAAAATAATCGTCCACTATCCAACTATCTCTTCGATCACCAGACTGTTTACTTACATAGGATGCTGTAGTTAATGGGTGTTGAATACTAAATACAAATTGGCCGTTCTCCTTTAAAGAGTTAAATACTTTTTGAAAAATTAGCTCTATATTTGAAATATAGTGTAATACAAATCGTGATGTAATAAGTTCAAATGAATCTGCTGGGAAGTTATAATCCTCAATTGAAGAGTAGTAAATTGAGCCTAAGGTGTCTCTTAAATTAATTTCGGCTACTTTAATCATTTGCTCTGATCCCTCAATACCTAAATAGCTGTTTGCGCCAAGTAACAAAAGTTCTTTTCCAAAGCTTGCATCACCACAACCTAAATCTAATATGTTTTTTTGATCAACATCTCTAATTAATTCATGGATAATCGGACCTTCTATCGCATTGTTAGGACTATCTATTCGATTTCTGCGTTTCATATATTCTGAAAAAAAATCATCCTGATTGTAAACCGTTGAACCACGATACTCCATTTTACCGCTCCTTTATTGTCCGAAATATTTATAAAAGTTGACACAAATTAACTAACTTTAACATTAAATTTGATATGAAAAAAGAGAGTTTATACCTATCTTCCGGTTTTAAAATAGTAGAGGAAGTTTATTATCAAGAATCGACTATTTCACTTAAAAAGGCACATATTTTATGAAATAGTGCTATTTCGATGTCAGCTAATGTAAAAAAGATAAGAACGATTCGTATAGTATAAATAATTAAAAGAATGATACGATAATTAAAAGTTTAGTTGAGGGAGGATGAAATTTTGAGGGGACTTATTTCGAAAGTTCTTTTTGTATCGTCCGTCATGTTTTTTGTCTTTCATTTTATAGGGGTTGGATGAACTAAATTTTTGGACAAGCCCTTGATCACATTATAAAAAATAGTTGAAGTTAATAGGAATAAAAAAACACCTAAATGATCGAACCTTCATTTAGGTGTTTGAATGTCAAAATGTAAATGTTAAAAAGATTAACGTTTTTGAAGCGCAGCCTCAATTTGATCCATTTGAACGCCTCTAATAATCTCTTCATTAATAATTAAAGTCGGTGTTGAAAAGGAATCTAACTCAATCATCATTCTTTTTTTTGCAAACTCATCTTTTGAAACGTTATATTCGGTATAAGTAACTTTCATTTCTTTTAAATAATTTTTCAAAAATTCACATGGTGGACAGCCATCTTGCGTGAATAATTCAATTTTCATAAATTTACATCCTTTCTATATTAATTTCTTAAAGCAATTTGTATAAAACTATTATGACATAGAAAAATTGCGATGTTAAAGAAATTTGTTTTTTCAGCTGAAACGACTATTTCACTTGTATTTATCTTGGAATACAAGTATTCTTATTAATGGACACTTACATAGCTTAAATCTATCAGAAGTTTTATGGATAGAAATTGTAAGAAAGTATAACCTATATTTAGGGAATGACACATGGTAGAAAGGAGTTCTAATATGTCTTTATTACTAGGAATTTTAGAACGCTTAGAAAGTTTAAAACAACAAGCTACGAACGGTGAGGTTGCTCAAAGATATTTTGAGGTTAATGGCGAAAGAAAATGTAGCGTAAAGTATTCTGAGAAAAATGAAACTTTTGAATTAGAAGTATTTCAACAAGGTGAAAAACCACAAACGTTTCCATTCGATAATATCGATATGGTAGCAATTGAAATATACGAAATTATTTCTTCACTAGATTAAGAAAAGAAAAGAAAAAGCAGGCTTAAGCTTGTTTTTTCTTTTTTTTTTTTGAAGATTTAGTTACAAAATAGTAAGGTCGTGCTAATCCCTTTTCGTAATGAATACATTATTATGTAACGTTTATGAAAAAGGAGGTCATATATGTGAATAAAGATCAGTATCGATTTTACAATGTTAGTGAACGAAAAATGAGTTTCGATCAGGTAGTTGATCGTTTATATCACTTTGTAAAAAGTGATCCTAATAAACAATATCGACTTTCTATCGGAACTGATTCTCAGGTTCATAGTAATGGGACTAAGTTTATTACAGCGCTTCATTTGCATAGAGTAGGGAATGGAGCTTGGGGATGTTTACATACTTGTTGGCATCACAAGAAAATCCGTAATTTAAAAGAGAAAATATTTCTAGAAACAATGTATAGTCAGGAAATAGCATTTTTATTATCACCTTTTCATTTGGAAAAAATTTTTAGTCCTCTGCATGAGAATGCTAATTCAAATAATTTTAGTTTTGAAATTCATTTAGATATTGGTACTGTGGGACTTACGAAAGAGTTTATACAAGAAATGACATCTAAAGTAAGTGCAATGGGGATCATTCCAAAGATTAAACCAGATTCTTATACGGCATTTAGTTATGCAAATAAATTTACAAAATAAGTAGTTTAAACTAAATAAACATTGATTAAAATGAGGACTAGGAGGGATTGATGGATGCTAAGTGAACAAAACTTTACGAATGATGAATTATCTTTATTAGTCGATACAGTGATGAAACAAAATTATGCAATTGAGCTAATTTCATCGCAAATTACTGATATAGAAAACGGATTAATGGATGCAGGAGAAGATCAATACGAAAGACTAATACATTTATATCAAAAGTTAAGGGATTTGGGTTTATGATATCAATTATAGATGAACGTTTAGATAATAAATTATTTATCTAAACGTTTTTTTGTTTTCATGAATAAATTAAATAATAAAGCAATTTATTAGGAAAAGTTAAATTGGAAAGGGGTTACAAATCTGATAATATAGGGAGGGGGACATAGTCCTAAAGAATAGAATAATGTATAAGTTTTAATTTATACAAATGATTAGTGAAGTAACTAGCCTATTTAACTGATGGTTATTTAGATGGACTTACTAGTTTTAACCATTTTTTAAATACTAATACTTTACTACCTGGGGGACGATGTTTTTGATTAGTATTGATGGTTCACAATTTTTTGAACATAAAGTAGAAGAAGTAATTATTTCGAGTGAAAAAGTAGCTCACGTACAAAGTGGTAACAGTTTGGAGCATGCTTTATTAGTACTTACAAAATCAGGATATTCATCAATTCCTGTTCTAAATCCAAAGTTTCAATTACTTGGCTTAATTAGCACTTCAATGATATTAGATGGAATACTTGGACTAGAAAGAATTGAATTTGATCGTTTAAGTAATATGAAAGTTCAAGAGGTAATGTGTACAGAAATTCCTCTATTAAAAACAACGGATACGTTAGCTAAAGGGCTTGAAACTGTAGTTGATCATCCTTTTGTATGTGTAGTAGACGGGAATAATACGTTTGAAGGTATACTAACTAGAAGAGCGATTTTAAAACAATTGAATAAAAATGTAAGAAGATACAATAAACATTAATCGATAAAAGTAGGTCATTTGAATATTGGCTTACTTTTTTTATTCATGTAGTACGGTAGTAAGGTAGAATAGTTAAGGGGCTAGAGAAAGATTTTAAAAGAATTAAATATGAAGCATATGGATTTATCTTAAAGATCATACGAAGCCAAAAATAGAGCTCTCAATGATTTTCCTGCACTACTTAAGGGGGGATTAAATGCAGATAGATGATATTCGTTTAATAATTACTTTATCTGAAGAGAAAAATATGAGGAAAGCGTCTGAGAGACTATTTGTTTCTCAACCTGCTCTTAGTCAAAGGCTACAAAATTTAGAGAAACAGATTGGTAGTGAATTGTTTATTCGTTCACAAAAGGGATTGATTATTACAGCTTCTGGGGAAATTATTTTAAACTATGCAAGGAAAATGGAAGAAACATACCAAACGATGTTAGAGCAATTGCAAATTTTAAAATCAGATATTTCTGGTACTTTAAAAATTGCGGTTTCCTCTGTCGTTGCTCAATACTGGTTACCGCCAGTCTTAAAAAAATATGTTTCAAGCTATCCTGAAGTTCAAGTTTCTCTTTTTACTGGATGGAGTAGTGAAATTACAAATCGTTTATATGAAAATGAGGTACACCTGGCAATTGTAAGAGGGAATCAAAATTGGTTCGGAGAAAAGGAATTACTTTTTTCTGATGAACTATTATTAGTTGATACAAAGAAACATAATCTTTTGGATTATAAGAATATACAAAGACCATTTATCCAGTTTAAAAGTAATTCAAATTACTATCAATTGATCCAATCATGGTGGTATGAGCATTTTAATTCATTACCTAAACACGAAATAGTTGTTGATCAAATCGAAACGTGTAAGCAATTTGTATTAAATGGCCTAGGTTTTGCAATTTTACCTTCTTCCGTGTTGCATGATGTAAATGACGAAAGTGTTATAAAAACACCTATCATGACAAAAGAAGATGCTGGGTTAAATCGAGATACATACTTACTTTATAATCGAGATGCCATGAAATTAAAACAAGTAGCTGGATTTATCGAATCAATTAGAAAAAAAACAAAAGATTAATCGACAAAATGTTGCTTGTTAGTTACTAGATTTGATAGAGTATTCTTATTGATATAATAAAGGGGGCAATACATTATGAAATTAATGGACGCAAATGAAATTATCGCATTTATCGCAAATAGTACTAAAAAAACACCTGTTAAGGTATATGTAAAAGGTGAGCTAGACAAGCTTACAATCAATGAGTCAGTTCAATCATTTATTTCTCAAAATTCTGGAGTTTTATTTGGTGAGTGGGACGATGTTAAGGTAATCCTTGAAGAGCAAAAAGAATACATAGAAGATTACGTAGTAGAATCAGATCGTCGTAATTCAGCTATTCCACTTTTAGATTCTAAAGGTATTAAAGCTCGTATTGAGCCAGGTGCATTTATTCGCGATCAAGTTACAATTGGCGATAACGCTGTAATTATGATGGGTGCTGTAATTAATATCGGTGCTGTAATTGGAGAAGGCACTATGATCGATATGAACGCAGTACTTGGTGGACGTGCTACTACTGGTAAAAACTGTCACGTTGGCGCAGGTGCTGTTTTAGCTGGCGTAATTGAGCCACCATCAGCAAACCCAGTTATTCTTGAAGACAATGTTTTAATTGGTGCTAATGCAGTAGTTTTAGAAGGTATTAAAGTAGGTGAAGGTGCAGTAGTAGCTGCAGGCGCAATCGTTACTGAAGATGTTGCTCCTTATACTGTAGTTGCTGGTGTTCCAGCTAGAAAAATTAAAGATATCGATGATAAAACAATTTCAAAAACTGAAATTATTCAGGCTTTACGTCAATTAAATCAATAATAACAAATAAAGCGTAGAATATATTCTACGCTTTTTTTTAGAGAGGAGCCACGATGGATTCTTTTATTCAAATTAGAAGAGATCTACATTTAATTCCTGAACTTGGTTTTCAAGAATTTAAAACACAAGCATATTTACTAGAGTACTTATCTAGTTTAAATCAAGAAAGACTTGTAATTGAAACATGGAGAACTGGTATTTTTGTTAGAGTAAAAGGAATAAAGCCTACTAAAACGATTGGCTACCGTACAGATATTGATGGATTACCAATGAAAGAAAATACAGGTTTAGCGTTTTCTTCGACTCACGAGGGCAATATGCACGCTTGTGGTCATGACGTACATATGAGCATTGCACTTGGTGTACTCACTAATCTAGTTAATGAACCTATAAATGATGATGTTGTGTTTATTTTTCAACCTGCAGAGGAAGGTCCAGGTGGAGCTGAGCCTTTACTAAAAAGTGAAGAGTTTACATCATTTAAACCTGATGAAATATATGCTTTACATATAGCACCTGAATATCCAGTTGGTACAATCGCAACAAAACCTGGTATGTTATTTGCGCATACTTCTGAGCTATTTATTGATTTTCATGGTTTAAGTGGCCATGCTGCATTCCCGCATTTAACGAATGACATGATTATTGCGTCTAGTCATTTTATCACTCAAGTACAATCAATCGTTTCTCGAAATGTGAATCCGTTAGACAGTGCGGTAATTACAATTGGAAAAATTACTGGTGGAACAGTTCAAAATGTTATTGCAGATCACGTTCGACTAGAAGGTACTATGAGAGCACTAAATATAGAAGCGATGATAAAATTAAAAAATAGAATTCAAAGTCTTGTGAATGGATTTCAAGAGAGTTTTCAGTGTAAAATAGATGTAGATTTTGGAAGTAATTACTATGGTGTAATAAATGATGAATCATTGACGAATGAATTTTTCAATTTTGCGAGACAATATGACGGTATTAATGCAGTTGAATGTAATGTTGCTATGACAGGTGAGGATTTTGGTTATATGACAAAGGAAATACCTGGTCTGATGTTTTGGATTGGCGTAAATTCTGAATTCGGATTACATCACCAAAAATTAAATCCTGATGAAAATGTTATACCAATAATGATTCAATTTATTACGGATTTTATGAAAAAGTAGTGTGAAAATGATTTTCAGTTAATAATTATTATAAATTAATATTGACTTTAAATAAGTAGTTTACTATAATATCACTTGTATGATAAATAGTTACATAAATATTGGAGGTAATAACGATGGCAGAACGTTTAGTAGGAAAACAAGCACCACGCTTCGAAATGGAAGCAGTTTTACCAAATAAAGAATTTGGTAAAGTAAGTTTAGAAGAAAACATGAAAAATGATAAATGGACAGTATTATACTTCTATCCAATGGACTTCACTTTTGTATGTCCAACTGAAATCGTAGCAATCTCTGATCGTTATGATGAGTTTGAAGATCTTGATGCAGAAGTTGTAGGTGTTTCTACAGATACAATTCACACTCACTTAGCATGGATCAACACTGACCGTAAAGACAATGGTTTAGGCCAATTAAAATACGCATTAGGTGCAGATACAAACCACGCTATTTCTCGTGATTATGGCGTATTAATTGAAGAAGAAGGTATTGCATTACGTGGATTATTCATCATCAGCCCAGAAGGTGAATTAATGTACCAAGTAGTACACCACAACAATATCGGTCGTGAAGTTGATGAAGTATTACGTGTACTTCAAGCTTTACAAACTGGTGGACTTTGCCCAGCTAACTGGAAACCAGGTCAAGCAACTTTATAATTTTTATATAAAATTAAGCAATGACAAAAGGTCTAACATAAAGTTAGGCCTTTTTAAACACAATACGAAACATTTTTGAAAAATTGAACAAGCCCTTATTAGTTAAAAAAGTAGGGCTAACGAAACGAAATAGGAGGACTAATAAATGAGACTTCGCTCGCCAATGCCAGAATTAAACGGCGCAACAACAGTATTAAATGGAGAAATCCAAAAAGAAAACTTAATCGGTGACAAACCAACATTAATTCATTTTTGGTCTATTAGTTGCCATTTATGTAAAGTAGCAATGCCAAATATTAATGCATTTAGAGATGAGTATAAAGATCGTTTAAATGTAGTTAGTGTTCATATGCCAAGATCTGAAGATGATTTAGATATTGAAAAAATTAAAGAAGTTGCAGCGGAACATGGAATTACACAAACAATTTTAGTTGATAATCAACATACAATTACAGATGCATTTGAAAATAAATATGTACCTTCATATTACGTTTTTGATAAAACTGGTGTATTACGTCATTTCCAAGCTGGAGAAGGCGGAATGCCAATGTTAGAGAAACGTGTAAATCGAGTACTAGACGAAGCTGCAAAAGTAGAATAATCGCAAACCATTAAAGAGACTTTAAACAAAGTCTCTTTTTAATTTTCCATAATCTTCATATAGAAACTAGTAGAAACGGTATTTTATCGGTATAATGAAGAAAACTAAGCTTTAGATTATGAAATTTCTGTAGGAGGAAATAAGTTTGGAAATTCAAACGGTCGCAATCTTTATATTATGGTTGTTTCTATATGCCTACATGATTATTGCTTCAATTGATTTTGGAGCAGGTTTTTACGCGTTTTATGCTATTTCAACGAAAGAGGAACCAAAATTAATTGGCTTAATAAATCGACATCTTTCATCTATATGGGAGTTAGCTACATTATTCTTCATTTTCTTCTTTGTTGGTGTTGTTGGCATATTCCCAAGGGTTGCATATTATTACGGAGTTCCTTTATTAGTTCCTGGTAGTGTAGCGATGATTTTTTTAGCTGTTAGGGGATCGTTTTATACCTTTCAGCAATATGGAGGAAATAGAAGTAAGTTATTTCTAATTTTATATGGTGCTACAAGTTTACTAATCCCTGTTACTCTATCTACTGTATTAACAATATCTGAGGGTGGATTTATTATCGAAAATGGTACGGATATACGATTTTATCCATTTAAATTGATAACGAATTCCTATTCTTTATCCGTTATGCTTTTGGCAGTATGTTCAGTTTTATTTATAAGTGCAATGTTTTTAATCTACTCTGCAAAACTAATAAATGATTCTGAGTCAGAAGTAAAATTAAGAAAGTATGTACTAGTTTGGTCGGCTCCGACAATCATATCGAGTATTATTGTTTTTGCTTCAATGAAGTTACATAATAAAGTTCATTTTGATCGAATGCATAATGTGTGGGAGTTTTTCCTTATCTCGTTCATTTGCTTTTGTATAGCTATTTATTTTGTTATAAAAGGAAAGAGATACGGATTAGCATTCATACTTGTATTATTACAATATTTCTTCGCATTTTTTGGATATGGAATCAGCCATTTACCATTTATTTTATATCCTTATTTAAGAATCGAAACAAGTTTTGCTAAGAGTACTTTGGCGCTTGTATTGATTATCCTTTTTGTCATATTCTTTGTCGTATTTACAGTGTATTTTATATTTTTAGTTCTTAATAAACCTTTTTTTATAAAAGTTTTTTTAAAAAATAATGATAAAAATGATTTTCTAGATTGATATGGATCTTAGTGACCTAATATCAAAAAAGAAGAACATAGAATTCCACTACAGGTGCTCGATTTCCATGGGGCGGAACCTGAGATTCCTCTTTGGTGCAGGGTCTCAGGATTCGCGCATTCCCCAAAGGAGTCGAGTTCTCTTTTTTTTATAAACTATGGTAAATATTGCTCTGCCACACATTTACTTTCGGAAAATGAAGAAAAGGTGAAAGATGTACTAAAACGTTTAATCAGTAATTTGATGTTAAAAAGTTAATAATTGAGTGGGATAAAGGAAATTTATAGGAGTAACTTTATCTAACGTATAAATTTGTTCAATAAGAAATAGAGGATCATCATTAGATTCTCCTCTATTTTGTTATTTGGTCGTTTAATTCAATAAAGAAAATTAGAAGTGATATCTTTTCGCAAAATTAAAATCTCGGCAATTTACGATAAAATAAAAATAAGTAATTTAGTATTTATTAGGGGCACTAGAATTTTACGATTATTGAAATTCAGATACATAATTGGAGGAGTTGTATTGAAAAAAAAAGTTGGTGTAGTCACAAGTATCGCAGCAATTATCCTTTTTATATGTGCATTGGTTATGCAAAAAATTATCTTATCATCCTATGGATTTATTTTTTTGGGGTTAACATTTTTGCTAGGATTTAATTTGAAAGGTAAAAAGAGAATTCCAGCTTTAATAATAATCGTTGTCCATGGAGTTGTAATTCTGTTATTTACGTTCTCTAACTGACGAATTGCATTAGTTGAACAATTTTTAAATTTCATCATTAGTTATTAGTAATGACAGTTTAGTAGCATAAGGATAAATTTAATTTCTAAGAAAGAATGAGTAATTAGCCTTGTTTAGAGTAATGGAATGTACCTGTATAATGTTAATTGTGGAAGTTACTGGAAGTAAAGGTCTACCAAAAAACAAAATAATAGGAGTAAAATTTATGAAAAACAAGAAAATCTTTTTACCTCTTTTTTTATTATTAGTTGTTGGAGTATTCATTCTAATCTATCAGCGCCAAACAGATGCTAATACTAATTCAAATTCAAATTCTAGTACGTATACGTATATGGATGCTGACAAAGTAAAAATAAAAATAGGACAATCTAAGCAGTACTCTAAAGATGAACTAAATGCAGCGGTTAAAACTGTAAAGAAAGAATTCAAGGATTATGATGGGTGTACACTGACAGATATATGGTATTCAGAAAAAGAATCTCATTCAATTAGCAAAGATTATATGCAATATGGTGCGGGGATGGATAATGGTGTAAACGAAAAAAATGTACTTGTTTTACTTTCTACATTCAAAGTCGATTCTACTGGGGGTGATGGAAGTTGGGAGCCAAATTCAACTCAGTCTGATTTTAGTTGGACTCTGATTAGAGATAGTAAAAAGGGTAAATGGAGAGTTGATGATTCTGGATATTGATGAACTAGAATCACCCATGCAACTAACGCATACGAAGGTTGACTAAATTAAATTTAACAGAGTATACATAAGGATTAAATGATATGTAGTGGAGTGAAATAAGTGGAATATCTTGAAAAATAAACGGAAAAAGGAGCTACCTTAGAAGTGATTTCACTTTTGTGGCAGCTCCTTTAAATTATGTCATTATACTTCCATGATAATTGGAAGTATCATTGGTTTACGTTTTGTTTTTTCGTATAAGAAAGGAGATAAAGTATCTGTAATCTCATTTTTAATTTCAGACCATTGAGACGTTTTACGCTCCATGATTTTGTTTAAATGAGTAGAAATCATTGCTTGTGCTTCATTTATTAAATCGCCGCTTTCTCTCATGTAAACAAATCCACGTGAAATAATATCTGGACCAGCAGAGATTTTAAATTCCTTCATATCGATGCTTACGACAACAATTACAAGGCCTTCTTCAGATAAAATTCTACGATCTCTTAATACGATATTACCAATATCACCGATACCGCTTCCATCAATATAAACATTGCCAGAAGGTACTTTTCCTGCAACCATCGCTTCATCCGAACGAAGAGCTAATACTTCACCATTATCCATGATAAAGCAGTTTTCTTCCGGAACTCCACAATCCATTGCAAGTTTAGCGTGCATACGTTGCATTCTATATTCACCGTGAATTGGCATAAAATACTTAGGCTTCATTAGTCTTAGCATTAATTTTTGCTCTTCCTGACCACCATGACCACTAGTGTGAATGTCATTTAATGATCCGTGAATTACTTCTGCGCCAGCACGATACAATAAGTTGATCGTACGATTTACACTCATTGTATTACCTGGAATTGGTGAAGAAGAGAATACTACTGTATCTCCAGGGATAATTTGGATCTGACGGTGTGTACCATTAGCAATACGTGATAATGCAGCCATCGGTTCACCTTGACTACCTGTACATAAAATAACAAGTTGATTTGCAGGTATACGGTTAATTTGAGAAGCTTCAATAAATGTATCTTTAGGACATTTAATATAACCTAAGTCATGTCCAATCTCGATATTTGCTTCCATACTTCTTCCGAAAACGGCAATTTTACGTCCAGTTGCAATAGCAGACTCAACTACTTGCTGAAGACGATGAATATTTGAAGCAAATGTTGCAAATATAATTCGACCGTCTACTTTACGGAAAATTTCATTAATCGTATCGCCGACTTTTCTCTCAGACATTGTAAAATGTGATACTTCACTATTTGTACTATCTGAAAGTAAGCATAAAACGCCTTCTTTACCAATTTCAGCCATTTTTGTTAAATTAGCTGTTTCTCCAACTGGTGTAAAGTCGAATTTAAAGTCTCCTGTATGAACAACTTGTCCTTGAGGAGTTTTTACAACGATTCCGTAACAGTCTGGAATACTATGTGTAGTACGGTAGAATGTTACGCTTGTTTTTCTGAATTTGATGATATCGTCTTCTTTAATTTCAATTAATTTAGCTTTTCTTAGAAGACCATGCTCTTCAAGTTTGTTTTTAATTAAACCAAGAGCAAGCTTACCACCATAGATTGGAATATTTAATTCTCTTAATAAATATGGAATACCACCAATGTGGTCTTCATGTCCGTGAGTGATAAATAAACCTTTAATTTTTTCCTCATTTCGAACTAAATAAGAATAATCAGGTATTACATAGTCTATTCCTAATAGTTCATCTTCAGGGAATTTGATTCCGGCATCGATTAATATAATTTCATCTTGATATTGTACTGCGTATGTATTTTTTCCAATTTCCCCTAAGCCACCTAGTGCGAATACGGCAGCTTGATCATTTTTAAGAAATTTCATATGTTTACGCTAGCTCCAGAACTTTAAAGCTTTCACTTTGTTTTTCGAATTCAAGATGAGCACCAGTTAAAGCTTGAACAAGCTCAATATTATAATTGAAAGGTAATAATTTCGCACGAACTTCTCTTTCACTTTCAGCTTCTACATAAACTGTTTTAGTTTTTTCTCTTACAGGTACCTCTAAAGGTAATTCCTGATAGTATACTTTAAAAATCATTTAAATCTCTCCTTGTCAATTCACTATCTTCTCAATATTATAAGTGATTTTTTATATATTTTCATTCTTTTTATTGAAGATTACCTAAAATACGGTTTAATTTAAAAATATATTTGAAATTATTGAGATGTATTTTTTCTTTTTTAATAATAGTTTTAGCCGTTTTTTTAATTTTTTTCTAAGTTTACGTAACATTAGTTTTACCTCCTATACAAGAAATTAAACTTGCTTATAAACAACACGGACATGGTATATTTATGTGTAGTATTGATCGAAAAGGCATTTTCATACAATATATTCAGAAAAGACGTTAAAATAGAGGGAATCTTTTAAGGGATAGGGGAGAAATATGTGAAAAAATTATACACAGCCTTGTTTTTATTAAGTATTATTTGGAGTACATCGTTTTTATTTATTAAACTCCTTTTAAATGACATTGGCCCTGAAGCAATAGTGTTTTATCGTTGTTTCTTTGGTGCGGTTACTTTATTAATCATTATGCTAATAAAAAAGGTGAAAATTGATTTTAAAAATTTACCGAAAATGAGTTTAATTATTATCATCTCATTATTTAATCACGCAATTCCGTGGTTATTTCTTTCTTTTAGTGAAACACATCTACAAAGTAATGAAGCTGCAATTTTAAATGCGTTTACTCCAATAGCTACTCTTCTAATCGGTTATTTTTTCTTTTCTCAAAGGATTAAAAGGATGCAAGGGATCGGGCTTTTTATTGGGATTATCGGACTTATGATTATGATGAATATTAACCCATCAACAATTTTCTCCAATAATATAATTTATTCATTATTAATGTTATTTGTTACATTTTGTTATGGGCTTGGTTCACATTTAACGAAAAAGTATTTACAAAAAATTGATGTTTTAACAATTTCGTTTTTAACGCTTGCTATATCTGGTGTTTTCAGTTTTATTTATATGTGTTTTGTAGGAAAGGGAACGGTAAAACCTTTTGTAAATTTAGAAGTTTTTAGTGGTGTATTTGGACTTGGTGTTTTATGTTCGGGGTTGGCATATTTACTATTTTATTATATGGTTAAAGAAGGTAGTGCAGAATTTGCAACTATGGTTACTTATATAGTTCCTGTTTTTGCTTCAGTTTGGGGATTTTTCTTTTTAGACGAACCTTTAACATATAAAATGGTTATCGGATTATTAATCGTACTACTAGGTGTATTTATTACAAATAGCAAGAAGAAGTCAAAAATTAGTAACTCAAAAGCAAATGCAGCATCTTAGTGAGTGAGGAGAGTAAAATATGACTAAACCAATTGTTTTTTTCGATATAGATGGAACGATATTAAATCATGATAAAGAAATTCCAGAAAGTACAAAGAAAGCTATTTCAGAACTACAAAATAAAGATATTCATGTTGGGATCGCAACTGGTCGTGCACCATTTATGTTTAAAGAAATTCGTGAAGAATTAAACATAAATACTTTTGTTAGTTTAAATGGACAATATGCTGAATTTGAAGGTGAAAGAATTCACAGCCATGCATTAAATGAAGAACAACTTCATCTATTTACTCAAAAAGCAAAAGAGCTTGATATTCCGCTTATTTATTTAAACAATGAGACGATGAGAGCATCGACAGATACAAATCTCCATATTAAAGAGGCGATGGCTACAATTAAAATGGTTCATCCTGAAATACAACATGATTTTTATCAAAATCGTGAAATTTATCAAGTGTTATTATTTTGCGAAGAGCATAAAGAGTCTTTATTAACAGATGGTTTTAATCAGTTTAATTTCATTCGTTGGCATGATTACTCATCAGATGTCTTACCAATCGGGGGATCAAAAGCAAATGGAATTTTACAAATGGTAAATCATCTAGGGTTTGATATGCAAAATGTATTTGCATTTGGTGATGGATTAAACGACTTAGAAATGATTGAAAAGGTCGGTACTGGTATTGCTATGGGGAACGCAGTAGAACCTCTTAAAAAGCTAGCAAATCATATTACAACGAATGTTGATGAAGATGGTATTTTAAACGGTTTAAAATGGGCAGGTTTACTTTAATAAAAATGGGATGTCTTAATGGCATCCTCTTTTTTTTGAAAAACCCGCACGAATGTCTTTACTAAGCTTTAACAATATTTCTTATACATAAATAGGGGCGACCTAATTGTCAGTTAGCTGACTTTTAGGACGACCCCTGTTTTTTTTATGAATTTCTCTCTAAAGGTGCTGCACCTTCTGGAGGAGAGAATGGATTCGTTTTATTAATATGATCATAGAACATTACACCATTTAAATGATCAATTTCATGCTGGAAGCAAATTGCTGGTAAACCTTTTAATCGTATTTTCACTTCACCAAGTCTAGTGTCAAAACCACTAACTGTGATTCTTGCATAACGTGGAACATATCCAGGAACATCACGATCAACTGATAGACAACCTTCACCACCGGATAAGTAAACTTGTTCTACAGAGTGGCTTATAATTTTTGGATTTAATAAAGCATAACTAAATAAATTGCCTTGTTGGTCAGTTACATGAACACCAATCGCTCTTTTTAAAATGCCTATTTGTGGTGCTGCTAAACCGATACCTGAACGTAATCCGTATTCTGTAGCAATTTCTGGGTTTTGGCTATTAATAACATACTCTAATAATGAATTAGCTAAATTTATATCATCAACCGATGGTGGTAAAATTACTTCCCTCGATACTTCCCTTAATCTAGGGTCGCCCTCTCGAATTATATTTGTCATTGTAATCAAATGAACTTCACTCCTTCATTTTTTCAAAAAATAAATATGTACTATTGACTAGTATTATTAGTTTAGTCTAACAAATCTTTTTTAAATTGTCAGTAAAGGGGCGATGATTGAAATTGAAAAAGGAGCGATATAAAATCGCTCCTAAAGTTTGTGGTTATACATTTAATAATAGAGGCTGTGTCAGTGTGAATTATAAAACGAAAGCTGCACCAACGATAATTAATAAAATGAATAGAACAACGATTAATGCGAAACCACCGTAACCGCATCCGCATCCGCCGCCATAACCAGGGTATCCACCTTTTCCGTATCCGTAACCGTACATATAATAACCTCCCTTTAAACTGTTTCCGCATATAGCGGATACTACAAATTATGAAAAAGTACATAAAGTGTGTGGGTATGTGACCATATTATTTTTGAGGACGTATAAAAAGTATGAAAAGATGCAATATGAAACTAATCATGACAAAAATTTGGGTGGAATTATGTATAAAAAAATCTATTCTTTATTTCTTATAGGAAGTCTTTTATTAATCTTTTGTATGGGCTGTACTTCTCAAGCAAATCAAAGAAAATTAGTTATAAATAAATTAAGTGAAATTGCGAAAAAGGAGCAAAAATTTCAAAAAGCTGGTGAGAAAATCCAAAAATTAGAAATTAAAGAGCTGGAGTATTATGAAAAAATTTATTTATATAAAATTAATGAAGTAAATAAAAGACAAGAGTCGGCTAAACTTGCGATTAATTTATTAAATGAACGGAAAGAAGGCGTAAAAGAGGAGTCAAAATTAATTCACGATATAGACATAAAAATTGAAGAACTTCAAACAATAAACATTGAAACAAAAGATGAAAAGTTTCGCAATGAAGTAAATAACTTCATTAAAACCTGGAGAGAGAGAACAAATTTATACGATAAATTGAATTCGAAATATAAAGAAGCGATTGAAACAGATCTTTCAATTTATCAGTTATTATCTCAGAAAAAAGTTGATTTAAAAAATGTTAAGAGTAAGACAAAGAATACAAACAAGAACTATAAAGATGTCATTAAATATAATGATCAATTAAATCTTTATACTCAAAAATTAAATGATCTACAAAAAGACATATATGAAAAATATGGTAAATAAATGGAATTACCTAGATATATTCAATAAAAATCGTTGTAGTACAGTTTGGAATTTACATTAAAAAATTTAAGTTATTAGCTATTTAAGTATAATTTTAAAGAGTTTCTGTTATTGTATAACAGATTGCTGTTTCAAAGGTAGTACAGGGTGAGAAAAATGAGAAAAGTTTTCCGAAAAATCATGAATAAAATAATACAACAAAATATTTGACGTGTTTGTGAACGTGTTATAAACTGTACTAGTGTTCAATGTTGTACTAGTGTAATACACAAAACGTATAAGTACAGTTTTTAATTACAAGTTTTCATTACTTGTAATTATTCCTAAGAAAATACACATGATGGATATAGTAAATAAATCCTCGATAATTAAAGAAGGGTGTGGGTTAAGTGGCAACTACTACTAAGAAAGTAGATGGAAAGGAAACAAAAGAAATGAAGAATACACAAACTGTTTCTGAATTAATGAATCATATGCTTCAATTTGGTGATTCAGTTGGAACTCTTCAAATTTTAAACGAAGAGGGCGAAATCGTTAACGAAGCAGCGATGCCAGAATTATCTGATGAAAAATTAAAAGAATTAATGAAGCGTATGGTATGGACTCGTGTCCTTGATCAACGTTCTATTTCATTAAACAGACAAGGACGTTTAGGTTTCTACGCTCCTACGGCTGGACAAGAAGCTTCTCAATTAGCAAGTCAATTTGCTCTTGAAAAAGAAGACTTTATCCTACCTGGTTACCGTGATGTACCTCAAATGATTTGGCACGGTTTACCTTTATATAAAGCATTTTTATGGTCACGTGGACATTTCGTTGGAAGTCAAATTCCTCAAGATGTTAACGTAATCTTCCCACAAATTATTATTGGTGCTCAAATTATTCAAGCTGCTGGTGTTGCGCTTGGTATGAAATTAAAAGGTAAAAACTCTGTTGCTATTACATATACAGGTGACGGTGGTTCTTCTCAAGGTGATTTCTACGAAGGATTAAACTTTGCTGGTGCTTACAACGCTCCTGCAATTTTCATTGTACAAAACAACAGATACGCAATCTCAACTCCAGTTTCTAAGCAATCAAAAGCTAGAACAATTGCTCAAAAAGCAATCGCAGTAGGTATTGCAGGTATTCAAGTTGATGGTATGGATCCTTTAGCAGTTTATGCAGCTACTTCTGAAGCTCGTAAACGTGCAGTAAATGGTGAAGGTCCAACATTAATCGAAACTTTAACATTCCGTTATGGTCCACATACAATGGCTGGCGATGATCCAACTCGTTACCGTACAAAAGATACTGAAAATGAGTGGGAAGCAAAAGATCCAATCGTTCGTTTCCGTAAGTTCTTAGAGAAAAAAGGTCTATGGACTGAAGAAGAAGAAAATGCAATTATCGAAGAAGCAAAAGAAGCGATTAAAGATGGCATTAAACTTGCTGACCAAGAACCAAAACAAAAAGTTACTGATTTAATGGAAAATATGTTCGAAACTAAAACAAGTAATATTGAAGAGCAATATGCAATTTTCAAAGAGAAGGAGTCGAAGTAAGTCATGGCGCAAATGACAATGATTCAAGCTATCACAGATGCATTACGCGTTGAAATGAAAAACGATCCTACTGTAATCGTATTCGGTGAGGACGTTGGAGTAAACGGTGGTGTATTCCGTGCAACTGAAGGTTTACAAGCAGATTTCGGCGAAGAGCGTGTATTCGATACACCACTTGCTGAATCAGGAATTGGTGGACTAGCAATCGGTCTTGGTATTGAAGGCTTCCGTCCAGTAGCAGAAATTCAATTCTTCGGATTCTTATTCGAAATTATGGACTCAATCGCAGGCCAAGCTGCTCGTATGCGTTACCGTACAAGTGGTCGTTTTACTTCTCCAATTACTTTCCGTTCACCATTTGGTGGTGGGGTTCATACTCCAGAAATGCACGCGGATAGTTTAGAAGGATTAATGGCTCAAACTCCAGGTTTAAAAGTAGTTATTCCATCAACACCTAAAGATGCGAAAGGTCTTTTAATTTCATCTATTCGTGATAATGATCCAGTTATCTATTTAGAGCACATGAAATTATATCGTTCATTCCGTGAAGATGTACCTGAAGGTGAGTACACAATCGAATTAGGTAAAGCTGATGTTAAACGTGAAGGTAAAGACGTTTCTGTATTTGCTTACGGTGCAATGGTTCACACTGCATTAAAAGCTGCAGAAGAATTAGAAAAAGAAGGTGTATCAGTAGAAGTTGTTGACTTACGTACTATTCACCCATTAGATACTGCTGCAATCGTTGCGTCTGTTGAGAAAACTGGCCGTGCAGTTGTTGTACAAGAAGCACAAAAACAAGCTGGTATTGCTGCAAATATTGTTGCTGAAATTAATGATCGTTGTATCCTTTCATTAGAAGCACCAGTTGTACGTATTACTGCGGCTGACACTGTATACCCATTCTCAGAAGCAGAAACTGTTTGGTTACCAAACCATAAAGATGTAGTTGAAGGTATTCAAAAAGTTTTAAACTTCTAATTATTTAACAAAAATAGAGAAAGGTATTTGATGAATTCATCAATACCTTTCTTACATTATAGATAGATAAAATTTAAAAATTAATTTAATTTTGTTCGGAGGTAGAAATCTGTGTCAAACTCAGTGGCAAGTCTATTTGAATTTAGATTACCAGATATCGGTGAAGGTATTCACGAAGGTGAAATTGTAAAATGGTTTATTAAAGCAGGCGACGAAGTAAATGAAGATGATATCATTTGTGAAGTACAAAACGATAAATCAGTAGTAGAAATTCCATCACCTGTTAAAGGTAAAGTATTAGAAGTGTTAGTATCAGAAGGAACAGTTGCAGTTGTTGGTGACGTATTAGTACGTTTAGATGCTCCTGGTTATGAAAATATTAGCTTTAAAGGTCAACATGCTGAAGAAGCTCCAACTACTACTCCAGTACCGGAAGCTGCTGAAGCAGTTCAAGCAAAAGTACAAGAATCTTATGAGCAAGCAGAACCAAAAACAGATGCTGCACCACTATCACCAGTTGCTGCAATTGAGCCAAAAGCACATGTAATTGCAATGCCATCTGTACGTAAATATGCTCGTGAGAAAAACGTTGATTTACGCATTGTACCAGGTTCAGGTAAAAATGGCCGTGTTACTAAAAATGACGTAGATGCATTCTTATTAGGTGGAGTAGCACCAGTTGCTCAAGCACAAAATGAGGTTGCTGTTGAGGTTGTTTCTGAGGCACCAGCTGCTAAAGAAGCTCCAAAAGCAATGCCAATCCCTGAAGGTGCATACCCTGAAACTCGTGAAAAAATGAGTGGAATTCGTAAAGCAATTGCTAAAGCAATGGTTAACTCTAAACACACTGCTCCACACGTTACATTAATGGATGAAGTAGATGTGACTAAGCTTGTTGCTAGCCGTAAAAAGTATAAAGAAGTTGCTGCTGCACAAGGTATTAAGTTAACATTCTTACCTTATGTTGTTAAAGCTTTAACTTCTGCATTACGTAAATTCCCAGCATTAAATACATCAATCGATGATGCTACTAGCGAAATCATCCACAAGCATTACTATAATATTGGTATTGCTGCAGATACTGATAAAGGTTTATTAGTACCAGTTGTTAAAGATGCTGATCGTAAAGCTATCTTCTCTATTTCTGCTGAAATTAATGAGTTAGCTACAAAAGCTCGTGATGGTAAATTAGCTCCTGCAGAAATGAAAGGTGCTTCATGCACAATTTCAAATATCGGTTCAGCTGGTGGACAATGGTTTACACCAGTAATTAACCACCCTGAGGTAGCTATTTTAGGTATTGGTCGTATTGCTGAAAAACCTGTTGTATTAAATGGAGAAATCGTTGTTGCTCCAGTATTAGCGTTATCTTTAAGCTTTGACCACAGAATGATTGATGGTGCTACAGCTCAAAACGCATTAAACCACATTAAACGATTATTAAATGATCCAGAATTATTATTAATGGAGGCGTAAGATAAATGGTAGTAGGAGATTTTGCAATTGAACTAGATACGGTCGTTATCGGTGCCGGTCCTGGTGGATATGTTGCAGCAATTCGTGCAGCACAACTAGGACAAAAAGTTGCGGTAGTTGAAAGAGGTAATCTTGGAGGAGTATGTTTAAACGTAGGTTGTATTCCTTCAAAAGCATTAATTACAGCTGGTCACCGTTATGAGACTGCTATGCATTCTGAAGATATCGGTATTACAGCTGAAAATGTAAAAGTTGATTTTACAAAAGTTCAAGCTTGGAAAAGCAGTGTTGTTAATAAATTAACTGGCGGTGTAGCTGGTTTATTAAAAGGTAATAAAGTTGAAGTTATTAAAGGTGAAGCTTACTTTAATGATGCAAACACACTTCGTGTTATTACAGAAGACTCAGCTCAAACATATACATTTAACAATGCGATCATCGCAACAGGTTCAACTCCAATCGAAATCCCAGGATTCAAATGGAGTAACCGTGTAATCGATTCAACTGGTGCATTAAACTTACCTGAAATTCCAAAGAAATTAGTTGTTATTGGTGGCGGCTATATCGGTATGGAATTAGGTACAGCTTATGCTAACTTCGGTACTCACGTAACAATTCTTGAAGCTGGTGATGAAATCTTAAATGGTTTCGAAAAATCAATGAGCTCAATTGTTAAACGTGGATTAAAGAAAAAAGGCAATGTTGATATCGAAACAAAAGCGTTCGGTAAAGGTGTTGTAGAAACTGCTGATGGCGTTACTGTTAAATTTGAATCAAATGGCGAAATGAAAGAAATCGAAGCTGATTACGTATTAGTAACAGTTGGACGTTTCCCTAACTCTCGCGATATGGGCTTAGAAAATGTTGGTGTTGAAATTAACGAACGTGGTGTAATTACAACTGACAAACAAGCTCGTACAACAGTTAAAAACATTTTTGCAATTGGTGATGTAATTGCTGGACCTCCATTAGCTCACAAAGCTTCTTATGAAGGTAAAGTGGCTGCTGAAGCAATTAGCGGTATGCCTAGTCAAATTGAATACTTAGCAATCCCTGCAGTAGTATTCACTGATCCAGAACTAGCAACTGTTGGTTATACTAAAAAACAAGCGGATGAAGAAGGATTAGCTGTAAATGTTGCAAAATTCCCATTCGGTGGAAATGGTCGCGCATTATCACTAAATTCAACTGACGGATTCGTACAATTAGTTTCTCGTAAAGAAGATGGAGTACTAGTTGGTGCTCAAGTTGCAGGTGTAAATGCATCAGATATTATTTCTGAGTTAGGCCTTGCAATTGAAGCTTGCATGAGTGTTGAAGATATTGCTCAAACAATTCATGCTCACCCAACATTAGGTGAAATCTCAATGGAAGCTGCAGAATTAGCGATGGGTCATCCAATCCACGTTCTAAAATAATATTAATAAAAAAGCTGTCTCAGAAGAGGCAGCTTTTTTTTGGATAGATGTTTGTAAATGAATTTTAAACACGAACACTTTGTTTATTTTGTTGATAAAGCTGTGAACTTTATTGATATAACAGTATTTTTGTTTATAAAGTAGTTATTTTTATTGATAAAAGACAAAGTTTTGTGGATATAAAATAGATTTTCGTAGATAAATGCTTTTTGTTTAGTGTTTATTTTGACTTTAATGCCCTTTTTTAGCGTGTGTAAGGTAAGAATATCTTGGAGTGTTAAAAAGGATGATAGCAAGCAAGAAAGGAAGGGAAATGAGGTTTTTTGTGGCAAGATGAAAGCTTTTTGTACAAGTTTTTTTGCATGATTAAAGCATGTTTCGCATAACTTTTAAGAAACACATATTCAAGTATTGGATAGACGATTGGTGGGAATATAAATGCGAAAACAATTAATAGTATTAATGATCCATCAATTTTTTTGGGTAGGTTTTTCATTTGTATTGTTATTGTCTAAAAGAGATCAAGTTTATTCGAAAGTCATTTTGTTTTTAGTCTTTTTCTACCAGCTGTATTTAATTGCAAAATATGTTGGGAATACAAGAAAAGCAAGTATTGTTATTACTTGCTTTTATGCTTCGATCTTTTTCTTTTGTCAAGTAATTGTTAAATTATTTTAAATTATCTTTTATAAAAATACATGATTCGTTTGTTAAATAGTTCAAGCTTTGCTTCAATTTTTTGAGCTAAATATCTACAAAGTTCATTTGCTTTACCTTTATCTCCATAAGTTGAGTTTGGTAATAGTGTAATCACTATGTTTTTATAGTCTTGAATTGAAACAACAAAATGTTTATATCGTGAATCTTCACTTTGTAAATAAAGAGCATCTTGGTCATCTAATTTTTTATTTGAAATAGAATAAGGAAATGAAGCCCTTTCATAATTCCAGTCAACTTGTTGACCGATTTTAGTAGAAGATTGTATGTAATCATTTATTAAAGTATTTAATAATTCTAAGTTTGCTTCTTCATATTTTGATTTATCCACTAATTGAATAGTAGCTTGCTGAACCATTTTTATATTTCCCCCTAAGACGTTTTTTTGAGAAAAACATCACTTTTAATCATTTTTATCATAACACTATTTCAAATTTTTAGACAAGTATTCGGTATTAATTTAATTTTTTCTTCATATGTATTAATTTACAACACTTAAGAAGAGGGGTGGGTGATACTATGTTTGAAAAATTATATGACGATCATGAAAATGCAAGAGTGAGATTTGTAGGGTTTGTCGCTCATGATGTAAGATACGATATTGGCATTGTATATACGAACATGTTCTTTGGGAAGCCACTCGTCATTTGTATGCAATCAAGGCAATGTATCGTATTAGATCGCCAAGATGTATCGTTTCCTAATCAATTAAAATTTTTGTGTAAACTAAAAACAGAGGAAGAAGCAATGCAGCTTGCAGATTATTTAGCCGACTGGCTTCCGTCACCAAGTATAGAGGAGAGTTATGAATAAAAAATAAATGTGTTATACTAATTAAAACATTTTCACGTTCCCAAACCTTTTGAATAATGTGGTATTAGAAAAATAAAGTTATACTTATTTGCCTGTTGCGTAAATAAGTATAACACTTTATAATGAAATCAGTTGATTAATACAACATTATGAAAGGGGTTACATCATGGGAACGTTCGTGTGCAAATGTTGTGATAAAACAGTAGGTCATTTTGAGGATGAAAAAGTAACAACACTTTATGTAAAAGATTGCGAAGAGTGTCAATCAGCAGAAAATGAAGGTTGATCAATAATAATATAAAATTAATGTCTAAGAATGGAACTAAAAAGGCGTTTATATAATGAAGTAAAACTCACAAGGAAGTATTTTTTTCTTGTGGGTTTTTTGTATTTATCTTCTTAATAATAGGCAATTACTATTAATCTTTTAAAATTCTGTAAAGTTTTATGATATTTTAATGAGACATACTGATTTACCAATGAAATTAATCATTGTTTCATCGTAATTAGGCTTTTATCAACGGAATTTATCAAAATATCAACGAGAATTATGCTTTTATCAACGAGAATTATGCTTTTATCAACGAGAATTATGCTTTTATCAACGAGAAACATGCTTTTATCAACGAGAATTATGCTTTTATCAACGAGAAACATGCTTTTATCAACGAGAAACATGCTTTTATCAACGAGAAACATGCTTTTATCAACGAGAAACATGCTTTTATCAACGAAGTTCACAACTTTATCAATAAAGTTCACAATGTGTTCGTTTGTCCATGGCGTAGTTTTATAAACGTAAATAAAAAAGGCTACTCAAAAGTCCTTTGACTTAAGAGTCGCCATAATTTTTAATTATGCAATTTGAGTTTGATCTCCAATTCTTGCTGTTACTACATCAGATGAAACTTCTCGCGTTTTTACTGGTATTAATTTTGAATTATCTTTTAAATATTGAGCCATTTCATTAGAGTCAATTCTTGTATTCAAATTTGTTAAATAAGCAGAAACCATTGCAAAAGGATATCTATGCATATTTAAATGGTAAATGATCTCTTGAAGCCCCCGTATGCCGATTCCGTGGCCATAATAATAATTACTTCCCATACAAACTGTGTTTTCCCCTTGCCATTCTGGAGTCATTGGATCGACTTCTGGATTTTTTATATAAACTACATCGCCTGGTGCTGGGCGATCAACTTCTGCCGTTAATATGGCTAATTTAGGGTCATAATTCCAAGTGTATAAGTAAAAACCGTTATCGAAAATTTGGTCAAAAATTTCATAGCCGTATAAATCTAATAGGGCTTTATAAAAGACCATTATGATTGCAGTAGCACATTCAGTTGCATAAAATTGTCCGTTTCGAAATATATCATAAATTCCCATTGAAGCTCTTATGCCTGGCCTAAGTCTGAATCCTCCCATTGGTGTGCGAATCCAAAACATTGGATTACAATAAGCTCTTCTAAAAACTCTAAATTGCATACCACTTGTTAAGAGTTCTTTAGACGCCTTTAGGACATAAGTTCGAAGTGTTACATCAAATGATAATTCTCGCTCTGATTTATAAATATGTGATTTTTTACTAGTCGTTAAATTAGACAATATTTCTTGGTAAAGCTTATTATTTGAATCTTCGCTATTTTTTAATGAAGCATGAACAATTTTATTATTCACGACTATCAATGAGTCCACATCCTAACATAAAAACAATTTTTAATACGCATCAGTATAATTACCTTACCTATCATATGCCTATATGAGTTAGATGTGATTTATAATACAAAAAAACTAGGTTTCATTTCCTAGTTTTAGTGTGAAGTCATATTATAAAAATACTTAATTTCTTTTTGTGAGTTTATTTATTTTAATACTTTTAAAGTTAATAATTCTTCATCTTCTGGACCTTGGACAGGTAGTCCTGCTTCAATATTCTTTTTAATATAAACGAGATTTTCAAGTGTAATCTCTTCACCAGGTAAGAAGATTGGAATTCCAGGTGGATAAACCATTACAAACTCAGCGATAATTCTACCTACAGAATCCTCTAATGGAACAGACTCTGTTTCTGAATAGAATGCATCTCTTGGTGAGACTGCTAAATTTGGAATAGTAGGAATCTCAACGTTTAAATTTGTATTACGCTCTGAAATTTCAAATTCAGTTCCTAATATTTCAAGTGCGTGTATTAACTGCTGAATATCTTCTTCGCTGTCTCCAGGAGTTAAAATGCAAAGAACATTATACAAATCAGACATTTCTACTTCAATATTAAAACGCTCTCTTAACCAAACTTCAACATCATGACCAGTTACACCTAATTTTTTTACACTTATTAATAATTTGGTAGGATCAAAATTGAATGTTGCTTCATTACCTACTAAGTCATAACCAGGACAATAAAGACCATTTATTGAATTAATTTTATTTCGTGCATTATTTGCTAGTCTAATAGTGTTTGTAAGTAATTCTTCACCGACAGTCGCTAATCTTTTTCTTGCAACATCTAATGAAGCAAGTAATAAATAGGAAGTGGAGGTAGTTGTCAGCATACTTAAAACAGATTGTACTCTGTGAACATTTACAATGCCTTCTCTTACATTTAAAATGGAACTTTGAGTCATAGACCCTCCAAGCTTATGTACGCTCGTAGCGGCCATGTCAGCCCCTGCTTGCATCGCAGACATCGGTAATTCATTATGGAAATGAATATGTACACCGTGCGCTTCATCAACTAAAACGGCAAGGCCATGTGAATGTGCTAAGTCAACAATGCTTTTTAAGTCAGCTACAAATCCAAAGTATGTAGGGTTAATGACTAGAACTGCTTTAGCATCCGGGTTATTTAAAATAGCCTCTTTAACTGCATTTGTTGTAATACCGTGAGAAATACCTAATTCACTATCAATTTCAGGATGAACAAATATTGGTGTCGCTCCTGAGAAAATGATTGCGGATAAAACAGATTTATGAACATTTCTTGGTACGATTATTTTATCGCCAGGTCCACAAACACTCATTACCATTGTCATAATAGCACCGCTTGTGCCTTGTACCGAAAAGAAAGTGTGGTCTGCATCGAAAGCTTTAGCTGCAAGATCTTGTGCTTGTTTTATTTTACCTTTTGGATGATGCAAATCATCTAAAGGAGCAATGTTGATTAAATCGATTGATAATGCATTGTCACCAATAAACTCTCTAAAAGTAGGATCCATTCCATTTCCTTTTTTATGTCCAGGAATATGGAATTGAATAGGGTTCTTCTTTGCATGTTCTAATAAAGAAGAAAATAACGGTGTTTCATTTTGTTTCATTTAACATACACCCCATTTAATGAATAATAGTGTTTTTCGGAAGTGATATGTTTGTAAACAATTCAACTGTTTACTCTCATTAAGTTAAAAACTGTCTTACCTTCATTTGAAAAACAAAAAGATTATATCATTCTATGAATTTTCTGTATAGAAAAATATTACAAATTTATGAAATTTTATTCATTAAGATGGAATTATATCAATTTTTAAATAAAGAATGAAATTTGAAAAATGTGTTAAAATGGAATTAATTACATAAAAGTAGGAGTGAATTGAATGGATTACCAATACCCAATTTCATATGATTGGTCAACAAGTGAGACAATCGAAGTAATTGCGTTCTACACATCAGTAGAAAAAGCATATGAAAAGGGAGTAGAACGTGAAGAACTAATGACTGCGTATAAACAGTTTAAGTCAATCGTACCAAGCATTGCTGAAGAAAAAAAATTATGTAACGAATTAGAGGAGCTATCGGGCTATTCTGCATATCGAGTAATACAAAAAGCTAAAAAGGGTGCACCTGGCGATAAGATTAAAATGTAATCTAGATAAAACTAATATCTTAAAACAAAAATAAAAGCCCATTAAAGGTTTATTAGCTACCTTAAATGGGCTTTAAATGTACATACCTAGACTTTTGAAATTAATTTCATAATTCGTCCTGTCGAAAAATGTGTAAAGAATGGGCATAGACTTTTGATTTTGACATATGTATAATTAAACAACACTTATATTAATTCATTTTACACTTATATTGTATAATGGAATTAAAGTATTATATGTTTCTATAATACGTTGGATTAGTTCATCCTTTGTAAGTGTAATTGCTTCATCTTTAGGAATCGTTATTCCACAAAGAAATTCAGCTTTTTTTACATCATGAAATCTTTTTATAACCGCACTGAAATCATCTTTTTTCATTTTACTTTTTTGAATTACATCAGGTTTCATGTGATCGTATGAAACAACAAAATCTTTTGGAATTATTTTGTAAAGTTTATTTTTATTTTTTTCAAAATTAATTGCAATCGATTGCTTATTTGGACTTTCGTAAATAATGCCAAAATAGACAAAAAGATGTGTACCCCACAGTCCAAATTGGAAATGAGGAAGCATTTTGTATCCACGATTATTTGTAGCAAACGCAATCCAAGTATCTTTTGGAGGATTCACAGTTCGACGAGCATGTTTAGCGATATGAGCAAAAAAGGTTTGATCAGATTGTACATTTAAAAATGGTAATATTTCTTCTTCAATTTCTTTAAACTTTGGTTGAATTTCATTTTGTATAGCACTCATTCTATTTTCTAAATTTGAGTCAGTTGTAAATATTTCAAAATCACTTTCTTTAAAAAAAGTTTGAACCATGTTGGAACCCCCTAGCTATATTTCTCTGATTAGTATACCATGTTTGTCCAAAACAAATGGGTAATATGTTTCTGTATAATTTAGTTACATTATAAGCTTAAATAACATATATTAGTAGCAAGATAAAAATCAGAAAATTTTGTTAATTAACTTTTACAATTTGTTTTGCAACTTATATTCTATGGAGGGATAACGATGAGACAAGTGATTAATGCGTTAAAAAGAACTGATGCTGAAAAGAGAATACCTGTACTTAGATTAGAATTAGATTACGAATTAGCTACTTTATTTGATGCTATGACAGTGAATGATAGTGATGCAATGATTGAATCAAAGAAGAAATTAGAATTATTAAGATTAGAATTAATTCGTCTAGAAGCTTAGCGAATTTTATTTACCGAACCTTTAAATAGGTTCGTTTTTCTGTGTGCTCATTCTTCTAAGCGCCCGCCCAATGATTTATCGTATGCCCACCCTCTAAAAAAGTTCCTCAATTAAATAAAAATCATTTCATTAGGTTTTTTTAGGATAAAATTGGTAAACTGATATACAGGACCATAATATAAATAGTTCAGCACGAGAGTTTGGAGTGTTAAAAATGAATGAAGACTGGAAAGAAATTGAACAATTCGCAAGAAAATTGCTTCAAGAGGCAACTGAAAATATTAAAAGCTCTTTATACGACTCGATTACAATCAATACGAAATCGAATGAAAATGATTTAGTAACAAATAAAGATGAAGAAATTGAAAAATTCTTTTATGAAAAAATAAAAAAGAAGTTTCCGAATCATTACTTGCTTGGTGAAGAAGGCAAAGGCGATGAATTGAATCAAGTAGATGGAATTGTATGGATTCTTGATCCGATTGATGGAACAATGAATTTTGTCCATCAAAAACGTAATTTTGCAATTTCATTAGGTATTTATGACAACGGAATCGGTAAAATGGGATTTATTTTGGATGTAATACATAACGAACTATATTTCGCTAAAAAAGGTGAAGGTGCATTTTTAAACGATTTAGAAATAACTCCTTTGAAAAATATTGTAATCGAAGAGGCTATAGTAGCTGTAAATGCGATTTGGTTAACAAAAAATCGTTATTTAAACCATGAAAAATTAGGAGAGCTTGTTCGTAGAGTTAGGGGAAGTAGATCTTATGGAACTGCTGCGATCGAAATGGTCTATGTAGCAATGGGACGAATCGATGCATATATTACACCAAGATTATCTCCATGGGATTTTGCTGCGGGTAAGATTATAGTTGAAGAGCTAGGTGGAATATGTACAACGCTAAAAAATGAAGAACTTTCGATATTGAAAAAAAGCTCAGTACTAATAAGTAATCCTTCTATTCAAAAAGAATTAATGAGCGACTATATCGAATTTTTACAATAAAGAAAGAGAAGGTAAGGTATTAAAACTTACCTTCTCTTTTTAATTTAGCACGTAATGAAAAACCATAACCAACTAATGAAATTGAAATAATTAGTGAAATGACAGCCCCTATAATACTTAGTTCTGCTAGCATAATACCAACTAGAATTAAGAAGATTACGGATAAAAGTGCTACGCAGAAAAGCCGAAACTTAGTGTTAGACATGATGAATCCTCCTGTTCATATCTTATTTTACTCTCTGTCGAATCGGATGTAAATTTGAAAAAAATAAAACTTTACTAATTATTTATTAATAAATTATATTTTTGATTAAACATTTTATTGATAAATTTCGCCATGCATGTGCTATAATGTTTTAGTTAATAATGAAAACAGATGTGTAGACATTTTAGGAGTGAATATATTTTGAAAAAAAGAGAAGATTTACGCAATATCGCAATTATTGCTCACGTTGACCATGGTAAAACAACGTTAGTTGATGAATTATTAAAACAATCAGGTACATTCCGTTCAAACGAAAACGTTAATGAGCGTGCAATGGACTCAAATGATATAGAACGTGAACGTGGAATTACAATTTTAGCTAAAAACACAGCAATCCAATACGAAGGTAAACGTATTAACATCATGGATACTCCTGGACACGCCGATTTTGGTGGAGAAGTAGAACGTATCATGAAAATGGTTGATGGTGTTCTTTTAGTTGTAGATGCATATGAAGGATGTATGCCTCAAACTCGTTTCGTACTGAAAAAAGCTTTAGAACAACATTTAACACCAATCGTAGTTGTAAACAAAATCGACCGTGACTTCGCACGTCCTGATGAAGTAGTAGACGAAGTAATCGATTTATTTATTGAATTAGGTGCAGACGAAGATCAATTAGAATTCCCAGTTGTATTCGCTTCAGCAATCAACGGAACTTCTAGCTTAGAGTCTGATCCTTCTAAACAAGAATCAAATATGAATGCGTTATTCGATACAATTATCGAGCACATTCCATCTCCAATCGATAACAGTGAAGAGCCTTTACAATTCCAAGTAACATTATTAGACTACAATGACTATGTTGGACGTATCGGTATCGGACGTATTTTCCGAGGAACTATGCAAGTTGGTCAATCAGTTGCATTAATGAAACTTGATGGATCAGTTAAGCAATTCCGTATCACGAAAATGTTTGGATTCATTGGATTAAAACGTATTGAAATCCAAGAAGCAAAAGCTGGTGATTTAGTAGCAGTATCTGGAATGGAAGATATCAACGTTGGTGAAACAGTATGTCCTGCAGAACACCAAGAAGCACTTCCAATCTTACGTATTGATGAGCCAACTCTTCAAATGACATTCTTAGTTAATAATTCACCTTTTGCAGGTCGTGAAGGTAAATTCGTAACTTCTCGTAAAATTGAAGAAAGATTATTACAAGAACTTCAAACTGACGTAAGTTTACGTGTAGAAAACACAGATTCTCCTGATGTTTGGATCGTTAGTGGACGTGGAGAGCTTCACTTATCAATCTTAATCGAAAACATGCGTCGTGAAGGTTATGAGCTTCAAGTATCAAAACCAGAAGTTATAATCCGTGTTATTGATGGAGTAAGATGTGAGCCGGTTGAGCATGTACAAATCGACGTACCAGAAGAATACACTGGTTCAATCATGGAATCAATGGGTGCTCGTAAAGGTGAAATGAGAGACATGGTTAATAATGGTAACGGTCAAGTTCGTTTAACATTTATGGTACCAGCTCGTGGATTAATTGGTTACACTACTGAGTTCTTAACATTAACTCGTGGTTATGGAATCATTAACCATTCATTCGATAGCTACCAACCAGCTATTCAAGGTCAAGTTGGTGGACGTCGTCAAGGTGTATTAGTTTCAATGGAAACTGGTAAATCTTCAACTTACGGAATTATGGGTCTTGAAGACCGTGGTGTAATTTTCCTTGAGCCAGGTGTAGATGTATACGACGGTATGATTGTTGGTGAGCACAACCGTGATAATGATTTATCAGTAAACGTTGTTAAAGTTAAACATGCAACTAACATCCGTTCAGCTAACAAAGACCAAACAACAACAATGAAAAAACCACGTATTATGACGCTTGAAGAATCTTTAGAATACTTAAATGATGATGAGTACTGTGAAGTTACACCAACATCAATTCGTTTACGTAAAAAGCTTCTTGATAAAAGCGAGCGTGAGCGTGCAGCGAAAAAGAAAAAATTCGCTGAACAAGAATAATTAAATTTTAAAATAATTATGATATAATAAAACCGACTATTATTTAGTCGGTTTTATTTTGTCATTTAATAGGGGGATATGGATTTGGAAAAAGCTCCAAAGGGATTCGAATTTGTCATCACACAACTAATAAATACAACTCATGATGTAAGACTTTCAATGTGGATACTATATGCTCTAATTGTAGTGCTTTGTATTGTAGTATATCATTTAGGATTTGCCAAAAAATTAAGTATCCTTAAAATGCTAGTCATTTATATTTTACTAATGCTTGGATGTAGCTTGCTAACTTTCCTAGCTCTTAGAATACCAATTGTAGAGGCACTACTAGCAAGTGTTTTTGTATTAGGTGTTTATAAGATTCGTCTACATCAATCAAAAAAGAGTAAAGCTACTACATAACGTAACAAGTTATAGAAAGTTGGTATAAGATGAAATCTGTTCAGGACGCTTTATATAATTGGTTAACGATTAAAGTAATTTATGAAGGCAGACCATCTGATGAAGCTGCTAAAGAGACGTATGAGATGTTTGATTCGATTTTAAAAGAGGATCACCAAGTATCAAACGTAAAAATTGATAAAATGGAAGATTTTTATTTAATTACATTTACTCAAGCTGAAAAAGAACGTACAACTCGTTTTCCAATTGAAATGATTGATTGTTTCTTAGATCAAGTGAAAGTAAATCCGGAAAAGTATTAAAAACCTAGATATTTATCTAGGTTTTTTTACATAGTGGGAAAAAGAACTTGTCAATAAATCAATAATTTTTTTTATATAAAGGAAGCGGTATGTGGTTGATTTCCCCTACAGGATTCTCGATTTCCATGGGGCGAAAACCCCTCCGTTCCAATCAACTTCTTCATTATAAAAAAGCATGCAGTAAAGAACCTTACTACTCTCCCTTAAATTAGAGGAAAATAGAAATTAAATACTCTGTTATTTTGCTACCATCGGTAAATCGTCTCCTTATAAATAAATAGTTGAATGCTCTACAAACAATTAGTATCTCAAAAATGAGATTCTGAAAAAGAGTTCTTTTCTAATGTTTGTTGGTATGCCCAAACAAATTATCTATTAAAACAAATCAATAACAACATTAAAAGAAATATTACCATCAAATAAATCACTTAGAAACATTTTAACAATTGACTATTTTATTTTTCAACACTATGAAAAACCTAGAAATTAATCTAGGTTTTTTTTGTTATGGAAGCGAAAACTCTTGGCTTAGCCTAGGTTTTATAAAGCTTACAGCGTAGTATTATAAAAATTGCCCCGTGGTGTAAAACTATTTTTGGTTCGCCAACTAAAATAGCAGCAGCTCACCAGTTTTTGAACCAAACTACTCCATTTATGCACAAAGACAGTTGCTTCACGAATAAAGTTCACACCTTTAATAAACATAGGACATATTTCTTCATGTTTTTCATTGGATTGCAATCATAATTTAGCGTGGAAAGGCCTTTATGAACGAAATGCTGTGGTTTATGAACGGAATCCACCGGTTTATGCACGAAACTCACCCATTTATGCACAAATACAGCAACTCACAAAAAAAAGAAACCAATTAGGCTTCTTTTTTCATGTTCTGATCACCACTCATCATTATCCTTTACAGGTTTTAAGAAACGGAACTTTCCCGTTGCAATTCTTTGTTCTGTTTTAATTTTAATTCGATCGTAGCATTCGGAGCATGTATATGTATGGATTGGACGATTTCTTAGTTTTTTAGCAATAGGGGACTCATCGCTAATTGATTCGCTTTTATCACAAATCATGCATTTAACTCTCATGTGAAATTTCTCTCCTTATATATGTAACTTAAGTTAACATAATTATAACAGGTTTTAGAATATATTTTTAGAAAACAGTGGTTTTAGCAGGAAGTTTTAAAAAAACTTTGAATTATATTAGTATACTCTTTATTTAAAGGAGATGAAATAGTGATGGCAAACAGTATTGAGAAAAGATTGTCACCAGGTTTGTTTGAAGACTGCAATAAAGAAAAGATTGTTTTTTTAAGTACTTTTAACACCGAAAAGAATGTTCCAATTATGAATGCAATTTCTTGGTTTACTGCTTTAGATGAAAAAACAATTCGATTTGCTGTAGACCAAAGATCCGCAATTTTATCGAATATAGAAGCAGTTAGTGGAGTGTCATTCAGCTTATTTTCAAATGAGACAGTTTATAATATTTCTGGTAATGCAACAATTTTAACGAAACAAATGCCTGGGATACCGTTAAAATTGGCATGTATAGAAGTAGAAATTAATGAAGTGAAAAATATATTGTTTTATGGCTCTAAAATAACAGCCGAACCTGAATATGCAAAAACATACGATGAGAGGGCGGCAAAAAAGTTAGATGTAGCTGTTTTAAACGGACTAAGATCCTTTGAACACTAAAAACTATTCTAAAGTAGAGAGAGTTTCATATAATATATAAACGGTTCGTCCATTCTTCGACAATTAACAAAAGGTAAGAACAATCAATTTAGAAATAAATTTAGTGATTCTATTCTGAGTTATTTGAGTCAGGAGGTTAAGGATTGAGTAAAATATATGTTCTCGACACCAATGTACTATTGCAAGATCCACTAGCAATCTTTTCATTTGAAGATAACGAAGTAGTTGTTCCAGCTGTTGTATTAGAGGAAGTAGATTCAAAGAAGAGATATATGGATGAAGTAGGTCGTAATGCTAGGTATGTATCCAAATTAATTGATAGCTTTCGAGAACTAGGGAAATTACATGAAAGTATTCCTCTTGAAAATGGTGGTTCGTTTAGAATTGAATTAAATCATCGTTCGTTTCAGCAATTACAAGAGATATTTGTTGAAAAAACGAATGATAATCGCATTTTAGCTGTAGCGAAAAATTTATCTCTTGAAGAAGAGGCAAAAGAAAATGGAAAAACTGTCATCTTAGTAAGTAAAGATACACTAGTTCGTGTTAAAGCGGATGCCCTTAATTTATTTGCTGAAGATTATTTAAGCGACAGAGTGGTTGAAGTGGACCATATTTATACCGGATATTTGGAGTATTACATAAATACAGATTTATTAAATAAGTTTTACGAGAAGACTGAGCTACCTGTTTCGGATATTGCAAATCATCCATTTTATCCTAATCAATTTATCGTATTAAAGGATGCTCTAGGCGGTAAAAGTTCAGCACTTGGCGTTGTTGATAAAACGGGAACAAAAATTAAGAAATTCGTTTTTTCAAACGAACATATTTGGGGTATAAGACCTAGAAATGCTCAACAATCAATGGCATTAGAATTACTATTACGCGACGATATCCCACTTGTAACATTAATCGGTAAAGCGGGTACTGGAAAAACATTATTAGCTTTAGCGGCAGGATTAATGCAAAGTGAAGACCTACAAAGTTATAAAAAATTATTAGTAGCTAGACCAATCGTTCCAGTAGGTAAAGATCTTGGTTATTTACCAGGTGAAAAGGACGAAAAACTAAGACCTTGGATGCAACCGATATATGATAATCTAGAATATTTGTTTAATACTAAAAAACCTGGTGAACTAGATGCTATCTTAGCTGGAATGGGCTCAATTGAAGTAGAAGCTTTAACTTATATAAGAGGGAGAAGTATCCCAGAGCAATTTATTATAATTGATGAAGCACAAAATCTAACAAGACACGAAGTAAAAACGATTTTAACTCGTGTTGGTGATAAGAGTAAAATCGTATTAATGGGAGACCCTGAACAAATTGATCATCCTTATCTAGATGAATACAATAATGGATTAACATATGTAGTTGAAAAATTTAAGGATCAAAAAATAAGTGGTCATGTAAAATTAATTAAAGGTGAACGTTCTTCAATCGCACAGCTTGCAGCTGATCTTTTGTAGAACCACTAGAATAAAAACTAAAACATCTTACCAGTTATATTTGGTAAGATGTTATTTTTGCTACAATATAATTTTCACTATTGAAGTAATCGGGTTATCCTTATTTGAACCATCAACAAAATACAAATGAACTGGCCCATTTTCAGAAATTCGTTTACCATTGTATGAAAAGGCTAAATAACTTTCATATAGCACTTCAAAAGGTAATTTGATTGCTCGACGTTCTGTTTCAACTGTAACTTCGAAATCGCGACTTTTAGGTTTACTATTATCGATAAAATACGAAAATGGCATTGCATACGATTCCTTAAGCCATTCTTTTTTCTGAGTAGCAAATAAAGGACTATTATCAACCTTCGCACCTTCAACAATTTCACGATCCCAATGCTTTGAAACACTTTTAGTATATTGTTCAAGCTCATCAACCTTTTTTAATTCACCAGCTAACAAACTCTCTAATTTAACTTTTCTCTCATCAAAAATCCAAACACTTGGATCGATTGTCAACGGAAATTCCACGTTACCAGTTAATTGAAAAACTTCACTCATACTATAAAACCCCTTCTATGTACTAAGTCTCTTTATAGTGTACGACTATTCGATGAAAAAAGACAATCAAATGAACGGAAATAGGACTGAAATTCGTTTAAGTTCTTTATGCTAGTTAAAATACTCGAGAATAAAAACAGGTTTTTTATTATAAAGTGAATTCTATTGGTGTCATAAGATTCTCAATGCATTTATTGAGCATGGTTCCAAAATGTTACTTGAAATCGAACAAATTGCTTTGGAAAATAATTGCGATTTCATAAAAGTGGATACTTTAAGTTTTCAGGCTTTAGATTTTTATAAGAAATTCGGTTATGTAGTGTATGGAACTCTTGATAAAGTTGGGAGAGATTTCAAGCATTACTACTTAAAAAAGATTTATCTCTTTAAATAAAACATTTATTAGTTGAATATTACTATTAAGCTAATTTTGATTTTTGATGGTGTAATTTACTGTTGATTGATTTAGACATTCATTCTTCAAATGATTTATTTCAACATTTACAATAACTGAACCAATAATTTGAATGTAGAGCTTAATAAGAGAAGTTGATTGGAGTGTAGGTTATTAGACTTCTTAGTGAAATGAGGAAAGACTAAGACCCCGCAGGCATACCGAGCCGAGATCAATATACATCTTTTTTAAGAAAACTAGCTTATTAAAATTTCAGCGTTTTATTTACTAAGAAAACTTTAATAATTAAACTGTTGCAATAATAAAATTTTCAATAATACATATGTGCAAAACTTTTTATTTAAGTTGATTTTTCCTTAAAAGAACTATAATATTAAATAGATAGCTTGTACGGAAGCGGAGGGAGAAAATTGAGGTCTGATGCTGTAACAGATTACAAAGATAAAGCATTTGAATTATTAAAAAAAGATGCTGAAAAGATTTTAAAATTAATAAATGTGCAACTTGATCATTTAACAATGCCACAATGCCCTCTATATGAAGAGGTTTTAGATACTCAAATGTTTGGTTTATCAAGGGAAATTGACTTTGCTTCTCGATTAGGTTTAATTGAGGTAGAACAAGGTAAAGAACTTCTTTCTGAACTAGAGCGAAGACTATCTGCTTTGCATGAAGCGTTTACAGATCAAAAGAATAAATAATATTAGTAACAAAAGTTCAAACAATTAATGTTTGGGCTTTTTTTTGTGAATTTTTTTAATTGTTATAAGTATTAAATCTATTAATCTATGTTACAATGTTTTTATTTATAAAGGGAATTTAAGAAAATAGTTGAATACATAAAGTATAATTAATCAAAGCAGGGATGATTAAATAATGTTAAAAAAATATTTAAAAAATATTGATTATATGATTTTTGTTCCATTAATCATTTTGTGTTTATTTGGTTTAATCATGGTGTATAGCGCTAGTTCGCCGTTACCGTCTATTCGTTATCAAAGCGAACATTGGCCAGATGATTATTTCTTCAAAAAGCAATTAACTGCATTTGAAGTAGGGATGGTTGCGTGTTTATTCTTTATGTGTGTACCTGCAACTTTCTTTAGAAAGCGAATTGTGATCATTTTAAATGTGGCAATAAGTATTGGGCTACTAGTAGCCGTTTTACTATTTGGTGAAGTTAGAAATAACGCTAAAAGCTGGGTTTTTGGAATACAACCTGCTGAGTTAATAAAATTAGGATCTATTATTCTATTAGCCAGTTGGTACTCAAAAAGACAAAAGGGAATTACAAAAAACTGGAAAATGCTATTTGCCCCTTGGGTAATTGTAGCAATTTATATTATCTTATTACGATTACAGCCTGATACAGGTACAGCTTTATTAATTATAGGAACCTGTGCAGTCGTATCGTTTTGTAGTGGTTTTATTGTTAAGAGACTAATCCTCTTATTTGTAGGTGGGATTGGATTACTCTATCCATTAATCAGTATTTGTATTAGTTTAGGAATTGGATTAACAGATGTACAAGTTAACCGATTTTTAGCATTCCGAAATCCTTTTGACTATGCTCAAGGGATTGGATTTCAAATCGTAAATTCATTAATTGCATTTGCAAATGGTGGTTTTACTGGTGTTGGATTAGGAAAAAGTATCCAGAAATTAGGCTATTTACCTGAACCACATACTGATTTTATTTTAGCGATTATCGGCGAAGAAACAGGTTTGATAGGCGTTATTGTTGTTATTTTATGTATATTTATTATTGTTTGGCGAGGATTGCTAATTGCTCATAAATCAAATGATTCATTTGATTCATTATTAGCTACAGGAATTAGCGCGATTATCGTGATTCAATCATTTGTAAATATTGGAGGAGTTACATCGTTAATTCCTCTTACGGGTGTTCCTTTACCATTTGTAAGTTACGGGGGGACTTCATTAATCGTTATGCTCTCTATGGTTGGTATTTTAATGAATATTTCAATACGTAATAAGATTAACAAAGAAACTTTATAAATTCTTTAATCATGCATTTTTAAAAAGTTTATTCTTAATTTATTGATAATTATCTTTCATATAATACAGGAGGCTTAAAAATGACTTACACGAAACAGATTAAAAAAGTTCTAGTAGCTAACCGAGGAGAAATAGCAATTCGAGTATTTCGAGCATGTACTGAGTTAGGGATTAGAACAGTTGGTATTTATTCTAAAGAAGATGAAGGGTCATATCACCGTTATAAAGCTGACGAAGCATATATTGTTGGTAAAGGTAAAAAGCCAATTGATGCTTATCTAGATATTGAAGGTATTATTGAAATAGCAAAGAAAAACAATGTTGATGCAATCCATCCAGGTTATGGATTTTTATCTGAAAATATTAAATTTGCCGAGAGATGTGAAGAAGAGGGAATTACTTTTATTGGACCTCACTCAAGACATTTAGATATTTTTGGCGATAAAATTAAAGCAAAGCAGCAAGCACTTAAAGCAAATTTACCAATTATTCCAGGAAGTAATGGTCCTGTTGAGTCATTGGATGATGTTAAGGGATTTGGTGAGACTTTTGGATTCCCAATTATCATTAAGGCTGCTTTAGGTGGTGGCGGTCGTGGTATGAGGATTGTACGTACAAATGCTGGTGTAAAGGATGCATATGAACGTGCAAAATCTGAAGCAAAAGCTGCTTTTGGTAATGATGAAGTTTATGTTGAAAAATTTATTGAAAACCCTAAACATATTGAAGTTCAAATAATTGGGGATAATCAAGGGAATATCATTCATTTATTTGAACGCGATTGTTCTATTCAAAGAAGACATCAAAAATTAGTTGAAGTTGCACCTTGTACTTCTATTACTGAAGAGCTTAGAACGAGAATTTGTGATGCAGCAGTTCAACTAATGAAAGAAGTAGGTTATGTAAATGCTGGTACTGTAGAATTTTTAGTTTCGGGTAATGAATTTTATTTTATTGAAGTAAATCCTCGTGTTCAAGTTGAACATACAATTACTGAAATGATTACAGGCGTTGATATTGTTCAAACTCAAATTTTAATAGCACAAGGAAATAGTATACATAGTGATAAAATTGGCATTCCATTACAAGAAGATATTCCAAGAATTGGATTTGCCATTCAAGCACGTGTTACGACAGAAGATCCACTAAACAATTTTATGCCAGATACAGGTAAGATTATGGCATATCGTTCAGGTGGAGGATTTGGTGTACGATTAGATACTGGTAACAGCTTCCAAGGTGCTGTTATTACACCATATTATGATTCGTTATTAGTAAAAGTAACTACACATGCTTTAACATTTGATGGTGCAATTGCAAAGTTAAATCGAAACTTAAAAGAGTTCCGTATTCGTGGGATTAAAACAAATATTCCATTTTTAGAGAATGTAACGACACATCCAGATTTCTTGTCTGGAGAATATAATACTTCATTTGTCGATTCATCTCCGGAATTATTCGTATTTGCAAAACGAAGAGACCGTGGAACAAAATTATTAAATTATATTGGTAACGTGACTGTTAATGGATTTCCTGGAATTTCTGTTAATGAAAAACCTACTTTTGATGAGATAATCTTACCAAATGTAGAGCATATTAAAGAACCTGAAGCTGGAACGAAACAATTATTAGACAAATTAGGCCCAGATGAATTTTCAAAATGGTTAAAAAATCAATCTAATGTGTTATTTACTGACACTACATTTAGGGATGCTCATCAATCGCTTCTTGCAACAAGAATTCGTTCAAAGGACTTAACTACAATAGCAGAACAAACGTCTAAATTATTACCTAACTTATTCTCTCTAGAAATGTGGGGAGGCGCAACATTTGATGTTGCTTACAGATTTTTAAACGAAGATCCATGGGAAAGACTATTAAATTTAAGAAATCAAGTACCAAATGTTTTATTCCAAATGTTATTCCGTGGATCGAATGCAGTTGGTTATAAAAATTATCCAGATAATCTTGTTAGAAAATTTATTGAAGCATCAGCTCAAGCTGGAATTGACGTATTTAGAATATTTGATAGTTTAAACTGGGTTAAAGGTATGGAAGTTGCGATCGATGCAGTCCGCAATAGCGGAAAGCTTGCTGAAGCATCAATTTGTTACACAGGTGATATATTAGACCCAACAAGAACAAAGTATAATCTAGCTTATTATAAAGAGCTTGCAAAGGATTTAGAAGCAGCTGGTGCGCATATACTTGCGATTAAAGATATGGCTGGTTTATTAAAGCCTCAGGCAGCTTACAATCTAATTAGTGAATTGAAAGATACTGTAGATTTACCAATCCACTTACATACTCATGATACGAGTGGAAATGGTTTATATACTTACGTTAAAGCAATTGAAGCTGGTGTTGATGTAGTAGACGTTGCAATTGGAAGCATGTCTGGATTAACATCTCAGCCAAGTGCAAATAGTTTATACTATGCTCTTCAAGGTTCAAATCATGAGACGAATTTAAATATTAATGGTTTAGAACAATTATCAACGTATTGGGAAGGCGTACGTAAATATTACACTAGTTTTGAAAGTGGTATGGTCTCTCCTCATACAGAGGTATACCAACACGAAATGCCAGGTGGCCAATATTCTAACTTAAAGCAACAAGCTAAAGGTGTTGGCTTAGGAGATCGATTTGAAGACGTTAAAGATATGTATGGCAGAGTAAATCAACTATTTGGAGATGTAGTTAAAGTTACACCTTCTTCTAAAGTAGTTGGAGATATGGCGTTGTTTATGGTTCAAAATAATTTAGATGAAGATTCAGTGTACGAAAAAGGTGAAAACATTGATTTCCCAGACTCTGTAATTGAATTTTTTGAAGGTCAATTAGGACAACCTCATGGTGGATTTCCAAAGAGTTTACAACGTATTATCTTAAAAGGTAGACAACCATTAACAGAACGAGCTGGGGAGTCATTAAAACCGATTGATTTTAAAGATGTTGAGGAATATTTATTCCGTTCACTAAATCGTCAAGTTACAAACTTTGATATATTGGCTTATTGTTTATATCCAAAAGTGTTTATGGATTATCAAAAAAATGTAGAAAGCTATGGTGATTTATCAGTACTAGATACACCAACTTTCTTCCATGGCATGAAATTAGATGAAGAGATTAAAGTTGATATTGAGCGTGGTAAAACGTTGATCGTTAAATTAGTTTCAATCGGACAAGCACAGGCTGATGGAACAAGAGTGATCTATTTTGAATTAAATGGTCAGCCTCGTGAAATCGTAATTAAAGATTATTCAATTAAATCAACTGTCGTTCAAAAACGAAAAGGGGATGCTAATAATCCGAACCATATAAATGCAACAATGCCAGGTACTGTTTTAAATGTACTTGTTAAAAAAGGCGATGTTGTTGAAAAAGGTCAAACATTAGCAATAACTGAGGCAATGAAAATGGAAACAACTGTACAATCACCATTTACAGGCGTTATAAGAGACATTTTAATTGCTTCTGGAGAAGGTATTTCTACAGGTGATCTATTAATTGAGTTAGAACAAAGATAATTTATGAACGAGTTTAAGAGTACTTGGGAGAGGAACCTTACACCCGAGTACTCTTTGCTTTGTCAATTTTTGTAATGAATGAAAAAAGGTATTTCTTCTACGTAACTGTAGAAGAAATACCTTTTTTATGAGATGTTTTTATTTTGAAGTAAATGTGCATCTGAGCTTTTACTTCTAGTACAAACTAAGCTTTGGAAACTAAAAATCGCAAATAAGCAGGAAATTAAAATAACATGTGTTAAAGCTACATAAATGTTTAGGTTTGTATAGATAATCATAGCTCCGCAAATCACTTGAAGTGTAACTAGGATAAGAGAAACAACCCATCCAAGATAAATGCCACGTTCGTTTCGATAGTACTTAAATGCATGTACAAATGCGATCACAATCCATACGAATAGAAGAAAGGCTGCAAAACGATGGCCCATTTGAATCCATTCGTGGAGTTGAGTTGGAATTCCATTGTTTGCTTTACTGCAAAGCGGCCAGCTAGGACACGCTAAACTAGCATTTTCATGTCGAACAAGAGCCCCTGTATAAACTACTAAGTATGAATAAATCCACAATCCATAAGTATGAAATTTCATTTTTTTTCCGACATAAAAAGTATTTCTTTGGTAATTACGGTCTTGTTCGAAAATTAATAAAGTCAACATAACTACTGCTGCAAAGCAAATTAGAGATATACCAAAATGAATTGCTTTAACTGCAGGGATTTGTCCCCAAACGACAGCAGCAGCTCCGATTAATGCTTGAGCAACTAAAAAAATACAAGATATAATTGCTAAAAACTTTGTTTCTCTTTTATGAGGAATGGTAATCCAAGCAAGCACTGCCAATAATAAAACAAATATTCCGGCAAGGCCTGATGCAGCTCGATGAGATAACTCAATTACAGTTTGAATCGTTAAATGATCAGGAATAATTTGGCCTTTACATAGCGGCCATGATCTACCACAGCCAAGTCCAGAATTAGTCTTTGTTACGAGTGCCCCACCCAATAAAACAATTAAAAGTATGAATGAGGTTATTAATGATACCCCTTTTAAAACACGTAGCAAAGTAAACACACCCACTTTTATAAAATAATAATAATTTTAAAATTTATTTATTAAAAAAATAATTCTGCAAATAATACTTCTATATCATATAAGATTACGACATAAAATTCAAAGGTAACCTTCATATTTAGACATAATATTTGTTTTTTCTTCGCAATGAATGTATTCATTTGAAAAATATAGAAATAATTAATTTTATAATTAAATAGTATTTAGTATTGAAAAGATATGCTGTTTACGTTAAAATTTTTTTGAAACGTACACAATTTTGTCACATATTTATCACAAAAATTTCATTCAATTTAGTTTAATAGAAGTATATTTAAATTAATATTTCATTTTAACCATAAAAAAATGGGTATGAAAAATGAAGTTTTGAAAAAAAGAGGAGGATTGACTTGGAACAATTAGCTAATAATGTTTCTAACAACGGAGAAACTAATCATCCTTCTAGTTCACTAAAGAAAGACTTACTTTCTTTAATGAAAATAGGGATCGTAAACTCTAATATACTTACAACGTTTACAGGTATATGGTTAGCAATCCAGATTAATGGATTAGATATATTGGATTCTTTACCAAAGGCGATCATAACAGTAATTGGATCGTCGTTAATTATTGCAGGATCATGTGTTATCAATAATTATATTGATCGCGATATTGACCCGTATATGGAGCGAACTAAAAATAGACCAACTGTAACTGGTAATATCAAACCAAGTGTTACTATATCTATTGGTATTATTTTATTAATTCTTGGCTTTACATGTATGGCTTTCACAACTTTAATGGCTGTTGTATATGCATTTATTGGTGCATTTACATATATCGTACTATACACTCTTTGGACGAAACGTAATTACACGTTAAACACAGTAGTAGGTAGTATATCTGGTGCAGCACCCCCATTGATTGGATGGGCAGCAATCGATGCGAACTTGCATCCAATTGCTTGGATGCTGTTTTTAATCATGTTTATATGGCAACCACCGCATTTTTTAGCACTTGCGATGAGACGTTCTGAAGAATATAAAAGAGCGGGAATTCCAATGCTACCAGTGGTTTACGGATTTGAAATGACGAAACGTCAAGTGATGATCTGGGTATTATGTTTATTACCACTGCCATTTTACATGCAAGCTCTAGGTTTACCATTTATTATTTTTGCAACAATATTGAATATTGGATGGGTTATTTTAGGATTATATTGTTATAAACAAAAGGACGATCAAAAGTTCTCTAAATTAATGTTTATATACTCGATTAACTATTTAACTCTTCTATTTATGTCAATGATTGTGTTTACAATTTCGTTTTAATTAGGGGTATTACGGGGGATTTTTTTATTGTTTGTTTAATCTTATTTTTAAATAAGAGTGAAACACTTTAAATTGAAAGAGGGGGAAGTATACTTATGAAACATTGGCGATTAGTCTCGCTAATTTCCTTGATAGCAGTTATTTTGAGTGCATGTGGACATGCAAATCAATCTACACTGAATCCTCAAGGTGAAGTAGCAAAAATGCAATACGATCTAATGAAGCTAAGTACGACTATCATGGTATTCGTTGTTGCTGTTGTAACAGTACTTTTCCTTTACGTGATCGTGAAATATCGTCACCGTAAAGGACAAGAAAATATTATTCCAAAGCAAGTAGAAGGAAATCATATCTTAGAACTTCTTTGGACTATTATTCCTGTTATTTTACTTATCGTATTAGCAGTACCAACAGTATCACAGACGTTTAAGCTTTCAGATGAGAAGCAAATTACAAAAGATGAGAAGAAAAAGGATGCAATTGTTATAAATGTAAATGCTCATCTTTTCTGGTGGGAATTTGAGTATCCTAATCAAAAATTTGTAACTTCTCAAGACATGTATATTCCGGTTGGGAAAAAAGTTATCTTAAACCTTAAAGGTCAAGATATCAAACACTCATTCTGGGTTCCATCATTAGCAGGTAAACTTGATACAAACGTTGAAGGTGTAAACAAAATGTGGCTTTCAGCTGATAAAGAAGGTACATATAATGGATTCTGTGCAGAGTTTTGTGGTCCTTCACATTCATTAATGCAATTTAAAGTTAAAGTTGTAAGTCAAGCTGCCTACGATAAATGGTTGGTTGATATGAAAAATCAAAAAGGTCAAGCTGTAACAGCAGATGCTCAAGAAGGTGAAAAAATCTTCAAACAAAGCTGTATTGGTTGTCATGCTGCAGATGCAAATGATACTAGACCACCAGCTGCACGACTTGCTCCAAACTTAGCGAACTTCGGTGATCGTGATATGGTTGCTGGTATTGCTAAAAATAACGAAGCAAACATCAAAAAATGGTTAACTGATCCAGAATCAATGAAACCAGGTAACCTTATGGCAGGTAAATATGGTGATTTAACTTCAGATCAGATTGATAAGTTAACTGCATACTTAACTAGCTTGAAAATTGCAAAATAATTTAATGGATATGAAGCAAAGGGGGTAATACTGTGAGTTCTGTAGCGAAAAAGAAACCACTATTGTGGGACTACTTAACGACAGTCGACCATAAGAAAATTGCTATCCTGTATTTAATCGCAGGCGGATTCTTTTTCTTAGTTGGTGGAATGGAAGCGTTATTTATTCGTATACAATTAATTAAGCCAGACAACACCTTTTTAGTAGGTGATGCTTATAATCAAGTATTAACAATGCATGGTACAACAATGATTTTCTTAGCGGCAATGCCGATGATTTTTGCTTTCTTTAATGCGGTAGTACCTTTACAAATAGGTGCTCGTGACGTAGCATTCCCGTTTTTAAATTCTTTAGGTTTCTGGTTATTCTTCGTAGGTGGAGTATTCTTAAACTTAAGTTGGTTCTTAGGTGGAGCACCTGACGCAGGTTGGACATCATATGCGACACTAGCTCTACAAAGTAAATCTCATGGTGTAGACTTCTACTTATTAGGTCTACAAATTTCAGGTATTGGTACATTAGCAGGTGGTATTAACTTCTTAGCAACGATTATTAACATGCGTGCTCCAGGGTTAACTTACATGCGTATGCCACTATTTACTTGGACTGTATTTGTAACATCAGCACTTATTTTATTCGCGTTCCCGGCTTTAACAATCGGGTTAGCATTATTAATGTTTGATCGCCTATTTGGAACAGCATTCTTTGATGCTTCATTAGGTGGAAACTCAATGATCTTTGAACATTTATTCTGGATCTTCGGACATCCGGAAGTATATATTCTTATTTTACCGGCATTCGGTATCTTCTCTGATATCATCCCGGCATTCTCAAAGAAACGATTATTCGGATATTCTTCAATGGTATTCGCTACAGTATTAATCGGTTTCTTAGGATTCATGGTTTGGGCTCACCATATGTTTACAGATGGTCTTGGCGCAGTAGCAAATGCAATCTTCGCTGTTGCAACAATGGCAATTGCAGTTCCTACAGGGGTTAAAATCTTTAACTGGTTATTAACAATGTGGGGCGGACAAATTCGTTTTACAACTCCAATGCTTTGGTCAGTGGCATTTATTCCATCATTCGTACTAGGTGGGGTAACAGGTATTATGAACGCTGCAGCTCCTGCTGACTATCAGTTCCATGATAGTTATTTCGTAGTAGCTCACTTCCACTACGTAATCGTAGGTGGGGTAGTATTTGGTTTATTTGCTGGTGCACACTACTGGTGGCCAAAAATGTTTGGTAAAATCTTAAATGAAAAATTAGGTAAACTTACATTCGCTTTATTCTTTATCGGTTTCCATTTAACATTCTTTATCCAACATTTCTTAGGTTTAATGGGTATGCCTCGTCGTTACTTTACATACTTACCAGGACAAGGTTTAGATACTGGAAACATGATCAGCTCAATCGGAGCTATGTTCATGGGTCTTGCGACAATTGTAATGTTAATCAATGTAGTTTATACAGCAATTAAAGGTGAGAAGGCTGCTGCAGATGCTTGGGGTGTAGGTCGTACACTTGAATGGACAATCTCTTCTCCACCACCAGAATATAATTTTGCTCAAATTCCATATGTACGTGGATTAGACGCTCTATGGGTAGAGAAAATGGAAGGAAATGGCAAAATGACACCTGCTGAACCACTAGGTGATATTCATATGCCAAACTCATCTATTCTACCGTTCGTTATGTCAATAGGCTTATTTATTGCAGCATTTGGTGCAATGTATAATGACGAATTAAAGAACCATACAGCAGTTGGAGTATTAGTTCTTGGTTTATTTATCACTTTCGGTTCAATGTTCTTACGTTCTTGGATTGATGATCATGGATTCCATATCCATAAAGAAGATATAGCAGATGAGGGGGTTGAGGCATAATGGAAATGCAAAAGTTTACAGCTGAGACGTTTCCTCATAACCCTGAAAAAGCTACAGAAGAAGGTAAAAATAAATTCTTAGCATTCTGGCTATTTCTTGGTGGAGAAACTGTATTATTCGCATCATTATTTGGTACTTTCTTAGCATTAAGAAACTCTACTGCAGGTGGAGCTAGTGCTTCAGAAATGTTCGAACCTAAATTAGTATTCATTGCAACTATGTTACTTTTAACATCATCACTTACAAGTGTTTACGCAATGTATCACATGAAAAACTTTGAACACAAAAAAATGATGTTATGGTTAGGAATTACTGTTTTATTAGGTCTAGGATTTTTATTATTAGAAATTTACGAATTTAGACACTATATGCACGAATATCATTTTACAATTAAGAGTAGTGCATTTGGTTCTTCATTCTATACTTTAGTAGGAACGCATGGTGCCCACGTATTCGTTGGTTTACTATGGATCACTACTTTAATGCTTCGCAATGGTGGAAGAGGTTTAAATTTACACAACGCTCCAAAGTTCTATGTAGCTAGTTTATACTGGCACTTTATCGACGTAGTGTGGATTTTCATCTTTACAGTAGTATACTTAATGGGAATGGTGGGATAAGAATATGGGTGCAAGCTCTCATCAAGAACGAAATCAAGTTGAATTAAAGTATCACCGTCGTAAACATGCAGAAGAAATGAAGCAACAATTAATTTCATTCGCTTTAATGATTATATTAACTCTTGCATCATTTGCAGCAGTAATTTACCGAGATAAAATGGATCCATATTTTACAGTACCATTTATTTTATTACTTGCTGTTGTTCAATTAGTGTTCCAACTTTACTATTTCATGCACATGAAAAATAAAGGTCACAGCACACAAGCTTTCTTCCTATATTCAGGACTTACTGTTGCTGTTATTACACTATTGACATTCTTAACACTTATCTGGTTATGATGAAAAAAAGGAAGTGAATTTTATTCACTTCCTTTTTTTATTTTTAGATTTTTAAAGTAGATTTTTAAAATGCTATATTGAAGTTTAAATGAAGGACTTCATGGTTTAATCGTTTTTCTTGTTGATTGACCTACTCCAACTTTAGTTGCATAATGAATGTGTTCATTTATAATACACCACTTTTCCTTTTGAGAATGTATACAGTTTCAATTGAGTGAAAAAATAAATGTGTAAACTAGTATCAGAGGAGAAATTATGAATTTTGAGCAAATGGAATATATAGTGAAAGTTGCAAGCGAGAAATCTATTCTTAAAGCTGCAGAAAAATTATATATAAGAAGTTCGGGACTTAGTCAATCAATCTCTCAATTAGAGACCGAATTGGGAATAACTATTTTTAACCGTTCAAGAAAAGGAACATTTCCTACTGAAGAAGGAAAGATTTTAATTAATAGAGCTAGTGAAGTATTACAAATTATTAGTAAGTTAAATGAAGAGTTATTTGATTATAAAAACAACAAAAAGGTACATTTGAAAATAGTAGCTACTCCTACTTTCTCAACTGTACTTCAACGTGCATTGAACAGAATTAATGTTGAGCACCCTAACGTAACAATTGATATCGAGGAAAAAGATCCAGCATTAATAATGGAAACGATTAAACACACTGAATATGACTTTTGCTTTTTCCCTCAAGATTTAGAAATATTAGAGAGTGAAAAAAATATTAACTATGATTTAATTCGGACTGATCAAGTTCATGTTATTGTTAGTAAAAACTCCCCACTCTATCAATTTCAATTCGTAACACAAGCTGATGTATTAAACATGGAAACAGCATGCTATTCAATCTATTCTAATTATTATTATTCTAAGTTAATTAAGAAGAATAAAAATAAAATCAAGTTTACTACAAACAGCATGAGTATTCTTACAGAGGCTGTTAAAGAACATAATGTATTTGTCTATTCAAACGAGTCAGGAGCTAAATTCCATCCGGACATTATCAGTGGTATTATAAAATCTATACCTTACAAAGAAAACAATGAATTCGTTTTTAAAGATTTGTGGGTGGTCTATCCTAAAAATAAACAACTTACTGACATAAGCAAAATATTTATCGAAATTGTTAAAGAATTAGCCACGTAATGATACGCGGCTCAAGTTGTTGAAAAAAGAGCATGGCAATTTATTATGGTGTTGATTTCCGCTACAGGATGCTCGCTTTCCATAGGTCGGGACCTTGAGCCTCCTTTAGCGCGCCTGCGCGGGGTCTCAGGCTTCCCGCATTTCCCATAGGAGTCGAGCACCCTTTCGTTCCAATCAGCCTCGGTAAAGAACTTTATTAATACCCTTTAATTTGAGAAAAATAGTATTTAATTACTCCGACTGTTTGCCAACCTCTATTTAATAAACAAATAATTTGAACGTAGCCTTCTAACATTTATCTTCCTGAATATTTAAAAATAAAAAAAAAATAATAGAAATAAAGATTTAACTATTGACCGTTATATATTTAATCACTCTAGATACGTATCTCTTGTTTTATTTAATATTTTTCAAGTCAAACTAGCCATACTTTATTTAATTTAATAAAGACTAAATTGCATCTAACCTAGTTTGTTCAAGACATGTAATCTAACTTGGTTAGCAAGATACAATAAAAATCATTTAAATAAGCATAACGTTTTCACATAGTATTTTAATTTGAATAAAACGTTATTACTGTTATAATTTAGTAGTATAATAGTTTGGATAATTTCATCAAATATTATATGATAGTCATAATGCATAAATTTTTTTTGTCTTGTAAAGGTTTTTGTTAAAAGCACCAAAATCTACAATAATTTTACATAGTTCAATATTAATTTAAGCATTAGGTAAAAATAATAAGTGTGAATAGAATAAATAAAGGGTGTGCATTCATGATTAACTTAGGGATGTTCGGGTTTAAAGCACTTTGGAGTCCGTATTTATTTGTGTTTTTAGTTTTAGTCACTTTGGGGTATTTTTACATAATTAATAAATACAAAGATAAAGAGCACATAACTGAAACTAAGCAAAAAGTGTATTTTATTCTTGGAATTTTGTTAGTTTATATTGCCCAAGGTAGTCCAATTGATTTAATAGGTCATATTATTTTTAGTGCACATATGACTGAAATGGCTGTTTTATATTTAGTTGCACCGATCTTTTTAATTATTGGTATTCCAAATTGGTTATGGAGAAACATACTAAAACCAAAGATCGTTAATGCTTTCTTTACGATTGCTACCAAACCATTAATTGCTTTAATTATTTTTAATGTAGTATTTTCTATTTATCATTACCCACTTGTATTTGATACTGTAAAAACAAATACAGTCTATCATTTCTTATTTACAAATATATTATTTTTCATGGCAGTATTTATGTGGTTTCCTGTTATTAATAACTTACCAGACAGACAAACTTTATCCGACATTCAAAAGATCGGTTATATGTTCGGAAATGGTATTTTATTAACACCAGCATGTGCACTTATCATATTTGCAGGACATCCATTTTACGCAACTTATAATGATCCGGCAGTGTGGAGTAAGGCGATGCAATTGTGCGTATCACCTGATTTACTAAAATCGTTAAATATATCTGGTCCAGAAGTATTTAACTTTATGTCTGCTAGAGAAGATCAGCAGGTTGGCGGGGTTATTATGAAAATTATCCAGGAAATAGTTTATGGCTGTGTTATAGGGTATAATTTTTTCAAGTGGGCTAGAAGAGAACAAAATGGAAATAAAATTGATCCAATCAGTAGTAATCCATTATTGCTTAAAAAATCGTAGGGGTGGAAATTTTGAATTCGTTACCAATTTTACCGACAATAAGTACAAGCTTTATTGTCATAAGTGCTATATTTGTTGCAATTGGCTGGTATCTTATTGCCAAAAGAAAAGTAGAGGCACATAAGAAAGTTATGTTCTTCGGTGGAGTTTTTGCACTTGCATTCTTCATTATATACGCAACACGAACAATCTTTATTGGGAATACTTCTTTTGGGGGACCAAAAAGCTTAAAACTGTATTACCATCTATTTTTATTTTTCCATATATTCTTAGCTACTACAGGCGGGGTATTTGGTCTAGTATCAATTATTTCAGGGTATAAAAACAAATTGAAGCTTCATAAAAAAATTGGTCCAGTTACAAGTGTTATTTGGTTTTTTACAGCAATTACTGGAGTGATCGTATATAGCTTACTGTACGTATTCTACAAAGGCGGAGATACTACTTCAGTTATTAAAGCTGTTTTAGGATTTTAAAAAAATAAAAGAGTGAGTAATGGAAGTTGTACTTCTTTTTACTCACTCTTTTTAATAATTATAGAATAATGAACTTACTTACAAGAGAAATTTGCTCTTCTGCTTTTTTAAGTAAGCTTTCACTTTTTTCAACGATACTTTCTGGGAAGTTCTCACCTTCACCGTATTCTACACCGTGAGGATAATAGTATTTACCTAAAAGTGGAGTAAGTAATTGGATTTTACCTTTACTTGACTCAACATGTCCTTCAACAGCGTATCCTTGAACACGTAGGTAGTATATTTCGTTACGTTGTTCAAATTTATAATCGTAAGTTACTCTTTGGTAATCCCATTGACCTGCAAGGACAAAGCCTAGTTCTTCCATGATTTCAGTTAATAAATTTACATTTACTACATGATTTTCTAAATTTGTATTCTCAAATTTCATGTTATTACCCCCTAAATTACTTAGAAAAAATCCCTACTAATATAATATTATCAATGACAATAATTAGCAATGAAAAGCTGATAAATGTATTTTAACTAATTTATATATTTTTTTGAATAATTTGGCTACAATGGATATATAAAGTTAGAGTTAACAATTGGGAAGGGAAGATATTAATGGAAAAGCTTATAAAACTTTTCTTTTTTACAATAAGTTTTATAACGGTTTTTATGTTCAGTCCACTTATTAAAGAGTGGATAACCAATGTGTCCTCGTTAAAACATTATCAAAGAGTAGAAGATGTGAATATGCCAATGATTGAAAACGCAAGTACTAAAAATGTAAAATATTCTGTATCTCAGTATATTGGTAAAAGCGAACAAGAAATCATAAAAAATTTTGGAAAACCTTCAAGAAAAGTTCCCTCTCAATATGACTATGATTGGTTAGTTTATGATTCAAATGCTTCAAAGTATACTCAATTTGGTGTACTAAACGGTAAAGTAGTAACAATTTTTGTTGCCGGTAATGATGTAGATATCTCACCATTTATAATGGGAAGCCACTATGAAGAAACAATGGACAATGTGACAGTCCACGATAAAGTTTCATTTTCGATTTTAAATAATCAATATACTTTTAAATTAACACCGTCAGATTTACATGAACGACCTCTAGTATCATTAAGTAATTGTTTTGCTCAACTTTATTTTGACCGTTTTACTGGCAGTTTATTAGGTATTCGTTATTTATCACCTGAAACTTTAGTTAAACAAAAACCGTACGAGCTAATTTATAGTGGAAATTTAATAAACGCTAAAAAATTAAATACACTTCAAGAAACAATTGTAGATCGTGAAGAGGAAAAACAGATATTTAATTTGACGAACGTCTATCGAAAAAGAATGAATTTAAGTACTTTAAAATGGAATAGTGAGGCTGCTAAAGTAGCTCTAGGTCATAGTAAAGATATGGTTCAAAATAAATATTTTGATCACTATTCAAATTTATATGGCAGTTTATCTGATCGCTTAAACGATGCAAATGTTCCATATAGATTAGCTGGTGAAAATATTTCAGCTAATTATGTAGACGGTATTGCATCTGTTTATGGATGGATCAATAGTAAAGGTCATCGAGAGAATATGTATAAGAAAGAATATTCTACACTTGGTGTTGGTGCCTTTAATAAATATTACACTCAAAATTTTATAAAATAATGACTAAAATCAAGCAAAAGCGAAAGTTGGTGCTTGATTTTTTTATTTCCATACAAGCACAAAATTATTCATTAGACATAATTTTGTAGTAAATGCTTTTAATTGGAGTGATACGAATGGGAAATGAAAATAGTCGTCCATCGATCGAACAATTTAGGCAATTCGTTATGGAGCATCCGAAACTGCGAGAAGAAGTAAAAACAGGAAATAAAACATGGCAGCAATATTTTGAGGACTGGTACTATAAAGGTGAAACCGATGAGATGTGGGATGATTTTAGGAATGATGGTAGCAAAAAGTCCGAAAAGAAAACTGCCAAAAAAGAAGAATCAGAAGAAGGGTATGTTGGAAAGGTCATTTCATTTGTAAAAAATTTAGATCCAGATCAAATACAAGACCATCTATCAAATGTAAATTCAACATTATCTAATATACAACAACTAATTTCGCAATTTAAATCTCCAGCTACTTCAACTAGTCAAAGAGAAGAAAAGCCAGCGTCACAACAATTTAATTTTAGACAGGATTGAGGAGATCTCTAATGAGAAAAGATATTTTAGAATTTCTTCAGAGTGAAGAAGATTATATTAAATATATTAGACAACAGCCTAAATGGTATCGCAAACTTGCTAGAAATCCTGAGCTAACAAATGAATTTAGACTGGCATCACTTGAATTCTTTGGTAAAACAATTCCACAACGAGTTGATAAATTGTCAAATCAAGTTCAAATGGCATCATTTATGATTGACATGTTCCAAGTATTTAAAGAACAGCAAGATGTAAGTAGCGAAACTTCGGATAATGAACCGAAGGAAGATAAAAAAGATTAATAGTTCAATCTGTCATAGCTTTTTGCTACAATGGAGAAAGCAAGTTTCGAAAGGAGTAGTAGTTATGACAGAAATTTGTTTAGTAAGACATGGACAAACTGATTGGAATTTTAACAATATTATTCAAGGAAGAGAAGATATTCCTTTAAATATGATTGGTAAGCAGCAGGCTAAGGATAGCGCACTATACTTAAGTAATCAAAAGTGGGACACGGTTATAACAAGTCCGTTAGTTAGAGCGAAGCAGACTGCAGCGGCAATTGCGGAGTTTGCTAAAATTGATGAAATAATTGAAGATGAGCGATTTTTGGAAAGAGAATTTGGTGAAGCGAGTGGAAAACCTGTTTCCGATTATCACGAAAACATTTATAATAATAATGTAGAAGGAATGGAAACAAACGAGGAATTAATTGAACGAGCATTTAATGCATTAAAAGAAATTGCTCAAACCAATGAAGGAAAGCGTGTTGTGATTGTTGCCCATTCACATACGATCAAAGCGATTCTACATGCGATTGATCCTGAAAAAGTTACTTTTAGGACAACTTTAAAAAATGCATGTGCGAATTTTATAGAATTCAAAGATGGAAAATGGAAGATAAATGAATTTAATATTTCTGATCATATAAAAGCTTAGGTCAAGTTCTTTTATTTAAGGATTTAAATGTGATATAGTTTACTCTTGGAGGTGTAAGGAAATGTATGCAACAATGGAAACCTTGCAACTTATTTCAGTCTCAGAAGAACTTGCTTCAATGATCGTACACTCAGATGTTGCAGATCAATATCGGGCTTCATATATTGCTTTAAATAATGATCTAACTGCTCAAGAGATCATTAGTCGTTTTACGAAAATGAAAGATTTATACGAGGATGTCCAACGATTTGGAAAATATCATCCTGATTATAAAGAAATTCGTAAAAAAATGAGTGAAGTGAAAAGAGAACTTCAATTAAATGATACAATCGCTGCTTTTAAGCAAGCGGAAGATGCAGTTCAATTACTTTTAGATGAGACAAGTTATTTAATTGCTCAGTCTGTATCACCATCAGTAAAAGTTCCTGCGGGAAATCCATTCTTTGTAAACGCTGGTGGAGGATGTAGTACAGGTGGCTGTGGTACAGGTGGAAAGTGTGGATGTAAAACGAAGTAATAACATATTGATAGGCTCATTATTAAAGATAGTGAGTCTTTTTTTATTTACGAAACCTAGTGCAATTGGCACAGTTATTTCCACAACAAAACATTTTTTTATTTGGAACGTAAAATCGATGACTAAAAACATAATTGTTGTTGTCTTTTCTGACAAACTCGACTCGATAAATTAGTTTGAACTGTTCAGTAATTTTTTTCGAGCAAGAAATAAGGTGTTTTTTTATGGATTCATCAGTAAGTAAGTTGTCGGATTGGATATATATAAAATTTGTGCCACAAATTAGTTTGTTTGAATAGTTGGTAATTTGTTTATAATTTGAAATACAGCTAAAAAATTGCTCCCAAACATCATCTAACATAATTTTCAATCCTTTCTAAAAACTATTTATGAAAGTTTCGTTGCAAAAGAAATTTGGGATATGATATTCTATTTTTAACGGATTTTTAAAGGAGAAAGCTATGTTCGTGCAAAGACAAGGTATTATTATTTATTTACAATCATTAAAACAAGCAAAAATGTTACGTAAATTTGGAAATATTCACTTTGTCTCTAAACGTTTGAAATACGTAGTCCTATATTGCAATATGGACGATATAGATCGAACTGTAGAGAGATTGAAAAAATTTCATTTTGTAAAACGAATTGAATTATCATATAAACCTTTTATTAAGACTGAGTACGAGAACGCAAAACCAGATGAAGCAAAGGAATATGATTATCAAGTAGATTAAAAACGATTGAATGGTATTGATTAATTTAGGAAGGGTAATCCCAAACTTAAATTAAAAAACCGTTCAATCGTTTTTTTTTAGGCAGGGATAAGAGTCTTAAACCCTATTCTTGCATGCCTTCTTTTACTTGCCCTAAGCCAATTACTTCATCGGTGGTATTAAGTGGTTTAATCGGAGTATACCGATAATGTATTGATGAAATAAATCATTTTCATGAAATGAGCTAGAGTGTCTAATGTGTAATGTAATAATCTCTTTGTTTAAGGTTGTAGCTAATTCTTCACAAAGCTCTTCTCGCTTCGTTATTTTTTCTTCTTTTAGTGTAATACCCTCTCTACAATAATATATTGGTTGAAATTCCCCAATAGAAGTAGGGTTTAATATAACTGCAAATGAGCAGCATTTTGTGCCATTGTTTTCAGATGTTAATTTAAGAAGATGTTTAACTCGATCTTTTTGTGATGTAGCAATTTCAAAAAGTTCATATAGATCTGAGTATCCTTCTCCAATTTCAATCATGCGTTGAATCATGAGTGCTCCCCCTTAAAACATAAATACGATTATGTGTGTCTAAAATAGTGATGATGACAAATGCAACATTTATTCTACAGGATTCAGGCATAAAAAAAAACCCCGCAAATGCAGGGCCCCTCTTATTAAAGTGTAATCACTAAAAAAGAAGGCAAAGGGAGAGGAGAAACCGGAGGAAGAACTTATGGGGAAACGTAAGTCTTCTCCGCGGTTGGCAACAACATCAACTGAGATGTTGTTAAAGTTAGTTATTACCAAAGTGAATGATTTTATACATTAGTAGGAGAATATGGAAAGAAATGTTTTTGTTTCTGGAAAATTGTGATAGGATATTTTCGTAAAAGAAATAAATAGTAGGTGTAAATTTATGAGAGTAGTGTCAGGTAAAAATAAAGGTTTAAGTTTAAAAGCAGTTCCTGGAATGAGTACTAGACCAACAACTGATAAAGTAAAAGAAGCAATGTTTAATATTATTGGTCCATATTTTGAAGGTGGTATAGCACTAGATTTATTTGGTGGAAGTGGCGGGCTATCGATTGAAGCTCTAAGTAGAGGGATGGAAAAAGCAATTATTGTTGACCGTGAAATGAAAGCTATTAAAACGATTAAAGAAAATTTAGCAACTTGTAATCTGTCAGATCGTGCGGAAGTATATAGAAATGATGCTGAGAGAGCTGTTAAAGCCATTATTAAAAGAGAAATTCAATTTGATTTAATTATTTTAGATCCACCATATAAAAAGCAACAAATTGTTTCATTAATTGAAACTTTTGACGATAAAAATCTACTTGCTTTAGATGGGACTATTTTGGTAGAACATGCCACTGATATCGAATTACCAGAAAAAATAGGGAAATTTGAACGAACAAAAGCAGAAAAATATGGAATTTGTGGCGTATCAGTGTATCATACTTGTATGGAGTAATTTTAGGGGGTAAGAGATGAAACGTGTTGCAGTTTGTCCTGGAAGTTTTGATCCAATTACTTTAGGGCATTTAGATATTATTAAGCGTGGAGCAAGAGTATTTGATGAGGTCATTGTTGTTGTATTAAATAACTCTGCTAAAAATTCTTTATTTACATTAGAAGAAAGAACAGAATTAATTGCTGAAGCAACTAAATCTATATCGAATGTGCGTGTTGATTCATTTAGTGGATTATTAATGGATTACGCGAAAAAAATAAATGCTTCTGCGATTTTGAGAGGTCTTAGAGCGGTATCAGACTTTGAATATGAGATGCAAATTACAGCGATGAACAAAAAACTAGTAGATGAAATTGATACTTTTTTTGTCATGACAAATAATCAATATTCATTTTTAAGTTCTTCAATTGTGAAGGAAGTCGCGAAATATGGTGGTAATGTTAAAGATTTAGTTCCTGAATGTGTGAACAATGCATTAACAGATAAATTTTTGAAACCTCAAGTTTAATTTAAACTGAGGTTTCTTTTTTTTCTTTTAGTTGGTTAAATAATTGCAATTATTATTTAAGATCATATCTTTTGTTGAGCGTTTTATAAATTAAGATGATGACATAAATGTAGAGGGAGATTAGTGTAATCATTGAACCTATTGAAATCATTGATTCAATGTTAAGATGTTTCTCCGTAAAAATTTTAATAACAGGTAAAGTATTATTCGTAACATTAGCAGTTAGCTGATCAAGATAAAGTGGCTTCCAAAAAATAATTGCTAATATTGGTGCGATACCTGATTGCAGTAATCGACCGATTAAATAAGGTTTTATACTCATCTTTACTTCGGAAATGATACTTGCTACTTGTGCTTGTATTGAAAATCCACCAAATCCTAATATGAAGCTTGTTAAAGCTACTTGCTGTAATAAAGTACTATTGTTTAATTCACTTACTAATTTAGATCCTAAAGTAATTTCAAATAATCCAGATAAAAAAGGAGTAGATAAATTATGATTTACGCTTAAATTTGAAAAACAAAACGCGACTATTTTTCCTACATTCGTAATAAATCCAATTTTTAGTAAAAGCATATTTAAAACAGAAAAAACAATTATAAATCCACCAATCATTAATAATGTCTGCACGGAAGAAGCAATTGCATCACCAAGTATTTTTCCAATCGGTCGTTTTTCGCTTAACCGTTTCTCATGCATTACTTTAAAAGCGTATTTAAAGCGGTTAGAATGGATTCTTTCTGCGCGGGAGTAGTTAGGTTGTTTGCTACCGTAAAACCTCATGATGAGGCCAACAATCGCGTTAGATAAATAATGGCTTACGGCAAGTACGATTCCGATTTTTGCATTATGAAAAAAACCGACAGATATTGCTACAAAAATAAATAATGGATTAGAAGAATTTGTAAACGAATTAAGTCGCTCGGCCTCTAATTTTGTTATTTCCCCATCTTTATATAGTTTAGCTGAAAGTTTTGCACCAGAAGGAAATCCAGAAGCCATCCCCATCGCCCAAACGAAAGCTCCAACCCCTGGAACTCTGAATAGAGGCCGCATAATAGGTTCTAAAAATACACCTATAAATTGAACAATTCCAAAGCAAATTAGCAGTTCACTTAATATGAAAAATGGAAGTAAAGATGGAAACACAATTCCCCACCACATATTTAATCCTCTAACCGAACCTTTAAACGCAACATCTGGATGCAAAATAATCGTGGCTGTTAGAAATATGAGTATTAAAAAAATTAGAAAAGTAATGAAATAACTTTTTTTCACATATAAACCTCCAAAGAAAGATAGACTCAAAAAACATTTAGATTTTTGTCTAATTGTAGTAGGACCAATAAAAAATAAATAAGATAGTAATATATGTATAAAAAAAACTTGTACAATTTAATATACGTTGATGGAATTCAATTTTAGACCAAAGAGTTTAATTGGAGGGGAAACAACTTGGAACCGAAAATTGGTTTAGCATTAGGTTCAGGTGGAGCTAGGGGGTTTGCGCATGTTGGTGTAATTTCGGTTTTAAAAAAGCATAATATTCCTATAGATTTGATTGCAGGGAGCAGTATAGGTGCTTTAGTTGCTGTATTATACGGGGCTGGTACGAATGTTGAGCGACTGTATAAAATTGCGAGAGTATTTCAATCAAAATATTATATTGACTATGTCGTTCCGAAGATGGGGTTAATTTCTGGAAACAGGGTAAAAGAACTAATCAAGGTGCTTTCTTTTGGTAGGAAGCTTGAAGATTTAGATTTACCAGTATCAGTTGTCGCAACAGACTTATTAACAGGAGAAAAAATCGTATTTCAAAAAGGCGATATTGCTACTGCGGTCCGCGGAAGTATTTCAATACCTGGAATTTTTGTACCCGAAACCTGGAATGGTAAACTTTTGGTTGATGGTGGAGTAATTGATCGTATCCCTGTTTCGGTTGTAAAAGAGATGGGAGCGGATTTTATTATTGGAGTAGATGCGTCACCAATTAAGGTTAGTGGCGAAGTTTCAACAATTTATGATGTCATCATGCAGAGTATTGAAATAATGCAACATGAGCTAGTTAGAAATAGAGAAGTCGCATCGAATATCATGATTAGGCCTAAATTAGATCATATTAATTCTAGAAACTTTACAGATCTCGAAAATGTAATCAAAATCGGAGAAGAAGCTACAGAAGCATTAATTCCAGAAATTTTTGAAAAGATTGAGCAGTGGAAGGAGAAAAATAGTGAAAAAAAGGATAAGAATTCTTAATGTACTATTAGTTGTTGGTATTACACTAATTCTATTGTATTTCATTCCTTTACATTATTATGTGACAAAACCTGGCTTAGCTGAGCCTCTTAGACCTTATGTTAAAGTTGATGGTGCTAAGAAAGATAAAGGTGAATTCATGCTAACTACCGTAGCAATGGGAAAGGCAAATATATACTCCTATATAGCTACAAAAGTAAATGATAATTATCATCTTTACAAAATCGATGAAATTAAAGTAAAAGGTGAAAGCGATGAAGATTATCAATTTCGTCAATTAAGATATATGGAAGAATCAAAACAAGCTGCAATATTAAATGCATATAAACAGGCTCATAAAACTTATAAAGTTACGGAAAATGGGATTGTTGTTGTTTCAGTAATACATGATATGCCTGCATTTCATGTTTTAAAGCTAGGAGATGTCATTACAAAAATAAACGGAAAAGAAATCCGTACTCTAACTGATTTTACAAATACGGTTCAAGCTAGTAAGCCTGGTACTAATTTTAATTTGGAAGTAAACCGTGAAGGTAAAATCGAAAATTTTAATATAAAAACAAAAACATTTAAGGACGAACCAAATCGTGCTGGAATTGGTGTCTCGATTGCCGAAAATTTAGAGCTAACTACAAATCCAAAAGTTAAAATAAACTCTGAAGAAATAGGGGGGCCATCAGCGGGACTAATGTTTGCGTTAGAAATTTATGATCAATTAAAAGATGAGCATCTTGCCAAAGGACATGAAATAGCTGGTACAGGGACAATTGATATAGATGGGGTCGTCGGTCCAATTGGTGGGATCTCTCAAAAAATAATAGCTGCATCTGATGCTGGAGCAGAAATATTTTTTGCACCAAATGAAAATGGTAAAAAGAATTCGAATTATAATGAAGCTGTTAAAAGTGCAAAAAAACATAAGTTAAAAATGAAAATTGTACCGGTCAATACTTACAGCGATGCTATAACTTATTTAGAAAAGCTAAAAACAAAAAAATGAGGCAGGATCTCTTAATTCCTGACTCATTTTTTCATATGTTCTATGATCTACTAAATTGATTTGTAGTTTCATTGTATATAATCGGATACATAGCGTATTCAGTTTTTATTAATTTTTGCTGATTGCTTATAGGAAGAATTGATGCATAAGCATAAGTTGCCTTTAAATCAGTACTTAATTCTTTTTGATTTTGTTGATTAATGGTCGTATAGATTGGCACATCAATTAGCTTCTTTTTGCTATTTAAATAAGTTTTACCCATAGAGCTCATCCCGAGTAAACGGATATATGGTACACGATCTTTCTCTAATATTGCAGACATTTCGTTTTTTGAAGTGTTTGTTAATAGATGTGTTAACAATCGCTGGATTCTAGTCCAAGTATATCTTTTTGTTTTAATTGCAGTCATTAACTCTTCAAAATCAAGACAATTTAAAACTGAATTTAAAACTCTTCTTTCTAATCCTTCAACAGCTTCGTAAATTTCTTCAAGTTCTTCTTTTTTTGCTGTAGTTAATTTGTATTTTAAATATGGGAAATATTCATTCCAGGAATGTATTGTCCCAAACTCATTAATATAGTCCTCAATGGAATCTTTCGTAAAACTTGGCACAAAATCAGAAATTGTTTGGTTGTTTCCTTTTAGTATTTTTCGAATTGCCGTGGCACTAGCGATACTTTGATGATTCGTTTCTTCGTCATGATAATTGGCAGCAATACGTTGAATTGTACTACCTTCCATTTTACTTTTAAAATGTTCTATTGCCTCCAAATAATGTATCCCTAATATATTATTTGGAAGTGAGACATCTAAGTTAGCTGTTTCTAGATTTGTTTGTAATGCAGTACTATATGCTGCAGGATAACTTAAACCTTGATCGAGATAAGTTCGAATACTTGAATTAATAGAAGAAGTGAGTTGTTTCTTTTGCTTAATTAACTCGTAAAAAGTTTCAATCTTTCCCTCTTCACTACCAAAACAAACGTAATCGCATTTTAGCGAATCAAGAATTGAAATAGCTCCTTTTGCAAAAATACTAGCATGTTGAGTTGAATAGCTATACGGTAGCTCAATAACAAGATCTGCCCCGGCTTGTAAAGCTAACTTAGTACGCACATGCTTTGGGACGACAGCGGGTTCGCCTCTTTGTAAAAATTGCCCACTCATAACAGCAATGACAACATCTGCATTTGTTGTATTTTTTGAACTAGTTAAGTGAAAAACATGACCATTATGTAAAGGGTTATATTCAACTACTACACCAACTGAACGCACTAAAAATGCACCTCCAATATTTACTAATTTTACGAATTTATACACTAAGAATACCAGTTTCGAGAAATAATTCGCAACCTAGTGTGAATTGTATTGAATTTTGTTGTAGAAAATAATATATTAGATAGGTTACATATTAAGAGCAAGATACACGATTTTTAGGGAAAAGGGCGGACAATTAATAATGTTTCAGTAGATGATTTATTGCAATCTTAGAAGGGAAACCTCTAAATGCATGTCGGGGCAATCAGTTACTAAAATTATTGTGATGTATTGCACCTGCTCTAGAAATTAGGAAGTGGAACCATAGCTTAAAATGTTTTGTTGGATAAAAAGTTAGCACTTTTGTCGTAAAAAGAAGTATGTACGATGACTAGCTTCCCATAGATCATAAGCCAATTTTCGTCTAAGATTAAACTGTAAATCTTAGCCAAAAATCGTCTTATGCTTTTCGAAGCTGAACAGTCGCCTCCACTTTTCTAATGTGTAAAGAAAAAATATTGACAAATGGTTTTAAGGAATATATAATTTTCATTGTTGCCTTGAGGTGGTTATTTATGAAATGGTCAGTGCACCAGTTGCAGAAATTAAGACATAAAGGTTTAAATTTAGATGAGACAATTGATATTAGTCAAATAAAGGAACGTAATCCTGAGATTCGAGAAGTTTCTCCAATTGAAGTTACTGGACGAGTTGATTTTGGAACGAACCGATATACGTTTCATTTAACAATAACTGGATATTTAATTTTACCTTGTGTAAGAACATTAGTTGATGTAAAATATCCTTTGTCGATTACCACAACAGAAACATTTTTTACAACAACTGAATGGAAAAGTGAAGATGAGAATTTTCACATCCTAGAGGGTGATGTGTTAGACTTAACCCCAGTGATTGAGGAATGTATCTTAGCTGAAATTCCAATGCAAGTTTTTGCTGAGGATATTGAAGGGAAAGAAACAGCTCCAACATCAGGAACAGATTGGGAAGTTAGGGAACATGTCGAAGAAGAGCAAAAAATTGACCCTCGACTTGCTGGATTAGCAAAATTTTTTGACAAACAAGATAATTGAGAAGTACCGGATAACCGGCTTCATAACAAACACTCACTTTAAGGAGGTGGGATCAATGGCAGTACCTGCAAGAAGAACGTCCAAAACTGTAAAAAGAAAGCGTCGTACGCATTTCAAATTAGCGGTACCTGGAATGGTTGAATGCCCAAACTGTAGCGAATTAACATTAGCACACCGCGTATGTAAATCATGCGGTCACTACAAAGGAAAACAAGTACTTAGCAAATAAGCTAGTCTTTAAAGAGCACATAGGAAACTATGTGCTTTTCCTTTTGTCCAAAAATTTCATTTACCATAAAAACCCACTTTCCTGAAAACCTGCCCTTTTTTAATTGCTGTATAGTATAATATAAACTATCAGAAAATTAGGAATAGGAAGTGAGATTGCAATGTCTGAAGTAATTACATATCAACGTGATGAAATAGATTATATCTTTTTAAATAGGCCAAATTACGGGAATTGCATAGATGAAGATACTGTTGAAAAACTTTCTGAAATTATCCAAGAGATCCGAATGAAATCTCAAAGCAAACTAGTTATTTTAACTGGTGAAGGTATGAAATATTTTTGTACCGGTGGAGATTTAAATACAATCTTGAAATTTAAAAATAATATAAAAGGATTAGAGTCCTTTAATTTAAAAATGTGTGAGGTAATTTATCAAATTGCAATGTTACCTCAAATTACAATCTGTTTTATTAATGGGTATGCATTAGGTGGCGGTTGCGAACTTGCAAGTGCATTCGACTTTAGATACGCAAATGACAATGCGAAAATAGGTTTTATACAAGGTAGAATGGGAATCCCAACATCGTGGGGTGGAGGGACTATACTTCAAGAAAAAATGAATCATCAAGATTGGATTACGCTATTATCATCCTCAAATATATACACCGCATATCAAGCTAAGAAAATAGGGTTTATACATGAACTAGCAAAAGATTTAACTAGTTTACATAATGAAAGCTTTATCAATTTATCTAAAGGTATTCCAGCACAAATTCATCATCAAAATAAGAAAATACTTATTCGTAAATGGACTGAACAAAATCTTAAGAAGCGAATGGAAGAAGAAGTTATTTCCGCAATGCCACTATGGTTTTCAGATGAACACATAAAAAATATTGAACAATTTACAAAAAAATTGGAAAAGTAATCTTCTACCTTCATTTTTTTGTGCATATGAATTAGTAAAATCTGCTTAATGCATAAGAAATTGGAGGGGATTGCAAATGGTTGCAAATCGCCAGGATGCATGGACAAAAGATGAGGATAACTACTTAGCTGAAGTAGTTTTAAAATCGATAAATGAAGGGTCAACTCAATTAATGGCATTTAAGATTGTTGCAAAGAGTTTATCAAGGACAGCTGCTGCTTGTGGTTATCGATGGAATTCTTTTGTTAGAAAGTTTTATAAAGAAGAGATTGAAAATGCAAAAAATAGTAGTAAAAAACAACCTGTATCTGAATCTGAAACAGAACTCGTAGTAGAAGAAATAACTAATCAGACTAATGATGTAGAAGTAGTAGAACCAACATCTGAAAGAGTTCAATCAGAAATAACTTTTGAATCAGTTTATAAATTCCTTGAGTATTTAAGATTAAAAGTTGATGCAGGTAGTAAAATAAAAGATCTTCAATCTTTAGAGAAAAAACTATTGAAATATAAACAAGAAAATGAGCAGTTGAAAATCGAAAAACAACAATTAACTGAAAAATTAAGTGAACTTCAAAATGAATATGAACATTTATTTGATTTCTTAGATCAAAAAAGGAAATTAGTAAGTGTGAGTTCTAAAAATGACACAAAAGTAAAATAAAAAACTCAACATCTCCAAATCGGGGATGTTGAGTTTTTTCATTAAGTAAGTATTAATTGTAATATATTTGTATTTAGTTGGATTCAGGCTTCCAAATAACAAATTGAGAATCAGATTCTATGAAGTTTAGCTTTTTCCAAAACTCATTTGAATTTGCTCTTGGAATCGTTTTGATTGTTTTATTAAAGGATTTAGCGAATTTTACTAATTCTTTTCCGTAACCTTTCTTTTGATAATAAGGAAGAACTTCCATCTTATTGATCTCAATAATTTCTTCATTATTTTCATTATGTGTATATAAACTCATTCTGGCAATTAGTGCTTTACCTAAATAAATCCCATAAAAAGGAGATTGGAATTCGTTGTCAATTAAATTTGATTCAAGGTCTTCTAACATTGATAGTTCTTGTAGACCATAACCAGAAAATTGCTGAAATTGTTCAAGTGTTTTAAAATTTATTTGTAAACGTTCGATCTTGATGTTCAAAAAAAGCTCCCCCTTAAAAAGAATGTAAATTTTAAATATTTTAAATATAATTATATCGTACAATTAAATTTAAAAAAAGATAGATTCAGTGTAAATTTATAATCAAAAGGATCATGATGGAAAAAGAAATTATGAATGGAGAATACAATGGAAATTGGAATAATTGGTGGTGGTGCTGTCGGACTATTAACCGCATCATACTTACATGAAAATAAACACAATGTTACATTGTTTACAAGAACACAAGAGCAAGCTAATCTTATTAATGAATTAGGTATTATATTATCAGTAGATGAAAAAAAGAAGCAAATGTGTATAAACGCAAAAAAAATAATGTCTAAAATCAGTGTGTTTGATCTATTAATCGTTTGTGTAAAACAATATCACTTAGATCAAATAGTAAACACGTTAACCCAATATGAAGGTGAAAATATATTGTTTTTACAGAATGGCATGTCACATATTGATATTGTTAATAATTTAGACATATCAAATTGCTTCATAGGTATAGTTGAACATGGTGCATTAAAAACTTCTGCAAATGAAGTAACACATACTGGAAAAGGTATTATTCGACTTGGCTGTTTAAAAGGTAATGTAAAAACATTAACGGCAATATCAAGTTTACATACAAATGATTTTCCAATTAAAAGTCAAGATGATTGGGAGTATATACTTAAACAAAAATGTTTAATTAATTGCGTTATTAACCCTTTAACCTCAATCTTTAATGTTAGAAATGGTGAATTAATCAACAACGAGTATTTTTTACCAATATGTAAATTATTATTTAACGAGGTTGCAACTGTTTTAGAATTAAGTCTCCAAAAAGAATGGGAAAAGGTAGTAGAGATCTGTGAAAAAACTGCACAAAACTATTCATCAATGAATCGAGATTTATTTCATGGTAGACAAACGGAGATCGAGAGTATGCTAGGGTTTGTTAAAAAAATGGCAATTCAGAAAAAAATAAATGTACCTACAATTGAACTTGTGTACAATAGTATAAAAGGACTTGAAAAGAAAAAGGGGTAATTCTTTTTGGAAAAATTTTTCATTTTCTTCATTTCACTGTTGATTGAATTTCCATTTTTTTCTACAATCTTTATTTATATGTTTTTAAAGATATTTTTTAAAAATAACAAGCGTAAACTTTTGCTTTTTACGTTAGATTTATCTACAATTCTATATATTAGTTCATTTTACTTTATATTAAGTATGTATTTTCCGACTGCAACTGGTTGGATATTAATTAATTTATTATTGGTTATCTTATTTATTAGTATTATTCTTCAATGGAAAGCTAAAAGGGATATACAATTTTCTAAGCTAGTTAAAGGTTTTTGGAGAATGTCTTGCATTATGTTTATTATTCTTCATTTTATAACTATGATGGCTGGTTTAGCGTTGAAAATATCTGAGTACAATGCTTAACTTGAAGAGCGAGAAAGGAAGTTCGTAATGCAAATTAGTAAAGTCCATTTAGCCGGGCAAAATAACTTGCTGAATGATTTTGTAAATGGAAAAGAAACAATTTCTTCTTTCTTTGGTCAAAATCCATTAGTGAAGGAAGAAATGGAATATAGAATAAAAAATGTGATGGAACGTTCTTATAATCGCACAGGATTAGTAAAGGCGCTTGAAGAGTTCCACAACAAACATGAAGCAAGTAATGAATCAATCGAAAATGTAAAAAAATTACTAAATAAAGAAACATTTGTTGTGATCGGAGGCCAGCAAGCTGGTTTATTAACTGGACCGTTGTATTCGATACATAAAATTATTTCGATTATTCAGCTGGCTAAGAAGTATGAAAGAGAGCATAACATTACCGTTATCCCAGTATTTTGGATTGCTGGAGAAGATCACGATATCGATGAAATAAATCATGTCCACACAATTGAGAACAATATCGTTAAAAAACAAACATTTTATCAAAAAACAACATACGCTCATGCTGCTTCTAGAACTGAAATCGATAAATTGGAAATGAGAAAATGGGTTGAAAAAATAGTTAAGACTTTTGAAGAAACAAATTATTCAAAGGAATTACTAGAGGAACTTCATTCAATCATTGATAAATCTACTACGTATGTAGATTTTTTTGCGAAAATTATTTTTAAACTGTTCAAATACGATGGTCTTGTCTTAATTGATGCAGATGACCCGAATGTTAGGAAGCTAGAATCCTCTTTATTTGAAGAAATGATTCAAAAGCAAGATATCGTACGAAGTGTTTTTAAAGATACAAAGAGTAAACTTAATAAAGCTGGATATCAAGAAGCTCTTCAAATTTCTGAACAGAGTATTCATCTTTTTTACCACAGTAATGAAGGTAGACAATTACTAGAAGTGTCTGAAAGTGAAGAGGTTTTCCAAACGAAAAATAAGAGTTACCAATTTTCCAAAGCTGAGTTGATTAAAATTGCTCAAGAACAACCAGAGCTTTTAAGTAATAATGTTGTTACTCGACCAGTGATGCAAGAATATTTATTCCCAACTTTAGCGTTTGTAGGTGGACCCGGTGAAATTGCTTATTGGGCAGAATTAAAGGATATATTTAACGTATTTAACTTGCAAATGCCTCCTGTGTTTTTAAGACATATGTTTACGATCTTTGAAAGAAATATAGTATCAGCAATGGAAGATTTTACATTAAACATAAAAGACGTATTACAAACATCAATCGAGGAAATGAAGTCGGAGTGGATAAAAGCTCAAGTGAAACTAGACTATAAGGCAGTATTTAGTCAAGCTAAAAAGTCATTAGAAGTATTGCACAAACCACTTCAAGATGTAACGACTGAAGTTACACCCAACTTAAAGGATTTCTCTAAAAAGAACTATGTAAAAATAGAAGAGCAAATTTTATTATTAGAACGAAAAATAGATGAATCAATAGAAAAACAACATGAAGAGCAACTTGAAAAATGGAATCGAATTATTTGTTCAATTTCTCCAAACGGAAAACCTCAGGAGCGAGTACTTAATATTTTCTACTATTTAAATAAATATGGTTTTGATTTCGTTCATGAGCTTTGTAGTTTAGATGTATCATGGGATTATGAACATCAAATCGTAAAAATTTAAGGACGGAATTATGTCGGTGGTCCATTCGCTATTCTACTTACTCTAAAATAGCTTATTTAAAAATAACAATACATCGAAAAGACTGAAGTTTTTATAACAAAAAGTGAAATCCTGCTAGATGGATAGCAGGATTTTTTGTTTTTATAAAGAATTTTTTAGAAAAGGTGGTAAGAAGTGGGGGAATGTGGTAAGTTTGTGTTAGAAAGTGGGGGAGTAGGATGTTTATCGGTGAATATCAACATAATATCGATGTAAAAGGACGTCTGATTATACCCTCTAAATTTCGAGACAAGCTTGGTGAAACCTTCATTGTTACAAGGGGGTTAGATCAATGCTTATTTGGCTATTCATTGGACGAATGGAGTGTAATTGAAGATAAACTGCGCACACTACCACTAACCAAGAAAGATGCAAGAGCATTCACCCGTTTTTTCTTCTCAGGGGCAATGGAATGTGAGATGGATAAGATGGGGAGAATTAATATAACACCTAATTTACGAAGTTATGCAAAATTAGAAAAAGAATGTGTAGTAGTTGGAGTTACGAATCGGATTGAGATTTGGGATTTATCAACTTGGGATACATATATGAAAGAATCAGAAGAGTCATTTGGTGAGTTGGCAGAAAACTTAATCGGATTTGACTTGTAAAAAATTTACAAATTGAAAGTAGTGAGTCATCATGTTTGAACATATTACGGTTTTATTAAAGGAAACTGTTGATTCTTTGGAAATAAACGAAGATGGAATTTATGTAGATTGTACACTTGGCGGTGGAGGTCATAGTGAATATTTACTATCCCAACTTTCGCCAAAAGGTAGATTGATCGCTTTTGATCAAGATGAAACAGCAATTAAACACGCTAAAGAGCGACTAAAACAATATGAAAATCAATTAACAATCGTAAAAAGTAATTTTAAACATATTAAAGAAGAGCTTCACCATTTAGGCATTAATGAAGTTGATGGAATCTTATTTGACTTAGGTGTTTCTTCGCCTCAATTAGATGTGGCAGAACGCGGTTTTAGTTTTCATCAAGATGCTCCACTTGATATGCGTATGAATCAAGAGCAATCACTATCTGCATATGAAGTTGTAAATGAGTGGACTTATGAGCAGTTAGTGAAGATCTTTTTTCGCTATGGAGAGGAAAAATTCTCAAAACAAGTTGCTAGAAGAATTGAAGAGTTAAGAGCAAAGAAACCGATTGAAACAACTTTTGAGTTAGTTGATATCATTAAAGATGCTATTCCAGCACCAGCGAGAAGAACTGGTGGTCATCCTGCAAAAAGAATTTTTCAAGCAATACGTATTGCCGTAAATGATGAGCTTGGTGTTTTTGAAGAAGCGCTAAAAGATGCAATTACTCTTATAAAACCAAAAGGAAGAATTAGTGTAATCACATTCCATTCATTAGAGGATCGAATTTGTAAAACAATTTTTAAAGAAGCTAGTTCACTTCCGCCTTTACCACCTGGATTACCAATTATTCCGGAGGAGTTTAAGCCGAAGTTTAAGCTAATTACACGAAAGCCGCTTTTACCAACTGAAGAAGAACTCGATTTTAATAAACGAGCTAGATCTGCAAAGCTAAGGGTTGCAGAAAAATTATAAGGAGGGGAAAGAATGAGTAATTTGGCAAAAAAGCTACAACAAAAACAAGTTACTGATTTACAACAAGGACCTTCTAACAAGAAAAAACAAAAGAAAGTATCTAAAATTACACCTTTTGAAAAACTACTTTACTTTTCATTTCTAATTGTATGCTTCCTTATGGGGACAAAAATTATTAGAACTCAAGCAACCATTTACGATACCAATTTAAAAATCCAAAATGTAAAAAATGAGGTTGCAAAGGAAAAACAGCATAACTCAGAGCTGAAAATGAAAATTGATGAATTAAGCACATATGACCGAATTTGGCAAAAAGCTAAAGAATTAGGCTTAAATATTGATAGTAACAATGTAAAGTTTACAGATACTAGTAAGTAGGAGATTGTGATATGAGTAAGAAAAAGAATAAGTACACTAACTATGGTATTCGTTGGTTTTTTCTTAGTACTTTAATCCTTTTTATATTACTTGTAGCTAGACTTGGTTATATACAATTATCAGATACAGTTGAGGGTAAAAATTTAAAAGTATATGCAGATCAGAATTATAATACATCTCAAAAAATCCCTGCAAAAAGAGGAACCATTTATGATTCAAATGGAGTTCCTCTTGCAGAAGAAGTGACATCCTATACTGTGTCTGCAGTTCTAGATCCAAGTGCTTCAAAAAATTCAAGAGTAAAAAGGCATGTTGTAGATAAAGAAAAAACAGCAAGAGAATTATCATCAATTTTAGAAATTGATGAATCTGAACTTCTAGCAAAATTAGGTAAACCAAAATATCAAGTTGAATTAGGACCAGGTGGAAGAAACATTTCTCAAAGCAAAAAAGAACAAATTGAGAAATTAAATCTACCTGGTATTGTTTTTACTCCATCACAACAACGTTATTACCCAAATGGGATTTTTGCATCTCATACTTTAGGTTACACAAATAGTAATGACAATGGCGATTTAATCGGAGAAATGGGATTAGAAAAATCATTGAATACAGAGTTAACTGAAAAAGATGGTAAAAGAAGCTTTTTACGAGATCGAAAAGGTAATATCTTACCTTATGTTAATGAAAAGGTTACTCCTCCACATAATGGGGATAATGTTTATTTAACAATAGATACAAAGATTCAAAGTTTACTAGAAGATGCAATGACTAGCGTAGAAAAAAAATATGATCCAGAAAAGATTATGGCAATCGTTTCTGACCCGAAAACAGGTAAAATAGTTGCGATGAGTAATCGTCCTAGCTTCAATCCTAATATTCACGACATTACAAACTATACAAATGATCCGATTTCCTATGCATTTGAAGCTGGCTCAACTATGAAAATATTCACATTAGGTGCTGCAATGAATGAAGGAGTTTATAATGGAAGTGAATACTTCCAATCTGGACGATATAAAGTACCAGGAGGAGGAACTGTCCATGACGTAAACCGAAATGGGTGGGGTTCTATTACATTTGATGAGGGGATTCAAAGGTCTTCAAACGTAGGTATTTCAATCCTTTTAAATGAAAAAATAGGTGCCGATCGTTACTTACAATATTATAAAAACTTTGGTTTTACTAAAAAAACGGATATTAATTTGCCAGGTGAATCAAGTGGGAAACTAGTTTATAATTATCCTCTTGAAAAAACGACGACGGCATTTGGTCAAGGATCTACAGTTACAGCAGTTCAAATTATTCAAGCTGCTAGCGCGATTGCCAATAATGGAAAAATGATGAAACCATATATTGTCGATAAGATTGTTAACCCTGATACGAAAAAAGTAGTAGCAGATTATAAATCTCAAGTTGTTGGTCATCCAATTACTGAAGAAACGGCTAAAAGAGAAAGAGCGCTATTAGAAACAGTTATAACGGCGCCACATGGTACTGGTCATAACTATGCAATTGATGGTTACACAGTAGCAGGTAAAACAGGAACTGCCCAAGTTGTAGATGATCATGGTAAGTATTTAAAAGGTCGTGGTGAAAACCTATTTTCATTTATCGGTATGGCTCCAGCGGACAATCCGAAATTAGTCGTTTATGTAGCGATGCTTCGTCCAAAATTAGAAGCAACTGAGTTAGGTTCTGATGGAGTATCTGAAATATTTAGAACAGTTACTAAGGGCGCACTTGAATATATGAAGGTTGAACCAATTGAAAATGCGAATGTTGATAAATTAGTAGATAAAGAAAGTGTAGAAATCCCTAATATGAAAGGTTTAACTTTGGATGAGGCGAAATCATTGGCGGCTTCTACTGGATTAAAACCTGTAATATTAGGTAATGGACTAGAAGTTACTGGTCAATCTATTAAGTCGAAAACACAAGTTGTAAGAGGTACGAATATTTATCTTAAGACTGACGGTACGAATACGATGCCTTCAATCATAGGATGGTCAAAAACTGATGTTGATCGTTTAGGTAAATTATTTAAACTGAAAATTACTTCAAAAGGGTCTGGATTTGTAACGAGTCAAAGTATTAAGCAAGATTCGGAGCTACGAAATAATGACTTTTTAAGTATTGAATTAAGTAAACCAAATGAATCATCGAGTAACGAAGAAGATGTAAAAGTTGATGTACAAGAGTAAAAATGCTGAAATGACAGTTAATTAAATAAAAAACACAATAGGCCATTCTAGGACAATGACAAGCTAGAAGGTCTATTGTAATTGGTACAAGCATATATTGAAACGAACATATTGTAGAGGAGTGTTCGTTTCGATGCGAGTATCTAATGTAACAGTTCGAAAACGATTATTTTTTGTATTTATTGGTGGTTTATTAATATTTTCTATTATTGCTACAAGGCTTGGTTATGTACAATTTGGTATGGGGGAACTTTTAACTGAACGAGCAAAAAATTCGTGGAGCCGTGATATCCCATTTGAACCAAAGCGTGGAGAAATATTAGATCGTAATGGCGTTGCTCTTGCTACGAATAAAAGTGCTCCGTCTGTGTTAGTCGTACCTAGGCAAATTAAAAATCCAAAGGAAGCAACTGAAAAACTAGCCCCAATCTTAAAAATCTCCGAAGTAAAACTTTATAAAATTTTAACGAAAAGAACGAGTATGGAACACATTCGTACTGAAGGCATTAAAATTACAAATGAGAAAGCTAAACAAATTCGAGATCTAAACATAGCAGGTGTCTACATAGCAGAGGATTCTAAAAGATATTATCCATTTGGAGACTATCTTTCTCACGTTTTAGGGTTTGCTGGAATTGATAATCAAGGACTAAACGGTTTAGAGCTTTATTATGACAAGCAATTAAGTGGTGAAGAAGGTAGTGTGCAATTTTATTCTGATGCTAAAGGGCAACGAATGCCAAATATTGCAGATGATTATACTCCACCAATTAACGGTTTAAATCTAAAATTAACAGTAGATTCACGTATTCAAACAATTCTTGAACGTGAAATGAACAATGCAACAGCTCAATATAATCCAGATTCAATGATTGGAATTGCAATGAATCCTAATACTGGTGAAATTCTTGCAATGAGTAGTCGTCCAAGCTTTAATCCTACAGATTTTAAAACAGTTTCTCCCGAAGTATATAATCGAAATTTGCCAGTCTGGTCAAACTATGAGCCAGGATCAACATTTAAGATTATTACACTTGCAGCCGCATTAAATGAAGGTTTAGTTGATTTGAATAAAGATCATTTTTATGATGATGGGGCTGCTGAGGTTGCTGGAGCACGTTTGCGTTGTCATAAAAGAGGTGGACATGGCTCACAAACTTTCTTAGAAGTTGTACAAAACTCATGTAACCCAGGCTTTGTGGAATTAGGTAATCGTTTAGGAGAAGATCGATTATTTAAATATATCCGTAATTTTGGTTTCGGCCAAAAAACAGGAATTGATTTACAAGGTGAAGCTTCAGGGATTTTATTTAGTATGGATAAGGTTGGTCCAGTAGAAGCAGCTACTACTGCTTTCGGTCAAGGTGTATCAGTTACACCAATTCAACAAGTTGCGGCAGTTTCAGCGGCAATAAATGGAGGCATTTTATATCAACCATATATCGCGAAAGAATTTGTAGATCCCGTTACAAATGAAGTCGTAAGCCGGAAAACACCAGTAGCAAAAAGGCGAGTGATTACTCCTGATACGTCTAAAAAGGTTAGATTGGCACTAGAAAGTGTTGTTGCACAAGGTACTGGTAAAGGTGCTTTTGTTGAAGGATACCGTGTAGGTGGTAAAACAGGAACAGCACAAAAAGTAAAAAATGGACGATATGATGATAGTAGCTTTATCGTGTCATTCGTAGGTTTTGCACCAGCAGACGATCCACAAATCGTCGTTTATATCGCAGTTGATAATCCAAAAGGTACAGTTCAATTTGGTGGCGTTGTAGCTGCTCCTATAGTAGGGAATATCATTCGTGATAGTATGCAAGTGCTAGGAGTTCCACCTAGAAAAAATCAAATTGAAAAGAAATTCGTATACGGCGATACACCAACATATGAAGTACCAAATTTAAAAGGATTGGAGAAAAAAGATTTGCAACCTTTGCTAGATACTTTTACACTTGAATATAGTGGCACTGGAAATTATGTCATTGACCAAGCACCAAAAGCAGGTGTAAAACTGAAAGAAGGCTCTAAAATTAGAATTTATTTAGGAACGAAAGAAGAAACTAAATCTAAGTCTAAAGATAAAAATTGATTTAGTTAATACGAAAGGAATTACTATGAAACTTCATACTTTACTATCAAGATTAAATCCTTTAGTGAATCTTCCATCGGAAAATCCGGAGATCACTGGAGTTGAAATGGATTCAAGAAATGTTAAGCCGGGTTATTTATTCATCTGTATCGAAGGATATACAGTTGATGGACATCAATATGTTAATCAAGCGATTGAAAAGGGAGCAGTAGCAATACTTGCACAAAAACCAATCGAATCAAGCGTCCCGGTTGCTTATGTAAAAGACACTAATCGCTCAATGGCTGTAATTGGGAATGCATTTTATGGAAATCCAACAAATAAATTAAATTTAGTTGGTATTACTGGTACGAATGGTAAAACAACGACTTCATATATTATCGAAGAAATTGTAAAAAATAATAAGAAAAAAACGGGTGTAATCGGCACAATTGGCATGAAAATTGGCGAAGAAGTTTTTGAAACAAAAAACACAACTCCTGATAGTTTAACTCTACAATCAATGTTTGCCAAAATGGTAGAAGCTGATGTTGATACGGCAGTAATGGAAGTTTCATCACATGCATTGCATTTAGGTCGTGTCCATGGTTGTGAATATGATATCGCTGTTTTTACAAATCTATCACAAGATCACTTAGACTATCATGGAACGATGGAAGAATATAAAAAGGCTAAAGGCTTATTATTCTCTCAATTAGGTAATAGTTTTGTAGCACAAAAAACTAAATTTGCAATTCTAAATAATGATGATCCTGCTTCGGATGAATATATGAAGTTTACGCAAGCAAATCTAATAACTTATGGCTTAAGTAAGGAAGCGGATTTATTTGCAGATGAAATTGAATTAACGAATGCTGGAACAAGATTCACTCTACATTTCTTAAATAAGCAATATGTTGTAGAAATGAAGTTAATTGGTACCTTTAATGTATACAATGTGTTAGCAGCAATTGGTGCTGGAATCGCATTAAATATTGAAATTGGCACGATTTTAGACGCAGTCTCAACAATTGAAGGTGTACCTGGACGTTTTCAAGCAGTTAACGCAGGCCAAGAATTTACAGTTATTGTAGATTACGCTCATACACCTGATAGTTTAGAAAATGTATTAAATACCGTAAAACAATTTGCAAAAAATGATATTTATACTGTTGTTGGCTGTGGAGGAGATCGTGATCGAACAAAGCGCCCTCTAATGGGTAAAATTGCAGCAGATCTTTCAACAAAAGCAATCTTTACATCTGATAATCCAAGAACTGAAGATCCAAATTTAATTTTAGAAGACATGAAACGTGGATTAGAGCATAATAATATAACGGTAATAGAAGATCGTAAAAAAGCTATAACATTTGCGATTCAAAATGCGCAAAAACATGATATTATAGTTATTGCAGGTAAAGGTCATGAGACATATCAAATAATTGGAACGAATGTTTCACATTTTGATGATGTTGAAGAAGCTAAAGAAGCAATTTTACAAAGAAGAGGATAGTATCCTCTTCTTTGTAATGTGAAAAATTGCTTTCATAATTCCGTATAAAAGAATTAAACTATTAAGTAAACAAACACAGCTTTAGAAAGGAGGGCGCATAATGCTAGAACCGTCAATTTTAGTTGCTATGATTACAGCATTTATCATTGCAGTCATTTTATCGCCTATTTTTATACCGTACTTAAGAAAACTTAAATTTGGACAGAGTATCCGTGACGAAGGTCCACAATCTCATAAAAAGAAATCCGGAACCCCAACAATGGGTGGAATTATCATATTAATTGCTTTAAGTTTATCTGCACTTTTAATTTCTATGTATTTTGATGTTTTATCAACACGTACATATGTATTATTATTTGTCACAATCTGTTTTGGAGTAATTGGATTTTTAGATGACTATATCAAAGTTGTTAAAAAAAGAAATCTAGGATTAACTTCTAAACAAAAATTCATTTGCCAAGTAATAGTCTCTATCATTGTATTTTTCGCAATCCGTGCAATGGGAGTCTCTACGTCTATATCAATCCCAGGGACGAATTATTCATTTGATTTAGGCTTTATTTATGTTTTATTAATCATCTTTATGTTAGTTGGTACTTCAAACGCAGTAAATTTAACAGATGGATTAGATGGCCTTGTATCAGGTACAGCTGCAATCGCGTTTGGTGCATATGCAGTTCTTGCTTACAACCAACACCAGCTTGATGTTGCAATATTTTCAATTGCAGTTGTAGGAGCTGTACTAGGTTTCTTAGTATTTAATGCACACCCAGCAAAGGTTTTTATGGGGGATACAGGTTCATTAGCATTAGGTGGAGCATTAGCTGCAATCGCGATCGTTACTCATTTAGAAATTTTACTTGTTGTTATTGGAGGTATTTTTGTTATTGAAACACTTTCAGTAATGATCCAAGTTGCATCTTTTAAAGCAACTGGTAAAAGAGTATTTAAGATGAGTCCTTTGCACCATCATTATGAATTATCTGGATGGTCTGAGTGGCGTGTAGTTGTAACATTTTGGTTTGTTGGATTGCTTTTTGCATTAGTAGGAATCTATATCGAGGTGTGGATGTAATTGAAAAACGTGAAGAATTTTCAAGATAAAAAAGTATTAGTTTTAGGTATGGCAAAAAGCGGTTATGCTGCAAGTCATTTATTAAAAAAGTTAGGAGCAACGGTCACAGTTAATGACCGTACTCCATTTGAACAAAATGAAATTGCTCAAAAATTAAAAAGTGAAGGATTTAACGTAGTTTGCGGAGAACATCCTGTATCATTACTTGATGATCAACCAGTTTGCATCGTTAAAAATCCAGGAATACCTTATACAAATCCATTATTAATTGAAGCATTAAAGCGTAATATTCCGATTTATACAGAAATAGAGCTTGCTTATTTAATAAGTGAAGCACCATTCATTGGAATTACAGGATCTAATGGGAAGACAACAACTACAACTTTGGCATTAAATATGTTACAAGAAGGAAATAAGAAACCATTAGTAGCAGGAAATATAGGGACAGTTGCGTGTGAAGTTGCAGAAAAAGCAAATGAAGATAATATCATTGTTACCGAGCTTTCCTCATTTCAGTTAATGGGGATCGAGGTTTTCCGTCCGAAAATATCATTAATTACAAATATATTTGAAGCTCATTTGGACTATCATGGTACAAAAGATGAGTATATTAAAGCAAAAGCTAACATATTTAAAAATCAAACTGAGAACGATTTTGCAGTTGTTAATTTTGATGATGAACATGTAATGGGTATGGCTTCTCAAATTAGAGCGAAAATAATTCCATTCTCTTCAACAAAAATCGTCCAAGATGGCGCATATGTTCAAAATGGCTTTATTTATTTTAAAGAGAAAAAAGTTATTGAACTTGGAAAAATCGTCTTACCTGGTAAACATAATTTAGAAAATATATTAGCTGCAGTCGCAATTTCAAAGCTTCTAGATGTTGAAAATGAAGCGATTGAAAAGGTTTTAACAACTTTTACTGGGGTGGAACACCGACTTCAGTATGTAACTGAAATAGATAAGAGAAAATTCTATAATGATTCAAAAGCTACAAATATTTTAGCGACACAAAAAGCAATTTCTTCTTTTGAAAAACCAGTCATATTAATTGCTGGTGGATTAGATCGTGGAAATAGCTTTGATGATTTAATTCCTTATTTTAAAAATGTAAAAAAAATGGTCACTTATGGTGAAACAGCTAAGAAATTAATTGAATCCGCAGAAAAAGCAGGAATGAAAGTAGTAAAATCGGTTGATAATGTTGAAGATGCTGTAAATGAAGCATTCGCTCATTCAGAAGTTGGAGATATTATTTTACTGTCACCTGCTTGTGCAAGCTGGGATCAATTTAAGACTTTTGAAGAACGTGGTAATAAATTTATACAAGCAGTGCATAAATTAATGTAAGGCTTGTTTAATTCAAAAGTTGAGGTGTATTTAAAGTGCCAACAAAGAAAAAAAATAGTCCTGACATGATTCTTGTTCTAGTTACGCTATCATTATTAACAGTAGGTATGATTATGGTTTACAGTGCTAGTGCAATATGGGCATCTTATAAGTTTCATGATTCGTTCTTTTTTGCTAAGCGGCAATTACTATTTGCTGGGGTTGGAGTAGTGGGGATGTTTGTAGTTTCAAATATTGACTACTGGCTTTTCAGAACACATGCAAAAAAAATATTAATCGCTTGTTTTATCTTGTTGGTACTTGTACTAGTTCCAGGAATTGGTTTAGTACGAGGTGGTGCACGAAGCTGGATCGGTATTGGTGCATTCTCTATTCAGCCTTCTGAGTTTATGAAGCTTGGTATGATGGTGTTTCTATCAAAATACTTAGCTGATAATCAGAAGAATATTACTTCCTTTAAAAAAGGACTAGTACCGACATTAGGACTAGTATTCCTTGCATTTGGTTTAATTATGCTTCAACCGGATTTAGGAACAGGTACTGTAATGGTAGGAACATGTGTAATCATAATATTTGTAGCCGGAGCAAGAATATCTCATTTTATGAGTTTAGGTATTGTCGGGGTTGCAGGTTTTGTTGCCTTGATTGCCTCTGCTCCTTATCGAATTAAAAGGATTACTTCATTTTTAGATCCATGGTCAGATCCATTAGGTACAGGATTTCAAATTATCCAATCGCTATATGCAATTGGACCAGGTGGATTATTCGGTTTAGGATTAGGACAAAGTAGACAGAAATTTATGTACTTGCCAGAGCCACAAACTGATTTTATTTTTGCCATTCTATCAGAAGAGTTAGGATTTATTGGTGGATCTTTTGTCATTTTATTATTCTCTTTATTACTTTGGAGAGGGATTAGAATTGCCTTAAGTGCACCTGATTTATTCGGTACTTTTTTAGCGGTAGGAATTGTCTCAATGATTGCAATACAGGTAATGATCAACATAGGTGTTGTAATAGGTTTAATGCCTGTTACAGGGATTACATTACCATTTTTAAGCTACGGTGGTTCGTCATTAACCTTAATGTTATTAGCAGTTGGAGTATTATTGAATATTAGTAGACATGCTCGCTCTTAATAAGACCGACAAAAAATTGGAAAAAGGGGTTGTCCCATAAGTCAAAGCACTTATGAGACAACCTCTTTTTATTTAGTAGAGCGACTAACAAAGAATCTCCAAATGTAAGTGTTTAACAGATTATTGATAAAACCGAACACAAAGTGAACTATATTGATAAAGCTGTGAACTCCATTGATAAATCACAAATTCTCGTTGATATATCACAAGTTCTCATTGATAAAATACTAAAATAGGTTGATATAGTACTTTTTCAGGTGTCTCTATATTCAAACCAAACAATAATCGATGCAATACGCAGTAAACTTTGGAATAAAGTAAACGCTATTCAATAAAAGGAAAAAAAACCCTCAACTAATCCTCATTTTCTTGCGGACCCTTTATTAAATCATCACCATAACACTTGATTTCTGCCATTGAATCGTGAGTTTCTTTATTTTTAAAGAAAAAACAATTAGAATGATAGTGATAATATTGGTATAATAACTACTTAAACTGTTTTAAGTAATTTTATGTTTTGTAATTTAGGAGGATCTTTATGAAAATTTTAGTTAGTGGTGGGGGTACTGGTGGTCATATTTATCCAGCACTTGCGCTAATTAAAGAGTTAAAAAAACAAGATTCCAATGTAGAATGTTTATATGTTGGTACAGAAAATGGATTAGAAAAAGGAATTGTCTCTAAAGCAAACATACCTTTTAAATCTATTGTAATTACAGGATTCAAAAGAAGTTTATCATTAGAGAACTTTAAAACAATCTATCGATTCTTAAAAGGTGTATCAGATAGTAAAAAAATAATTCGTGAATTTAAACCGGATGTTGTTGTAGGTACGGGAGGATACGTTTGTGGACCTGTTGTTTATGCTGCAGCAAAACTCGGTATTCCAACAGTAATCCATGAACAAAATAGTATACCGGGATTAACTAATAAGTTTTTAAATCGTTATGTAACCAAAGTTGCAATCTGTTTTGAAGAGGTTGCTGAATACTTTGATAAAGAAAAAGTAGTATTCACAGGTAACCCAAGAGCTTCTGAAGTACTTGGAAACTCGAACCCTACAATATTAGAATCGTTAGGATTAGAATCAGGTAAACGTACTGTTCTAATTGTTGGTGGTTCTAGAGGAGCAAGACCGATTCATCAAGCTTTTCTAAAAAGTGTAAATCAATTAGGTGAAAAAGATTATCAAATGATTTATGTTACTGGAGAAGTACACTATGATTCTGTTATTGAGGAAGTAAATAAAGTCGGGAACCCGAGTAATGTGGTCGTTAAACCATTTTTACATAATATGCCGGAAGTTTTGAGAGAAGTAGACTTAGTTGTCTCAAGAGCAGGAGCTACTACTTTAGCAGAGTTAACCGCATTAGGAAAACCGAGTATATTAATACCAAGTCCGTATGTAACGAATAATCATCAAGAAGTAAATGCTAGGTCACTTGAGAAAAACGGTGCGGCAATTGTTATATTGGAAAAAAACTTTAATAGTGAATATTTAGTAAATGAAATTGAAAAAGTATTACTAAATCCTATTAAACTTGAAGAGATGAAAAATGCATCTTTACAAATTGGTGTACCGGATGCTGCAAAAAAACTAGTTAACGTATTAGAGGAAATAAGTAAGTAGAACTTGCACGAACAAGTTCGAAATAAAATAAAAATGTATCAGAGGAAACTATAAGCTAAAGGGGGAAATAAATCGAATGTTTGAATCAAAATTAAAGGAAGTATTAAATGACTCGAGTCTTCTAATAAATGAGCCTTTAGCAAATCATACGACGATGAAAATTGGAGGACCAGCGGAGTATTTGGTCATTCCAAAAACTGTGAATGAAATTAAAGAGATTATCAACCTTGCAATTGAACATGGAATTAATGTAACTGTGATCGGAAGAGGATCAAATTTACTTGTCTCAGATCAAGGTATTGAAGGTGTCGTAATTAAAATAAGTGATTGCTTAGACCATATCGACGTAGATGGAACAAAAGTAATTGTAGGTGCGGGTTATTCCGTTATTCGTTTAGCTACTCAATTAAGTAGAAAAGGTTTATCTGGATTAGAATTTGCAAGTGGTATTCCAGGTAGCGTTGGTGGCGCAGTCTATATGAATGCGGGCGCACACCAATCTGATTTTTCGAAAATTACAGCTAGAGCACATATTTTATTTCCTGATGGAAAATTTGAATGGTTAACTAATGAAGAACTAGATTTTTCTTACCGAACTTCAGTTTTACAACATAAGCGTAAAGGGTTCGTTATCGAAGCAGAACTTCAACTTCAAGAAGGTTCGAAGGAAGCTTCAACTGCATTAATGCAAAAAAATAAAGATTATCGCAGAGAAACACAACCATGGAATTATCCATGTGCTGGTAGTATTTTCCGTAACCCACTACCTCAGTACGCTGGAAATTTAATTGAACGTGCAGAGTTAAAAGGTTATCAAATTGGTGGAGCTAAAGTTTCAGAAATGCATGGCAACTTTATCGTTAATGCTGGAAATGCTACTTCAAAAGACGTTCTTGACTTAATAGCATTTATCAAGAAAACTATATTAGAAAAATTTAATGTCCAACTTGAAACAGAAGTAGAAATAGTTGGGAAAAAATTGTAAGTTTCTTCTAAACTAACCAAATTATATGCTATAATTTACAATAGCATATGATGCCCAAGATAGAATGGCATTCATTTGCTGTTCTATTTTTTATTATTCTTGAATTACTTCTTAAGCAAACGTAATGAAAAAGGAATTTTTAGTTGAACATTGATAATGGAGGCATAATTATGCATGAAAATAAGATTATTAGTTTAGAAGACCGTGTGCCTGTTTTGCGTAATAAAAAACGTAAAAAAGTTAATATGCGATTACTTGTGACAATTCTTTTGTTTTTTTCTTTGCTTTTATGTGTATTGTATTTCCAAACATCAATTGGTTCAAAAATTAATTTAGTCATTAATGGTAATCATCTCTATTCTGATAAAGAAATTGAAAAATTAGCCGATTTAAGCATTAATGATAACTTTTTGACAATTAGGTCTAGGTTGGTTGAAGAAAGACTTGAAAGCCAAAATACAATTAGAACAGTTGTCGTGCATAAGCGATTCCCAAACAAAGTTGAAATCGACGTAAAAGAATTTCAACCAGTAGGACAGGCTATATTCAACGGGAAAAAACATTTGTTATTAGAAAGTGGCGTACTTATTGAAGCGAAAAATTCACTAGGAAATACGATCGTTCCCGAATTAATTGGTTGGAAACAAGGTGATGAACTACAGGAAATGGCTGCAGAATTGAAAAAAATGCCAACGAGCATATTTCATTCAATTTCTGAAATAGATTATACGCCAAGTAGTGATGACCCATTATTAATTACACTCTTTACGAATGAAGGGTATGAAGTCAAAACTACCATAAGAAAATTCTCTAATAAGATGTCAAACTACCCACTAATTTTAAAGTCAATACCTAAAGATCAAAAAGGGGTAATACACTTAGAAGTTGGAGCGTACTTTTCACCTTATAGTGCAGATAGTGAAAATGGCTCAAATTAGCCTTTTATAATTAGTAAAATGTACGTTCAAGTCTTTTTTATCTTTTTATGTTAGTGTAGACTAGTAGTTAATAAAGAATGATGAAAAAAATTAAAAAGATTATGAAAAATCAAAATTAAAAAAGAGGAAAAACCCTGTAAATGTTGAATAGATGTCATATATGATATTAAAGAATGAATTGATGTTCGATTATAATAGATAGAGAGAAAAAGGAGGTGCCATCATGAACAGCAATGAGATCTATGTGAGTCTTGACGTTGGAACTTCAACAATAAAAGTAATCATAGGAGAACTAGTTAACGACACTCTTAATATTATTGGAGTGGGGAATGTTAAATCTTCTGGATTAAAACGTGGATCAATAGTTGATATAGATGAAACAGTCAAATCAATCAAAAAAGCAATTGATCAAGCAGAAAGAATGGTTGGCATTCATATTGACAAAGTAATTGTAGGGGTTAGTGCTAATCAAGTGCAGTTAATTAGTACTAACGGCGTAGTCGCAGTTTCGAAGGAAAATAAAGAAATTGACAATGAAGATGTTTTAAGGGTAATGGATCAGGCTCAAGTAATCTCAATACCACCTGAAAGAGAAATTATCGATGTTGTTCCACATGAATACATTGTAGATGGCCTTTCTGAGGTAAAAGACCCAAGAGGAATGATTGGTGTACGACTTGAGATGGAGGGTACATTAATTACCGGTTCGAGAACACTTGTACATAATATACTTCGTTGTGTCGAAAGAGCGGGGTTAGAAGTAACAGATATATGTCTACAACCTATGGCTGCAAGTACGATCGCATTAAAGCAGGATGAGAAAAATTTAGGTGTGGCACTAGTTGATATTGGTGGAGGTTCAACTTCAATTTCTCTTTTTAGAGAAGGCGTTTTGATAGCGACTTCGGTTTTACCAGTTGGAGGAGAACATATTACAAAAGATATATCAATCGGTCTAAAAACATCCACAGATGATGCTGAAAAAATTAAAGTGAAATTCGGACATGCTTTTTATGATACTGCATTATCCGAAGAAGTACTTAGTGTACCAATCATGGGCAGTGAGCAGCATCAACAATTCAGTCAGCAAGAAATTTCTGACATAATTGAAGCTAGATTAGAAGAAATCTTCATAATGGTTCAAAATGAACTTGTAAGAATGAGAGGTAACAATTTACCAGGTGGTTTTGTACTAACTGGAGGAACTGTTACAATGACAGGTGTAATCGATCTAGCTCAAAAAGTATTTAAAAATAATGTAAGGGTAGCTACACCAGACTATATCGGTGTTAGAGAACCTCAATACATTACTGGCGTTGGATTAATTAAGTATGCTTTTTATAAATCAAAAATGCGTGGAAAAAAACTTAGCTCTAATATTGCATTCGAATCAAATGAACGAAAACCTGTGGCTGTTTCAAATTCAAATACAAAACCAAAACAGCAGGATGAAGAGCGCGTCATGAGTAAAGTTAAAAGCATTTTTAAATATTTATGGGATTAAATTTGTGATGAATTTGAAAAGTAGGGGGATCAATCATGTTAGATTTTGATACAAATGTAGATGCTTTAGCAAAAATAAAAGTAATTGGTGTAGGTGGAGGCGGAAATAACGCTGTAAACCGAATGATTGAACATGGAGTACAAGGTGTAGACTTTATTGCAGTTAATACTGATGCGCAAGCTCTTAATCTATCAAAAGCTGAAGTTAAAATGCAAATTGGCGGCAAACTTACTCGTGGTTTAGGTGCTGGTGCTAATCCTGAGGTTGGTAAGAAAGCGGCAGAAGAAAGTAGAGAACAATTACAAGAAGCTCTTAAAGGAGCAGACATGGTATTCGTCACTGCTGGAATGGGCGGTGGTACAGGAACAGGTGCAGCTCCAGTAATTGCACAAGTAGCAAAAGAATTAGGTGCATTAACTGTAGGTGTAGTTACTCGTCCATTTACATTTGAAGGTAGAAAGCGTTCAACTCAAGCAGCTACAGGAATCGCTGCAATGAAAGAAAGCGTTGATACGTTAATCGTTATTCCTAATGACCGATTATTAGAAATCGTTGACCGCAACACGCCAATGCTAGAAGCATTCCGCGAAGCGGATAATGTACTTCGTCAAGGGGTTCAAGGTATTTCTGACTTAATCGCTGTTCCGGGATTAATCAATCTTGACTTTGCAGATGTTAAGACAATTATGTCAAATAAAGGTTCTGCATTAATGGGGATCGGTGTTGCTGGTGGTGAAAACCGTGCAGCTGAAGCAGCTAAAAAAGCTATTTCAAGTCCATTACTTGAAACTTCGATTAATGGAGCACAAGGTGTATTGATGAATATTACTGGTGGTTCGAACTTAAGTTTATATGAAGTACAAGAAGCAGCAGATATCGTATCAACTGCATGTGATGCAGAAGTAAATATGATTTTCGGTTCTGTAATCAATGAAAGCTTAAAAGATGAAATTATCGTTACGGTAATTGCGACTGGCTTTGAAGGTGTAATTACAACACCTACTCCAAAACCAATGGCAAGACCAACAATTTCAACACCATCTCAAACTTCTCAACCTACTATTAAACGTGAACCAATTCGCGAAGAAGTTCCAGTTGCTGAAACGACTAAAAATATTACTAGTCTTGATGACTTAGATATTCCAGCGTTCTTACGTAACCGTAAAAGACGCTAATAAAAGCAATAAAAAACCAAGATAAGATTAATCTCTTATCTTGGTTTTTTTTATTCTTTCGAATAGTGTAACTGTAAATTATTTACATCACTAAAGACACTTTTAAACTTCTCGCTACACCCTTTAGGGAATAATACACCTAGGCCATGAGAGTGTGTAAACTCAAAAGAAGGATGCTGTTGTTTAATCTCTTCCCAAAATTTATAAACTCCAAAATCTTGTATTCTTACTTCTGTATCATGTATTAAAACAATTCCTTCCTTCGCTAACTTTGGTAGCCAAGTTGTGTAATCATGTGATACAGCCTCATAAGTATGAAAGCCATCGATATGGAGAATATCAATTGATTCGTCTTCAAAATTTTCTATTGCTGTATCAAAAGAAGAGCGTAGCATTTTAGCTTCTTTTTGATAATATTTTTGAATGACTTCAGACACTGTATTATAGACTTCATCATTATATAAACCACTATGCAAATCACCTTGCCAAGTATCAATCGCAAAACATTCACTTGATATACGATTGTTTTTCACACTTTGACAAAAACAGAAAAAAGAAAAACCGTAATGAGTACCTAATTCTACAATTTTTTTAGGATTTACAAATTGGACTAGATCGTAAGCAAACTTACCATGACCTTTCCAAGCTGAATGTTCTCTAATTGCTGGATTAGTTTGATTAAACTCGAACATTGGAGAATTAAATATCCATTTAACCAAATCCTCACTCCTTTATCAGGCAGGTTTAAGAGAAAGAACGTGTATATGGAATAGTATGGCGAAGATTTTTATATTTTACCTGGCCGTTCTACGAGATTTCGTAGTTTTATTGTCGAAAAACTCTTCAATGAATATTCCTTTTTTTGACAGACTTCTTACCGTGCTCATCCTATACTTACATATAATGAATATTCTATAGAGGATGGCGAACAAAATTGGTGATATATGGTGATCTTGTTTGGTTATTAAACTTGTTAATGGACTTCTTGATTATTCAGTTGACAGGCTTAATTCTAAAAAGAAATGTATCTATTTTTCGTTCACTGTTAGGGGCATTACTCGGGTCCATCGTTGTTTTAATGACGTTTACTCAATATGCATATGTAGTAGGTTCACCCTTTATGAAAATATTATTATCATTTTTCATCGTATTTTCTGCATTCGGGCGTCAACGAATTATTACATTTTTACAGTTATTGAGTATCTTCTATTTTTCTACATTCGTATTAGGTGGTGTATTGCTAGGCCTACATTATTTATTTGCAACTAATTCTTCCAATTTAACGAAAACATCTTTTTACGGTGATCCAGTAAGTTGGTATTTTGTAATTGGTATGTTACCAATCGTAATACTTTACGCAAGGAAATCAATTAATCAAATTTCGTTTACAAAATGGAAATTGAATGAAATGTATGAAATGGAAATTGTATGGCGCAATACTTCGATCAAAATAAGAGGATTAATGGATAGTGGGAATTCGCTTCATGAACCTCTATCAAGGAAACCAGTCATCATTTTAGATTGTTCAACAAATGATTATGGCCTACCAACAGAGTTAGTGAAATTAGTAAGAGATTCTGCAAGTTCATTACATAATACTGAAGCACTAGACGTTTTAAGTTTCTTCCAAGGAACCTATATACCTTACAAAAGTATCGGTCAAAGTAATCAATTCCTCGTCGCTATTAAACCTACAGTTGTAAAATTGAAAATCAATGGGAAATGGTATTCAACAAGATCGGTTTTAGTTGGATTGAGTCATGTTACTTTGTCATCAGACAATTTATATGAATGTATCCTTCATCCAAAAATGATGCAAGGGACAATTAATGAAATTGCATAGGAGGTAGAAAATGAATCGATTTTTCTTAAAACTTAAATTGGGTCTTTATAAGCTCTTAGTCAAACTTGGTTTGAAAGCAGATGAAGTTTACTATATTGGAGGAAGCGAAGCATTACCACCTCCATTGACAAGAGAAGAAGAAGAAAAACTTTTGCAGAAACTTCCAAATGGAGATTTAGGGGCTAGATCATTATTAATTGAAAGAAATTTAAGATTAGTTGTTTATATCGCAAGAAAATTTGAAAATACTGGCATTAATATCGAAGACCTTATTAGTATTGGTACAATTGGACTCATAAAAGCTGTAAATACTTTTAATCCAGAAAAGAAAATTAAATTAGCAACTTATGCTTCAAGATGTATTGAAAACGAAATATTGATGCATTTACGCCGAAACAATAAAAATCGTTCTGAAGTATCGTTTGATGAACCATTAAACATCGATTGGGATGGAAATGAATTATTACTTTCAGACGTATTAGGGACTGAAGAAGATATAATAACGAAGGATTTAGAAGCGAATGTTGATAAGTCATTATTAACAAAGGCATTAGATCAATTAAATGATCGCGAAAAACAAATAATGGAATTACGATTTGGACTAGATGGAACCGAAGAAAAAACACAAAAAGATGTAGCTGATATGCTTGGGATATCGCAGTCTTATATTTCCAGATTAGAAAAACGAATCATTAAAAGACTTCGAAAAGAATTTAATAAAATGGTTTAAAGTAAAAACCGATTAGATTGAGTATAGACTCATATTCTAATCGGTTTTTTAGCGATGATCGTGACGATTAGTAATAATCATTTTAAACATAAATTTATTATTTTTGTATATTTTTTTTCGTGCATAAATTTTCCACCGAAGGAGATACTTACCTATAGTACAGCAACTCCAAGTAGGAGGGAACATCATGACACGAAACAAAGTAGAAATTTGCGGTGTAGATACATCAAAGCTTCCAGTTTTAAAGAATGATGAGATGCGTAAGTTATTTCATGCAATGCAAAGCGGTGACAGAAGCGCAAGAGAAACGATCGTAAATGGAAACTTACGACTGGTACTCAGTGTAATTCAGCGTTTTAATAATCGCGGAGAATTTGTGGATGATTTATTTCAAGTAGGTTGTATTGGCCTTATGAAGTCTATTGATAATTTTGATTTAAGCCAAAATGTAAAATTTTCGACGTATGCTGTACCGATGATTATTGGTGAAATTAGAAGGTATTTAAGGGATAATAACCCAATAAGAGTGTCTAGGTCATTAAGAGACATTGCTTATAAAGCATTACAAGTAAGAGAACGTTTATTAGCAGAGAACTCAAAAGAACCAACTCCTGTTCAAATTGCAGAAGTATTAGGCGTAACACATGAAGAAATCGTTTTCGCACTAGATGCAATTCAAGATCCAGTTTCGTTATTTGAACCTATATATAATGATGGCGGAGATCCTATTTTTGTAATGGATCAGCTAAGTGATGATAAAAATAAGGACGAGCAATGGGTTGAAGAACTAGCACTACGTGAAGGAATGAAGCGATTAAACGATCGCGAAAAAATGATTATTAGTAAAAGATTTTTCCAGGGAAAAACACAAATGGAAGTCGCAGAAGAAATAGGAATCTCACAAGCACAAGTTTCAAGACTCGAAAAATCAGCGATAAAACAAATGAATAAAAATATACAAGGATAACGAAAAGCGGAGGCGACTGTTCAGCCCCAACAAGCATAAGTCAATGCCCGAGGAAAGTTGCCTTTTACTTTCATCGGGCTTCGACTTATGACCTCGAGGGGTTAGGAGCTTCAGCTAGACATCGTAAATACATCTTTTTCTTAGGAAAAATTAGCAATATAACTTAATAAAATACTATTCCAATCAATAATAAAATCTCAATAATCCAATAACTAAATAATTAGTTAAGCTGGAAGACTGATTTTAAGATATTAATGTGTTAGACAATGAATGAGCCTAAAAACAACATTGTCTAACACATTTTTATTTGAAATTTATCATGATGTTTGGCCTTTACCTCATATATTTATAAAAAGGATGGTGAAGTAAAATGGCCAGAATTTCAGATTTTCAAGTTAAGGATGTAGTGAATGTTGCTGATGGAAAGAAACTAGGTAATATTGTAGATTTAGATATCGATCAGGTGAATGGAAAAATTACTTCGATTGTTTTAACAAAGCCGGGAAAAGGTTTGAATTTTTTTAGTAAAGAAGAAGAAATGATCATTTATTGGAAAGATATTGTAAAGATTGGCGAAGATGTCATTCTAGTAAAATACCGTTCAACTGTAGATTTAGAAGAAAATCTAGAAAGTCCGGTAAAATTCACATAAAAAAATAAGCGTGTTTGCTCAAAAACAATCAAAATTGTGAAATCTATGGTAAAATATAGGAAACCATTAAGTGGTTTACATATATATTTACTAAAATAGTTTTGTGAGGTCTTAATAATATGAGAGAGAGTTTTATTCAATCAACTGAAGGTACTTTTAAGATTCAACCTTGGGAAGACTCATATAAACATTTAGTTGCAGGGTTTACAACAAAAAATGATGGAGTTAGCCAAGGTTGTTTCTCTTCTTTTAATCTTGGGTTACATGTAAATGACGTAAAGGATGTAGTAGTTGAAAATAGAGAAATCCTTGCGCAAAAACTTAAAGTATCAACGACGAAATGGGTTTGTTCGGAACAAGTCCACGGGAACAACGTTGTAAAAGTAACAAAAAACGATTGTGGTAAAGGTGTTACTGATTACGAAAGCGGCATACCAACGACTGATGGTTTTTATACTAACGAAGAAGATATACTATTGACTTCTTGCTATGCAGATTGTGTACCATTATATTTTCTAGATCCAACAAGTAAATTTATTGGTTTAGCACATGCAGGATGGAAAGGCACAGTACAAAATATTGGCGGTCGTTTAATTGAAAAATGGATCACTGAAGAAAATATACAACTTAAAAATATCCATGTTGCAATAGGTCCATCAATAGGTGATTGTTGTTATGAAGTGGATGAATTTGTAATGAATAAAGTTAATGATGCTTTTGAACAAAATATAACAGGTAATATTTTAACCACTTTACATAACGGGAAATTTAAATTGAATTTAAAAGAAGCAAACAAACAATTACTCATTAAATCGGGCATTAGTGAAGAGAATATTAGTATGACAAATTATTGTACAAGCTGTAACCCGGACACTTTTTTTTCACATCGTAGAGATGGTGGGAAAACTGGAAGAATGATGAGTTATATTGGTTGGAGGAAATAACATCATGACAGTCAAACAAAATTATGAACGCATTAGCGAACAAATAAATGCAGCTAAGGCTAGAGCTAATCGAAACGATGAAGTCACGCTAATTGCAGTGACGAAACAAGTGAGTGTAGATGTAGCTAAGGAAGCAATCGCTGCAGGGATTCATCAATTAGGAGAAAACCGTTTTGAAGGTCTGCAAGATAAACAGGATCAAATTCAAAGTGACGTTGTTTGGCACTTTATAGGTTCTCTTCAAACAAGAAAAGTAAAAGATATCATACATACTATCGATTACTTACATTCCTTAGATCGTTTATCTTTAGCAGAAGAGATCCAAAAAAGAGCAACTGTACCATTAAAATGCTTTTTACAGGTAAATGTATCAGGAGAAGAATCAAAGCATGGTATAGCGCCAGGTGATGTGATTGATTTTGCTAGACAACTCTCTGAATTTGATAAAATCCAAGTAGTAGGGTTAATGACAATGGCGCCATTCACTGAGGATGAAGGTATCATAAGAAGTAGTTTCAAAGGATTAAAGCAATTACAGGAAAAAGTACAAAATTTACATATTACTAATATTCCATGTTCTGAATTATCAATGGGTATGTCTAATGATTTTGAAATAGCAATCGAAGAAGGTGCTACATTCATAAGAATCGGTACTGATTTAGTAGGAAAGGGAAGATAAAGAGATGAGTATTATTGGAAAAGTAAGAAACTTTTTTGCAATGGAAGAAGAATATGAAGATGATTACGATTATGAATACGAAGAACAACAGCAACAACAGCAGCAGCAAAACCAACAACAAACTTCTAAACATACGCATGAGGACTTTAATCATGATCGAAATGCATCAAAGCAAAAATTAGTAAGTTTACCAGGAGGAGCTTCATTGACGTCAAAAGTTGTATTAGCGCAACCTCGTGAATATGCAGAAGCACAAGATGTTGCAGATCATTTGAGAGCTAAAAAAGCTGTTGTAATAAATTTACAACAAATGCAAATCGATCAAGCTAAACGCTTTGTTGATTTCTTAAGTGGTACAGTTTATGCGATAAGCGGAGATATTAAAAAAATAGGAACGAATACATTTATTTGTACACCTGATAATATTGATATCTCTGGAACAATTACAGATATGTTATTTGAGGAAGACAATTCCATTAAAAGGTGGTAATTAAATGGACTTTGTATTAGATATAGTAATACAGTTAATTGGGCTATATAGAATTATTATCATAATTCATATTCTTCTTTCGTGGTTTCCTCAAATTAGACAAACTGGTTTTGGAAGATTTATCGGAATGTTAGCAGAACCTTATTTAGAGCCATTCCGTCGAATAATACCTACTGTTGGAATGTTTGATTTTTCTCCAATTGTAGCATTTATAGCGCTTAATTTTGCCATTGACGGAATAAGACAAATTCAAAGTTTCTTCTAAAAAGAGAATCTAACAGGTTCTCTTTTTTAATTAATAATGACAGTTTAATGAAAAAGAGGACCACATTTATGAGTATTTATGATCACTATCGCAAAGAAGAACATGTTTTCGTAGACCAAGTGCTAAGTTGGAAAGAACAAGTAATCGAACGCTATTCAATAAAGTTAACCGATTTTCTCGATTTAAGGGAACAAGCGATTTTGCAATCAGTTATTGGAAACCAAGTTGATTGTCATGTCGCGTTTTTTGGTGGACGATTAGATAGTGAACGAAAACGCGCAATTATTTACCCAAGCTACTACACACCAGAAGAAGAAGATTATTCTTTAGAAGCATTTGAGTTAAATTATGCAACTAAATTTCACACATTATCACATCGACAAGTACTAGGTACATTAATGTCATTAGGAATAACTAGAGGGAAATTTGGTGATATTTTAATAAAAAATGATAAAATCCAATTAATAGTTGCAGAAGAAATTGCAAGTTTTGTAGAAAATAACTTGAATTCTGTAGGAAAGTCGCCGATTAAATTAATGAGAATTTCATTTAAAGAGTTGATTGAATCAGATGATAATTGGCAAACTAGTAATGGAACTGTATCGTCATTACGATTAGATGTTTTATTAAGTGAGTTTTATAATATATCTAGGCAAAAAGCTCAAATGCTAATTAAAGCTGAGCATGTAAAAGTAAATCAGCGAATCATTGATTCTACATCATTCATATGTGAAGAAGGAGATTTATTTTCAGTTAAAGGCTTTGGAAGAGGCATGTTACAATCGATTGACGGCTTGTCAAAAAAGGAAAAATGGCGGATAAACTACGGGATTAAAAAATAGCTCAGAAATTGTAGAAGGAAAAACGTAGAAACTGTCGAAAATTTATTATAACCTATTAATAAAGAACATACATGGAGGTGGCTTAATTGCCTTTAACACCACTTGATATTCATAATAAAGAATTTGGCAAAAGTTTTCGTGGTTATGACGAAGACGAAGTGAATGAGTTTTTAGATCAAGTTATTAAAGATTATGAATTAGTTATTCGTGAGAAGAAACAGTTAGAGGAACAAATTCTTGATATGAAAGAAAGATTAAAGCATTTTTCTACGATAGAAGAAACTTTAAATAAGTCGATTTTGATTGCCCAAGAAGCTGCTGAAGATGTTAAAGGTAGTGCTCAGAAAGAAGCTAAATTGATTATTAAAGAAGCAGAAAAGAATGCTGATCGTATTATCAATGAAGCTTTAATTAAATCTAGAAAAGTCACAATGGAGTTTGAAGAACTTAAAAAACAATCAAAAGTTTTCCGAACACGTTTAAGAATGGCAATTGAAACTCAATTAGAAATGTTAGGTCATGAAGATTGGGATCATATTTTAGATGAAAAAGAAACAGAGGAAATTGCAAACTAATCGCATAAGCCTTGACGATTTCTAAAGTTTTACATATAATTTATTAGATATTAATAGTAAATCGGTGATAGGGAAGAGTACTTCTATAAAACTAGTTAGCGAGTCAAGGACAGTGTAAGCTTGATCTAGAATTTAGGAGGAAAATCACCCTAGAGTGCTTTTCTGAACTTAAGTAAGAAAAGACGTGTCATTCACGTTACGGATGCTAAGAGGACAATAAAGAATAATTTTTTGTTGTCAATTAGGGTGGTACCACGGGAAACCTTTCTCGTCCCTTTTTTGGGATGCGAAAGGTTTTTTTTGTATTCATCAACGATTTATTTTACATATTTAAAATCCATCAAATTGAAACAAAAGCATTAAATTAATGCATTTGAAGCGCTAATAAATAGATGATTCCACTAATAAAAGGCGGGTAAGATGGATACAATGCGTTAATGTGGAAATTTAAAATGCTAAACAAGCTAGTAAAACCTATTAGGAAATATATTAATAAACTAGCTTTTAGATACAACTTTGAAATAGTTAAAAATGGAGGAAAGCAAATGGAATACAAAGATACGTTACTTATGCCAAAAACTGAATTTCCAATGAGAGGAAATTTACCTCAACGTGAGCCTCAAATTCAAGACGAATGGAACAAGAAAGATCTTTATGCAACAGTACAAAAGCATAACGAAGGAAAACCATCATTTATTTTACATGATGGACCGCCTTATGCAAATGGTGACCTTCATATGGGACATGCACTTAATAAAGTTCTAAAGGATTTCATTGTTCGTTTTTATAATATGAATGGATATCGTTCTCCTTATGTTCCAGGTTGGGATACTCATGGTTTACCAATTGAACAAGCTTTAGCAAATAAAAAAGTAAATCGTAAAGAAATGTCAGTAGCAGAATTCCGTAAACTTTGTGAGGAATATGCTTACGAGCAAGTAGAACGCCAAAAAGAGCAATTCAAACGTTTAGGGATTTTAGGAGATTGGGACCGCCCATATATTACTCTTGAAAAAGAATATGAAGCTGAACAAATTAAAGTATTCGGTAAAATGGCTACTAAGGGGTTAATCTACAAAGGTCTAAAACCGGTATATTGGTCTCCTTCTAGTGAATCAGCATTAGCAGAAGCAGAAATCGAATACCAAGATAAGCGCTCTGCATCAATCTATGTTGCATTTGCTGTTGAAAATGGAAAAGATGTTTTAAATGGTGGAGAGAAGTTCATTATTTGGACAACAACACCTTGGACAATTCCAGCTAACTTAGCTGTATGTTTACATCCTGAATTAAGCTATGATGTAGTTGCTGTAAACGGAGATAAATTTGTCGTTGCTAGTGAACTAAGAGAATCTGTAGAAACAGAATTAGGATGGGAAGATGCAGTAGTTGAAAAGTCATTCAAAGGTTCTGAGCTTGAAGGCATCGTATGTAAACATCCTTTATATGATCGTAATTCAGTCGTAATTTTAGGGGATCATGTAACAACTGACGCTGGAACGGGTTGTGTTCATACAGCTCCTGGTCATGGTGAAGATGACTTCCGTGTTGGACAACAATATGGTTTAGATGTACTTTGTCCAGTAGATGAAAAAGGCGTACTTACTAAAGAAGCTCCTGGTTTTGAAGGTTTATTCTATGATGCAGCAAATAAAGAAATTACAAATGCATTAGAAGAAAAAGGTGCTTTATTAAAATTACAATTCATTACACATTCATATCCACATGACTGGAGAACGAAAAAACCAATAATCTTTCGTGCAACAGCACAATGGTTCGCATCAATTGAAGCAATTCGTGATCAATTAATGCAAGCTGTTCAAGATACTAAATGGTTCCCAAATTGGGGAGAAACTCGTCTATTCAACATGGTTCGTGATCGTGGAGATTGGTGTATTTCACGTCAACGTGTATGGGGAGTACCAATTCCAGTATTTTATGCTGAAGACGGAGAAGCAATTATTACTGAAGAAACAATTGAACACGTTTCGAACTTATTTAAAGAGCATGGTTCAAATATTTGGTTTGAAAAAGAAGCGAAAGAATTATTACCAGAAGGCTTTACACATCCTAGTTCACCAAATGGTAAATTTACTAAAGAAAAAGATATCATGGATGTATGGTTCGATAGTGGTTCGTCACATCAAGCTGTACTAAATACTCGTGAAGAATTATCTTTCCCAGCAGATATTTACTTAGAAGGATCTGACCAATACCGTGGTTGGTTTAACTCATCTTTAAGTACTAGTGTTGCTGTAACAGGTCAAGCACCTTATAAAGCTGTAGTAAGCCATGGTTTCGTTTTAGACGGTGAAGGTCGTAAAATGAGTAAATCAATCGGTAACATCGTTTTACCATCAAAAATTATGAATCAATATGGTTCAGATATTTTACGTCTATGGGTAGCTTCTGTAGATTATCAATCAGATGTACGAATTTCAGATGCATTAATGAAGCAAGTAGCTGAAGTATACCGCAAAATCCGAAATACTTTCCGTTTCTTATTAGGAAATTTAGATGGATTTAACGCAGATCAAGATGCTTTAAAATATGAAGAACTACGTGAATTAGATCAATATATGTTAGTTAAATTAAACAATGTAGTTAAAACTGTTCGTGAATCATATGAGAAATACGAATTCGCAAACGTTTATCATACAATTCAAAACTTCTGTACGACAGAATTAAGCTCATTCTATTTTGATCTATCTAAAGATGTTTTATATATTGAGCCAAAATCAAATAAAGATCGTTTAGCAATTCAAACAGTGTTACATGAGTCATTACAAGCACTGACTCGTTTAGTTGCACCAATTTTACCTCATACAGCAGAAGAAGTTTGGTCTCATATGACAGGTACAACAGTTGATAGTATTTTCTTAACTGAAATGCCAAATGTTAAAGATTTTGGAGACACTCAAAGCTTAGAAGCTAAGTGGGAAAAATTCATGGATTTACGTGATGATGTATTAAAAGCCCTAGAAGTAGCTCGTAACGAAAAAGTAATCGGTAAATCGTTAACTGCTGCAGTAACAATTTATCCAAATGCAGAAGTAGCTGAGCTATTAAATTCAATTCATGAAGACTTCAAACAATTATTAATCGTTTCTCATGTAGAAGTTGCAGATCAAAACGAACAAGCACCTGAATCAGCACAAAAATTCGATACATTAAGTATTGTAGTAACACCTGCTAGTGGTGAAACATGTGAACGTTGTTGGGTTGTAACTGAAGAAGTAGGAAAAGATGAAGCTCATCCTACATTATGCTTACGTTGTGCAAGTGTTGTAAAAGATATGTAAAAAGAAGAGTTGCCTGAGGCACTTAATGAAAGAGTCGAATTTTTTCGGCTCTTTTTATCTATTTGTCGATTACCTCAACCATAAATAATGTTTTACAAATTTGTAAATGTGGGTGTAAGTACAAATGCTTCGATCGAACAACAAATTTTAGATTTAGTAAATATCGAGCGTGGTCAAGGCGGATTAAAGCCACTAACAGTATCGAGCTATTTAAACGGGACAGCACAAAACTGGTCTCAAACGATGAGTAATGCACACAGTATGTATCATTCCACTTTAGACTTTAAAGGTGGCTATAAAGGGGAAAACATTGCACAAGGGCAAACGACAGCTAAAGAAGTTATGACTGATTGGATGAACTCACCAGGACATAGAGCGAATATTATGAGCGCTAACTTTAAACAAATTGGTGTAGGTAAAGTAGGAACTTATTGGACACAGCAATTTACAGACTGATTTGTTGGTAGGAAGAGATAGTTAGAAAAGAAAACCCACACTAGGATTTAATTCCTGTGTGGGTTTTCTTTTTGTAGTAGGGATTTGTTAAAGTGTATTTAATAAAATAAAATAGAAACCATCTGTTGGATGGTTTCCTATCCTATTTTCTCGACTATCTATTAACCTTATGGATTTATTTTAGTTTTGAATTCGTGAGGAAAAAGAAAATCAGTCCTGTATTCATTCGGAATTAGATAATCAGAATAGACCCCATGAACTCCCATTATTTGATAGTGATGATAAATAGATTTATCATTTATTGTATTTACATAAACTCTAACATTAATTTGTCTTAAACGAGTAATAAATTCTGTATTTACCAAAGTCACTGGCATTGTGACAACCTTAATTCCTTTGTCTTTAACGAATTCAATTGCTTCATCATTTGTAATGTTACCTTGATAAAGTGTCAAAATATAACTTTTAAATGGATAAATATTATTTATAAAGTCATACATTTCAATTGTATATAATTGAGGAATGATTCGTTCTAAAACAGAAGGTTCGATTTGACTAACTGTACTTACGATATTAGAAAAAACCTTTATGACTTCATCTTTCGAATTACTTTTTGTATCAGTTACAAGATAAAGATCGGGGTAGATTTTCATTAATCTTACTATTTCTTCAAGCGTAAGTGGATGATATTTTTTATGAATCATTAGGGATCTAAATTCATTCAAATTCAATGGTTTACCAAGTTTATCAGCTGAGACATGTTGACCTAAAAATGCAAACATATATTCTTTCCAATCGTGCCTTGCTACTAATTGACCGTCTGTTGTAATAACAAAATCTACTTCTACAATTCGATAACCATTTTTGTAACTGTTTTCTAAAGCTTCTTTACTATTTGTAACTCTTTTATTTCCTTCTAAACCACCTAACCCATGTGCGATGAATTTGTTACCTTCTACCCAATCATATGGATTTGTATGTTTATTTCTTTGTACAACAGTTTCAGTTTTTTGTTTTATCGTATATGAATAAGCTTTTTTATGGCATGGGTATTTCTCGCTAGTGCAGAAAATAACAAATATGAAAGTAAATAAAATGAATAGTCTACGTTTACCTTTCAATTTAAATTCTCCTAAAAATTAATCTCAACACAATTAGCTTTATCTTTGTTCATTGATAGAAAAATATTCTTTGTCAAATTCATCCTTCATTCTAAATGAGTCTTTAAAAAAGTAAAAAACAACACTCCTTTATGATCGAGCATTTAATTTAAAAGAAAATCTTACTAGCACTTCATTTATTAATGGAAATATCTTTTTCGATTTCCTTTACAGGAAAAAGTTTCACCTATTATCAATTTCAATTTGAGGGAAAAGTATCGGTACATTAATAATTGGGAGTGAAGAAGATGAGGAGCAATGAAATTTTCTATATTAAACAAGAGCTCGAAGTAATTAAAAATGAATTGCTGCATCGTTTATTTTCTGAACCAATAAGCTCTTCGGTAATCGAGTATCATCATTCTATTTATGAAGAGACAAATAAGCATCTTATGCTAGTTGAAGATATGCAAAATGACTTATATGATATTGAGATTGCTTTACAAAAAATTGATAATGGATTGTATGGTTATTGTGAAGTAACTGGGCAACCTATCCCAATTGATAAGTTAAAAATCCTTCCAACAGGTCGAACCTTGGAGGATTTTAGTTTTGTGAGAAATCATTACTAATACTATTCATTGTATAAACGTTTCCCCTATGCTAAAATTTTATGAGATATCTAATAAGGTAGGGGATAAATATGGCATATATTATTGCATTAATTGTCATTTTAATTGATCAGCTGACAAAACTTGCGGTTTTAAAGAAGATGTATTATGGAGAAAATATTGAAATTATTAAAAATTTCTTTTACATAACTTCACATCGCAATCGCGGGGCAGCATGGGGAATGCTCCAAGGTAAAATGGGATTCTTTTATTTAATCACATTAGTTTTTGTAGTAGCGGTGATTTATTTTATTCAAAAGCACGCAAAGGGACATCGTTTCCTAGGTTTGTCGTTAGGACTGGTATTAGGAGGAGCAATCGGTAATTTCATTGATCGTTTCTTTAGAAAAGAAGTAGTTGATTTTATTCATGTTTATATTTTCAATTATGATTTCCCAGTATTTAATATCGCAGATTCAGCTCTTTGTGTAGGAGTTATTTTATTATTTATTATTACTTTATTGGAAGATAAAAGAGGAGTTAAGAAATGACAGTTTTTGCTTTTACAGTTCAAGAGGATCAACATTTAGAAAGAATCGATACATTTATTTCGGCCCAAAATGATGAGTGGTCAAGATCGCAGGTTCAAATATGGTTAAAAGAAGATTTTGTATTAGTGAACGGTGATAAAATTAAACGGAATTATAAAGTAAAACAGGGCGATGAAATATCAGTTTCAGTACCTGATCCAAAGCCATTAGAAGTGATAGCTGAAGATATCCCACTTGAAATTTATTACGAAGATTCTGATGTAATCGTTGTAAATAAACCACGTGGTATGGTTGTGCATCCTGCATTAGGTCATGAAACGGGTACTTTAGTCAATGCGCTAATGTATCATTGTAAAGATTTATCTGGTATTAACGGTATATTAAGACCTGGTATTGTTCATCGAATTGATAAAGATACTTCAGGATTATTAATGGTTGCCAAAAATGATGTAGCTCACGAAAAGCTTGCAGAGCAATTACGTGAAAAAACGACTGTACGTAAATATATTGCAATTGTACATGGTGTTATTCCACATGAGGAAGGCACAATTGATGCACCAATTGGACGAGATAAGAGTGATCGTCAAAGTATGACAGTTACTGATGAAAATAGTAAAGAAGCAGTTACTCATTTTAGAGTTTTAGATCGCTTTGAGGAGTTTACTTTAGTAGAATGTCAGCTTGAAACGGGTCGTACGCATCAAATTCGTGTTCATATGAAGTATATTGGATTCCCATTAGCTGGTGATCCTAAATATGGTCCACGTAAAACGTTAGATATTGATGGTCAAGCTCTACATGCAGCTGTTTTAGGGTTTAAACATCCTAGAACAAATGAGTATTTAGAGTTCTCATCACCTATTCCAAAAGTACTAGAAAATATTATTGAACATTTACGTAGATAACTGTTGACAATCATCGTGATATAGGTCATAATGAGGACAGTTGAATGAACCTTTAACACAACCCCGTGAGGTTGAGAAGGAAGCGGAAAAAATGAAAAGGGATAATTGTATCCTTTTACGCTACCCTCTTGTCCATCGGGCAAGAGGGTTTTTTGCTTCTACAAATTAAAAGTAGGAGGTAAGGTAAATGACTGAAAAAGCAATCATCTTAGACGAACTTGCAATTAGACGTGGTCTAACAAGAATTGCACATGAAATGCTAGAGAATAACAAAGGCATTGAAAACATCGTTTTAGTAGGAATTAAAACAAGAGGTGTTTATCTAGCAAAACGAATTGCAGAACGAATTAAACAAATTGAAGGTAAAGATGTAATCATGGGTGATTTAGATATTACACTTTATCGAGACGATTTATCAACAAAGACAGAAAACAAAGAACCATTAGTGAAAGGTTCAAATGTTCCTGTTGACCTAACAAACAAAAAAGTAATTTTAGTTGATGATGTGCTTTACACAGGTAGAACAGTTCGTGCCGCAATGGACGCTGTTATGGACCTAGGTAGACCGGCACAAATTCAATTAGCAGTACTAGTAGATCGAGGACATCGTGAACTTCCAGTAAGAGCTGACTATGTTGGTAAAAATATTCCAACATCGAGTAATGAAAAAGTAGTCGTAGCTTTAAAGGAAACAGATGACCACGATAAAGTAAGTATATTTGAAAAATAAAAGTCCCTTTTAAATTTGGTCCAGAGAGGCTAACAAAGGGTCTAGTTAGTTGCTGCCTTCTAAGCAACGTATTGGACTCTTTGTGTATAATCACAAAGAGTTTTTTTATTGGGAAAAATGGAGGAATCAACATGATAAAACAAAAACCTGTACTTGAGATAAATGAAAAACCGAATTTAGGTCAATGGTTTTTCCTGAGTTTACAACATTTATTCGCAATGTTTGGATCTACAGTATTAGCTCCAATCTTAATCGGAATTAATCCTTCAATCGCACTAATATCAAGTGGAATTGGAACGATCGTATTCGTCCTAATTACTAGAGGAAAAGTGCCATCATACCTAGGGTCATCATTCGCTTTCATAGCTCCAATGATCTATGCGAAAACAAATTTAGAACCTGGTGCAGCGTTCGTAGGAGTTTTCATCACAGGTATTATTTACGCAGTCATCGCACTAATCATAAACAAAGTAGGCGTGAAATGGTTGTTCAGAGTATTACCACCAATCGTTGTTGGACCGGTAATCATCGTAATCGGTTTAAGCTTATCATCGGTAGCGGTTGGAATGGCAATGAACGGAGCAGACCATAAATACAGCTCAACATCAATCACAATCGCATTAATTACACTAGCGATCACAATCATCACAGCATTATTCACAAAAGGTTTCTTATCAGTCATACCAATCTTAGTAGGAATTATCGGTGGATATATAAGTTCAATCTTCTTTGGAGTAGTAGATTTCACAGGAATTGCAAAAGCACATTGGTTAGCAGTACCAGATTTCTCAGTACCATTTGTAAACTACACGCCGCATGTCACATTCCAGCTACTAATCATCTTTGTACCAGTAGCAATCGTGACAATCTCAGAACATATAGGTCACCAAGTAGTACTTGGAAGTGTTGTAAATAAAGACTTAATTAAAGATCCTGGATTAGATAAGTCATTATTCGGAGATGCAGTTTCAACAATGATTGCAGGTCTAATCGGTGGACCTACGACAACAACTTACGGTGAAAACATAGGAGTGCTAGCAATTACAAGAGCATACAGCGTATACCTGTTCATCGGTGCTGCAATCTTCGCCATGGTATTCGGATTCATCGGAAAAATATCAGCACTGATTAGCTCAATCCCAACACCAGTAATGGGTGGTATCTCAATCCTACTATTCGGAATCATCGCTTCAAGCGGATTGCGAGTACTTGTAGAAAACAAAACAGATTTCTCTAAACAGCGTAACTTAATCATCGCTTCAGTAATCTTAGTACTAGGTATTGGTGGAGCTGCAATACACATTGGTAAGACATTCGCACTAGAAGGAATGGCATTATCAGCTCTAATCGGAGTAGTCTTAAATTTAGTACTACCTGAGAACATTGGTGGAGATCGTAAAATTGAAAAAGATCAAAACGATAATAGCTTAGCTTCATAAATGACAATTAAGTGGGGCATTCTTACAAAGGATAGAATGCTCCAGAAAAAAACGGATGAAATTCATTTAGGGGGAAGACGGATGAATCATTTATTAACCATGTCTGATTTAACAAAAGAAGAAATTCAAGATTTGCTAAACCAAGCTCAAAACTTTGCAAATGGAGAAATAAGTAGCCTGAAACGTCAGACATTTGTTGCAAATTTGTTTTTTGAGAATAGTACGAGAACTCGCTTTAGTTTTGAAGTAGCACAGAAGAAACTTGGTCTTGAGGTAATTAATTTAGCTGTTGAAAGCTCAAGTATTCAAAAAGGTGAAACTTTATATGACACAGTTAAAACACTTCAAGCAATTGGAGTTGAAGCAGTCATAATACGTCATACTGAAGACGAGTATTTTCAAGAAATTAAAGATGCAGGAATGCCAATCCTGAATGCCGGCGATGGATGTGGAAACCACCCAACACAATGCTTACTTGACTTACTAACGATCAAACAAGAATTTGGTAGCTTTGAAGGATTAAAAGTAGCAATAGCTGGGGACTTAAGACATTCAAGAGTTGCTCGCTCTAATGCTGAAGCACTAACGAGACTTGGAGCAAAAGTATACTTCGCAAGTCCAGATGAATGGAAAGACGATAAAAATACTTATGGAGCATATAAAAATTTAGATGAATTAGTTGAAGAAGTTGATGTAATGATGTTACTGAGAGTACAGCATGAAAGACATGACGGAAAAACTAATCACATAATGGAAAATTACTTACAAAACCATGGACTAACAATTGAAAGAGAAGCAAAAATGAAACCAAATAGTATCATCATGCATCCAGCTCCATTTAATCGAGATGTAGAAATTGCGAGTGAATTAGTAGAGTGCGAGCGATCAAGAATCTTTAAGCAAATGGAAAATGGTGTATATGTACGAATGGCTGTTTTAAAAAGAGCCTTACCAACAGTATGGGGAGAGATGAAAAATGAAGTACTTGTTTAAAAACGGTGTCATCTTACAAGAAAATGGTGAACTTCTAAATAGAGACGTATTAGTCGTTAATGGAAAAATTTCAGTGATTGCTGAAACAATCGTTGATGAAGATGCAGTACAAATTGAGTTAAACGGCAAATTACTTTCAGCCGGTTTAATAGATGTTCATGTTCATCTTCGCGAGCCAGGTGGTGAACATAAGGAGACAATCGAAACAGGTACAAAAGCAGCTGCAAGAGGTGGATTTACATCAATTGCAGCAATGCCAAATACTCGTCCAGTACCAGATACAATCGAACACTTAACAGCTTTAAATAAGAAAATAGAAGAAACAGCAGTTGTAAATGTATTACCATATGCATCAATTACAATACGACAAGCTGGTGAAGAGCAAACAGACTTTGAAGGCTTAAAAGAAAACGGAGCATTTGCATTCACAGATGATGGTGTAGGAGTTCAATCTGCTGAAATGATGTACAAAGCAATGCAAAAAGCTGCAGAGCTAAACGTATCAATCGTTGCACACTGTGAAGAAAACACGCTAATTCAAAAAGGTTGTGTTCACGAAGGCAAGTTTTCAAAAGAAAATGGCTTAAATGGGATCCCTTCAATCTGTGAAAGTGTTCAAATTGCTCGAGATGTTTTACTAGCTGAAGCTACAGGATGTCATTATCATGTTTGCCATATCAGTACAAAAGAATCAGTAAGAGTAGTACGCGATGCTAAACGAGCTGGTATAAATGTAACTGCTGAGGTCTCTCCACACCATTTAATTCTTTGTGAAGATGATATCCCAGGCTTAGATACAAATTTCAAAATGAATCCACCTTTAAGAAGTGCAATCGACAGAGACGCATTAATTGAAGGATTAATGGATGGAACAATCGACATGATTGCAACAGATCATGCACCTCATACAGCTGAGGAAAAAGCACAAGGAATGCAATTAGCACCATTTGGAATTGTAGGATTAGAAACAGCATTTCCATTATTAAACACACACTTTGTTGAAACAGGGAAAATGACATTACAGCAATTAATCAACTTTTTAACAACTAAACCTGCTGAAGTTTTTAACTTAAACAGAGGGAAAATTGAAGTTGGAGCGGTGGCAGACTTAACTGTAATCGACTTAGAGTTAGAAGAGGAAATCGATTCAACAACATTCCTTTCGAAAGGTAAAAACACACCATTTGATGGCTGGAAATGTAAAGGTTGGCCGGTAATGACAATGGTAAATGGCAAATTAGTATATGAAAGAGAGGAATTAACAGTATGATGCGTCAATTAATATTAGAAGACGGTACAGTTTTTGTAGGAGAAGGATTTGGTAGCGAAGTTGAAACAACAGGAGAAATAGTATTTACAACAGGTATGACAGGATATCAAGAAGTATTAACTGACCCATCTTACTGTGGACAAATCGTAACATTCACTTACCCATTAGTAGGTAACTACGGAATTAATTTAGAGGATTTTGAAAGTATCGTACCAGCAGTTCACGGCTTAATTGTAAAGGAATATGCTGAGCACCCATCAAATTTCCGAAACAAAATGAGTTTAGATCAATACTGTAAAGACAAAGGAATCCCGGGTCTAGCAGGAATCGATACACGCATGTTAACGAAAAAGTTACGTGAAGTTGGAACAATGAAAGGTAAGTTCTGCAGCATGGAAGCAAATGTTGATGAAGTAGTTGCAGAATTAGCAAACACACCGTTATTCACAAATCATGTAGAGCGAGTTTCTACACACAAACCATATAGAAGTCCAGGTAGAGGACACCGAGTGGTTTTAGTAGATTTCGGTATGAAACACGGTATCTTAAGAGAATTAACAAATCGTAAATGTGACGTTACAGTTGTACCTTATAACGTATCGGCAAAAGAAATATTCTTACTAGCTCCAGATGGAATTATGTTAAGTAATGGACCTGGAGATCCAAAAGATGTTCAAGTAGCAATCGAAATGATTAAAGAAGTAGTTGGTAAAGTACCATTATTTGGAATTTGCTTAGGTCACCAATTATTCGCACTAGCAAATGGAGGAAATACTTCAAAACTTAAATTCGGACACCGTGGTGCGAACCATCCAGTTAAGCATTTAGAAACAGGTAAAGTAGCAATCACTTCACAAAATCACGGTTATGCTGTAGAAACAGAGTCAATTGAAGGAACTGACTTAGAAGTAACACATGTTGCATTAAATGATGGAACAGTAGAAGGACTTAAACACAAGAAATATCCAGCTTTCACAGTACAATATCACCCAGAAGCATCACCAGGACCAGAAGATGCAAACTACTTATTTGACGAATTTATTAGCATGATGGAAGCACAGAAGAGAGAGGGGAACTTACAATGCCAAAACGCGTAGACATAAAATCAATCTTAGTAATCGGATCAGGACCAATCATAATCGGTCAAGCAGCAGAATTTGACTATGCTGGAACTCAGGCTTGTCAGGCATTGAAAGAAGAAGGATACAAAGTAATTCTTGTAAACTCAAACCCTGCAACAATTATGACAGATGTACAAACAGCAGATAAAGTATACATCGAGCCACTAACAGTAGATTTCGTTAGTCGAATCATTCGTAAAGAACGCCCAGATGCACTTTTACCGACATTAGGTGGTCAAACAGGACTTAATCTAGCGGTAGAATTAGATAAATCTGGTGTATTAAAAGAGTGTGGAGTAAAAATTTTAGGAACAACTCTAGAAGCGATTAACCGTGCAGAAGACCGCGATCTATTCAGAACGTTAATGAACGACTTAAACGAGCCAGTACCAGAAAGTGTAATCATCCATACTTTAGAAGAAGCATATGACTTCGTAGCAGAAATTGGCTACCCAGTTATCGTAAGACCTGCCTTTACTCTTGGAGGAACAGGTGGAGGAATTTGTAATGATGAAGAAGATTTAAAAGAAATCGTAGCAAGCGGATTAAAAAATAGCCCAGTAACACAATGTTTATTAGAAAAAAGTATCGCTGGTTTCAAAGAAATTGAGTATGAAGTAATGCGAGATGCAAATGACCATGCGATTGTAGTATGTAACATGGAAAACATTGACCCAGTTGGTGTTCATACAGGGGATTCAATCGTAGTAGCTCCATCTCAAACATTAAGTGACCGCGAATATCAAATGCTACGAAATGTATCATTAAAAATCATTCGTGCACTAGGAATCGAAGGTGGATGTAACGTACAGCTTGCACTAGACGCGCATAGCTTCCAATACTATGTAATCGAAGTAAACCCACGTGTATCACGTTCAAGTGCACTAGCATCAAAAGCAACAGGTTATCCGATTGCAAAATTAGCAGCGAAAATCGCAGTAGGCTTAACACTAGATGAAATGATTAACCCAGTTACTAAGAAAACTTATGCTTGCTTCGAGCCAGCATTAGACTATATCGTATCAAAAATTCCACGTTGGCCATTTGATAAGTTCGAAACTGCAAACCGTCAGTTAGGAACACAAATGAAAGCAACTGGAGAAGTAATGGCGATCGGTAGAACACTTGAAGAGTCATTATTAAAAGCGGTTCGCTCACTAGAATTAGGAGTAAATCACATCGAACTTAACGCAGTAAAAGAACTGTCTAAAGAAGAAAAGATTGCTCGCATGGCTAAAGCTGATGATGAAAGACTATACATCGTTGCTGAAGCAATGAGAACGGGTATGACATTAGAAGAAATACACTCAATTACAAAAATAGATTTCTTCTTCCTACACAAAATTGAAAACATCATTAAAATGGAAAAACAAATTGAAGAAAACCATTTTGAACTAGATGTACTTTTAAAAGCTAAGAAAATGGGCTTCAGTGATGATTACATCGCAGCAAAATGGAATGCAACAAATAAAGAAATTTACGACTTTAGAAAACAAAATCAAATCATTCCAGTATATAAAATGGTTGATACATGTTCTGCTGAGTTTGAATCTACAACTCCATACTTCTATGGAACATATGAAATCGAAAACGAGTCAATCGTAACGGATAAAACAAGTGTAGTAGTACTAGGATCTGGTCCGATTCGAATCGGTCAAGGTATTGAGTTTGACTATGCGACAGTACATTGTGTAAGAGCAATTAAAGAAGCTGGATACGAAGCAATAATCATCAACAACAACCCAGAAACAGTTTCAACTGACTTCAGTATCTCAGACAAACTTTATTTCGAGCCATTAACGATTGAAGATGTAATGCACATTATCGATTTAGAAAAACCAATGGGTGTAGTCGTACAATTCGGTGGTCAAACAGCAATAAATCTAGCAGCTAAGTTAGTAGAACGTGGTGTGAAAATTCTTGGAACTTCACTAGAAGATTTAGATCGTGCAGAAGATCGTGACAAGTTTGAAGAAGCACTTCAAAAGTTAGGTGTACCACAGCCTCTAGGTAAAACAGCAATGACACCTGAAGAAGCAGCGGCAATCGCTGATGAAATTGGTTACCCAGTATTAGTAAGACCATCGTATGTACTAGGTGGACGTGCAATGGAGATTGTATACCACCGTGAAGAGATTCTTCACTATATGCAAAATGCAGTAAAAATTAATCCAGAACATCCAGTACTAGTTGACCGTTACCTAACAGGTAAAGAAATTGAAGTAGATGCAATTTCAGACGGAATCGATGTATACATCCCAGGTATTATGGAGCATATCGAACGAGCTGGAGTTCACTCTGGAGATTCAATCGCAGTATATCCAACACAAAATGTATCAGATGCTGCGAAACAAAAATTAATCGAATACACAATTAAACTAGCAAAAGGCTTAAATATCAAAGGATTACTAAACATCCAGTTTGTTGTAACAGATAAAGATGAAGTATTCGTACTAGAAGTAAACCCAAGATCAAGCCGTACAGTACCTTTCTTAAGTAAAATTACAAATGTACCAATGGCGAATATTGCAACGAAAGTAATTCTTGGTCAAACATTAGCATCATTCGGATATGCAACTGGCTATCATCCTGAAGGAAATGAAGTTTATGTAAAAGCACCAGTGTTCTCTTTCGCTAAACTACGCTCAGTAGATATAACATTAGGCCCTGAAATGAAATCAACTGGAGAAGTAATGGGTAAAGATGTAAGTCTTCAAAAGGCATTATACAAAGCATTAGTAGCTGCTGGAATGCAAATCCCAACTCACGGATCAGTTATCATTACAGTAGCTGATAAAGATAAAGAAGAAGTAGTAGATATCGCAAAACGCTTCCATGAAATTGGATTTACAGTATTCGGTACAGAAGGAACTAAAAATCACTTAGAAAACCACGGTGTACCAGTTAAAGCAGTAAATAAAATTAACGAGCATGAAGACAATATGCTAGACATGATTAAGCGCGGAGATGCACAGTTTGTTATCAACACTTTAACAAAAGGTAAAAAACCAGCTCGTGATGGTTTCAGAATTCGCCGTGAATCAGTTGAAAATGGAGTTGTTTGCTTAACTTCACTAGATACAGCAACTGCGATTCTATCAGTAATCGAAAGCTTAACATTCTCAACTTCTGCTCTAACAAACAAAGAAATGAAGGCTGGCGTATTAGTATGATAAAAAAAGAACTCATGACAATTGTCTCAAACAGAGAAATTGCCCATCAAATTGTCGAAATGACATTAAAAGGTGAACTTGTTCAGGAGATGCACTCTCCTGGGCAGTTCGTCCATATAAAAGTGACTGGTGGACTAACACCACTATTAAGAAGACCAATCAGTATATGTTCGATCGACAAAGAGAAAAGTGAGTTCACGATGATATTCCGCGCAGAAGGTGAAGGAACAAAGCTTTTAAAAGAAGCAAGCGTTGGACAACAGGTTGATGTATTAGGTCCTCTAGGTCAAGGGTATGATGTTGAAACTCTTTCAGAAGGTGATACAGCTCTACTTGTCGGTGGTGGAATTGGAGTACCTCCGATGTATGAACTTTCTAAGCAATTTAAAGCACGTGGTGTAAATGTTATTCATGTACTAGGATTTGCATCAAGCAATGTGGCTTTTTATGAAAAAGAGTTCTCAGAACTAGGTCCAACTTACATGGCAACAGTAGATGGAACTCTAGGTACGAAAGGATTCGTAACAGATGTAATTCGTGAAAAAGGGCTTCAATTTGATCAATACTTTGCATGTGGTCCAACAGTAATGTTAAAGGCATTACAACAGCAATATAAAGGTATGAAGGATGGCTATATATCACTTGAAGAACGCATGGGCTGTGGAATCGGAGCTTGTTTCGCATGTGTATGCCATACTGAAGACGGTTCATATCGTAAAATTTGTAGCGATGGACCAGTATTCCAAGCTGAGGAGGTAGTACTATGATTTCATTACAAACAAAACTTCCTGGCTTAGATTTAAAAAATCCTATTATGCCAGCTTCTGGTTGCTTCGGATTTGGTAGAGAGTTTGCAAATCTATACGATCTAAGCATTCTTGGAGCTATTATGATAAAAGCAACAACGGTTGAAACAAGATACGGAAATGAAACACCTCGTGTAGCTGAAACACAGGCGGGGATGTTAAATGCAATCGGACTTCAAAACCCTGGTTTAGAAAAAGTAATTAACGAAGAATTAAAATGGTTATCAAACTATGATGTACCAATCGTTGCAAATATTGCTGGGTCTACTATCGAAGACTACGTAACAGTTGCAAAAGAAATATCAAAAGTAAGTAATGTAAAAGCATTAGAATTAAACATTTCATGTCCAAATGTAAAATGTGGTGGGATTGCATTTGGAACTGATGCAGCAACAGCGGCAGAAGTGACGAAGAAAGTTAAAGAAGTAAGCGAAGTTCCACTTTATGTAAAATTATCACCTAATGTAACGAATATTGTTGAAATTGCAAAAGCAATTGAAAATGCAGGTGCAGATGGTTTAACAATGATCAATACACTACTAGGTATGAGACTAGATTTAAGAACGGGAAAACCGATTCTTGCAAATAAAACTGGTGGACTATCTGGTCCTGCAATTAAACCAGTAGCGATTCGAATGATTCATGATGTAAGTCAAGTAGTAAACATCCCGATTATCGGAATGGGTGGCGTAATGAACGCTGAAGATGCACTAGAATTTTTCCTAGCGGGAGCAAGTGCAATCGGTGTAGGAACGGCAAACTTTGTTGATCCATTTGCTTGTCCAACAATCATTGAAGAACTACCAGAAGTACTACACAAATATGGATATCAGTCGATTGAAGAATGTATTGGAAGGAGCTGGAAACAACATGTCATCACAAGTGGTCATCGCGCTTGATTTTTCATCAAAAGATGAAGTTATGAATTTTGTAAAAAAATTTCAACAGTCTCTATATGTAAAGGTAGGGATGGAGTTATTTTACAAAGAGGGTCCAGCGATCATTACGGAATTAAAAGAATTAGGACATCAAATCTTCTTAGATTTGAAGCTTCATGATATTCCAAATACAGTAAAACATGCAATGAAAAATATCGCATCTTTAGAAGTAGATATGACGAATGTCCATGCAGCTGGTGGAACAAAAATGATGAAAGCAGCATTAGAAGGACTAGAAGAAGGCACGCCTATCGGCAAAAAAAGACCTTTACTAATTGCTGTAACACAACTTACAAGCACATCAGAAGAGCAAGTAATCCACGAACAAGGACTTTCTTCCTTAAAGGATTCAATTAAACTTTATGCTGCTATTACAGAAGAAAGTGGACTAGATGGTGTAGTCTGCTCTCCACTAGATGTAGAGTTAGTGAAAGCAGCAGTTGAAAGTGAGAACTTTATTACTGTAACACCTGGCATCCGTCTAGCCGATAATAGTGTAGATGATCAAGTACGTGTAACAACTCCAGCGAAAGCTAGACAATTAGGGAGTAGCTATATTGTAGTAGGGCGCAGTATTACAAAAAGCGAAAATCCAGTAGAAGCATATGAAGAAATATTAGCACAATGGGAGGGCGTAACAATATGAAAAAAAATATCGCAGCAAACTTACTAAGCATTGGGGCAGTAAGCCTTCAACCTGAAAATCCATTTACTTGGGCATCAGGAATCAAATCTCCAATCTATTGTGATAATCGCCTAACTCTTGGCTATCCAGAAATTCGCAAAAACATTGCAAAAGGTTTAGTAGAATTAATTCAAACTAAATTTGGTAACGTAGATGTAATCGCGGGAACTGCAACTGCAGGTATTCCTCACGCAGCATGGACAAGTGATTTAATGGAATTACCAATGGTATATGTACGTAGCTCAGCAAAAGGACACGGCAAAGGAAATCAAATCGAAGGCCCTATCCAAGCTGGACAAAAAGTGGTTGTAGTAGAAGATTTAATCTCAACTGGCGGCAGCGTAATTACATGCGTTGATGCACTTCGCGAAGCAGGCTGCGAAGTATTAGGAGTAGTATCAATCTTTACTTACAACCTTCCAGCAGCAGTTGAAAAATTCACTGCAAATGACGTAACATACGACTCACTAACTGACTATGACACTTTAGTTGAAGTAGCAAAAGAACAAGGCTCAATCGAAGAAGAACACGTAGCAAAACTAACAGCATGGAGAAAAAATCCACAAGATGCTAGTTGGATGACTGTAGAAGTTTAATACTTAGAGTAGGGAAGATGACTTTTTTGGAGTCATCTTTTTTTTGTTTGTTTTTTGATGAGAGATTTTAGATCGGCAGAAAGTGCAGATAAAATGGTGGGAGCTGCAATTAAATTTGAGGGGAGTGCAAATAAAAAAAGAGGTGCAAATAAAAAAGGTGAAAGTGTAAATAAAAATATCAAAAGTGCAATTAAAATCGTAAAAACTGCAAACAAAAAATTCATAAGTGCAAATAAGTTCTAGAAAAGCTCGAAGAAATATGAAAATGTTTAATAAACAATGAGTGGAAACAAATAAACAGTAGGAACAGTAATTAAAACTGAACAATCTCACACAAAATGGCACCATTTTTATAATAATTTTAGATTTGAAATTACAAACATAGGTTAAAAAGCAGGTGGTGTCGGTCGAAAGGTAGTTATAAATAAAATAATCTTATTATGTGAACAGAATATGCTTGTTAAACAAGATGATAAAGAACAATTGTGACGTTATTCATGACTAATTTTTCATTGAAGCTTCAATTTATATTTAAATTTGCGCTAAACAAAAAAGTAGCAGCGGGAAAGGTCCACGGCGAATATACACTTCTAAGCGTTGTTTGAATAAGATGGGTGTATATGGAAATTAATACTTGATGTTGAAAAGAGGTATACTATGGATCATTTTTCGGGGACGTCCATTCAACAAACTGACATAGGACCATCAGACAGTTTTGTAAAAATGTTAATTCAAAGGATAAATGAAGATCAGGCGGAACATGAATATCGATCGATTAATGAGTTTGAAAATATTTTGCGAAATAATATCATTTTAAGTGCAAGAGCTATGTATCAAAGCAGGATAAATTTTGCAGTATTTGCAAAATCTCGATGTAATCCAATGTACTGGCAATTAATGGGTACCGGAGGATTTCTATTAAGGCAAGGTGTGAAACCTTCTGACGCAATTAAAGATATTTTCATTAACAGTCCTTATTATGCTTTTGAATGCGCAACGGCAATGGTCATTATCTTTTACAATGCGGTCTTAAATCTTATTGGTGAAAACCTATTTAATCAAATTTTTCAAAACATCTATTTATATGGCTGGCACGCTGATCCTGACTTAGGAATAAGTGCACAATATGCCCCTATTATTCCTGGAGATGTCGTATATTTTAATAATCCAGATTTTTCTTTTCTAACCCCTGAGTGGAGAGGCGAAAATGCCGTTGTTTTAGGAGATGGTACGTTTTTCGGACACGGATTAGGGATCATGCCAGCTGAACAAATAATTTTTAACCTAAATAGAATGAGAAGACCAGGGGCATTCCGCTCAGCCTACCTGACAAATTCAGTAACGAGACCTAATATTAATCATTTGGCCAAATTATCGAATTGGCAACGAGACTCTTCGTTAAATAAAAAGAAGAGCATAGTCATCCATCATAATGAAAGTTCGATATCATTTGATTATTATAAGTACTTGTTAAATTTGTTTACAAATATTTAATAATAATTTTGTCTATGAATCGACTACTTCGGTGGTCTTTTTGTGCGACGGGCAGTCGCATAGGGTGCTGACCTAGTCAGCACCCTTCAATCATTTTAACTAGACAGAGACGACACTTCGGTGTAACGACTGGACGAAGGATAAAATTATGAATTCCAGATGGTGAAAATCCATACTCGAGGAGACTGACCTAGCTCGAGAAGTCTAATCTAGGGCATTATCGCGAGGTATTGTCTGAAGGAGATGCGGTAAATCGAGAGACCCGTAGACGAAAAGATAGACCCTAATGCAAGAAGTGTGAAGCACGGCGGCGGGATAAGTTGGTGACTCTGCGAAAAGTGAGGAAACCCACTAAAACGGCATTTTCTTTAGAAGTCAGAGCGAGAAAATGTGGCTTATAACGTGATGGTGCAGGGTATGTCTTGAAGGAAAATGCGATGACCCCGTGAGGTCTCCACCTTACCGAACAGGCAGGGTTCTAATCTATAAGGGCAATCCGAAGTGATGAAGAACGGGTGGAGAAGTCAGACGTTCTCATAGTACGGAAGTAGTTCGATGACCATAACATTGAATGAACGGAAGGGGAACGACCTATGGCTCCAAGTCATGGACGAGATGGAATGTCAACAATCAAGTTACTGAGGTAAAACCGTTTGAATGAACATCAAGGAAAGGCATGGAATATGTAATGAATCAAGAGTGGAAATTTAAATTACACAGTGTTTATGGTCAATTATTATTCGACCGTAAATTAACAAAAAGCTTCGAACAAGTAAAAGCGAATAAAGGTACAGGTGGAATTGACGGAGAATCAATCGAAAGTTATGAATCTAACTTGAATGGAAATATTTTGTCATTACTTGAAAAGTTAAGAACGAAAACCTACAAAGCACAACCAGTCAAAAGAGTATACATACCTAAGAAAAATGGAAAGAAACGACCATTGGGAATTCCGACAATTCAAGACCGTATTGTTCAACAGAGTTTAGTAAATGTGTTACAACCAAAATTTGAGGATCTACTGTTTCATAATTGGTCAGTAGGATATCGACCAAATCGAGGAGTTCAAAGAGCCCTTCAAATAATCTTATGGAATATAGAACAGGGATATAATCATATATACGATTGTGATATAAAAGGCTTCTTCGATAATATTCCACATAAGAATCTAATCGGAATATTAAAGAAATACGTCTCGGACCGAACGGTCCTTAGTCTCATAGAACAATGGTTAAAGGTTGGACACATGGAAGAAGGAAAACTGATTCATTCTGACTACGGGACTCCTCAAGGTGGAGTAATTTCACCATTACTAGCAAATGTCTATCTTAATGAATTGGATTGGGAATGGGATTTGAATGGTATTCGCTTCGTTCGTTACGCAGATGATTTTCTTTTATTTGCGAAATCAAAAGAATTAATCGAAAAAGCAGCGTCCTTAACTAAAGAAAAGTTGAAAGAGTTAGGATTAGAGATTTCAAAAGAGAAAACTAGAGTAGTCAACTTTGAGAAGGACGATTTCGATTTCCTAGGTTTTACATTTCATCATTGGAGACCGAATAAGAAAGTTAATAAACCTATATTTCATGTGACACCTAAGGAAGAATCAATCAAAGACTTTCGATTGAAAATTAAAGAAAAGACTCGAAAGACTTTAACTCTGAGCAAAGAAGAATGGGTTAGTCGTGTGAATCCAATTATACGTGGAAAAGTCAATTATTATGTGACAATCATCAAAGCGATTAAGGCTAATGAAGAACTAGGTCAGACAAGTCATTGTATTACCAGATGGACGAGAAATCGACTTCGAAATCTAGATGGATACATAAGAAGGCGACTGCGAGTAGCCTTTATTCATAAACATCCAACCCAAAGAAAAGGGGATAAAATGAATAGTTTATGGAATAACTCATTCTTTCTAAAGACTAACCTAATCCCATCTTATTGGCTTTACTTAAATAAAGCTTTCGGCTACACAAAAGAACAATATTTAAATGACATGAAGAAAACAACTAAACGCAACATACATACAAGGATTAAAAGAGAAAGAGAAAAGGGAAAAGAATATTACAACCCTATTCGTCTCCAAAAGATGCAAAATGCCTGGAATGCATCCTCTTGATAAACACTACAACATATGGGTAAGCCGTATGCCTTAATTGGGCAAGTACGGTTTGATAAGGGGGAAGTCTCGTGAGAGATTTCCCTACTTTATTTTATTACTCTAAACTGTTGAATAAAAATAATTTAATTTCAATGGATTGAGAGGACAAATGAAAAATAGTCTTAAGCATCTATTCGATCAGTGACAATTATTTTTATTAGGAGTCATTTAAGTAAATTAGTTTAACAAGCCACCTTCCTAAATTTAAAAAAGCTAAGAGGACTTCTCTTAGCTTGATCATATTTGTGGTTTGAAAAGAGGTAGTTTTCTTATTTGATAAATGTACTAGGCATTACAACGAGAACTACCTCTGCGCGAGCACAAAGAATATCATTTGCAAATAGTTCTGTATGAACTTTCCATCTTTTAGGATGGATTTCTTCGACAGTTCCAATTGCTTTTAGTGGTACATCTTGTGGAGTTGGAGCTACAAATTCCACATTGAGGTTAGCAGTAACAAATCTAGGTGGAATTGATCCATCACCTATTTCATTCCCATTCTTACGGTGTAAAGCAAGTGCGGCAGACCCTGACCCATGGCAATCAATTAATGAGGCAATTAGACCACCATAAATAAAACCTGGAATTCCTATGTATTTTGATTCAGGTGTAAAGATCGTAACCGTTTTATCACCTTGCCAACCAGTTCGAAGATGGTGACCATCTTTATTTAATCGACCGCATCCATAACACCAAGCGAAATCATCTGGGTAAACATCTTGTATTGCTTTTTCAATTATTTCTTCCATCTTTTATCCTCCTTAATAATGCATAAAGTAAATCCAACGAAATATGAGCGAGGTTTTTGTCATGTTGTACTTTAAATATATATAAGGTCTTTCTAATACACAACGGTTTACTGATAATTCTGCTAATAAATGATAAGATCAGAACTTTAATTTTGGCTTTTAGTGAATTAAAGATTAATAGCTTACTTTATTTACTTTTTTGCGTATTTAAAAACGCAACAGTCTTTTATACACATTTAAGTTTTTTCTTTTTAATCAGCCCTTCAATTTTATGATTCACTTCCAATAGCCTTATACCTTAACCATTTGTCGATTTCACTTTTAATAAATCTTTCTTGGTCATCGATTTTTAAATAAGGTATAAACTGATACGTATCATAGCCGCCACTTTCTGTTGCTTTTGCTTTCGAAATGACATCTTCTTCTATTATCTTGTCAATTGAATCCACACTAATATTTAAATAATTAGATAGGTCCTTTTTTGTCATTAAGGTATTAGGTGAAATTACTTTTTGTTGTAACAACGTAATATCTTTTACTGTAGTTGTTACAGTATGATTAAAAAGTATTGCAGCTGAAACTATTGATAATCCAATAATTAATGCAGTAAAAATATAAGTTGATTGTTTCATATAAACGCTCCTTTTTTAGTAAAAATAGTCAATAATTATTAGTTTATTTAATAATTCTTAGATTTTTTTAATCTAAATTCCTGCTTGATAATAAATATAAATTCCTAGCAATTTAAAAACACGTACAAAATCGCATAAAATAAACCGTTCTGCTACTGTGTTGAACTATTAAATAAAACTAGGTTCTCTTTAATTAAATGGCCGAATAGTAGCATAAAATACTATGAAAACCGTTAATTGCTCATCCTCTGTTCACTATTTAGCATTTTAGTTCAATAAAGATTTACTAAATAAAAGAAGGTATTTCTATTACGGTATGGAATATTATTTAATTCTGTATATGTATAATGAAGGTCTATTTTTTATGAAACTAATTGATCCTACAACTCATACGGATTGGATAACACCACATTCTAAAGAGTGGTATAAGCAGCTTGCTAACTTATATGGAGTATACTCATATACTTGGGATTCGACACTAACAGAGCCAAACGGAGAGACTAATTTTATAGAAGAAGTTACACAAATGATTGGTAATAAAAGAGTGTTAGATGTTGGATGCGGACACGGGGAAATCACTCTTAATTGTAGCTCAATTGCTAAAGAAATTGTGGGTTTTGATGTAACAGAGGACTTCATTAAAATTGGAAATAAGAACAAAAAACAAAACGTGTTTTTTGTGGTTGGTAATATTAAAGATGGCCTGCCTTTTAAATCAGGTGAATTTGATTGTGCATACAATCGAAAAGGACCTACAACTGCATATCTCGAACTGAATCGTGTGGTAAAAAAAGGTGGGAAAATTCTTGGGCTTCACCCTGGTGATGACTTAGGATCTGAATTACCCTTGTTATTTCCTAATCTATTTGAATCCAAATCTGAAGGAACACCAATTTTAGATAATTTAAAGGAAAAACTTAATCTTGCAAGATATGCTTATTTCGAGATTCAAATTGTGAAAAGTATTGAATTTTTGCATACACCAAATGATGTTTTTAAACTACGGTGTTTTGGACAAAAACCAATAATATATAAGAGATTAATTGAAGAAAATTATTCGAAAGTAAATCAAATATTTGAACAAAATGCTACAAAGGATGGGATACCAATTACTTTTGTCTTGTTACATCGTAAGAGCAACTGTGTAATTAAACTAATTAGATTCTTTATTTTACTAACTGTTACGACTAATTAGAGATCACCTTAATCGCCTTCTTAGTATGAAACTAACACAATGTACTAGTTATATAAAAGGACATTACACATTTCGTCCAAATAAAATGTGTAATGTCCTATAAATATCTATCACTAAATTTTTACTTGTCTCATTTTTTACTCTTAAGCATTTCTAGTTTCTCGAATATGATCCAAAATAGACTGTTCAACCGTCTCATTGAAATTATTTATTCTAGTATTCAAAATGCATCGATCCAGCTCCACAATAAGGAGCATGCTGTTAAACCTAGAAAAATATAAAATAATAAATTAATTGTATCATTGTATAATAAAATAATAATTGCAGTTAAAGGTAACATGATTGATAAAAACATTGCACTACCATATTTAAAGTCTTCAGTATAGAAACGATGAGCTAAATTCTAATTAATGATGAAGTATTAAAAGAACACAAAAGGTTTATTTCAGTTTACTAACGCTGTTTTATTTATAATAAAATAGGAATTATTAACATTTGGTGAAGGAATAAATCAAAAAATTTGATTTATTAATCTATAAGTTTTTATACTATTCATACAATTAAAGAGTATGAAACTATAGTATTGGAGGGGCAAGTATGTCAATCGCAAAACATTTTCTATCGAATAGTTTAAAAGAATTCCAAGGAATAAAAAAGCTAGGTGATCGTTCTATAGATCAGTTGGATAATGAGGAGCTTCATTGGCATCCATCTAGTGAATCGAATAGTATTTCCATTATTGTTAAGCATTTAAGTGGTAATATGATCTCGAGATTTACAGATTTTCTGACGACAGATGGTGAAAAACCATGGAGAAATCGTGATGTTGAATTTGAGGGCAATTACAAATCTAAAGATGACCTATTAACTAATTGGAATAAAGGGTGGAATGTTGTTTTTAACACACTTGAGAGTTTAAAAGAAGAGGATGTACTAAAAACGGTTAAAATACGTGGTGAAGAACATACCGTATTACAGGCAATACATAGGCAAATAAGTCATTACGGATACCATATTGGTCAAATTGTTTATATTGCTAAGTTAATTAAAAATGACGAATTTAAGAGTTTGAGTATTCCAAAAGGAAAGTCTCAAGAATTTTTAAAGCACAAACTGAATGAATCAAAAAAATCTGCGACTTAAGTTGTAGATTTTTTTACGCATTAAGGAAGTATAAGTTGGCAGCAGTGAAGGAAGATCGACATTGTAGCCAATTTTAGGAAAAATATAATTGTAACTACGTCTCTGTCTTCGACTAAAGGCTCGCAAATCGGCGAGTCTTCTTTCTGTTTTAAGCCATTTAAAGGTGAGAAAGAAGTTAGGAAATTTTTTTCTTTAAATAGCTTTATCTTACGCTTTACCTTGTACCCTGTACTAATTATCGGAAGGAGTATGTTTATGCACACTTCAAGAAATTAAAAAGTGTCACAAAAGAGACTAATTTTTAGTAAAATTTAGTAAACTTTTCCTTGTATACTATTCTTGTATAGAATTGTGATGAATGATTCGACAGTGAAATTAATAAACAACACATATCACTCTCTATTTCAAATATAGAAAATTATTTGTAAAAGGAGACGTTTGAATGAAAAAATTAATCGGAGTAAGTGTCTTATCAGTTAGTTTAGTCTTAACTGGAACACCTATTAGCTATGCTAATACAAACGATTTACCTTATGTAAATGAAATTTTAGCATTACAACCGAATGTAACAGAAAAAGAATTGTTAAAGGACGTAGAATCCATTTCTAAAAACTCTGGTGATACGAAAGAAGCTATATTAGAACAACTTTTTAATGAGCTTCAACAAGACAAATCTCAGGGTTTAGCAGAAAGAAAAGTGCAAGCTAGAGGTGGTGGTGGTGGTACTGTTGAGGTTGGAAAAGGCGTAAAAGGCCAGATTTACTATACGGCATCAGAAACTGCTTACTTAAATCATGGACATGTAGGAATGTTTTATAATGTTGAAAATGTAGTCGAATCTATTCCAAAAGAGGGAGTTCGTAAAAGACATTACACAAAAAGATTAGTAGACAAAGGAGATGCACAAGTCAGATCCGTTAACACTACAACTGCTAAACGTAATGCAGCTGCCGATTGGGCATACAGTCGAGTAGGTAAAGATGATTACTCTTACAATTTTGCAACTAACCGTAAAACAGATCATTATGGTGATAAAAATTGTGCAAAGTTAGTCTGGTCTGCATATAAGCTAAAATCAGGCTTAGATTTAGATAAAGACAAAGGATCAGGTGTATATCCGAGGGATGTTCGTGATGCAAAAGATACAACGCTAGTCCGTAAAATATAAATTTTATAAGGCGATAAGTTGAAAAACAGTTTGACTTATTGCCTTTTATTTTAGCCTAGGAGAAAAAAATGAAAAGAAAATATAAATATATCATACTATTTTTAGCTTGTTTCCTTGTTATTTACAGTTGTTATTTTATTGTTAACAAGATTAGGGTTTCTCCATTTATAGTAAAAGATGAGACCGTTCGAAAGAATAACTTTTTAGATGATAAACAAGCTGTCTTATATTATTCCTCTACTGCGGACCAAGATATGGATGATAGAGGGATCAGTATCGTGATCTTTGTTGATGATGAAGGTGTAGCTAGAGGGTATAAAATGAAAGGATTAGAAGGTGGTAGTATTGCTTTAGGAGAAACTGGCATTTTATTAGAGGATAAAGAAACACTACGTTTAATTGGTACTAAATATAAAGAAGTTAAAATGAAGTATCAACATACAGGAGAACAAACGGGATATTTAGAAAATCTAAATCTTTATTTTACTATTTTTAATTCAGGTTTTGTAAAAAATGGTTATGCTTCAAATGTATTATATGGAAATGACAAAGGATTTAAAAAAGGAAATATACCGCATTATATTTATACATCGGGTGTAGATAAAAATGAAATACTTATCTTAACAGAAGATAATGAGACTTGTCATTTACGTAAAGTTAGTTTTGACGACAACAAACTAAAAATAAAAGATTTAAACCAGCTTAAAAAACGAAATGGTTATGACAGCTACGGTCCTAGGTCACAGATTATTAGTGATGAAAATTATTATTACATGGTACTTGGGGAAAGTAAATCAGAGAATTTGAAAGATGAGAATGAAGTACTAGTGCGAATAAATAAGAAAACATTAAAGCAAGATATGATCACACTTGTTTCCTATAAAAATAAAACCATCAATCAATTGAGCGCAACAGTTCCTTACAGTCCTGATCATTCGATCTATATTTATGGTAATGAGCTTTTCTTCGCAAATGGTTTAGGTGATGTTTACACAGTTGACACTACAAGTAATGTAGTGAAAAAGAAATTTACAATTGAAAATCCACGAAAAGGTCCGTATCGCTATGGAGAACAAACATATTTCAAAAATGATTCAATGTTTGTTGTAAGGTATAACTCAAAAAAGAAAGTTAAATATTATTTTGAGCAATATTCTTTAGAAACTGGTAAAAAAACAAATGTAGTTCAAATGAATGGAGTAGAGCAAATCTTGTCTTCAGTAAAAGGGAAATCAATTCATTCATACGATTTTCAAATATTGAAATAAGAATAGATTGACTTATTGCCTTTGAGTATGATAAAGGAGATAAAATGAAAAGAAAGTATAAATATATCATACTATTTTTAACCTGCTTAATTGTTTTTTACAGTTGCTATTTAATAGTTAATAAGATTAGAGTTTCACCATTTATTGTAAAAGAGGAGACCATTCGGAAGAAGAACTTTTTAGATGATAAACAAGCCGTCTTATATTATTCTTCTACTGCGGATCAAGATTTGGATGATAAAGGGATTAGTATTGTGATGTTTGTTGATGATGACGGTGTAGCTAGTGGGTATAAAATGAAAGGATTAGAAAGTGGTAGTATTGCTTTAGGAGAAAAAGGCCTTTTAATAGAGGATAAAGAAACACTACGTTTAATTGGTACTAAATATAAAGAAGTTAAAATGAAGTATCAACATACAGGAGAACACACGGGATATTTAGAAAATCTAAATCTTTATTTTACTATTTTTAATTCAGGTTTTGTAAAAAATGGTTATGCTTCAAATGTATTATATGGAAATGACAAAGGATTTAAAAAAGGAAATATCCCCCATTTTATTTTAACATCGGGTGTAGATAAAAATGAAATACTTATTTTAACAAAGGATATTGAGAAAAATACTTGCCATTTACGTAAAGTTGGTTTCGACGACAACAAACTAACAATAAAAGATTTAATTCAGATTAAAAACCGAAATGGTTATGATAGCTACAGTCATAGCTCACAGATTATTAGTGATGAAAATTATTACTACATGGTACTTGAAGAAAGGAAACAAGGAAATTTGAAGGATGCGAATGAAGTACTAGTTCGAATAAATAAGAAAACATTAAAGCAAGATATAATCACACTTGTTTCCTATAAAAATAAAACCATCAATCAATTGTCCGCAACAATTCCTTACAGCCTTGATCATTCGATCTATATTTATGGTAATGAGCTTTTCTTCGCAAATGGATTAGGTGATGTTTACACAGTGGGTCTTACTAGTAATATAGTGAAAAAGAAATTTACAATTGAAAATCCACGAAAAGGTCCGTATCGCTATGGAGAACAAACATATTTCAAAAATGATTCAATGTTTGTTGTAAGGTATAACTCAAAAAAGAAAGTTAAATATTATTTTGAGCAATATTCTTTAGAAACTGGTAAAAAAACAAATGTAGTTCAAATGAATGGAGTAGAGCAAATCTTGTCATCAGTAAAAGGGAAATCAGTTCATTCATACGATTTTCAAATATTGAAATAAAAAAGAAAGATTATTTCATAAATCTACATTGCATATTTAATCAAGTAAATAATAAATTTTAAAATCTACGACTTAAGTTGTAGATTTTTTTTATGTTTATAAGCTTAATAGAGTATGAAGATTCAGTCTATTCAATGAAGAAATTGATGGATTGAAAGATTAGAATGTATGTAGGTTCAGGCAAAAATAAAAGCATTTGGCACTAGGATAGTAGGAGAATTGTCCTGAAATTTCATAATAATCGATAAAAATCTCATCCTATACTTTTAAAAATAAGTTACCTTAATACTGGTAAAAATTTTAATAGTGAAAATAGTTCGAAAATATTGTAAAATGTTACAGGTTAGGGGGATGCAATAGATGAAGATATTAATCGAAACAGTTAATCATTTTAAACCATATTGGAAAGTTTTATTGGTTGCATTTGTTTGTTCATTAATTGCTGGAGCATTTGCAATTATTCCGCCGATTTTGACTGGTAAAATAGTCGATGAAATTGTAGGCGGTCCAGATTCTAAAGTTTTATTTTATTTAATTCTCGGGATCATGCTCTCATTCTTATTTAAAGTTGGGTTTGAATCTTTACAAGAATTCATACAAGTAAAAATTGGTTTAGACGTAATAACAGATATGCAATTACGTGCATTTACGAAGCTTCAAAAAGCTCCAATGGCTTTTTTTTCGACTACACCTCGAGGTGATATGTTATATCGCTTGACGCACGATGTTGAGTCAGTACAAAACTTAAACAATACAGTTATTCCTCGTTTTATACAACAAGTAATTGCGGCGATTGCAGCATTTATAGCAGTATTTCCATTGTATTGGCCAGCTGCTGTTGTCATGTTGATCGTTTTTGCAATTTATTTAGTTCCTTCTTTTATGATTGGTAAAAAGGTTCGAAAAATGGGTGCTATTGCTCGTGATATGAGTGCTGATTTATATAATCATACACAGGAAAGTATTGAATCTGTCCGTCTAGTACGTACATTCCAAACGCAGGATAAAGAAAATAAAAAAATAGAAGATAAGCTGACTGTTTGGAAAAGGTTTGCGATTCGTTTGGCCTTAATAGGGAAAGTAAATTGGCGTTTAGGAAATGTGTTTAATAACGGTGCGCCAGGAGTCATTATGTTAATTGGTGGCTATTCGATCTGGCAGCACGAAATAACAGTTGGTACTTTAATTGCTGTACTAGGATTTATACCAACAATGTTTATGCCAGTTCGCTCATTAGCAGAAAATGCATTAACGATTCAACAAGCTGTTCCTGCACTTCAAAGAATTTATGAGTATTTTGATTTACCTGCAGAACAGCCAGACAATTTACCGAAATTTGGTGAGGTAAATGGGGATATTGAAGTGAAAAATGTAAGGTTTACTTATCCTAACTCAACAGATGAAGTATTAAAAGATATTTCTTTCTCGATTAAAGCTGGTCAACATATTGGAATTGTTGGTTCTAGTGGAGGGGGGAAAAGCACTTTAATTCAGTTATTGCTTGGTTTATATCAGCCTTCTTCAGGAACTATTACAGTTGATAACAAAGATTTATCTACTCATGATTATCAATCATTACGCAAAAATATAGGTGTCGTATCACAGGAAACTTTCCTATTAAATAATACTTTAAAACAAAATTTACTATACGCGAAACCTAATGCAACTGATGAAGAACTGCGTTTAGCTGTTGAAGCAGCAGATTTATCTGATTTAGTTGAATCATTTCAGGATGGTTTTGAAACGATTGTTGGTGAAAGAGGTTTAAAATTATCAGGTGGTCAGAGACAACGCGTTGCACTTGCTAGAGCAATTCTTCGTCATCCACCAGTCTTAATTTTCGATGAGGCTACTTCATCATTAGATGGAGAAACGGAAGAGAAGGTTCAATCATCACTTGAAAAATTGATTCCAGGTCGAACAACAATTACAATCGCACACCGACTTGTAACAGTAAAAGAGGCAGATTGTATTTTGTTATTAGACCGAGGTTGTATTGCTGAACAAGGTACTCATGAAGAATTACTATCACTAAAAGGTCAGTACTACCAATTATATATGGCACAATACAGTGAACTAGAAAAGGAGAGTGCCGTATGATGCAAAATAATTCAAAAAAAATAGGCGATGGAAAACGAGTCATTAACTTTTTAAAACCTCATAAAAAATGGGTATTTGCTGATTCGTTTGTCATTGCTTTAAGTCAAATTTGTGCGGCATTAATTCCTACATTAGGAACAGGGTGGTTAATAGATCATATTCTTCCAAATCACGAGAATGCACTGCTATGGGGATTAATGTGGTTACTTGTTATTGCGGCGATACTTGATTTGATTTTAATGGTCATTGACGAGTATTTTTGTCATCATATTGCTAAATCCGTTACGAATTGGCAAAAGTTACGCTTATTTAAACATTTGCAAATATTGCCTTATTCATATTTTCATCAATCAAAATCTGGAGAATTATTAGCTCGAGTTTCAGACGATCCAGATACACTTCACAACTTTTTAGCATGGGAAGGCTCTACTTTTATGGCTTCCGTGCAAGGCGTTTTTATTTATAGTATTGTCTTACTTTGGATTAATCCTTATTTAATGATTACTAGTGTTGTACTAGGTGTGTTATTTTACTGGACGTCAAACAAAGTCGGAGCACGTACTAGAATTGCATCCGCTAAAGCGAGAACAGAGGCTTCACGTTATTTAGAAAGATTACGTGAATCAGTAACAGGTATTCAGCTTTCAAGAATTCTAGGTGCAACAGATTATGAGATTCAAAGTGTGACTGAAATTCGTAAATCCTTTATAAAGGAATCGATAATTGAATTAAAAGCAAGAATGCAATCAATTGTTGTAATTGGTAGTTATAATGGTTTTGCTTTAGCGGCTGTCTATTTCATAAGTGTACTACTTATTTCAAATGATCAAATTACAACTGGTCAAATGTACACTGCGGGAGGACTTGTAACAATTGCAGCTAACGAAATTCAAAGAATGTTAAGAAACTGGTTATCTGTCAGAAGAACCGGGCCAGCATTAGATCGATCTGAAAAATTATTAGCAGAGGCAGTTTCTCAATTTGAAGTACAAGAAGGAGAGTATCTAAATACTGTTAATGGATTAATTGAATTTAAAGATGTAAAGTTTGCTTATCCTACAAAGGAAGAATTAGTGTTAAATGGGTTGTCATTTCATGTAAAACCAAGAGAAGCAGTTGCTGTAGTAGGACCTAGTGGTGCTGGGAAATCAACAATAGTAGACTTGTTATTAGGTTTCTATCCTTTAAATGATGGAACAATCGAAGTAGATGGATTACCGATTGATAAAGCAAATGCTAAGTGGTTACGTGAATCGATCGCATTTGTTTCACAGGATGTACAGCTTCGAAATGGAAGTTTAGCTGATAATATTAGAATAGGAAATGATTTAGTGACAAATGAAGCGATGATTCAGGCTTTAAACGATAGTGGATTATCTGACTATCTTAATTCCTTACCAAATGGTTTAGAATCGTCAATTGGAGAACGTGGTGCACTTTTATCTGGTGGTCAAAAACAAAGATTATCTTTAGCAAGAGCATTAGTTAAAAACTCTCCAATTCTAATTTTAGATGAAGCAAGTTCAGCTTTAGACCCAATCACTGAATTACAAATAAATGAAGCAATTCAAAAGCGAAAATCTAAACAATCTGTAATCGTGATTTCACATCGATTATCTACAGTATTAACAGCCGATCGAATTGTTGTACTAGAGAACGGGAAAGTAGTTGAAGAAGGTACTCATCACTCGTTATTAGAGATTGAAGGTGTGTATTCAAGACTATTTAAAAGAGAAGCTGAAACTGGAGAAAATGTAATAAGTGTGTAAAACTAATGAAAGCAATCTTCAAGAGGTTACCGAACAAAATAGTAGACTTTATTTCTGTTTTGAAAAAGAAATGGGTGCTCATCGTTTTACGTTTTATAAACATTTAGTAAAAATATGAAAAAAGCAGTCTCTATCGTCTAAATTAGACTTCCTGAGACTGCTTTTTTTACTTAATAACCTTTAAGTTGTTTATTAATTAATTCAACTACATCAATAAGATAATTATTTTCGTGGGAAACAAACTGATTCTTATCGACACTTTTTTGAATCGGAATTTTTTCATCAGCTTCTGTTATTTGAAATCCTTCAACTAGAATTGTATCTCTTAAACCATGAGCGAACTGATAAAAATGATTAAAATCAGCTTTCACGATCCCAGAGACCTCTTCTTTTTGAAGATTGAAATTAGTAAAAGGTTTATCGCTTTTTAGTAAAAATACATGACTTAATTCATGATCAATAATTGTTTCTAAAATGATTGAATTTTTTATAATGCCAAGAGAGATCACATCATCCATTTTTACTTCTATTCCAAGTTCCTCTTTAACTTCTCTTAAACCATCTTCAACAGTTTCAGTAAATAATAAGTGACCAGCAGCCGTAATATCAAATAAGTTCGGATAATCTTTTTTGTGGTGACTACGAATTTGAAAATAGATTGAAGCTTGTTTATTTTCTACACTAAGTAACCAACAATGAAAAGTTTCGTGCCATAATCCCTTTTTATGTACTTCACTTCGAGGTGCTACTCCTATATGTTTACCAGATTCATCAAAAATTTTAAGTAATTCATCTTGCATTTAATTTACCACCTTGTATTTGATCTATGAACCATGTACTTTATTATAAAGATAATTTTAATAGGATTGAAATAGTTTTATTAAAAATAGATTGAAGGGAGAAATTTATTTGCTTACGATTAGAACAGAAAATCAACCAGTACGAATAAACGTGCTATTGAGTCGAGTTAATTATTTTCTGAAAAGTTTACATTCTACCATAATTAGGTTAATTTAGTATTATATATTTGTGAATTTTGTCCTTATAAGGGAATGTTATGATTTGTAGACATATTCACAAAAGACTTCATTAAATTAAAATTATTAGGTGAATTAAAATGAGAATAGCTTTTTTTGACTCAGGAATTGGTGGGTTAACTGTCTTAAATGAGGCATTAAAAAAATTACCAAATGAAGAATTTTTATATTTTGCAGATACGCTTCACGTTCCATATGGGACTAAGTCTAAGGAAGAGGTAAGTGCATTTGTAAAAAAATCAGTTGAAATGATTATTAAAGAAGATGTGAAAGCACTAGTGATTGCTTGTAATACGGCGACAAGTATTGCAGTAAATGAATTAAGAGAATTGTATGACTTTCCAATTATCGGTATGGAGCCGGCTGTAAAACCAGCCGTTGAAATGAACAGAACAACTGGAAAGCGAGTATTAGTTTTTGCTACGCCATTAACGTTAAAGCAAACAAAATATAATGAGCTTATTTCAAGAGTGGACGACCTTAGTATTGTAGACTCACTTCCATTACCAGAGCTTGTTCATTATTGTGAGGAGTTAAACTTTGATGAAGATTTAATGATTGATTATTTTAAAAGTAAACTTTCATTATTTAAGATTGAGCAGTATGGAACAATCGTTCTGGGCTGTACCCATTATCCATTTTATAAAAACATATTAAAAAAGATTTTACCTGAAGATATTCAAATCGTTGATGGAAGTAATGGTACAGTAAAAAGATTAATTCAATTACTTGGTGAGAAAGACCAGTTATCTGAATCTGGTCAAAAAAATATAAAATTTATGTGTTCAAACAATGATCAAGACTATATTGAAAAGACGCAAAAGGCGTTAAACTATTTACAAAATGAAAGATAAGCTTTAGTTAGCTTATCTTTTTTTTGAATGACTATTTTTTAATATAGGACTACTGTTGATACTTAACGAATAATTGTTATTGTCTATCTTTTTACTAATTGGAAAGGAGTGACTGCATATAAATGGTTAAAGTAAAGGATGTATTAATGTATTTCGGTGTCATTACGATGTTGTTTTTTGCTGTATATTTAATCATTAAATATATAAGAGAAGATGAAATTTTTACAAATTTAATTGTTGGTTTTTGTGTTGGACTTGTCCTATTTTTAGGATCATTACTCTTTAGAAAAAATGATAAAATGCAAATAAATAAGTAAATATTGTTTAAATTTCGTTAGATTATGAAAGCAATATATGAATTAAAAAGAGAAACATAATAAAAATAATATATTTATAAATTGATTGAACAGAATTTTTTTCTATGAAAATTAATGCTACTAATGTATAAATGCAAATCAAAGCGAAGAACATATTTTCCGAGAGTTGCAAGAAAAATTGTAAAATCGTGAATCCAATTACTACTATTAAATGGATGTGATCTTTATTATATTTCATAATGTAGACTCCAAAATTAATTTTATTTTAACTTTATTAAAAGCTTAAAAGAAATATTACAATGTGACTTTGTCTAATTGACTTAATAAACAGTAAAAAGTTGGCTTATAATAGTAAAGGATTCTACTTACTTCATCTTCGGAGGGAAACAATTTGTTAAATAAAGAATTAGAGGTAATTCTAAATAAGATTGAAGAATTGGAAAGTCTAGAAATAGAGTTGAAAGTTGATGACCCTGAAATTGAGTTTATATCGATTCACTTATTTTCAAAAAATGAATTTGAAGAAGGTCAATTAGGATACAGTGTAGACAATCAAGGTAATTCTTTAGTAGGTAACTCTGAAGGAGATTGGGACCCTGAAGTAATGTTTTCATCTTTAAATGAATTCTTAGAATGTATTTCATAAAAAAGGGAGGAATACCCGTCCCTATTTCAAAGTGTTTAAATATAAGGCTCTGTTAAATTGGAGATTTTTGCTCTAAAAAATGTTGTCAAATTAAGTCAACGTTTAGGACTCTTATAAAAGCACGGTGTTAGTTAAACAATCACCGTACTGCTAATTGCTTTCTTTGCCCTTATTGTCATATCTCAATTTTATAATATAAAGTATAGAGGCAATCGTTAAAGATATTATAGATGTAATTGTTTCAATTTTATTATTGTCTAAAGTTATATAAATTATATTTACAATTATGATCAGTAAAAAGAAAATTGTTCTATACTTTCGAACAATAACTTCCATTAAGACAGCTCCTTTCATCCTTTAAATTAACTCCTATTTATAAATTATATTTACTGTGAAAGCTTCCTTTCGTTATTTAACTTACATGCTAACTAGTTTAGTAAGAAAATCAACAATCTTCTTTAATAGAGCCAAATATACAATAGTTAAAATTTTACTAAGCGATCTATTTGATGGGAAATTTCTTTGTTTTGATGAGGTTATTTTTTTAAAAATAGATAATTTGTTTGTGGAATACCAACTAACTTTATTAATTGCTCTTTTTTAAGTATATAAATTATTGAGATGCTAATTGTTTGAGCACATCTATTGCACGCTTTTTTATTTTGAAGAAGTTGATTGGAGCGGTTAGACTAAAGACTCCGCAGGCTCAGTTGAGGAAAAATCTTTGATTAATTGACAAGCTTTTTTTCAGCAACGTGAAAAAAGGAACGGAATATCCGTCCTTTTTTGCTATATTTGTTGCTGATATGGTGTTACCATTTTTTATTTCTTCAATTTTAAAACGAGTTCTTCATCAGGTGTTACATACACTGTATTGTTTTGTTCGTATATAACAAAACCTGGTTTTGAGCCACTTGGTTTTTTTACGTGGCGAATTTCAGTGTAGTCAACAGGTACAGAGCTTGATTGGCGAGCTTTGCTAAAATATGCAGCGATAATAGCAGCTTCCTTTATGGCATTTTCACTTGGATCCTTAGCACGAATGACTACATGAGAGCCTGGGATATCTTTCGTGTGAAACCAAAGCTCGTCTCTACTTGCAAGTTTATTCGTTAAATATTCATTTTGTTTATTGTTTTTCCCTACTAATAGTTGTTCACCAGTAGAAGAGATGTATTCATCTAACGTAACTTTCTGTTTATTCGACTTTTGTGCTTTTTTCGATTTTTTCTTTCTTATATAACCTGTCTCCGCTAGTTCTTCTCGGATTTCTTCCAAATCACGTGGGGAGGCAGATTCGATTTGTTGAATAACTGTTTCTAAATAGTCATTTTCTTCTGTTGTTAGTTTAATTTGTTCTTCGATATGTGTTACTGAATTTTTAAGCTTAGTGTATTTTGTGAAATAAGCTTGTGCATTTTCAGAAGGTGTTTTTAATGGTGATAAAGGTATGACCATTGTGCCACCGTTTTCGTCATAGTAATTAACCACTTCGATTTCTTTCATGCCTTTTTGCATTGCAAACATATTTGCTGTGAGTAATTCGCCTTGTAATTGAATTTTATCTGCTTTATCAGTATCCTCAAGACTATTACGTAGTTTTTTAATTTTTTTATTGTTTTTTGTTAGTTCATTTTGTAACAATTTTTCTAAATCTCCGCTTTGCTGTTTCACTCGGTCACGTTCAGCCTTACCGAAGTAATAAACATCTAAGAGCTCACTTAAAGATGGGAAAACAGTTTGTTCAGCTTTTAAGTGAGATAAATCTATGAAATAAAAAAGTTCTTTTGATTCTAAGCGGAAAAGTGAAGGTGTAAACTTTTCCAATTGGATTTCATTTATGATTGTTTTAAATGAATCATAGACATTTGTAGTTCCTAAAAAGACAATTTCATTTGCAAGTAATGGTGAGATTCCAGAGAAATTTTGTACTATTGCTTGTGCGGGTGTCTCATCATTTTGAGTGATTAGTTTATTAAATTCATCTTCAGATATAACTTGAAATGGGTCTAGTTTTTCTTGTTGAGGTGGAGAAACATAAGTTGCTCCTGGTTGTACAATTCGATGACGGTTAACAGCCATCGGTACATGCTTAATACTATCCAAAATCATTTGTCTTTCTTCATCAATTAAAATGATATTACTATGTCTACCCATTAATTCAATGATTAAAGTTCTGTATTGTTCATCACCAATTTCATTTCTACTACGAACTTTTATGTTAACAATTCGCTCGCGCTCTAATTGCGTAATACTTTCAATGAACCCACCATTTAAATGCTTTCTTAAAAGCATTGTAAACATTGATGGTTCTGAAGGTGTATCGTAGTTATGATTTGTAAAATGGAATCTTGCGTAGCTAGGATGAGCACTTAATAATAGTTTGTAATTTGCCCCGTTTGCTCTCACGGTTAGAAGTACTTCATAGTTACTTGGTTGTACTATTTTTGAAATTCTACCAGTTGTTAGTTTAGAAGCTACTTCATTGGTCATAGCTCCTGTAAAAAGTCCGTCAAAAGACATATGTATCACGTCCTACTCTTATAAACACTAATTTTATTTTAATTGATTAAATAATGCGACTAAATATCAATGAAAGAAGAACGTTGATTCCTATTTTTGAAAGTGCAAACTACTTAAGATTAGGATATAGCAAGAGACTTATTTCATTTTTCCTATCGTTACCACCCTAAAAGTACTCCTCAGAATATTAGCAACATTCATTTCAGTTCACACTTCGACTTTATTCATTAACAGAGTCATAACCCAAAACTATGTAATCATAAAATTTATCAAGAAATTAATCATACAATATTTTATTTAGTATTGTCACAGTTTTACAAGGTTAAAAGATAGATTTATTTTCATCATTATATCATTTATTAGGACGAGTCTGAATATGCTTTTATGAGAGGTAAGGGGGACAACTTACCTAATGTTTAATTAGGGGTGAACTATAGTATGAATTTTTATCGGATGAGAGCGGAAGAAGTTGTAGAAGTAACAAATACAAATGTTTCCTCCGGTTTAACTGATGAGGAGGTAAGGCAAAGGCGAGCAACTTTTGGTGCAAATGAATTAAAGGAATCGGAGAAAACTTCCAAACTCGTTTTATTTTTAAATCAGTTTAATGATTTTATGGTATTTGTACTATTAGGCGCAACGATTATATCAATCTTTTTGAAAGAAGTTGTAGATGCAGTCGCAATTTTGGCGATTGTGTTAATTAATGGAATTTTAGGTTATTTTCAGGAAGCTAAGGCAGAGAGATCATTAGAAGCGCTAAAGGAATTGGCTGCTCCACAAGTAAATGTCTTGAGAAATGGGCAATTTGTCAAGCTACCTTCAAGAGATTTAGTTGTAGGGGATATTATTAAGTTTTCAAGTGGCGATCGGATTGGTGCTGATATTCGCATAATCGAAGCATCAAGTTTATACATAGAAGAATCAGCGCTTACAGGTGAGTCGGTTCCAGTTCAGAAAAGATTTGAGTCAATTCAGTTAGATGATATTGGTATTGGTGATCAAGATAATATGGGCTTTATGGGAACGCTTGTTACACGTGGAAATGGTAAAGGTGTTGTTGTTTCAACTGGAATGAAAACAGCAATGGGTCAAATTGCGAATTTACTTCAAAATACAGAAACGATCGTGACACCGTTACAAAGACGACTAGAACAATTAGGGAAAATATTAATTGTACTTGCATTGTTTTTAACAGCTTTAGTCGTATTTATAGGAGTTTATCAAGGTAATGAATTATATCATATGTTTTTAGCTGGTGTGTCTTTAGCGGTTGCTGCAATTCCAGAAGGCTTACCGGCGATTGTAACAGTTGCGTTATCACTCGGTGTGCAACGGATGATTAAAAAGAAAGCGATAGTTCGAAAGCTTCAAGCTGTTGAAACATTAGGTTGTGCTTCTGTCATTTGTTCAGATAAAACGGGGACTATGACAGAAAATAAAATGACTGTTACAAATATTTGGTCGGGTGGATCGAGTTATGAAGTATCTGGAAACGGATATGCAATTAATGGAGAATTTACTAGTAAAGAAAGAACTATCAATCCGACATTAAATAAACAATTATTTCAAACACTTGTATTCGGATCAATTTGTAGTGATGCTGAGTTAATTCAAAAGAAAAAAGAAATCGTATTAGATGGGGACCCAACTGAAGGTGCGCTTGTTGTTGCTGGTTATAAAGCAGGGATCGACCGAGAATATGTAAGCTCGAATTTCACTAGAGTACATGAGGTCCCATTTGATAGTACACGGAAAATGATGACGGTTGTTGTAAAAAATCGTTCAGGTGAACAGTTTGTAATTACGAAGGGTGCTCCTGACGTGTTACTTTCTAAATGTAAGACAATTTTATGGCATGAAAGAGAAGAGCAATTAAATACGTTTAGACAAAACGCTGTTGAAAGTACAATTGAATCCTATGCAAATAATGCTCTCCGTACGATTGCGATTGCTTTTAAACCATTAAAAGCAACGATTATTGATGAAAGGGAGCTTGAAAATAATTTAACTTTTATTGGTTTGCAAGGGATGATTGACCCTCCAAGAGCAGAAGTTGCACAAGCTGTTCAAGAATGTAAAGAAGCAGGGATTAAAACGATTATGATTACTGGTGATCATAAATTAACTGCTTCAAGTATCGCTAGAAAACTAGGGATATTAAGAGATAATGGTAGAGTAGTAGAAGGAAAAGAATTAGATGCACTATCGATCGAGCAAATTCAGGAATTCGTTGAAGATGCTTCGGTGTTTGCCCGAGTTTCTCCTGAGCATAAATTAAAAATTGTTAAAGCGCTTCAAGCAAATGGACATATCGTAGCTATGACTGGTGATGGTGTAAATGATGCACCAGCAATCAAGGCAGCAGATATCGGAATCTCGATGGGGATTACAGGCACAGATGTAGCGAAAGAAGCTTCGTCTTTAGTCTTACTCGATGATAATTTTGCGACAATCAAATCGGCTATTACAGAAGGACGCAATATTTATAGTAATATTCGAAAATTCATACGTTACTTATTAGCTTCGAATGTCGGGGAAATTTTGGTTATGTTGTTTGCGATGTTGTTAGCCTTACCATTACCACTAGTACCAGTACAAATTTTATGGGTAAATTTAGTAACGGATGGCTTACCAGCAATGGCATTAGGTGTAGATTCTGCTGAAGACGATGTGATGAAAAGAAGTCCTCGCTCATTATCAGAAGGGATTTTTGCAAGAGGGTTAGGTTGGAAAATCATTTCGAGAGGATTTTTAATTGGATTTGTCACACTATTGGCATTCATAATCTCCTATAATCAGCATCCGAATCAATTAGAATACGCTCAAACAGTAGCATTTTCAACTTTAGTTTTAGCGCAATTAATTCATGTATTTGATTGTAGAAGTGAGCGTTCCATTTTCCATCGAAACGTATTTGGAAATTTATATTTAATTGGTGCTGTTATTATTTCAATGTTATTAATGTTAGTCGTAATCTATTATCCACCATTACAACCTATTTTCAAAACGATTCCAATTGTGGGTAGAGATTGGTTCCTAATAGGCGGACTTTCGTCGATCCCAACTTTTATGCTTGCTGGAGCTTTATTTACAAAGAAAAAATAATTTAAGAACAAAATGGATAACCAATTTAAAATATGTTATAATTCCTAAAGGTAGTAGAGGTACGCTCTATTACCTTTTCTCTTTTACATATTGAATAAAAATTGGTAATTAAATTAGAGAGAAAATTAGTGTATTGGAAGTGGAACAATGGTTGTAAGTATGACAGGGTATGGTAAAGCCATTTTGTCAAATGAACAGTACAAAATACATATTGAAATGAAGGCAGTAAATCATCGATATTTAGAGACAATCGTTCGAATGCCTAGACAATTATTAGCATATGAAGATGCAATTAAGAAAATTGTAGCCGAATATACTAGTCGAGGTCGAGTAGAGGTTTTTGTTACAATTGAAGGTTTGTTACAACGTACATTACAAATAGATGAAGGCTTAATTCAACAATATAAAAAAGCGATTGAAAATCTTTCAGGTGAAAAACAAAATGAATCTACTTATAATCCAATTGATTTATTAAAGTTACCTGAAGTAACTACAGTTAGTGAAGTAGAACAAATTAATGATAATTTTGAAGAATTATTATTTACGACTACCGAAAACGCATGTAAACAATTTTTTGATGTTAAGTGTAAAGAAGGTAGGCAACTAGAAAAAGATTTGATAGAAAGATTATCAGCGATTGAAGAATGTAAAAAACAGATTGCTGAGTATTCTCCTCAAGTAGTGAAATCATATCGAGAAAAACTTCAATCTAAATTGGCAGAAGTTGAATTAACTACTGTAGATGAGCAAAGATTATTAACAGAAATCATGCTATTTGCAGATCGCTGCGATATTTCTGAAGAATTAGTTCGACTAACTAGTCATTTAGACTTATTTAAAGAAACATTGCATTTAAATGAATCAATGGGACGTAAACTAGATTTCATCGTACAAGAAATGAATCGCGAAGTTAATACGATTGGTTCAAAAGCAAATTCATTGGATATTTCAAAACAAGTAGTTGAAATTAAAAATAATCTTGAAAAAATTAGAGAGCAAGTTCAAAATATTGAATAATGTAAAAGATTTGTTTATAGTTGCAAAGGTCCGGTAACAATGTGAATTAGAAGACTAATTAATTTTGTTAATTGACTCTAACACAAGATAAAGAAATAGATTGACCTTTAATTATTTAAACTGTTTAAGAATTAGAAGGGTAGGGTCATAAATGAGGCATGAAAGAGGTTTATTAATCGTACTTTCTGGTCCGTCTGGAGTAGGTAAAGGTACGGTGCGTAAAGCTATTTTTGAAAATAAGGATTTAGATCTACAATATAGTATTTCAATGACAACGAGAAATCCTCGTGAAGGCGAAGTAAATGGAGTAGATTATTTCTTTACAACAAAAGAAGATTTTAAACAAAAAATTAATGATAATAAATTCCTTGAGTGGGCAGAATTTGTAGGTAATTATTACGGAACTCCAATCGATTATGTTGAAAAAACATTAACTGAAGGAAAAGACATTTTCCTAGAAATTGAAGTTCAAGGTGCACTGCAAGTTAAAAAAGCTTTTCCAGAAGGAATCTTTATTTTCTTAGCCCCTCCAAGTATGAGCGAATTACAAAATAGAATTGTAACAAGAGGTACTGAAACTGAAGAAATCATCATGAATCGTATGAATGCAGCAAAAGAAGAAATTGAAATGATGGATGCATACGATTATGTAGTGGAAAATGACCAAGTTGAATTAGCTTGTGAGCGTATTAAAGCAATTATTTTAAGTGAACATTTAAAACGCGAACGAGTTGCAAATTATTATAAAAGAATGATGGAGGCCGAATAAACTATGTTATATCCTTCGATTGACCGTTTATTAACAAAATTAGACTCAAAATACACACTAGTAACAGTTGCATCAAAGCGTGCTCGTGAAATGCAAGTAACTAAAGATACTCGTGTTGAAAAACCTGTATCTGACAAATTTGTAGGAAAAGCATTAGAAGAAATTAATGCTGGACTATTATCTTATAGAAAACTTGAAGAAGTTAAAGAAGACTAATATTTAACGTGTGATGAGGCTGTCCCAAAACATTTGCTAATATCCATATGACTAAAAAGGACAACGTGGTGTTTTAACACTTCCTTAAAAAGTTTCGTGGTGACTAGTCAGATGGGGACAGTCTTATTTTTACGTTTTAATGTATAAAGTGGCAGCAAGGATCATTCTCGACGAAGGTTCCTGTTTCTAGAAATTAAGATAAAGGCAACTTGCCTTTAATTTCGACGATAAGGCTCGCCAGTTGGCGGGTTTTCTTTATATAAGTCTTTAATATTTATTTAAAACATATTTGTGGTATCTTAGACATAGAACATCAAAAAGAACTATTTTTTGACATTACATAGAAAGTATAAGATTTGAAAGGGTGAAGGTGAGTGGTACAGAAAAAGATTCTCCTATGTGTTACAGGTGGGATTGCAGTCTATAAGGCAGCGGCACTTACAAGTAAACTAGTACAAGCAGGATATGACGTTAAAGTAATGATGAGCCCTTCTGCAGTTGAATTTGTGACACCTTTAACGTTTCAAGCTTTATCAAGAAATGATGTATATATAGATACGTTTGATGAAAAGGATAGTTCTAAAATTGCGCATATCGATTTAGGGGATTGGCCTGATTTAATTATTGTTGCACCAGCAACTGCTAATACAATTGGAAAGCTTGCAAACGGTCTTGGTGATGAAATGATTCAAGCAACTTTACTTGCTGCAACAAAGCCAGTTTGGGTCGCGCCAGCTATGAATGTTAATATGTATAATCATCCAATTGTTCAAAAAAATATGAGTACTTTGAAAGAAATCGGACATCGATTTATCGAACCTAATGAAGGGTATTTAGCATGTGGTTATGTGGGGAAAGGTAGATTAGCTGAGCCTGAGGAAATTGTTCAATTTGTAAATGAATATTTCCAAAGAGAAGTTGGGTTATTAAAAGGAAAAAAAATAATTATCTCCGCTGGACCGACAGTAGAAAAAATTGATCCAGTTCGATTTGTTTCAAATCACTCAACAGGCAAAATGGGTTATAGTATTGCAGAAGTTGCAGTCTCATTAGGTGCAGAAGTAACTTTAGTATCAGGTCCATCTAATTTAACTCCACCTGATGGTTGTAAATTTATCCAAATTGAGTCTGCTGAACAAATGTTTGAAGCGATCTGGTCACAGTATGATGAGGCTGATGTTGTTATAAAAACTGCAGCAGTAGCTGATTATACCCCTTCAATTTCGTATGACCAAAAAGTAAAAAAGGTTGAAGGTGATCTTTCAATTTCGTTTAAACGTACAAAAGATATACTTTTAACTTTAGGTCAAAATAAAACACATCAAATTTTAGTTGGTTTTGCTGCAGAAACAAGCCAAATAGATGAGTATGCAAAAAGTAAACTGATAAAGAAAAATGCTGATATGATTGTTGCAAATGATGTAACAAAAGCTGGGGCGGGTTTTGGGTCTGATACGAATATTGTAACGATTTTTAAGCGGAATGGTGAAAGTAAACCGTTACCTAAAATGAGTAAAAAAGAAGTAGCTAAAGAAATATTACTTGAAGTGCATCACTTACTAAATGAGGTAGAGAGATGACATACGCATCAGTTTTAGTTGATGTCTCAGTCAGACAAACTGACCGTCCTTTTGATTATAAAGTTCCAACTAGTTGGGCGGATGCAATTCAGCCGGGAATGAGAGTAATTGTTCCATTTGGTCCAAGAAAGGTTCAAGGCTTTGTTTTGTCCATAAAGGAAACAACTAGTTTAGACAAGGTGAAAGAAATTGAAGAAGTTCTTGATGTAATGCCAGTTTTAACTGAAGAGCTTCTTCTTTTAGGTTCGTATATTTCTGAAAAAACACTTTGCTTTTTAATTTCTGCCTATCAAGCAATGCTACCTACAGCAATAAAAGCTGTATATAAAAAACATGTTCAAGTAAGTACAGAACAAGCTTATGAACAGCTAGTTCCTGAATTAGCAAATCTATTCTCTGTAGTTAAAAGAAGAGAATGGTCTGAAGTAGAAAGTCTTGTAAGTAATATTTCTTTAGTTCAACGTGCTGTTAAAGATGGTTTGCTTGAAATTGAATATGAGGTAAAAAATAAAGCAAATAAAAAAACCGAACGAGTTGCTTCACTTTTAAAAGTGTTAGATGAGGAACTTCCAAACAAAATTTCTCCGCAGCAAATGGACATTATTGAATATTTACGTATGAATGGCGAAACAAGTGTGAAAGAGTTAAAAGAATGTCTTGGCATCACTGACTCTCCGATTAAGACTTTGGAGAAAAACAAGGTTATTTCAATTAAAACGGTTGAAGTATATCGAGATCCTTATGTAGGAAGAGAAATTGTGAAGTCTCAGCCGTTACCACTGCTGGCAGAACAACAAGTGGCATTTGAGCAAATTGTTTCTTCCTTTAATAATAAAGAAAATAAGATCCATCTTTTAAACGGTGTAACTGGTAGTGGAAAAACAGAAGTTTATTTGCAATCGATCCAGGAAGTACTGTTGCAGGGGAAGGAAGCAATTGTATTAGTACCAGAAATTTCACTTACCCCACAAATTGTAGGTCGCTTTAAAAGCAGATTTGGAAATGATGTGGCAGTACTACACAGCGGACTATCAATTGGTGAGAAATATGATGAATGGAGAAAAATTCAGAGAAAAGAAGTGAAAGTAGTAGTTGGTGCGCGTTCAGCTATTTTTGCTCCATTTGAAAATATTGGAATAATCATCATTGATGAAGAACATGAAACGACGTATAAACAGGATGAACATCCAAGATATCACGCAAGAGATATTGCTATTTGGAGAGGTGATTATCACCATTGTCCTGTAGTATTAGGAAGTGCAACTCCTACGCTTGAATCATTTGCTAGAGCAAGCAAAGGAGTTTACGAACTAAATATAATGTCAAAAAGGGTCAATCAAGGTCCTTTACCTGAAGTTGAAATCGTCGATATGAGAGAACAACTAAGAATCGGTAATCGTACGATGTTTTCTACCGCTTTACATGAAAAAATAATTGATCGATTAGAAAAAAAGGAACAAATCATCTTATTTTTAAACCGTCGAGGCTATTCTTCATTTGTAATGTGTAGAGATTGTGGTTACACAATTCAATGCCCCCATTGCGAGGTTTCCTTAACTTATCATAAACATAATCATCATTTGAAATGTCATTATTGCGGATATGAAACATATATGCCAAAGCAATGCCCTTCTTGCCAAAGTGAGCATATACGTTTTTTTGGAACTGGAACACAAAAAGTAGAAGAAGCTATTACAAAAGCTTATCCAGAAGCAAGAGTAATCAGGATGGATAATGATACAACTAGCCGTAAAGGTGCACACGAAAAAATGCTTAAGCAATTCGGAAATGGTGAGGCAGACATATTATTAGGAACCCAAATGATTGCTAAAGGACTTGATTTTCCAAATGTTACATTGGTTGGTGTTTTAGCAGCAGATAGTTCACTTCATTTACCAGATTTCAGAGCAAGCGAACGTACTTTTAGCTTATTAACACAAGTAAGTGGAAGAGCTGGTCGACATGAAAAACCAGGTGAAGTAGTCATACAAACATATTCTCCAGAGCATTATAGTATTGAATTAGCGCAAACTCAAAACTATGTTGCGTTTTATGAAGAAGAAATGAAAATTAGACGCTCGTTTAGATATCCACCGTTTTATTATTTAGTTTTAATCTCAATAGCACATAATGATTTAATAAAAACAGTAAAAGTAAGTGAACAAATCGCAAGCTATTTAAGAGAACATTTATCGGAAAGTTCTATTATACTTGGACCAGTCGCATCGCCAATCGCAAAAATAAAAGACCATTTTCGTTATCAATGTATGATAAAATACAAATCTGAGCCTGCACTATACGACGTACTAAACCGAATCCAACAATATTACCAAGATGAAACAGACAAAGCGAAACTACAACTGACAATCGACTTTCAACCTACTATGTTTATGTAACGAAAAGTGGAGCAAGTTTGCCCAGCTCTATAGGGAAAATCTTTAGTCAGTTAAATCAAATAATAAAGATGAAAATAAGAAATTAAACATACACAAATATACAAACAATCATGATAGGAGTTGCGAAATTGGCTTTATTAACAATTATTGAACACCCAAATGAAGTGCTTGAAACACCTTGTGAAAAAGTGACGACATTTGATAAAAATTTAGTAAAACTTTTAAATAATATGTATGAGACGATGCTTGCAGCTGATGGTGTTGGATTAGCAGCACCACAAGTTGGAATTCTGCAACAAGTAGCTGTAGTAGACGTTGAAGATGAGAATGGAAGAATTGATTTAATTAATCCAATCGTCATGGAAACAAAGGGTGAGCAAACCGATGTAGAAGGTTGTTTAAGTTTTCCAAACCTTTATGGGGATGTTACAAGACCTAGCTATGCAAAAATAAAAGCGCAAAATAAACGTGGGAAATATTTTATTATTGAGGCTCGTGGGTTTTTAGCTCGTGCACTTTTACATGAAATTGATCATTTAAATGGAGTTTTATTCACTTCTAAAGTATCAAAATACTATGAGGAAAGTGAATTAGAAGGGTAGGCAAAAGAATGACAAAAATCGTTTTTATGGGAACACCTGATTTTTCAGTTCCCGTTTTAAGAAGATTAATTGAAGATGGATATGATGTTGTAGGGGTAGTGACACAGCCGGATCGTCCTGTTGGTCGAAAAAGAGTATTAACGCCACCTCCTGTTAAAGTTGAGGCTCTAAAGCATAATATTCCAGTATTACAACCTGAAAAAATACGTCTACCAGAAGAAACAGAAAAAGTATTGGCATTAAATCCAGATTTAATCGTAACAGCAGCTTTTGGGCAAATTCTCCCAAATGATATTTTAGAGGCACCTCAATTTGGTTGTATAAATGTACATGCTTCTTTACTTCCAGAGCTAAGAGGTGGTGCACCAATTCACTATTCAATCATTCAAGGTAAAAGTGAAACGGGTGTAACAATCATGTATATGGTAGAAAAATTAGATGCTGGTGATATGTTATCTAGAGTCGTTGTTCCTATTGAAGAAAGTGATCATGTTGGGACGCTACACGATAAATTAAGTATTGCAGGTGCTAACTTGCTTTCTGAGACTATTCCAGCTTTATTAAAAGGTGAAATTACTGCTAAAAAACAAGACGAGAGTAATGTGAGCTTCGCAAGAAATATTAAGCGTGAAGAAGAGCTAATTAATTGGGCGAAAACTGGCGAGGAGATTTATAATCATATAAGAGGTTTACACCCTTGGCCAGTAGCTTATACTACATTAAACGGAGAAGTTTTAAAAGTTTGGTGGGGAGAGAAATCTACTACGAATAAAACTGTTACTCCAGGTGAAATAATTGAAGTTCTAAATGATGGCATTTTAGTATCAACTGGAAATACTACTGCCATAAAGATTACGGATTTACAGCCTGCTGGTAAAAAGCGAATGGAAGCAAAACAATATATTAACGGTGCAGGTTCTTTTATTGAACGTGGAATGAAGTTAGGAGAATAACATGAGTAAAAATGTACGAGAGATTGCCTTAGAGGCACTCCTTTCAGTTTATAAAAATCAATCGTATAGTAATTTGTTAGTAAATAACTATATTCAAAAGAATGAGTTATCTTCTGCTGATTCGGGACTATTAACAGAAATTATCTATGGAACAATCCAAAGAGATAAATTATTAGATTTTTATTTAGAACCGTTTATAAAAAATCAGAAGAAATTAGAAGAATGGGTTTATTTATTAATCAAGCTTTCTTTATATCAAATGCATTTTTTAGATCGAATACCTCCTCATGCAGTATTAAATGAAGCGGTTGAAATTGCTAAAAAACGTGGCCATAAAGGAATCGCTTCTTTAGTTAATGGCGTTTTAAGAAATATTCAAAGAAATGGCTTGAAATCTATAGATGAAATAAAGGATCCAATCGAAAAGCTTTCAATTGAAACGAATCACCCGGAGTGGTTAATTGAACAGTGGGCAGATGAATTCGGTCTAGAAGAAACTAGAAAAATATGTGAAGAGAATATACTACCACCATTTCAAACTGCAAGAGTTAATACAATGAAGGCGTCAAGAGAAGAAGTCCTTAAAATGTTAGAAGATGAGGGAGTACAGGCCAATATAGGGAAACTGTCTCCATTTGCAATTGAAATACAAAAAGGCAATGTTGCTTATACGGATGCATTTAAAGAAGGCTATTTATCAATTCAAGATGAGAGTTCGATGTTAGTCGCCCAAGCACTAGGTGTAACAAAAGGTGACGATGTATTAGATACTTGTGCAGCACCTGGAGGTAAGTCGACTCATATTGCTGAGCTGTTAGGCGGTTCTGGATCTGTGACCTCATTAGATTTACACAAGCATAAAGTGAAGCTTATTAAAGAACAAGCGAATCGTTTAGGCTTAAATAATATCGAAACAAAAGCTCTTGATGCTAGAAATGCACCGCTTGAGTTTGAAGGAAGATTATTCGACAAAGTATTAGTTGATGCTCCTTGTTCAGGTTTAGGGGTTATTCGTCGAAAACCAGATATTTTATTGAAAAAGAATGCCACAGATGTGACAAATTTACAAAAAGTACAAAAGTCTATTTTAGATGAAGCTTCAAAACTAGTTAAACCTGGTGGATCATTAGTATATAGTACTTGTACAGTGGGTCATGAAGAAAATATGGATGTAATCGAAGCTTTTTTAGATAATCATCAAGAATATGAGTTAGATCATTCATTGGTCGATCATCTACCAGAGAAATTAAATGAAAACAATTCGGTTCAAAATGGGTATGTACAACTTTTACCACATTATTTTGGAACGGATGGATTTTTTATTGCAAGATTAAGAAAGAAGGTGTAACGTTGAATTTAGAAAATACTACAAATTCAGTCAAAATAAAAAAGGAACATAAACCCTCAATTTACTCGTTAAAGGTGAGTGATTTAGAGGATTGGATAAAGGCTCAAAAGCAGCAGGTTTTCCGCGCGAAACAAATTTATAATTGGCTATATGTGCAACGAGTTGAAAGCTTTGAAGAAATGCAAAATATTCCAAAAGAATTACGTGTTTTACTTGAAGAGAATTTTACGATTACTACATTAAAAACGTTAGTAAAACAAACCTCTTCAGACGGTACAATGAAATTTTTATTTGAATTACATGATGGATATTCGATTGAAACTGTTTTAATGAGACATAATTATGGCAATTCTGTATGTGTAACGACACAAGTAGGTTGTCGAATTGGATGTACATTTTGTGCATCAACTCTTGGCGGTTTAAAACGAAATCTAGAAGCTGGCGAAATTGTTGCACAAGTTTTAGAAGTACAACGTGCAATCGATGAAGTCGAAGAAAGAGTAAGCTCAATTGTTGTTATGGGTATAGGCGAACCGTTTGATAACTACGATGGTTTAATGGATTTCTTAAGAATCGTAAATAGTGAAAAAGGTCTAAACATTGGTGCAAGACATATCACTGTTTCAACAAGTGGAATCATTCCAAAAATCTATAACTTTGCTGATGAAGGACTTCAAATTAACTTTGCAATCTCATTACACGCTCCTAATAGTGAGTTACGTTCTAAATTAATGCCAATTAATAGAGCATATAAATTACCGGATTTAATGGACGCTGTTCGTTACTATGTTGAAAAGACTGGTAGACGTGTTACGTTCGAATATGGTCTATTCGGTGGAGAGAATGATCAAGTTGAGCATGCAGAAGAACTTTCAAAACTACTTAAAGGAGTTAAATGTCATGTGAATTTAATTCCAGTAAACTATGTACCAGAAAGAAATTATGTAAGAACACCTAAGGAACAAATCTTTGCATTCGAAAAAGTACTAAAAAATAATAATATCAATGTTACAATTCGTCGTGAACAAGGTCATGATATAGATGCAGCTTGTGGACAGTTGCGTGCAAAGGAGCGTAAAGAGGAGACGAGGTGAAACAATGCAAACTTTTTTTCAAACTGATACGGGGAAAGTTCGTGGGCATAATGAAGATAGCGTAGGCATATTTTCGAACGATGCAGGAATCGTATTAGCTGTAGTTGCTGATGGAATGGGTGGTCATTTAGCAGGCGAAGTTGCCAGTATGATGGCGATCAATTTCCTCGAAGCAGAATGGAAAAATACTAGTAAATTTGATACACCAATCGAAGCCGAAGCATGGCTAAAAAACATTGTAGGACAATTGAATACAAACTTATTAGTTCATTCAGAACAAAATGAAGAGTGCAATGGGATGGGTACAACTCTTGAGGCAATCATTTGTACTCCTCTGTTTTTCACGCTAGCACATGTAGGGGATAGTAGAAGTTATTTATTGAACGACGAAGGTTTTAAACAAATAACAGAAGATCATACATTTGTTGCCGAACTCGTCAAATTTGGACAAATTTCTAGAGAGGATGCAGAAATACATCCTCGTAAAAATGTAATTACACGAGCACTTGGTACAGAGGAAACAGTTGATGTTGATATTAAAACTTTAACTTGGGAAGAAGATGATTTAATCCTTTTATGTTCAGATGGTTTATCTAATAAAATTTCTAATGAACAATTAAATGAAAAATTAAATGAAAATCTTCCAATTGAAATGATCGGAAACCAGTTGATTTCACAAGCAAATGATCTCGGTGGAGAAGATAACATCACACTTGCCATTATTAAGTACGAGTCTAGAAATAATGAGAAGGGGTGATGATGAACGTGATGATTGGTAGACGCCTAAACGACCGATATAAAATTTTAAAATTAATTGGTACTGGCGGTATGGCAAACGTTTATTTAGCCCGTGATATGATACTAGATCGCGATGTAGCAGTTAAAATGCTTAAAGCTGATTTTTCAAGCGATCCTGAATTCTTAAGAAGATTTCAACGTGAAGCATATTCTGTAACATCACTTTCTCATCCTAATATCGTAAGCTCGTATGACGTTGGGGAAGAAGATGGTTTACAATATATCGTCATGGAATATGTCGAAGGTGAGACTTTAAAGGAGTATATTCAGCACCATACTCCTATTAGACCAAAAGAAGTGTTACGAATTATGGAGCAATTAGCTTCAGCGTTAGCACACGCTCATCATTTTCAAATTGTTCATAGAGATGTAAAACCGCAAAATATTTTAATAAATAAAGATGGTAACGTAAAAGTCACTGATTTTGGAATTGCAACAGCTTCGACAGCTGCTACAATTACTCAAACAAATTCAGTTCTTGGGTCTGTTCACTATCTTTCACCTGAACAAGCAAGAGGTGGAGTAGCTAATAAAAAGTCAGACATTTATTCTTTAGGTATTGTAATGTTTGAATTGTTAACTGGAAAACTACCATTTTCGGGTGAAAGTGCTGTTGCGGTTGCATTAAAACATTTACAAAGTGAAGTTCCACCACCGACAAAATATAATCCAGAAATACCGCAAAGTGTTGAAAATATAGTTTTAAAAGCAACTGCGAAAGATATTTTCTATCGATATGATTCAGCGGATGAAATGAAGCTCGATTTACAAACGGCTTTAGATACCGATCGATTGAATGAAAAACCTTTTGTTATCCCTACAAATGATGACGAAACGAAGATTATTCCAATCCTTAAAGATATTCCTGGATCGATAAATGATGATACTGTAGTAGTACCAATAAAGAAGAAATCAAATCAATCAAATCAACCGAAAGACAATGTAAAAAAAGCTCCAGATAAAAATTTAAAACGAAAGAAGAAAAATTCCTTCGCAAAATTTATTATTGGGACTTTCATAGCACTTTTAATTAGTGGTTTATTAGCTATTACGTTAATACCTGCTTTGTTCTTACCAGAAGATGTAGAAATTCCTGATGTAAAGAATATGACATATGAAAGTGCTGTTACTTTGCTTGCCTCAAAAGGATTGAAAATAAGCGATCCGAAAGAAATTTATGATAATGAAATTGATGAAGGAAAAGTAGTACAAACATCACCTAATATTGGGGAAACTGTTAAAGAAAATTCATCAGTTACAATTTATAAATCTAAGGGAAAAAAAAGTAGTGAGATGGAAGATCTAAAAGGTTTTCAATACAGCACAATAAAGTCTCGATTACAAGATGATTATCGTTCGGTTACGACACATTTTATCGAAAGTGATGAAACTGAAGGTGAAGTAATTGATCAATCTCCAAATATGGGAGCCGATGTTGTCCCTTCAGAAACAGATTTAAACGTATGGATTAGTAAAGGTACAGCTACAGTAATCATTCGTGACCTTACTGGATGGTCTAGAAATGATGTTGAAGACTATGCAGGTGACAATAACTTAGTTCTTAGTGTTACGAAAGCAGAATCAGAAACAATTGCTGAAGATCATGTTATTTCCCAAAGCCCAGCTGCTACAGCTGCTTTAAAGGAAGGTGGAAAACTTAGAGTCGTTATTTCTTCTGGGAAGCCTAAAGAAAAGACGAAAAAAGTAACAATTAATGTACAAGTACCATATACACCGACTAATCCTAGTACCCCTCAGTTAATTGAGGTATTTATTACAGATAAAAATAATAATGGTGATAAACCTGCAATATCAAAATCGATCACAGAAACAACTACAATTCCTGTAGAAGTGACAATTGATCCTGGACAAAAAGCTTCCTATAAAATTGTTAAAGATGGTCAAGTTATTGCAGAAAGAGATGTATCTTATCCATCGAATTAAATAGCTGTAGGAGTGAGTATATGCCAGAAGGCAAAATTGTAAAAGCATTGAGTGGGTTCTATTATGTCGAAACAAATGATACTATCATTCAATGTCGTGGTAGAGGGAATTTTCGCAATAAGAAAATCACACCATTAGTTGGAGATGAAGTAGAATACCATTTAGAAAAGAGTGGAGAAGGCTATCTATTAGAAATAAAAGAGAGAAAAAATGAACTTGTTCGACCTCCGATTGCAAATGTTGATCAAGCCATTTTAGTCTTTTCAGCGGTAGAGCCCGATTTTTCTCCAATATTATTAGATCGATTTCTCGTTTTAATTGAATTTAATGAAATCAAACCGTTAATTGTTATAACGAAAATCGATTTATGTTCAGAAACACAATTAAAATTAGTCTATGAATATGTTTCTTATTATCGCCAAATTGGTTATGAAGTATGTTTAACTTCTTCAAAAACTGAGGAAGGTTTAGAAAAAGTACTACCTCATATGTCAAATAAAATTTCGGTCTTTGCAGGTCAATCAGGCGTTGGTAAGTCGACTTTACTAAATGCGATTAATCCAGAATTAGATCTAAAAACAGGCATAATCTCGACGCATTTAGGACGTGGTAAACATACTACTAGACATGTTGAATTAATTAAAATCGGTGAAGGATTAGTTGCCGATACACCTGGTTTTAGTTCATTAGATTTTCTGGGAATTGAAGCTGAAGATTTATCTTATTGCTTTGTTGAAATGCGAGAAAAAAGTCAAGAATGTAAATTTAGAGGTTGTACCCACTTAAAAGAACCTAAATGTGCTGTAAAAGCTGCAGTTGAAAGTGGGGAAATTTCTTCTAAGAGATATGACCATTACGTGTCGTTCATGGAAGAAATAAGAGACAGAAAGCCGAGGTATTAGTCATGGTTAAAATTGCACCGTCAATTCTATCAGCAAATTTTGCTAAATTAGGAGAAGAAATCTTAGATGTAGAACGTGGAGGAGCAGATTTAATTCACGTCGATGTTATGGATGGTCATTTTGTACCTAATATTACGATTGGACCACTAATTGTAGAAGCGATTAGACCAATAACGAAGCTTCCACTTGATGTACACTTAATGATCGAAAAACCTGATCAATACATAGAGCAATTTGTAAAAGCAGGAGCGGATATTATTACTGTTCACGTTGAAGCATGTACTCATTTACACCGTACGATTCAAAATATTAAATCATTCGGTATAAAAGCAGGAGTTGTTCTTAATCCAGCTACGACTGTTTCAACAATTGAACATATTATTGATGATATCGATATGGTCCTTTTAATGACGGTTAATCCTGGCTTTGGAGGACAGAAATTTATTCACTCAGTTGTTCCTAAAATCAAGCAAGTTGCTAATTTGATTAAAGAGCGTAATTTATCTGTTGATATTGAAATAGACGGTGGTGTAGATGAGCATACAGCTATTCTGTGCAAAGAAGCAGGTGCTACAGTTTTAGTTGCTGGCTCAGCTGTATATAATAAAGAAAACAGAAAAGAAGCAATAGAAAAAATTAGAGGTTAATATTAAATAATCTAAATATGAAACAAAAAATGCAATCGATTCGATTGCATTTTTTTTAAAGGTGGAAATTAAGTTGATAATACATATAGTTGGTGCAGGACCAAAAACGAATACAATTACAAATCTACCGCAAAATGACGAGAATTCAATGGTAATTGGAGTGGATAATGGAGCCCATTATATAATTGAAGAAGGGCTGATTCCAGAAGCAATATTTGGTGATTTCGATTCTTTAATTGATGAAAATTTAGAAAAGATAAAAAGACTTGTACCAAATGTATTTATTTACCCTCCTGAAAAAGATGAAACAGATCTAGAACTTGCCATTCAATGGGCAATTAATCAAAATCCTGAAAAAATAATCATTCATTGTGTAACCGGTAAACGTTTAGATCACGAATTTGGAAGTATAACTTTATTAATAAAGTTTATGAATTCGGAGGTTCCCATTATGATTGTTGATGAATATAACGAGATATATGTGATAAATGAAGGAACGCATCTAATTAATAAACAGAAACAGTTTAAATATGTATCATTTTTTTCATTAGGTACTTCAGTAGAAAATTTAACGCTAAAAGGCTTTAAATACCCCCTTACTAATCATTTATTGGAAATTGGTTCATCGTTATGTGTGAGCAATGAGTTAGTGGAGGGTGTAGGGTCTATTTCCTTTACAAAAGGCATAGCTTTAGTAGTGAGGAGCAAAGATTAAAAATTTTCATGTCATAGTTTTTGCTAATAGCAAGTAGAATGTAATAGGATTAATCTTTTCCTTAAAAATGCTAGAAAGCTTGTAGGAGGGAAAGCATGAGATTTTATACGATTAAATTACCTAAATTTCTTGGCGGACTTGTTCGCGCCATGCTGAGTACATTTAAAAAAGAAGGATAGTTGAAGTAGGGGTTTTTGGTTAGTTGCAATAGGAATCATAAAAAAGTAAAAAAGCATAGCGGTTCGCTATGCTTTTTAGTACGTTAATAAATTAAACGCGCTCAATTTTACCTGATTTTAATGCTCTCGCTGATACGTAAACGCGCTTTGGTTTACCGTTTACTAAAATACGAACTTTTTGAAGGTTAGCACCCCAAGTACGTTTTGAAGCATTCATAGCGTGAGAGCGACTGTTACCAGAACGAGATTTTCTTCCTGTGATTACACAAACACGAGCCATCTATTTCCCTCCTTACAAAAAACGGAATAACATTTCAATGATTATTTTCATTAAGAAATACTACTATAATTTATCACACCGCTCTACTTAATGCAACAGTTATTGGTAAGTTGTTCAAGAAAAAAACCTTGACATTGAATTGTATGGTATACTAAATATTAAGAGGGACCTTAAAAGAAATTCATAAAAAATTGTATTTTCTATAATTAACCATGAATATTATTAAAAAGCTAATAATAAAAGTGAGTCAATAGAATTATTTTGGAAAAAGGTATACAATAATAAGTAAGTAGTATAACTAACTATACATGGATTATCCAAATAAGGGGGACCAAATTATGTCATTAGAAATGAAAACGCAATATGGAACAATCGAGATTGGTACAGATGTAATCGCTACAATTGCTGGTGGAGCTGCCATTGATTGTTACGGTATTGTTGGAATGGCTTCTAAGAAACAAATTAAGGATGGTCTTACTGAAATCCTAAAAAAAGAAAACTTTACAAAAGGTGTTATTGTTCGCCAAATTGGTGAAGACGTTAATATCGATATGTACATAATTGTAAGCTATGGTACAAAGATTTCAGAAGTTGCTAATAACGTACAAAATAAAGTGAAGTATACGCTTGATCAAACATTAGGCTTGTCTGTTGACTCAGTCAATATTTTTGTTCAAGGTGTGAAAGTAGCAAACCTGTAAGACGCATTAAGGAGGAGAATTTGTGTCGATAAAACGTATTGACGGTAAATTATTTGCAGATATGGTTATTCAAGGTGCAAATAACTTAACGAAAAATGTAAAATTTGTAGATTCATTAAATGTATTTCCTGTACCTGATGGTGACACTGGAACAAATATGAATCTTTCGATTACTTCTGGTTCAAAAGAAGTAAAAGAAAAACCGAATCATCATGTAGGAAAAGTTGGACAAAGCTTTGCAAAAGGCTTACTAATGGGAGCGCGTGGAAATTCTGGTGTTATCCTGTCTCAATTATTTAGAGGTTTTTCTAAATCAATCGAAGCTAAGGATACAATTTCAACAGCTGATTTTGCGCAAGCTTTAGAAGCGGGTGTAGAGACTGCTTATAAGGCTGTTATGAAGCCTATTGAAGGTACAATCTTAACAGTTGCAAGAGAAACGGCTAAAAAAGCGGTTGTAATTGCTAAAACACATGAAGAGTTTATTCCATTTCTTGAGGAAACAATTGTTGAAGCAAAAGCATCATTAAATCGTACTCCAGATTTATTACCTGTATTAAAACAAGTTGGTGTAGTTGATAGTGGTGGTCAAGGTTTAGTCCTTGTATATGAAGGGTTCTTAGCATCTTTAAAAGGTGAAGAAATTTCTTTAGAAGGTGCTGAAGTGACACTTTCACTAGAGGAACTTGTGGAAGCAGAACATCGTAATGTACAAAGTATGTTAAATACTGAGGACATTGTCTATGGCTACTGTACTGAATTTATGGTGCGTTTTGAAAAAGATAAATTAAAAAAACAACCGTTTGACATTGATACTTTCCGTAAAGAGTTAAGTGCATGGGGTGATTCGCTATTAGTAGTTGCGGATGATGAAATTGTAAAAGTTCATATTCACGCTGAATACCCTGGTGAAGTTTTTAATTTAGGTCAACGATTTGGAAGCTTTTTGAAATTAAAAGCAGAGAATATGCGCGAACAACATACTAGCTTACTACATGAAGAGGTTTCAAATGAGTCTCCTTCTAAAAATGAGTCTATCCAAACTACTGAGCAACAAGAATTTGGGGTTGTAACTGTAGCAATGGGTTCAGGCATTAAAGCATTATTTGAAAGCATTGGAGCAACTGTTGTGATCGAGGGCGGTCAAACAATGAACCCAAGTACAGAAGATATTGTAAAAGCGATCGAACAGTGTAATGCCAAAAACGTCATTGTCCTTCCTAATAACGGGAATATAGTGATGGCTGCTGAACAAGCTGCGTCAGTCGCAGAATGTAATGTAGCTGTTGTGACGAGTAAATCAGTGCCTCAAGGAATGACTGCATTATTATCATTTAATCCAACAGCATCATTAGATGAAAATAAAGTTGGGATGCAAGAAGCATTAAAAACAGTTAAAACAGGTCAAATAACATATGCTGTTAGAGATACTGAAATTGATGGTGTGGAAATAACGAAGGATCATTTCATGGGGATTCTTGAAAGTAAAATTGTAACAACTGACGCGAATCAATTTGAGGCTGCAAAGAAATTATTGCAAGATATGATTGATGAAGAGTCTGAAATATTAACGATTTTATACGGTCAAGATGTTTCTGAAGAAGAAATTTCAAAATTAGTTGAATTTGCTGAAGAAAGCTTTGATCATTTAGAAATCGAAGTTCATAATGGAAATCAACCATTGTATTCATATATTTTTTCAATCGAATAAAATAAATTAAAAAAAGTGTAGAGAAATCTGTGAAATTTCTCTACACTTTTTTTGTAAGTGAAGTATAAAATGGCAAATTATATAATAACCCAAGGAAGAAATGAAGAGACACTTCTTTTTTTTTGCACATTATTTAACGACTAATGTAAAATAACGTAGAACTCTGTAGAAATTCGTATTACACTATAAGGTGGACATTGTTTTGTCTTTAATACCAATTTTTTATATAAATGAATTGTTAATACGTAAGAAAAACTAAATTAAACACGCTTTTAATTAACGTAATGGGGGAAACGTGATGAAATATAAAAGTGTTTTTGACATTATTGGTCCAATTATGATTGGTCCATCAAGTTCACATACAGCTGGAGCGGCTAAAATTGGTCGTGTAGCGAGAAATCTTTACGGAAAAGAACCAAAGAAGGTTTTAATTTCATTATATGGTTCTTTTGCTAAAACTTATCGAGGACATGGGACAGATGTTGCACTAGTCGGTGGATTATTAGACTTTGATACATTTGATGAGCGTATTCCAGAGTCATTAAAAATTGCTAATGGAAATGGAATGTCTGTGGATTTCGTTGAGGAAGATGCAGTTACTGAACATCCAAATACAGTAAAAATTACAATACTAGATGACGATCAACCATTTGAATTAGTAGGAATTTCAATTGGTGGTGGAAAAATTGAAATTATTGAGTTGAATGGATTTGAACTTAAGCTTTCGGGGAATTACCCTGCCATACTTGTCGTGCATAATGATCGCTTCGGTTCAATTGCAGGTGTAACAAATGTACTGATGAAGTATTCTGTGAATATTGGGCATATGGAAGTTTCACGTAAAGAAGTAGGACAAATAGCATTGATGGCAATCGAAGTTGACCAAGACTTAGATGAAAAAGTAATTCAAGAAATAGAATCTTTACCACATATCATTCGCGTTACGAAAATGGTTGATTAAGGAGAGGGGGATAATAATGTTTAAAAATGTTGCAGAATTAGTAGAATTAGCTGAATCAAAAAATGTAAAAGTTTCAGAAATAATGATCCAACAAGAGATGCTTTTTACTGGGAGAAGTCGTGAAGAAATTATCGCGAAAATGGATCAAAACCTTGTAGTTATGGAAAAGGCAGTTGAAAGAGGGTTAGCAGGTGTTCATTCGCCAACAGGATTAACTGGTGGAGATGCTGTATTACTTCAAAATTATATTGCCAAAGGAAATTCCCTTTCGGGTACTCTACTTTTAGATGCCGTAAGTAAAGCAGTTGCGACAAATGAAGTAAATGCTGCAATGGGTACAATTTGTGCGACTCCTACAGCAGGGTCTGCTGGGGTAGTGCCAGGTACACTTTTTGCAGTAAAAAATAAATTAAACCCTACTCGAATGCAAATGATCGAATTCTTATTTGCCTCTGGAGCATTCGGTTTTGTTGTAGCTAATAATGCGTCTATTTCAGGTGCTGCAGGTGGTTGTCAAGCCGAAGTAGGCTCTGCTAGTGGTATGGCTGCAGCAGCGATTGTAGAAATGGCTGGAGGCTCTCCAAGTCAAAGTGCTCAAGCATTTGCTATTACATTAAAGAATATGCTTGGTTTAGTTTGTGACCCAGTTGCAGGGTTAGTAGAGGTTCCTTGCGTTAAGCGAAATGCAATGGGTGCTGCAAATGCAATGGTAGCTGCAGATATGGCTTTAGCTGGTATTACAAGTCGTATTCCATGCGATGAAGTAATTGATGCTATGTATCGAATTGGACAAACAATGCCATCTGCTCTAAGAGAAACTGCAGAAGGAGGACTAGCGGCAACGCCAACAGGACGAGAATTAGAAGCAAAGATATTTGGTGTTTCGCTAAAAAAATAGTGAGTATTGAATTAGAACAAAAAGTATCTATATTAAGTGGTGTTGGTGAGGAAACGGAAATACAGCTAAACGATATGGGTATTTTTACAATAAATGACTTAATCGAGTATTTACCATATCGATATGAGGATTATCGAAATAAAGAGTTATCAGAAGTAAAACATGAAGAGCGCGTGACAGTTGAAGGGATTGTTCATAGCGCTCCTCTTCTTCAATATTTTGGTAAGAACAAATCACGTTTAACATTTCGAGTTTTAGTAGATCGTTACTTAATTACTGTTATTTGTTTTAATCGACCTTATTTTAAAACGAAATTAAATTTAAATGAACATGTAACGATTACTGGTAAATGGGATCAACATAAACAATCTATTACTTTATCTGAGCTTGTTTTTGGTGCCCGTACGAATAGCCATGAAATTGAACCTGTCTATTCAATTAAAGGGAAAATGTCTGTCAAAACAATGAGGAAATTTGTTGACCAGTCATTTAAAAAGTTTGGACATTTAATAAATGATTTAATACCAACGGAATTAATTCATAATTATAAACTATTGAATCGTTCAGAAACGATGAGATTGCTTCACCATCCGATCGATGCAAATAGTTTAAAACAAGCTAGAAGAAGTTTTGTTTATGAAGAGTTTTTTCTATTTCAGTTGAAAATGCAAGCCCTTCGAAAAATTCAGCGCAATCAGTCTAAAGGCATTCCAAAAGTATTAAAAAATGACAAAATTCAACAACTAATCCAATCCCTACCATTTCCTCTGACATCAGCTCAAAATAGAGTTGTACAAGAAATATTCAACGATTTAGAAAGTCCGTATCGCATGAATCGCTTATTACAAGGTGATGTTGGTTCCGGAAAAACTGTTGTCGCTACCATTGCTTTATATGCATGTACACTTGATGGCTATCAAGGGGCATTAATGGTACCTACAGAAATTTTAGCTGAACAACATTTTGAATCGTTATCAAAAATGCTACAGCATACAGATATGAAAGTTGAACTTCTTACTAGTTCAGTAAAAGGAAAAAAGCGTCGTGAGATTCTTGAAAGATTAAAAAACGGAGACGTTCATATATTAGTCGGTACGCATGCTTTAATTCAAGATGAAGTTCAATTTAATAAATTAGGGATTGTCATAACAGATGAGCAACATCGATTTGGTGTTGGTCAACGAAGAGTGTTAAGAGAAAAAGGTTATTTCCCTGATGTTTTATTTATGACAGCGACTCCGATCCCTAGAACTTTAGCGATCACTGCTTTTGGAGAAATGGATGTTTCGATTATTGACGAATATCCGGCTGGACGTAAGAAAATAGAAACGTATTGGGTTAAACAGGAAATGTTTGATCGTGTTTTAGATTTTATAGGCAAAGAGATCAAAAACGGGAGACAAGCATACTTGATTTGTCCACTTATTGAAGAATCTGAAAAACTAGATCTTCAAAATGCATTAGATTTGCATAGTGTACTATCATTCCATTATAAAAATATGGCAAAGGTAGGATTAATGCATGGGAAGCTCTCCTCTTCTGAAAAAGATGAAGTAATGAAGGATTTTGCAGCAAATGAAGTTCAAATTTTAGTATCAACTACGGTTGTAGAAGTAGGGGTAAATGTTCCTAATGCAACTGTAATGGTTATTTATGATGCTGATCGATTTGGACTTTCACAATTACATCAGTTAAGAGGGCGAGTTGGACGTGGTTCTGAGCAGTCGTATTGTGTTTTAGTGGGAGATCCAAAAAGTGAAGTAGGGAAAGAAAGACTAACAATCATGACGGAAACAAATGATGGGTTTGAGCTAAGCGAAAAGGATTTAGAGCTTAGAGGACCAGGAGATTTCTTTGGAAAACAACAAAGTGGAGTACCTGAATTTAAAATGGCTGATATGGTACATGATTATCGTGCTCTAGAGGTTGCAAGAAATGATGCTACATTATTAGTTAATTCAGATGTTTTTTGGGAAGCTAATAAATATCAAGCGTTAAGAACGTACTTAGAACGAACGGGAATATTTGATTCAGAAAAATTAGATTAGTACTAGGTATTAAAAGTTTGTCAAAAAACTATTGTAATACATGGATTTTTAATATAAAATGTATTTAATACCTGGTCACAAATTAGTAGTAGAGGTATGTAATATGAGAAGAAATAAAAAAGATCGTCATGAATTGTTAAAAAAAATTATAAAAGAAAATCCGTTTATTACAGATGAAGATTTAGCTAGTCAATTATCTGTGAGCATACAAACTATTCGTCTTGATCGTCTTGAATTATCGATTCCTGAGCTTAGAGAACGTATCAAAAATGTTGCCACTCAGCAATTGGAAGATGTAAAATCACTACCTGTAGATGAAATAATCGGTGAAGTGATTGATATCCATTTAAACGAAAGTGCGATTTCGATATTTGATGTGAAGGAAGAGCATACTTTTAGTAGGAATGGTATTGCACGTGGTCATCACCTATTTGCACAAGCTAATTCTTTAGCTGTTGCAGTTATTCATGATGATTTAGCACTAACTGCTAAGTCGAATTTTGTTTTTATTAAACCAGTAAAGACAAATGATCGAGTAATTGCTAAGGCGAAGGTTTTACCGCAAACAGGAGATCCGAGGCGTACAACAGTTGATATCAATGGCTACGTTGAAAAAGAGCATGTATTCCAAGGCTTATTTGAAATGTATCACCGAAGTATTGAAGAATAGGAAGTGAATGAAGATGAAGTTAGCAATCGATGCAATGGGTGGCGATCATGCCCCAAAAGCAATCGTTGAAGGTGCGATGCTTGCAGTTGAAAAATTAAATGATATACATATAACTTTGATTGGTGATGAATCAAAAATAAAACCATTCTTAATCAATAATAAAAATATAACAATTATCCATACAGATGAAGTGATTGAAGGTACTGAGGAGCCAGTTAGAGCAGTTAGAAGAAAGAAAAATGCTTCAATGGTTTTAATGGCAAATCAAGTAAAAGAAGGCAATGCTGATGCATGTATTTCCGCGGGAAATACTGGAGCTTTAATGACTGCAGGACTTTTAGTTGTTGGTCGAATGGAAGGTGTAGAAAGACCTGCCCTTTCACCTACAATGCCTACTTTAGACGGCAAAGGCTTTGTTTTCCTTGATGTTGGAGCAAATGTCGATGCAAAAGCAAATCACTTACTTCAATATGCGATAATGGGATCTATCTATGCCCAAAAAGTAAGAGGGATTAATAATCCAACTGTTGGCTTATTAAATGTCGGTACTGAAGATAAAAAAGGAAATGAACTGACTAAACAAACATTTCAGTTACTAAAAGAATCTAATCTGAATTTTATTGGAAATGTTGAAGCAAGGGACTTAATGAACTCAGTTGCAGATGTTGTTGTTACTGATGGATATACTGGAAATGTAGCCTTAAAAGCGATTGAAGGTACCGCGCTTGCAATGTTTTCGTTAATAAAAGATGCGATGCTTACTAACTTCACATCAAAGCTTGCAGCTGCTATATTAAAACCAAACTTAAAAGGCGTAAAAAAGAAAATGGATTACGCTGAATATGGTGGGGCAGCATTATTTGGCTTAAAATCACCTGTTATTAAAGCGCATGGTAGTTCTGATGCTTTAGGTATTTTTAGTGCAATTAAGCAAACTAAAACGATGGTTGAACATGATGTGATAAAACAAGTAAGTGATCACATGGAGAAAATCGAATCAAAAGCATAAGGGGGTCACTCCATTGGGTAAAGTGGCGTTTATTTTTCCTGGACAAGGATCACAAAAAGTAGGAATGGGTAAAGATCTAGCTGAAAGCTATAATGAGTGTGGGGCAATATTTGAATCTGCTAATGAACAATTAGGGTTCAGCCTTTCTAATATTATTTTCAATGGGACAGATGAAGAGTTAACTGCTACATATCATGCACAACCTGCAATTTTAACTACTTCAATTGCAATGCTTGAGAAAATAAAAGAAGCTGGCATTAAACCAGACTTCGTTGCTGGACATAGTTTAGGTGAATTTACTGCACTTGTAGCGGCAGACGCGATCTCTTTTGAAGATGGTGTTAAATTAGTTCATAAGCGTGGTCAATTAATGGAGAAAGCTGTACCAGTAGGTCAAGGTGCTATGGCAGCGGTATTATTTTTAGCTCCAGAAAAGATTGAAGAAGTTGTTTCTGAAGTAAATAAAAATGGTCACTCTGTAGGAATTGCGAATTATAACTCTCCAACACAAGTTGTTATTACAGGAGATGCAGAAGGCGTTCAAATCGCTTCTGGCTTACTTAAAGAAGCTGGAGCAAAACGTGTACTACCATTAAAGGTAAGTGGACCTTTCCATTCATCATTAATGAAACCTGCAAGTGAAGATTTCCAAAATGAACTTGGTAAAATAAATGTTAATGACTGTGTAACTCCATTAATTTCAAATGTTACTGCGAACGTTGTGACAGATGCAAATGAAATTAAAGAATTATTAGTTAATCAATTATACTCACCAGTTAAATGGAATCAATCAATTCAAGAATTAGTTAACCAAGGTGTTGATACATTTGTTGAGATTGGTCCTGGTAAGGTTTTAACTGGATTAGTAAAAGCAATCTCTCCATCATCTAAATTAGTAAATGTTTATGATGTTGAAACATTAAACCAGTTTTTAAATGAGTGGGAGGAAATAAAATCATGCTAAATGGTAAAGTTGCTTTAGTAACTGGTGGATCTAGAGGTATTGGACGAGCAATCGCCTTATCTTTAGCAAAAAATGGTGCAAATGTAGTTGTTAACTATTCTGGTAATGAGGCTGCTGCTCTTAAAGTTGTAGAGGAAATTACAGCTCTTGGAGTAAAAGCGATTGCATATAAAGCAAATGTATCAAATAGTGAAGAAGTTGCAGCATTAGTAAAAAATACTGTTGATGAATTCGGAAGTATTGATATACTAGTAAACAATGCAGGCATTACTAGAGACGGTCTTTTATTACGTATGAAAGATGCTGATTGGGACGATGTAATTGACACGAACCTAAAAGGTGTATTCAACTGTATTAAAGCAGCAGCGAAGTTTATGACTCGTCAACGTAATGGCCGTATCATTAATATTAGTTCAGTTGTAGGCCAAATTGGTAATCCTGGACAAATGAACTATGTAGCAGCTAAAGCTGGTGTATTAGGCTTAACAAAAACGGCTGCAAAAGAATTAGCTTCAAGAAATATTACAGTTAATGCAATCGCACCTGGTTTTATTGAAACTGATATGACAAATGAATTAAATGAGCAAGTTAGAACACAAATGTTATCTAATATTCCATTGCAATCATTTGGACAACCAGAAGATATCGCACATGCAGTAGTATTCTTAGCAATGGATGCTAGTGGATACATTACAGGACAAACAATTAATGTTGATGGCGGACTTGTAATGATTTAGTTTGGCGTTTGCCTAAATTTTATGTATAATGCTTAAGTAGACAATCTTTGGGGGGAGGTGAATAATAATGCAAGACGTATTAGAGCGTGTATCAAAGATTATTGTTGACCGTTTAGGTGTAGAAGAATCTGAGATCCAAATTACAAGTCGTTTCAAAGAAGACTTAGACGCAGACTCATTAGATGTTGTTGAATTAGTAATGCAATTAGAAGATGAGTTTGAATTAGAAATTTCAGACGAAGATGCTGAAAAAATCGTCACAGTTGGTGATGTTGTGAACTACATAGAGAGCAACATGTAATGAGAAAAGTCCCGTATTTTATGCGGGACTTCTCATCATTTTCTTAACTAGTAGGTTTAGCAGCATATCAAACTGTTTTTTAGTTGGAGGTAAATATGCCGCATTCAAGAAGAGTAAGAGAATTTAAACTATCTGATCATGAAAAAGAGAATTTTGTAAAATTCCAAAAGCAAATTAACATTATGTTTAATAATGAAGGCTTGCTTATTCAAGCGTTTACACATTCATCCTATGTGAATGAGCATCGTAAAAAACCATATGAAGATAATGAGAGATTAGAATATTTAGGGGATGCTGTTTTAGAACTTACAGTTTCACAATATTTATTCCAAAAATATGACACAATGAGTGAAGGCGAGTTAACAAAGTTACGCGCCGCAATCGTTTGTGAACCATCGTTAGTAAAATTTGCGAACGAATTAGATTTTGGTCGATTTATTTTACTTGGTCGCGGTGAAGAAATGACAGGTGGTCGGACACGTCCGGCACTTCTAGCAGATGTTTTTGAAGCATTCATTGGATCATTATATTTAGATCAAGGACTACAAACAGTTATTAACTTCTTATCACTTCATATATTCCCAAAAATAAACGATGGTGCTTTTTCGCATGTGATGGATTTTAAAAGTCAATTACAAGAGTTTGTTCAAAGAGATTCTACAGGTTCAATCGAGTATAAAATACTACAAGAAAAAGGACCTGCTCATAACCGCGAATTTGTTTCTAAAGTATTATTAAATGGAGAAACATTAGGAATTGGTAGTGGAAGATCTAAAAAAGAAGCTGAGCAACAGGCAGCTAAAGAAGCATTAATAAAACTAAAAGAGTCAAGTAAATAGATTTCTTAAAATCTAGTAGAAGCATGCCAAATAAACGATAAAACTTGGTTTTTAGATTGATTGCAAGCGCTTGACATATAAATGCATGAAGTCTTTCGAGGAGCGAAAGTTATCTTTAATGGTAATCGCGCACCGTAAAAGACGGCGAAGCATTGATGAGCGTTTGGCGGGCAATCTGCTCCCCCTTTTATGGGGGAGTTTTTGTGTATATAATTAAATCAAAAAGGGGGAATTCAGTTGTTCCTCAAACGACTAGATATAATTGGATTTAAATCATTCGCTCAGCGAGTTACGATAGATTTTGTAAAAGGTGTTACTGCAGTAGTAGGACCAAACGGAAGTGGTAAAAGTAATATTACAGATGCAATCAGATGGGTTCTAGGTGAGCAGTCTGTTAAATCATTGCGCGGAGCAAAAATGGAAGATATCATTTTTGCTGGCAGCGAAGGAAGAAAGCCTTTAAATTATGCAGAGGTTACGCTCACATTAGATAATGAAGATCAGCAATTACCACTTGAATATAGTGAAGTAAGTGTAACAAGACGAGTTTACCGTTCGGGTGATAGTGATTTTTATATTAATAAACAATCATGTCGATTAAAAGATATTGTTGATTTATTTATGGATTCTGGACTAGGGAGAGAAGCGTTCTCTATTATCTCTCAAGGAAAGGTCGAAGAAATTTTAAGTAGTAAGCCGGAAGATCGAAGAGGGATTTTTGAAGAAGCGGCTGGCGTTTTAAAGTATAAAACTCGAAAGAAAAAAGCTGAAGCGAAATTATTTGAAACACAAGAAAATTTAAATCGTGTGGATGATATTTTATTTGAATTAGGTTCTCAAATAGAACCACTACGTATGCAGGCTTCAATTGCAAAAGAATACATAGAACATAGAGATGAATTAGAGAAGGTTGAAGCTGCTCTATTAGTATACGAAATAGAATCGCTCCATCAAAAATGGGAAGAGTTAAAAAAAGAAATTGCACAAAATTCTGATATCGAAATCTCATTATCGACGGAGATTTCAATAGATGAATCAAAGCAACATGAATTACAAGACAAATTAACTGCATTAGATGAGTCGATTGATCAATTGCAACAAGTCTTATTAACCGTAACGAAAAACTTGGAAAAATATGAAGGTCAGAAAGAGTTAATGAAGGAACGAAAAAGAAATACTTCGACTCAATCTGAACAATTAAGAAAACAAGTAGATGAAGTTACTGAACAAATTAACGTGACTAAAATATTAATCGAAACTGAAAAAGCACAAGAAAAATTATCTCGTCAAAATGTAAATAAAACTAAAACGAGTATTGTTGACATTCAAAATGAAATTATTTCCTATGAGGGAGATATTGAAGAACAAATCGAATTGATTAAATCAGATTATATCGAACTCTTAAATAATCAAGCATCGATTAAAAATGAAAAAACAATGCTCGAAAAACAAAGTCAACAATTCTCTGTAAAATCGAGTCGATTAGATGTAGAAAATGAAAAATACATTCGTCAAAGAGAAGAATTACAACATAGAAAAACAGAATTGCTTAATGAGAAACAACAAGTTGATCTTAATTTTCAAGCATTAAATGAAAAATTTGAAGCTTCAACTATTCAACTTCAGGAAACTACTGGATTATTAAAGGAAAAAGAAGAATTATTATCTAAAGCTTATCAATTTATTCAACAAACTAAATCACGTAAAGAAACTCTAGAAGAACTTCAAGAAGACTTTGCTGGGTTTAATCAAGGCGTTAAAGAAATTTTAAAAGCAAGAGGCACGAGACTAGAGGGTATTAAAGGTGCAATTGCTGAACTTATTTCAACGAATAAACAATATGAAACCGCGATTGAAATTGCGCTAGGTGCCGCTACACAACAAATTGTTGTACAAAATGATGAGCATGCTAGAAGAGCAATTCAATTTTTAAAGCAGCAACGACTTGGTCGAGCTACGTTCCTACCAATGAATATTGTGAAAGCTCGTTCTGTGCCATCAAATCTAATTGATAGCTTAAAAAGAAATCCTTCTTTCATCGGCGTTGCTTCATCGCTAGTTAGTTATTCAAATGAATATGAACAAGTAGTTCAAAATTTACTTGGGACTGTTTTAATAGCTCAAGATTTAAAGAGTGCCAATGAACTTGCTAAGCTCGTTGGTCATCGTTATCGCTTTGTCACGCTTGAAGGTGATGTTGTCAATCCTGGTGGTGCTATGACCGGTGGTGCAGTACGAACAACAAATGCCTCACTTATTGGAAGACAAAGAGAGTTAGAGGAAATAACGATTAAGCTTGATGATATGCAGGAAAAGACTACTTCAGTAGAACGTGAAGTCCAAACACTTAAAGCGTTGTATCAAGAAAAAACTACTGAAGCGCAAAGTTTAAATGGTGAAATGCATTCGGTTAAGCAAGTAATTGATTCGATAATGGAACAATTAAAAAGCATCGAATTTCAAGAAAAAAATATTAATGATGCATTAGCAATCTATGATTTAGAAATGGGTAGCTCAGCAAGTGATTTAATAAAGGTAAAAGATCGTCTCGGGGAATTAGCAACATTAGAAGCTAATATAAAACAAGAGATTATTACCAAAGAACAGAAGATTAATGAATTAACTGAACGTAAACTAAATCAAAAAGAAATAAAAGATGAATTACAATCAAAGTTAACAAGTTTTAAAATTTCTCTCGCACAGGAAGAACAAAAATTAAGTTATAGTATCGAACGAATTCGTCAATTTGAAGAAAATGCGTTAAAACAAAAGCAGGTTCTTGAAGAAACAAGGGACAAAATTATTTTCTTATCAAGCGAACTTATGACAAATGAAAATGGTAAGGAAGAATTAGAGAAAATAATTTCTGAAACTCGAAATGAATTTTCAAAAACAACTGAAATCATTTCGAAACGTCGAGAGCAACGAATTGCTTATCAAACAGAGTTAGAAGACTATGTTCAGTCTTTACGCGAAAAGCAACGTCAATATAAATCACTTTCTGATTTGTTAAAACAACAAGAAGTAAATAGTAATCGACTTGACGTTGAATTAGAAAACCGCCTGCAACAACTGAATGTTACGTATATGACGACATATGAAGCGGCAAAAGTAAAATATACATTAGAAATGACAGTTGATGAGGCAAGTAAGCGAGTAAAACTTTTAAAACGTTCAATCGAAGAACTAGGTTCTGTCAATATCGGTGCAATTGATGAGTATGAACGTGTTTCTGAGCGTCATGATTTTCTACAAGAACAAAGAACTGACCTAAACGAAGCTAAAACTACACTTTACAATGTAATCAGTGAAATGGATGAAGAAATGACGAAGCGCTTTGAATCAAGTTTTTCCGCAATTCGTGAAAAATTCCAAGTCGTCTTTACACAGCTATTTGGTGGAGGTCGAGCGGATTTAATACTGACGGATGCAGAAAACTTATTAATAACAGGTGTTGATATAGTCGCACAGCCACCAGGTAAAAAGCTTCAAAATTTAAGTCTTTTATCTGGCGGTGAGAGGGCACTTACGGCAATCGCATTATTGTTTGCCATTTTACAAGTTCGTCCAGTACCTTTCTGTGTACTAGATGAGGTTGAAGCTGCACTAGACGAAGCCAATGTAGCTCGATTTGCAAAATTCCTAAAATACTTTAGTGAACAAACGCAGTTTATTGTCATAACACATCGTAAAGGAACGATGGAAGAGTGTGATGTGCTATACGGAGTAACAATGCAAGAATACGGTGTTTCAACACTTGTATCTGTCCGTTTAGATGAAGGAGAAGCATTACTATCGAATGGTAATTAGAAAGGATTGAAATTATGAGCTTTTTTAAGAAATTAAAAGAAACAATCTCAAAGCAAACTGAGTCAGTGACTCAAAAATTTAAATCTGGATTAGAGAAGTCTAGAAATAATCTGACAGATGGTCTAAATGATTTATTTGCTAGATACCGTAAAGTAGATGAAGATTTTTTTGAAGAGCTTGAAGAAATTCTAATTATGGCTGATGTTGGCGTAAACACAGTAATGGAATTAGTCGAAGAATTAAAATATGAAGTAAAGCGAAAAAATATTCAAGATCCAAAAGCTGTTCAAGAAGTAATTTCTGAAAAATTAGTTGAATTGTATAAAGGTGACGATTTAACTGAGGATTCATTTGAAATCAACATGAATCCAAATGGTTTAACAGTTGTTTTATTCGTCGGTGTTAACGGTGTAGGTAAAACAACTTCGATTGGAAAAATCGCACATAAACTTAAATCTGATGGCAAAAAAGTATTGCTTGCAGCAGGTGACACATTTAGAGCTGGTGCAATTGATCAATTAGAAGTTTGGGGAAATCGTGTCGGTGTTGAAACAATTAAACAAGGTGAAGGTTCAGACCCTGCAGCAGTAATGTTTGACGCGGTACAAGCTGCAAAAGCTCGTAAAGTAGATGTGTTACTTTGCGATACAGCTGGGCGCTTGCAAAACAAAGTAAACTTAATGAAAGAACTAGAAAAAGTACGTAACGTTATTGCTAGGGAAGTACCAGGAGCACCTCATGAAGTTTTACTTGTCATTGATGCTACAACTGGTCAAAACGGCCTTGTTCAAGCAAAAACATTCTCCGAAGCAACAAATGTAACGGGAATTGTCTTAACGAAACTAGACGGAACTGCAAAAGGCGGTATTGTATTAGCAATCCGAAACGAACTAAAAGTACCAGTAAAATTCGTTGGGCTAGGAGAACAAATGGACGATCTACAACCATTCCAAGCAGAACAATTCGTATATGGACTATTTGGTGATTTAATTAGTAAGGAACAAGCATAATGCTAAATTAGGTACAAATTGGAAGGGTGGTAAAACGAGGTTTATCTTTCCTTGATCCCGCGCTTCCTAAATCTTGAAGTAACGTCAAGTAAAAAACTTGACAGAAGTTTAGCTTTTAGGTAAACTAGCATATGTAAAGGCAAATCACTTAACAAAGGAGTGATAGTTTTGGCAGATCATACCATGTTAGATAAGACGATGAGAATAAATTATCTATATGATTTTTATCAATCTCTTTTAACTCCAAAACAACAAAACTATATGTCACTATATTATTTAGATGACTATTCTTTAGGTGAGATTGCAGAAGAGTTTAGCATTAGTAGACAGGCGGTTTATGATAATATAAAGCGAACTGAAGCAATGCTAGAAGAGTATGAAGAGAAATTATTACTTCTAAAAAAATTTCAACAACGAAATGAAATATTAAATCAATTGAAAACTTACGCTGAAAAGAGTAAAGTTGTAGATAACGATTTTCTTCGATTAATCGATGCGTTAGAGAAATTAGAATAATAAGGAGGACGGTTTTATGGCATTTGAAGGATTAGCCGACCGACTTCAAAAGACATTACAAAAGGTTCGAGGCAAAGGTAAAGTATCTGAATCTGATGTCAAGGAAATGATGAGAGAAGTTCGTCTTGCGTTACTTGAGGCGGATGTTAACTTTAAAGTTGTTAAAGATTTTGTGAAACGTGTTTCTGAACGAGCTGTTGGACAAGAGGTATTACAAAGCTTAACGCCTGGTCAACATGTTGTTAAAGTAGTTCAAGAAGAACTAACTGCATTAATGGGTGGAGAACAAAGCAAAATTGCTGTTGCAAATCGCCCGCCGACTGTTATTATGATGGTTGGTTTACAAGGTGCTGGTAAAACAACTACGACTGGTAAATTAGCTAATTTACTTCGCAAAAAGTATAATCGTAATCCGCTTTTAGTTGCAGCAGATATTTATCGTCCTGCAGCGATTAAACAGCTACAAACTTTAGGTAAACAGTTAGATATGCCAGTGTTTTCATTAGGCGATCAAGTAAGTCCAGTTGAGATTGCAAAACAAGCAATTCAACATGCAAAGGATGAACATCTTGATTATGTTCTAATTGATACTGCCGGTCGTTTACATATTGACGAAGGTTTAATGGAAGAACTTGCACAAATTAAAGAACTTTCTAAACCTGAAGAAATCTTCCTAGTTGTTGATGCAATGACAGGACAAGATGCAGTCAATGTGGCACAAAGTTTTAATGAACAATTAGGTTTAACTGGAGTTGTTCTAACGAAGCTAGACGGCGACACTCGTGGTGGTGCTGCTCTATCAATTCGTGCAGTTACAAATACTCCAATTAAATTTGTTGGACTTGGTGAGAAACTAGATGCAATTGAGCCGTTCCATCCAGAACGAATGGCATCACGTATTCTAGGTATGGGTGATGTGCTTACTCTTATTGAAAAAGCACAAGAAAACGTAGACCAAGAAAAAGCAAAAGAAATGGAACAAAAATTAAGAAATGCATCTTTTACTTTGGATGATTTCTTAGACCAACTTTCCCAAGTTAAAAAAATGGGTCCACTTGGCGATATTTTAAAAATGATGCCAGGTGCAAACAAAATAAAAGGGTTGAATGATCTGCAAATTGACGATAAACAAATCGCTCATGTAGAGGCAATTATTCAATCGATGACAAAACAGGAAAAGCTTACTCCAGATATTATTAACTCTAGTCGCAGAAAGCGAATAGCTAAAGGCTCTGGGCGTCCTGTTCAAGAAATAAACCGTTTATTAAAACAGTTTGAAGAGATGAAAAAAATGATGAAAATGATGGGCGGTATGCAAAAAGGGAAGAAGAAGGGTTTCAAATTTCCGGGCTTATTCTAATCTTTTTGTATAATTTTCCAACATTTAAACATCATTTAATAAAAAATTATGCTGTTAAGAAATTTTACTTTACAAACAGTATTGGTTTTTGATAATATATAAAACGTTGTAAATATTTTCGGAGGTGCTTTAAAAATGGCAGTTAAAATTCGTTTAAAACGTATGGGAGCAAAAAAATCTCCTTTTTATCGTGTAGTAGTAGCAGATGCTCGTTCTCCTCGTGACGGACGTTTCATCGAGGAAATTGGAACTTACAATCCAGTTGCTCAACCAGCTGAAATCAAAATCAATGAAGAAGCAGCATTAAAATGGTTAGGAACAGGTGCTAAACCATCTGATACAGTTCGTAACTTATTCTCTAAAGCTGGTATCTTAGAGAAATTCCACAACGCTCGCAACGGCAAGTAATTATGGAAAAAAAGATGAATACACTCATCAATGCAATTGTTTCAAGTCTTGTAGATCATCCAGAGGATATTTCACTTCAAGTAAAAGAAGATGAGAACAATCTATTCTTTCATTTACAGGTAAACCCTGAAGATGCTGGTAGAGTGATTGGCAAACATGGTAAAATTGCTAAAGCGATTCGTACGGTTGTTTACGCAGCAAGTAATGAACACGCAAAACGTATTCACTTAGATATTCAGTAATGTAAGACGGTCCTTGGCTATAGCTAAGGGCCGTTTTCAACATTAGTAGACATATATGCAACCTGAATGGTAAAACTAACTATAAACTTAAGAAATTTTATATATAGAGGTAATCGAATGGAAAAATATTTAAATGTCGGAAAAATTGTAAATACTCATGGAATTCGTGGAGAGGTTCGCGTTATTTCAAGAACTGATTTTCCTGAGAAACGTTACAAAAAAGGAAATTCACTTTATTTATTTAAAGAAAATGAAACTACACCAATTAAATTAATCGTAACGAGTCACCGTGTACATAAAAATTTTGATTTACTTACATTTGAAGGGTATGAGTCATTAAACTCAGTAGAGCCACTGAAAAATGGAATATTAAAGATAACTGAAGACCAACTACATGATTTAGATAAAAATGAATACTATTACCACGAGATTATCGGTTGTGTAGTTGAAACAATTGATGGAGAAGAAATAGGTAAGATAAAAGAAATATTATCTCCAGGAGCGAATGATGTTTGGGTTATTCAAAGAAAAGGTCAAAAGGATGCGCTCATTCCATATATTGAACAAATTGTCAAAGAAGTAGATGTAACGAATAAAAAAGTTAAAATCGAATTAATGGAAGGTCTATTATGATGAAATTAGACTTTTTAACACTTTTTCCGGAAATGTTTGAGGGAGTATTAAACTCCTCAATTTTAAAAAAAGCGCAAGAAAAAGAAGCAGTCCAATTCCGTTGCGTTAATTTTAGAGATTTTTCGACTAATAAACATTCAAATGTTGATGATTATCCTTATGGCGGAGGCGCAGGTATGGTACTTGCTCCTCAGCCGATTTTTGACGCTGTGGATGAATTAGTATCTAAAAGTGAAAATAAGCCTAGAGTCGTCCTTTTATGCCCTCAAGGAGAGAGATTTAATCAACGCAAAGCTGAAGAGCTTTCGAAAGAAGAACATTTAATCTTTATTTGTGGTCATTATGAAGGCTATGATGAGCGAATTCGTGAGCATGTCGTAACAGATGAAATCTCAATCGGTGATTATGTATTAACTGGTGGAGAGCTTGGTGCTATGGTAATTGCTGATAGTGTTGTTCGTTTATTGCCTGGTGTACTCGGAAATACAACTTCAAAAATAGAAGATTCATTTAGTACAGGATTATTAGAACATCCCCATTATACAAGACCTGCCGATTTTAGAGGACATAAAGTGCCAGAGGTATTATTATCTGGAAATCATGCTCTTATTGAGGAATGGCGTACAAAACAATCTTTTAAACGAACTTTAACACGTCGTCCAGATCTACTTAAGGACTACACTTTATCTGAAAAAGAGTCTAAATGGATTGAGCAAGTTAAAGAAGAATTAAAACAAGAAAACTAGTTGCACGCACTAAAAGAATATGTTAATATAACTTGTGGCTTAAGTTAATACTTAAGCCTTTATTCTCGGTGTTCCGCTGCGAGCAATGTATCTTGTAAGAGCATCGGTTGGAAAAGGAGCGCATAAAATATGCAAAATTTAATCAACGAAATTACAAAAGAACAACTAAGAACTGACTTACCAGCATTCCGTCCTGGTGATACTGTACGAGTTCACGTTAAAGTTGTTGAGGGTACTCGTGAGCGTATCCAATTATTCGAAGGTGTAGTTATTAAACGTCGTGGTGGCGGAATTAGCGAAACTTTCACAGTTCGTAAAATTTCTTACGGAGTTGGTGTTGAACGTACGTTCCCAATTCACACTCCAAAAATTGCTAAATTAGACGTTGTTCGTCGCGGTAAAGTACGTCGTGCTAAACTTTACTACCTACGTGCACTTACTGGTAAAAAAGCAAGAATTAAAGAACTTCGATAGTCTTTTGAAAGGAGCTTGTATAAAACAAGCTCCTTTTTTTCCAATAAATGTAGATTATGGATATAATAAAAAGTAAAATAGAATACATAAATAAAGGTTTTAACTTTTGTAAGGTTAATACTTCAAAACGTATGGTTATAATTGGAGGGATTTAGGTTGAAAGAAAGCAATAGTGGTGGAATTTGGGAATTAGTTAAAACAATCTTTATTGCGCTTGTACTTGCACTTGGTATTCGAACATTCCTTTTTACACCGGTTTTAGTTGACGGTATCTCAATGATGCCAACATTACAAGATCAAAGTAGAATGATTGTAAATAAAATTGTTTACAAGATTCATGAACCAAAACGTTTTGATATTGTAGTCTTCCATGCTACTAAGGAAAAAGATTATATTAAACGTGTAATCGGCTTACCAGGTGACACAGTTGAATATAGAAATGATGTTCTATATGTTAACGGTAAACCGTATAAAGAACCATATTTGAATGAATATAAAAAAGAAACAAAGGATGGTCCTCTTACGGAAGACTTTACGCTAGAAGAGATTACTGGCAAAAAGACTGTACCAAAAGGACAAGTATTCGTTTTAGGGGATAATCGTCGATTAAGTAAAGATAGTCGTATTATCGGAACGGTTAGTCAAAAAGAAATTTTAGGTCGAGCGAGCATTGTATTCTGGCCGATCTCTGAGGTTAAAATGGCAAAATAAATGCCATATTAAACTTGAATATTTATTGCATAAAGAAGGTGGCAACATGACGATTCAATGGTTTCCAGGTCATATGGCAAAAGCTAGAAGGCAGGTTACTGAAAAGCTTTCATTAATTGATGTTGTAATTGAATTAGCGGATGCTAGAGTACCAGCAGCTTCAAGAAATCCAATGATCGATGAAATTATTTCAAATAAGCCTAGATTGCTTTTATTAAATAAAGCAGATTTAGCAGACCCAAGAAATACGCAGCAATGGTTAGCATATTATGAAAAGCAAGGAGTAATGGCTATTGCTATTGATGCAGCTTCTGGACAAGGATTAAAAGCAATTATTAGTTCGTGTGAAATTCTAGTTAAAGAGAAATTCGATAAAATGAGATCGAGAGGGATTAAACCTCGCGCAATTCGAGCTTTAATCGTAGGGATTCCTAACGTAGGTAAATCGACTTTAATTAATAAGCTAGCACGCAAAAATATTGCTAAAACTGGTGACCGTCCCGGCGTAACACAAGCACAACAATGGATAAAAGTAGGGAAAGAAATTGAATTGCTTGATACACCTGGGATATTATGGCCAAAGTTTGAAGACCAAATTGTTGGTCTACGCTTAGCAACAACAGGGGCAATAAAAGACAGTATTATTAATTTACAAGAAGTAATGATCTATGCTATTAAATTCTTAAGAGAATATTATCCAAATGTATTAAAAGATCGATACGACATGAATGATGAAATTTTATTTTCTGAAAATGTAGTAGATGTTTTTGATCATATTGGGAAAAAACGTGGATTTTTAATGTCAGGCGGAATTATAGATTATGATAAAACATCTGATTTATTTTTACGTGAGCTAAGAGCTGGGAAATTAGGCAGATTAACATTTGAGAATCCTTCGATGCTTGAAGTGACTGATGAAATACTAGAAGAAAGTACGCATGAGTAAGCGTACTTTCTTCTTTTTTAATGAAATAGATAAAGTTAAAAAAGGAGTACAAAATTTATGTCGCTGAAAATAGACGAAATAAAAAATAAATTAAATGAACTAACTGACCCAAGTAGTGAACTCTTAAAAGAATTTGAAAGTGATCAGCGAATTGGTGTGCAAAAGCTAGTTGCAAAGTGGTATAGAGAACAAGAAAAAAAAGAGCAAGCTCGCTTAAAATTTTTAAAGATGATGGAATATGAAAAGAATCTATATATGCAAAATGTAAAATTAATTGCAGGAGTAGATGAGGTTGGAAGAGGGCCATTAGCTGGACCAGTAGTAGCAGCGGCAGTAATTTTAGCAGAAGATACTGAACTGATCGGCCTTGATGACTCAAAAAAATTATCAAAAGAGAAAAGACAGTATTTCGTTAAACGAATTAAGGAAGAAGCAATTTCATATGGAATTGGTATGGCTAGCTCAAGCGAAATAGATGAAATCAATATTTATGAAGCAACAAAATTAGCAATGAAACGTGCAATAGAGCAACTTAAACATTTGCCTGAACATTTATTAATTGATGCAATGAAACTACCAATGGAAATTTCTCAAACATCAATCATTAAAGGTGATGCAACAAGCATAAGTATTGCAGCAGCATCTGTCCTTGCAAAAGAAACAAGGGATTCTTTAATGTGCGAACTAAGTTTAAAGCATCCAAACTACGGCTTTGAAAAGCATATGGGATATGGAACGAAAGAACATCTCCAAGCAATTGAAAAGCATGGAATAATAAATGAACATAGGAGATCATTTGCGCCTATAAAAGAACAAGTTAATTCTAATACATAAGAGTATAGAATAAGTAAAATTACGATTACAAATCCTTCGTTAATTGAAGTAATTTGCTTTTTAAAATTACACAAGTAACAACGAAGAATTTTTTTAAAAAGATAACAAAGTATAAATTTTGAGGTGTACCACAGTTCTAAAAACTGTGGTATTTTTGCTGCTGTACTCTAAGCAAAAAAAGACCGGGCGTTTTTTGCCCGGTTTTTCTTACATAATAACACATATAAATTGGCATCTATAAGTATTAGGGTAGCTACTCAAATGTTTTCGAAAATGGACGTATTTTTTTTATTTGAAGCAAGAATTTTCTTAATATTTACAAAAAACAAATTAAAAATTAATATTGTAATATGATAAACTGACATCATCTATTGTTTCTGAAAAGGTTTTCTATATAAAAACATAGAATATTTAATTCTTTTCTACTAAAGTATTTACAGTATATTCTGTAAGAGATACAATAGGGATGTGTTTTAATTTGTCTTGTTCTAAAAGGGGAGGATGGATCATGAATATCCATGAGTATCAAGGGAAAGAAATCCTACGAAGCTATGGCGTAAAAGTACCAAATGGTAAAGTTGCATTCACAGTTGAAGAAGCAGTAGAAGCAGCAAAAGAATTAGGTACAGCTGTATGCGTAGTAAAAGCTCAAATTCACGCTGGTGGTCGCGGTAAAGCGGGCGGCGTAAAAGTAGCAAAAAATTTAGATGAAGTAAATACATATGCTAGTGAGATTCTAGGTAAAGTATTAGTTACTCATCAAACTGGACCAGAAGGTAAGGAAGTTAAGCGCTTACTTATCGAAGAAGGCTGCGATATTAAAAAAGAATATTATGTTGGTTTAGTTTTAGACCGCGCTACTTCACAAGTTGTATTAATGGCTTCTGAAGAAGGTGGAACTGAAATTGAAGAAGTAGCTGAAAAAACACCTGAAAAAATCTTTAAAGAGTATATTGATCCTGCAGTAGGTCTACAAGGCTTCCAAGCTCGTCGTATTGCGTTCAATATCAACATCCCTAGCAACTTAGTTAACAAAGCTGTAAAGTTCATGATGGGCTTATACAGTGCGTTTGTTGAAAAAGATTGCTCTATCGCTGAAATTAACCCTCTAGTAGTAACGGGTGATGGCGAAGTAATGGCATTAGATGCAAAGTTAAACTTTGACTCAAATGCTTTATATCGTCATGCTGATATTTTAGCTTACCGTGACTTAGAAGAAGAAGATCCAAAAGAAATCGAAGCTTCTAAGTACGACTTAAACTATATTTCTTTATACGGAAATATTGGTTGTATGGTTAATGGTGCAGGTCTTGCAATGGCTACTATGGACATCATTAAACATTACGGCGGAGACCCGGCTAACTTCCTTGATGTGGGGGGCGGTGCTACTGCAGAGAAAGTTACAGAAGCGTTTAAAATCATCCTTTCAGACCAAAATGTTAAAGGTATTTTCGTTAACATCTTCGGTGGCATCATGAAATGTGATGTTATTGCAGAAGGTGTAATCGAAGCTACTAAACAAGTTGGTTTACACTTACCATTAGTTGTTCGTTTAGAAGGAACGAATGTTGAATTAGGTAAGAAGATTCTTAATGAATCTGGCTTAAACATTGTTGCAGCAGATTCAATGGCTGATGGCGCTGAAAAAATCGTTGCACTTGTAGGCTAAGAAAGGGAGGATAAAAATGAGCGTATTTATTAATAAAGATACAAAAGTCATTGTACAAGGTATTACTGGTTCTCAAGGCTTATTCCATACTACACAAATGCTTGAGTATGGTACTAAAATTGTTGGCGGTGTAACTCCTGGTAAAGGTGGAACTGATATCGCTGGCGTACCTGTATTTAATACTGTTTCAGAAGCAGTAGCTACAACTGGTGCTAACGCATCTGTTATCTATGTACCACCTGCATTTGCTGCAGATGCGATCATGGAAGCTGTTGATGCTGAATTAGATATCGCTATTTGTATTACTGAAGGAATTCCTGTACTTGACATGGTAAAAGTTAAAAAGTATATGGAAGGCAAAAAAACTAGACTAGTTGGTCCAAACTGCCCAGGTGTTATTACTCCTGATGAGTGCAAAATCGGAATTATGCCTGGTTACATCCATAACAAAGGTCACGTAGGTATCGTATCTCGTTCTGGTACGTTAACTTATGAGGCTGTTCATCAATTATCTCAAGCAGGTGTAGGTCAATCTACAGCTGTAGGTATTGGTGGAGACCCAGTTAACGGAACAAACTTCATCGATGTTTTAAAAGCATTCAATGAAGATCCAGAAACTTATGCAGTTATTATGATTGGTGAAATCGGTGGAACTGCAGAAGAAGAAGCTGCTGAGTGGGTACAAGCTAATATGGCGAAACCAGTAGTAGGATTCATTGGCGGTCAAACAGCTCCAGAAGGTAAACGTATGGGCCATGCTGGTGCAATCATCGCAGGCGGTAAAGGTACTGCTAAAGAAAAAATGGCTACAATGGAAAGCTGTGGCATTAAAGTAGCTCTTACTCCAGCAGTAATGGGCGAAACTTTAATTAGTGTATTAAAAGAGCGTGGCTTATATGAACAATGTAAGACACACGAAGCTTTAGTATAAAATGTTAAATAAGTAGCCTCCATTTGGAGGCTACTTTTCTTAAAAGGAAGGAGAGTTTATGGGAAAGAAAATTCGACTGATTCATTTGCATCACTTTTTATTTGAAAATTATCAAGCGATCAAGAAAATTCTTCACTATGATCCAAACTTGGAAAACCTCTATCATTATTCACCTTCAATATTTCAAACTACTTTTCAAATGTCTTCAAAAGCTGCGGAAAAATTATATAATCAACTTCATTCATCTTCCATTCTTGATATTTTAAAAGAAAACTATAAAAAAAATATTAAAATTATTACAATTTATGATGATTTGTATCCCGATTTGCTAAAAGAAATTTGTGACCCTCCATTTGTTTTATATTTAATAGGTAATCAAAATATCTTACATAAAAAATTTATGATCAGTATAATAGGTGCTAGAAAACCATCATTATTTGCAAATATAATTTGTCATTCATTAATAAAAGACTTAATGAAAGAAAATTGTGTAATTGTAAGTGGAATGGCAGCTGGATGCGATTCTATTGCGCATAAATCAACTATTTTCCATAATGGAACGACGGTTGCAGTTGTAGGATGTGGGTTAGACTATATTTATCCGAAAGAAAATCGTAACTTATTTGATGAAATAGCTAGTAAGCATTTAATTATTAGTGAATATCCCTATTATATTAAACCAGAAAAAAGGTATTTTCCTAGAAGAAATAGAATTATTGCAGGATTATCAAAAGGTTTAATCGTATTAGAGGCAAATGAGAAAAGTGGCACGATGATCACAGCAAATTTTGCAATTCAATATAATCGAGAGGTATTTGCTGTGCCAGGTCCGATTATAATGGAAGAATATAAAGGAAATCATCGTTTAATTCAGGATGGAGCGAAGTTAATTACTTGTACAAATGATATTTTAGAGGAATTTAAGGAATATACTAAAAAATAAAAAAATATGTTTATATTACAAAAATTTGACAATACTATTGCGACTTGTGTTATTTTATATCTAAATAAAATTTGACTAATGTATAGAATAAACTATACAATTTGAAATTGTATGAAGGAAAATTAAAAATATAATTGAACTCTTCTTATTATGAATCTATTTGAGAATAAATAAGAATTAATGAATGAAACAAGGAATACAGAGAGTAATGAATAGTAAACTCTCAGGAGGCTTAAAAGATGGCAGAAAATTTAGTGATAGTGGAGTCCCCTTCAAAGGCTAAAACAATTGAAAAGTACTTAGGTAAAAAATTTAAAGTAATTGCATCGATGGGACATGTTCGAGATTTACCTAAGAGCCAGATGGGGATTGAAATAGAAAACGATTACAACCCAAAATACATAACAATTCGTGGAAAAGGGCCAGTTTTAAAGGATTTAAGATCAGCTGCCAAAAAAGCAAAGAAAATATATCTAGCGGCCGATCCAGATCGTGAAGGAGAAGCAATTGCCTGGCACATTGCTAATACACTTAATATCGATACAAGTTCAGATTGTCGTGTAGTGTTTAATGAAATTACAAAAGATGCTATTAAAGAATCTTTTAAAAAACCTAGACCAATTAATATGAATTTAGTAGACGCACAACAAGCTCGACGCGTATTAGATCGTTTAGTAGGATATAACATTAGTCCATTACTATGGAAGAAAGTAAAAAAAGGTTTAAGTGCAGGTCGAGTTCAATCCGTCGCATTAAGACTGATTATTGAACGAGAAAAAGAAATTGAAATTTTCCAACCTGAAGAATATTGGACAATTAAGAGTAAGGGGATTACAAAGAAAGAAGCATTTGATACATTTTTTTACGGTGTTAATGGAAAAAAATTAGAATTAGGCTCAGAAGCTGAAGTAGAAAAAGTTTTATCACAAATAAAAGGTGATAGCTTCGAAGTTCAAAGTGTCACTAGAAAAGAACGTAAGCGTAATCCAGCTACTGCATTTACTACTTCTTTACTTCAACAAGAAGCGGCTAGGAAATTGAATATGCGCGCTAAGAAAACGATGATGATTGCCCAGCAATTATATGAAGGAATCTCTTTAGGTAGTGGAGGGCAAGTCGGACTAATCACTTACATGAGAACTGACTCGACACGTATTTCAGATGTTGCAACTGAAGAAGCAAAATCTTATATTGTTGAAACATACGGCGCTGATTTTGTTGCTACAAATAAAAAAAATGAAAAAAAATCAGATAAAGTACAAGATGCACACGAAGCAATTAGGCCAACATCTACATTGCGTTCACCAGATACGATTAAAGCACATGTAAGCCGAGATCAATATCGACTATATAAATTAATATGGGAACGATTTGTTGCTAGTCAGATGTCATCAGCAGTGCTTGATACGGTTAAAGTTGATCTAACTAATAATAATGTAATATTTAGAGCAAATGGTTCTGTCGTTAAATTTCCCGGCTTCATGAAGGTTTATATTGAAAGTAATGATGATGGTACTGAGGAAAAAGATCGCTTACTTCCACCACTAGCTGAAGGTGAAAAGGTTAAAATGGAAGATATTTTACCTGAACAACATTTTACACAGCCACCTCCACGTTATACAGAGGCAAGGCTAGTAAAAACGCTTGAAGAGGTCGGAATTGGTCGACCATCAACTTACGTACCAACATTAGAAACTATTCAAAAGCGTGGATATGTTTCTTTAGATAATAAACGATTTGTACCAACTGAACTTGGTCAAATAGTGTTTGATTTAGTCGTTGAATTTTTCCCAGAAGTCATTAATATTGAATTTACAGTTCAAATGGAAGGTGACCTTGATAAAATTGAAGACGGCAATGTGAATTGGATTCAAATCATTGATCAATTTTATAAAGGTTTTGAAAAACACTTAGAAATAGCAGAAAAAGAAATGCAAAAAGTTGAAATCAGAGATGAACCTGCTGGTGAAGATTGCGAACAATGTGGAAGCCCTATGGTATTTAAAATGGGTCGATACGGTAAGTTTATGGCATGTTCAAACTTCCCAGATTGTCGTAATACAAAAGCAATCGTAAAAGATATTGGCGTTAAATGCCCTACATGTAAAGACGGCAATATTATTGAACGTAAATCGAAAAAGAATCGAATTTTCTATGGATGCACGAATTATCCTGAATGTGAATTCTTATCATGGGATAAGCCAATCGGAAGACCTTGTCCGAAATGTGACAACTTATTAGTTGAAAAGAAAATGAAAAAAGGAATTCAAGTTCAATGTGTATCTTGTGATTACAAAGAGGATCAACAAGTGTGATGTGAGCAATTAATTTGCTCACTTTTACTTTTCATATCAACTATTGATTAAGAAAACTTTAAGAAAAAAAATATAAAATAATATTACGTAATTTTTATTTAAACAGCGTAGAAGGAGTTATCAATGAAGGAACAATTTATTAATGTAATCGGAGCAGGTTTAGCAGGAAGTGAGGCTGCTTATCAAATTGCAAAAAGAGGAATAAAAGTACACTTATACGAAATGAGACCAGTAAGACAAACTCCTGCACATCATACAGATAAGTTTGCTGAGTTAGTTTGTAGTAATTCACTAAGAGCAAATACATTAACAAACGCTGTAGGTGTTTTGAAAGAAGAAATGAGAAGACTTGATTCGGTTATTATTCGATCTGCTGATGAATGTGCTGTTCCTGCAGGTGGTGCACTTGCTGTCGACCGTCATGAATTTGCAAGTCGTGTTACGGAATATGTAAAAAATCATCCTAATGTAACCGTGCATAACGAAGAAATGACAAAAATACCTGAAGGACCAACTGTTATCGCAACAGGACCTTTAACTTCACCAGAACTTTCACAGCAATTAAAAGAATTGACTGGAGAGGATTATTTTTATTTCTATGATGCAGCTGCTCCAATTGTAGAAAAGGAAAGTATTGATTTAAATAAAGTATATTTAAAATCGAGATACGATAAAGGCGAAGCGGCTTATTTAAACTGTCCAATGAATGAAGAAGAATTCGATCGCTTTTATGAAGCATTAACAACTTCAGAAACAGTACCTTTAAAAGAGTTTGAAAAGGAAATATTCTTTGAAGGATGTATGCCAGTTGAAGTAATGGCTAAACGTGGAAAACAGACGTTACTGTTTGGTCCAATGAAACCAGTAGGGTTAGAAGACCCAAAAACAGGAAAGATACCACACGCAGTCGTACAGCTACGTCAAGATGACAGTGCTGGAACTTTATATAATATTGTTGGGTTCCAAACACATTTAAAATGGGGTCCTCAAAAAGAGGTACTACAGTTAATTCCAGGTCTTGAAAATGCTGAAATTGTACGTTATGGAGTAATGCATCGAAATACGTTTATTAATTCACCTAAACTATTAGAACCAACTTATAAATTTAAAGGACGTAATGATTTATTTTTCGCTGGCCAAATGACTGGAGTAGAAGGTTATGTAGAATCAGCAGCATCTGGTTTAGTAGCTGGAATTAACGCAGCTAGACATGTAATGGAAAAAGAATTAGTAGTATTCCCAGCAGAAACTGCAATCGGAAGTATGGCAAATTATATTACGACTACTAGCGAGAAACATTTCCAGCCAATGAATGCAAATTTCGGACTATTCCCAAGACTTGAAATGAAAATTAAGCGAAAACAAGAACGCTACGAAGCTTATGCAAATAGAGCATTAGAATCAATTATGAATTTTGTAGAATGTTAAGAAAATAAATTGCAAATAGCTACTTAATATGTTAGTATGTAGTGGCTTGTGAGGAGAAAATACCTTGAATATTAAAATATTGTGTCAATTGTTCATTCAGTATTTACAATTAGAGAAAAACTCTTCACAATACACATTAAATAGTTATAAAAAAATTGTTGAACAATTTCTAGTTTTTATGGAACAACAATCCATTATTTCATTTTCTTCAGTTACTTATTCTGATGTTCGTCTCTATTTAACAACTTTGCATGACAAACAGCTATCAAGACGTACAGTCTCAAAACATATTTCTTGTTTAAGAAGTTTCTATCGTTTTCTAATGAGAGAAAATGAGGCAAAAGAGAATCCTTTTGTGCTAGCGTCACTTCCTAAAAAAGAAACTATGATACCAAGATTTTTATACAAGGAAGAACTTGAAAAACTATTTAAGGTTAGCGATCTAGATACGGAACTTGGACAAAGAAATCAAGCCATTTTAGAATTGCTATATGCTACAGGTATGCGAGTAAGTGAATGCTGTAGTTTGAAATTAAAAGACATAGATTTTCAAATTGGGACTATTTTGGTAACAGGCAAAGGGAATAAGCAGCGGTATATTCCCTTTGGTAGTTATGCAGAAAAAGCTCTTCATACATATATAGAAGATGGCCGAAATAGACTGATAGTAGCTAACAAGCAAATAAATGATGATCTTTTTTTGAATCACCGTGGTACAAGGCTTACAGCAAGGGGCGTCCGTGGTATTTTAGAAAAAATGATCAATGATACTTCGTTGACTAATAAAATCTATCCACATATGTTAAGGCATACCTTTGCTACGCATATGCTTGATAACGGTGCTGATATTCGTAGTGTACAAGAATTACTTGGACATGAGAACTTATCATCTACTCAAATCTATACACATGTAACGAAGGAAAGATTACAAAAAGTATACAATTTACATCATCCTAGAGCATAGACGAGCTCAATTTTAGAAATTAATCGACATTTCTAAGGAGGATTCAAATGTCCAATTTTCATGCTACAACGATTTTCGCAATTAGCCACAATGGAAAAAGTGCCATGGCAGGTGATGGTCAAGTAACTTTTGGTAATGCAGTAGTAATGAAGCACACTGCAAGAAAGGTTAGAAAGCTTTTTAATGGAAAAGTTTTAGCTGGATTTGCAGGGTCAGTTGCAGATGCATTTACTTTATTCGAACTTTTTGAGGGCAAGTTAGTTGAATATAATGGTAATATTCAACGAGCTGCTGTTGAATTAGCAAAAAAATGGAGAACAGATCGAGTATTACATAAACTTGAAGCCTTACTGATTGTAATGGATCATAATTCATTATTATTAATTTCTGGTACTGGTGAAGTAATTGAACCTGATGATGGAATTCTTGCAATTGGTTCTGGAGGGAATTACGCCCTTGCAGCAGGCCGTGCATTAAAGGAAAACGCAGGTGACAATCTTTCAGCAAAACAAATTGCTTATGCAAGTTTAAAGACTGCTAGTGATATTTGTGTTTATACGAACGGAAATATAATATTAGAAGAATTAGAATAGGAGAGTGTATTATGAGTACTTCTTTCACGCCTCGTCAAATTGTTGAAAAACTAGATCAATATATTGTTGGACAGCAACAAGCGAAAAAAGCAGTAGCAATTGCACTCAGAAATCGATATCGTAGAAGTTTACTTGAAGAGTCATTCCGAGAAGAGATTTCACCAAAAAATATATTAATGATTGGCCCAACTGGTGTAGGTAAAACTGAAATTGCTAGAAGGATGGCAAAATTAGTTGGAGCTCCTTTCATTAAAGTTGAAGCTACTAAATTTACTGAGGTTGGTTATGTTGGTAGAGATGTTGAATCAATGATTCGTGATTTAACCCAAACTGCCATTCGAATAGTAAAAGAAGAGCGTATGAATAAGGTGAAAGAACAAGCTGAAAAAAATGCTAATACTAGATTAGTAAAACTTCTTGTACCGAGTATGAAAAAACAAGCTTCATTTAAAAACCCACTTGAGATGCTTTTTAATCAAGATGCACAAAACTCGAATGCTGAGCAAGAAGAGAATGATACAGAATTAACGTCTAAAAGAAGAAATATAGAATTTCAACTTTTATCTGGAAAACTAGAAGAAGAACTTGTTTCTGTTGAAGTAGAACAACAGCAAGCTCCAATGCTAGATTTCATGCAAGGAACTGGAATGGAACAAATGGGGATGAACTTTCAAGAGTCATTGGGTAGTTTATTTCCAAAGAAAACTAAAAAAAGAAAGCTTTCCGTTAAAGAAGCTCGTAAAATTTTAACAAATGAAGAAGCTCAGAAATTAATTGATATGGATGAAGTAACCCAGGAAGCAGTTTATAGGGCTGAACAATTAGGTATTATTTTCATAGATGAAATTGATAAGATTGCAAGTAAACAAAACTCTACTCAAGATGTTTCTAGAGAAGGAGTACAAAGAGATATCTTACCAATTGTTGAAGGTAGTACAGTTGTAACAAAGTATGGACCAATCAAAACGGATCATATTCTATTTATTGCAGCGGGAGCATTTCATATTTCAAAACCTTCTGATCTAATACCTGAATTACAAGGGCGCTTCCCAATTCGTGTAGAATTAGGAAAGCTATCTGTTGATGACTTTGTTCGGATTTTAGTTGAACCAGATTTTTCAATTATTAAACAATATAAAGCATTATTGTCTACAGAAGGTATACAAATCGAATTTTCTGACGATGCTATACGTAGAATAGCAGAAATAGCATTTGATGTTAATCAGACTACTGACAATATTGGTGCGAGAAGATTGCATACGATTATGGAAAGACTTCTTGAGGATTTATCGTTTGAAGCTTCTGAGATTCAAATGGGTACAATCATGATTACACCACAATACGTAAATGAAAAACTCGCAAATATTGCAAAAGATAAAGACATAAGTCAATTCATTTTATAGGAAACGTACAATTAAATAGGAGGCATTTAGAAAGATGCAATTATTAGAAAAAACAAGAAAGATTAATAAGTTATTACAACAATCTGCAGGTAAACCAGTAAACTTTAAAGAAATGGCTGATACATTAGAAGAAGTAATTGAATCAAACGTATTTATTTTAAGCCGTAAAGGGAAGTTATTAGGTTATGGTCTTCACCAAAAAATCGAAAATGAGCGTATGCAAAAAATGTTCAGTGATCGCCAATTCCCTGAAGAGTACACTCAAACCCTATTTAATATTAATGAAACTTCTTCAAATATAGATATTAACAGTGAATACACTGCATTCCCAGTTGAAAATAAAGATTTATTTTCTGGTGGTTTAACAACGATTGTTCCAATTATCGGTGGTGGTGAGCGTTTAGGTACTCTAGTACTAGCGCGAATTAATCAAGATTTTGAAAATGACGATTTAATCTTAGCTGAATATGGCGCAACAGTAGTAGGTATGGAAATTCTACGTGAAAAAGCTGAAGAAATTGAAGAAGAAGCAAGAAGTAAAGCTGTTGTACAAATGGCTATTTCATCTCTTTCTTATAGCGAATTAGAAGCAATTGAGCATATTTTTGAAGAATTAAATGGTTACGAAGGTTTATTAGTAGCAAGTAAAATTGCTGACCGTGTTGGAATTACAAGATCTGTGATCGTAAACGCACTACGTAAATTAGAAAGTGCTGGTGTTATCGAATCTAGATCACTAGGAATGAAAGGTACTTATATTAAAGTACTAAATGATAAATTCTTATTAGAATTAGAAAAATTAAAGTCTAACTAATTAATAATAAATAAAAACCTTTTCTCTTATGGAACATTAGAGGAAAGGTTTTTTATTTTTTACTCAACTATTGTTAGATGAATACTTTGAAGGTCTCTAATCTAGGAAATACGATAATTTTTTTCTAATTATTAATATTGGAAGCTAACTAGGTTCTTCATAAAAATGGATAATGTAGAATTATCTTTTTAATATTGTGTAAAAATTATATACAAAACTGTGAAGGTTTATTTTATTATGAAAAAACATTGCTCGAATATAAACTTTGTAATGAAAGAATATTTAGCCTTTTGAACGTATACTATTTTTAGAATGATACACTCTAGAATTTAATTTTAATCAAAATATTTAAAAGAGAAAAATCAATATAGATTAAAAAAAGATCTTTATTAAGTATTTTATTTAATAGCTCAACCTCTTTAATTAAATCTAATATTTTTATGTGCTTAAAATAGAATTCTAAAATTTAATAATTATTTTAAAAAATTAACATGGATCATTCATTTTAATGAAATGTTTTAAAAAAATTAGAAAAGTTTTCACAGTATCTTAAAGAATATGAGGATAAAATTGGTGGATTTAATATTATAATTTTTTTAAGGTAGTAGAAAAGTGAACCATAAAGTTTAATTCGTAAAGTAATTACGGGAAAACAAAATCGCTTTTTAAAAGATGTAGTGTGTATTTGAAATACTATTTGAGTTTGAAGATTTAGTTGATTCTTATTAAAGAAAGTCGGAAATTTTTTAATAGATTCATATTCATTACCTAAATTATTTGTTTATTGATATAACCGTATAATTTTTTCGCTTTGTTAAGGTTCAATTAGCATAACATTTTAAGTGATGGAACGAATGAAGCAAGACATCAGTATATTGTGGCAATGCATTTATAATACATAAAAAAATCACTTTAAAATTAATTATTAAATTTAAAGAGGACTACAAAAAAGATGTGTGAGAGCACAACGATTCAATTCTACTAATGTATTAATGACCTAATTAATTTTCACAAGTAAACTCAAACTTAAAGGGAGTTGAATTTGAATCAAGTTATCAACATAATATGGTAATTCGCTGAGGTGAAAGACGTGTTGCAAGTTCAAAAAAATGTTTCACAAAGTTATTGGAAAACGTGGATAGAGGATCGCGATGTAAATGCAGGAGATGCGTTAGTTCGCATTTATATGCCATTAGTTCATTTTCAAGTTAATCGTATAGCTCATAGATTACCTTCAAATGTCAGTAGAGATGATTTAAGAAGTTTTGCGATGATGGGCTTATATGACGCATTAGAGAAGTTCGATCCAAATAGGGATTTAAAGTTTGAAACCTATGCTTCAATTAGAATAAGTGGAAATATAATGGATGGTCTTCGAAAAGAGGATTGGCTACCTAGAACTACGAGAGATAAAGCTAAGAAAATTGATTATGCTATTGAAAAGCTAGAACCAACGCTTCAGCGCAAAGTCACCCCAGAAGAAATTGCACAATATACTGGTTTTTCCTCAAAAGAAGTTGTTAATGTCATTAATGATGTATTTTTTTCAAATATGTTATCATTTGATGACCAAATAAAAGATGATGGAGATGGACAAGTAAATTTTATCCAGACGATTAGAAATCACGAAACATTAACACCAGAAGAGGAAATACTGAAGGATGAACAAATTAAACAGTTAGCCGAGACGATTGTTGCTGAATTAAATGAGAAAGAACAAATGGTTATTAGCTTGTTTTATCATGAAGAATTAACATTTACTGAAATAGGGTCAATTATTAACTTGTCTACATCTAGAGTTTCTCAAATCCATGCAAAAGCAATTTTTAAACTTAGGGATTTTTTTAGTAATAACTAGTATTATTCAACTTAATATCGTGTGGATTAAATTTTTTTCTTAATAAGTAGTTGGCATTATTATTTAATTATTTTGCTTTAATGAAAGAATGCGTTTTTTAAAATTTTGCGAGAAACAGACAAAGTTTCTTGCTTTTTCTTTGAAGAACAGAAAATATACAAGATAAATTTTGAATAAATTAACAAAAAATTCCTATACTGATAATATTGCTTTTAGAATCAAATAAAAATTCAAGTGACAAAAGAAAAATTTATTTTAATAGAAGCAATTAAATAAATTGTAGAATATGTTGGACTTTTCTATAGTTGAAATCAGTCAGGAAACGTCAAATTTAAATCAACTCAAATAAGAGAGTAGAAAGTTCGACAATAATTTCTCGTTTTCTCTTGATAAATAATTCTACATATGCTATAGTAATCCATGGTGTTATTACACACGCTTGCCGATTTTCTTATTGGTGCTACCCAGTATGGGAGTGATAGGAGAAGATGACGCGAGCGGAGGAAAAAGAACCATTAGGAGGAAATAAAATGTCAGTAATTTCTATGAAGCAATTATTAGAAGCTGGTGTTCACTTCGGTCACCAAACTCGCCGTTGGAACCCAAAAATGAAACGTTACATCTTCACTGAGCGTAACGGTATCTACATCATCGACCTACAAAAAACAGTTAAAAAGGTTGAAGAATGTTACAACGTAATGAAAGGTATCGCTGCTGAAGGTGGAAACATCCTTTTCGTTGGTACTAAAAAACAAGCTCAAGAAGCTATTAAAGACGAAGCAATTCGTTCTGGAATGTACTTCATCAACCAACGTTGGTTAGGTGGAACATTAACAAACTTCCAAACAATCCAAAAACGTGTTAAACGTTTAAAAGATATCGAAAGAATGCAAGAAGATGGCACTTTTGAAGTGTTACCTAAGAAAGAAGTTATTCAACTTAAAAAAGAATTAGAACGTCTTGAAAAATTCCTAGGCGGAATCAAAGACATGAAGCAACTTCCTGATGCATTATTCGTTGTTGATCCTCGTAAAGAGCGTATCGCTGTTGCTGAAGCTCGTAAGTTAAACATTCCTATCATCGGTATTGTTGACACTAACTGTGATCCAGATGAAATCGATCACGTTATCCCAGCAAACGACGATGCTATTAGAGCTGTAAAACTTCTTACATCAAAAATGGCAGATGCGATTCTTGAAGCGAAACAAGGCGAAGAAACAACTGCTTAATGAGAAATTGAAAGGTGATAAGAGGGTTTAGCCTTTTATCACCTTTTTTTAAGGTTAAAATAATCAAAAAATGTTTACCTTATAAAACGATTAAATAAAATAAGCTTACATATAGGAGATGAATACTATGGCAATCACTGCACAAATGGTAAAAGAATTACGTGAAAAAACTGGCGCTGGTATGATGGATTGTAAAAAAGCATTAACTGAAACTGAAGGTAACATGGAAAAAGCAATCGACTACCTTCGTGAAAAAGGGATCGCAAAAGCTGCTAAAAAAGGTGATCGTATCGCTGCTGAAGGTTTAACTTTCGTTGAAGTTTCTGGAAACGATGCAGTACTAATCGAAGTAAACTCTGAAACTGATTTCGTTGCTAAAAACGAAGGTTTCAAAGAATTAGGTTCTATTTTAGCTAAACACATTGTTGCTAACAAACCTGCAACTGTTGAAGAAGCTTTAGCTCAAACAATGGAAAACGGTGAAACTCTTGAAACTTTCATCAACCATTCAATCGCTAAAATCGGAGAAAAAATCTCTTTACGTCGTTTTGAACTAGTTTCTAAAACAGATGCTGACGCATTTGGTGCATACTTACACAGTGGTGGACGTATCGGTGTTCTTTCAGTTGTAGAAGGAACTACTAAAGAAGACGTTGCTAAAGACGTTTCTATGCACATCGCTGCAATCAACCCTAAATATATCTCTCGTGATGCTGTTTCTCAAGAAGAAGTTGAGCATGAGCGTGGAATTTTAACTCAACAAGCATTAAACGAAGGTAAACCAGAAAACATCGTTGCTAAAATGGTTGAAGGACGTATTGGTAAATACTTCGAAGAAATCTGCTTATTAGATCAATCTTTCGTTAAAAACCCAGACGTTAAAGTAGGTCAATTCGTTAAAGCTGCTAACGGAACTGTTACATCTTTCGTTCGTTATGAAGTTGGAGAAGGCTTAGAAAAACGTGAAGATAACTTTGCTGAAGAAGTAATGAATCAAGTTAAAGGTAACTAATTTAGTTACTATGAATGAAAATAGGGGACACTATGTGTTCCCTATTTTTTAAAGAACGTAAATTACATAGAGGTACTTAAATGGAGGGTATTATGAGTAAAGCAAAGTATAATCGTGTAGTATTAAAACTTAGTGGAGAAGCATTAGCTGGTGGGCAAGGATTTGGAATTAATCCATCAGTTATTAAATCAATTGCTGAGCAAGTTAAAGAAATCGCAGAACTAGATGTTGAAGTTGCAGTTGTTGTTGGTGCTGGTAATATTTGGCGCGGTAAAACAGGTAGCGAAATGGGTATGGACCGTGCTACTGCAGACTACATGGGTATGTTAGGTACAGTAATGAACTCGTTAGCACTTCAAGATAGTCTTGAAACACTTGGTGTACAATCACGTGTACAATCATCAATTGAAATGCGTCAAGTTGCAGAGCCATATATCCGTCGTAAAGCAATTCGTCATTTAGAGAAAAAACGTGTTGTCATTTTTGCTGCTGGTACAGGAAATCCTTATTTCTCAACTGATACTACTGCTGCATTACGTGCTGCTGAAATCGAAGCAGATGTTATTTTAATGGCAAAAAATAATGTTGATGGAGTGTACTCAGCTGACCCATCAATCGATAAAACGGCTGTAAAATACGAAACACTAACATACTTAGACGTATTAAAAGAAGGTTTAGGTGTAATGGATTCAACAGCATCTTCATTATGTATGGACAATGACATTCCACTAATTGTATTCTCAATTATGGAAGAAGGTAATATTAAACGTGCCGTTCTTGGCGAAAATATTGGAACAATAGTAAGGGGGAAATAAAAATGTCTAATCAAATCATCTCTTTAGCAAAAGAAAAAATGACTAAAGCTGTTTCAGCTTACACAAGAGAATTAGCGACTGTTCGTGCTGGTCGTGCAAATCCAGCTATTTTAGATAGAGTTTTAGTTGAATACTATGGTGCTCCAACACCACTTAACCAAATGGCAAATATTTCAGTGCCAGAGGCAAGATTATTATTAATTACTCCTTATGATAAAACTGTAATTAACGATATGGATAAAGCAATTCAAAAAGCTGACTTAGGTTTAAATCCTTCAAATGACGGAAATGTAATCAGAATAACATTCCCACCATTAACTGAAGAGCGTCGCCGCGATTTAGTTAAAAGTGTAAAGAAATTAGCAGAAGATGCTAAAGTTGCAGTTCGTAACATTCGCCGTGATGCAAATGATGATTTAAAGAAAGCAGAAAAAAATGGCGATATTACTGAAGATGAATTACGTGGTCTTGTAGAAGACATTCAAAAACAAACAGATTCACATATCGAAAAAATCGATGGAATCTCAAAAGATAAAGAAAAAGAGATAATGGAAGTTTAATACTGCATTGCAAGGTATATCTTACTAGCGCTTAGAAAAATAATGATTTTTTCATGTTTTGTATTACATAATTTCATTATTGCATTATAATTAAATAAACTAAGCGCTTTGAGTAAAAAGACCCTCTGTTTAAGGGGGTTTTTTTACTCAATGCTTTAATTAGATATACTTAAACGGAGGATTAAAGATGTTTAAATTAATTTCTTTTTTTAAAAGAAATAAGGTAGAGAAAAATGTACCTCCAAGTTCGCAATTAAATGGGGTCGATGGAGTAATTCCTGAGCATGTTGCTATAATAATGGATGGTAATGGTAGATGGGCACAAAAGAGAAGTTTACCAAGAGTAAAGGGTCACTACGAGGGAATGAAAGTAGTTCGAAAAATCGCAAGAACTGCAAGTAATTTAGGAATTAAGACTTTAACTCTATATGCTTTTTCAACTGAAAACTGGAAAAGACCAAAAACTGAAGTAGAATTCTTAATGAAGTTGCCACAAGAATTTCTAGGTACATTTTTACCTGAATTAATCGAGGAAAATGTACAAGTAAGACTAACTGGAAATAAAGAGCAATTACCAAGCTATACAACCGAAGCAATTTTAAAGGCCGTTGAGGAAACAAAGGATAATACAGGTATGGTATTAAACTTTGCTCTAAATTATGGATCTAGAGATGAAATAATAAATGCAGTTAAAAAGATTTCTTCAGATGTATCGGATAATAAAATAAATAAAGAAGAAATTAATGATGAATTGTTTAATTCGTATTTAATGACGAGTGATTTTAAAGATCCAGATTTGTTAATTAGAACTAGTGGGGAATTAAGAATTAGTAATTTTATGCTTTGGCAGATTGCTTATTCTGAACTATATTTTACTGATGTATTATGGCCAGATTTTACTGAAGGATCTTTAATTGAAGCAGTGAAAGAATATCAAAATCGTGCAAGAAGATATGGTGGTATTTAAGAAAGCGGTGAACGAATTTGAAACAGCGTATTATAACAGGAGTTATAGCTGGAGCATTATTTTTAGGATTAGTAATATTTGGTAAATGGCCGTTTGGGATACTTGTATTTGCTTTAGGCACAATCGGCTATTTTGAATTAATAAAAATGAAAAAGTTTAATTTATCTAGTGCACAAACGGTACTAGGATTAATTTTAACATTGGTTTCTATCATACCGAATGATCTGTCAAATAAGATATTTCCAGATCAAATTGGTAAAACTGAAATTTCTATTGTATTAATCCTCTTACTTTTATCATATACGGTAATTACAAAGAATACATTTACTTTTGAAGATGCTTCTTTCATAGTATTAAGTAGTTTATATGTTGGTTTTGGTTTTCATTATATGTACGAAATGAGAAATATGGGGATTGCTTACTTTTTCTTCCCATTATTCGTCATATGGGCAACTGATTCGGGTGCATATTTTATTGGTAAAGCAATGGGTAAAACAAAACTTTGGCCAGATATTAGTCCAAATAAAACGATTGAAGGTTCAATAGGTGGAATTATTTGTGCCATAGTTGTTGCAGTAATTTTATCGATTATGTTAACTTTAAATCATAATATACTATATTTAGTACTAATAGCCGTTTTAGTATCGATTTTTGGTCAATTAGGTGATCTTGTTCAATCTGCATATAAAAGACATTACGGTGTAAAGGACTCAGGAAACCTGTTACCTGGTCATGGTGGGATTTTAGACAGATTTGATAGTATCATTTTCACATTGCCAATCGTCTATTTATTATTTACGTTATAGTATTAGTTTTTGTATTTAAGGAGACATATGAGAATGAAGAAAATCAGCTTACTCGGAGCAACTGGTTCAATCGGTATTCAAACACTTGATATAATTAGAAATCAATCGAATGATTTTGAATTAGTCGCATGTTCTGCCGGTAGAAATATTGACGAATTATATAAGATAATTTTAGAATTTAATCCAAAACTAGTTTCAGTTGCAAGTAAAGAAGAAGCAAAAAGACTAGCGGGGCTGGATATCCCTTCTAAGACGAAAATTTTATATGGCGAAGAAGGTCTAATCGAAGTTGCAGTCCACGAAGACAGTACAATTCTAGTAAATGCAGTCGTTGGAAGTGTTGGCTTAGTGCCTACAATGAAAGCAATCCAAAGTGGTAAAACAATCGCTCTAGCGAATAAAGAGACTTTAGTAACGGCTGGTCATATTGTAATGGCAGAAGCAGCAAAGTATGGTGTTTCAATCTTGCCAGTAGATAGTGAGCATTCGGCGATCTTCCAATGTTTAAATGGTGAAAACCCAAATGAAATACATAAATTAATCATCACAGCTTCCGGTGGTAGTTTTAGAGACAAGTCAAGAAATCAATTAAAAGATGTTACAATTGAAGATGCCCTAAATCATCCAAATTGGTCAATGGGTGCTAAAATTACGATTGACTCAGCTACAATGATGAATAAAGGTTTAGAAGTCATTGAAGCGCATTGGTTATTTAATATGCCATATGAACAAATTGATGTAGTATTACATAGAGAAAGTGTTATTCACTCTATGATTGAATTTAAAGACGGTAGTGTAATGGCACAATTAGGAACACCTGATATGAGAGTCCCTATCGCTTATGCACTAAACTATCCTGAAAGAAAACCAGTAGCAAATCATAAACCATTAGATTTAATTAAATTTGGGACACTTCATTTTGAAAAAATGGATTTTAACAGGTTTAAATGTTTGGATTTTGCTTATCATGCTGGAAAAATAGGTGGTAGTTTACCAACAGTGTTAAATGCGGCAAATGAAGAAGCAGTAGCTGCTTTTCTTCAGGGAAAAATATCATTCTTACAAATTGAGAATTTTATAGAAAATGCTCTTGAAAAACACAATGTAATAAGTAATCCTTCATTGGAAGAAATTCGTAGCATTGATGATCAAACAAGACAATTCGTTTCATCACTATTAAAGTAAGGGTGGTAATTACATGAATACAGTAATCGCGTTTATCGTAATTTTTGGCGCACTTGTATTTTTTCATGAACTAGGTCATCTATATTTTGCAAAACGTGCTGGTATATTATGTAGAGAATTTGCAATTGGATTTGGTCCAAAAGTTTTCTCGTTTTATCGAAATGAAACTACATATACAATAAGATTATTACCACTTGGTGGCTATGTTCGATATGCTGGAGAAGATCCGGAAATGGTACAAGTTAAGCCTGGATCACATATCGGATTACAATTTAATTCAAATAATGAAGTAACAAAGATTGTTGTTGATCAATTTGATCGTTTCCAAGACCTTCGTTTTGTTGAAGTAGATTCGATTGATTTAGAGCATAAGCTAGAAATCATTGGAATAGAAGAAGGTTCTGAAGAAGTTTCTAAATTCAATGTAAATGAAAAAGCGTTCGTTTATAGTGAAGGACAAGGTCATCAAATTGCACCGTATAACAGACAATTTAATAGTAAATCTGTTGGTAAAAGAGCGATTGCAATTTTTGCTGGTCCGATGATGAACTTTGTTTTAGCTTTAGTTATTTTCATCTTACTAGGTTTACTTCAAGGAACACCTGTTAACGATGCAAAAATCGGTAAGCTACTTCCAAAAGGTGCAGCGCAAACGGCTGGTCTAAAAGAAGGAGATGCGGTTTTATCAATTGATAATCATTCAGTTTCGAAATGGGCGGAAGTAGTTAAGATTGTAAGAGAAAGCCCGGGAAAAGAATTATTATTTAAAGTTAAACGAGATAACAAAACGATTTCGCTTCCAGTTACGCCAAAATCAGAAGAAATTGATCATAAAGTAAATGGCTTAATTGGTGTATATGCGCCAGTTGAGAAAAATGTTTTTTCTTCGATTAAATATGGAATAACTGAAACGTATGGTTGGACAAAAGAAATAGTTTTAGCAGTTGGTCATTTAGTTACTGGTCAATTCTCTATTAATAATCTTTCTGGTCCAGTTGGTATTTATCAAGTTACAGATCAAGCTGCACATTCAGGTATATTCTATTTAATGAAATGGGCAGCATTCTTAAGTATCAACCTTGGTATTATGAATTTATTACCACTACCAGCTCTTGATGGTGGTAGACTGACATTTTTTGCAATAGAAGCATTAAGAGGAAGACCGATTGATCGCCAAAAAGAAGGTGTTGTTCACTTTATCGGTTTTGCGCTATTAATGTTATTAATGATTATCGTAACTTGGAACGATATTAAAAGATTATTCTTATAAGAAGCTCTGTTTAATTTAAACGTGTAATGAGAATCCGCGTCTTACTTGCTAAAAAAAAACGGACTTAGTGAGCCCGTTTTTTAGTGGGAGCGGATTCTTATCATTATTAGTAAAAAAAGAATTTGAGAATAAAAGAAAAAATATGAGGTGAATCCTTTTGAAACAAAGTATAGTATATAGTCCAACTCTTCGTGAAGTACCATCAGATGCAGATATTAAAAGCCATCAATTATTATTAAGAGCTGGTTTTATTAGACAGAATGCATCTGGTATATATAGTTTTTTACCACTTGGGAATAAAGTTCTTCAAAAAGTAGCAAATATCGTTCGAGAAGAAATGAATAATGCAGGTGCGATGGAAATGTTAATGCCATCAATGCAAGCACAAGAATTATGGGAAGAATCAGGTCGTTGGGAAAATTTTGGACCAGAATTAATGCGTTTAAGAGATCGTCATGGTAGAGGATTTGCTCTAGGGGCAACTCATGAAGAAGTTGTTACTTCAATTATTCGCGATGAATTAAAATCGTATAAAAAGTTACCGATTACACTTTATCAAGTTCAATCTAAATTCCGTGATGAAAAACGTCCTCGATTTGGATTACTACGTGGTCGTGAGTTCTTAATGAAAGATGCCTATTCATTCCATGCGACTCAAGAGAGTTTAGATGAAGTGTATGATCGACTATTTACTGCTTATAGTAATGTATTTACACGCTGTGGTCTGAATTTCAGAGCGGTTGTAGCAGATTCAGGTGCAATGGGTGGTAAAGATACACATGAGTTTATGGTGTTATCTGACATCGGTGAAGATACGATTGCTTTTTCGAATGAATCTAACTATGCAGCAAATATTGAAATGGCTCCAATTATTACAAATTATGAACCATCAGACGAGCCGCTAGAAGAAGTTCAAAAAGTAGAAACGCCAAATCAAAAAACAATCGATGAAGTGATTGAATTCTTAAATTTACCGATTGAAAAAAGTATTAAATCAATTATTTTTAAAGCAGACGAAAATTTTGTTTTAGTTCTTGCTCGTGGTGATCACGAAATCAACGATATTAAATTGAAAAATTATTTAGGTGCACATTCGGTAGAGCTTGCTTCTAAAGAAGAAGTAAAAGAACTAATGAACTGTGAAATCGGATCATTAGGTCCTATCGGCGTGAAATCTGATTTATTAGTTTTAGCTGATCAAGCAATTAAAGGAATTGTAAATGGTTGCTGTGGAGCAAATGAAGAAGGTTACCACTACATTAACGTTACTGTAAATCGCGACTATAACGTTAAAGACTTTGTAGATTTAAGATTTATTCAAGAAGGTGACTTATCACCAGACGGTAATGGTACAATCTCATTTGCAAAAGGTATTGAGGTAGGTCATGTATTCAAATTAGGTACAAAATATTCTGAGTCTATGAATGCTACATTCTTAGATGAAAATGGTAAATCAAATCCAATCATTATGGGATGCTACGGAATCGGTGTATCTCGTACATTAGCTGCAATTGTAGAACAATATAATGATGAAAAAGGTATTGTCTGGCCTAAAAATCTTGCTCCATTCGATGTACATGTTATTACTGTAAATACAAAGAATGAAGAGCAAGTTACTCTAGCGGATGATATTTATAAAACATTAAAAGAAATTGGACAAGATGTATTACTAGATGATCGAAATGAACGCGTAGGCGTTAAGTTCGCAGATGCAGATCTTTTCGGTATTCCTGTACGTGTAGTAGTTGGTAAAAAGGCTGCAGAAGGAATTGTAGAATTAAAAACTAGAGATGGACAAGTTAGCAAAGAAGTAGAAATTTCTAACCTTGTGAATGAAATAAATATGTTAAAATAAAATAAAAGTGGGTCGACCTCTTAAAGAGTGACGGGCACACAAATAATGAAAGTACCTCTTTTTTGAGAGGTACTTTCAATTTTTAGTCAAAATCTAGACTTTTATAATTTCAAAAATGTATTGTATTTTTTAATGCAATTTTTTAAAAGGTTGGTGAAAGAATGGGACAAACTCGAGAGGAACGTTTTCAGCTATTATTAGATCAACTTCAATTTCCTCAAGAAATGCGAGAACTGTATTTTAAAAACGGAGAAATCGTAAATCTTGAAGTAAATAAAAGTGAAAGAAAATGGCAGTTTATCTTTAAAATAGAAAATGTTTTACCTTTTGCAACGTTTCAAGTTTTTGTTACAAGTTTATTAAGGACGTTTAAACATATAGCAGATGTTTCAGTAGTTATTAAAACAGATAACCTAACTATTGAAGAACAAAAAGTAATCGATTATTGGTCATTTATGATTCAATCAGTTGAATCAAAATCTCCAATTTTACAACATATAGAAGGAGCAATACCTTCAGTTGAAAATAATAAAGTAACGATTAATTTAAATAGTCTAATTGAAGAAAATACATTTACAAGTAGATATGTACCTCAGCTTCAAGACTTATACCAAAAAGTAGGCTTTCCGAAATTATTTTTTGAGAATACGATTCTTGAAAATGTAGAAGAAAAAGCCGAGTTTCTTGAGAAAAAGGCTGAGGAAGATCGCAAAAGAGCGATGGAAGTACTTGTTGAATTAGATAAGAGAGAGGCAGAAGAGGCTGAGGGAGATGAACCACAAGGTCCTCTAGTTGTCGGTTATTATATTAAGGAAACAGAAATTAATACAATCTCGTCAATCATTGAAGAAGAAAAACGTGTTGTAGTCCAAGGTTATGTATTTGATTCTGAAGTACGTGAACTTAAAAGTGGCAGGGTCTTAATTACGTTTAAAATGACAGATTACACTAGCTCAATACTAGTGAAAATGTTCTCTAGAGACAAAGAAGATATCCCGATGTTAAATAGAATCAAAAAGGGTATGTGGTTAAAAGTAAGAGGATCAGTACAAAATGATACATTTGTACGTGATTTAGTGATGATGGCAAATGATATTAATGAGATTACTCCTGAAGAACGGAAGGATAAGGCAAAAGAAGGTGAGCGCAGAATCGAGTTACATGCACATACTCATATGAGCCAAATGGATTCTGTAGTTTCAGCAGGAGACTTAGTTAAGCAAGCAAGTAAGTTTGGACATGAGGCAATTGCCATCACGGATCATGCAGTTGTACAGTCCTTCCCAGAAGCATTTGGAACAGGTAAAAAACTTGGTGTGAAAATATTATATGGTGTTGAAATAAATCTAGTAAATGATGGTGTTCCAACAGCATATAATCCATCTCATGTTTCATTAGAGGAAGCAACCTATGTTGTATTTGACGTAGAGACAACTGGACTATCAGCGGTTTACGATACGATTATCGAATTAGCTGCTGTTAAGATTCATAAAGGTGAAATTATTGATCGATTTGAACGATTCGCAAATCCACATCACCCTTTAAGCGCAACTACAATCGAATTAACTGGAATTACAGACGAAATGGTTAAAGATGCTCCAAATGTAGATGTTATTCTTCGGGAATTTAAAGAGTGGATGGGTGACGATATACTTGTCGCACATAATGCATCATTTGATATGGGCTTTATTCAAATGGGCTTTAAAAAATTTGATATTGGTATTACGAATAACGGTGTAATTGATACGCTTGAGTTAGCTAGAAACTTGTATCCAGATTTTAAAAACTTCCGCTTAAATACACTATGTAAAAAATTCGATATTAACTTAACACAACATCATAGAGCGATTTATGATGCTGAAGCCACTGGTTTCTTGCTTCTAAAAATGCTTAAAGATGCAGCAGAGCAGGATATGAATTATCATGACGAGCTAAATAATAATATGGGGAAAGGCGATGCGTATAAACGAGCACGACCATCACATGCGACTTTACTTGCAACGAATGAGGTAGGTCTAAAAAACTTGTTTAAAATTGTTTCATATTCCCATCTTCATTATCATCATCGAGTTGCAAGGGTACCTAGATCATTATTAGTAAAACATCGTGAAGGAATATTAGTTGGATCTGCTTGTGATAAAGGTGAAGTTTTTGAGGCGAGTGTTCAAAAATCTCCTGAAGAAGCAGAAAAGCTAATGGAATTTTATGATTATATTGAAGTAATGCCACCAGAAACATTATTACATTTAATAGAATTAGAACTTGTTCGAAATGAACAACATTTAAGAGAAGTAATCTCAAAGCTAGTGAAAATGGCCGAAAAAGTAGAAAAAATTGTAGTTGGTACTGGTAACGTACATCACTTACAAAAAGAAGACCAAATTTATCGCAAAATTTTAGTTGGTTCTCAAGGCGGAGCAAATCCATTAAATCGACATCGCTTACCAGATGTTCATTTTAGAACAACTGATGAAATGCTAGCTTCTTTCGCATTTTTAGGAGAAGAAAAAGCAAAAGAGATCGTCGTTACAAATACTCAAAAAATTTCTAGTTTAATTGAAGATATTAAACCAATTAAAGATGACTTATATACTCCAAAAATTGAAGGCGCAGAAGATGAAGTTCGTGATATGAGCTATCAAATGGCAAGGTCTATTTATGGGGAGCAGTTACCTGAAATTGTAGAAGCGCGTCTTGAAAAAGAATTGAAAAGTATCATTGGGCATGGATTCGCCGTAATTTACTTGATTTCACATAAACTAGTAAAAAAATCTTTAGATGACGGTTACCTAGTAGGTTCAAGGGGATCTGTAGGATCATCACTAGTTGCGACGATGACAGAAATAACGGAAGTAAATCCACTTCCACCACATTATGTCTGTCCAAATTGTAAACTCTCAGAGTTCTTCAATGATGGATCTGTAGGATCGGGATTTGATTTACCTAATAAAGATTGTCCAGAATGTGGAACAGCATTTAAAAAAGATGGACATGATATTCCTTTCGAAACCTTCCTTGGATTTAAAGGGGATAAGGTTCCTGATATTGATTTGAATTTCAGCGGTGAATATCAACCAACTGCTCACAACTACACAAAAGTACTATTTGGTGAGGACTATGTGTATCGTGCAGGTACAATTGGTACCGTAGCTGATAAAACAGCTTACGGTTATGTAAGAGGCTATGCAAATGATCATAATCTGACTTTACGAGGGGCTGAATATGATCGCTTAGCGATGGGATGTACAGGTGTTAAAAGAACAACTGGTCAACATCCAGGGGGGATTATCGTTGTACCAGATTATATGGACATTTATGATTTTTCTCCAATTCAGTTCCCAGCCGATGATGTAAAGTCTGAATGGAAAACGACTCATTTTGATTTCCATTCAATCCATGATAATTTATTAAAACTTGATATTCTTGGCCACGATGATCCAACCGTTATCCGTATGCTTCAAGACTTAAGTGGAATTGATCCAAAAACAATTCCTACTGATGATCCTGAAGTAATGAAAATATTTGCGGGACCTGAGCCATTAGGTGTTTCAGAAGAACAGATTGGCTGTAAAACAGGTACTTATGGAATTCCTGAATTTGGAACAAAATTCGTGCGTCAAATGTTAGAAGATACGAAGCCATCTACATTTTCTGAACTAGTTCAAATATCAGGTCTATCACATGGTACCGATGTATGGTTAGGAAATGCGTCTGAGTTAATAAACAGCGGAACATGTTCTCTATCTGAAGTAATTGGTTGTCGTGATGACATTATGGTTTATTTAATTTATCAAGGATTAGATCCATCATTAGCATTTAAAATAATGGAATCTGTTCGTAAAGGTAAAGGTGTACCACCAGAGTGGGAAGAGGAAATGAGAAATAATAAGGTTCCTGCATGGTATATTGATTCTTGTAAAAAAATTAAGTACATGTTCCCGAAAGCGCATGCTGCTGCATACGTTTTGATGGCGGTACGAATTGCTTATTTCAAAGTACATCATCCAATTCTTTATTATGCTGCTTATTTTACAGTACGTGCAGAAGATTTTGATATTGAAGCAATGATCGCAGGTCCAAGTACGATCAAAGTAAAAATTGAAGAAATTGCCATAAAGGGATTAGATGCATCAGTTAAAGAAAGAAGTTTAATGACTGTACTTGAGTTAGCGTTAGAAATGTGTGAAAGAGGCTTTTCATTTGAAAAAATGGATTTATATCGATCAAGTTCCGATGAATTTTTAGTAAATGGTAATAAATTATTACCTCCATTCAATTCGATTCCAGGATTAGGGACAAATGCTGCTAAAAACATTGTAACAGCAAGAGAAGACGGTGAATTCCTTTCAAAAGAAGATTTACAACAAAGAAGTAAAATTTCTAAAACAGTATTAGAATATCTAGATAAACAAGGCTGTTTACAAAATTTACCAGATCAAAATCAATTATCACTATTCGATGGCTTTTAAAGTTTGCAAAACTTGGGAATTATGGTATAGTAAATACAGATGTGATTTAGCACGGGATTTTTTTTGGAGAGCAGGGGAACCTGCTCTTTCTTATTACCCAATTCATCTTTTACCGATGATATTAACCTTAATTTTAGGTTACGATTATTGTGTAAATTGGAAATACTAAAGATAATTTCCCTGCTAAATAGCAGGGAATTTTCATCTTGTTATGTTTGGAAGGAGGATACTTCTTGAGTAAGAAGGTCACAGAGGTTGTAACGGAATTAGCGCAACCAATAATTGAACAACTAGGATTAGAATTAGTTGATGTAGAATACGTAAAAGAAGGAAAAGACTGGTTCCTTCGAGTATTTATAGATAGTGAGAATGGAATTGATTTGGAACAATGTGCCGGAGTAAGTGAAAAACTTAGTGAAGTATTAGATGAAAAAGATCCAATTGAAAATCTTTACTTCTTAGATGTTTCATCACCTGGTGCTGAGCGTCCATTAAAAAAAGAACAGGACTTTATCAAAGCGATTGGAAAACAAGTTTTCATCAAAACTTACGAGCCAATCCTTGACGAAAAGAAATTTGAAGGAAAATTAATATCCTATACGTCAGAAGAAGTTCAGTTAGAATTAACGATTAAAACGAGAAAAAAAATGATTACAATTCCAACACCAAAAATTGCAAGTGCAAGACTTGCTGTTACGTTTTTCTAAGTAGGGGGTACTTTTAATGAGTTCGGAGTTATTAACAGCATTAGAAATAATTGAAAGAGAAAAAGGAATTAGCAAAGATGTGGTAATTGAAGCGATTGAAGCGGCTTTAATTTCTGCTTATAAACGTAATTTTAATCAAGCACAAAATGTTCGAGTTGATTTTAACCTACATAATGGTTCAATTCGTGTATTTGCAAGAAAAGAAGTTGTAAGCAATGTGTTTGATACTCGTTTAGAAATTACTGTTGAAGAAGCTCAAACGCATAATCCAAACTTTATGGTTGGAGATGTTATTGAGTTAGAAGTAACTCCAAAAGACTTTGGACGAGTTGCTGCAACTACTGCTAAACAAGTAGTAACACAAAGAGTTCGTGAAGCAGAACGCGGTGTAATTTACTCTGAATACATTGATCGTCAAGAAGATATGATGACAGGTACAGTACAACGTATCGACTCTCGAGCAATTTATGTTAACTTAGGTAAAATAGAAGCAGTGCTTCCTGTAACAGAACAAATTCCAACTGAGAAATACAAAATCCATGACCGCATTAAAGTATTTGTTACAAAAGTTGAAAAAACGTCTAAAGGACCACAAATTTTTGTATCACGTACACACCCTGGATTACTAAAACGTTTATTTGAAACTGAAGTACCTGAAATATATGATGGAGTTGTAGAAATTCGTTCTGTAGCTCGTGAAGCTGGAGACCGCTCTAAAATTTCAGTCTATACATCAAATCCAGATTTAGATCCAGTAGGTGCTTGTGTAGGTCAAAAAGGACAACGTGTTCAATCAATCGTGAATGAATTAAAAGGTGAAAAGATTGACATTGTACGTTGGTCTTCAGATCCAGTAGAATTTGTAGCAAATGCACTAAGTCCATCACAAGTCATTAGAGTTTTAGTTAATGAAGATGATAAAGCAACTACTGTAGTTGTGCCGGATCACCAATTGTCTCTTGCAATTGGAAAAAGAGGTCAAAATGCAAGATTAGCTGCGCGTTTAACTGGATGGAAAATTGATATTAAATCACAGTCAGATGCAGATAAAATTGGGATTGACTATACATCACCAGCACAAGAAGTAACAGTTTCTAATGATAGTTTTGAAGCTTACGCTGACGACTTTAATGAGGAGTGAGTAAACTCATGAATCGAAAAATTCCATTACGTAAGTGTGTTGTTACACAAGAAATGAAACCAAAAAAAGAATTAATAAGAATTGTGCGTTCTAAAGAAGGAGAAGTGTCAATTGATCCAAGTGGTAAAAAATCGGGTCGTGGCGCGTACTTAACAAAATCTGTTGAAGTTGTGAAACTAGCTCAACAAAAAAATACTTTAGAACAGCAATTAAACGCTAAAATTGATACTAGCTTATATGACGAACTAATTGCTTTTATTGAAAAGGACCAAACATGATAGATAAAGGCTTGTCATTATTAGGACTTGCAGCTAGAGCTCGAAAAGTGGTTTCAGGCGAGGAGTTAGTTGTAAAAGAGGTCCAGCAAAAAAGAGCAAAGCTAGTGATTTTGTCAAAGGATGCTTCCGATTTAACCGCGAAGAAAATAAAAGACAAAACAACTTATTACAATACACCACTTTGCTATGTTGAAAATCGATATGAATTAGGGCACGCTATTGGGAAAGATGCTCGCGTGGTCGTTGCAATTACTGATCAAGGATTTGCAACAAAACTTCAGACATTATTAAATTAATGGACTAATCTGGGGGTGAACGTATGACGAAAATTAGAATTTATGAGTATGCTAAAAAGCAAAATGTTTCAAGTAAGGAAATTATTGAAAGACTCAAGGATTTAAAAATCGAAGTAAAGAATCATATGGCCACAATTGCAGAAGATATTGTTGAAAAGTTAAATGTGAGTTTTCAGCCTAAAACTGTTGAGATAAAACAACCCCAAAAAGCTAAACCTTCTTTTAAGGTAATTCCTGCATTTAATGTAGAAGTTAGTGAAGAGCTTGATTTCGAAGAAGATTATCAACTAGAAGAAACAGAAGTAAAGTCAAAAAAGAACAGTAATAAAAAGAAAAAGACTGATAGCCAAAAGCAAAGCAGTCAAAATGAAGATCGACAAACGACAGGGATAAAGAAAGGCATTCAAAATATGAATCATAAAAATAACTCGACCGATAATACCTCAAATAAAATAATTTTCTCAGGTTCTTTAAAAGTATCTGAGCTTGCAAAAAAATTAGGTAAAGAACCATCAGAATTAATTAAAAAATTATTCATGCTTGGCATTATGGCAACAATTAACCAAGACCTTGATAAAGACACAATAGAATTATTAGCAAGTGACTATGGTGTTGAAGTAGAAGAAGAAGTAATTGTTGATGAAACAGAATTCGAAGGCTTTATTGATGAAGCTGATGATGAAGCTTCTTTAGAAGAACGTCCACCAGTTGTAACAATTATGGGTCACGTTGACCATGGTAAAACAACTTTACTTGACTATATTCGTAAATCAAAGGTAACTGCTGGAGAAGCAGGTGGTATCACTCAACATATCGGTGCTTACCAAGTAGAAATCGAAGGAAAGAAAATTACATTTTTAGATACTCCTGGTCACGCAGCGTTTACTACAATGCGTGCACGTGGAGCACAAGTTACTGATATTACAATTATCGTTGTAGCAGCTGATGACGGTGTTATGCCTCAAACAGTAGAAGCAATCAACCACGCAAAAGCAGCAGAAGTACCTATTATCATTGCTGTGAATAAAATGGATAAAGAAGCTGCAAACCCAGATCGTGTAATGCAGGAATTAACTGAACACGGTATTGTATCAGAGGCATGGGGTGGAGACACAATCTTTGTTCCAATTTCAGCATTAAATGGTGAAGGTGTTGATCAGTTACTTGAAATGATTCTTTTAGTTAGTGAAGTAGAAGAATATAAAGCAAATCCTACGCGTAAAGCACTAGGAACTGTAATTGAAGCTGAATTAGATAAAGGTAAAGGTTCAGTTGCAACATTATTAGTTCAAAATGGTACATTAAAAGTAGGAGATCCAATTGTAGTTGGTACTTCATTTGGTCGTGTACGTGCGATGGTAAATGACTTAGGTCGTCGAATTAAAGAAGCTGGCCCATCAACTCCAGTGGAAATTACTGGTTTAAATGAAGTTCCTCAAGCTGGCGACCGCTTTATGGTATTTGCTGATGAGAAACGTGCACGTCAAGTTGGTGAAGCTCGTGCTTCAAAAGCAGTTCTTCAACAACGTAGCGAAAGCTCAAAATTATCTCTTGAAGATTTATTTGCTCAAATTCAAGAAGGTAATGTAAAAGAAATCAACTTAATTGTAAAAGCAGACGTACAAGGTTCTGTTGAAGCGATGGCAGGTTCATTACAAAAAATTGAAGTTGAAGGCGTAAAAGTTAAAATTATCCATACTGGCGCAGGTGCAATTACTGAGTCTGATGTAATCTTAGCTTCAGCATCTAATGCAATCATTATTGGTTTCAATGTACGTCCTGATGTAAATGCAAAACGTACTGCTGATTTAGAAAAAGTTGATATTCGATTACACCGTATTATTTACAAAGCAATCGAAGAGATCGAAGCTGCGATGAAAGGTATGCTAGACCCTGAGTTCGAAGAAAAAGTAATCGGTCAAGCGGAAGTACGCCAAGTATTTAAAGTATCAAAAGTTGGAACAATTGCTGGATGTTATGTAACTGAAGGTAAAATCACTCGTGATAGCGGAGTTCGCTTAATTCGTGACGGTATTGTTGTATTTGAAGGTCAATTAGATACTTTAAAACGTTTCAAAGATGACGTTAAAGAAGTAGCTACAAACTACGAATGTGGTATTACGATCGAGAAATACAATGATATTAAAGAAGGCGACGTAATCGAAGCTTATGTAATGGAAGAAATTAAACGTAAATAACGAAAAATGAAGCGACTCACTTTGCCCCCGAAGTAAGCTAACTAGAGGGGCAAGTCGCTTTATATTAGAAAAAGTGAACCGGTCACAAATGATTAGGTAAGCAACATAAATAATTATTTATACAATTAGTTAAACTAATCGTATGAAAGCACGAAATGTTTTGCTTTGTAAGATAGAGGTGAAAGTATGAAAGTAAGAGCACATCGAGTTGGGGAACAAATGAAGAAAGAGCTTGGTGAAATTATTGGTAGAAAAATTAAAGATCCAAGAATCGGCTTCGTAACAGTTACTGACGTTCAAGTAACTGGTGACCTTCAACAAGCTAAAGTCTATATTTCAGTATTAGGTGACGATGAACAACGTCAGAATACATTAATTGGTTTAGCGAAAGCAAAAGGATTTATTCGTTCTGAAATTGGTCAACGTATTCGTTTACGTAAGACTCCAGAATTAATTTTTGAATTTGATGAGTCAGTCGATTATGGTAATCGAATTGAAACATTGCTAACTCAAATTAATAAAGAAAATAACTGATAATGAATGGATAGGCGAGTGATTCGTCTATCCATTTTTCATCATGCAAAAAATAAATTATAGGTGATAAGATGAATGGCGTAATCGCACTGAATAAACCAGCAGGTCTTACCTCTCATGACTGTGTCTTTAAAATTAGAAAAATTTTAAAAACAAAAAAGGTTGGTCATACAGGTACACTTGATCCCGAAGTAACGGGTGTTTTGCCAATATGTATTGGTGAAGCAACAAAGCTAATACCATATTTAACTGATGATCGTAAAAAATATATTGGTGAAATTACTTTAGGTTTTTCTACAACAACTGAGGATGCACATGGTGAAATAGTTGAGCAAAAGAATGTTGATCGAGTTATTACTCGTGAAGAAATTTTAATTGTTTTAAATCAATTAACAGGTGATATTCAGCAAACACCTCCAATGTTTTCAGCAGTTAAAGTAAATGGTAAAAAGTTATATGAATATGCGCGAGCAGGAATCGAAGTAGAACGTCCAACTAGAACGATTACGATTTTTGAAATGATGTTACTTGATGATCGAGAAGTATTTGAAGGAGAAACAATTTCATTTAAATTTGAAGTGTTCTGTAGTAAAGGTACATATATTAGGACGTTAGCTGTTCAAATGGGTGAACTGTTAGGTTACCCTGCACATATGTCTTATTTAACTAGAACAAAAGCTGGTGCATTTACAATAGATGATTGTGTAACATTAGAGGAACTAGAAGAAGCTACTGAAGCAGCAACTCTTGATCGTGTGATGCTAACGATGGAGCAAGCACTAAATGAGTATCCCCGTTTAAATGTGACTGCCGAAGAAGAAGTAAGAGTATTTAATGGTGGATTTTTTCCTAACACAATGAATTGTAAAGAAGAAGAATATATTGCAGTCTATAACGAAAATAACAAAATTATTGCAATGTATACTCCAAATCCTAAAAATAATCAAGTCATTAAACCAACAAGAGTATTTCATAACCAATAGAAAAAACTATATAAATTTTAATCATTGTTCTATAATGGGAAAAGAGACTTGATTATAGAAAAGGTGATATAAATGACAAAAGTAATAAAAATCACCCATCCTCATTCAATAAAAAAAGAAGATTGTAAAGAAACGGTCTTAGCACTTGGCTTTTTTGATGGAGTACATATAGGTCATCAACAAGTCATAAAAACAGCCAAAGAGATTGCGGATGAAAAAGGATTATTATTATCAGTAATGACATTTGATCCTCATCCATCTGCTATACTGGGAAATCGTGATGATGCGATTTCTTATTTGACGCCTTTGGAACTAAAAGTGAAGTGGATGGAGAAACTTTGTGTAGACCAATTATTTGTAGTTGAATTTTCAGAGGAATTTGCAAATCTCCAACCACAAGAATTTGTCGATCAATATATTATTTCTTTAAATGCAAAACATGTTGTAGCTGGATTTGATTTTTCATTTGGAAAATACGGTAAAGGGAACATGGAATCATTACCATTCCATTCTCGAGGTGAATTTACTCAATCAACCGTAACGAAATTTGTTTTAGATGAAGAAAAAGTTAGTTCGACTCGCATTAGAGAAGCAATAAAAGCCGGTGAAATGGAAGATGCTACTCATTTACTTGGTAGACAGTATCAAATAAAGGGAATAGTTGTAGACGGGGACAAACGTGGTAGAACAATTGGATTTCCGACAGCTAATATTTCTGTTTCAATACCGTATGCATTACCTTCAGTTGGCGTTTATGCAGTAAAATGTATCGTTAACGGACAACTGTATGAAGGTATGTGTAATATAGGATACAAACCAACTTTTTATCATGAATTCCAAAAACAAACAATTGAAGTAAATATATTTGATTTTAACGATGATATTTATGGAAATGAAGTAGAATTATTCTGGTACACAAGAATACGTGATGAAAAGAAATTTAATGGAATCAATGAACTGATTGATCAATTACAAAAAGATCGAGAAACTGTAAAAAGTTATTTTCTAAATAACTAATTTACAAGACTTGCTTTTATAGTTAAAACAATGTAAACTTAATAAAGTATTTGAAAAACCGTTGCTTGGCTGATCGATTCACCGACGACTGCTAGGTGATAGGTGTTCAACAATAATATTATGAGGTGAATTAACATGGCATTAACTCAAGAACGTAAAAACGAAATTATCAGCACTTACAAAACTCATGCAAACGATACTGGTTCTCCAGAAGTTCAAATTGCAGTTTTAACTGAAAACATTAACTCTTTAAATGGGCACTTACGTACTCACAAAAAAGATCACCACTCTCGTCGTGGTTTATTAAAAATGGTTGGTAAGCGTCGTAACTTACTTAACTACTTACGTAACAAAGACATTACTCGTTACCGTGAATTAATTAACAAATTAGGTTTACGTCGTTAATTTCGAGTATTAATTTGATACTTTTAGAAAAAAGCGGGATTCTTCCCGCTTTTTCTTATACATATCGACTTAAATTAAGTGTTCATTCGATGTTAAATTTATAAATATTTAATCTCTTTTTCTCGTTAGTTGATTTCTTTACTAAACATAGGAGATAATAGAGAATATACGATTTTTTACATAATTTAATCTAAACATTGAATTGTAAATTAGAGAGGGGTATTTATACCATATGGAACAACAAAAGCACGTTTTTTCCACGGAGCTTGCTGGTAAAACTCTTACAGTTGAAGTAGGACAATTAGCTAAGCAAGCAAATGGAGCAGTTTTAGTAAGATACGAAGATACTGTCGTATTATCATCAGCAACTGCATCAAAAGAACCTAAAAAAGTTAGCTTTTTCCCATTAACAGTAAACTATGAAGAGCGTTTATATGCAGTAGGTAAAATTCCTGGTGGATTTATTAAACGTGAAGGTAGACCAAGTGAAAAAGCAATTTTAGCGAGTCGATTAATTGACCGTCCAATTCGACCATTATTCGCAGATGGATTCCGTAATGAAGTACAAGTAATCAGTATGGTTATGAGTGTAGATCAAGATTGCTCATCAGAAATGGCTGCTATGTTTGGTAGTTCATTAGCTCTATGCGTATCTGACATTCCTTTTAATGGACCAATTGCTGGAGTAGTAGTCGGTCGTATAAACGGCGAATTTATTATTAATCCAACTGTTGAACAAGCTGAAAACAGTGACATTAATTTAACCGTAGCTGGAACAAAAGATGCAATTAACATGGTTGAAGCTGGAGCTGACGAAGTGCCAGAAGAAGTAATGCTTGAAGCAATCATGTTTGGACATGAAGAAATTAAAAAATTAATTGCTTTCCAAGAAGATATAGTAGCTCAAATTGGTAAAGAAAAATTAGAAATTAAACTTCATGAAATTAATGCGGATTTAGAAAAACAAATTCGTGATATTTGTGAAGAAGAATTAAATGCAGCAATTCAAGTTCATGAAAAACATGCTCGTGAAGATGCGATCAATGTAGTAAAAGAACGCGTTGTTCTACATTTTGAAGAAAATGAAGCGGACGACGAGACAATTGGACAAGTAAAAGAAATTCTTTCAATGCTTGTAAAAGAAGAAGTTCGCCGATTAATTACAGTTGAAAAAGTACGTCCAGATGGAAGAAAATTAGATGAAATCCGTCCATTATCTTCACAAGTTGGTTTACTACCACGTACGCATGGTTCAGGTTTATTCACTCGTGGGCAAACTCAAGCGTTAAGTATTTGTACACTAGGTGCTCTAGGTGACGTACAAATCCTTGATGGATTAGGTATTGAAGAATCAAAACGATTTATGCACCATTATAATTTCCCACAATTTAGCGTTGGGGAAACAGGACCAATTCGTGGACCAGGTCGTCGTGAAATTGGTCACGGAGCACTAGGTGAAAGAGCTCTTGAGCCAAGTATTCCGGATCAAAAAGACTTCCCATACACAATCCGTCTTGTTTCAGAAGTTCTTGAATCAAATGGATCAACTTCACAAGCTAGTATTTGTGCAAGTACATTAGCAATGATGGATGCAGGTGTACCAATTAAAGCACCAGTTGCAGGTATTGCAATGGGATTAATTAAATCTGGTGAACATTATTCAGTCCTTACAGATATTCAAGGTATGGAAGATCACTTAGGAGATATGGACTTTAAAGTTGCAGGTACTGCAAAAGGTGTTACTGCACTTCAAATGGACATTAAGATCGATGGATTATCAGAACAAATTTTAAAAGAAGCTTTAGAACAAGCGAAAATTGGACGTATGCAAATTCTTGATTCAATGTTGGCAACAATTAGCGAACCAAGAACAGCATTATCTGAGTTTGCTCCAAAAATCTTAATGATGTCAATTAATCCAGATAAAATTAAAGATGTTATCGGACCTGGTGGAAAACAAATCAATAAAATTATTGAAGAAACTGGCGTGAAAATTGACATTGAACAAGATGGTACTGTATTTATCTCATCTGTAGACCAACCTATGAACGAGCGTGCAAAACAAATTATTGAAGACCTTGTTCGTGAAGTAGAAGTAGGTCAACTATACATGGGTAAAGTTAAACGTATTGAAAAATTCGGCGCATTCGTTGAAATTTTTGCAGGTAAAGATGGCTTAGTACACATTTCTGAAATAGCAGAAGAGCGTATTGCAAAAGTTGAAGATGTACTTTCACTTGGGGACGAAATCCTTGTAAAAGTAACTGAAATCGACAAACAAGGCCGAGTTAACTTATCTCGCAAAGCAGTATTAAAAGAGCAAAAAGAAAAAGCTGAACAAAACTAAAAAAGAGAAAGTGTATAGCTTTCCTTATAATAAAGAACAACAGGCACTTAAGGTGAACCTGTTGTTTTTTTTTTATTTTTTTGTTTTACCCTCTCTTTCTAGACACTTCCTTTCCTTGATTCCGCATTTCCTATTTTTTCCTGCATTTTTTTGTGTTTCATATTTTTTTTTGGTTACAATAAAAAAGTAGAACTAGAAATTACCATATAAGTACATAATTTTGTAGGGAGCTTGTTCTATTTTATTCAAAAATATCATATTCCTTCTAGTAGGAGGGTGTTTAGGAAATGAGTAGAGGTAGGTTAAAAGTCTTAGCATTAGTTGTGGCATTATTTCTAGCAACTCTAGTAGTTAGAAATCATTACACTAATCATTACGTAAGGAATTTAAATGCAAAATCGTCACTAGTAACAGCAAAAACAAATGATTTACTAGCTGAAATTAAAACAAACGCACCATCATATGAAATACCTCCTAAAGATGCTTATTTGGATTCGGTTTGGAAGGCCATTCCTGGGTATAACGGATTAGCGGTTGATGTAGATGCATCGTATAGGAAAATGAAGGCAAAAGGCAAATTCGATAAGAGTAAGCTAGTTTTTAAAGAAGTTTCTCCTAAAATTCACTTAAAAGATTTACCTCCATCACCAGTGTATAAAGGGAATCCGGAAAAACCAATGGTAGCGTTTACGATTAATGTGGCTTGGGGAAATGAATACATTCCAAGAATGTTGGAAGTGTTAAAGAAGCACAATGCAAAAGCAACTTTCTTTCTAGAAGGTAGATGGGTAAAAAATAACCCAACTGTTGCTCAATTAATTACTGCTGCGGACCAAGAGGTTGGTAATCATTCGTATACACATCCTGATATGGCAAGACTAGGCAGTCAACAAATAAGAAATGAAATAGTGGAAACAAATTCTGTAATTTTAGCTACAACCGATCATAAAGTTGAATGGTTTGCCCCTCCAAGCGGTAGCTATCGTGATGAAGTGGTAAAAATTGCTTCAAGTTTAGGGTTAAAAACAATTATGTGGACAGCAGATACGATTGATTGGCAAAAGCCACCAAGAGAAGTCATTATTAATCGTGTCATGAAAAAAGCAGAAAATGGTACGATCGTTCTTATGCATCCAACCAAACCGACAGCTGATGCGCTTGATGAATTGATTACAAGAATTGAGACATCAGGAAGGAAAGTTGTAAATATCTCAACTTTATTAGATGAAAAACGGTACGATACAATTAAAAAAGTTGAAAACAAATGACAATTGAATTCAGCTTTGTTAAGATGATTGTAAAATATAGTTAAATTTTTCAATCTTATTACAATTGTAAATAGATGGTGTATACATAGGAGGCATTACATGATTGTACGACATACTTGTAAAAATGGAGTAAGAGTAGTTATTGAAAATATTTCAACGGTTCGTTCCGTTGCACTAGGTGTATGGATTAAAACTGGTTCATACAATGAAACACCAGAATTAAATGGCGTTTCGCATTTTCTAGAGCATATGTTCTTTAAAGGTACTAAAACGCGCAATGCTAAAGAAATTGCGGAAAGTTTTGATTCAATTGGTGGACAAGTAAATGCTTTTACTTCAAAAGAATATACTTGTTATTACGCTAAAGTTTTAGATACACATGCAGATTACGCATTAGAAGTACTAGGGGATATGTTCTTTAATTCAACTTTTGACGAGGGTGAATTAGAAAAAGAAAAAAATGTAGTACTAGAAGAAATTAAAATGTACGATGATACACCAGATGACTTAGTACATGACTTACTAAGCAAGGTTATGTATGAAACTCATCCACTAGGGTATCCAATATTAGGTACTGAAGAAACTTTAAAAACTTTTAATGGCGATACACTACGCCAATATATGAATGATTTTTATACACCAGATCAAGTCGTTATTTCGATTGCTGGTAATATTGATGAATCTTTTATTAAACGAGTTGAAGATTTATTTGGAAATTATGAAGGGAAAAAGAAAGACGTTAACTTTGGGATTCCTACAATTCATTATGGAGAAATTTCTCGTAAAAAAGAAACAGAACAAGCACATCTTTGTATCGGATATAGAGGTCTTGAACTAGGACATAAGGATTTATATCCATTAATCGCCTTAAATAATATTCTTGGCGGTAGTATGAGTAGTCGATTATTCCAAGATGTTCGTGAACAAAAAGGACTTGCTTACTCAGTTTTCTCATATCATTCTGCATATCAAGACAGTGGTATGGTGGCAATATATGGTGGTACTGGTAAAAGCCAAGTAAACCAATTATTTGAAACAATCCAAGAAACTTTAAAAGTTTTAAAGGCAGATGGCATATCAGAAAAAGAATTAATTAATTGTAAAGAACAATTAAAAGGTAATTTAATGTTAGGCTTAGAAAGTACAAATAGCAGAATGAGTCGTAATGGTAAAAATGAATTAATGATTGGTCATCATCGTTCATTAGATGAAATAATCAAATTAATTGATGACGTTACGATTGAAAATGTAAATGATATTGCAAACTTTGTCTTTACAGACGATTATGCAGTTGCATTAGTTAGTCCAGATGGGATAATTCCATCTAATTTAAAACATTAAGATTATGAATGAGAGGGTCCTTAACAAAGGTTAAGGATCCTCTTTTATTTTTTCTGATAAATACTTTTTGATTACTGGGCCTTAATTTTAGAAAGAATCTTCACCAATGCAAAGGAAGATTCATAAGATATTTAGGAGAAAGATGTTAGGCGGTAGTCCTGCTTACAAATTATTAATTTCCATTTACCATAGTGAAGTAAAGAAGGTGAATGCTGCATGTTAACTGGCTTGCACATTGCTGTGATTGGCGGGGACGCCAGACAGTTAGAAGTTATTCGAAAGTTAACAGAGTTAGACGCAAAAGTAACATTAATAGGTTTCGAACAATTAGATAGTGGTTTTACAAGTGCATCAAAAGAATTAATGGCTGATGCTAATTTTGAAGATCTAGATGCAATTCTTCTACCAGTACCAGGTACGAATATTGAAGGAGTTGTTGATACAATTTTTTCAAATGAAAAAGTTGTTTTGACGAAAGAAATATTAGATAGTACTCCAGCTCATTGTACGATTTACTCCGGAATAAGTAACTCTTACTTAGATAGTATAGTTGCAGCTTCAAATCGAAAATTAGTAAAATTATTTGAACGTGATGATGTAGCAATTTATAATAGTATTCCAACTGTTGAAGGAACAATTATGATGGTAATTCAACACACTGAATACACGATTCATAATTCGAAAGTAGCCGTATTAGGTTTAGGTCGCACAGGAATGAGTGTCGGAAGGACCTTTCATAATTTAGGGGCTAAAGTAAAAGTAGGGGCTCGTAAATCTGAACATATTGCAAGAATCGTTGAAATGGGCTTAGAAGCATTTGAATTCAAGAACATTGAAGAAGCCTTAAAGGATGTTGATATTGTTATTAATACAGTTCCTACTTTAATTGTCACTGCAGGGGTCATTTCAAAATTACAACCACATGCGCTAATTATTGATTTAGCTTCAAAACCTGGAGGAACAGATTTTCGTTATGCTGAAAAAAGAGGTATTAAAGCATTATTAGCACCAGGTTTACCAGGAATCGTTGCTCCTAAAACAGCAGGGCAAATAATCGCAAACGTACTAACGCAGCTATTAAAAGAAGATTTAGAGAAAAGGAAGGAGCAATCGTAATGAGTTTAAAAGGTAAGAAAATAGGATTCGGAATTACAGGTTCTCATTGTACTTATGAAGAGGTCGTACCCCAAATTCAAAAATTAGTCGATGATGGAGCTGACGTATATCCTGTAGTCACATTTACAGTAAAAAGTACAACTACAAGATTTGGTGTAGGAGAAGACTGGATCAAAAAAATTGAAGAAATAACAGGGCGTAAAACAGTTGATTCAATTGTAGGAGCAGAACCATTTGGACCAAAAGTACAATTAGATTGTATGGTCATTGCACCTTTAACGGGTAATTCAATGAGTAAGTTTGCTAATGCTCAAACTGACAGCCCTGTATTAATGGCAGCTAAAGCTACTTTAAGAAATGGAAAACCTGTTGTTTTAGGTATTTCTACAAATGATGCTTTAGGTTTAAATGGAACCAATTTAATGTGACTTAGATGATAATACCAAACACCAAAATCATTTTGGTAGCTTCGGATAAAGAATAATACTAAAATCATCTAATTTTTGATGTGGTTCTTTTTGATATTCAACCTTAATTAGGATTGATTTCAGTAGATGATTTTTAAGCTCTATATCAGTTGTTTTGAAATATAAATCTAGCACGTTTTCAACTGTTGGAATCATTTGCTCTTTAAACTGTTCTCTTTGTTGATATTTTGACAATTCTTCTACTATTAAGGTCTTACTATTTGAGAGCTCTTTAAAACGATTAGAGAGTATCTCAGAGCGTTCAATATAAATGGATTCATCATAAACTCCACGTTCTAAAAAATTAAATAAATTATTTTTTTGTTTTTCTACTTCCTTTAAATCATTTTCGATTTGCTTAAGTGCTTGTTTTTTTAAATTAATAACTTCAAAGTCGTTGGTCTCTAATAGATTTTTAAAACTTAGTTTATACTCTTTTAACCAAATTTCTAATCCTTGTAATATCCTCTCTTCAACTAAATGAGTATAGGAGGACCGAGTATTACAGCGGTTATTTGTACAAACAATTTGTCTAGGTTTTCCTTTCGGATAGCGCTGCTGTAATTTTGAACCACATTTACTACAAAAAATTAATCCAGCTAGCTGATTGCTTAACTTACTATTATAAGGAGCATGATAACGACTACCTAAAATTTCTTGTGCCGAATTAAATACTTCGTTATCGATAATTGCATCATGTTTTCCATCAACTATAAGCCACTCAGATTTAGGCTTTCTTACACCCTTGCCATTTTTTTTATTCCAGGTTATTTTACCAATGTAAGTAGGATTTTTTATCATTTCAAGAATAGAATGATAGCTCCACTTCTTACCCGAAAAAGAAGGTATATTCATTTGATTTAAACGGTTCGCAATCTCAGTTGCACCAATCAATTCTTTTGTATACCATTCGAAAATACTTTTTACTACTGTTGCCTGTTCAATATTAATACTTAAAGAACGAAATTCTTTTGTTTCATATAAATCATAGCCATAAGGAGCAAAAGTTCCGATGTAATTGCCTCTTTGAACTGATAAAATACGACCTCGTTGAAGTCTACGAGTAATAATTTTCAACTCTTTTCGAGCCATAAAAGCTTCAAATTCACTATATTCTTCATCGAACTCATCATGTAGATCATAAGTCTTTCTAGGCGTAATAATTTTTGTTTTGGAAGATTTAAAGGTTTCTAATATAATTCCTTGTTCCTTCATATTACCGCGTCCAAGCCGATCCATATCCATTACAAGTACACCATCATATTTAAATTCCTCGACCTCTTGTAAGAGCTTAAGCATTTCCGGACGATAAACAAGTGATTCACCAGAAGCAATTTCCTGCCGAATACAAATTATATTTAACTGACTATCTTGTGCGAATTTTAAAAGCTGCTCTTTATGTTTTGATAAAGTTTCACCTTCACCACGGGCTTCAGCATCAAGATCCGCACGACTTTTCCGTAAATACAAAGCAACACGTTCCATTTATTTTTCACCTCTTAGACTATGTATATGTCTAATTAAGGAATTAAATAATTTGTGAAGCTCTCGTAACCTTATTAAAAGATTGGTTAGTCCGTATCCAAACGAATCATATAATAAATTACGGGGGTGGTGAAACTGAGCAAACAAACAGAATTTACTGCTACCTATCAATTTGGAAAAACAAAAGTCAATATCATTGCACCTATTGATGTATCGGAAGAAAATAAAATAAAAATCCTCGAAGAAATCCACCTAATTGGCTGGAAAATTATTAAACAAGAGTTGGAGAATAAGGATGATTATTAAACTAGAGGGTGTCCCGATAGTGTGATAGGGATAACCTCTTTTTTGTGTTTTTAGGAATTAACTCATTAAATATCCATAAATGGGGCTCGTATAATCAACTCTTATTGAAAAAAACCACTTAGATACCCTCACACTTTCCTTTATGACAAGACAGTCAAGATCGCTAATGTGTCGATTACGATTTTTGGACGGCCACTTAAATTTAACAAACCTTTAGATACGATGCCTCCAGCCCTTGTTAGAATCTATTTTTTATCCTTTTACAACGGTAAAAAACTAAATATGCAATCATTTTTTCTGAAGATATAATAAAGGCCATGACACTAATATGACGATACAAGTAGTTGAATAGTATTACTAGTTTGTTACGGGATAATGAGCACCGAAGATAGACCAATTACGAAAGAAGCGAGCGTTTGGCGAGCAGTCTAGGACAGATTATTCAAAAATCTGTCATTTTTTTTACAAAAGGAACGTATTTATGGTGATAGTGAGTTTAAATATTCATCATAGAGAGGCATGTTGGTTATTATCGAATATCAATTCAAAAAACAACTAAATAAAGTGGAAAAACTGATTGAACAAAAACATGCCGAGCATTTAATTTCAAATGTTAGAATTAGAGATGTGTTGGAGCTAGCTTATAAAAATTGGACATTAGATTATGCCAAAGCGGTAGTTGCTTTAAATCTAACAAATGGTGAATTAATAGGATACTCAGTAAGTAGTTCACAAAAACATCATAGAAGTGATTCTCAGATTGTCATTTTTGAACTCGATGCAAATGTTGACGTGGAGGATGTTTCCGTATTGTTAGGAAATATGGGAGTGAAAGCTGTACGATCATTCTTTGAAATTGACGATGAAACTTTTTCAAATAATATGTTTTTTTGGACTGAATGTTATTTGAGGTTTCATAATTTAACAATTAAATCGATTAGAGATAGCTTTTTAAGAGTACTCTATAATGATTACAAACAAACATTTTATAATACTTGCATTAAAAAACAATTGGATTATGTATACTCTTACTATTATGTTAACAATCATCAATAGGATGAAATTGCATTATTCATTATTTTTAACTGCTTTCTTGTTTCAATCCCCAATTAAATCCTTTATGATACTTCCTTTTAAGTCAATTTATATGTCCCATATAAAACGATAAACTGATTAAATAGGTATTATCCTCTAAGCCATAATTTAATGCGTTTAATGAGTACAAAAAATATATATTTTATTCCCTTTGGTCAAGACGATCCTGTAAAAAAACCAAATTCATTAGTAGCAAGAATGGAAGCATTACTTGATACAGTTAAATCTTCAATAGAAGGAAAACAGCTTCAACCAGTTCTAGTTGAAAAATATCGTGATCTACAATAATTATTTTAGAAAAAATAATACTGAATTATTTTTTCTATGTTAGAATGAAGAAAATTGAGTATGTGTCATTAGGATACATACTCGTTACTATGAAAATAATTATTCAAGCGAAAACCTTTGAATATCAACTTCATTTGACGTAAACTATTTAATAAAAGTGAAAACAGGGATGGTGCAAAAAAAGTGGGGAATAAACAAAGTTATGTAGTAGCTGTAGTAGGTGCGACTGGTGCAGTTGGACAACAAATGATTGCAACATTAGAAAAAAGAAATTTTCCAATTAAAGAAATTAAATACTTATCATCAAAACGTTCTGCAGGAACAAAGTTATCATTCAATGGGCAAGAAGTTATCGTACAAGAAGCTACTCCTGAAGCATTCGAAGGTGTAGATATTGCTTTATTTAGTGCTGGGGGATCTGTATCGAAAGAACTAGCTCCAGAAGCAGTAAAAAGAGGAGCAGTTGTAGTAGATAACACTAGTGCTTTCAGAATGGCTGTAGATGTGCCATTAGTTGTACCTGAAGTAAATGACAAAGATTTATTTAATCATAAAGGTATTATTGCTAACCCTAACTGTTCAACAATTCAAATGGTTGTTGCACTTGAACCAATTCGTCAAACAATTGGTTTAAATAAAGTAGTAGTTTCTACTTACCAAGCTGTTTCAGGTGCTGGAGTTACAGCGATTGAAGCGTTAAAGGATCAAGCTCAAGCTTTCTTAAATGGCGAAGAAGCTACTCCATCAGTATTACCGGTAAAAAGTGGTGAAAAACATTATCAAATTGCTTTTAATGCAATTCCACAAATCGACGTATTTACTGAAAATGGATATACTTATGAAGAAATGAAAATGATAAATGAAACTAAAAAAATCATGCATTTACCTGAATTACAAATTAGTGCAACATGCGTAAGACTACCTGTAATTTCTGGTCATTCAGAGTCAGTATATATTGAAGTTGATAAAGAAGTATCGGTAGAAGAATTAAAATCACTATTAAGTGATGCACCTGGAATCGTTTTACAAGATGATCCAGAACAACAACTATATCCAATGCCATATTACAGTATTGGAAGTAATGAAGTATTTGTAGGACGTATCCGTAAAGACTTAGATAATCCATTAGGATTCCATTTATGGATTGTATCAGATAATCTGTTAAAAGGTGCTGCTTGGAATTCAGTGCAAATTGCTGAAAGATTAATTGAGTTAAGCATCATTTAGTGAAAACTGCTAGAGAGGTGCAAGAATGAAAATATTAGTCCAAAAATTTGGTGGGACTTCAGTACGTGATGAAAATGGTAGAAAGCACGCACTTAAGCATATAAAAAAAGCGTTAGAAAATGGTTATAAACTAGTAGTAGTTGTATCTGCAATGGGACGAAAAGGTGAGCCTTATGCAACGGATACACTATTAAATTTAGTTGGTGCCAAAAAAAGTAAAGTTACTCAACGAGAACTTGATTTATTAATGTCATGTGGAGAAACAATTTCATCAATTGTCTTTTCAAATTTATTAAATGAAAATGGTATTCACGCTATGGCAATGACAGGAGCATCGGCTGGCTTCAGAACAAATGATGAATTCGGTAATGCGAAAATTTTAGATATGAAGTGTGGCCGATTATTGAAAGAATTAGAAAACTACGATGTAGTAGTAGTTGCAGGTTTCCAAGGATCAACATCTAATGGTGATACCACGACTTTAGGTAGAGGTGGAAGTGATACATCTGCTTCTGCTCTTGGTGTTGCAGTAGGCGCAGAAACAATCGAAATTTTTACCGATGTTGAAGGCGTAATGACAGCCGACCCAAGAATTGTAAAAGAAGCTAGACCATTATCTGTTGTTACTTATGCAGAAATTTGTAATATGGCATATCAAGGGGCAAAAGTAATTCATCCTCGAGCTGTCGAAATTGCAATGCAAGGAAAAGTACCTATTCGAATTCGTTCAACGTATTCAACTAGTTTAGGTACACTAGTAACATCGAATCCAACACAGCGAATAATTGGTGAAGGTATTCATGATCGATTAATTACAGGAATCGCACATGTACCTAATGTTACACAAATTAGAGTAACATCAAAGGAACATACATTTGATTTACATTCTCAAGTATTTAAAGCGATGGCAAATAAAGGAATAAGTGTAGACTTTATTAATATTTCTCCAAATGGTGTTGTATACACAGTGAGTGATGAGGTTTCTACTAAAGCAATTGATGTACTAAAAGGAATTGGCTACGAGCCTTCATACACTACAGGTTGTGCGAAAGTATCAATCGTTGGAGCTGCAATTGCTGGAGTACCTGGGGTAACTTCAAAAATTGTAACAGCACTTGCTGAAAAAGGAATTCAAATTTTACAATCAGCAGACAGCCATACGACTATTTGGGTACTTGTAAAAAATGAAGATATGGTCGAAGCGGTTACGGCACTTCATGATGCATTTGAACTTAGTTCAGTTAAAGTGGATTAATATTTGATCGGAGTGGAACAATGAGTAGATTTGGTAAAATTTCAACAGCAATGGTAACTCCTTTTGATTCAAAAGGTAACATTGATTTCGCAAAAACAACAAAGCTTGTGAACTACTTAATAGAAAATGGGACTGATTCAATCGTAGTATGCGGTACAACTGGTGAATCTCCAACTTTAACGACTGAAGAGAAATTAGCGTTAATCAGTCACGTTGTCTCAGCTGCAAATGGTAGAGTACCAGTAGTAGCGGGTACTGGAAGTAATAATACACGTGAAACAGTAGATTTAACTAAAAAAGTTTCAGCATTAGGCGTAGACGCAATCATGGTTGTTGTACCTTATTACAATAAACCAAACCAAGAAGGTCTATATCAACATTTTAAAGCTGCAGCAGAAAGTACTGAACTACCTGTAATGTTATATAATGTACCAGGAAGAACAATAGCTAGCCTTTCTGTAGACACAGTTGTAAGACTTGCAGAAATAAAAAACGTAGTTGCAATTAAAGATGCGACTGGTAACTTAGGTATCATGACAGAAATTATTGATCGTACTCCTGAAGATTTTGAATTATATTGTGGCGATGACGGTTTAACGTTACCAGCATTTGCAATTGGTTCAAAAGGAACTGTTTCAGTAGCATCTCACGTGTTAGGAAATGAAATGCAGCAATTAGCTGAAAGCTTCTTCACAGGAGATATGGCTAAAGCACAATTCTTACACCGTAAGCTTTTGCCATTATTTGATGGATTCTTCATGGCTCCAAGCCCAAGTCCAATCAAAACAGCTTTACAAATGAAAGGTTTAGATGTTGGTGGTGTTCGTTTACCACTTGTACCACTTTCAGAAGCTGAGCGCACAACATTAAGTATTCTAATTAACAAATTAGACGAAGCATTACAAAAAAATTAATACTAAAACCACTTACAATCCAATTATTTGGATGGACGTAAGTGGTTTTTTTTTTGCCACTATTGAATAACAATATATGGCCTCATCATTTCATAGTCCTCATGCTCTAACATATGACAGTGCCAAACATATAATCCTGTGAAAGGTCCAAACTTCATTATGATTCTAGTTACTTGGTTTGGATTAGACTGAACAGTGTCCTTCCATCCATTTTCTTGTGGTTTTGGTGGGATAGCTGGTCCTGTGTAATGAATGATCCTTTCTTTCTTATATTTTTCTACATCAAAATTTCTCCGGTCTACTATTTGGAAATCAATTAAGTGAAGATGGATTGGATGAGCATCAGGCGTTAAGTTAATTAAATACCATATTTCGGTCGAGCCTAACTTCGGGTTTTCAGAAATCGGCGCATCCCAGTGTTTGTTATCCAATAACATAATTTCTCGTCCGTATTGATCCATCTCGTGATTTAATGTGAGATATCGCTCCATTGAAACAGACCGTTCATTTATTTTTGGAATACTCATCATATAACCTGGGATCATACTAGTATCAATATTTGACAAAGGCAAAGTAACTCTAAACTGCATGATAGTCCCTGTATTTTCATCAACGGCATTTCCATCTGGAAACGGGGCAGGGGCATCGTTCTTTAGAATAATAGATTTACCTTCAAGATTCGTAAAATCAATGATGACTTCTGCACGTTCGGCAGGAGATAACATAAGTTCATTGATTCCAATAGGGTGCTGCATAAACCCACCTTCTGTTGCGATTTGATACATAAGCTGACCCGAATCAAGCGTAAATCGAAAAAAGCGTGTATTCGAAGCGTTTAGTAATCTGAATCGATATTTTCTTGGTTCAACATTAAAATAGGGATGCACTTTACCATTAACAACAATCGTATCTCCAACAAATTCAGGCAGAATAGACGTCTGCAATTCCTTGATTGGTTTATCTGGTTGATTTGGATAAAAAAGTGATCCATCATGATTAAAACTTTTATCTTGTATCATAAGCGGAACATCATACTTCCCACTAGGTAAATTGAATAAATGCTCATTTTGATCACTTATTAAATAGAAACCTGCTAATCCAGCATAAACATTGAGTCTAGTAATACCAAGTGTATGATCATGGTACCAAAGTGTCGAGGCACAATCGCAATTATCATATCGATAAACTTGCTTTTTAAAATAACGCCCAACTTGAATAAAGTCCCTTGTAAACCAAGCTTCAGGATAACCATCGCTATCTGATTCAACACAAGCACCATGAACATGTACTACTGTACGGACTTCAGGTAGATCCATATGTGCACCGTGAACTGTATAGTCTATGGGGAACAAGTGCCGGTCAGGAAGATGATTGATCCATTTAATAAACACTTTTTCACCTGATTCAACTTGAATTGTAGGTCCAGGGTAACTACCTTCGTATCCCCAAACAGTTGAATCATCTAACTCACTATGAAGGGATTGCTTGAACTCCGTCATTCTTACTTCGTAATAAGTATAAAAATGATCCTTCCAAAGAGGTTTTAAAATAGGTGGAATAGGGAGTTCATCAACAAATTTAGAGAGGCTGATTTTATTTGAACGTACGTTATTACTGATCGATTGGTTATTTATTAGAGGATTAGTACGTTGTTTATCGGAAAAATGATTAAAATTATGTGACTCACTGTTATTTATATTCATGCATTACCTCCCTTCCTAAATTATTCATATTCCTTTCTTATCTAAAAATTACATTCGATAAATAAAAGTTCAAAAGAGAGATTAGCTATTCTTTAGAGGGGGAAATATAAAACAGTAAAAAAAGTTGAAATCGTTTTTTAAAATGAAAAAGAGCACCCTGTATAGTCATTTAACAGAGTGCTCATTAATTTTATTTTCTCTTCCTACTTTAATTATACCATTTTATATCAAGTTAAAATAGACTGTTTATTCTCCCTTACTACTGCTAAAATCAAATAACAAAATTGGTTAGGAGAGATGTGTAATGAGTTCTTTAATTCTCGATTTTCTAAAAATTGAAAAAAATCAGCTTTTTCATGTTGGAGGTAAAGGGTTAAATTTAGGAGAATTATCAAAAATTCAAGGATTAAATGTCCCAAAAGGTTTTTGTATTACAACAGCTAGTTTTCAAAAAGCGATGGAAAAAAATGAATTGTATCATACTTTGTTAGAACAACTAAACATGGTAAAAGTAGCAGATCGAGATAAAATTGGAGAAATCAGCAGGGAAATTCGAGAAATCATACTCGATACAGAAATTCCTTCTGATGTTATATCAGCAATTACAAACTATCTTTCCGAGTATGAAGAAAATCAAGCCTTTGCAATTCGATCTAGTGCGACTGCTGAAGATTTACCACATGCGTCTTTTGCTGGCCAACAAGACACTTATTTAAATATCATCGGCAAAGAAGCAATCTTACAGCATATTATCAAATGTTGGGCATCCTTGTTTACTGACCGTGCAGTAATTTACCGTATTCAAAATGGATTTGACCATAGTCAAGTTTATTTATCCGTTATCGTTCAAAAGATGGTTTTTCCACATGCTTCAGGGATTTTATTTACTGCTGATCCTGTTACATCAAACCGAAAAATAGTATCAATTGATGCCAGTTTTGGACTTGGTGAAGCTCTTGTCTCAGGGATCGTTTCTGGAGACTGCTATAAAGTATATGAAGGTGAAATCGTTAATAAAAGGGTAACAACCAAAAAATTAGCAATCTATGGACGACCTGAAGGAGGAACAATAACACAACAAATCGAACCGGCAAAGCAAAAAAATCAAACTTTGACTGACGAACAAATACTGCAACTAGCAAATATAGGAAGAAATATAGAATCTTATTTTGATAAACCACAAGATATTGAATGGTGCCTTGTTGATGACACATTTTACATTGTCCAAAGCAGACCAATTACAACACTGTACCCAATTCCTGAAGCGGATGATCAAGAAAATCACGTTTATCTTTCAGTTGGTCATAATCAAATGATGACTGATCCAATGAAACCATTGGGATTATCTTTTTTTATGTTAACGACTAAAGCGCCAATGCGTAAAGCAGGTGGGAGGTTGTTTGTTGATATTACACGCAATCTTGCTTCACCTACCGCCAGAAAAATGCTTATTGATGTAGCAGGAAACTCAGACCCACTTGTAAAGGGTGCATTATTAAATGTTGTTGAACGTGATTTTATTAAATTGACATCAGTTGAAAATAACGCACCGATTTCAAAACAAAACAATAAAGATTTATCGTCTACCGAATTTAAACCGCAAATAGAAAACGATCCTACGCTTATAACTAAGTTAATTAATAAGAATCAAGCATCAATCGAAGAGCTAAAGCAAATCATTAAATCGAAATCAGGATCAAATTTATTAGAGTTTATTTTAGAAGATATCCAAACATTACAGTCGATCCTATTTGATCCACAAAGCTCAGGAGTAATTAGGACTGGGATGGATGCCTCATCTTGGATTAATGAAAATATGAACAAGTGGTTAGGGGAGAAAAACGTAGCAGATACATTATCTTTATCGGTTTCTAACAATATTACTTCGGAAATGGGTCTTTCGTTAATGGATGTTGCAGATGTATTTCGTCCATATCCTGAAATCATAAATTTTTTACAACATGTAAAAGATGAAAACTTTTTAGATGAACTGATTAAGTTTAATGGTGGGAAGGAAGCAAAAGACGCTATCAATCATTATTTAAGCAAGTACGGAATGCGATGTGCTGGAGAAATCGATCTTACAAAAACGCGTTGGATCGAAAAACCAACTACACTTATTCCGATGATTTTAAATAATATTAAAAATTTTGAGTCTAATGCAAGCAAACAGAAATTTGAGCAAGGGCAACAAAAAGCCTTAAAAAAAGAAAATGAGCTTATTGAGCGATTAATGCTATTACCAGATGGTAAAAGTAAAGCAGAAGAAACAAAACGAGTTATCAGCATACTTCGAAATTTTATCGGTTATCGTGAATATCCAAAATACGGCATGATTAATCGCTATTTTGTTTATAAACAGGCTTTATTGAAAGAAGCCGAAAAACTGGTATTTACTAATGTTATTAATAATAAAGAAGATATTTACTATTTAACTTTTGAAGAACTTTGCGAAGTAGTGCGTACAAATAAACTTGATTACGAAATTATAAGCAACCGAATTGAAGAGTACAAATTTTATAATAAACTAACGCCACCAAGAGTAATCACATCTGATGGTGAAATTATTACAGGTGAGTATAAACGAGAAAATCTACCAACAGATGCGATCCCGGGTCTAGCAGTATCCTCAGGGGTTATAGAAGGACGCGCTCGCGTGATCGTAAACATGGAAGATGCAGATTTAGAAGATGGAGATATATTAGTTACGCCATTTACCGATCCTAGCTGGACACCATTATTTGTTTCCATAAAAGGCCTCGTTACCGAAGTTGGTGGACTAATGACTCATGGGGCAGTGATTGCGCGTGAGTATGGTTTAGCTGCGGTTGTCGGTGTAGAAAATGCCACAAAACTTATAAAAGATGGACAACGAATTCGAGTAAATGGAACAGATGGATATATTGAATTATTATAATGGCTGAACTACTTCATTTTGATGTTCTTTTGATTTTGTAAATGTCATTTCAGACCTGGAATTTGATAACTACGAAAAGAAAATGCAATCGGCCTTTTCGGTAGCCTGCCTCCTTCTATTATTAGAAGCGGGGGTCAGTTTGTTGAAATATGGGCCAAACATAATCATAGGTAAGTAATGTTGGTAGTAGTGGGCTTCCACTAAGGCTTGTTAAGAGTAAGTTTGTTTAATCATCTTGTATTTTTACGTACTCATGCACTTGTTATGAGTACGTTTTTTTGAAATTTTAGCTAATATAGTTACTCATGACCTCTTTATGAGTAAGTGTTTTAGAGAATTTAGCAGTTTTAGTAACTCATGCTCCTTTAAGTGTTTTTGACCATCATGCTTATTTTCTTACTCATGCCCCTTTCTAACCTCAATCTTCTACTACTTTAAAAGATCATCATTCTGTTCCATTTTTCATACCATTAGTAATTCGATTTTCCTATATAAGGAAGAATGTATCTTGTTTTACCTGTTCGGACTAGGATATAATAATTGTAAGATTTTGAACGGTCTGTAAATTTAAAGAATTATGTAGGAGGAACAGGTTGTGGTGAACGAAATGAAAGAACAAGTAAAAGTTTTTGCCCTTGGTGGGGTAGGTGAAGTCGGAAAGAACATGTATATAGTCGAAGTAGGAGATTTGATATACGTGCTAGATGCGGGTTTGAAATTTCCTGAGCAAGAAATGTACGGAATAGATCATGTTATACCTGATGTCAGTTATTTAGAGAAGAACGCTCATAAAATTGTTGGAGTTTTTATAACACATGGACATGAGGATCATATTGGTGCAATTCCATATATTATGAATAAGCTTCCTCAAGTAAAGTTTTATACAAATAAATTAGCTTATTTATTTATTAGAGAAAAATTAAGTGAAAAAGGAATAAAGAACCTTGAACAATTTGAACTATATGATGAAAATAGCTTATTTACATTTGAAAATAGTTCTATTAGCTTTTTTAGAGTTACTCATAGTATTCCAGATTCATTTGGTTTTTGTGTAAATACATCTCAAGGAGCGGTAGTTTATACCGGGGACTTCAAATTTGATCAATCGAAAAGTCCTTTTGCTGGTGCTGATTTAGGTAAACTTGCAATTATCGGGGATAAAGGAGTTCTATGTTTACTTTCAGATAGTACAAACGCAGAAAGACAAGGATTCTCAGGTTCAGAGAAGAAAGTAGCCGAAGAGATTAAAAAAGAAATAATGTATGCGAAGGGAAGAGTATTAGTAGCTTGTTTTTCTTCAAATATTTATCGTATTCAACAGGTTATGAATGCATGTGTTGCAGCCGAGCGAAAATTAGCAGTTGTCGGAAGTAGTATGATGAAGTCAATTGAAATAGCGAAGGAATTAGACTATTTAACAATTCCAGAGGATTTAATGATTTCTGTAGTGGATACTGATAATTTTAAAGAAAGAGATATTGTAATCTTAACAACTGGAACTCAAGGCGAGCCAATGGCAGCACTTTCTAAAATCGCAAAAGGTACACATAAACAAGTTTCAATACGAAAAGGTGATACTGTAATAATGGCATCAACGCCTATTCCAGGTAATGAAATGTTAGTAGCGACTTCTGTTAATCTATTATTTAGGGCTGGAGCGAATGTAATTTATGGTTATAAAAAAGTTCACGTATCTGGCCATGGTTATGAAGAAGAATTGAAATTGATGCTAGAGTTGATGAAACCTACTTATTTCATACCAGTTCACGGTGAATTTAGAATGCAAAAAGCACATTCACATATTGCAGAAGAAGTAGGGATCGCAAAAGGAAATATATTTATTGTTGAAAAAGGTGACATTGTCTCGTTTCACAATGGCCAAGCTACTCGAACTGAAAGAGTTGAAGCAGGGAACGTTCTAATAGATGGAATTGGTGTCGGTGACGTTGGAAATATTGTATTGCGTGATCGTAAACTACTTTCCCAAGATGGCATACTGATTGTAGTTGTCACATTTAATAAACAAAAAAGAGTAATTATCTCTGGTCCAGAAATTATTACTCGCGGATTTGTTTATGTTCGTGAGTCAGAAAAATTAATAACGAGATCAACTGAAATTGTAAAAGGCATTACTGAAAAAATGTTGCAAAACGATCAAATTGAATGGACATTATTGAAAAATTCAATTAGGGATGGATTAAGTGCTTATTTATATGAAGAAACAAAAAGAAGACCGATGATTCTTCCAATCTTAATGGAAGTATAAATTTAAAAGTTTAAGCGCTTCATATTCCAAAGATGGGTATGATTTCCTTATTATTTTCACATACTAACTTGTATGAAAAATGATAGGGGGAACCGTTGTGACATATTCAAATAATGAAACGCCAATACCAAATGAAGAAGCACCTCCAAAGCCAAATGATCAAAAGGACATGAGTATCGTTGAAAAAATTCAACAGTTAGGACAAACAAATGTTCCAACTAGTAATGATTCAAAAATACATTGTTTAACGATCATTGGGCAAATTGAAGGGCATGTTGCATTACCACCTCAGAATAAGACGACTAAATATGAGCATTTGATACCTCAATTAGTAGCGATTGAGCAAAATCCTAAAATTGAAGGATTATTAATCATATTAAATACGGTTGGTGGAGATGTTGAAGCAGGACTTGCAATTTCAGAAATGATTGCATCCTTAACAAAACCTACTGTTTCAATCGTTTTAGGTGGAGGACATAGTATTGGAGTACCAATTGCAGTAAGTACTGATTTTTCATATATTGCTGAGACAGCTACAATGACGATTCATCCAATTCGTTTAACAGGTCTCGTAATTGGTGTACCACAAACGTTTGAATATCTTGATAAAATGCAGGAAAGAGTAACTCGATTTGTTACGAAGCATTCAAATATTACTGAAGAGCGGTTCAAGGAACTAATGTTCACAAAAGGTAATTTAACTAGAGATATCGGCTCAAATGTAGTCGGTGGAGATGCAGTAAAATATGGATTAATTGACGATGTTGGTGGAATTGGGCAAGCACTAGGTAAATTGCAGGAATTAATTGATGAAAGAAAAGAAAAATCAACTAAAGAGGAGAATGAATTTTGATTCTTTATACAATTATGCCACTTGAATCGATTTATCCTGTTGATCAAAAAGAATATACCTCACAGCAATTTATGGAATACAATGGTGTTCCTATGTTAGTTGATAGTGTTGGGGGGACAGCTTTTGAAATTAGAAGAATTGTCAGTACCGACCCAGAGCATTATATGCAATATTCACCAGGTCAAAGAATTTTAGTTTTTCCATCTTGAGGTAATTATTAACAATACATGGTAAACATATGTTCTGATATGTTATAATAAATTCAATTTAAGAAAGCAGCCAAAAGGCTGCTTTCTTTGGCGAATCTGCAAATTTAGATGGGGGTGAATTACATGGCAAAGCAGAAGCAGCAAAAGTCAAAAGCTCGAAAGTCATCAAATGGACATGCAAAGGGACATGGCTCAATATGGTATGAAATAAGTGGATTAATATTTTTAGCACTTTCGATTGTCACAATCTTAAAGCTTGGAATAGTTGGTAAAGTCTTTGTATTATTCTTGAGATTTTTCTTTGGCGAATGGTATATGCTTAGCTTCTTATTTATTATCGGTTTATCTGCATATAGTATTATTTACCGGAAAAGACCTCCATTTGTTTCGAGTATAACGATTGGCGGATTGTTAATCTTCTTTAGTATATTGATGTTTAGTCATGTTACTCTATTTGATTTATTAGCAAAAAATAATCAATTTAAAGATCAATCTGTCATAAAGAGTACACTAGATTTATTCCTTATCGAAGCTAAAGGTAAAATTAGTACGGTAGATCTCGGTGGAGGGATGATTGGAGCGCTACTTTTTGCAGTATTATATTTCTTATTCGATCGAACTGGTGCGATTCTCTTTGGAATAATTGCTGTTGTTGCTGGGATATTGTTTATTACTGGAAAACCACTTGGCGGTTATTTATATCAATATATGATGCCAAAAGTAAGAAATATTATTTCAGATAGTTGGAAGGATTTTGCAAATTTCTGGAAGCGAGGAAGGGAACAAAAAACAACAACAAGTAGACGGGCTGAAGCAAAGCAAAAAAGAAAATCGAGAAAAGATTCATATGAAGAAACTGAGGAAGAGGTTCCAAACAATAGTATTCCGAATTATCATATTGATCATGCATATGAAAATGAGGCTGTTGAACCGAAAAAAGAAATTCAAATTGAATATTCTCCTACATATCAGCCTCCTAAAGAGCCAAAATTTACCGTAGCAAGTGATTCAAATCAGATTCAAGCACAGTTTGCTGATGAAGATGATCAATCAATAGACTTGCCAGTCGCCGAAGTTGGGATGGATGATAAAGTAGATTATGTATTACCTTCATTGGATTTATTGGCATACCCAAAAGGCGTTAAAAAACGAGAAAATGAATCAAAATTAAAGGAAAATGCGGACAAGCTTGAAAGAACATTTCAAAGCTTTGGCGTAAAAGCAGCTGTAACAAAAGTACATCATGGACCAGCTGTTACGAAATATGAAGTTTACCCTGAAGCAGGTGTAAAAGTTAGTCGAATTGTCAATTTAAGTGATGATTTAGCACTTGCGCTTGCTGCTAAAGATATCCGAATTGAAGCTCCAATTCCTGGTAAATCAGCGGTTGGAATTGAAGTGCCTAACACAAGTATAACGACGGTTTTATTAAGAGAAGTTCTCGAAGCGAAAAATCCTAAATTACAAAATCCATTAGCAGTATCGCTAGGTAAAGATATTGCCGGTGATGCTGTGTTTGCAGAGCTTAATAAAATGCCGCACTTATTAGTAGCTGGAGCAACAGGTAGTGGGAAAAGTGTATGTATAAATGGAATCATAGTTAGTATCCTAATGAATGCGAAACCTTCTGAAGTAAAACTTATGTTAATCGACCCGAAAATGGTTGAATTAAATGTTTATAATGGGATTCCGCATTTATTAACTCCAGTTGTAACGAATCCTAAAAAAGCATCACAAGCACTTCGAAAAGTTGTTAGTGAAATGGAAAGAAGATACGAGCTTTTTTCACACTCAGGAACTCGAAATATTGAAGGTTACAATGAATTAACGAAACAAAATAACGCAATGACGGATTCGAAGCAACCTTTATTACCATTTATCGTTGTTATTGTAGATGAGTTAGCAGATTTAATGATGGTAGCTTCAAGTGATGTAGAAGATTCCATTACAAGATTAGCGCAAATGGCTCGTGCTGCAGGTATTCATTTAATTATTGCTACACAAAGACCGTCGGTTGATGTCATCACTGGGGTCATTAAAGCGAATATACCATCACGAATTGCTTTTAGTGTATCTTCTCAAACAGATTCTCGTACGATCCTTGATACTGGTGGAGCAGAAAAACTTTTAGGTAGAGGAGATATGTTATACCAACCTATAGGTGCATCTAAACCAACTCGAGTTCAAGGAGCATTTTTATCAGATGATGAAGTTGAAAGAGTTGTTGAGTTTTCGATCTCTCAACAAAAGGCTCAATACCAAGAAGAGATGATGGTGAAAGAGGAAAAAGATGGTAAAACTGAAGTGAATGATGATCTTTATAATGAAGCTGTTGAGTTAGTTTCAAACATGCAATCAGCCTCGGTTTCACTACTACAAAGAAGGTTTAGAATAGGTTATACTAGAGCAGCTAGATTGATTGATTCTATGGAAGAAAATGGAATTGTTGGTCCGTATGAAGGCAGTAAACCACGAGAAGTATTAATTAGTAAACCTGTAGAAGATGAGCAGGCCTTATCTTAATAAAATTAAAAAAATTGTCGAAACATTATTGACAATTTTAGACATAGAATGATATTATTTCTTCAGATAAATTGATAGTCCTCATATAAATCAGGCGTTATGGGTCGGAAGTTTCTACATTGCAACCAATATTTGCAATACTATGGGGAAAAAGCATTATTATGGAGAAATGATTTTATACTTAATGAAAAATCAAAAACTCTTATAATCTAGCTTTTTCACCTAGTGAAACTGTAGATTATAAGAGTTTTTTTTATGTTTAATCGAGTCAAAAGTTGTATTAACGAAATAAAAAATAAAGCGTTTTCAAAAAAGTGTTGAAATGAGTAAAAAATAACAGTATAGTAAAGAAGGATTATACGACAGATGTCTAACAACTGATGTCTGAAATCCGAAGTTTGGGGGATGGGAAATGAAGATTAAAACCGATACCAGATTGCTTTATCTTCAAGTGATGGATCGCATAAAACAAGATATTGAGAATGGTATTTATTTACCACATCATAAGTTACCATCAGAGTATGAGTTATCGAAAATTTTTGGAGTCAGTAGAGCAACATTAAGAGAAGCATTAAGAGTTTTAGAAGAAGAAAATATTTTAGTTAGAAGACACGGAGTAGGGACGTTTGTTAAACCGAAACCGATTTTTAGGACAGGTATTGAACAATTAAGTAGTGTCTCAGAAATGATTATTGATGCTGGTAAAACGCCTGGTACAATCTTCTTAACTTCTAAACTATTAGTTCCTACAAAGGAAGATTTAAAAAGCTTCACAATTACCGAAGATGATCGCATGCATGTAGTTGAAAGAATTCGAACAGCTAATGGAGAACCTGTAGTTTACTGCATTGATAAATTACCAACAAATTATTTTAAACAGGTTCCATCATACGAAGATCATTCATTTTTTTCATTCATCCAAAAAGAAACTGGTCGAACTATCGAATACTCTAGTGCAAGAATTGAGCCAATAGGATACCACGATAAAGTATCCCCTTTGTTACAGTGTGAACCAGATGTTTCATTATTATTAATCGAACAGTTACATTTTGATGACTTAAACCGTGCAGTTTTACATTCTTATAATTACTTCAGAGCGGATCAGTTCAGTTTTAATGTTTTAAGAAAGAGAAATTAAACTGTATAGCCAAAATTATGTTTACGAAAAATAAGTTTTGGCTGGTTTGTAAATAATATTGTCAGAAATTTCATTAAAAATTATTAGGGAGGTGGATCGTTAAGCTAACGATTATATACCAAGCTAGTACAAATGTAAATAAAAATTTAAGGGGGCAAAATTTTTATGAAGATGAAAAAAGCTGGTCTTGTTCTTTCAATGGCCTTAGCAGCAGGTACAATTTTAGGTGCTTGTGGAAAAGGTGGAGATACAAAAGACGCAAAAGGCGCATTTAAAGTAGGTATGGTAACTGACTCGGGTACAATTGATGATAAATCATTTAACCAAGGTACTTGGGAAGGAATCCAAGCAGGAGCTAAAGAATTAGGTTTCAATCTTAAGAATGATACTAAATACTTGAAACCTGCTGGAGAAACTGAAGCGGATTACTTAAAAGAAATCGGTAACCTAAATGACGCGGGCTTTAAATTTATCGTTACTCCAGGTTTTAAATTCGAAACAGCAATTTATAAAGCGCAAGATAAATATAAAAATGACAAATTTGTAATTATCGATGGTACTCCACACTCAGCTAAAGATATGACACCGGATGTTAAAAAGAACTCGGTTTCAATTTTCTTCGCAGAGCAAGAAGCTGGTTACCTAGCTGGTATTGCAACAGCAGTTCAATTAAAAACTGGTGATGTTGGATTTATCGGTGGTATGGAAATTCCTGCAGTTCAAAAATATAACTGGGGATTCCAACAAGGTGTTAAATATGCAAATGAAAAACTTGGAACAAGCATTTCTTTAAAAGCTAATAACGTAGTATATTCTGGAAGCTTTACAGACAAAGCAGCAGGTCAACAAATTGCAGCTCAAATGTATGACCGTGGCGTTAAAGCGATCTTCTCTGCAGCAGGTGGAGTAGGACAAGGTGCTATTACTGAAGCTAAAAACAGAGTTGCTAGTGGTAAAGAAGTATGGGTTGTTGGTGTTGACGTAGATCAATACGCTGATGGTATTTATAAAGATAACAAATCAGTAATCTTAACTTCAGCTATGAAAGGTGTAGCTAAAGCAGCTTCTGATATGGTAAAAGCTGAAAAAGATAAAAAATTCCCTGGTGGACAAACTTTAACTTATGATGCAAAAAATGACGGTATTGGTTTACCAAAAGAAAATCCAAACTTAAGCTCTGATACATTAACAACAGTTAACGATGTATTTAACAAAATTAAGTCTGGTGAAATCGTAGTTGCAAGTGAAAGAGGAAGTTTAATTAAGTAATTAGTAAATTTCTTTTTAATAATTGGCAGAAGAAGCATAGGAAAGGAGAATCCCTTTATATGCTTCTTCTACCCTATAAATGATTTTGAATTTTCATGCCTTAATCAATTGTAAGCACTTTTATTGGTGAAGCTTCCAATTGATTAGGGCGTGAGTTTCGGGTGAGTGAGAAAAAACCTCCCTAAAAATAAAAAATTATGAAAAATATTCCGAAATCAAGTAAAACTTTGAAAATAAATGACTTCGTAATATACAAGGAGGAAAATTATGGAATATGTAGTGGAGATGCTAAATATAACAAAAGAGTTTCCTGGCATTATAGCGAACGATAATATTACACTACGATTAAAAAAAGGGGAAGTTCATGCTTTATTAGGCGAAAACGGAGCAGGGAAATCAACTTTAATGTCCGTCCTTTTTGGAATGTACACACCTGAAAAAGGGATTATAAAGGTCAAGGGTAAAGAAGTTAAAATCGCAAACCCAAATGTTGCAAATGAACTAGGAATTGGAATGGTTCATCAACATTTTAAATTAGTTTCAAACTTTACAGTAACTGAAAATATTATTCTTGGTCTTGAGCCAAAAAAAGGGTTAGTAGTCGATATTAAGACAGCTGCAAAGCGTATTGAAGAGCTTTCTAAAACTTATGGCTTAAATGTTGATCCATATGCAAAGATTGAAGATATCTCTGTAGGGATGCAGCAAAGGGTTGAGATTTTAAAAACATTATACCGTAATGCAGAAGTATTAATATTAGACGAACCAACAGCGGTACTTACTCCACAAGAGATTCAAGATTTAATGAAAATCATTAAAAATTTAATTAATGAAGGTAAATCAATCATTATCATCACACATAAATTAAAAGAAATCAAAGCTGTTGCTGATCAATGTACAGTTATTCGTCACGGAAAATACATTGGTACAGTTGATGTTAAACAAACTTCTGAATCTGAAATGGCCTCTATGATGGTCGGACGTCAGGTGTCTTTCAAGGTAGAGAAAGAAGATTCAAAACCTGGCGAAGTTGTACTAGATGTTAATAATTTAAGTGTTAAAAATAATAAAAAAGTTTTAGGTTTAAAAAATGCTTCTCTACAAGTACGTGCAGGTGAAATCGTTGGTATTGCCGGAGTTGAAGGGAATGGACAATCTGAACTTGTTGAGGCAATAACTGGATTAAGACCGATTGAAGAAGGTTCTATTCTACTAAAAGGCAAAGATATTACAAAGGATAGTATTCGTCAGAGAATTCATAGTGGTATCGCTCATATTCCTGAGGACCGTCAAAAAAGAGGACTTGTTCTTGAATATACAATTGAAGAAAATGTAGTTTTAGAGATTTATAATCAAGAACCATTTTCTAAATATGGCGTATTAGACAAGGCGGCAATAGCTAAACATGCCAAAAAAATTATTGAAGAATTTGATGTGCGATCTGGTGAAGGTGCGAAAACGGTTGTTGAATCTATGTCTGGTGGGAATCAGCAAAAAGCAATCATTGGTCGTGAAATTGAACTTAAACCAGAATTGTTAATTGCGTGTCAGCCAACACGTGGATTGGATGTAGGTTCGATTGAATATATTCATAAGAGATTAATAGAGCAAAGAGATAGTGGAAAAGCTGTTCTACTAATCTCGTTAGAGCTTGAAGAGGTTCTTAATTTATCTGACCGCATTGCAATTGTAAATGCTGGTGAAATCATTGATATTGTTAATGCTAAAGAAACGAATGAAGATGAATTAGGATTAATGATGGCTGGTATAAGGAGAGGTGAAGGGGCATGAAAAAAGGAGGAATCATTTCTCTAATTGCCATTTTATTAGGATTAATAGCTGGAGCAATCTTAATTTTTGTTACGGGTAGTGATCCAGTAGAAGGATTTACTTATTTATTCCAAGGTGGATTAAAGGATCCGGAGCGTATTGGTAATACATTAGCAACTGCTACTCCGTTAATTTTAACTGGACTTTCTGTTGCATTTGCATTTAGAACAGGTTTATTTAATATTGGTGCAGCTGGTCAAATGCTTTTTGCAGGGTTTTGTGCTTCTGCAGTAGGTTTAACTGTTGATTTACCTACACTAATCTTAGTTCCCTTGATGGTTATTGTAGCATTTATCGCAGGTGCAACTTGGGCATTTATTCCAGGATTATTAAAGGCAAGATTTAATGTTCATGAAGTAGTTTCAACAATTATGATGAACTGGATTGCTTATTGGACTGTTTATTATTTAGTTCCACAATATTTTAAAGGTAGTACAGAAACTGAGTCAAAAATGCTTGCAGACTCTGCTACTCTAAAAATGCCATTTTTATCTAGTTTATTTGGAGATTCATATATAAACTTCGGGTTATTTGTTGCAGTTATTATGGTAATCGTTATTTCATTTATCATTAACCGCACAGTATTAGGTTATGAATTAAAAGCTGTAGGTTATAACCGTAGTGCAGCTGAATATGCAGGGATTTCTGTAAACAGAAATGTTATTTTATCAATGATGATCTCAGGTGGACTGGCTGGTTTAGCTGGTGTAGTTCAATTCGCTGGTAACTCTTCATTAATTCAAATTGGTGTTTTACCTACTGAAGGATTCGATGGAATTGCAGTAGCACTTTTAGGAATGAATACGCCAATTGGAGTATTTTTCTCAGCAATATTCTTTGGAATCTTGTATTCTGGTAAAGGTTTTATGAGTGCAATGACTTCAATTCCACCAGATATCGCTGATGTTATTATTGCAATCATTATCTATTTCTCTGCAACGAGTATTTTAATTAAAAAAGTTATTGATCGAATAACTAAATCACGCAAGTACAAGGACAGCAATGTAGGAGAGAAGGTGAAATAAGGCATGGATTTAATTATACAAATTTTCCCATATGCAATTGCCTATACGATTCCATTATTAATCGTAGCATTAGGTGGTTTATTTTCTGAGCGAAGCGGTGTCGTAAATATCGGTTTAGAGGGATTAATGGTTGTCGGAGGTTTTTCAAGTGCCTTAACAATTTCTAAACTTCAAGAAACTCATCAAGGAGAAACATGGGTAATCTGGGTAGGGATTCTAGTTGCAGTTCTTGCAGGTGCTTTATTTTCACTATTACATGCATTCGCAAGTATTAATTTACATGCTGATCAAGTAATTAGTGGTATTGCAATCAATATGATTGCTGGTGCTTTAACGATTTTCTTAGCTAGAAATATAACTGGATCAGGTAATATCAGTATTAATGGTATTACTCGTACAGATATTCCATTATTAAAAGACATTCCGATACTTGGAGATTTATTCTTCAAAAATACGTATTCGACAACATGGTTAGTAATTGCGATTTTATTAATTAGCACATTTGTACTTTATAAAACTCGTCTTGGTTTACGTCTACGTGCGTGTGGTGAATATCCTCAAGCAGCTGATGCAGCGGGTATTAATGTATACCGTGTTCGTTATTTAGGTGTAATTATTTCAGGTGCATTTTCTGGATTAGGTGGAGCTATTATCTTAGTAACATACTCTGGCGAATTTACAGGAAGTGTAGCAGGTCTTGGTTTCTTAGCGATTGCGGCATTAATTTTTGGACAATGGAAACCACTTGGAATTTTAGCTGCAACATTATTCTTTGGTGTAGCTACAACAATTGCCAATGTATCTCAAGTTATTCCAAGTTTGGCTCATATACCACCATTGGCATTAAAGCTATTCCCATACGTAGTAACTTTAATTGCGCTAGTAATATTCTCAAAATCTTCACAAGCACCAAAATCTGTTGGTGTTGCTTATGAAAAAGGTAAACGATAAATAATATTTTCTTAGAAGCTTCCTATATTATATATAGGAGGCTTTTTTTTAGTCAGTTTAGATTAAATTCTTTAAAAAATGGTTTAAAAGGAGGTACTACTTTCTTTTTTATTTGAAATAAATATTTTGGGTAAACTAAGCAGTAGGTTTTATTTTGGTAAAATTAGAGATACAATGAAGATATTGGAAATAAATATGAGTAAATAATAATTGACTAAGGAGGGTTAAATTTGAATTTGTTACAATACAAAAACAGTGATATTAATGGCATTAAACTACATGTGGTTACGACAGAAAAATTTAAAACAAATTCGATTACACTAAAAGTACGTGGAAAACTTGAAGAAGATACAGTATCGTACCGTGGAATTTTACCTTATGTATTACAAAGTGGTACGAAAGATCTTCCTACTAATGGTGAAATTAGAAGAAAATTAGAAGAATTATACGGTGCAACCTTCTTTGTAGACGTTTCAAAAAAAGGTGATTATCATGTCATGTCGTTTACAATTGATGTTGCAAATGAAAAATACCTTTCAAATCAAAGCTCTTTATTAAATGAAGCACTTTCGCTTATAGCGTCAATATGGCAAAATCCATTTTTAGAAAATGGTGCATTTTCAGCTAAACATGTTGAAACTCAAAAAAGAACGCAAATACAACGAATCCAGTCGATTAACGATGATAAATTGAAATTTGCAAATCAACGACTAGTAGAAGAAATGTTTAAGGATGAGCCATATGCGTTACTTGCAAATGGAAAAACTGAGGATGTTAATTCAATTACAGCTGAATCTCTTTATAAATATTATGAAAAAGCCCTGCAGCAAGATTTAATTGATCTTTATGTTGTTGGTGATGTTGAATTTGATCAATGTAAACAATTGGTTGAAGAAAACTTCCGAAATACTACAAGTGAGAAAGTCACTGTTGATACTGTAAAAGCAACTCCAATTAGTTCACCTAATGAAGTAATTGAAGAGCAAAAATTGAATCAGGCTAAGCTACACATTGGTTATACAACTGAAATTTCCATCAAAGACCCAGACTATTTTGCACTTCAAGTGTTTAATGGGCTTTTTGGAGGATACTCACATTCAAAATTATTTATCAATGTACGAGAAAAAAACAGTTTAGCATACTATGCTGCTTCGCGTTTTGAAAGCCATAAATCAATCTTAATGGTAATGTCGGGTATTGCATCTGAAAACTTTGAAAAAGCAACGACAATCATTGCTGAGCAGCTTGAAGAAATGAAAAAAGGAAATTTCACAGAAGCAGAAATTGATCAGACAAAACTAGTTATCAAAAATAGCTTATTAGAAAGTATGGACACGGCTTATGGAATAATTGAAACTTTATTCAATGATCAAGCTGCAGGTAACGAACGTCCGATTGAAGACTGGATTCCTGCAATTGAAAAAGTTACAAAAGATGAAATGGTAGCTGTGGCTAATAAAATAAAGCTGCATACAACTTATTTCTTAAAAGGTCAGGAGGGAGAATAATGGAAAAAAAGTATTTTGAACAATTGAATGAAACTCTTTATTTCGAAGAGCTTGAGAACGGATTAAAAGTATATATTCTTCCAAAGCAGGGTTACAACAAAACATATGCGACCTTTACTACTAAATATGGTTCAATTGATTCTGAGTTTATTCCATTAGGAAAAGATGAAAAATTGGTTGTACCAGATGGAATTGCTCATTTTTTAGAGCATAAATTGTTTGAAAAGAAAGATGGAGATGTATTCCAGGTTTTTAGCAAACAAGGTGCTTCTTCAAATGCATTTACGAGTTTCACGCGAACAGCTTACTTATTTTCAGCTACGAATAATGTAGAACAGAATTTAATAACATTAATTGATTTTGTTCAAGAACCTTATTTTTCTGATCAAAGTGTTGAAAAAGAAAAAGGAATCATTGGTCAAGAAATTAAAATGTACGAAGATAATCCTGATTGGAGACAGTACTTTGGGATGATTGCTAATTTATATGGTAAACATCCAGTTAGAACTGATATTGCTGGTACGGTTGAATCAATATCAAAAATTAATAAAGAATTATTATACACTTGTTACGAAACATTTTATCATCCAAGCAATATGTTATTCTTTGTTGTTGGTCCAGTAAATCCTGAAGAAACAATGAACTTAATTAGAGATAATCAAAATAAAAAGACTTTTAAAGATGCTAATGAAATTAAGAGATTTTTCCCAGAGGAAACTCCTGAATCTGCAGAAAAGAAAAAAGTATTACATATGAATGTCCAATCATCGAAAGTACTCGTTGGAATAAAGGACTTTTCTGCACCTAAAGGTGGAAGCGAATTACTAAAACATGAATTATCTATTTCCATCCTACTAGATTATTTATTCGGAAAAGGTTCAAATACTTATCAACAAATGTATGAAGATGGTTTAATAGATGATTCGTTTTCATATGATTACTCTGCCGAAAATGGTTTTGCATTCGCAATTATTGGTGGAGATTCAACTTCACCTGAGAAACTTTCTGAAAAAATAAAAGAAGTCTTATTAGACACTAAAAACCATGACTGGGAAAAAGAAATTGTTGACCGGGTAGTTAAAAAGAAAATTGGAGGATTTTTACGTTCATTAAATTCTCCAGAATATATAGCGAATCAATTTACAAGATACGCATTTTTAGATATGCATTTATTTGACATAGTATCTGTGTTACAATCGATCTCGATAGAGGATTTAAAAGCAAGTGCAAGTCATCTAATTAATGATGACTATATGAGCGAATTTTTCGTTCTTCCGCATTAAATGAGTTTTGATCACGAAAAGCATCCTTATTAGGGTGCTTTTTATTTAAAATGGGGAAAAAACTAAATAAGCAGATTTAAGGGTATATTAAGATAATAAATGTATATTTAGTACATAATATGCGTAATAAATAGATTCTTTGTCGTAACATATCCCTAATAATGTCTAAACCCCTTAAATCTGCCTTTAATATGGAGATTAGTATGAGAAAAAGAATATTAGTAATAGGAGCTAGTGGAGACATAGGCTTGGCTATTTCAAAAAAATTAATAAACGAAAAACATGATTTAGTTGTCCACTTTAACAGTAAGAAAGAGCCACTTAACGAAATCCTAGAACTAGCTAGAGAGCATGAATTAAAATGCCAATTAGTTCAAGCGGATTTATCAGAGAAAAATGGTGTTGATGTTTTAACGTCACAAATTGTTGATCAGATTGATTCAATTGTTTATGCGTCTGGATTTTCGATTTACGGACTAATTAATGATGTAAGTGATCAAGAAATAGATCAATTAACTCAATTACATATTAAAAGCTTGATAAAAGTAGTCAATTATTTTCTTCCAAATATGGTGGCGAAAAAATCTGGAAGTATTGTTGTAGTTTCTTCTATATGGGGTCAAATCGGTGCATCTTGTGAAGTGCTATACTCAACAACTAAAGGTGCTCAAAATGCATATGTAATGGCTCTAGCAAAAGAATTAGGGCCAAGCAATATAAAAGTAAATGCAGTCGCTCCAGGTGCAGTAAAAACGAATATGTTAAATTCATTTACTGAAACTGATTTAATCGAAATTGCAAATGAAATACCGATGAGTAGATTAGCACTACCAAGTGAAATCGCCAATACGGTAAATTTCCTAATTTCCGAACAATCTTCCTATATAACTGGTCAAATTCTTGGAGTAAACGGCGGTTGGCACACTTCTTAAAAAAATTTCGAGTCGAAAGTTATTTATTTCACATATTTTACCTTTTATATTATGGTGAAATCGTTTATTATTAAATAGAGTTGTAAGTAGTTAACAAATAGGGGGTATAAGTATGGAGTTAATCGAATGGTATTTTGAGTATGAAATACATAAGAATCGCCCTGGACTACTTGGAGATATTGCTTCGTTAATCGGTATGCTAGGGATTAATATTTTAACAATTAATGGTGTCGACACAATGAAACGTGGTATGCTACTTGGTTGCGACAATGATGATCAAATTACAAGATTTGAATCAATTTTAAATACTATGGACAATATAACAATAATTAAACTAAGAAAACCAACTCTTAGAGATCGTTTAGCTGTAAGACATGGTACTTATATCCAACGAGACGTAGATGATAAAAAGACTTTTCGTTTTGTTCGCGATGATTTAGGTATGCTTGTTGATTTTATGGCAGAGTTATTTAAACAGCCAGGCCATAAGCTAATCGGAATCAGGGGGATGCCTCGCGTTGGTAAAACTGAATCAGTAGTAGCAGCAAGTGTTTGTGCGAATAAACGCTGGTTATTTGTATCATCAACATTAATTAAACAAACATTAAGAAGTCAATTAATAGAAGACGAATATAATTCAGACAATGTATTTATTATTGATGGTATTCTTTCTCATAGAAGAGCAAATGAACAACATTGGCAATTAGTTCGCGAAATTATGGCAATGTCTTCTGTGAAGGTAGTAGAGCATCCAGATGTATTTGTACAGCAAACTGAATACTCTTTAGATGATTTTGATTACATAATTGAATTAAGAAATGATGAAAATGAAGAAATTAAATATGAACTTGTAGACCAAATGGACAAAAATGGACACAACTCGTTCTCTATGTTTGATTTTTAAAGTTAGTTGGGGTGTAATTTGTGACAGAAATAGGAAAATATTTAAAAGAAGCAAGAGAAGCCAAAGGCTTATCAATTGATGATGTACAAGAGTTAACGAAGATTCAAAAACGTTATCTTGAAGCAATTGAAGAAGGTAACTATGAAATATTGCCTGGGCAATTTTATGTTCGTGCATTTATTAAACAATATGCAGAAACGATTGGCGTTGATGTGTCGGGTTTTCTATCTGATAAACCTGTCATAGAAGATACTGTTGAAGCAAATACAATTGCAGAAGAAGTAAAGCATGAAGAAATTCCTAGTAGAGCATCAAAACTTAAAGAACCATTAAACAACGTTAAGTCGTCGCGTATAATGGATTATTTACCAAGAATATTAATAGCAATCCTAATCATGGGAATCTGCATTGCTATCTATATGATGCTTCCATCAAAAAATGATGAAAAGTCTGCAGATACAAACCAATCTCAAACTAATTCTAATTCTGAAATAGAAAAACCAAAAAATAATGCTCTAGATCAGGCTAAAAATGATAATAAGAAACAAACAGAGAAAGCGAAAAATGATGAGACTAAGCAAGAACCGACTCAAAAAATTACAGTTGACTCTGCTCAAGGAAAACGCACTTCAATTTCATTATCTGGTACAGATGTATTTAAATTAGAAGTGGTTGCTAATGGTGAAAGTTATGTGGATTTAAAAAATGCTGAGGGAAAAATGTTTTATAGTGGGATTTTAAAACAAGGACAAACTCAAAACTATGACTTAACAGAAGAAAATGAAGTAACTGTAAATATTGGTGCTTCAAATAATGTTGAGCTAAGAATTAATGATGAGGTATTTAAATATCCAGTTAGTCCAACAAATGCTGTTCACCAAAAGATTACGATTAAAAATTTAAAAATGAATCAATAGTCATCTTTAAGATGGCTTTTATTCATTTATTATAAATTGCTTCATTTTCTAGAAAGTTTTGGAGGGTTTTACCATGAATTTACCAAATAAGATTACAGTATCAAGGGTTTGCTTAATCCCATTATTTATGTTGGTTGTTTTAATAGATTTTGGATGGGGAAATATTACGTTAATTGGTGATTCGATACCAGTTAACCACCTAGTAGGAGCAGGAATTTTTATTATTGCCTCTGTAACTGATTTTATTGATGGCTATTATGCACGAAAATTTAATTTAGTTACAAATTTTGGAAAGTTCCTAGATCCACTAGCTGACAAATTACTAGTATCTTCAGCGTTAATAATTTTAACTGATTTTAACTACGTTCCCGCGTGGATTACAATTGTCATTATAAGTAGAGAATTCGCTGTAACTGGTTTAAGAATGATCTTAGCTGGTACAGGTGAAGTTCATGCTGCAGCAATGTTAGGTAAAATTAAAACTTGGGCTCAAATCGTTGCGATTTCAGCATATTTCCTACATGACTTCCCATTGAATTTCTTACCATTTTCAATTGCAGATGTAGCACTTTGGGTTGCGTTATTCTTTACAGTATATTCTGGTTGGGATTATTTTTATAAAAATAGAGATGTTCTTATTAAATCAATGTAAAGAATTAAAAGGGGGAAATGATTTTGAAGCGTGCTGAAATAATTGCTGTAGGGACTGAGCTACTTTTAGGTCAAATTGCAAACACGAATGCGCAATTTTTGGCTAAACATTTATCTACACTAGGATATCACCATCATTTCCAAACGGTTGTAGGAGATAACTCAGAACGACTTAAACATGCACTTGAAATCGCTTCTACTAGAAGTGATTTAATTATCTTAACTGGTGGATTAGGTCCAACTAAAGATGATTTAACAAAAGAAGTTGTTTCTGAATTTGTACAAGAAACACTTGTATACCATACTCCATCACTTGAGTACATTGAACAATATTTTATTAAAGTAAATCGACCAATGACTGAAAATAATAAAAAACAAGCATTGGTAATTAACAATGCGCACGTCTTATTAAATAAAAATGGAATGGCTCCTGGAATGGTTTTTGAATCTAGTGACAAGCAATTTGTTCTATTACCTGGACCACCAAGAGAAATGATTCCGATGGTTGAAAATGAATTAATTCCTTATTTCTTAAAAGGTAAGGAATCAAATACAATTATCTCAAAGGAACTCAAGTTTTTTGGGATCGGAGAATCAATTTTAGAAACTCAAATTCTTGATTTACTTGAAAACCAATCGAATCCAACAATTGCTCCTTTAGCAAGTGAAGGAGAAGTAATGCTCCGAATTACAGCAAGTGCTAGTAATGAACAAGAGGCAGAGAAATTAATTGGACAAGCTGAAGAAAAAATTCGCGAGCGTGTTGGGCAATTCATATACGGTACTAACGGTGATAATCTATTTACCGTTTTATCAAGAAAATTGAAGGAATTTAAACTGACTATATCTGCTGCTGAAAGTTTAACGGGTGGACTTTTCAGTAAAAGAGTGACAGACATTCCTGGTAATTCGTCCATTTTTAAAGGAAGTGTAGTTTGTTACACGAATGAAATGAAACAAAAACTAGTAAATGTACCATCAGACATCCTGGCAAATAACGGTGCAGTAAGTGCAGAATGTGCTAAATCACTAGTTGAAAATATTCAAAGTTTAACAGGTAGTAATATTTCGATTAGCTTTACTGGTGAAGCAGGACCTTCAACATTAGAAAATGTTCCAGTAGGTAAAGTATATATTGGAATAAAAATGAATGATAATGAACCGTTCATTAAAGAGTTCCAATTCAGTGGTACTAGGGAACAAATAAGATTATCGAGTGTTAAAAACGGCGCAAACATGCTGATTAAATTACTACATTCAAGTTTTGAAAGTCAAGACTTATAAAATTAGATAGGTTATTTTATAATAAAAAAGCTCGGTTATTTAGCCGAGTTTTTTAATTTTATAGTTTTCATATTAATAAAAATCTAGTTTTATAGTTTGAAAAATACGAAACAAGCGTTTCTATTCTTTAAAAATTAAGTTTAATCTCGAAAAAAATCGAATAAACGTTCTATTTTTTAGTTGGCAAACGAACAAAAAACAGTTATTATATAGTTAATAGATAAATGAATCCTTAAGGAGGAATCTTAATGAGTGATCGCCAAGCTGCTTTAGATATGGCTTTAAAACAAATTGAAAAACAATTCGGTAAAGGTTCAATTATGAAACTAGGGGAACAAACAGATCGCCAAATTTCAACTATCTCTAGTGGATCGTTAGCACTAGATGTTGCATTAGGTGTAGGTGGATATCCAAGAGGCCGAATTATTGAAGTATATGGTCCTGAAAGTTCAGGTAAAACAACTGTAGCATTACATGCAATCGCTGAAGTTCAAGCAAATGGAGGACAAGCGGCGTTTATAGATGCTGAGCATGCATTAGATCCTGTCTATGCTCAAAAATTAGGTGTAAACATTGATGAGTTATTATTATCTCAGCCTGATACAGGTGAACAAGGACTTGAAATTGCAGAAGCGTTAGTTCGTAGTGGTGCAATTGATATTATCGTTGTTGACTCAGTAGCAGCATTAGTTCCAAAAGCTGAAATTGAAGGAGACATGGGTGATGCTCACGTAGGTCTACAAGCTCGATTAATGTCTCAAGCATTACGTAAACTTTCAGGTGCAATTAACAAGTCAAAAACAATTACAATCTTCATTAACCAAATTCGTGAAAAAGTTGGGGTTATGTTCGGTAATCCTGAAACGACTCCAGGTGGACGTGCGTTAAAATTCTACTCTACAATTCGTTTAGAGGTACGTCGTGCTGAACAATTAAAACAAGGTAATGATATTGTAGGTAACAAAACGAAGATTAAAGTCGTTAAAAATAAGGTAGCACCACCATTCAGACAAGCAGATGTAGATATTATGTATGGAGAAGGTATTTCTAAAGAAGGGGAAATTCTTGATATTGGATCTGATTTAGATATCGTTCTTAAGAGTGGAGCATGGTATTCTTACAATGAAGAACGTCTTGGACAAGGCCGTGAGAATGCTAAGATATTCTTAAAAGAAAATAAAGATATACGTGATACGATTAAACAATCGATCCGTGTTCACCATGGCTTGGATAACCCTGTTATTGTTACTCAAACAGATGACGAAGATCAATTCTCTTTATTAGAAGAATAAATTTTTTCCTAAAAAAAATTTAAGAAACTAAGATTATAAAAGACAAACCAAAAATGCGGGTGCTTATTAAAAGTGCTCGCATTTTTTAAATACAGGAAAAGCAAAGTCCGAAAAGGGTAGTAGTGATGTTTCTTTAATTTTTTTTTGCTTTAATCTGAATCGCTTTAAACAGTCCTCAAATCCTATGGATAACGTGGAAGCTATAGTCAAACGCTCCCTATTTCTTTTAAGGAAATATAACTAAATACATAAGAAAATAGATATTTATTAATTGAAAAATCATTGAAATTAATTCGTGATTAAAACCAAATAAAAAAAAGTTAATGAATAAAATTTAGATTTTGATGTATGAAATCTAGTAAAAATGTAATAAATATTGATAAATCAAGTATGTAAGCAATTTACAAGGCTTGACATCATTTGGTAAGAGATTTAATATTTAAGTGTATATTCTAAAAAAATATTACTTTTTTGTAAAAAAATGAAATCGAAATGTGCTGTATGTTGATGCAATTATTTATACAATATAACAGCCGACAAAAATGAAACTAATTAAATAGCAAGAGGAGGTGAAATCATGGGTGCAAATACTATAATTTTGATCATCTTCGCATTGCTTGCCACATTCGGAGTCGGTTATGCTGTCGGATTTTTTGTCCGTAAGTCCATTGCAGAAGCTAAAATAAATGGCGCAACTAATCATGCAAATCAAATTATTGAAGATGCAAAACGTGATTCAGAAACAGTTAAAAAAGAAGCTTTATTGGAAGCAAAGGACGAAATTTACAAAATTCGTACAGATGCAGAGAACGAAATTCGAGATCGACGTAGTGAAATACAGAAATCTGAAAATCGTTTAACGCAAAAAGAAGAGAACTTAGATCGTAAAGATGATGGACTTTCAAAACGTGAGTCTGCTCTTGAAAGAAAAGAGGAATCTCTTGTTTTAAAACAACAGCAGATAGAAGATATGGAAAGCAAGATAGAAGCATTAATTGCTGCCCAACAAGAAGAGTTAGAGAGAATTTCTAGCTTAAATCGTGAAGAAGCAAGACAATTAATACTTACTAAAGTCGAAAATGAATTATCCCATGAAACAGCAATACTAGTTAAAGAAACAGAAGCTCGAGCAAAAGAAGAAGCAGATAAGAGAGCAAAAGATATTTTATCATTAGCAATCCAGCGTTGTGCTGCAGATCATGTTGCTGAAACAACTGTTTCAGTTGTAAATCTTCCAAATGATGAGATGAAAGGTCGTATTATCGGTCGTGAAGGTCGAAATATACGTACTTTAGAAACGTTAACTGGTATAGATTTAATTATTGATGATACGCCTGAAGCTGTAATATTATCAGGTTTTGACCCAATTCGTCGTGAAACTGCGAGAATTGCACTAGATAAATTAGTACAAGATGGTCGAATCCATCCTGCACGAATCGAGGAAATGGTTGAAAAATCTAGAAGAGAAGTAGATGAGTACATACGTGAAGTCGGTGAACAAACTACTTTCGAAGTGGGTGTCCATGGAATTCACCCTGACTTAATCAAAATATTAGGTCGTCTGAAATTTAGAACTAGTTATGGACAAAATGTACTAAAACATTCGATGGAAGTAGCTAACTTAGCTGGTCTTATGGCTGCTGAACTAGGTGAAGATACAAAACTTGCAAAACGAGCAGGATTACTTCACGATATTGGTAAAGCGATTGACCATGAGGTAGAAGGAAGCCACGTTGAAATCGGTGTTGAATTAGCAACAAAATATAAAGAACATCCAGTAGTAATCAATAGTATCGCATCTCACCATGGAGATGCTGCGCCAACTTCAATCATAGCAGTTCTTGTAGCTGCTGCAGATGCACTATCTGCTGCAAGACCAGGTGCTCGTAGTGAAACTTTAGAAAACTATATCCGACGTTTAGAAAAACTTGAAGAGATTTCTGAATCGTATGAAGGTGTAGAGAAGTCATTCGCTATTCAAGCTGGTCGTGAAGTCCGCATAATGGTAAAACCAGATACAATTGATGATTTACAAGCTCATAGATTAGCAAGAGATATTAGAAAACGTATTGAAGACGAACTGGATTATCCAGGTCATATAAAAGTTACGGTTATTCGAGAAACTCGTGCAGTCGAGTATGCAAAATAAAGTGGTATATGCCACTTTATTTTCTTTTTAGTAACAAAATAAAGCATTTTTAAGAATAGCTCCAACTAATACATATCTGAAGTTAATCATAGTTGATTGGCATAGATGTAAGATTCAGATTGTGCTAGTAATGGGGCTTTTCGTATTTTTGGGTAATCTAATGTAAAATCAGTGCTGTACGTTTACAGTGGCAAGTTGGAAGGATGTAACATAATGAGAATAATGTTTATAGGCGATGTAGTTGGTTCAAATGGTAGAACAATGGTAAAAGCAAATCTTCAGGCTTTAAAAAGGAAATATAATCCTTCAGTAACAATCATAAATGGTGAAAATGCAGCCCATGGTAAAGGGATAACGGAAAAAATTTATCGTGAATTTTTAGAATTAGGTGCTCAAGCAGTAACACTTGGTAATCACGCATGGGATAAAAAAGATATTTTTGAATTTATTGATCAAGCAAAATACTTAGTAAGACCAGCTAATTTCCCTGAAGGTACTCCAGGGAATGGTTTAGTATTTTTAAACTTTAATGATGTTGAAATAGCGGTTATCAATTTACAAGGTAGAACATTTCTACCGCCACTTGATTGTCCGTTTAAAAAAGCTGATGAACTAATAAAAATCGCACAAAAAAGAACGAAAATTATTTTTGTTGATTTTCATGCTGAAGCAACAAGTGAAAAGATTGCTATGGGCTGGTATTTAGATGGAAGAGTAACTGCGGTTGTTGGTACTCATACACATGTACAAACAGCTGATGAGCGAGTATTACCTGCTGGTACAGCGTTTATTACGGACGTAGGGATGACTGGTCCTTATGATGGGATTTTAGGTGTTACAAGGGAAGCCGTTATTAAAAAATTCTTAACGAACTTACCAGTGAGATTCGAAGTAGATGAAGGTAGAGGCCAGCTAAGTGGTGTTATTATCGAATTAGATAAACAAACAGGCCATGCAAAATCTATTAAAAGAATACAAATTAATGATGACCATCAAGAGCTATAAGTTTAATTAAGAGAATTGTGAAAATTTTTAAAAAACTTTTAAATATTTGCAGGAATAACTTCTTGTTATCGAGAATAGTTTTTATTGTACACAATATTAGCTTTGTAAGTACAAGGAGGATCAGGAATGGAAATATTAAAAGTTTCAGCAAAGTCAAACCCTAATTCTGTAGCAGGAGCACTTGCAGGTGTATTGAGAGAGCGTGGTACAGCAGAAATTCAAGCAATCGGTGCTGGCGCGTTAAACCAAGCTGTAAAAGCAGTTGCAATTGCGAGAGGATTCGTTGCACCAAGTGGTGTGGACCTAATTTGTATCCCTGCATTTACAGATATTCAAATCGATGGGGAAGAGCGTACAGCGATTAAATTAATCGTAGAACCTCGTTAATAAATACAACCTGTTAGCCTAAAGCGACAGGTTGTTTTATTTTTTATTAAAATTTCATAAATTGGCTACGTTGAAGAATCATCGAAAAGTTTCCAATTTTAGGTATAAATAGAAATCAACTATTCCTGTGGCTTCACCTAAAGACTCGCCAATCGGCGAGTTTTCTTTATGTATAATGATTTAATTTATATTCGGTATTATTAATTATGTTAAACTAGTCTAAATAATCAAAAAAAGGAAGGGTGTAAAGGAATGAAAGTATTTGATGCGCATTGTGATGTACTGATGAAATTATTAGAAAAGCCTACGATCAATTTTGAAAATGATGATTCATTGGAGGTTTCAGTTAATCGATTAAAACAGGGAGAAAGTAAGATACAATGTTATGCGATTTATATCCCCGAAAATGTACATAAACTAATAAAGTTTGACGCAGCACTTCAATGTGTAACTCTTTTTTATGAAAAAGTAGCAACAGAAAATAATAATATAAAAGTTATTCGAACAAAAGAAGATGAAGTTGGATTAAAAAGTCACGAAATGGGTGCTATTTTGACGCTAGAAGGCTGTGACGCACTTTTAGGTGATATTAACCGACTAAAGATATTACACCGTCTAGGAGTGCGTAGTGTCGGTCTAGTATGGAATTACGCGAATGAAACTGCTGATGGAATACTTGAAGAAAGGAATGGGGGATTAACTAATTTTGGAAGAAGTGTAGTTCATTACTTAAATGAGCATAATATGTGGTGTGATCTTTCTCATTGTAGTGAAGCCGCGTTTTGGGATGCATTCGAGCAAGCAAAATACCCAACAGCAACTCATTCAAACGCTAAAGCAATTTGTAAACACCCTAGAAATCTAAATGATGAACAGTTGAAGGCGATGTTTAATAGAGGTGCAATTGTAGGAATTAATTTTTATCCTGCATTTTTAGTCGATGAAGGTGTTGCAACGATCTCAGATATTATTAAACATATTGATTATATGTGTTCACTAGGTGGAGAAAAATATATCGCGATGGGATCAGATTTCGATGGCATCGATACACATCCAACCGATTTACATCATGTTGGACTTTATCAAAATTTAACAAATGAATTGCTAAAATATTATACCGAACAGCAAGTAAAAGGCTTTATGTATGAGAATTATTCATCATATATACATTACAAATAACACGTTACTTGTTCAGAATAATAAAAATATAAAAATTAAAGGAATAATTTCTTTCAAAATCATTGATTTTTTTGATTAATAGGTCTAGAATTGAAAGCGAATTAACTCATATCAAAAGATATGTTTTAAATCGCTTTCATTCTTTTATAAAAATGAATGAGATGCAAAAAAAATTATCCATTTATAATTTAACTTATTACGAATGAGGGCATTCAAAGGGGTGTAGGAAATGATTGAACAACTTTCATGGAAAGTTGGAGGACAACAGGGTGAAGGTATCGAAAGTACAGGTGAGATTTTTGCAATTGCGTTAAACCGTTTAGGTTACTATTTATACGGATATCGTCATTTCTCTTCTCGTATTAAAGGTGGTCACACTAATAACAAAATTCGTGTAAGTACAACTGAAGTTCGTGCAATTTCAGATGACTTAGATATTTTAGTAGCCTTTGACCAAGAAACAATCGATGTAAACTTTTATGAATTACGCAAAGGCGGTATCGTAATCGCTGATGCTAAATTTAATCCGACAATTCCAGATTCAACTGATGTAACACTTTATTCAATTCCATTTACAGAATTAGCTGCTGAACTAGGTACTTCATTAATGAAAAACATGGTTGCAGTTGGAGCTTCAAGTGCAATTTTAGGTCTTTCAATTGAAGTTTTCAGAGAAGTTGTAGATGAAATTTTCGGTAAAAAAGGTCAACAAATTGTTGAGAAAAACATAGAAGCAATCGCACGTGGAGCACAAGAAATGAGAGAAATGCTTGGCGTGAATGTAAATAAAATGCAATTATCAGAAGCAGATGGTAAAAAACGTATGTTCTTAATCGGTAATGATGCAATCGCAATGGGTGCATTAGCTGGTGGTTCACGTTTTATGGCAGCGTATCCAATTACGCCTGCATCTGAGATTATGGAATACTTAATTAAAAAATTACCACAGTATGGTGGAGCAGTTATTCAAACTGAAGACGAGATTGCTGCATGTACAATGGCAATCGGAGCTAACTATGCTGGTGTTCGTACATTAACAGCATCTGCAGGTCCTGGTCTTTCATTAATGATGGAAGCAATCGGCCTTTCTGGTATTACTGAAGTTCCTTTAGTAATCGTTGATACTCAACGTGGTGGTCCAAGTACTGGTCTTCCTACTAAACAAGAACAATCAGACTTAATGGCTATGATCTACGGTACACACGGTGAGATTCCGAAAGTAGTAATCGCTCCAAGTACAGTAGAAGAAGGATTCTACGATATGGTGGAAGCGTTTAACGTAGCTGAAGAATTCCAAGTTCCTGTTATCGTAATTACAGACTTACAGCTTTCTTTAGGTAAACAAACTGTTGAACCACTTCAATTTGAAAAAGTTCAAATTCGCCGTGGTAAGTTTGATTACAAACAAGAATTACCTGTATCTGAAAACAAAGAATACTTCAAACGTTATGAAGTGACTGAGGACGGCGTTTCTCCACGTGTAGTACCAGGTATGAAAGGTGGTATTCACCACGTAACTGGTGTTGAGCATGATGAAATGGGTAAACCATCTGAATCACCAATTAACCGTAATCAACAAATGGATAAACGTATGCGTAAGTTAAACAACTTAAAATTCCCTAACCCAGTGTTAGTGAACTCTAAACACGAAGACGCTGATGTATTATTAGTTGGTTTTAACTCAACTCGTGGTGCAATCGAAGAAGCAATGGTTCGTTTAGAGCAAGATGGTATCAAAGTTAACCATGCTCATGTACGTTTAATTCACCCATTCCCAACAAACGAATTAATGCCTGAGCTTAAAAAAGCTAAACGCGTAATCGTTGTTGAAAATAATGCTACTGGTCAATTAGCAAGCATTATTAAAATGAATTGTGGTCATGCAGAAAAGATTTCAAGCTTACTAAAATATGATGGAAATCCTTTCTTACCAAAAGAAATTTACAACACTTGCAAGGAAGGAGTTGTTCTAAATGGCAACATTTAAAGAATTTCGTAATAATATCAAACCAAACTGGTGCCCTGGATGTGGAGACTTCTCAGTACAAGCATCGATTCAACGTGCAGCAGCAAATGTTGGTTTAGAACCTGATAACCTTGCAGTAATTTCTGGTATTGGATGTTCTGGTCGTATTTCTGGATATATTAACTCTTACGGTTTACATGGTATTCACGGTCGTTCACTTCCAATTGCACAAGGTGTTAAAATGGCTAACCGTGATCTAACTGTTATCGCTTCTGGTGGTGACGGTGATGGATTCGCAATCGGTTTAGGTCATACAATCCATGCAATTCGTCGTAACATCGACGTTACTTACATCGTAATGGATAACCAAATTTACGGTTTAACAAAAGGTCAAACATCTCCTCGTAGTGATGTAGGATTCAAAACTAAGAGTACTCCACAAGGTTCTGTTGAATCTGCACTTTCAGTAATGGAAATGGCGTTAACAGCTGGTGGAACATTCGTAGCACAAAGTTTCTCAAGTGACTTAAAAGAGTTAACTTCATTAATCGAGCAAGGTATTAACCACAAAGGTTTCTCTTTAATTAACGTATTCAGCCCATGTGTAACTTACAATAAAGTAAACACATATGACTGGTTTAAAGAAAATCTTGTTAAACTTTCTGATATTGAAGGATATGATCCTTCAAACAAAGAAATGGCTATGCAAACATTAATGCAAAATAAAGGTTTAGTAACTGGTCTTATTTACCAAAATAAAGAGCAAAAATCATACCAAGAATTAATTACTGGTTACAGTGAAGATCCATTAGTGGAATCAGATCTACAATTAGAAAAAGGTCAATTCGAAAAATTAGTTGCTGAATTCATGTAATAAAAACAAAAACTCCTCTTTTATTGAGGAGTTTTTTTATTTTTGAGATATAAAGCAGTATGTGAACGTTCATTCAGAATTTTATAATAAATTTGTTCATTTTTTTTATAGGAATATAATAATTATCAATCTTTTCTTAATTGAGTAATGTTAACAAACTTTATTCAATTTCACAACTATAACTTGGCGTTTAAGAACTTATATTTAGAAAAAGTTTTGTTAATCTATAATTAAAAATTTTCCAAAATAAATAGGACTATGCAAATTTTTTGTTGAATTGTTTAAAGGTTAGGAGTGATTTATATGATGAATATTCAAATTAGAAGACCGAGAATTGAAGATGACAAAGAGTTAAATCAATTTTTTCGGGAAGTGATCATCGATACGTTTACAAAAGAGGGTATAGGGGAGAAATTAGAAGATATTAACGATGAAATTAAAACGAAAGAAAAATACTTAAAAAACGATTTTGACAGCAATGGAGAGAGTAGATATTTTTTAATCGCCCTTGATCATGATAAAATTATCGGTTCAATTGAATACGGACCGGTGAGTGATCTCATTATGAAATGCACAAAAAATGAATTAAATGGCCTAATTGAAATAGGAACTGTTTTCGTTCATCCGGACTATCAAAAGAAAGGAGTAGGGAAATTATTACTAAATACAATGTATTCTACTTTACAGAATAGAGGAATAAATGAATTTTGTTTAGATAGTGGTTATACGAACGCACAAAAAATCTGGAAAAAGAAATTTGGCGAACCTAAATACTTATATAAGGATTTTTGGGGAAAAGGTTATGATCACATGATTTGGAAAATTAAGATTAGTAATATATTAAAATAGCATTTTGGATGGGGAATTAGAAAATGATAGAGCAATGAAGAGCGTTTTTCTCGTATTAATTCAGAAATAGAGTGGGGTACAGTAAAAGCTCAATTGGGTTAGCAAATAGGGATATTAAAACAAAAAACAGGGAAATAAAGGATATTCCACAGCATTATCGAATTTCTAAGTTAAAAGGAATTGAAAGGAGAAAAAAATTTGTTGTTCTCACTTTTACCGGCCCTTTTAACTTTTGTTTTAGTAAGTATTTTTTCACCCTTATTAATTGCTACATTAAGAAAATTGAAGTTGACACAACCTATAAGAGCTGAATTACCACCTGAACACCATAATAAAAAAGGTACACCATTAATGCTAGGAAGCATATTTTTGATTGGTATATTAGTAGCATTCCTTAATTATTCAAGCCCACTCATGCTTTTTTTAGTTGGAACCTTTATTTTATTTAGTTTTGTAGGTTTTCTTGATGACTTTTGGAAAGCATCAAAGCAGGACCCTGGAGGAATATCGGCTAAGACAAAACTAATTTTTCAATTTTCATTTACTATTTTGTTGCTTATTGTATTAATTAATTATTTTGGTATAGATACAACTTTTCGTTTTACAGATTCAATCAAAATCTTTTTACCATTATGGGTTTATTTAGCGATCGTGACTTTATTTATTGTAGGATCTGCAAATGCTATTAATTTTACTGATGGGATGGATGGACTTCTTGGTATGGTCTCAATTCCTACCTTCTTTTTCTTTTTTCTGATTTCAGATCATATAGAAGTAAAAATTTTTAGTCTAATTATGATCGCAAGTTTAGCTGGTTTTTTAATTTATAACTTATATCCCGCTAAGGCATTTATGGGCGATACAGGTTCAATGGCAATTGGTGGTTCACTATCCTTTTTAGCGATCATTGAAAAAGTAGAAATTTTGATTCCGATTTTGTTTTTAATTTATTTAGCTGAGCAGTTTTCTGTTATTTTTCAAGTTCTTTACTTTAAAAAAACAAGAGAGCGTCTGTTTCTCATGGCTCCTATCCATTTTCATTATGGAATTAAGTATGGTTGGTCGGAAAATATCATTGTTATGAATTTTACTATTATATCTTGGACATGTAGCTTATTAAGCCTTTTATATTTTTATTTATTTATGTAAACTAAGTACTTAAATAGTATAAATTTTGAATTTTGAGGATCCTTTTATGGTCCTCTTTTTATTTTGTAATTGAAGTGAAAAATAACATTCTTCTATTATTAATTAAAGCGCTCTCTATTTTAACAGAAATGATTAAAAATATTAAAAAAATTATTCAAATATACTTCTATTTTAGGCTTTCTTTTTTGCGTAACGCACATTGTATATTGTAGAATAACGTTATATACTTAATTAATGTGTGGACGTTCGATTGAAAGGAGATTGTTTTATGAATGAACAACAACGCCTTCAAGGCACTAATATAAATAATACGAAAAATAAAAACGATAAAGATTATAGTCAATATTTTGAAAAGGTTTACCAAGCTCCTTCTTTAGCTGATGCAAAGCGTAGAGGTAAAGAAGAAGTTACTTATGATCGCGGTTTCGAAATTCCTGAAGAAATGAGAAATTCGGGTGCAGGTAAGAAATTCTTAATCCGTACATATGGTTGTCAAATGAACGAGCATGACACAGAAGTTATGGCCGGTATCTTTACAACGATGGGTTATGAAGTTGCTACATCAGTTGAAGATGCTGATATTATTCTATTAAACACATGTGCAATTCGAGAAAATGCTGAAAATAAAGTATTTGGAGAAATTGGACACTTAAAACCGTTAAAGCTTCAAAGACCAGACTTGTTAATTGGTATTTGTGGTTGTATGTCCCAAGAAGAAGCTGTCGTTAATCGAATCTTACAAAAACATTCATTTATTGATATGGTATTTGGTACCCATAATATTCATAGACTACCATTTATTATTCAAGAAGCAATGTTTAGTAAAGAAATGGTTATCGAAGTATGGTCAAAAGAAGGGGATGTAATTGAAAATCTTCCAAAAGTCCGTCGTGGTGAAATTAAAGCATGGGTTAATATTATGTATGGTTGCGATAAATTCTGTACATACTGTATTGTTCCTTATACACGTGGTAAAGAGCGTAGCCGTCAACCAGAAGACATTATTAATGAAGTTCGTGAGTTAGCTAGACTAGGTTACAAGGAAGTTACTTTATTAGGTCAAAATGTTAATGCATACGGTAAAGACTTAGCTGAAGGAACTTATGGATTAGGTCATTTAATGGATGAAATCCGTAAAATTGGTATTCCGCGTGTACGTTTTACAACAAGTCATCCACGAGATTTTGATGATCATTTAATAGAAGTATTAGCAAAAGGTGGCAACTTAATGCCACATATTCATTTACCGGTTCAATCGGGTAGCTCAGAAGTTCTGAAGTTAATGTCACGTAAATATGATCGTGAACAGTATCTTGAACTTGTAAGAAAATTAAAAACGGCTATGCCACAAATTTCATTTACAACAGATATAATTGTTGGATTCCCAAATGAAACAGATGAGCAATTTGAAGAAACGATGACGTTATATGAAGAAGTAGGTTTTGATTTAGCATTTACTTTCATCTATTCACCGCGTGAAGGAACACCGGCTGCCAAAATGGTAGATAATGTACCAGAGAGTGTGAAAAAGCAAAGATTACAACGTCTAAACGAAGTTGTAAATGCAAAATCAGCTGAATTTAATAAACGTTTTGAAGGACAAATTCTTGATGTTTTAGTAGAGGGTGAAAGTAAGAAGAATCCAGATGTACTTGCTGGGTATACTCCTTATAATAAACTTGTAAACTTTAGAGGTCCTAAATCAATCGTTGGTCAAATTGTAAAAGTAAAAGTTACAAAAGCTAAAACATGGTCATTAGATGGAGAATTAGTAGAAGAAACAGTAGAGGTGCTATAATGGGAAAATATACAAAAGCTGATATCGTTGAACGTGCTAAAGAATTAGCAGTAATGATTTCTGAAACAGAAGAAGTAGACTTTTTTAAACGTGCTGAAGCGCAAATTAACGAGAGCGATTCTGTAAGATCGCATATCGAAGAAATTAAATCATTACAAAAACAAGCTGTTAATTTAGAGCACTGGGGTAAGAAAGAAGCTCTTAAAAAGGTTGAACAAGAGCTTGATGATTTAAACGAAAAATTAGAATCAATTCCAGTAGTACAAGAATTCCAATCATCTCAAGTAGAAGTGAATGATTTACTACAATTAATCGCCCACACGATCTCAAATGGTGTAACAGATGAAATTATTAAATCAACAGGTGGCAACTTACTAAGCGGAGAAACAGGATCAAAGGTAGCACATGGACCGGATGCTTGCAAAACAGATAGCTGCAGCAATTAACAAATTTAGGACTCAGGAGAAGCAATTAATTTTGCTGCCTGAGTCTTTTTTTTAAGTAAAGCTAATAAAGTAATTACTAAATAGCCTAAATATAATATTTTTCATGTTTATTTTTTAAATTCTTCAAAATAGAGTCAACTTTATTAGGCTGTCGTCATACAATTTATCATCACATGTTTTTTTAACTTGTATAAAAGAATTTTCATGTCATTAACACATTCCGCATATGTCACGCATAGAATGAAATGAAAATGGAACGAGGAGGGTCACACCTATGTCTGAACGCGAACACAGAGAGATTATAACGAAGGCAGTCGTAGGAAGAGGCAAGAAATATAACAAAGTCACTCATACACTTACACCAAATCATACACCATCAAGTATTTTAGGCTGCTGGGTTATAAACCATGTATATGATGCAAAAAAATGTAAAGATGGAGTAGAAGTATCTGGTAAATATGATATTAATATTTGGTACTCCTATGGTGACAATACGAAAACAGAAGTAGTGCCTGAGTCTGTTAAGTATACTGAAGTAGTAAGATTAAGACACAGAGATGACAATTTTACTGGTGAAGATTGTGAAGTTATTGCACGATCATTAAAACATCCAAATTGTTTAGATGCAATTATTTCTCCAAATGGGAATCGATTTATTGTAACTGTAGAAAAAGAAGTTTTAGTTGAAGTAGTAGGTGAAACGAAAGTTGTTGTACTTGTTGCGCCTCACGGTGTACATGACGATGATGATTTCTTTGATGTAGATGACGAATTTGAAGATTTAGATCCAGATTTCGTATTAGAAGGCGAAGAAGAATAAGCTAGGCTAGGAAGGTGAAACTTCCTAGCTTTTTTAATTTGGTAAGAAAGTATAAATTGGCAGCGGAGAAGAAAAAAGAAGAATTTTCCAATTTTAGGAATTTAAGTATAAGTGCAACTACGCCTCTGTCTTAACTTAAAAGCTAGCCAATCTGAGCGTTTTCTTCAAAACGTGACTGTTACTCTATTTTTATCGTTTAACCAATCGAAGAGTTTCTTGATCTTAACTTTCGAACTTTCATAAGCCTTCGTCAAAATGTGATATAATATGCGAAGAATGTTTTTTGATGGAGAGGATAAAATGGCAACATATACGCCAATGATTGAGCAATATTTAAATATAAAGAAAAATTACCAGGATGCTTTTTTATTTTTTAGACTTGGCGATTTTTATGAAATGTTTTTTGAGGATGCGATAAAAGCATCTCAAGTTTTGGAAATAACATTAACAGGGCGAGCAGGTGGTACTGAAGAGCGAATTCCAATGTGTGGTGTTCCTTTTCATGCAGCTGCTGGATATATAGAACAATTAGTAGAAAAAGGTTACAAAGTAGCAATATGTGAACAGGTTGAGGATCCAACGGTCGCTAAAGGAGTAGTAAAAAGAGAGGTTGTTCAATTAATTACTCCTGGTACGCAAATGGAAGGTAGATCAATTGATGAGAAGCAGAACCATTACATCTCAACATTAACGGAAGTTTCTAAAACTTCATATGCTTTAGTTTGGATTGATTTAACGACTGGTGAAGGGAATGCTTTATTACTTAGCGGGTCATTAGAAGAAGCGATCTTAAAAATTGCAGCAACTGGAACGAAAGAGGTTGTCGTACATGATGATTTTTCATCTAAAGCGATTCAAACTCTTGAAAAGAGCTTCTCAATTACAGTTTCTTTTGAATCAAATGATCGTTTATTAGAGGAATTTACAAATGTTGTAAAATCGATTGATCAAACAAGTTTAAAATCAACAGCTGCTAGACTATTAAATTATTTATCAAAAACGCAAAAACGAACACTTTCACATCTTCAAGAAATCGTTGTGATTAATCAACATGATTTTTTAAATATGGACATGTATTCAATGAGAAATCTTGAGTTAGTTGAAACTCAGCGTTCAAAAAACAAACAAGGTTCATTGAATTGGTTATTAGATGAAACGAAAACAGCAATGGGTGGTCGTTTGCTAAAAAAATGGATTCAACGTCCATTAGTAAATGCGAATCAAATCGATGAACGTTTAACAATCGTTGAATTGCTAATGGAAAACTATTTTATTCGAGAAGATCTTAAGGAACTTTTAAAAGATGTATATGATTTAGAACGCTTAGCTGGTAAAGTCTCATTTGGCAATGTAAATGCTAGAGATTTATTGCAATTAAAACGCTCACTTCAAACAGTCCCTTCAATTATTCATGTCTTGAAATCAATAAATCACGAAAGTATTGACGAGTTAATTACGAATATTGACCCATGTGAGGACCTTCAAATTATTTTAGAAAACGCAATTATTGAAGAGGCTCCACTATCGATTAAAGAAGGTAACATCATAAAAGATGGTTTTAATAAAACATTAGACGAGTATCGTTTCGTGAGTAAGAACGGTAAAAACTGGTTAATGGAACTTGAGCAACGAGAAAGAGAAATTACTGGGATCAAATCATTAAAAATTGGATATAATCGTATTTTTGGTTACTATATTGAAGTAACAAGATCAAATATTAGCCAAATCCCAGAAGGACGATATGAGCGTAAACAAACTTTAGCAAATGCAGAGCGATTTATAACTGAAGAGCTTAAAGAAAAAGAGACAATGATTCTTGAAGCTGAAGAAAAAATGATTGGTTTAGAATATGAGTTGTTTATTTCAATTAGAGAACAAGTAAAACAATATTTATCAAGACTTCAAACATTAGGAAAAGTCATTAGTCAAATTGACGTATTACAAAGTTTTTCTGTAGTAAGTGAAAAAAATGGATATATAAGACCAACGTTTACGGCTGATCGAGAATATATTGTGCAGAATGGGAGACATCCGGTAGTTGAAAAAGTATTACATGGTTTAGAATATATTCCTAACGATACAAATTTCGATGTTGATACACATCAATTTTTAATTACTGGACCGAATATGGCCGGTAAAAGTACGTATATGAAACAAGTAGCCTTAATAAGTGTCCTGGCTCAAATAGGATGCTACGTACCTGCTGAATATGCAAAATTACCTGTATTTGATCAAATATTTACTCGAATTGGAGCAGCGGATGATTTAATCTCCGGTCAAAGTACATTTATGGTCGAAATGTTAGAAGCTAATTATGCGATTACGAATGCAACTGAAAAGAGTTTAATCTTATTTGATGAAATTGGTAGGGGTACATCGACATATGATGGAATGGCTTTAGCACAAGCGATGATTGAATATATACATGATCATATCGGAGCAAAAACTCTTTTTTCTACTCACTACCATGAATTGACGGTATTAGCTAATCAGCTTAAGTTTTTGAAAAACATTCACGTAGCAGCAAAAGAGCAGGATGGAAAGGTATTATTCCTTCATAAAATCTTTGAGGGAGCAGCTGACCAAAGCTATGGTATACATGTAGCTGAATTAGCAAATCTTCCGCAAGATGTAATCATTCGAGCAAAAGAATTATTAACTGATTTAGAATCAAATAATCATTCTTTTGTTAAAGAAGATATCGAAAATACAGAACAAGTGATTATAAAAAAGCAAGAAACTAAAAAAGAAATTGTTCAAACATCCGACAAAGAAGATTTAGGATCTCAATTAAGCTTATTTGATGATAATCAACCAAAAGTTAAAGAAGTAATTAAAAGCCATCCAGTGATTGATCAATTAAAAGGAATAAATATTCTAGAGTTAAATCCAATGGAAGCATTTAATTTATTATATGAACTACAAAAACAAGTGAAAAAATAAAAGAAGGCCAATTGGCCTTTCTTTTTATTAATAGTTAAAATTATGAAAATAGCTAAATGTACTATACCTTTTATTGTATAGTTTATTTAATTAGAGAGGAGGTTCACTAATGTCAAAGATACAGAAGTTAGATGAGATCTTAGCCAATCAAATAGCGGCAGGTGAGGTTGTAGAACGTCCTGCATCAGTTGTTAAGGAATTGCTCGAGAATGCAATTGATGCTACTAGTACACGTATTACAGTTGAAATTAACGACGGTGGACTCTCACGAATTTTTGTAAGCGATAATGGTGAGGGGATGACAAAGGAAGATAGTATTCTTGCTTTTGAGCGTCATGCAACGAGTAAAATAAAAGATGAAAATGACTTATTTCGAATCCGTACATTAGGCTTCCGTGGTGAAGCATTGCCGAGTATCGCATCTGTTAGTTATGTTACCGTGAAAACATCAACCGTAGATGGACCCGGAATTGAAACAATCTTAAAGGGTGGCGTTTTGCAATCTCAAAAAGAAATTGCCAAATCACAAGGGACTAGTATAGAAGTTTCAAATCTGTTTTTTAATACACCAGCTAGATTAAAATATATGAGAACTGTTCAAACGGAGTTAAGCAATGTGACGGACGTCGTCTATCGATTAGCATTAGCAAATCCTAAGATCGCATTTGATTTGAAACATAATGATAAACTAATGTTCCGAAGCAATGGAAATGGTGACGCAAGACAAATTCTTGCTTCATTATACGGCCTACAGATTGCTAAAAATATGGTGCATTTTAAAGGTGAATCACTAGACTTTCAGGTTGAAGGCTATTTATCAATGCCCGAATATACAAGAGCAACTAGAAATTATATTTCACTTTATGTAAATGGAAGATATGTTAAACATTACGGAGTAAATAAAGCAATAAGCGAAGGATACCATACATTACTTCCAATTGGTCGTTTTCCAATCGTAGCGCTATTTATTAAAATGGACCCACAATTAGTAGATGTAAACGTACATCCTACAAAACAAGAAGTTCGTTTCAGTAAAGAAGATCAACTATTTACATTAATTAGTGAAAGTATTAAAAAAGTTTTTAGAGGACGTTCTCTAATACCAGAAATAAAGCCAACAGCAACAAAGGAAAAAATATATAGTGAACAATCTACATTTTCATTTGAACATTCTTCGATAAAAGAAGACGTAGAAAAGAAATTACCATTTTCTCTTCAGGAGCGTTTTAATTCAAATCGATCCAATGAAACTAACGAAACAACGATAGAAGAAAGTTCAATTGAATTCGAGTCAACCGAAGAAATTGATTCATCAACACCGATCGATTACGAGAGTCTTTATTTTGAAAAACAAATCGTTAATAAAAACGAAAATTATTCGAATTTAGTGAATCAAGAAGATAAATCAAAATTAGAAGAAACTGTAATCGTTAAAGAAGAAGTATATGATGAGCAAAATATTGACCAATTACCTCCTTTATATCCAATTGGACAAATGCATGGTACTTATATTATTGCTCAAAATGAAAAAGGCTTATATTTAATCGACCAGCATGCTGCACAAGAGCGTGTTTACTATGAATATTTTAAAGAAAAAATAGGTGAGGTTGCATCAGAACTACAAACTTTATTAATTCCAATTACATTTGATGTCTCGCCAGAGCAAGCTATTTTATTAGACCAATACCATGATGAACTAATGGAAGTTGGACTGTTTATCGAGAAATTCGGTTCAAATAGTTATGTCATTCGCGAGCATCCAAATTGGTTTCCAGAAGGACAAGAAGATACTTTAATCGATGAAATGATTCAAGAATTATTAAAACGTGGAACAATTAACATAAAAAAACTACGTGAAGAAAAAGCCATCATGATGAGCTGTAAAGCTTCAATAAAAGCAAATCACTATATCACAAACGATGAAATTTTTAGTTTATTAGAATCGTTAAGAAAATCAAGCAATCCATTTACATGTCCACATGGTCGTCCAATCGTCATCCATTTTAGTTCGTATGAGCTTGAAAAAATGTTTAAACGTGTAATGTAAGATGTTGGTAAATGAACGGGTCGTCTATTAAAGTGTGAAACATGAATAGACTTATATCTTGAAATACTTGAGGATAGTTAGAAAATCTAACTATCCTTTTTATTCGTTAATTAGCAAAAATTATTATTCATTAAGATTTATTCAATTCAAATTAAATAGTGCGAAATCAGTTTGTTTTATGCATTTGTGTTTGCTAAAATTAATTTGGTAGTAAAATTATCCAGTAAAGGAGATGTTATAATGATTAATAAAATCGGTAAAGTTACTGTTTATGTAGAAGATCAAGAGCAAGCAAAAGATTTTTGGATTAATAAAATGGGATTTGTTCTAAAAATTGAAATGCCAATGGGGCCAGATGCAAAATGGATTGAAGTAGGTCCAAGTGAAAGTGAATTTACTACACTAGTTCTTTACTCTAAATCTTCAATGGAACAATTTAAACCAGATAAAATATCTCATCCATCTGTTCTTTTTAGTACAACGGATATTGATGCTGCTTATGAAAAAATGAAACAAAACGGAGTAAAAGTTGATGATCTAATGAAAATGCCATACGGTTCAATGTTTAATTTCTACGATCAAGATGGTAATGATTATTTATTAAGAGAAGACAAATAATACATAATATAGAAAAAGAGTTGATTCCAAAAAGGAAACAACTCTTTTTTTCTTAAATTAAACGTTCAAATTTAATTCGTTTATTTAAATAGTACATAATTGGTATACCAATTACCATCACTACAAATTCACCAATTGCTGTTGTTAAATAAGTCATTGGGAACGGGAATCCAAGTGCTAACTTCAATTCGAATGCAATTATGAACATAGTTACTGTAAATACAATCGTATTAATAATCATTCTTGGAATAATACCTTTAATAAATTTTGCTGTTGCAATCGTAATTAATAAAGAAATAATTGATTGGCCAACACCAAAAGTTAAATCATATAGGGGCATAGGGGAAAAGAAAAAATTTGCTAAAATAACGCCTAAAACTACCCCATAAATGTACTTTTTATTAAAAACGACTAAATGATTGAACATTTCAGATACACGAAATTGAATATTCGTAAACCCGAATGGCTGAATAAAGTATGTAACTGCAATATACAGTGCAGCAAATACTCCATTAACGGTAATTGTCTTTAACTTCATTTTGTTTCTCCTTAGTTTTTTTCCGTGGGAGGTTTTCGAACCACGTAAATTTACACGTAAGAATAAATATTAAACCGAAAATGATTTTTAGTCAATAATAAGATAAAAAGTAATTGTGAAAGAAGTTCAAAAAAATACTTTATAAAATTTATTATACTGATATAATTAGGAATGAGTATAATTATTTAATTCAACTTTAACTGAAAAGGACTGACATCATGACAATTCCTTCTAACCCATATATATTAGTATTTGGTGTTTCCATATGCGATATTATTGGTTTTACGAAAAAAAACTATCGCCCCTATGACTCAAACCCGGGGAGTGTAAAAGTATCATTTGGTGGTGTTTGCCGTAATATTGCAGAAAATATGGCAAAGGTCAATTTAAATACAAAATTTATATCAGTAATAGGCGATGACATAAATGGTATGAACATGTTAAATCATGCAAAAAATATGAACATCGATATGGAAGATACATTAATTATTAAAGGTGAATCTACCCCAACATATTTAGCCATTTTAAATGAAAGCGGAGAAATGGTCTCTGCAGTAGTAGATTTAGATATTACAAACAATTTTACAAAAGAGTTTATCGACACTAAAGAAGAAGTTATTCGAAATGCTGAATATATGGTAGTAGATGCAGATAACCCAAGTACTTTAGCTTATTTATTAACAAATTTCCATAATGAAACTAAATTTATTTTAGATCCCGTTTCTGCCTCAAAAGCTTCAAAAATTAAAGATTATATCCAATATTTTCATACGATTAAACCAAATCGCCATGAAGCTGAAGTATTGGCTGGATTTGAAATTACCTCAGTGGAAGATGTAAGAAAAGCTGGTAGATATTTTAGAGAACTAGGTGTAACAAATGTTTTCATTAGTTTAGATTCAGAAGGAATTTATTATAATAATGGAATAGAAGAAGGAATTATTCAAGCAGATGGAGTATCTGTTGTTAATGTAACAGGAGCGGGTGATGCATTAGTTGCAGGTATTGGATATGGCTATATGAATAACATGAGTATTGTCGATACAGTTAAATATTCTGTTTCAATGTCTACAATTACAATTTCACATGTAGATACGATTAATCCAAATATGTGTTGTAATGTTGTTGAACATCATATTAATGAAATAAATTGGGTAGAAATGCAATTTTAGATGAGAACCTTTTGTTGGGTTCTTTTTTTTTGATTTAAATGTGGATATAAAAAAAGTAAGTGAGACTGGAACTGAATTTAGAGAAGTGTAAATAAGGTCAGTGAATTTGCAAATAAAATTAAATAGAGTGCAAATTAGTTCTGTGAAGCTGCAAATAAAAAAAATATAACTGCAAATAAACCTCGTATTAATATAAAACAAGCTGAAATCAGTCAAAAAAGTTATTAAATCGAACCAAAAGGGTAATGTTTCTCAACAAAATGGATCAAATAACACCCAAATACAAAAAAGAACCTCGCTTAATGCAAGGTTCTTTTCATCATTAAAGAGATCGTACTAAAATATCTCTAGCACTTTCCTTATCTAAAATTTTGTAGCCGCCAACTACTGGTTTTACAAATGATTTTTCGACTAGTTCATCTAACCGAGAATCATCAATTTGATAATCTGCTAAACGGCTTGGAGCACCGATTGAATTCCAAAAACTTCTTAGAGCTTGGATTCCTTCTTTTGCAATTTGTTCTGTTGTCTTACCTTCTTGAGAAATTCCAAGAACATTTGTAGCAAGCATTTTAATTCTGCTCGGATCGTAGTCTAGACAGTGACTTAACCAATTAGGGAAAATGATTGCTAATCCTCCTCCGTGAGGAATGTCGTAAATGGCAGATACTGCATGCTCGATTTGATGAGAAGCCCAGTCGCCACCATCCGTACCATTTAATAAAGTATCATTGAAGGCTGTTGTACCAGCATACATAATCGTTTCACGTAAATCATAGTTTTCTAAATCATTTACAAGGTTAGTGCCAGCTTCAATCACTGTGATTAATAAACTTTCAATAAAACGATCAATCATTGGTGTATTACTGACACGGTGGAAATATTGCTCTAATGCATGCGACATAATATCAACAATGCCATAGATTGTTTGGTCCAAAGGCACAGAGAATGTATAAGTAGGATCTAAAATTGAAAATTTAGGAAAAACTAACGGGTTACTCCATCCTCTTTTTTCATTTACTTCCATATTAGAAATTACTGATGTACAGTTCATTTCCGAACCAGTTGCAGCTAATGTTAAAACAGTCCCAAAAGGAGTTGCACTAGTTGGTTGGGACTTTCTTGTAATGATATCCCAAACATTCCCTTCATATGGAACGCCAATTGCAATCGCTTTAACACAATCAATAACACTTCCGCCACCCATAGCTAAAATAAAATCAATTTTTTCATCTCGACAAATTTGAATACCTTTTTCGACTGTTGTAAGTCTCGGATTAGGTTCAACACCAGAAAGTTCAAAAATTGTTTTATTACTTAGTTGGTTTATTACATCATCGTATACACCATTACTTTTAATACTTCCGCCACCATAAACGACAAGTATACGATTATAATCTCGTACTTCATTTGCTAGTTGTTCAATTTGATTTTTCCCAAACCATAATTTAGTTGGGTTATGTTGTAAAAATGGAATCAATGCCTTACTCCTTCTAATGCTAATTACTTATTTTTTAATGTACTATTTAATAATTCCGCTTGTTGAATTGCTAAATCATCTTCTAAAATTGCTCCTGGTGAATTTCCTTCGCCAATAATATATCCTTCAAAAGTTGCTCCAACAAATTCAAAGATATGTTTAAATTGTAAAATCAATGGTAACGCCTTTATTTTCGGCTGATCTCCACCAACAATGACAACATACATTTTTTTATTTTTAATTTTTTCACTGAAATGTAGATCTTTATTACGAAGACTTTGAGACCAACGATCGATGAAGTTTTTCATGTATCCGCTCATACCATACCAATATAATGGTGTTGAAAAAATAATCGTATCATGCTCTAGCATTTCTTTTATGATTTCCTCATAATCGTCATCAATTGTTTGGAATCCAGATGGCTCATGTCTTTGGTCGTTAATTGCCATAATATTTTTATGACGTAAATGTACTTCCGTCTTGTTCATATTTTTTGTCATTAGATTTGTAAGTTGCTCTGTATTTCCATTTTCTCTTGAACTTCCATGAATGATAAACATACTGACACACTCCTTTTTATACAAAAATAATATTTTTATTATGAATGATAACAAACTTAAAATAAAGTACGTACTAAAAAGTGCCTATAAAATGAAAAGTCAATCGAGCAAATCGTACTAGGTTTAAATTCTTTAAAACTAATAAAAATTTGAACTATAAAATATTTATATGCTATATTTTATGAACAATTTAGTATTGACTGCCAAATAAGTGATAGGACTAAAGTAATATTATCTATTTAATTTGTGGGTTTTAGAGTTTTCATTTGAACTAAAAAAGTTGAATAAAATAACTTAAATTATAATTAAATAGTAATTAGAAATTATGGAGGATGTATGAAAGAATATAATATGCCGATTGAAGCAGCAATAGAAGTAATAGGTGGTAAGTGGAAATGTATTATACTTTGTCACTTAGAAACTGGGAAGAAAAGAACGAATGAATTAAGAAAATTAATGCCAAAAATAACGCAGAAAATGTTAACGCAGCAATTAAGAGAATTAGAGGCGGATGGACTGATTAATCGTATTGCTTATGATCAAATTCCACCTAAAGTAGAATATGAGTTAAATGAATACGGAAAATCAATGAAACCTATTTTGGATCTTTTATGTGCGTGGGGCGGAAATCATCTAATAAAAAACAAACTGAATTAAAGTTATAGTTAAAAAATTTAGAAACAACAAAAAATTTATTTAATTATAAATTTAATGAAGGAATTTAAAAAGATGTGTAGAAATAATTAATTATAGACTACTATATAAATGTGAAATCGATTCATAAAACAGTCGATCCATTAATATAGTAGTAAAGATTGTGTGTTCGTTAAGGTATTTCTCATAGATTTCTAAAATGATTTTCTTGGCGAATTGTCATCCTTGTTAAGAATTTTTTTTATGTAGTTTATTTGTTTTGTAAGCGTTTACTTAGCGCTCTTACATAGTTTTTTTCTTTACAAATATCGTAATTTATAGGGGGAAATTAAAATGAAACAAGATGAATTAAAACAAGCAAATACTAGCTATGATGTTTTTCCAGTACAAGATGTACATCATTTAGAATTATATGTAGGTAATGCGAAACAAACAGCGTATTTCTTTGCAAACACTTTTGGATTTACACCAGTAGCTTACTCAGGTTTAGAAACAAAAGTACGTGATAAAGTTTCTTACGTATTAAAAAATGGAACAATCCGTTTAGTAATTACTGGATCTTTAAAAGAAGATACTAAAATTGCTGAGTTTATTAAAAAACATGGCGATGGCGTAAAAGATATCGCTTTATTAGTAGATGATATTGAAAAAGCATACCAAGGTGCAGTTAGCCGTGGAGCGATTAAAATTTTACCTCCAACTGAAGTTAGTGATGAACACGGTACAGTTAAAAAAGCTGTAATCGGAACATATGGCGATACAATCCACACATTAATCGAAAAAGGCGACTACAATGGTCCTTTCTTACCAGGATTTAAAGATCGTGCATTCACAATTCCTGTAAATGAAACAGGTTTAGTGGCACTTGACCATGTTGTTGGAAATGTTGAAAGTATGGATGAGTGGGTTTCTTATTATGAAAAAGTAATGGGCTTCCAGTCAATGATCCACTTTGATGATGATGATATTAGCACTGAGTATTCTGCATTAATGTCAAAAGTTATGACAAATGGTAGCAGAATTAAATTCCCAATTAATGAGCCTGCGGAAGGTAAAAAGAAATCACAAATTCAAGAGTATTTAGACTTTAACAATGGACCAGGTGTTCAACATATTGCTTTATTAACTGAGGATATTGTTGATACTGTTACTAAACTTAAAGCGTTAGGTGTAGAATTCTTAAAAACACCAGATACGTATTATGATATGTTAGCAGAGCGTGTTGGAACAATTGATGAAGATATCGCGAAATTAAGAGAATTAAAGATTTTAGTTGACCGTGATGATGAAGGGTATTTATTACAAATCTTTACTCGTCCAATCGTAGACCGTCCAACTTTATTTATCGAAATCATTCAACGTAAAGGTGCAAGAGGTTTCGGTGATGGTAACTTCAAAGCATTATTCGAGTCAATCGAGCGTGAGCAAGAACTTCGAGGAAATCTATAAGGAGTTGTAACAATGGAAATTAGACCCGATACTTTACCATGGCAAGATGCTTATAAGCTGTTAATTGGTTCAGTGTTGCCTCGTCCGATTGCATTTGTTTCAACTGTAAACTCAGAAGGTGTAGCGAATGTTGCACCTTTTAGTTTCTTTACAGCGATTTGTGCTGACCCGATGTTAGTGTGCTTTGCACCAATGATTAGAGGTACAGACGGCGAGAAAAAAGACACTTTAAAAAATATTGAACTAACAAAAAAATTCATTATTAATATTGTAAGCGAAGAAATTTGTGAGCAGGTTAATAATGCTGCTGTAGATTTTCCATATGGTGTAGATGAATTTGAACAAGTTGGACTTACAAAAGTTGAAGGGACAACTGTACAAGTTCCTCGAGTAAAAGAAAGTTTAGTAGGACTAGAATGTGAGCTTCATGAGCTATTACATTTTGGTGAGAATAAAGGCGCAGGAAGTTTAGTAATTGGTAAAGTTGTTAATGTTCATATAAATGATGAATTATATGAAAATGGCAAAATCAATTCCGAAAAGCTAAATCCAGTAGGCCGCCTTGCTGGACATTCATACACTCGTGCTATTTCCGATACTTTTGCAATTGAAAGAAAAAGGTGAATGCATGAAATTTATTACTTTCCAATATGATGGTAAAGAGCGAGCAGGATTATTAGTTGAAGATCAAGTAATCGATTTAAATCAAGCTAGTAATGGAAGAATACCAGTTGATTTATTATCGATACTAGAAAACTACGATTTATATAAAAATGAAATTGCAGAATTAACAGGAGAAGGTATTCCACTTTCTTCTGTTCAATTGCGAGCACCATTACCAAGACCGCAAAGTATCCGAGATTTTTATGCCTTTGAAGAGCATGTTAAAACTGCTCGCGGTAGAAGAGGATTAGAAATGATACCTGAATGGTATGAAGTACCAGTTTTCTATTTTACAAATCACCGTGCAGTCGTTGGACCTGATGATCTTGTTAGCATTCCAGCTAATTGCAAAAAGATGGATTTTGAACTTGAAATTGCTTGTATCATCGGCAAAGAAGGAAAAGATATCTCAGTTGAAGAAGCTGATGATTACATTCTTGGCTATACAATATTAAATGACTGGAGTGCAAGAGATATTCAAGCACATGAAGTCAAGGTAGGTTTAGGTCCTTCTAAAGGTAAAGATTTTGCAACTTCAATTGGACCTTGGATTGTAACAAAAGATGAATTAGAACAATATAGAACGGATAAAAGCTATGATTTGAAGATGACTGCTTCAGTAAATGGAAACGTTATTTCTAGTGGTAATTTTTCTTCAATTTATTATTCAATCCCAGAATTAATTGCTCATGCTTCAAAAAATGTAAAGCTATACCCTGGTGATGTCATCGGCTCAGGAACTGTCGGAACAGGATGTATTCTAGAACTTGGTGAAGAGAAACATCGTTGGCTAGAAGACGGAGACGAGGTTGAGTTAAGTATTACAGGATTAGGAACTTTACGAAATACTGTTAGAAAGTGAGGGAGAGCTTGTGTATTATCGTAGTTTAGGTAAGATTCCAAAGAAAAGGCATATTCAATTTCGAAAAGAAGATGGAACATTATATAGAGAACAAGTGATGGGTACAAAAGGATTTTCAGGCACCCAATCCATTTTATATCATAACCATATGCCAACTTCAGTTAGTGAAACATCTTTTTATAAATCAATTCAAATTGAATTTGAAGAACAGTCTTCATTACAGCATCGCCATATTCGAACTAGTAATTTAGAACGTACAGGTGATGCATTAGAAGGTAGAGTTTATGTTTTAGGAAACGCTGACTTATTAATCTCAGTTGCTAATGTAACTGAAGAAAGTCGTCATTTTTATCGAAATGGTGAAGGCGATGAAATGTTTTTCGTCCATTACGGCTCTGGTGAAGTTCAAACAATGTTTGGAACAATCACATATCGTAAAGGGGACTATATCATGATCCCTATTGGGACGATTTACAAAGTAGTTCCTAATGATGATACAAAGCTATTAATTGTAGAGTCAAATAGCCAATTAACAACTCCAAAGCGTTATCGAAATGAATATGGTCAAATGCTTGAGCATAGCCCATTTTGTGAACGTGATTTTAGAGGGCCAGAAACATTAGAAACATTTGATGAAAAAGGTGAGTTTACTGTTCTAACTAGAGCAAGAGGCAATCTTTACAAACATGTTTTAACACATCATCCTTTTGATGTAGTGGGATGGGATGGGTATTTATATCCATGGGCATTTAATATTGAAGATTTCGAACCGATTACGGGAAGAATTCATCAGCCGCCACCAGTACATCAAACATTCGAAGGACATAATTTTGTAGTTTGCTCATTTGTTCCTAGAATGTATGATTATCACCCAGAAGCAATTCCTGCACCATATGTTCACAGTAATGTAAACAGTGATGAAGTACTTTACTATGTTGAAGGTAACTTTATGAGTAGAAAAGGAATTGAACAAGAATCAATTACTTTACACCCATCAGGTATTCCACATGGACCACATCCAGGTAAAGTAGAAGGTAGTATTGGTAAAAAAGAAACATTAGAACTAGCGGTTATGATTGATACTTTTAGACCTTTATATGTTGTAAAAGAAGCACACCAATATGAAGATCCGGCTTATATGGGTAGCTGGATTGAAAAGTAGAGTCTTTTGATTCTACTTTTTATTTGAATATTGAAAGCTATAAGTTTACTGTCTCGAGTGAAGTTTAAGCTTCATCGGAAATAGATAATTTGAAATATTCTTAAATCATAATACTAGATTAATAGCTTAAATATATGATAAACTGACAACATTATACAAAAATTTGAATAAAGGGAGAAATTAGCATGTACGTGAAACCGCAAATTTTGACACTTCAAGCATACACACCAGGAAAACCAAGTGAAGTAGTCATGAGAGAATATGGTCTAGACAAAGTAGTAAAACTTGCATCAAATGAAAATCCATTCGGATGTTCTCCTAAAGTTTTTGAAGAGCTACGTAATGTAGTTAGTAAGTTTGCAATCTATCCAGATGGTGCAACAGAAGAAATCAGTAAGAAATTAGCAAATTTCTTAAATATACAACCAAATCAATTAATATTCGGAAGTGGTGCTGACGAAGTGATTCAAATCATTAGTCGCTCATTATTAACGAATGAACATAATATTGTACAAGCTTCTCAAACATTTTCACAATATGCTCACCATGCAGTTATTGAAGGAGCTGAAGTTAGAGCTGTTCCTTTAGTGAATGGTGTACACGATTTAGATGCAATGCTTGCAGAAGTAGATACGAATACTAAAATTGTTTGGATTTGTAATCCAAATAACCCAACAGGTACATATATTGGTAGTCGTAAACTAGCAGAATTTTTAGAAAAAGTACCAAGCAATACTTTTGTAGTTGTTGATGAAGCTTACGTTGAATACGTATCAGCATCAGATTTCCCTGATACAATTTCTTTACTAAATAAATTTGATAATCTTATTGTATTAAGAACATTCTCAAAAGCATACGGTCTAGCATCATTTAGAATCGGTTATGGTATCGCAAATAGTAAATTAATTGAAGAATTAAATATCGCAAGACTTCCTTTCAACACTTCAATGCTATCTCAAGTTGCAGCAATAGCAGCACTTGATGACCAAGTATTTATTAAAAACTGTGTTGAACAAAATAAAAAAGGTATGGAACAATATGAAGAATTTTTCAATAGTTATGGCGTAGAATACTATCCATCTCAAGCTAACTTTATATTCGTACCAACTGAAAATAGTCAAGAAATCTTCAAAGATCTTGAATCAAAAGGATATATTATCCGTGCTTTCCCTAATGGAATTCGAATTACAATCGGAACAGCTGCTGAAAATGAAGGACTAATATTACATTTGAAGCCAACATTAACGAAAAATACTTCTACAATCTAATTCATTAAAAAATCGTCATTTGAAAAGGTGACGATTTTTTGTTTCAACTTTTGGTAAGTTTAGTAGAATCAAAAATGATCAAATTAAATTAATAGAATCATATACCATCATCGTTTTTAAGGAGAATATGAATGGGATACATTATGGACTTAAGAAAAATTGTAGGAAGTCGTCCTCTCATAATGGCCGGTGCAAATGTTGTACTACTAGATTCAAAAAAAAGAGTGCTATTACAATTAAGAAAAGACAATCATACCTGGGGATTACCTGGTGGTTCGTTAGAGTTAGGAGAAAATTTAGAAGAAGTTGCTAAAAGAGAATTGAAAGAAGAAACTGGTTTAACAGCATTAAACCTTGAGTTTTTTAACATCTTTTCTGGAAAAGAGTTCTATTATAAATATCCTCACGGAGATGAAGTATTTAATGTAATTACGACTTATATATGTACTGAATACAAAGGTGTATTAGAAAAACAAGAAAGTGAAGTAAAAGATTTACGCTTTTTTGATTTTAATAATCTTCCATCTGATATTAGTCCACCTGAACTTCCTATAATAATGTCATTTAAGGAGAGATTGTAAGAGACGATCAGTGGAAATTCCTCTAAAAATACTATTTTGATATGCAGCAAATCACCATATTTGAGGAGTAAAACGATGAGAAAACCGACTAAATATGAAATCGTTTTTTCAATAATTCTTCTAATACTAGGATTATCTTTAATGTTTACCGAATACAAAGAATGGGCAAATCCTATTATTTTTGGGGTATTAACATTCCAGCAAATAAAAAACTATGTCTTTTTTCGAAAAAGTAATGTTCAAGAATCTAAAAAGAGAGCTAAAACTAGTTTTTATTGTACGCTAATAATAGGAAGTTCGACTTTATTCATGATCGTGTTAAATCTTACTAGTTTATTATCTTGATAGGAATTAACTAAATATAAACTCTTAACTATGTAATGTTATATGATAATCATTTACAAGGGTTAAGTGTCTGTTAAAAACGGCTTTTTAGTCGTTTTTTTGTTGCCTTGTACTTTCATAGGCTCAGTTAAAGTGTTTGTTGATTTTATTGTGCAATAAGGCTTTTTCTATGTGAGAAGGTCTTATTTATGCCTAAATGGAAATTATTCGTGGACAGTAGTATGTTATAGCACAACAATTATCAAAAGAATAAAATTGAGGTAATCTATAATTTTATTTAGGAGTGATGCAAATGAATGAATACATACAGCCGATGATTGATTGGATTGAGGAAAATATAAAAAATAAATTTTCATTAGAAGACTTAGCTAATTATATGGGATATTCCCCTTATTATTGTTCATTTAAGTTTCATCAGGTAACAGGTATAAGTATTAGACGGTACATTCTTTTTAGAAGAGTCTATTTATCTACGAAGGATTTAGCAAATAATAGGAAGATAATTGATATTGCTTTTGAATATAATTATTCCTCGCAAGAAGCCTACAGTAGAGCTTTTAAAACAGTTTTTGGTGTTAGTCCTAGAGAATTTCAACTCAATCAAATGCCAGTTCAATCATTTGCAAAACTCACTATTCATCAGAGTGAGGATGGTAGCAGAATGAATAAATCTAGAGAAACTGAGGTTGAACAATTAAAAAATAATAATATGGAATTATTTGACCGAGATGTACTGAATATTTTAAACGGTCAATTAATGTACGATGAGTTTAGTAATAAAAAACTTATGGGAAATTCTGATTATGTTCCCTTCAATGAGGCCATGTGTGTAAATGCAACTACGGAATTCATTTTCGATGAGGTATTTATTCAAACGAGAGCATCAGGACATAATGTATCTGTTGAAAATTATAGCAACATGGTAATAAAGCCCTTAAATAATCTATTTAGGAAAAACTATAACTATATTGTTTTATGGTTTGGAGAAGATATGTTTTGTCAAATGAATCTGCTAACGATCCTTGCGTATCTTGAACAATCTCATTATAAAGGTAAAGTATTTTTTAATAGCTTTAGAGAGGATGAATTTAAAGTCAGCCAAACGGAGCTTACTTTAGGTAGCTATTATTCTGTTTATGAAGAAGTATTGATCAATCATTTGAAGCCAACTACAAAACTAATGCCAGTAATGTACCAGGCAATAGAGTTATTTTTAGAAATGCAGACAGAAAATAATGCCGTCATAACATATATTTCAAAAAATAAACATTTACCTACATCCGAATTACTTAAACGATTATTCGAGGTTTTCCCAACAATAGGATATGGGGATACACAATATATGGAGCTGATTGATAAAACAAAGTGAACAAAGTAACTTAACTTCTCCCTAAAGTGATTTCATTATACAGGGAATTAAGGAATAAACTACCAAATCTAATCCAACGAACTAAAAAATAAAGGAGAGCACATATTATACATGACTAATCTATTCTCTCCTTTTATTCCGTTAAAACGCCTGATATTTGAACAAGCACTACTTAATTATTTATTTAGAATACTTGAACAGGTGACGCTAACAGTATGCTTTCTCTAATAAATCAATCTTTCTTTTACTGACTTCCATTCATCATTAATAATACTGTAAAATATATTGTCTTGAATGGTTCCGTCTGCTTTTACTCTATGTTTACGAAAAGTTCCCTCTTTTGTTGCTCCTATTCGTTCAACAGCTTTTTTTAGAGCGTATGTATTCGCCACTAACTGAAAACTGGACACGATTTACTTTTAATTCTTCAAAACAATACTTAAGTAATAAGAATTTAAATTCTGTGTTTACTTTTGTTCTCCAAACGTTTGGTGAAAGCCAAGTCCATCCTATTTCCGCATTACGGTTTACTTTATCGATGCCACAAACTTGAGTTGTCCCCAATACTTGACCTTTCAGTTTATCCTTAACAATTACTAACCTATTTTTCTTTCAAAATGATTATCAACAACCTGGCCTGATTGTTGAACATGAAGGGAGCGGAGTGCTATTAGATTTTTTATAAACCGCTGCATATACAAATTCTAATTGCATCTTTTTTGTGCTTATCCATCTCCCGCTGCAACTGTTTTGGAGTGGAGTCTTGAGCGTACTTATATAAATCGAAGTTACACACTATATTTTAATACGACACATAAGTAAAAAAGCCTCGAATATACTTCTTTTATGTTTGTTAACTTAAATTAGTATAGGAGAGAAAATAAATTATGAAGCAAAAGTTAAGCGTCTTAATTTCTGGTGCGAGTATTGCTGGACCGGCACTCGCTCACTGGCTTCACCGTTTTGGTTTTGACGTAACTTTAATTGAACGTGCGCCAGCATTGCGATTAGGTGGTTATGGTGTTGATATCCGTGGTGCTGCGATTTCGGTACTAGAGCGGATGGGTATTCTTGATCAAGTTCGTACAGCTGATACTCGTATGAAAGGTGTTTATTTCGTGAACGATGAGGGCAAAATCCTAGGTAAATTAAGCGAAGCGAGTTTAGGTAATCAACAAGGGACGGACATCGAAATTATGAGAGAGGATCTAAGTAGCATTTTGTACGAGATAACTAAAGATAAAGTTGAATATATTTGGGGCGATTCTATTACATCGATACATGAGACAAAAACAGGGGTAGAAGCACAATTTACTTATAGTCAGTCAAGGACATTCGATTTGATCATTGGAGCAGATGGGATTCATTCAAATGTGCGTACCTTGACATTTGGCATCGAAGATCAGTTTAAACGTACACTTGGCTGTTATATCTCGATTTTTAACCTTGAGAATTACCTTAATCTCGACCATAGCCAGATGTTATTTACGGTACCAGGTAAAACTGTTGGTATATATAACTCAAACGACCATGCTGAAGCAAAGGCTATGTTTTTGTTCAAATCTGAATCGCTTAAGTTCGACCGCAATAATCAGGAGGAACAAAAGGAGCTAATTAATAAAGCTTTTGAAGAACTTACTGGTTGGGAAACTTCGAGATTACTTGAAAAATTGAATGAATCTACAGAATTTTATTTTGATGAAATTTGTCAGATTCATATGCCAACTTGGTCAAAAGGTCGAATTACATTGGTAGGTGATGCGGCATATTGTCCGTCTCCTCTTTCGGGTCAAGGCACCAGCCTAGCTCTAGTCGGGGCTTATGTATTAGCAGGGGAACTTAAAGCAGCTCATAGTGATTACACTAATGCTTTTATCTCCTATGAAAATGAAATGAGAAATTTTGTTGAGAAAAATCAAAAAATAGGACTTTTAACTGCTGGAGGTATGATTGAAAAGTCAAACTTCAAAATATTGTTACGTAATTTAATGTTACGGTTTCCCATAGTTATGAACATAATGTTTAAGATGATTACGAAAATGATTACTAAAGCTGCCAATGAGATTGAACTGAAAGATTATGAATCTGAAGATTGATGATTATAGAAATATATAATTTCTTATTTATTAGCTCTGTTAAAGCAGATTGTTGATTTTCTTGTGAAACTAAATGGAGTTTAATTACATAAGAATAGTATATTTTAGGTGAAATAGTAGAAATTCCCCCAAGGAGGTAATAATGTATTGCCCTTATTGTAAAGAAGATTTGATTGTTAAAAACGGAAATTTATATTGTAAAAATGGAGACACTTATTTTTCAAAGCATATTGAAGAAGCTTTTAATGAAAAAATAGATAAGTCTACAAAGGTAAAGTCCCAAATTTTAACATCTGAAAATAGTATAGAGGGTTTTTTCTTTTGTGTGAATTGTCGAAATAAAATGAAGAAGATTGAATCTATGCATGAAGTTTGCCAATGTTGTGGTTTTGAGATAACAAAAAGCATGTATTATGCAATTATTGAACGACACGGTCATCGTTCATTTAAGTGAGTTCCTGTATTGGAATAATAAATGATAAATTAAGATAAAGCTAAGGGACAAATTTTTAGTATATTCTACATCTAAACGCATGCTTTAGATGTTTATGATTTCCTAAAGGATATCAAATTAGATATTCTTTTTTTTGTTCGAAAATAAACATTTAAATTTTAAAGAGCCAACGTTTAAAAAAATACTGATGCCTAAGAATTTTATTAAGACATCAGTATGTAAACAGTAGCATTATTCAATAGTCGGTAAAATTTGATTTCGCTCGAGTAAAATCCATAACTGTTCAGTGATTTCTTCTGCGCTAAAGGGCATTGACTGAATGATCCACCACTCTATGACGCCAATTGCTGCAGATGACCAAAACTGAATTAAAAATTCTTTATTCATATTTTGATTTAATTCATTTAAATTTAATTGTTCTCTCATTCCATCTTTCATCACGTTTAATAACTTATTTCTAAAAGTCGGAACGCCATTATTTGTTAACAATGTGTGGTAAAAGAAAGAATTTTTCTCTAAGTATTTAAATGTCCTTAGTAAAGGGTTTTTAGATGGATAAACGCCGGAACCTTCTGGTAAACAAGAAATTAATAATTCATTTATTTCTCTCTCAATACATTGCTCTAATAAATCGTATTTATCTTTGTAATGTAAATAAATGGTCCCTCTATTAACGTCTGCTTTTTCAGCAATAGAGTTTATTGTAATACTCTCAAAATCCTCCTCTGCCATTAAACTAATTAGTGCATCTTCTATCGCTTTTTTAGATTTTCTAATTCTTTTATCCATAAAAATTCTCCCTCAAATATCGCTTCATTTAGGAATTGGTTTAGTCGATTAATTATAATGAACAAACGTCTAAAAAGAAACAAATGCTTTTTATTAAACATTTGTTAAACAAATCATTTTAATTTGTTCATTATTAAACAAAAGCGAATTTATTATCCATTGATACGGCTATAGACAGTTGTTAAAATTTTAGATAATAGACATATGTTGAATAACGAACGATTGTCCATTAACAATTCAAAAAATATTAACGATAGATTCGATAGAATAGGAGTATGAAGATGAAAATACTAATATATGGCGCTGGCGTATTGGGAAGCTATCTTGCACACGCATTAGTACGCGCAGGGAATGATGTTACTGTATTAGCTAGAGGTAGAAGGTATGAGCAACTGAAAAAAGATGGAATTGTTATTCGTCATCATTTCCAACGAAAAAATACTGTTGACCAAGTTAATGTTATTAATAGACTTGAACAAGAAGATTATTATGACCTTATATTTGTTGTTATGAAATACAATCAATTCACTTCAGTTTTACCGATACTAGCACAAAATAATAGTAATAATATTGTAATTGTCGGAAATAATGCTGATTCAGCTAATATGCAAAACTTCTTAGTGGAAAATAGCGAAATTAAAAAGAATATTGCGTTTGGGTTCCAACTGAGTGGAGGGAAAAGGGAAGAAAGTGGTCGCATTATTTCGGTTCGCGGAGGAGGACAAATGGTTATTGGAAGCCTTGATGGTGACATATCATTTAAATCTACTTTGGAAAATGCTTTTAAGCAATCAAAGTATAAACTTATTTATAATGATCACATTGATGGCTGGCTTAAAAGTCATGCCATTGCAATTGTTGCGATGAACTCAATTCACTACTTGAATAACTTTGACTTTAAAAAAATCTCTAAGAATAAGGAAGCACTAACGCAGATGATTTCTGCAATGGATGAGGGTTTTATGATTTTAGAAAAATTAGGCTACAAAATTGACCCAGTATTCCAATTGAAAATCGTGCGAAATTATCGAAAGATTGGATACTACGGCATGAAAATTTTTCATAAACTTCCAGTGAATAAATTAATTGAGGGATCTTTTAGTGAGATTGAAGCCGTATATAGAACATTTGATGAGTTACAAAAAGAAGCGAATATTTCAACTCCTGTTTGGGATGATCTTAAAAAGAAATCATTAGAAAAGTATAAGGATGAGGTAATATAGCCACTGCTTTCAAAAGTGCAAACCACCCGTTTAAATGGGTGGTTTGTTTATTCTAAATGACCGTTTTTTTAGTCAATTTTAATAAAAATAGTGAACAATGAAATAAATTAAATAGTACCCTTTTTCCGATATCCTTTCACTGTAATTGTACTTATAAGGGAAATAGCAATAAGTATATACGCGATTCCACCAATCAATCCTAACGATCGAGGGGAAAAATATTGGAGGGCTAAGCCAGAAATGAACATAGAGATACCTAAAACAGAGCTTGTGATGGTTGCTAATAGACCAAATATTGTACCCTGGTGTTGGAGTTCTATTTCATTCATGAGAAGCGTATCAAAACAAACATTACAAATACCTGACATAAATGCAGCTCCGCAAAACATGAGAAGTGCAAAAACCACAAAATGTGTTCGACTTAATAACAGTTGAAAAATTCCTTCAAGCAATAGACACGCGAAACCTGAAATAAGTAAATGATTTCGTAGACGGTTTGCAACCGAAAAACTTAATATTAGCCCAATCCCTAAAGCACTATAAAAGAGACCAACTCCAAAATCTCCTAGTCGATACTCTGAAATTGCATAAACGCTAATTAATACATTATCAATTCCATTAATAGATGCAATTAAAATCTCACATAGAATTAGTATTTGAAGCGGCATAGAAATGAAAATAATCTTTTTAAAAGCGGAGAGGACGTTTTCTTTTTTATGAAACTCCAATTTTTTATTCACATTTTGATCAGGAAATTTAGTTGTAAAATTGATAATAGCAGCCCCTAAAAATGAGGCGGCATTAATCCAAAATGTCACGCTCGGACCAAAAATAGAAGAGACTATTCCTCCTGAAAGTGCACCAATTACTAAGACAATTCCAATCATTACTTGCTCTAAGCTATTCACTTTTACAAGATTTTCATTGTTAACTAGTTGAGGAATAGCAGATTTTCTATTCGGTGCATAGATTGCTTCTCCAGCTGCAAGTACAAATGAACTAAAATAAACAATCCAAATATCATTTTTATCGTGAACTAATAAGAAGGAGAGGGCAAATAAGATTCTTATCAGGTCAGTAGTTATTAAAATTGTTTTCCTAGAAAATTGATCAGCGAGTCTTCCACCTATTGGTCCAAACAATAAAAAAGGTATCAAACGAATTGCTAATGTCATACCTACAGCAAGGCCTGAACCTGATATATGTAAAAGCATTGCTAGCACAGCAACAGAACTAAAACGGTCACCAATCCCATTCACAATTCCGGCTAGAAATAATTTAAAATATTGTTCTTCTTGTTTAATAAATGAAGTCTTCATTTTTATATATCCCCTTTGTTATGTTTACTTATATTTTCATCTAATTTGATATATATCTAATTTGGTAGGTAAAAAAAATAATAGAGTCAAGTGGACACTATATAAAATAAGCTAATTAAACATTTATCTAATTAGATAATAATCGAATTTATTTTAAAGTTCAATGATATAATCAAAAGATCATTCATTATAAGGAAAAATGTATGGGAAAATACATTTTAGTATAATAGATTTAAAAATTAAAATTTCGTAATGTAAACCCTTCCAAAATTTTTATTATTCAAAAGGGATTGACAACTTATACCAAATTCATTAAGATGAATAAAAATAAAACTTAAAAAGGAGACATGAACATGTTTTTTGCACGCACGAATAATGGGCTACAACATCATCATCCACCCAGGGTTTGAATCTATGGACAAAAATTGACCATAGATGCAAGCCCTATTCGTGTATCGAAGAAGGTGCTTGTGTCGTGCCAGAAGGCCATACAGGCATTAACCTGTATGGCCTTTTTATTTTTCTAGAAGGGAGTTATTTCGATTGGATCAGAAATTAAAGCAGTCCTTAATTAATTATCGATATAAAAGAAAAATGGAAGATTATGCACTAGAGCGGGGATATATCCCGTTTCATCCACAGCTATTTGAAGAGTATGATTCATTTTCTAGTCGAAACCCAAGATTAGCAAAAGAAGACTTAGTCGTCGTTTTAACACGCCTGCAACAAATTTTATTGTTAAGGCCTGATATAACAAGTACATTGATGAAAGAAATTTATCCGATTGCACAAAAAGATGAGAAGTGCAAAGTATTTTATCAATCAACAATTTATCGAAATAATGGTGTAGAAATTGATGAAATTAAGCAGTTCGGTATTGAAAATTTAGGTCAAATTACAGAAGCGTCAGAAATTGAAGTAGTTATTATGGCAATTGATTTACTAAGTAATGTTCCATTTATTTTAGAAATTGGCCATACAGGTTTTATAGAAGGATTATTTAAAGAATGTAACTTTACAAAATCTCAAAAAACAAAATTGAAAAAGCTAATTTATTTAAAAAACATAGATGAGTTAGAACGATTTATTCAGTCAATCCATCTTCCTCCTCAAGCTAGAAATGTTTTTAAACAATTATTTAGTTTGCAAGGTAAGGGAGAAAAACTTCATTCAGTACTGAGAAGCTTAATCTTAAACGAAGAAATGGAAATTGCTGTTGAAAAGTTAATCAAGTTTCAAGAAATTAGCCCAAATATACTGATTGATTTATCAATCGTAAATGAATTTGATTATTATGACGGCATCGTCTTTAAAGGTTATTATGATCAGTTAAATAAAGAGGTTTTAAGTGGTGGGCGCTATCTTCTGGTGTCTGAAGATTCGGAAAACAATATTGATGCAATCGGCTTTTCGATTGATACAAATGCTTGGATAACATGTCAAATGAGGGATGAACAATGAGTTGGCTAACTGTTGCAGTTGCAAAAGGAAGACTTGAAGATGAGGTTATTAATATATTAAATCAAGCAGGGTTTCAAAAAGTAATTGATTCTAAAACTAGAAAGCTAATATTTGTAGACGAATTACATAAAATTAAATATTTGGTAGTTAAACCAGTAGATGTTGCTACTTATGTTGAACGAGGAGTTTGTGATCTTGGTTTTGTTGGAAAGGATATTTTGCTAGAACAAGAGAAGGATGTATATGAACTAATGGATTTAGAACTTGGAAAATGCGTCTTTGCAGCAGCTGGTTTTCCAGGAACACTACTCGATCGAGGTGAAGAAACTTTAAGGATCGCAACAAAGTATCCAAATATTACTTCAAAATATTTTCAGTTGAGGCAAAATATAGAATTAATTTACTTAAATGGGTCAGTTGAATTAGCACCCATTGTAGGAATGTCAGATATCATAGTTGATTTAGTTGAAACAGGGAGTACTTTAAAAGCGAATGGATTAGTGATCTTAGAAGAAATGATTCCGATTAGTGCTAGAGTCATTTCAAATCGTGTAAGTTACAGATTTAACCACTTACGAATTACCGAGTTTCTCGAAAAAATTAAGAAGGGAAAGATTGTATATGCTGGAAATATTATCGATTAATCAAAAAAGCGATAAACTTGAAAGTATTATAAACCGAACTAATTTACCTACTGTTGAGATCACAAAAAGCGTAGAAAAAATTTTATTAAATGTGAAAGAAAATGGTGATGAAGCTGTACGTCAATATTCTTTAATTTACGACGAAGTCAAACTAAAAGACTTTGAAGTAAGTGAAGTAGAATTTAATGAAGCGTTAGAACAAACTGATGAAAAACTAGTTACTGCATTAGCTGAAGCTAAGAAGAACATAGAAAGATACCATGAAAAACAACTTCAAGATGGCTATAAAATAAACGATAAAAATTCTTATGTACAACAATTAATTCATCCAATTGAAAGAGTTGGTGTGTATATACCAGCAGGTAAAGCGGCATATCCATCTACTGTTTTAATGAATGTAATTCCCGCAAAAATAGCAGGGGTAAAAGAGATTGTCATTGTAACACCTCCGAATAAAGAAGGGAAAATCAAGCCCTCAATTCTAGTAGCTGCGAAATTAGCTGGCGTTTCAAAAGTCTATAAAGTTGGTGGAGCACAAGCAATTGGTGCACTAGCATATGGAACGGAAACAATTGAAAAGGTAGACAAAATAGTTGGTCCAGGAAATCTTTATGTTGCACTTGCTAAGAAAAGTGTTTCAGGAATAGTTGGAATTGATATGGTTGCAGGTCCAACAGAAGTTGTTATATTAGCAGATGAAACAGCTAATCCAAGATTTATTGCTGCCGATTTAATGGCGCAAGCAGAGCATGATGAAATGGCATCTAGTATTGTTATTACAAATTCAGAAGAGTTTGCTCTAAAAATTCAGCAACAAATACCAAATTTATTAGAAGAACAACCAAGAAAAGAAATTATTAAAAGTTCATTCGAACAGTATGGAGCAATACTAGTTGTTAAAACAATTGAAGAAGGAATTGAGCTGGTTAATAAGCTAGCGCCTGAACATCTTGAAATCATGATCAAAAACCCGGAATCAATCGTTCATCAAATTAAAAACGCTGGTGCTATTTTTTTAGGTGACTACACGCCTGAGCCAGTTGGCGATTATTTTGCTGGTACGAATCATACTTTACCAACAAGTGGAACTGCAAGATTTACATCACCTTTAAATGTGAATGATTTTCAAAAGAAAACGTCGGTTGTTTATTACAATAAGAAAGCTTTAAAGGAAGCAAGAAAGCACATTGAAGTTATTGCAGAAGAAGAAGGACTATTTGGACATGGAAAAGCAATAAGTATTCGATTTGAGGAGGATTCAGAGTGAGAACTGCAGTAATTTCAAGACAAACAAAAGAAACAAAAATTAGTTTATCATTAAATTTAGATGGTGATGGGGAAAGTAATATTCAGACTGGAATTGGATTTTTAGACCATATGTTAACTTTATTTTCATTCCATAGTGGGATCGATTTAGAAGTATTTTGTGAAGGTGATCTGGAAGTTGATGACCATCACACGACAGAAGATGTTGGAATTGCATTAGGTAAAGCATTGGTAGATGCATTAGGAGAAAAAATTGGCATTAATCGTTACGGCTCTTGCTATATTCCAATGGATGAGACATTAGCAAGAGTAGTAGTTGATTTTAGTAATAGACCATATCTTGTTTATAATGATCGAACAGTAAGAGAGCGAATTGGAATGATTGATACACAAAACTTCAAAGAATTTTTTAAGGCACTTAGCTCTGAAGCTAAAATGAATTGCCATATGGAAGTTTTATACGGGGAAAATGATCATCACAAAATTGAAGCTTTATTTAAAGCGTTCGGTAGAGCAGTTAAACAAGCGGTAGAAGTGACCTCGTCTAAGTTACCTTCCACGAAAGGAATGTTATAAGTGAATATTATTATTGATTATGGTGTAGGTAATTTGGACTCTTTAAAAAGAGCGTGTGAAGAAATTGGTTTTCCAGTATTGATCAGTAATGAAATTGAAGTGATAAAGCAAGCTTCATCTATTATTCTACCAGGCGTTGGCGCATATGAAGCGGCGATGAATGAATTAGAAAGTCTTAGTCTAATAGAGATTATAAAGTCTAAAGCAAAAAGTGGCACGCCGATTTTAGGGATTTGCTTAGGAATGCAATTACTATATGAATTTAGTGAAGAAAACTTAGGAACGAATGGTCTTGGCTTAATTCAAGGTCAGGTCAAACAGATACCGGATATTGTAAAAGTTCCACATATGGGATGGAATAAATTAAATTTTACGAAAGAGGAATCATTAGTTAAGTATGTAAATGAAGGTGAGTATGTCTATTTTGTACACTCATTTTATGTTAGTTCTTCAAATAATGAACTGCTAGCTTACTCTGAATATGGGGTCAAAATCCCAGCAGTCATTAAATCCGGTAATATTTACGGTATGCAATTTCATCCTGAAAAAAGCGCAGAAACAGGTCTTAATCTATTAAAAGCATTTAAGGAGTTGTGTTTATATGATTCTATATCCAGCAATTGATTTAAAGGATGGTAATTGTGTTCGCCTCGAGCAAGGAGATTTTAATAAGAAAGTAATCTATCAAAATTCACCACTAGAGGTTGCGTTAGATTTTGATAAATCTGGCGCAAAAGTATTACATATAGTTGATTTAGATGGTGCAAGAACTGGTGAACGAAAAAATGCTTCAATTATTAAAGGAATTGTTCAAAATACGAAGTTGAAAATTCAGATTGGTGGAGGAATCAGATCGCTTGAATCAATTTCGTTCTGGTTAGAACTAGGAGTTGAACGTGTAATTTTAGGAACAGCTGCGATTAAAGATAGACAGCTATTAGAACAAGCTATCTCTACATACGGAAATCGAATCATTGTAGGCGTAGACGCAAAAAACAGTTATGTTGCTATAAATGGTTGGGAGGAGTCAACTAATCAAGACAGCTTTGAATTTTGTAAGCAGTTAGAACTACTAGGTGTGAAAACAGTCGTATACACTGATATATCAAAGGATGGCATGCTAAGTGGACCAAATATTGAAGCATATAAAAGATTAGCTGAAGAAACGAATTTAAATATTATTGCTTCAGGTGGAGTAAGTACGTTAAATGATCTTGAAACACTCAGTCAATTAAATATTTATGGTGCGATCTCTGGTAAAGCATTGTATGAAGGAAAATTTACTGTAGAGGAGGCACTTAAATGCTTGCAAGAAGAATTATACCGTGCTTAGATGTTCGAAATGGACGTGTCGTAAAAGGAAAACAATTTTCAAGCATTCAAGATGTTGATTCACCTACTAAACTTGGAAAATATTATAGTGATAATGGTGCTGATGAATTAGTATTTTATGATATTACAGCTTCAAATGAAGAAAGAGATATATCATTGCAATTTGTTTCAGAGGTAGCAAAAGAATTACGTATTCCTTTCAGCGTTGGTGGGGGGGTACGCTCAATAGATGATTTTACTAAACTTTTAAGAAATGGTGCAGATAAAGTATCCGTTAATTCTGCTGCAATCTTAAATCCGAATTTAATCAATGAAGCATCTGCTCGCTTTGGATCACAGTGTGTTGTCCTTTCAATTGATGCAAAGTTAAATAGTGATGGTCAATATAAAGTGTTTATAAATGGTGGGCGCAAAGAAACAGAGTGGGACGCAATTGAATGGGCTAAGACGGGTGTAGAACTCGGAGCGGGTGAAATTGTTCTAAATAGTATTAACGAAGATGGTATGAAAAGAGGATTTGATATTGGATTACTCCAAAAAGTTACGAATGCAGTGAATGTTCCTGTCATTGCATCTGGAGGAGCTGGTAAATTAGAACATTTTTACGACGCGATTGAATACGCAAATGTGGATGGTGTATTAGCTGCCTCAGTATTCCATTTTGGCGAAATCGAGATTAAAGACCTAAAAAACTATTTAAATGAAAAAAATATTCCAGTTCGACTATAGGAGGAGCAAACATGTTTGATTTAGAAAAGATTCGATTTAATGAACAAGGTTTAGTACCAGCAATCGTTCAAGATGTAGATACAAATGAAGTATTAATGCTAGCGTATATGAATTATGAATCAATTAATCTCACAATTGAAACAGGATTTGCAACCTTTTATAGTAGGAGTCGCCAAGAAATATGGAAAAAAGGTGAAACATCAGGGAATTTACAATATGTAAAATCAGTATCGTATGACTGCGACCAAGATTCAATTTTACTGCAAGTTGAGCAAGTAGGTGTTGCATGTCATACAGGAAGCTATAGTTGTTTTTCAGAAAAATTAGTGTTAAATAAAGAAAATGATACTCAAAACGAAGTTCCATCCTATTTACCAAATCTTTATGAAACAATTCTTGATCGAAAAAAGAATCCAATTGAAGGATCTTATACTACATATTTATTTAATCAAGGAATTGATAAGATATTGAAAAAAATAGGTGAAGAAACAAGTGAAGTGATCATCGGAGCTAAAAATGAAGGAACAGAGGAATTAATTTATGAAATTAGTGATCTTGTCTATCACACAATGGTCTTAATGGTAGAAAAGGGAATAAAACTTGAAGAAATAAACAATAGTTTAATCAACAGAAAGGAGAAAGTAAAATCTTGAAGATTGATGGACACACTCATACACAATATTGTCCACACGGAAGTGGAGACGATGTACAATTAATGATTGAGAAAGCTATTGAACTTGGTTTCGATGAATACCATATCACTGAGCATACTCCAATACCGTCATCATTTCAAAATGTTTTAAAGCCAGATGAAGCAGTTGCATCACTTTCAATGTCTGAAAATGATGTAGACGATTATATAAAAGAAATGACTAAAGTAAGAGATCAATACAAAGATCGAATTCGAATCAAAATCGGCTTTGAATACGATTATTTACCTAGCGAATCGGTATGGTTTAAACAATTTTTAAAAGAATACGGTAAATATTGTGATACGGGTCTATTATCTATTCATTATTTGGAAGGGAAAGATGGATGGCAATGTATAGATTATAAAGCTGAAGATACACTGAGCGGCCTAGTAAATTACTATGGTAGTGTAGAAGCGTTTCAACTTGCTTACTACGATAATGTGAAACAATCGATTTTAGATGATCTAGGTCCACTTAAACCAACACGAATCGGACATATGACTTTATGTAATAAGTTTATGCAATTTTTAAAGTGTGAAGATACCGAAAAAATAATAAATAAACAAATTGAAGTATTAAAGCTAGTAAAAGAAAAAAATTATATTTTAGACTATAATACCGCGGGACTATTTAAAGAATATTGTGGTGAAACTTATCCACCAAATCACGTAGTTGAAATTGCAAATTCATTAAATATCCAATTTATGTATGGTTCAGATTCTCATAGTGTAAAGGATATTGGAAGAGGATATGAGGTTTATTCTTCAACTATTAAATGATCTTGTTCTGACGATAAAGTGATAATTTATCGTCTTTTTTACGTTTGTAGAAGAGTTTTATTTGAAAAACCATGAAATTCCCCCAAATTACAACTAATAATCGTTGAAGTATAATTAATTAAAAGTTAGAAACTATTTATACTAAGGGAGAAATTAAATGTCACATATTTTATGGATTATTTTAGGAGCTTTAATAATGAGTACAATTGATTATTTGATGTATTTTCAATTTGGAAATGTTAACGAAGAGAATAATAGATGGAAATGGTTTCGAAAAAGAACCAAGATTCAAAAAATTGGGTTGGTGTCTGCTATTTTTTTAGTTTTATTCATTCTTCAATTTATAGATCTATATAAAAACTAATGTTTTGAATAGTTATGAAAAGAGTCATCGTTTTGGCTCTTTTTTATATTTAAAGAAAGAGTTGATACAAAATACAAATGTCTTTATAAGTTCGATATAATAAAAGGAAAAGGCTACTCTATGTTGAATAAATTAACAGTGGTTACCGCGACTCTACAGAAGTAATTTTCTTAAATTAATCGAGTTTAAGGAGGAGTAGATTTTGAATCGAAAAGATTTAATTTTAAATGTTTTAGACAAAACGTATGATCAGGAAAGCTGGTTTGCGCCATTAAAAGATTCAATCGAAGGAATTAGTGCTGAACAAGCTAACTGGAAACCTACTGGAGAGGCAACGAAATCAATCTGGGAAAACGTTAATCATCTGCTTTATTATAAAGAGAGGTTAGTAGCAAACTTAGAAGGTAGAGAATGGACAAAAAAACTAGATGGTGATGAAACCTTTAACTTTACTGAACAGTCTAATCATAAAAACGAATGGGAAAAAGTATTTGAACGTTTGGAAAATGCCCAATTAAGTTTAAGACAACGATTAAATAATATTACGGAAGAAGAACTAAATAGAGATTCCTTCGAAACGAAGCTAATGGATATACTTCTTCATGAAGCCTATCATACAGGTCAAATTATTCAACTTAGAAAAATGCAAGGATCGTGGCCTTCTCATCGATGAATATAATGTGAAATTTTAATTTTAATAGATTATAAAGGCAGCTATATGTTGTCTTTTTTTTGAATAAAACAAGATAATACAATAGATAAATCGTAATTAATTAGGAGAGAGAAAATGAATAAAAGATTACGAAAAAAAATGACACAACAATGGGAATGGTTTGCAGTAAAAGTATTATATGAATGTAAAATATCTGGAAATCCTACATCAGAAAAAATAAATTATGAAATCGATAATCTTAATACATTTGAGGAAACCATCCTTCTAATAAAAGCTCCTGCAGTGGAACAAGCCTATTTAAATGGTGAAAAAGAAGCTTTAAAAAATGAAACTGAATACTTGAATCAATTTGGTGAAACAGTAGAATGGAAATTCATTGAAATCCTAGACTGCTTTGAACTATTTGATAAAAAACTTCAAACGGGAACTGAGTTGTATTCGCGCTTTATAAGAGTGCCAACGGATTTATCGAAAGAAGATCTTATTTTTCAATATTATCCAGAAGTAGTGAAGGAAAATAATTAATAGGCTAGTAATCATTCAGATGATATGCAAGATTTTATTTTTTAAAAGTTTAGAAAATACTAATTTTTCCCTTTTCATTATGTTCGTTTTACTGTAAAATGATGAAAATATTTTTTGTTTGTTTTTACTATGTGGGGGGAGAAAAACAATGATAAGAAGACTTAATCAGAGTGATCATGAGGTTTGTTTTAACTTATTAAAGTCTAGAAGCGCTGAAAATCTATTTATTATTGGTGACATTGAAGCTTATGGATATGACCAAGAATTTCAGAAGGTTTGGGGAGAGTTTAATTCTCATGGAGAATTAGTAGCTATATTGTTAAAATACCAAGAAAACTATATCCCATTTGCAGCGGATTCATTTAGTGCAAAAGAATTTGCAGAGATTATTTCGAATGATCATGACTTTAAGTATATGTCTGGTCTTAAAGAGATTACTGGAAAAATTGAGCCATACTTAACTAAAGAGCTTAAAACAAAAAGACAAACATATTACGCCAAATGTACACGATTGATTTTAACTAATCATGGAGAATTTTTAAATGTACAACAAGCATCACCAAAAGATGCAGAAGAACTTGTAAAATTATTGACATCTGTTCCTGAATTTAGTGATTCGATTATTTCAGTGGAAAGAAAACGTAGAACATTGACTGATGGTACTTCACGTTCATTTTTTATTAAGGAAGATGGAAAAATGGTATCAAGTGCTTCAACTGCAGCGGAAAATACTTTGTCAGCAATGGTTGTAGGAGTCGCAACGCTAGAAAGCTATAAGAAAAAGGGGTATGCAACAAAGTGTATGCTCAAGCTTTGTAGTACCCTTTTACAAGAAGGGAAAGAATTGTGTTTGTTTTATGATAACCCTCAAGCAGGTGCAATCTATAAACGAATTGGATTTGAAGATATTGGATTTTGGATGATGTATACATGTAAATAATTATTAGTTCATTTTTTTCATTACTTTTTTAATCGGTAAGCTTCATATTACATACATAAAAATTTACTTAATACTAAAAAAATGATTTCATGAGCGATAATTCATTTATTTCTTTTGTTGACTTAAACTATGGTTTAAGTCGTATGATAATCATGTCGACGATGAAAGAAACATTTTATGGGGGACAGTTATGAAATATTGTTCAATTAGTGAAGCGGCAGCAAAATTTAATATTACAGAATCTACATTACGATATTACGAAAAAAAGGGTCTACTCCCACTAATTGAACGTGATCATGCAGGTAGACGGCTGTTCTCAGAAAATCAAATGTTACTTCTTGAAACAGTGATTTGTTTAAAGAATACGCACATGTCTATAAGTAGTATAAAGCAATATATTGATTGGGTAGTGGAAGGTGATCAAACGACGGAATTACGACTTGAAATGATGAAAAATCATAAGCAGGCAGTATTAGAAGAAATCTCGTTAATGACAAAATCATTAGAGGGTATTGATTTGAAAATTAATCGTTATCTAAAACGTACTGAACAAGAAAAAGGATAAGTGTCCTTTTAAAAACGTCAGGAAAAGAGGAAATAAAATGAAACTTACAGGAAATACAATCCTTATTACAGGGGGAAGTACTGGTATTGGATTGGCTATTGCAGAACGCTTTTTAAAATTAGAAAATAAAGTCATTATTATAGGTCGACGAGAAAATGTTCTTAAAGATGCAAAAGAAAAATTCCCAGAGCTTATTACTCATGTAAGTGATTTAGGCACTGAATCAGACCGCGCTTTATTGTTTGATTGGGTAACAAATAACTATCCAGAAGTGAATGTATTAGTAAATAATGCAGGGATTCAACAACGTTTTAATGTCTTAAAAGCAGATGCGAAAAACGATTGGAAATATTTCAATAATGAAATCACAACAAACATCGAAGCTCCAATTCACCTTTCCATGCTGTTTGCTTCATTTTTTGCTACAAAACAAGAAGCGGCTATTATTAATGTTACATCAGGATTAGCTTTTACTCCTTTGGCAATTGCTCCAATTTATTCGGCAACAAAAGCTGCACTCCACTCATTTACAATTGGCTTGAGACACCAACTATCTGATTCAACTGTAGAAGTAATTGAAATTGCTCCTCCAGCAGTTAATACAGATTTAGGCGGAGCGGGATTGCATACTCACGGCGAACCTTTAAGTGAATTCGCAGATGGAATTTTTAAAGGATTAGAAGATGGCAAACAAGAAATTGGATATGGCTCTTCCGTTGAAAGACTACGTATGTCACGCGACAAAGTCGATGAGCACGTTGAAAATATGTACAATGCGTTGAAAAATACGATTTTATAATCATCCTTAGACTAAAAAAAGTTTTTAAGTTAAATAATAAAAACAAAGTTAAGTTTATGTAGTTTAGAAACTTAAGCTTGGAGAAAAAATTAATTAATAAAAGGGCAAGTTCGTTAATTCGAATTTGTCTTTTTTGTCGTTTTGTTATAGGGCTTTTTATGTAACATAATGACAGTTTAAATGCTTAAGGATAATCAAATTTCAATGAAAAATGGGAAATTCGTCTAAGTTACAATTCCCCAGTGTGTAGGTATAATTTTCTAAACTACCTTTAAATCAATCAGAAAAAGTGATTTAATTGACTCGTAAAAATTACATATAACCATTTTAACTTTATTATTTATGAGCGTTATCTTAATTGGACTTAACATAGGAATTTTGTTAAAGGTTATCGAACACAAACTTGGGAATAAAAATGTTTCAACGGAGAATCGAAATCCATAAAATCTACTTTTGGAACTAAATGCATTGGGTTAGGTATACAATGATCGTCTACAAAGGCTATCTATTTTTTTGTACTAATTGACAATATAGTTTAATAAAAAGGATTCCTCTTCTAGGACTCGAATTTAATAAATTAAACATAATATCAGGGAGAAATAAAAATGAAGAACCTTTTTATCGGTGGGATCGGAATTTTATCAAGCATTCTTTTGTTTGGAATGACACTTATTACAGCAGCAGTTTATTCTTTGTATGTAGCTAAACCATATGGTGCATATTATAACTGGCGTATAGGTCCATTTGGTTCGGTGTTATTTACTATTGGACTCATTCCATTGGTTATTAGTTTGATATTCTTTTTTATAGGTATTAATTACATAAAGAAAGGTATTAATGAGTAGTTTTATTCAACTATTGCATTGTTATAGTTGAATTACTAAGTACTTAAACTATTTCCGTTACTAATTGGTTATACTTAATTCGTTAGTGGATTAAGAAATTGTGACTTTCAGAAAGCTTATACAATAGGCCTGACAATTGGAAGTTTTATTAAAATTATTTTTTATCAAAGAGAGGCAGGTAATAAAATGGATACAACTAAAAAAGTAACAGTTGAAACAACTATTAATGCACCAGTAGAAAAGGTTTGGGAATTTTGGACAGAACCAACACATATCAAAAAATGGAACACTCCTTCAGAGGACTGGCACACACTAAAGGCTGAGAATGATTTACGAGTTGGCGGAGAATTCTGTTCAAGAATGGAAGCAAAGGATGGCAGTTTTGGTTTCGATTTTGGAGGAATCTATGATGATGTAAAAAGACATGAACTTATTGCCTATACGCTAGGTGATGGAAGAAAAGTAAATATCACCTTTAGAGAAAAAGAAAACCAGACAGAAGTAATTGAAACATTCGATCCTGAAACAACGAATCCACCTGAGTTTCAAAAACAAGGATGGCAATCTATTCTAGACAATTTCAAAAAGTATGCAGAGCAAACAAATTAATAAGTAGATAACAGAGAATGGTTCTATAAATCATTCTCTTTTTTGAATCAGAAATTAATGATTTAGCAGAGAAAATATCGAATTTTTTTTAACTGAATGATGAATTGATAGATGTGCATTCATTGCTTGAGCACGGATTAGACTTGAAAGGGTCTTCTCCAAAAAGAGCAGACGCCTTATGCACAAAACGAACTGCTTTATGAAAAAATCTCCGTACTTTATGCACAAAACACCCAACAAAATGAACAAAAACCTCCAGTTTATGCACAAATCACAAACAAATCTACGAAATACACAGGCGCTAGCTGCCCATGTTGATCATAAAAAAGCAATCGAATATGCCATAGAGTCAGTTGAGTCTGCCAAAAGAAATAATTGGAATGTAGAAATTTTTAAGACTTATTTAGAGAAAGTAATTGATAGTTAGGGAATAATGCAACAACACTATCGGTATCACAAACCCACATCTTACGTTAAATTATCAAAACCCGTTTTGATGAAAATTGATCAAAACGGGTTCTTTATTTATCATAAATCTTTTTTTAGTTTGATAGTTTTCTAAGTTCCTATAAGACAATCAAATAATTAAGACATACTTAGAGTTGTTCAGATGGCTCCGGCTGAATAAAATTCAAATGTTTCATTCGGTTTATGACAGATAATACTTCATTAATTCTAGGTAATTCAAGCCATCTTTCGAAACCAGGAAAAAAGGAAGAAAATACAATATCCACTCCATCTCTTTCCATGTCTTCGAGAGCTTTTTTGATCTTTTCATGAAGTAAGATGTGGCGATCTTGTTTATTTATGGCTATTTTTCGAATTAAAAAGGCAATAGCTGCAAGCTGGGCGTGTGATGTGATATTGTATAGTCCTCTGATATCAATTTGTTCATCGCCTATCATCATGTATCCCATCGTTGAAACAATCAGTTTTTCTGTACCGCTACCTTGTGGATAGCTCGAAAAGTGATCGGTGTTTATTTTTCTTTCTATCTCCCAGTTTGTAAGGGGAATACGTTCATGTGGTTTGTCATGTTCACATAAATTTTTTGCTTCTTGCGTTACGTTTTTTGGCATAAAGTTATCCATTAAAATAATTTGATCGGCTACGGATAAAAATTCGCCGCTTCCACCAATTACAAGAATAGAAGATACGCCAACAGCCTCATAAAGTTCCCTAACACGTTCCGTAAAAGGTGTAATCGGCTCATGCTTAATTAATGAACGCATTTTGATGTCTTGAATCATAAAGTTGGTCGCACTTCGATCTTCATCAATAAGAAGAAGCTTACATCCATAATTGATTGCTTCCATAATATTTGCAGCTTGAGATGTAGAACCAGAGGCATAGTCAGTAGAAAACTGTTCTGCCGAGCTATTTGGAATCCATTTTATGAATGGTGTAATATTGATATTTTTTATGGAACGGCCTTCCTCTGCAGAAATTTCCATTGCACTTTGATCTGTAACGACAAATTCTCGTCCGTCTCCTACAATATGGTTGTAAATCCCAGAATTTAGTGCATCCAACATTGTACTTTTACCCGAATAGCCACCACCGGTGATGACTGTGACACCACGTTTTATACCCATTCCGCGCATACCTTTAATTTCAACTTCAACATCTTCTGGGGATGTAAAAGGCAAAGCACCCTCTAGTGGACCATTTTTTTCTTTATTTCTTGGCAAAATGCTGCCATTCCCAATAAATGCACAATAACCATTGGTTTTTAGCCAATCGCGAATCATATTTTGTTTTTTTACTAAATCCATGGCAGTATTCAATTTTATGAGATCAAACTTTGTAATAAACTTCTCCACTTCTTTTGGAAGCATTTTGCATAGCATTCGCATAGCTTTATTATTATCCTTGAATGGAAGCTGTACTGTAATCATTATGCATAAATACCATTTTTCCGAGATGAGCTCGACAAAGGATACATTGCGTTTCAACAACACATTGGTTGGACGAAAACAATAAAACGCACCATTTTCTTTATCGGTTCGTGAACGGTTATAAATTAATTCATTTAATGTTTCAATATGATCAACCCATTCTCTTAAAGCAAAATCTGAGAGAACAACTTGATCCATCTTTTCATCTAAGCCAAGACGATCAAACGGTATTTTTATGGTGATACATGGCTTATCCGGTGTGAGTTTATGTGTTTTTTCAATGTAATAGGCAACATCATTATTCCAATAGATTGGGTCTTCATAAATCATACTGTAAGATGACTGTCCTGATTGTAATGAGCGAAAATATTGAGCAAGTCTTTTAATAAAGCATCATCCTTTCATATTTGGAAAACAGAGAATAACGGAAATCTTTCCTTTGGGTGGGGGGCCCTTTATCCTTTGGAACAAAGTAACGATAAAACGAGTTGACCCCTAATCTCCATATATTAGCCTGCTTAAACATAAACAGGCACTGTTTGAAATTTTCCATGACAAAAATTCCAATCTAAGTAATTCAATTTCAATACATATTCCCCCTAAAAGATTTCAAATTAATTTGTAAGACAAACGATTAAATCCTTACCAGTATTGTTGTCTTGAGTAATTTTTTTCCAAAAAAATAACAGCCACTCAGTAAGTGGCTGTCATAAAATAGGTCGGCAAGAAAGATTAAACAATCCTTTGCCTAAATATAAAAGCCCTGAGAGTGAATCCTACCCTCAGAGCTTGATCTAATTTTTTCATAAAAAAATAACTAAATAGTAATATGAGGATAAGACATATAATTTTTTGTTTTCATTGTTATCCTCACCTCATTAAAATTTATTTTGATAGAACCAATCCTAACATTAATTTAACCATTTGACAATAGGTGTATTGTATATTGTTTTGTATTGAAGTAAATAGCAGAGTTGTTCCAAAAAGGAAATAACAAGTATCTAACGAATTATCCAATATCAAGAAAAGTTAATTGTAGGAAATATATGTACCATGTTTCACACTCGATAACATTAGTTCCAATTATACTTTTAGAGAGCATAGTTTAAGAAAATAAAATGTTAAATAGTTATTTAGAATAATAGCAAGAGGTGTTATTAATGAAGAGAGTAGATGTAGTATATGCTTTTATTTATGACGAAACAGCAGAGAAGGTATTAATGGTTAAAAATCAAAATTCTACTTGGTCACTACCAGGTAGGGCAGTAGAAAAAGGAGAAACCATAGAACAGGCAGTTATACGTGAGACAAATGAAGAAACCGGTTTAGTTGTTGAAGCAGTGAACATAAATGCAATTAATGAAGCATTTTTTAAGACGCAGGGGCATCACGGTATAATGTTTACATTCTCAGCGAAAATAATTGGAGGAGAAATTACTATTAAAAATCAGAACGAAATTGAAGAAGTAAAATGGGTAGACATAAATACCGCTAATAGTTTAATGCCCTATCATCCTAGAGGTGTAGAGAGTTTATTAAAATCCTCAACACCGTACATATTTCAGGGCGAATGTTAGTAAAACGTTATACAATTACCATGAAGGTACGAATAAACCTTACATTCAAGAAAATGTAAAATTTATGATCCAAAAGATTTTAGTAACGTTAAAACTTTTAGTAATAAAAGCGGGTTAATTTTATCAATCAGGAGGATTTATGTGGTCGATTAACTGGGTAATTCTAGTAGGACTGTGTATTACAGGTTTACTACTAATCACACAGGGCATATTTACAAAAGAAAATAATAAAGAACACTTAAGTAATGCTGCAGAGATAACGATTTATGGAAATGAGGTTTTAGGTTGTTTCGGTCTAATACTAACATTTGTTCTTGGTGGATTTTTAAGATTTTTGCCAGTTTGGTTAGTGAGGTCATTATGGTTTTTGTTAGGGATTGGATTTATAGTACTTGGCGTACGATCAAATTTAAGATTTCTTTTACATCCTTAATTTTTGGAACTTAATAAACCCTCATATGGTGTATTGAAGGAATAGGTAAAAACTTTGTAACTACTAAACTAAAAAACTTTAATAAAGTGCTAGTAACAATCCGACTAATGAATAGTGGGATTTTTTTTATGTGTTTAAGTAGTAGTAATGCCGAATCTATACGGTTATTTTGTAGATTGAGGATTTTTTTAGAAAAAGTTGGAAATGTTGAAGATTTAAAAAGTAATAGAAAAATCAAGCATTTTTATGAAAAATTTAGTGAATGTATGATATCGTATTTGATAGTGGATAAAATTATGATCACGTTTGCGACTTATTTAAGGAATATCGAAAATTTGGAATAAATATATATAGGAATATACCAATTTTTTGGTAAAATAGTATAGTCCAAATGGATAAGTCGTCATATAATAAGAAGAGTATTTTTACTAAAAAAAGTGAGGTGGAACATTTTTATGGGTAGTCCCAGTATAGGTGAGTCGGATAATTTACCGACATCCGAGGAAGTCATACAATTGAATATCCGAGGAGGATTACTTTATAAAAATGTAGTCCGCCTTTTATAAGCTTTTGAAACGTGGCTTCCTCTAAAAAAGAGGAGGTTTTAAAGCATGGTACAAAACATTTGGAAGCAAATTAATTTTAAAAAACAAATTGAGAAACCAAAAAAAATACAAGGTTTTGATATTGATTTAAACCAAGAAAACTTATCACGTATTGATCGACTTGTGGATCGTTATGAGTCAGAAATTCTGCACCATTTAGATAGTGATTACACACAAAAAACAAAATTGTCTGATCGGATTGCAGATAAAATAGCGCAATTTGGTGGCAGTTGGAAATTTATTATATGGTTTAGTAGTACACTTGCTGCCTGGATGATTTGGAATAGCTTATCGTTTACGAAATCATTTCATTTTGACTCTGCGCCTTTTATCTTGCTGAACTTATGTCTATCATTTATTGCAGCATTTCAAGCACCAGTCATTATGATGAGTCAAAACCGTCAAGCAGTAAGAGATAAACATGAATCTGTTATCGATTTTGCTATAAATTATAAAGCAGAACAAGAGATTGATGATATGCAAAGTCGACTAACCAATATAGAGAATCAATTAACTGAGATTAGAGATTTAATTAAACAAAAAAATTAAAATGCGAAAGGACTGTCAAAATATAGACAGTCCTTTTTTAAATGACGAATATCAGTGTTTTCAATAAAGTCAACCGTCCTTATCTTGATCAGTTAATGTTCGATTTTTTACATTTTGTTTTGAATTAGAAGTAAATGTATAAATAAGTAAAGAGATGATGATTAAAATTGAAATTACATAAAATTGAAGAAAGGCCTCCTTATAATTAGTCCACAGTATTTTGCTACTATCAGATTTTTGTGCAGAATCACTGATGAATTGGTTGATATCAGCGTACTTTGGATAGATTTCTTGGACAGTACGGAATTTTAGTAGAGCATCTTTATAATAACCACCCCAATACAACTCCGCTCCTTCTTTAAATAATCGATCAGTGTTACTGCTTGAATGAGGTACATTTAATAAATCAATGTATTTTTTAATTGTATTCACTGGGATAGCAAAATTAAACCCTTGTATTTCTTGACCGTTTACGGTGTCACCGCGAAATGTGAGCAATCCGATGATTTTTCCATTCTGATCGATAACCGGTCCACCACTATTTCCGTGTGTTGCAGCAGCATTGATTTGTATTACTGGTGTGCCTTGCTTGGTTGTTTTTGAAATGGCTGAAATCTGCCCTTCGTTCATTGTTGGGACAAGTAATGAATCATCTGAAAATAAGTTAGAATCTGCTGCGGCTGGGTAACCAATCACCCAAATTTGATCTTGACTTTGAAGGGAATCAGAATCACCTAGAGGGATGGTTGGAAAGCCTTTTCCATCAATTTTTAATACAGCCACATCTTGTGCTGCATTAGTTAACGATGTATTCATTTTAACTTCTGCTTTAATTGATTCATTTACATCAGGTAAATAGACAGATGTTCCTTTTTCGATTACTTTATATGTTGTATTTTTATACATATAATCGTAAGTCTGATCATAGTCCCAATTGTTTGCAGATGCTACTTCATTCACAATTATATCAAAAGCATTAGTTCCAATATCATCATCTGTCATAATATGTGAACTTTCTAGCACATGAGAATTTGTGATGATGTATCCATTTGAACTAATAATGACACCGGAGCCTAAATCGGATACTGATGTTTTGTAATCATCTTTTTGAAGAACATTAATCACACGCTGATCGGATAAATCGAAAGACCATTTGACAGTTGCATAATCTAAAATTCGTACAACTGAAGATTTTGTATAAACGGCTAATTTGTGTGCTTGTGATACATTTTTTGTGTTTGGTTTCATGTGAATTAAAAAAAACGAAGTGACAATCATGGCGATTAGTAGCAAACTAATTGGAATGGAAAAAAGCGCTTTCTTTTTCATTCAACCCCGCCTTTCCAATATAGATTCGACAGTTACTTAATTTCCTGATGCGCACCAATCTATATGCTTGCTAGCAATGTTACACCATCATCCCGTCAAACCATTTTATTCATAGAATTTTTAGTTATTCTTTAATAAAAATTGATTTGGTATTTTTAGTTTTGAGAAAATCAGATTATTTTTTAATCATCAAAAATAAAGGGTGAAAGATTAGCGAATGAGGTAGTTTACAATGAAAAAGGAACTTCTTCGCAATGAATGAAGTTCCTTCTAATTTAACGCTAACTTAACGTTATGATAGGTAAAAGATTGAGGTATTAATAACTTAAATTTCTTTTTGATGTCCTCTTTTTACTGCATCTTCTGATTTAGCTGTGAAAATTTGAAAAGTTACCCCGTATTTGTCAGTTACTATGCCATAAGCTGGACTAAAATGGACAGGTTGCAACGGCATAACCACTTGGCCATCTTCCTTCAACGAATTGTAAAAAGTGTTGGTTTTCTCTATTTCATTAGTAGTGATACAAATATTCACGTTGTTCCCATTTCGATAAATCATAGTGGGAAATAGATCTGCAATCATAATATTCGTTTCACCAATTTTTAAGATTGCGTGTGCGACTAAATCCTTTAAGTTTTCTGGAAGTGGGGAGTTAGAGTCTTCTGGTGCATCTCCAAAAGTTTGACTAAATAAAAGTTTTGCATCAAGAGCTTCTTTGTAAAATTCAATTGCTTCCTTTGCATTGCCATTCATCATTAAAAATGAGTTTAATTGTACAGTCATAATAATAGCTCCTTTAGTTATTGTAAATTCTTTCTTATTTAGATCATTGGAAATATTCCAATTTATAAATAAGTTCATATTGTTTTCTTAAACAATATTCATTACACTTACAAGTATACTGTCTAAAGGTGACAATTTTAGGCACCATTAAGAGGGGTTTTTATGAAAAAATCAGAAAGAATAAATCAAATTCTTCGCTTTATTAATCAAAAACAGCATTTTACACTTCAGGATTTAATGCAGGAATTTCAGATTTCAAAAAGGACAGCCTTAAGAGATGTAGCTTCTATAGAGGAAATTGGTGTACCGCTTTATGCAGAATACGGTCGTTACGGAGGTTATCGTATACTGAATCAGATGAAGCTCCCACCTATTTCTTTTAATACTCAAGAAATTCTTGCGCTTTACTTTGCTATGCAGGCACTTGGAAGCTATTCGAATTTGCCATTTCAAGTATCCTACCGAACAATACATGAAAAATTCATCAATGAACTGTCGGAAAATCAAAAGCAGGAAATAGAGCGGATGCAAAATCGAGTATCTTTTCAAAATGCCGTACAAATCGAAGAATGTAAACATTTAGAAATATTATTAATGGCAGCTGTTCAAAATATTGTACTTAAAATTGTATATAAAAATATATCTCGAACTATTCACCCGATTGCTATATACGTTTTGAAGGAATATTGGTATTGTCAAGCTTATGATATGGATAAAATGGCGTACCGTGTTTTCCGTTGCGATCGCATTTCATCAGCTGAAATAACTAAAATTCAGCCGTTAGAGGAATTAAAGGAAATTACGAAGTTAAATTCACATTCGCTTTGGAAACCATCAGAAAACGCTGTTAAATTTAAATGGTTGATTAATGAAGAGGGAATCGAATTATTTCAAAAGGAACACTACCCATCTATGAAACTAATCAATGAGTTTGAAAAAACATATATAATTGGTACATATGAGCAAAACGAACTAGGTTTTATCATTAAATATCTTGCCAAATTAGGCAAAACAGTCAAAATCATTGAGCCCATTATTTTAAAAGAAAGTTTACGACAATATTATAAAGAGTTACTTGAAAATATAGAATGAACCAATCTAATAAATAAAATTGAAAAAAGGAACTTTGCCTAAAGTTCCTTTGATTTTTATGCGTTATTTAGTTGAAGGTCTATTTTTAAATAAAAAGTCTAATTTCTCCACTTCTTACAGGAAATTAGACTTTTCAAGTTGGAACGACTATGAGCTCAAGTGCTAAAAGATGGTCAAAAAGTCAAATACTAAAAATGTAATCTTAAAGTTTTACTACGACCTCAGTTCCATCCTTCAATTTCGTTTCAACAAGGGTGACTCCACGGTTTTTAGAAAGCCCCTGCAACAATGGCTTCAAATCATTTCTTTCAATTTTCGGGAAGATGAATTTACTACCTTCTTTTTCGATTGCTTTATTAATTAAATGATTAATCTTTTTTGATGTAATAATTAAACAAGCCAAATTTAAAACGGAATAGGGAACAGGGATGGAGAAACGTTTTTCGTTAACTTTCAACTTGACTCTTAACATAATCTACTCAATAACCACAAAAACTTTATCACCATTAGCTGAAGTAATATCAACGATCTGTCCTACTAATTCGTTTTCGATTGCTTCAATTAGAAGGTCAACATTAATATCTTTTACATATTTTTCTGCTTCCGGTATTTTTTCAGCGATATTTGTACCTACTTTTAAAACAGCCTTTACTAGATTAATTGGTAAATTCACATTTACATTATCGCCAACATCAGAAGTCACACGAATCTTTAACATTTTATTTCCATAAGGTACTTCTTTTTTTGCTGCTATAAACTCAGGTTGATCTTTAACTTGTAATATATTAATTAATTCACTCGCTTTGTCTTTATCAATTTTACCTTCTTCTACCAATGTTAAGATTCTAGAAATTTCATCCATTATAATTCCCCCTCTTTTAATAATTGAATGGCCTTCTCCGCCGTAATTTCGCCTTTTTCTAATAATGTTACAATTTTTGTTTTATCTACTTCTGGTTTCTTTTGAGAGGAGTAGCCTAGAGCTGAGATAATTTCATCTAATTTTCCTCTCACAGTCGGATAGGAAATTCCTAGCTCCTTTTCGACCTCTTTGATATTACCTCTGCATTTAAGAAAAATCTCAATAAAATGAAGCTGTTCCTGGCCAAGAGCCGCTAGTTTCGAAACTTCAAATTCATTTTCAACCGTTGTGTGGCAATGGTTACACTGTAGCTTAGTAATTTTAAGCGTCTTCTGGCAAACAGGACAATTTGTAAGTAAAGGATACGCCATACAATTCTCCTTTCTTTTATTTAATCATATAATACACCATATATTTAAATTTTCAAACAAAAACTTTAAAAATATTTATTTTTTTTTATAATTTAATTCAATAAGTTAATTTAAGTATTAAATAAATTAATCTGTTGCTTAATAATTATGAAGGGTAGATAGAAAAATTGAATTTTTTGAAGGATTGTTAGAAAAGCAAAAAAACTAGTAAGGATGAAATAGTGTAAAACTATTCAAAACTGGTAACACATACTCGTTTGGGTTTTCCAATTATTGAATTTAAGGGGTTATTAAATTGTTTACAGGTAGTCACTCAAGAAAGGGGAAAAGATCATTTTGAAGTAGTGGAAAGTTTTTACATGATCTTTTTAATAATTAATACTTTACTTGCATGAAAATGTTAAATACTTCAAATACTTCCTTTAAAACAGCATATATGAAAAGGAGATTTTGGATGCATTGGTATGAAAAACTGAATCAGTATTTTCCTGTTGAAGAAATGAAATCAAAAGAGCACATGGAAACATTATTAAAAGAGCGTTCAAATATTTATCATAAAGAAGAAGGACCTCATCATGTGTTGATGTATGTTGAACTGGAAGACTTTGTATTTATAGATTACTTATTTGTTTCTAAAGATGCGCGCGGTCAAGGACTTGGTAATAAACTGCTTAATATGCTTAAAAAGAAGGGAAAACCAATTATTTTAGAAGTTGAACCTGTAAATTATGAAGATACGGATACAGAAAAAAGGCTTCGTTTTTATAAAAGAGAAGGGTTTGAGCATGCCCAATCAATTGGCTACAATAGACGTTCACTTGCTACTCAAGAAATAAATTCGATGGAAATTTTGTACTGGTCGCCAAATAATGAGAGTGAAGAAATGATTTTTAAAGCGATGAAAAAAACTTATAATATGATTCATACATATAGGGATACACATTTTTATGGGGAAGCTTATCAACCTGTAGAAGAAGTACTTACATTTGGTGAAAATAAAACAAATCAAAACCTTTTAGAAGACATTTGAAGTTTTGCAAAATAGAAGGGGGCGTCCTAAAGGTTAGTGCAACTCATACTTGGGCAGCCCTTTTTAAATTGAGAAAAATTGTTGATCTCAGTCTGAGTAGAAGCAAAAAGAGGTATTTTGGTGGCGGATTCCTATTAGAGCTGATTTTATAAATCCAATTTATAAAATTTCGTAGTTTTCTTCACTTTTTTAGTCTGATTGGAAAGAGTTTGAACAAAATTATTCATTTTCTCTTATTGTAATCTAATTTTGAACAAATAATAAGGCAGGATACCGGTAACCGGTATGGGTAATATCCTATCAAAGTGGGGATACAGGTAATTTAATTGCAGTTTTACTAAATTTGATTGCAGATTTGGTCATTTTAATTGCAGTCTTACCAATTTTATTTGCGGATTCTCTATTTTTATTTGCACGAATAACTTCTTGCACTTCGCATTTTTTCATTAAATCAACATTATAACTATATAAAATGAGGATGCCCTAAAAATAGGACATCCTCATTTTTTTTTTAAACACCCATACGTTTACGTTGATTGTTAGGTTTTTTTGCAATTTGATTCTTTTTAGTAGTATCCTTAACAGCATTTAAACCCATATTAGAGTTAGAATTTTGCTGTTTTTTATTTGCTAATTTTTGTCTCATTAAGTCTTGAAGACTTACTTTTTTCGGTTCATTTTTCACTTCATTATTTTCGCTCATAAATTTAGTTTTCCTCCAATTTCATCTTACCTATATAATGACTTGTTGAAGGAAAATAAGCAAGTCAAATAAGTGTTCAAGTTAATTTTCTTTTTCGGTATTTTTCTTATGAAATTCTTCCATTTTTTTGCTCTTTGAGTATGCAGATTCTTCTGAATGTCCAAATTGATCGACAGAACTTTTCTGTGGTCCTTTGTTTGTATGCCCTTTTGCCATGTTTAACCCTCCTTTTTTGTTATTATGTGCTTAAATTCCTTGAATAATCTCTTATTTAATATGGGAATCTATTTATGATAAATAGTATTAGGAGGAAGAATGATGACAAGCAAAAATGGTAGCAAAGGTAGCAAAAATCAAAATGCACCTGAACTTCATGGCCAAGCACCAGCGAGTGGAGATAACACAAAAGGGAACGAGTATCGTTCTAAAAAAGGAAGCAAATCTCAAACAGAACTACACTAAAAATGGCTAAAAAAAGAGCTTTGGAATTCCCAAGCTCTTTTTAATTTTGTACTATTTTATTTGAAAACCTTCTTCGTCTAAATATTCACAAGCTTCACCGTAACTGTTGAAGGTACCGTCAAGATTTTCTCCTGCATATACATTCCACATGTCCATTTCTGAGACTAATTTAAGGGTTTGTCCATTTTCATTTATCCAAATTTCTTCGACTTCTTCTTCGTATTCATCAAAAATTGGTTCAACAGAAAGGCTTTCAATCGACTTCGATAAAATTGTACGAAGTTCGTTTTCAGAAAAGTCTCTTATATTTACCATGCCTTTGTCATTTGTTTTATATCCTTTAATTCCTTCAGCATATACAAATCCATTACCATTAGGATGTAAATGAAAAACAACGTTCTTTTTTTCTTTTAAACTTTCTTCAAATTGGTAGTTTGTACGCCCAAGTGAAACAGGTTTTTGAGTTAATTCTGGAAATGATTCGATGATTTTAATTTTTTCTTCGTAAGTAAGCATAATGCCTCCAAATAGTTATTATTTTTCCTATGTTTTGTTTGTAACGTAACAAATATAACAAAATTCTATAGAAAATGACATCTAATTGTCACAATTTGTGTTACTCTAATTTGGTAGAATAATAATGCTGTATTAAATTAACACATTCCTTTGGCTTATTTTTAGATTTAATTATACATAGTAGGTGATGAAATGACAGTAAAACAACAATTTATTAAAAAAGAATTTTATAAATCATATTTAAATGAAAATCATAATGAAAATCATCCGATTGCGGTTTTAGCAGACCTTTACAGAGAGCAAGATGAAGAGATGGATCTTTCTTCAATCCGATTTGCACAAGGTGAAGTTTATTTTGAAAATAAGGATTTTGAATCTGCAGTTTTTAAATGGGAAAAGGTTGGAAACCAGTTAAGTGATTGGGCAAAGAAAAATATAGCTGATTCTTATTATGAGATTGGTTCTTATGAAACAGCAGAGAAACTTTATAAAGAAGTTAAAACAGAAAGTAGAACTCTAACATCTGAGATCTACCTACAATTATTTTCACTTTATATTGATGTTGCGAAATATGAGGAAGCAGATCGTATTATTAAAGAAGCAGTGAAATATAATCCTGATTATCCTAATGTAACAAAAATTGCACGTAATTTTTATGAGAAAAACCACGATTGGAACAGTGCTGTAGCATTAGCTTCAGACGAATCAATTCGAACAGAAGATTTAAAATGGTTTATCATTTTGAAGGAATATATCATTAATGGTGTAACAAGAGAAATGGCACCAAGTTATTTCGTTCAAACGTTACTTTCATTAAGTAAAGTAAATCTAGAGCATTTTGAATTAATGGTAGAAGCATTATGGAACAGTTATCGTGAACAACCAGTTTATGTAAATTGGTTACAAACATTTAACGATATGTTATTCCAAATCAACGTTGAAACAGGGGTTAAATGGAATCGTTTGCCATTAATTTATACTATGACTTACGAGGCATTAGTTGAAGGTGAATATTTTGCTGCTCAGCTTGAAGAGATGATGCCAAGTTTCTTAACAAATTGGTTGCGCATTACTGATTTGAAAGGTGCGGTTTTAGCAACAACTGCAACTTTAGCATGGGATCGTATATTCCCAGGTCGTATCGATCAGCAAATAGTTGTTGATGCAGAGAGAGCATTTGAACAACTTATGCAAACGCCTGATTGCTTTGAAATTGGAAAAGAATTATTTGAAAACATTCTACAATGGTCTGTAATTAATGAAATTGAAGTTGGCGACAGCTTTGAATGGTGGACAAACAAATTAACTCAATTTGAAAATACAACTATGCTAATAGCAGGAACAGCTGGAAACGGAAAATCTTCATTTGTTAACTCACTTTTAGGTGAGAAGATGATGGGATCTTCTACGACTATGCCTGTATTATTTGAGCAAAATAATGAATCAGAAATAATCGTATTCTCGAACGAAGGAAATACACAGCTTGCTGAATACTCTGATTTTTATGATTTAACAACAGTTGAAAATAATCTGTTAAAAGGTGATGAACTAGTTTACTATAAATTGCCAAATTCATTTTTAGAAAAACATAACCTTTCAATAATTGACACTCCTGGAATTGATGGAGACACAATAAATACAAAAGCACTATTACAATCTGTTAAATTAGCAGATCGACTTGTATTTGTACTAAATGCTACTGCACCTTATACAGAGAATGAACGTTCATTACTAATTACTATTCAAAAAGAATTACCAACACTTCCGATTCACTTTATTTTAAATAAAATGGATTCGATTTATAGTAAAGAAGAGATTGAACGAGTTCGTAATGAAATACAAGCAAAAATTACGGTAGACTTCCCTGGTGCTAAAGTATTACCATACTCATCTATTTATAGTAATCAAGATCAGTTTAAAGACTTAGAACTATTTATTGAGAAGAATGTACTATCAACTGAGGCTAATTCAAAGCAAACTGAGAAATTACTTTTAGCAATTCGAAAACTAATCAATTTCCTACTTGAAAAACGAGTTGAGAAAGAAGACGAGTTACGTGCAAATGTAGAATGGAATGAAGTTCTTGATGAAAAGTTAAACGGTTTATTACATTCTTTAAAAGATAAAGAAATGGAACATTTAAATACAATTAAAAACTCATATCGTGAACTAAAAGACGAATTAAAATATGATCTAAAATTAAGTGTTCCTGGCCTGTTAAAGGAATGTAAAGAATTAATTAAAGAAGATAGTGATTTCAGTACTATTCTTGAAACTGTAAATGAAGAGATGAATCATCGAATTGGTGAGTATGTCAGAGCGACTACTTTACCAAAATTAAATGAAGCACTTCAAAATTGGATTAAAGAATCTGGTGTATTACTAGAAGGTACTCAAAGCTATTTAGCAGAAATGAGTAATTCTTTAAATGAGTATATTGGAAATGAATATTTAAGCCTTGAGTGTGACTTTAAAGTATTAGATGACTGGCGTCGTGATGCTGATCGAATGACTAGTATGACTCAATTAGATGAGATGAATATATTATTAAACGCATCACCATCTCAATTTATTTTAAAGAGCTCAGGAATCTTATTAGGTTTATTACCTCAAAATAAATCGAAGCTTGTTGCTCAATACCAAAAATATGTTGATAATGTAAACTACGATGATGTTACATCTGATCTATCAACTAAGTTTTTCCTACAATTTGAAATGTTTGAAAAGACTTTACCAAGAGATTTAGCTATGTTCTTAAATGCTCCATTTGAGCAAATTCATGAGCTAGTTGATGAAATAAGATTAGCAATTTCTAACTATAACCGTACTTTAGATGACATGAAATCAAATCCAAGTATTTACTTTGATCCGATTACATTCTTCACAGTGCGTTTAAGACAATTAGAGTTTTTAACATTACGTAAATAAAAAAAGAGTGTGCCAAAAAGGCACACTCTTTTTTTCAAGTTATTAAATCAATAATAATGACAATTATTCTTCCGCAACTTCTTCATATGGAATATGTACAACAATTGTTTGATAGCCCTCTTTAATTTTCACATAGCCACCCCAAGGGATTTGAAGGATTAAAAAGGCTCCTTTTGAATCAATTGAAAAATGAGCAATTTTTTCATGTTCTTCATCAAGTACAAGAACTTCTCTCTCATTTCCTACAGTTCGAATACCAGCGTGGCAATGAATTTGTATTTTCCAATTACCTAGTCTACTTAATAAGAAATGACTCATATAATAGATCTCCTTCTATAAGTTGTTTTTTAAACTAACTATGAAAATGATTAGTAAAATAGATACTTATATTGAGAAAGGGTAAACGGTTTATTCTATCTAACTAAATTCTATTCTTAAGAATGCTATCTTAAAACTATTTAGGTATGTTTTATGCTTGATATTTTTTAATGGCTTTACGCGTTATAAAATAACCAACTGCAATGATCGCAAACCAAATAATAATCATAAGAGAATTACCAATCAAGAAAACTGTCGTATTTTTAAATCCACTCACGATTGCATCAACATTTTGTTTAAATGTTACACCGATCCGGTCTCCAATCGTTATTGGAGGAGTTGTATCTGTAATCGATGAAACTTCATTAATAAAAAGATTGATTGTACTGTAGTTTACAGCTGAATCATAAGTTTTTAAAGTTGTTGTTAAACTTTCAATTTCGTATCTAACATCAGTTAATTGCTTTTCAATTTCTAAAATGTCTTTTAAAGAGCCAGCTTTTTTTAATAAATTCAATAAACGGTCTTCTTGAATTTTTAATGATTTCATACGCGTTTCTGTGTCAAAGTATTGATTGGATATATCATCAGTTGAAATCGTTTTTGAAATTACATTTCCAATCTTATTTAAATTATTTAGGAATTCATTTAAATTTGTTGATGGAACCCTTATTGTATAATTTGCAGTTCTAGATGGTGATTGCTCAGAGTCGTTACTAGAGTACTTTTCCATTATGGATGTTCCACTAATATGATTCGATTCGATATAGCCGCTCGAACTACTAACTGATTTTTCAAGAGCTGAAATGGTTTTATCAAATTTCTTGGTTTCGAGCTGTAATTCAGCTGTTTTTACTAATTTGCGATTACTAGCTACAAGCTGTTCGGATGGTTGCTTTTTTTGATCTTTGACCGAAGCCTCAGTGTTATTTACAAAGTCCTTCTGATCTTGTTTTAAGGATTTTGATGAAATACTACTTAATTCTTCTTTTGAGTCAGGATTTGAACATGCAGAAACGAATAAACATACAAGTAGTATTAAAAATAAGTTTTTTAAAAAACGACGATAAATTAACATGATATTAATCACCTCATATGTAGGTCGAATTTAAGGGTTGGAAAGATCGTGAAGAGTTTGGTTAATTGTTTAATTTTTGTTTGTATTCCTTTCCTTTATTTCCTAATCTTTCATCAAACATTCTATTGCAATAGTAATTATTTTTTAGTTGCAGATTTTTATATTTGTTAAAAATTTCTAATTTAACCTACTATACCATAAAAAAAGTTAGGGAAAATGTGGTATTTAAACCATTTTTAGTATATTTTTTTGTATGAAAAAGGACATCCGAATCTATGATTAGTTACTTTTTGTTTTAAGTAAAAGTTATTAAGATATAATAAATGAATATTATGATTTTTGGAAAAGAAATAAATATTTTGACTATTTTTGTATTTTATGACAAAATAATGAAAACTAAATAGTAGGGAATAGGTGTAAATGAAATTCTTATTAATTCATTTACTTAAAAGGGAAGATTGGTGAAATTCCAACGCGGTCCCGCCACTGTAATAGATGAAAATTCTAAAGTCAGGAGACCTGCCTATTCTAACGACGCTGTTTGACCTACGAGAGATAGGGAGGTGCCTTTTTGAAAGAAAGCTTAATTTAAAGTATTGTCATTATTTTATGTTTTCCAACGATCTTAAGGCATTTTTATCTTTTTAGAGATGAAAATGCTTTTTATTTTTTTAGGAGAATTTATGAAACTTCCAATTTTACATGCAAAAAACGATGGAAATTAAACAAGTAAGATAGCAAAGTTGAAAGAATTGATGAAATAGGGTCAAGTCTGAATTTGAAATAAAGACTCGCCATGAGACTGAATAAAGATGAATTGTAAATTTGATAAAATCAGTGAAAAAAATTAGAGAAATACATAATTCAATTAATTAAAAGTAGGGAGAAACCGATGAACAGTAGATACGTTAAAGAATCCAGAGTATTTGATAGTAGTAGAATATTTCCAACTGATTTAAATAACCATGGTACATTATTCGGTGGGAAAATGCTTGCAGCAATGGACTTAATTGCTTCTATTTCAGCAACAAAGCATTCGAGAATGGAATGTGTAACCGCGTCGATGGATTCAGTCGAGTTTCTATGTCCAGTTCGTGAAAGTGACTGCATTTATTATGAATCATTCGTCATCTTAACAGGCTCAAGCTCAATGGAAGTATTTGTTCGAGCAACTGCAGAAGATTTGCTTTCAGGAGAAAAAAGAGTAGCAGCAACATGTTTTGTAACTTTTGTTGCACTAAAAGATGGAAAACCTCATAAAGTAGTAGAGGCAATACCAGAAACTGAAGAAGAAATTAAATTGCAACAATTAGCATTTAAGCGTTTAGAAAGTCGCCAATTAAGAAAAAAATTAAGTAAGGAATTGGCATTAATTTGGAAAGAATAAAAGTAATGATTGAAATCATACTAAAAGTAAGCTAAGATTAAATTAATATTTTTAAGGAGGCATCAAATTTAGACACTATGTACAATATCCGATAACTTTTAAAGCTAAAGAATTATATAGCAAAAAAGTACTCTGCCTGAAAACAGAGAAATTGGATAAGTATGTCTATTTTTTGAGCCCATAATGAATATTAAGTAAATCCATTCAATTAAAAAAATGGTTTATTTAATAATAACTAAACTTTGTATATACTTTTTCGTATGTACTAGGCTTATTAAATTACATCCAATTTACACACAGGCAGATACTGCTTGTGTGTTTTTATTTTCTCTGGGCTAAAAACAGAGGGATATTTTTAAATCGGATGGAGTGAAGTATATGTTTATTATAAAAGCATCGAACATTGAAATAGAGTTAAACGGAATGACAATTTTTAAAAATGGAAATCTAGAACTAAAAGAAGGCGAACGAGTTGCTTTAATTGGTGAAAATGGAGTTGGGAAATCAACATTTATCAATGCAATTTTAGGAAATATTCCGCTTAATAAAGGGTTATTGCAAATTCAATATTCAAAAGAAGATATAGGTTGGCTTTTAACAGATGAAGAAGACCAGGAATTACTTACAGCAAGGGAAGTAATCGAATCATTTGATCAGGAACGTTATTTAATAAAGAAGAATTTAGAAAAGCTATCACTTGATCTATCTAATGAAAAAAATCTTGATAAATATAATGAGTATTTAAGTAAGTATTTAGAATTAGATGGATACGACTTTGAAAATAATATAGATCAAGTATTAAAGAAATTTCAATTACCGCAAGAATTATGGAATATTCCGTTCAGTCATTTAAGTGGTGGACAAAAAACAAAAGTTAAATTAGCAAAAGTGATGATGAAACAACCAAAGCTATTAATTTTGGATGAACCAACAAATCATCTAGATACAGAGTCAATTCAATGGTTAACTGAGTGGTTAAAAAACTTTAAAGGCAGTGTGCTTTTTATATCACATGAACGACAATTCATTGATGATGTTGCGACTGTTACGGTTGAATTAACACATGCTGGCACATTTAAGTATAATGGTGGCTATTCAGCGTATAAAATACAAAAAGAACATGAGCGAAAAACCCAGCAAGCTCAATATGAAAAACAAGAAGCGGAAAAGAAAAAGTTAATCGAAACGATTAATCAATATAAACAATGGTTTACAAGTTCGCATAATGCAGCGAGTGAACGTGATCCTTTTGCCAAGAAACAAGCTGCAAAAAACGCATTAAGATTTAAATCAAAGGAAAAGGATTTAGAACGATTAGAAAAAAGAAAAGTAGAAAAACCGAAAGAAGTTAAGACAATCGCAGCTAGCTTTGAAAATGAAACGTTCACTGCAAAGCAAATGATTAACTTTGAAAAAGTAGATTTCTCATACGCTGACAAATCATTATTTAGCCAAGTTGACTTTTTGTTAGGTCGAGAAGATCGATTAGCTGTAATAGGTAAAAATGGTTCTGGAAAATCTACATTTTTAAAATTATTAACGGGATTATTGATTCCGAGTAATGGGTCCGTACGACATAATCCTCAATTAAAAATAGGTTATTTTATGCAAGAGCTCGAAGCGTTAAATGAAGATTCTACCATTTTAAATGAAATTTTATCTCTTCCAAATATGACTGAAACTGAGGCGAGGACACTACTAGCTTGCTTCCTTTTTAGAAGAGAGGATGTTTATAAAAATATCGCTCAATTAAGTATGGGGGAAAAATGTAGAGTTGCTTTCGTAAAGCTATATTTTTCAGACTCAAATCTACTTGTTCTTGACGAGCCGACAAACTATTTAGACATTCACACGAGAGAACGAATTGAGGAAGCATTAGCTGCTTATCCTGGAGCCGTTGTAGTTGTTTCTCATGATCCTTATTTACTAAAAAAAGTTTCAAATCGTGTAATTCATATCGAAAATGGTAATCTTTATGAATTCAAAGGTTCTTTTGCGGAATGGAACGGTAGACAAAGCATTACAAACGATCAACAATCTTTATTAAATGAACGAATTAGATTACAACTAGAAATTGCTGCATTGAGTGCGGAAGAAATCGAAACCGATGAAGAAAAGAAAGCTCAAATTACAAAAATCGTAATGTTGCAAAAAGAATTAGAAAACATAAATCAAATTTTAGAATCAGGAATAAATGGGAAACAAGAGGTGTAAGTAAAAAAACAAATCACTTTAGGTAAATGACTAAAGTGATTTGTTTCTTTGTTTAACTTAATATGATTTGTTTATCCTGCTTTTAATACATCATTTACATCATGAATAACGACAAATGCTTTTGGGTCGATTGCGTGAATTATTTTTTTAAGTTCAAACAATTCCTTATTGCTCACAATTATGTATAATGACTCTTTTCTTAAACCTGAGAAATGTCCTTTTGCTGGATAGATTGTTACCCCACGATTCAATTCATTTGATACGATCTGTGCAATTTCATTTGCTTGGTCAGAAATAATTGTAATTGCTTTTTTCGGATTTATTCCTTCCATAACATAATCCATTACTTTAATTCCAATATAAATTGAAATGACGGTATACAGTGTTTTTTCAAAACCGATTACAAAATAGCCACCTAATACGACAACTAAATCAAAGGCAAGTAAAGATTTACTAATACTCCAGCCAAACGATTGATGGACCATTTGTGCAAGAACAGTGGAACCACCTGTTGTACCACCTGCGCGGAAGACAATTCCTAACCCTAGCCCAATTAATACACCAGCAAAAATAGTACCTAATAAAGTCTCGCTTGTTGGTACACCGTAACCATCAGTAATACGTAGGAAAAATGAAATAGCTACAATTGAAATAACTGTATATAAAACTAATTGCTTCTTCAAATACCTATATCCAACTATTAACAACGAAGCATTTAAAACAAAATATACGACATCAGGTGACCAGTTAAAAAGATAATATGTAATCATTGTAATGCCGGTAAAGCCACCTTCAGCTAATTTATTCGGTATCGCAAAGAAGTTAACACCGACTGCAAATATTGCTGATCCAACAAGGAGATATAAAATATCTACGAAGTTTTTACGCACAGTTACCCCTCATTTTCTAACAGATTTTTAACACTTCTATCATTCTACCTAATTATTAGATTTGAATCAAAATATTTCTATTAAATAAAAGATAGATTATTAGTCATAGTTTTAGGTAGAATCTCATAGTTTATATAGACAAGCTATTAAGGGGGAATCATTATGGTATTTGCAACACCTGGAAAATCTGGTTCATTAATTACGTTTAAAAATCGTTATGACAATTTTATTGGTGGGGAATGGGTAAGACCGGTAAGAGAGCAGTACTTTGGAAATGTTTCGCCTGTAACTGGACAAGTCTTTTGTGAAGTAGCTAGATCGACTTCTGAGGATATTGAACTAGCTCTTGACGCTGCTCATAGTGCAAAAGGAAAATGGGGCAGAATGTCAGTCACAGAGAGATCAAATATTTTACATAAGATAGCTGATCGTATGGAAGCGAATAAAGAATATCTTGCTGTTGCTGAAACTTGGGAAAATGGTAAACCTGTTCGTGAAACTTTAGCAGCCGATATTCCATTAGCAATCGACCATTTCCGTTATTTTGCAGGCTGTATCAGGTCCCAGGAAGGATCACTCGGTGAACTAGATGGTGATACAGTTGCTTATCATTATAAGGAGCCACTAGGAGTTGTAGGTCAAATCATTCCATGGAATTTTCCTATCTTAATGGCTGTATGGAAGCTTGCACCTGCTTTAGCTGCAGGGAATTGTGTAGTTCTTAAACCAGCAGAGCAAACTCCTACTTCAGTGTTAGTATTAATGGAACTAATTCAAGATTTATTACCAGCTGGAGTTGTCAACGTCGTCAATGGTTTTGGTCTAGAAGCTGGTAAACCATTAGCTTCTAGTAATCGAATTGCTAAAGTTGCGTTTACTGGTGAAACTTCAACTGGACGATTAATTATGGAATATGCCTCAAAAAATTTAATTCCTGTTACATTAGAATTAGGTGGTAAATCACCAAATATTTTCTTTGAAGATGTAGTTGAGAATGAAGAATTCTTCGATAAAGCACTTGAAGGATTTACAATGTTTGCTTTAAATCAAGGAGAAGTATGTACTTGTCCATCTAGGGCGTTAATACACGAATCGATTTATGAAGAATTTATGGATCGCGCAGTAAAACGTGTTAAAGCAATTAAACAAGGAAATCCATTAGATCCTCAAACAATGATCGGCTCGCAAGCATCACATGAGCAATTGAATAAGATTTTATCTTATTTTGAAATTGGAAAGAATGAAGGTGCAGAAGTTTTAGTTGGTGGTAGTCGTAATGTTCTTGATGGAGAACTTAAAGATGGCTTTTATGTTAACCCGACAATTTTTAAAGGGAACAATAAAATGCGAGTATTCCAAGAAGAAATTTTTGGTCCTGTTGTTTCTGTTACTACATTTAAAACAAAAGAGGAAGCATTGGAAATTGCGAATGATACGTTATATGGATTAGGAGCGGGTGTTTGGACTCGTGATATGGATACTGCCTATCGATTCGGTCGCAACATCGAAGCAGGTCGAGTATGGGTAAACTGCTACCATGCATATCCTGCACATGCTGCTTTTGGTGGATATAAAAATTCAGGCGTAGGCCGTGAAACGCATAAGATGATGTTGGATCACTACCAAAATACAAAGAATATGCTGGTTAGTTATTCTCCAAGTAAACTAGGATTCTTTTAATTAATCTAACACTCCGGTAAGCATTTACTGGAGTGTTTTTTGTTCTAATAGAAAAGCTGCAATAAATATAATAATTTTCGAAAATACATACATAAAAACTAGTAGCAGTTAAATATGCTAAATAAAACATGTTAATTGGAGGGACTAGTATGTTATTTCTAGTAATCTATTTATTTATAATAATTGTTCTTTATAGTTTCATTCAATTATATTTAATTCGAAAGTGGAAATTAATTTATACTACTTTTGGTTACCAAAACTATTTTCTTATTATTGGTAAATTGAAAAAGAATGGTATTGAGTATAAGACGAAAGTACCGATGAATTTAAGAAATAGGAGGCAATTTGATGAGAATACGCAATATGATATATATGTAAAAAAAGATTCAGAACATGAAGCATTACAGTCACTATATCAAACTTAAAAATTAAGAGACTGTTAGTTAGACAGTCTCAAAGTGTAGGTATAGTGAATGTGAATTAAATGAAATTAATGTCATCGTCTTTTCGGCTACCCATTGTTACATCAAATTGATTTACGTTAAACGAGTTTATAATATTACTCCTGAAAAACTTCCGCTCAACACTTTTTTCTCATTCTGATTCGTACATAGGAAGGAGGCTAAAATCGAAAGCCTATTCTCTTGCTTTTCATACTTTTCAATTGTTACTTCACAAATAATTGTATCTCCTGTAAAGACTGGTCTTAAAAAGTCAAAATTCACTGAGCGTGCTAGTACATTGTGATCTCCACCAATTTTTGTTGGTAATGTTGCTGTCAATAACCCTTGAACGACAAGCTTACCTTGTTCATCAGGGGACACGTGATGAACACCTGCATCGCCAGAAACCTTTGTAAATAATTCAACATCTTCTAGAGTAAAAGTTCGCTCAAATGAAATAATATCTCCGATTTGTAAAGCCAATTTTACCACTCCTTAAACTATTATCAAAAAATGCTGTAATTTTCTTAACTATAATAGTTCAATTTTTAATTGTACTATCCTGCCTGAATAGTAATTTAATTCCGAGGTGCCCATAAAATGACAGACACACCGACTAAACAGAAAGCAGCACCGATCCAATCGTATATATCGGGTGATTTTTTATCAATACCCCATCCCCATAAAATTCAAAGAACGATAAACACGCCCCCATATGCAGCATATACTCTACCAAATGTAGGAAAAATTTGAAACGTTGCAATGACACCGTAAACGGCTAAAATTATCCCCCCGATTAGTCCTAAATAAGCTGATTGTCCTTCTCTTAGCCATAACCAAATAAGGTATCCACCACCTATTTCTGCCAAACCGGCTAATAAGAAAATAAATATTGCATTTATCAAAATTACTCATTCCTCTCTAATTCGTTGAAATTTACGCTCAATAAACATAACCATATTTTAACAATAATAACCAATGAAAACTATATTTCTAACTGTGGAATCCCTCTTAAAGTTGAATTTCGGTACTAGTGAAACTGTTCTAATCATATTTTTAATAGAAGAAAACAGATAAAAGTAGGTGGAGAATAGATGGGAGATGTAAAGGTTGGTTTACGCCCTATTGTTAGTAATATTAATTTGCCGACTGTCATGAAGACAACATTTCTTCCAGGGGATTCTGTTGAAAGATTATTTATCGCAACTCAACTAGGGGAGATTTTTTACATAGGAAATGGAGAAATCAGGACATTTTTAGATTTACGGCCACGGGTATTAAAACTAGGTGCTTCAGGTGGCTATGATGAACGTGGGCTGTTAGGACTAGCATTTCATCCTTATTTTTATCATAATGGTTTGTTTTATCTTCATTATTCAGTAGCTGATTCTCAAGGTCCGGGTACACTCTCAGAACCGTTTAAACCTAATCCATGTGAGCCAAATACTCTAAACTTAAAATGGGAAGATAGGGAAAATCATTATGATCATATCGATACAGTTGAGGAGTGGGCTTTGCAATCCAATGGCAAGCCCCAAATACGGAGAACATTACTTAAATTTAGAAGACCATTCTTAAATCATAATGGTGTTAATTCATTAAACTTTTCACCGGAAACAGGAAAGCTTGTTTTAACGACAGGAGATGGCGGTTCAGGCTATGATCCTTTTAACTTAAGCCAGAACAATTTAGAAATCGCGGGCAAAATTATTGAAATTGATGTAGGAAAAAATACAATCGTCGATTATCTCCCAGTTGTTACTCGTTTTAATGAACTACCAACAACTATTCAAGAAACTCTCACAGTTATAGCAAAAGGGGTTCGCAACATAACAGGTATTTCATATCAAAGTTTATCAAATCAATTTATTAAATATGTAGGTAATGTTGGCCAGGATATGGTTGAGTCAATTTATTCATTTATTCAATATAAACCAATACCTGTTATTCAGCTGATTCAAGCTAATATGATTGCTGAATCTAATTTGGATGGGTTTATTAACTTTGGTTGGCGAGGCTGGGAAGGTAATTTCCCTACTTCGATCATAAACGCATGTAATGAAACTTCAAATTTGGAAGAGAAAGCAATTGCTTATTACAATGAATCAGTAGAGCTTTCAGCTAGTCGTCTCCAACCTTTAACTTGCTATTATCACAAAGATCCAAGAACGAATAAATTTGAAGGAACTGCACTTACAGGAGTCCAAGCATATATGGGGAATGAAATAACTAGTCTGTCTGGTAGTGTGGTGTTTACTGATCTAGCACGGAAAGGTACACAAGGAGAAATTAAAGGTGTTTTAGCTTATACGAAAGTAAGACATGATGGTAAACAAAGCGATTTCAGTATAATTCAAACCGATTATAATTTTGGGTCCAAACCAGCTTACTATGTTGGGCTAGGTACGAATTTAAATCAATCAAAAATGTATTTAGGTGTTTATGGTTCTACGAAAGTGACTGATTATAATCAAGGAACTATTTTTGAAATCGTTCCATGAATCTAGTTAATAATTTATACAGAATTTAAAAAACCGCAGATTCTTCTGTGGTTTTTTAGCGTGGGGTGAAGTTTAATTACTACATTTAACTATTCGAAAAGGTTTTTAAACTTGATGGATTATTAAACAAATATCGAATAGCCTGTTCAAAGAAAGGGGACGAATAAAAAGGTATAAAAAAATGGGAAAACCCAATTGGAATATGGAGTGAGCGTGTAATGGATAAAATGAATAATACAGAAAGTCCCGTCATTCATACTGCAAAAGCTCAAAAAACTGTTGGTCAGTATTTGTTCGATTGTTTGAAATTTGAGGGCATTACAGAAATTTTTGGCGTTGCAGGGGACTATAATTTTTCACTGCTCGATACTTTAGAGCAATATAATGGAATCCAGTTTATAGAAGGACGGAACGAACTAAACTCGGGTTATGCTGCAGATGGCTATGCAAGAGTTAAGGGGATATCAGCACTTATTACAACATTTGGGGTCGGAGAGTTAAACGCAACTAATCCGATAGCTGGCTCATATAGCGAGAATATTCCTGTAATCCATATTGTTGGTTCGCCTCCTACAAAAGATCAAAATGAACACAAACAGATGCACCATACTTTAATGGATGGAAATTTTCAAGTTTTTCGTAATATGTATGAGCAAATAACGGCTTATTCTGCAGTGTTGACACCGGAGAATGCCATGATCGAAATTCCAACTGCCATTCGCATTGCTAAAGAAAAGAAACAACCTGTTTACCTAGTTGTGGCTAATGATTTAGTGAGCAAACCAATTGTAGTACGGGAAGTGCCGAAAGCGCCATTACGTACGTCTAATCCAAAAACTCTACAGGCTGCGACTGATCATGCTCGTCAACTGCTTGAACGTGCTAACCAGCCAGTTATCTTAGTGGATGTAAAAACTATGCGTTTTGGCCTCCAAGCTGAAGTTTTACAACTGGCAGAAGCTATGAATATACCTGTTGCAGCTATGATGTTCGGCAAAGGAGCATTCGATGAAACTCATTCTAGTTATGTCGGAATGTATATAGGCTCTTTCGGTTGCTCAGAAGTGCAACGTATAGTAGAAAATGCAGACTGTATAATCGCTATCGGAATGGTAATGGCAGACACTAACACAGCTAACTTTACCGCAAAATTGAATTCACTTGTGACTGTTAATATTCAGTCTGACTTTGTTAAAGTCGCTGAAGCAGTTTATCAGAACGTTTTTGCTTCAGATATGATTCTATCAGTTCAAAAACTCGGTTTCAAAGGTGATGGATTTCAAAGAAAAGTAGCATTTCCATATAATCAGTTCACATTAGGTACGGATGAATCTTTGAAAGCGGCTGGCTATTATCCACTTTTTCAGCGCATGCTGAAAAAGGACGACATTTTGATCGTCGAGATCGGTACATTCTACAATGGTATGTCGGAGGTAAGGCTGCCGAGTAATGTTACATATATTGGACAAGGAGGTTGGGGATCAATCGGATATGCTACCCCCTCGACGTTCGGTGCTTGTATCGCTGCGCCAGAACGACGGGTGTTGCTGTTTACAGGTGATGGCTCACTGCAGCTAACGGCCCAAGAAATCAGCTCCATGCTCTACTATGGTTGTAAACCAATCATTTTCGTCTTAAACAATGATGGTTACACGATCGAAAAATATTTAAATGTCAAAACAAAAGATCAAAAATACAACAAAATCCCACGTTGGTCGTATACGAAACTGGCTGAAGCTTTTGGAGGCAATGCGTTTACTGCAATTGTTCGAACTTATGAAGAACTTGAACAGGCTATAAGCCAAGTACAAATTGAATGTACCGAAAAACTCTGTATGATTGAAATGATTGTAGAAGATCCATGGGACGCACCAGAAAATATGAAAAAAATGCGTAACTATATGGAGAAACAGGCAATGCAAACGAGGCAGAAATAATCACAATTCTTGAATTTTCAAGCAAAATACGGTATGACGAAAAAAGAAATCAATAAATGGAAAGAAATTTATACAGAACTTGAATTTAGAGTAAAAGCAGAAGTTCATATAAAAGGAACTGGAACTATGTATTAAACAAATAGTTGTTAGGTCGAATCTATTATCGATAAAGAGTAAGGAAAAGAAAAATCGTACTCATAACAATTCCATGAGTACGATTACATCTGTTAAATTAACAAAGCCAATCTCTTAGAAATAATTAAAGCAATTTCAACCCATAACCAGCAATAAAAGAAAGAAAAAATTAATATGATTAGTACGTTAAATGTTGAAAAAGAATCAGAGGAGGCTGGACCTAAAACAGGAAAGTGAAAAATAAATAATAGATTCATGATTCCTAACACTAATAGAATTGCTCCAGCTAGAATGATACTTAATCTCTTTTTAAAAAAGTAAAAAGAAGAGCCTATTCCAATTCCTAATAAGCCTGTTGTAAACGGAAATATAATAAGTTCGGTTGGCTGAAGGATGAGTAATAAGATGATTGTTAGAAAATAGGACTTTAATCCATTCGTAATGGAGAACATGGAGCAAATTAGAATAGGTGCAGTGGCAAGTGAACTTAAAAATAATCCTACAACAGGTAAAAAGCCACCTGCAGCTTGGAAAAATGCAGCAATACAAGCATGAATAGAGACTAAAATAAATTTCATCGTTTTACTCTGTTTATTGAATTTTAGTTGAAATAAATGAATTTTATCAGAAATGGGCTTGAAAAAATACACCTTTTCACCTCGTTTTTAAACTTAATTACCATGTAAGATCTATATTATTTATATGAAGTAGAATATAGTGCAATTCATTCATAATTTTTAGTAGGCTAATATAATCGGAATATAAGTTAAACCTCAGACAGTTTTCCAGACCTTGAAAATAGTAGCTAAGATTTAGTCCTTTTTTACAATCATTTAATATTTGATGGTCCTAACGATCAGTTTAGTAATTTTCCAATATTATTGATAACAAACATAAATAAATGTATGATAAATACGTTGAGAATTGCATGAAAATTTAAAAATTGAAGGGGATAACTATGAATATTAAAATTGATAAAGCATATGTGCTAAATACTGCTAAACAATTACTTGAGTTTAATAGTCCAAGTGGTTTTTGTTTTGAAATTATGGAGTTAATCCAGTCTTGGTCAAATAGTTTAGGTTATGAGTTCGAAACGACTAATAAAGGTTGCGGAGTCATTACTATTCCAGGGAAAAGCAATGAGCAAGTCATCGGATTATCTGCACATGTTGATACACTAGGGGCAATGGTTCGATCAATTACAAGCAAAGGTACTTTAAAATTCACTATTATTGGTGGGCCAATCGTACCAACTCTTGATAGTGAATATTGTCAAATTAGAACTCGTGAAGGAAAGATTTATACAGGTACATTTTTATCTACTAGTCCATCGATTCACGTATTCGAAGATAGTAAAACAAAAAAACGCGATCCAGAAAACATGGAAGTTCGCATTGATGAAAATGTTAAGTCTAAAGAGGACGTATTAAATCTTGGAATTTGCCCAGGAGATTTCATTTTCTTCGACCCAAAAACGACGATCACTGATAGCGGATTCATTAAATCAAGATTTATTGACGATAAAGCAAGTGTTGCTTGTTTAATTGGTTTACTTGAATTATTTAAAAGGGAAAACATTGTTCCTACATATACAACGAAATTATTTATTTCAACGTATGAAGAAGTTGGTCATGGATCATCTTATATTCCATCTGATATTACTGAATTAATCTCAGTTGATATGGGCTGTATTGGAGATGATTTAAGCTGTACTGAGTATGATGTTTCTATTTGTGCAAAAGACTCTGGCGGACCATATGACTTCAACATAACAACTGATTTAGTCAATTTAGCGAAAGAAAATGAGCTTAGCTATGCGGTCGATATTTATCCAATGTATGGATCTGATACAGTTGCTGCATTACGTGGAGGTCAGGATATTCGTGGAGCGCTAATTGGGCCAGGTGTACATGCTTCTCACGGTATGGAAAGAACTCATTATAGTGCGATGGAAAATACGATGAAATTATTGTATTTATATTTAACGAAATAATCATGTAGAAGAGCTGTTGAATCAATCACAACAGCTTTTTGTTTGTAACGATTGCTAGTTGAAAATACGAACACTTTGTGTAAATTATTGATAAAGCTGTGAACTTTGTTGATAAAGTATCGATTTTTATTGATAAACGCTAATTTTTATTGATAAATCAGTCATTTTTGTTGATAAAGTTTGGTACATCAAAAAAAGCCATTAGATAGCTAATGGCTTTTAGTATTGATTAGTAATATAATTTTTGAACCCCATTTAAACTACTATCAAATCGATCTTCCCCAAGTACATTAATATTTTTCTTTATTGTATACGTATAAAAATAAGCGGATAATGACTCACGGGTTTTTTCTTGGAGTTTGTCTATTAATATCTTTTTTGTACCTGCGCCAACGACACCATCAGCAGTTAATCCATTATCTATTTGGAATGCCTTTACTGCTTCATCTGTACCTTTAGCAAAATAGCCATCAACTGCGTTTGTTGAGTAGCCTAGTTTTGTTAAAGTATCCTGTAGCCATTCAACTTCTGAACCCACGCTTCCCAACTGTAAACTAGTAGGAATATCAGTTGGCTTTGTTACAACGACACTTCCTGAATCTGCATCAAATAAATGATTTGCAACGGCGATGTCTTGGAATGACTGGTTAGAAGATGTGATTAAAACAGTAGCACCTTTTTGAACACGATCGAATAACCACTCTACTTCCTCATCATACATCCGTACACAACCGTGACTAGCGTAAGTTCCGATCGAACTTGGGTTGTTATTTCCGTGGATTGCATAGGTTGTACCCCATGTCCCTCTTGCATTTAAACCTAACCACCTGTTTCCAAGAGGGTTCCTCGAGTCACCACCAGGAATATTTTCCTTATAGTAAGGACGGTTTACAATTTTAACGACGATTTTAAACTTCCCTTCAGGAGTTAAATCTTGACTCTTACCAGTAGCAACTTTAAAAACTTTTACTAATTTACCATCTTCATAAAAAGCTAATCTATTAATCGATTTGTTAATAATGATAAATTGAGAAGCTGGTTTAGTTTCTGCGAAAGACCGAACAAAAGAAGTGCTCAAAAATAAAAGAAGTACTAAGAAAAAAATAAAACAGCGCTTAAACAATTTTTTCCCCCCAACAATATTTAAAAATCTGTAGCTATATATACTATGTAGAGATGGCTTGTCCTATCTAATAAAAATTTCAAATAAATAAAAAAATAGATTAATTTGTTATCTGGAAAATTAATCTAAGGAGTTCGAAATCTATTTGAAAAATGTAAATGGTTGCATTACGAATCATTCTTGTTAAAATAGTAAATGTAAGCGGTTAAAAAGAGTGTGGACCAGACTTCTAAAAAATAGTTATTATTTTTAACAGAAAAAATGCACACGGTTGCACAAGTTTCGAAAGAAGATTCAATTCTTTGAAATTTCAATTACCGTAATTGTTTTAATCTTTTTTGACCAATGTTTTATATTTTAAATGACTTGTTCAAAAAGTTTTGGACAAACAGGTGTTAACTAGAATGGAAAAAGAGTTTTTAAGATTTAAATTGATACATAATCTAGGAGGCAATTAAAATGGAGAAAAAATGGTGGCATAATAGCGTAGTATATCAAATTTATCCTAGAAGTTTTATGGATAGTAATGCTGATGGAATCGGCGATATTAAAGGGATTATTGAGAAGCTTGATTATTTAAAGCTATTAGGTATAGATGTTATTTGGTTGAGCCCTGTATATAAATCTCCTAATGATGATAACGGTTACGATATTAGCGACTATTGTGACATTATGGAAGAGTTCGGTACGATGGAAGATATGGATTATTTAATTTTTGAAGCAAATAAACATGGAATTAAAATAGTAATGGATTTAGTCGTAAACCATACTTCCGATGAGCATCCATGGTTCATTGAATCACGAAAAAGTAAAGATAATCCTTATCGGGATTATTATATATGGAGAGACCCTTTAAACGGAAGTGAACCAAATGATCTTCCTTCTGTATTCAGTGGTAGTGCTTGGAAATTTGATGAACAAACCGGTCAATACTTCTTGCATTTATTTAGTAAAAGGCAGCCTGACTTAAATTGGGAGAATCCAAAAGTACATGATGAAGTATATAATATGATGAATTTTTGGCTTGATAAAGGAATTGGCGGGTTCCGTATGGATGTAATTGATTTAATCGGAAAACTTCCTGATCAGGAGATTACAGCAAACGGACCGAAGTTACACGATTATTTACATGAGATGAATCAAAAAACGTTTGGAAAAAGTGACGTATTAACAGTTGGTGAAACTTGGGGAGCAACACCTGAAATTGCAAAGCTTTATTCGGATCCAGCTCGAAATGAATTAAGTATGATCTTTCAATTTGAGCATATAGGTCTAGATCAACAAGAAGGAAAAGAAAAGTGGGATTTAAAGCCATTGAATTTATTGGAGCTTAAAGAAGTATTTCATAAATGGCAAACACAGCTTGATGGGAAGGCTTGGAATAGCTTATTTTGGAATAATCACGATTTACCACGAATTGTTTCAAGATGGGGTAATGATGAGGAATATCGAATTGAAAGCGCAAAAATGCTTGCAACCATACTACATTTAATGCAAGGTACACCTTATATTTATCAAGGTGAAGAAATTGGAATGACAAATATTCGTTTTGAAAGTATTGAGGAATATGATGATATTGAAACGAAGAATATGTATAACGAACGAATTTCAAATGGGTACAAGCATGAAGACATAATGGAATCAATTTATACAAAAGGTAGAGATAATGCTCGCACTCCAATGCAGTGGAATGGGGATCAGCATGGAGGTTTTACACGTGGAAATCCGTGGTTAACAGTGAATCCTAATTATACGAATATTAATGCTGAGAAATCGATAAACGATCCAGATTCAATTTTTCATCATTATCGTCAATTAATTCAATTGAGAAAAGAAATTCCTGCTATTGTTTATGGTTCATTTGAAATGCTAGCGGAAAAAGATGAAAAAGTATTTGCTTATACAAGACAGGACCAAGATGAAAAACTGTTAATTGTTGCAAACTTTACGAAAGATGAATCAGAATTTAGTTATAATGCTCAATTAGATCAAGTAAGTATACTATTGAGTAATTATAAGGATTCAAGTTTAACGATTGATAAGCTAAGCTTAAGACCGTATGAAGCAATAATCTTTAAAATTAAATAATAAATTTATTAAAAATAGTTTGACATTTTAAAGTGTACTCGTATATGATAAGATTATCAAATAAGAAGGAGGTAGGTTAACATGATGATTGTAAGAAAATTAAACGCGACAGCAACAAATAATTTCATACTGATTATGAACCCTATCTCTACGCAGGACGGACCACGTTGAAATTTTGATTTCAATTGACGATTTAGCCATGGGTTTATATTCCCCATGGCTTTTTTGTGCCAAAAAAGAACTTACTATTTTGTTTGTTTTTGGTCGAAACGTTTCTTTATGGCCATGGGGTATGGAAAATTATCCCATGGTTTTTTGTTGTCAAAAAAGTGGAGGGTTGCGTAGAGATAGGTTGATTGATACAAAGGAGGTATAGCATTGTCTCGAATATTAAAATATGTCTATAGACATAAGCTATCATTTATTATTGGTTCAATTTCTATGGTTTTGGTTATTGGTGTAGATCATTTAATTCCGTATTTACAAATGATTTTAATTGATGATGGAATTACAAAAGGAAAAGCATCAGTCGTTCTTCCAGTAATTGGGGGGATTATTGGTGTCACAATTATTAAATCTATTTTTGGTTATGTAAAAGAGTATCTGTATGATTTAGTAAGCTCGAAAGTACATGAAGATATTAAAAATGATATGTTCAAGCATATTCAAAGCTTTGAGTTTAAGTATTTTGACTCAATGAATACTGGTGAATTACTTTCAAGGATTAATGAAGATGTGGAAAATATATGGCAAACAATTGCATTTGGACTAAGATTATTTGTTGAAAATATTATTTATTTTACTCTCAGTACAATTATCTTATTTGTGATTAATTGGAAATTAGCTCTAATTTGTTTAGCAATTATGATTCCAATTGGATATATGGGTACACGATTAAATCGCTTATTAAATAAAGGTTACGGTAAAATAAGTGACCATACTGCTGAAATTAATACAACAGCACAACAAAATATTGCAGGAGTAAGATTAGTTAAAGCGTTTGCTAGAGAAAAGCACGAGACGTTGAAATTTTTAAAAATGAATCGTGGTTACTATGATTTAAATATGGCTCAGGCTAAAACAATGCGAAAATATTTTCCTAATATTGAATTTTTAACAAATATTGCACTTGTAGCGATGATCATTATTGGTGGATATTTTGTTTTGCAAGAAAGCATGACATTAGGTGAACTTGTTGCGTTTAGTGGATACATTTGGAACTTAATTTGGCCGATGAGAATGTTAGGTTGGTTAACGGATGTACTTTCTAAAAACCAAGCTTCTGCGAAAAAGATTTTTGATATTTTAGATCGTAAAACAGCAATCGAGAATAAAGAGGGGGCATATACGCCAAATCTTGTTGACGGTTCAGTGGAATATAAAAATGTTAACTTTAAATACAACGATGAAATTGTCTTAAAAGATATTAATCTATATATTCCAAGTGGTAGTAAAGTAGCAATTATGGGGACGACTGGCGCAGGGAAATCTTCAATTCTTCATTTAATAGGTCGCTCATACGATGTGGCAAGTGGAGAAGTTTTAGTAGATGGTGTTAATGTTAAAGATTTTAATTTAACTTCTTTACGTCAAAATATGTCTCTAGTTTCACAGGATACATTCCTATTCTCAGATACGATTGAAAATAATATTAAACTAGGAAGTCCTGAAGCTACTATGGATGAAATCCGCGATGCATGCCGAATTGCTTGTTGTCTAGACTTTATCGAAGAGTTGGAAGATGGATTCAATACCGAAATTGGTGAACGAGGTATTGGTTTATCTGGAGGACAAAAACAACGTATTTCAATTGCACGTGCCTTATTGCGTAAAGCTCCAATTCTAATTTTAGATGATGCAACTTCTGCGTTAGATATGGAAACAGAGTATGAATTATTACACAACTTAAATAGACGATTCTCACATAGTACAACATTTATTATTGCACACCGAATTTCAGCGGTGAAAAATGCCGATTTAATATTATTTGTTGAAAATGGAGAAATAGTTGAAAAAGGAAATCATAAGCAATTACTTGATAAAAAAGGAAAATACTTTGAAGTGTATGAAGAACAATTCAAAGATTTTGAAACAGTCGAAAGTGGGGTGATCTAATGGCGCAAAATACAATTAATCGCGATGAAGACCAGCTAAACCGTAGTAAAACCGAGCTGATTTTTAGGCTCGGGACGTATTTAAAACCTTATAAACTAAAAACCTTTACCGTTATTTGTTTAATGCTATTTGTAATGGTAGTTGGTATTTTAAACCCGTATTTATTAAAGATAGCAATCGATACAAATATTAAAAACCATGATGTAAAAGGTCTCTTAATAATCGGGGCAATATTATTAGCGCTGAATTTCCTAGCTATGATCGCTTCTAAAACTCGCTGGACATTGATCAGTTCAGTTACGAACAATATTTTAGTAAATATTCGTCACGAGCTGTACACACATATTCAAAAATTGTCTTTTACATTTTTTGATAACCGTCCGGTTGGGAAAATTTTGGCTCGTGTAATGGGGGATATAAGTGCGCTTCAAAATTTATTCAACCAAAGTATTCAAACGTTAATACCAGAATTATTAAGCTTAGTCTGTGTTACTGTTGTAATGTTTGTACTAAATGTTAAACTAGCACTCGCATCTGTATCTATTCTCCCATTTTTGGCAGCTGCTATGTTTTATATTGAAACACGAGCACGTAAAAGATGGGACGATTATCGAAAGAAACGTTCAAATCTAATTGCATTTATACATGAAGATTTTTCAGGTATAAAAGTTGTACAGTCTTTTGCGAAAGAAAAAGATAAAGAAAAAGACTTTAAAGAGAAGGTTTCCGAATTAATGGGTTCATTCATGAAAGCAGTAAAAATGAATGATTTCTTTTGGCCATTAGTTGAGCTATCTTGGGGTGTTGGTACGGTAATTGTTTTTTATGCAGGGTATAAGCTTGTAACTACGCAAGAAATAGAAGTGGGTACATTAATCGCATTTTCTATGTATATTGGTATGTTCTGGCGCCCAATTATGAACTTATCAAATTTTTATAATACATTAATATCAAACTTCTCCGCAGCTGACCGCATTTTTGACATTATGGATATTGATCCTGAAATAATTAGTGAAGAAAATGCACCAGCAATCGAACGGATTAATGGAGAAATTCGATTTGATAATGTAACGTTTGGTTATGATGAAAATTCTACAGTATTAAAAAATGTAAATTTTACAATAAATCCGGGTGAAAAAATTGCCTTAGTTGGTGCAACTGGTGCAGGTAAAACGACAATTGTTTCCCTAATAAGCCGTTTTTATGACCCGACTAAAGGTAGAATTTTAGTTGATGGAAAAGATATTAAAAAAGTAGATTTAGAATCTTATAGAAGTCAAATGGGAATCATGCTACAAGACACGTTCTTATTCTCAACTTCAATCATGGAAAACATTCGATACGGTAAATTGAATGCAACAGATGAAGAAGTAATCGCTGCAGCAAAAGCAGTCCATGCACATGATTTTATCATTAAAATGGAGGATGGTTATGATACGGACGTTAATGAGAGGGGCTCAAGACTTTCATTAGGTCAACGACAATTAATCTCCTTTGCACGTGCGTTACTTGCTAATCCACGTATTTTAATCTTAGATGAGGCAACGTCTAATATCGATACACATACGGAAAAATTAGTCCAAAACGGAATCGAGAAGCTATTAGAGGGGCGTACTTCATTTGTAATTGCCCACCGCTTATCGACAATCCGTGACTGTGACAAAATCATGGTAATTGGTAATGGTAACGTTGAAGAAAGTGGAACACATGAAGAATTATTAAGATTAAAAGGTCATTATTATAATTTATACATGGCACAATATAGCTTTATTAATGATGGAGCTTAATAAATTGTTTTGTATAAATTGAGGGTCGCATTAGTCGTTTAACGAATAAGGGTAGATTCAGCTTATATAAGTTGAATCTACCTTTTTTATTATAAGTTGACGTTCATTTAGGCTTAATTACTTTAAGACAAGTTTTTTTATGAAAGTTATAATAGAACTTTTGCAATGAATTATTACGAACTCTTAATATAAGAATTAATTCTATGAATCTTGAAAAGTCATCTTAATATTTGTAGATGAAATATCTATATTTTCTGTGTTTTACTAATGTTAGAATATTAGTAATTAAATATTAATTAGAAAATGGAGGTAAAGTATGAAACTTAATTATGAAATAAATTTGGATGATTATATTGAATTTAATTTACATGAATTGAAAAACTCAAAAACTGTCCAAAAATCATTAACTAATAATCGAATTGCTGTAAGCTTAATTTATTTAGTAATACCATTTCTAATTTCTTTTCTACTAAAGCAACCTATAATCGGTTATTTACTTGCCTTTTCGTTAGTAGCGATTGTTATTTACGTTTATTTTCCTAATTTATATTACAGATCAAGTAAAAATAAAATGATGAAACTTCTAAATAATAAAAGTAACGAATCATTATTCGGCGAGCATTCCCTTAAAGTTGATGAGAATGGCATTAAAGAAATTACAGAATCAAGTGTTCACGAAATAAAGTGGGATCATATCGTTGAAGTAAAAGGAACGAAGAAATACTTTTATATTTATGTTACAAGTATGAAGGCGATTATAGTGCCGTTAGAAGCAATAAAAGATGATATGGAGAAGTTATTGCAATTTTATCGAAAATATAATATTGAAGTTTTGTATTGTTAATGATTGTTGGCTTTTTGATATTATTATTTATAAACACTAAAAGATCAAGTTATTTTCAACAATATTTTTCAATGTAAAGGAAGCGATATGATGTTGATTTCCACTACAGGATGCTCGCTTTCCATGGGGCGAGACCTGAGCCTCCTCGGCTGTGCCTGTGGGGTCTCAGGCTTCCCGCATTTCCCATAGGAGTCGAGCACCCTTTCGTTCCAATCAACTTCTTCAAAATAAAAAAGCATGCATCGAAGACTCTTATAAATACCCTTAACTTAGAGAAATATAAAATTTATATACACGCTTATTTTGCTACAGTAAATCGTCTAGTTATAATCTAATAAATGAAATTGTTTACAAATTATTAGCATCCCAATAATTTATATTTAGAACAGAGCCATTTCTAAAGTTTGATAGTATTCCACAAACAAATTATCTATTAAGACAAATAAATAATATCATCAAAAGAAATTTACCATCAAATAGATCGCTTAGTAATATTTTGACTATTTTATATTTTAACAATCTGTAAGTTCAAGTTATTTACCTAACTTGAACTTTTTTATTTTAAAGTACTACTACCTAATCAAGTAATCCGAAATATGGTAAAATGAACAAAAATGGGGGTGCTCAATTGGAAAATTGTATAAAAGTTTCAGTACGTTCGCTAGTTGAGTATGCTCATACAGCGGGAAGTATTGATTTAACATATAAAAGTTCGGTTTCATTAATCGAAGGAACGAAGGCACATCAAAAAATTCAAAGTGAATACGGAGAATCTGATGTAAAAGAACGACATATTTCTGGAACTGTCCCATATAAACAATTGGAATTTCAAATTGAAGGTAGATGTGACGGATTATTATTAAATGATGATCAATACATAATAGAAGAAATTAAATCAACAATGAAGGATTTGAATGAAATAAATGAAAATTCTTATCCGGTTCATTGGGCTCAAGCAAAAGTATATGGGTATTTTATTTGTGAAGAATTGCAACTTGAACAGATCACCATCAAGCTTACTTACGTGAATATTTTAACGGAACAAAAAATGAGCTTTTATCTTTTGTTTACAAAAAATGATTTAACTAATTATCTGTATAAGATGTTAGAGAGCTATTATCCTTTTGCAAAATGGAAGTATGATCATATTGAATTACGTAATCAAACGATTAAAGATTTAAGTTTTCCATTTCCTTCATTTCGAAAAGGACAAAGGAAACTAGCTGGAGCTGTATATCAAACAATCCAAGAAAGTAATAATTTGTTTGCTATCGCTCCAACGGGAATTGGTAAAACTGTTTCAACTATTTTTCCGACTGTTAAAAGTATGGGTGAGGATCGTATAAATCGAATGTTTTACTTAACATCGAAAACGATTACTAGGACTGTTGCTGAAGAAGCGTTTAAGCGAATGACAGATCAAGGATTATGTATATCATGCACAACGATTACGGCAAAAGATAAAATTTGTTTTAAAGAAGAGACGATTTGTCAAAAAGAATATTGTGAATTTGCTAATGGATACTATGATCGGATAAATGGGGCTGTGCTTGATATTCTTTCGTCTGAAACGGCTTTTACACGAGAGAAAATTGAAGAATATGCCCGAAAACATACAGTCTGTCCATTTGAATATTCGTTAGATTTATTAAATTCTTCAGATGCCATTATTTGTGATGTTAATTATATTTTCGATCCTAGAGTATCATTAAAACGGTTATTCGATGAGCATAAACGTAGTTCGGTATTATTGATTGACGAGGCTCATAATCTTGTAGATCGTGCGAGAGAGATGTATTCTGCAAGTATTTTTAAATCTAAATTTTTAGAGTTGAAAAATAGATATAAAAGTATTAAAGATGATTTATATGAATCTGTAAATGTCATTAATAAGCGATTTATAGAATTAAGAAAAATTTGGAAGGATACTGTAGCTCCTGTATCAAAGGAATTTGATGAGGAATTAATTGAGCTTCTTCACAAATTTAATGAAATAGCAGAAATTAAATTGCAGGAATTGGACGAGGATGAAAATAAACAAATTCTACTAGATACGTATTTTGAATCACTCAACTTTGTTAAAATCGCAGAGTTTTTTGATGAACAGTATATTTGCTACTATGAGCTTTATAAAAGTGAGGTTCACGTAAAACTATTTTGCCTTGATCCATCTAAAGTAGTAAACGATGTTATAAAAAAATTTCGCTCTACTATTTATTTCTCAGCAACCTTAACGCCAGTACAATATTTTCAAGATATGCTTGGCGATCAAGATCGTGATTATACGATTACGATTGATCCGCCTTTTAGTAAAGAACAACTTCAAGTAACCATTGACTCTTTATCAACCCGATATCAAGACCGTGAAAAAAATTTAGAAAGATTAATCGATACGATTTATAAAGAAATTTCGAAAAGTAAAGGAAATTATTTAGTTTTCTATCCTTCTTATCAATATCTCATTCAAAGTATCGAATTATTTCAAACTAAGTATCCGACTATTAGAACAATTGTTCAAGAAAATGGTATGTCAGAATTTGATAGAGAAGATTTTCTATTACAATTTAATAGTCTTAATGAGAAGACTTTAGTTGGATTTGCTGTATTAGGTGGAATTTTCTCCGAGGGGATCGATTTAAAGGGCGATCGATTAAATGGTGTCGTAGTAATCGGTGTAGGATTGCCACAAATCTGTTTAGAAAGAAATATTTTAAAAGATCATTTTAATTCGGTTGGGAAAAATGGGTATTATTATGCATATGTCTTTCCCGGGATGAATAAAGTCATGCAAGCAGGTGGAAGAGTTATCCGATCAGAAACGGATAAAGGGACTTTGTTACTAATTGATGATCGATATAAGAGTGCACTTTATCAAAATTTACTACCTGCAGAATGGAAATGAAATATTAATAATTAAATAATTCGAAAAAAACAATTGATAATTATCAGAGTTTTTAATATACTAATCAATATAATTAAATAATCTTATCAAGAGCGGTGGAGGGACTGGCCCGACGAAACCCGGCAACTCTAGTGAAAACTAGAAAGTGCTAAATCCTGCAGGTATATAGCCTGGAAGATAAGAGCGATATGTTATCGAGACATAACCACTTCTTATTTTTTAGGAAGTGGTTTTTTATTTTGACTAAAATGGGGGATTTAATAATGACTAAGACAAAAGTAGCTTTAAATACGAAGGAAAAATCAATCGAAACAATTGCTGTACATGGAAGTAAAGGATATGATCCATTAACTGGTGCAATCAGTTATCCAATTTACCAATCTGCAACATTTAAGCATGCAGGGTTAAACCAATCGACTGGATATGATTATGCAAGATTACAAAACCCAACTCGTGAAGAAGTAGAAAATACTGTGGCAAAATTAGAAAACGCAAATTTTGGTGTTGCATTTGCAACTGGTAATGCAGCCGTTACAGCAGTATTAAGTTTATTTAAAAAAGGAGATCACGTGATTGTGTCAGATGATTTATACGGTGGTACATATCGTCTGTTTGAAGAAATCTATTCGCCGTATGGAATTGAGCATAATTTTATTGATACAACTGAAATTGAAGAAATTCTGGCTTCGCTTAAACCGAACACAAAAGGAATTTTTATTGAAACACCTTCAAATCCAATGATGAAAGTGACAGATTTAAAAAGAGTTGTTGAGATTGCAAAAGAACGAGATATTCTAGTGATTGTCGATAATACATTTTTAACACCTTATTTCTTCAAACCAATCGAACTAGGCGCAGATGTTGTTGTTCACAGTGGAACGAAGTATTTAGGTGGTCATAATGATACACTTGCTGGCTTTGTTGTGACAAACTCAGAATCTACGAATGAGCGTATACGCTACTATCAAAAATCAACGGGTGCAACTTTAGCTCCATTTGACTCTTGGTTAATTTTAAGAGGAATAAAAACATTGCACTTACGTATGGAATATAGTCAAAAAAATGCGATTGTACTTGCAAAGTATTTAGAAAATCATCCGAATGTTACTGAAGTGTACTATGTAGGACTACCAACACATAAAGGTTATTCAATTATTAAAGAACAAGCAACAGGATTTGGGGCAATGATTTCATTTAAAGTAAAAGATTTAAGTTTAGTTGAACAAGTTTTAGGAAGTGTAAACGTCATTACATTTGCAGAAAGTTTAGGTGGAGTTGAATCGCTAATAACGTATCCTCATACTCAAACACATTCTGAAATGCCTGAGGAATTTAAAAGAAAACTTGGTCTAGATGACCATACATTACGATTATCAGTAGGAATTGAACATATCGATGATTTATTAAATGATTTAGAAAATGCATTGGGGTGATAAAATTGAAATTTGGAACTAAATTAATTCATAATGGAAATGAAGTGGATCCGACGACAGGTGCATTAAGTATTCCTATCTATCAGACTTCAACATTTCACCAATTTGATATTGAGAATTTTGGGAAATATGACTACGCAAGAAGTGGGAACCCAACAAGAGAAGCATTAGAAAATACAATTGCAAAATTAGAAAACGGTGTGCGCGGCTTTGCGTTCTCATCAGGGATGGCTGCTATTTCATCTGTTTTATCACTGTTCTCAGCAGGAGATCATATTGTTATTTGCGAAGATGTTTACGGAGGGACTTTCAGAATAGCGACGAAAGTATTAAATCGTTTTGGTATCGAATTCACATTTGTAGACGCTTCAAATTTACAGGAGATTGAAGCAGGAATAAAGCCAAATACAAAGGGACTTTATTTAGAGACCCCATCTAACCCACTTTTGAAAATTACTGACTTAAGAGGTGCAATTAAACTTGCGAAAGAAAATGACATTCTAGTAATTGTAGATAATAGCTTTTTATCACCATATTTACAAAAACCACTAGACCTAGGTGCAGATATTGTAGTTCATAGCGCAACAAAATTTATTGCAGGCCATAGCGATGTAATCGGAGGCTTAGCAGTTGTAAATTCTGAAGAACTTGCACAAGAATTATACACAATCCAAAATTCATTCGGTGCAATTTTAGGCCCGCAAGACTGTTGGCTAACACTTAGAGGATTAAAGACACTAAAGGTTCGAATGGATGCGTATGAACAAACGGCTTCAAAATTAGCGAATTGGCTTTTAGAACAAGAAGAAGTTGAGGATGTCTATTACCCGGGATTAAAAAACCATCCTGGTCACGATATTCATTTTGAGCAGGCTTCCGGAGCAGGAGCAGTCCTATCATTTACTCTAAAAACAATTGAACAAACGACGAAATTCCTTCAAACAGTCGAAAATGTAGCAGTTGCTGTTTCGCTTGGTGGAGTAGAGACAATTGTTTCATATCCTGTTAAGATGTCTCATGCAACAATACCTGTTGATGTACGTGAAAGATTAGGTGTTAAAGATACACTAATTCGAGTATCTGTTGGATTAGAGGATCTTGAAGACTTAATTGCAAGTTTCCGAAAAGCGTTAAATGCAGGAGCAAGAGAAAAACAAGCAGTACATGGCACGGGGAAATCTAATAATTAATTCAAAAAGCGAACACAAATTGAACAATATTGATAAAGCTGTGAACTTCGTTGATAAATGACGATTACTCGTTGATAAATCATTAAATCTCGTTGATATAATACTATTTGGACGTATATTCTTCTCGTTCCAACTAATTTTCGTTCGGTTTTTGCGACCATTGAACGGATTTCATCTAAGATGATACACAAAATCCCACAAGGTTTCTTGTGGGATTTATACATGTTTTTTTGATATTGCACTTTTTTAATTAAGAGTTAAATGCATTTTAGTTTCATATAGATCTGACTATGAAAGGAATATTTCCCCATCACCAATTTCCTCTTGAATTACTTCAGCTGCACCAATAAGTGCCAATGCGTTACCAACTATTTGAATTGAGTCAGAAAGCACAATTTTTCTTTGTAAATCAAGTAAATTTATTTTATCTGAAGTGAACAATTGCTTAGAAACGAAAAAAGCTACGGATAATTGACCAGCTGTACCAATCCACATTCCCGAAATGATATCTCTTTTCCCTTGAAAGATTGGATCTTTGTCGATTGAATATAATTTTGATAATGTAATCGTTTCATACAATTGTGCAACTGCTTTAACCCATGAGGCAGCCACAATTTGTCTTTCAAGACTTACTTGTAAACTGTCATCATCTATATTAGTTTTCTGTTCTTGGTCTTTACCTTCCTTTTCCTTGAAATTTTCTTCTAGCATCTATTCCAACTCCAATATGAAAAATCTATTATTTATATAACTATTCAAGTTCATCAAATTGTGTTTCTATCCGATTTGTTATTTTTCTATTTCAAACGTTAAACATTACTTAAAATGAAATGAAATACTATTTTTAAAATCAATTAATTTTTAAATTTGAATTGTCTAATTTTGGACAAAAAAACCAGTTGACTATTGATTCAAGATAATGAAAAGGTTTCACTTGTAATAATAAACGAATAATTTTTTATAAAAATAATGAGATTGTTCGTATTTTTACTTGAAACCCTTTCATATTGATGGTATTCTATCTTAGGTTGAATAAATGAAATAACTTAAACCTTTTGGGGGTAAATATAAATGTATGATGTAATCGTTGTTGGAGCAGGACCTGCTGGAATCTTTACTTGCTATGAATTAACTTTAAAAATGCCGAATGCTAAAGTATTACTTGTTGATAAAGGACATGATATATTCGCAAGACATTGCCCGATTTTACAAAAGAAAATTGAAAAATGTCCACCTGCTGCAGGTAAAAAAGAATTTTCAGGATGCTTACCAGCATGTTCAATTACAAATGGTTTTGGTGGTGCTGGAGCATATTCAGATGGAAAATTTAATATTACAAGTGAATTTGGTGGATGGATGACAGATTACTTATCAGACTCACATGTAGTAGAATTAATAAAATACGTTGATGAAATTAATCTACAACATGGAGCAACTGAATCGATCACTGATCCATTAACTGAAGAAGTAAGAGATATTGAACGCCGTGGTTATGCTGCGGGACTAAAATTATTACGTGCACAAGTTCGTCATTTAGGAACTGAGCAAAACTTAGAAATTCTAAAAAGTATATATGAATATTTAAAAACGAAAATTGAAATGAGATATAAAACTGAAGTAGAGGACTTATTAACTGAAAAACTTGATGGTACTCATAGCGTTAAAGGAATTAAATTAAAAAATGGTGAAGAATTACAAGCTGAGAAAGTTGTCATTGTACCAGGTCGTGATGGCTCAAAATGGTTAACTGATGTGATGAAAAAACGTCGTTTAAAAATGTCAACGAACCAAGTAGATATTGGTGTACGTGTAGAAACTTCAAATGTTGTTATGGAAGAAATAAACAAGCACTTATACGAAGGTAAATTCGTATTTAATACTAGCGTGGGTACTAAAGTCAGAACATTCTGTAGTAATCCATCTGGACATGTAGTAGTTGAAAACCATTCTGGTATTATGACTGCTAATGGTCACGCTTATAAAGACCCTAAATTAGGAAGTCCAAACACAAACTTTGCATTATTAGTATCACATCAATTCGCAGAACCATTTGATAAACCAAATGAATATGCACATGAAGTTTCACGCCTTGCAAACATGCTTTCACATGGTGGCGTAATTGTACAAAAATACGGAGATATCATAAGAGGTCGCCGTTCAACTGAAAAACGTATTAAAGAAGGATTTTTAGAACCGACATTAAAAGAAGCAGTGCCAGGAGACTTAGGTTTAGTCTTACCATACAATACAATGAAAAGTTTAATTGAAATGGTTGAAGCATTAAATCTTGTTACACCAGGTATCGCTGCAGAACATACACTTTTCTACGGCGTAGAAGCAAAATTCTACTCAGCTCGTCCAAAATTAAATGAACACTTTGAAAGCGAAATCTCTGGATTATATCTAGGTGGTGACGGAGCTGGCGTAACTCGTGGTTTAGCTCAAGCAAGTGCATGTGGCGTTTGGATCGCTCGTGATATCATTACGAAAATTGGAAGTAAAGAGAAAGAATTAGTTACGGTTTAATACTTACTTGAAAAACCTCTAATGCATTTTGCATTAGAGGTTTTTTATTATTATAAAATATTCTCAAAGTTTAGCTTAAAAAGGAATTACTGATATACGTTAGTAGATGTATAATGAATAAAAAAACTTTAAGGTAGGTGAACTCGTGAAATCAAAAACAAAATATCAAACGTGGATCCGAATGTATAAACTGATTATATTCTTAGTAATTTCACTCGTTCTACTTTTAATAGCACTATTACCGATCAATACATACGTGCGAATCCTCTCAGGAATTTTAGCACTGCCTTTTATTTATATAACATCTATACTCTCCTATTCGATCTATCAATTTGCAGAGAACGGAGGGAACTATCAATCAAAAATACATGATTTAATTGTGTCGAAAGTAATTTGGGATGGAAATGGAAAAATTTTAGATATTGGAACGGGTAGCGGTTCTCTGATTATTAAACTCGCAAAAGCTTTTCCTAAGTCCACTTTAACTGGAATTGATTATTGGGGTGGTAATTGGGAATATTCAAAAGTACAATGCCAACAAAATGCAGAAATAGAAGGTGTCGCAAACCAAATCGATTTTCAGAAAGCAAGTGCCTCAAAGCTCCCTTTTATTGACGATGAATTCGATCTAATTGTAAGTTGTCTTACATTTCATGAAGTAAAGGATCGAAGTAATAAAACGGATGTAATGAAAGAGGCATTAAGAGTATTAAAACCTGGTGGGAAATTTGTTTTCTTAGATTTATTTATGGATGAAAAAATATTTGGTAATGAAAAAGAGCTATTAAATGATTTAATGAAACATGGTGTATCTGTATTGAACAGCACTACACTTAATAATGAGATGAAATTGCCAAAGCTTCTATTAAATAAAAAAGTATTAGGAAATGCGATGATTTTTAGTGGAAAGAAATGAATGATTAAAAAGGAGGCATATATAATGGAGAATAGAGAGAAAATTTATTATAAACGTGGAACAGAAAAATTAAAAATGAAAAATATTCGTGCCCATAAGCTTGTTCAAGAGTTTAATAGCATTAGTGTAGAATCGTTCGAAAGTAAAGAAAAAATCATAAAAGAGCTGTTTGGGACTGTAGGGGAAAATCTGAGTATTGAACATAACTTTCATTGTGATTTAGGATATAACATTCATGTAGGTGATAATTTCTATGCCGGTTTTAACTGTACAATTTTAGATATGGCAGAAGTGAGAATAGGAAAAAACTGCATGATCGGCCCGAATGTCGGAATCTATACAGCTGGCCATTCCATTGAACCAAAGGATCGTAATAAAAGTGGTTATGCGATACCGATTAGGATTGGTGATGATGTGTGGATTGGGGGAAGTTGCACTATTTTACCTGGTATCACGATTGGGGATAATTCAATCGTCGCTGCTGGTTCTGTAGTTACGAAGGATGTTCCTGCTAATACAGTAGTGGCAGGTAATCCGGCTAAATTTATAAAAAGTATATAACATTAAAAATATAATTAATCTATTTAACATTTGATTTATATGGAACTAATGGACTGTTATTGCAGTCTTTTTTTTATAACCTCTGAGTGTAGTTTAATTGAAAAGGGCTTATGTAAGAGTAGTAGAAATAAACTATTAATACAATGGAAGAAGTTCAGTCGTATATAGGAGTGTGCCTAATGCCGATCATAAAAGTATCCATGTTAATTAATGCTCCAATTGAATTATGTTTTAATTTAGCGCGAAATATTGATATTCATATGGAATCAACATCTCATACAAATGAAAAAGCAGTTAAAGGACGAATAAGTGGCTTAATTGAACTAGGAGAATCCGTTACATGGGAAGCTACTCATTTCGGCATTCGCCAACAGCTAACATCAATTATTACAGAGTTTGATCCACCAAATAGTTTTGTAGATGAAATGGTTAGTGGAGCATTTAAAAGGTTTAGGCATGAACACGTATTTGAATTAAAATATGGTGGTACCTTGATGACGGATGTATTCGAGTACACTTCACCAATGGGAGCACTAGGCAAGTTGGCGGATATACTGTTTTTAAAATCATATATGGAACGGTTATTATGGAAAAGAAATACGTTCATAAAAAATTATGCAGAAAAATTATAGAGTTGGTAAAAGAAGGGGAAAGCAATGTCTTTATTAAAAGTGACAAACTAGAAATTCTCACTAGGACTATTTTAAAATCTTTTGAATATAATTTAGAAGATTTAAATAGAGCTGGGGGGATGTAACCTGAAAAGAATTGCATTTTGCTTCGTTTGTTTCTTTTTGTTGTTTTTATCGAGTGTATCAACATCAAATGCAGCATCTCGCTATTTAGATCAAATAGAGAAACAAAATCGTAAGGAAGTTAATTATTATGTTAAAAATTCAACTTCGATCGTCGAACAAAAGGAATTGAATGTAACGATTAAAGGCCAAACGACAGACGAGAAAGCAATGGCGATTGCTGTAAAATACAACACAGTAAGAGATGATTTCTTTAAAACTGCAAATTATAATACTTTTTTACTGGATGAAAAAACAGGTGAAATCCTGAATTCAAGTAATCTTGTCTCATCGAAATCATTTGATGAATTTACAAAAAAACATATAAATGATGGCGACAATGATTTTAGATGGAAAAATGAGTTAATTGTTTTGTTGTTAGTGTTTATTACAATCATATTCATTCCGATTTTTGCTTCTAAATTAAATGAATAATAAAAAGACTGTTTCGACAGTCTTTTTGTTTTGTAAAAAAACTATTTTCATAGAGGATAATTATAAATCAGAGTTTAATGTCAGCATCTATTTATTATGTTGTCGGATTAGTTTAAAATGAACTTGATGTACAAGTTCATTCAAATTCAATAATTAATGAAAGAAGATATGATAAATAAAGACGAAAAATTTATGGCTAAATAATGAAAGAATACCGAGTGTTTCAATAATAAAACCGATGATCCAAAAAAGTAATCCTGCTTCTAAGCTGTATGAGTCATTATTGTTGTTAAAGACCCATCCTAGAAGAGAAAATAGTATTCCGAATAAAATCATAATCAAGGCTTCAATCAACGTACATCACCAGCCCTTTACATATTTTTAATCTTGATCAGTTGTCAGATGAATAAAAATCGCTCTAGATTTTATTAATATAATTCAAGTTAGGAGTTAAGAAAATGATCCAATCAATTGTTCATATTGCTCTTGTCGTAAAAGATTATGATGAAGCAATCGAGTTTTATACAAAGAAATTACACTTTAATTTAATTGAGGATACGTATCAACCTGAACAAGATAAAAGATGGGTAGTAATTTCTCCACCTGGTTCAAATGGAACAACTATTTTACTAGCAAAAGCATCTAAAACTGAACAAGAGCCATTCATCGGCAATCAAGCTGGTGGGAGAGTTTTTCTATTTTTAGGTACAGATGATTTCTGGAGAGATTATAACGAAATGATTTCAATAGGAATTGAGTTTGTAAGAGAACCTAAGGAACAAGATTATGGTACGGTTGCTGTATTTAAAGATTTATATGGGAATTTATGGGACTTAATACAATTTAGTGAAAATCATCCATTAGTAAAAAGAATTAAATAAAATATTTGCAGGATTAATTTTTGAGTGCATATTTCTTTAAATCGGTTGGAGTTAGTTAACTCCAACTTTTTTGTTGGAATTGGAATGTTATAATAAACTGAATTACATTATTTTTAAAATTATTAAATAATTAAGGTGGAAATTATGTTCATAGTTAATGTAGAAGGTGCAATTCAAAAAAATGGAAAATGGTTAATTATCGAAAGAAGTAAAAAAGAGGAACATGCAGGAGGATTACTTTCACTTGTTGGTGGCAAAGTAGAATTGGAAGGGAATTCATCAGATATATTAGAAAGAACCATTAAACGTGAATTGATGGAGGAAGTCGGATTAGAAATTAAAGACGAAATGAAATACGTTCGAAATACTTCATTTGTAACAGATAAAGGGGAGCATGTGATCGATATAGTATTTGTTTGCGAATATGATTCGGGTGAAGCTTTTGCCAAATGTCCTGATGAAGTCGAATCAGTATTGTGGTTAACTTCAGACGAAATTTTTGCACATCCTAAAGCCCCCATATACTTAAAAGAAAGCATTAGACAGGCAGAATTGTTAATCGAAGCGGGTAGTAGGTGTAACAAAATGGAAAAAGAGATTTATATTATAAGGCACTGCGAAGCAAAAGGGCAACCTATTGGGTCTGAACTAACAGAAAGAGGAATTCAACAGGCAAAAGATTTAGCCATATTTTTCTCAAAGATAAAGATTGATCAAATCTACTCAAGTCCTTGCTTGAAAGACTTCTTCATACTGAAGAAGTCTTTATTTACTATTATTAATTAATATAGTTAGTGTTCGTTTTCGTCTTTACCGGTCTTAATTATGTTTATTTTAAAATTTGTTTTCAATAGGTCAAAGCTAAATAGATTGATATGTAAATAATTACAAAAAATAGACAGAATTAAATATAAATATTGAAAATTAATATTTTTTAAAATATAATCTTATTAAGGTAAGCGCTTTCCCTGATGCAGGGATTGTTGTATTTAAACCATAAAGTGACATATTATTAAATCTGACTGTTATTAAATTTCTATGATATAACTAAAAAATTTTATAATACTAAGATTGAAAAAAATAAAAATATGATAAACACTTGTGGTCGGAAGGGGCTAATCGATGAAGCCAACCATTTATGATGTAGCAAAGGAAGCAAATGTGTCAATCGCTACAGTTTCGAAAGTAATTAATAATACAGGACGTATTAGTGAAAAAACAAAAAAAAAGGTGATCGAAGTCATGGAAGAACTCGATTATCATCCAAGTAGTTTAGCTGTAGCATTAACTGGAAAGAGAACCTTTACTTTTGGCGTACTTGTTCCTGATATTGCAAATCCGTTTTTTGCGGAAATAGCTAGAGCGCTAGAAAATCATGCTAGGCTAAGTGGCTATTCAATTATAATTTGTAGCACTGATTATCAGTTGGAAAGAGAACATGATTATTTAGAGTTACTAGTAAAAAAACAAGTAGATGGAATTATTATTGCAACCGAACCAAAGGAATTGGAACGACTTAAAAAATTAAAAAAACGAAATATACCTTTTATTATGTTTTCAATTGATCATCCTGCATTAGACGCACATGTTGTAACAACTGATGATCGAAGAGGTGGATATATTGCTGGTCGTTACTTATTGGAAAAAGGTCATCGTAAGCTAGCTGTTATTACGGAATCACAACGAGCTAGCGGTCAACTACGTCTAGAAGGTTTTAAGCAGTCGCTTTCTGAGGTAGACGATAGTTTTGTTAATCTTTTAGTCGTAAATTCAATAGCTAGAATAGAAGAGGCAAAAAAAGCTGCTCAACAAATTTTGACATTGGATATAAAGCCTACTGCAGTGTTTGCTACAACAGATTTAATCGCAGCAATTTTTATGAATGAAGCTCGGAAATTGAATTTATCGGTTCCAAATGACATTTCAATTATTGGCTTTGATAACACGGTATACACTGAAATAGTAGATCCAGGGTTAACGACCATTGCCCAACCTATTACTGAATTAGCGAGTTTTACGATTAAACAGCTAATAGAATCTATTGAAAGCCCGGATATCTCGATGAGTCGTATTGTGCTTACTCCAGCTTTAATTGAGAGAGAGTCAGTAAAAGATATTTGTGATTAGATTTGTTTTAGTCAGACTGGCCTATAGTTAGATAGGTCGCTTTTAGATTAATGGTTAAGCGCTTAACCAAATTTAGAAAGATAAAAGGGAGGATTAAGTAATGTCACTAACTGTAGGGATAATTGGAGCAGGGCGGATTGGAAAAATTCATGCAGAAAATTTGAAAGCAATTCCTAACATTAAACTAAAGAGCGTATCAGATGTTTCGATTGAACATCTTAAGTCTTGGGCGAAAATGAACCAAATTGAAGTTTTGACGACTAATTATTTTGATATTTTAAATGATCCTGAGATTAATACCGTATTTATTTGTTCGCCTACAAATACACATACAAATCTTATAAAGGAAGCAGCAAAAGCAGGGAAACATATTTTCTGTGAAAAACCAATTAGTTTTTCACTAGAAGAAACAGTAGAAGCACTAAAAGTAGTTGAAAAAGCTGGTGTCAAACTGCAAGTAGGTTTTAATCGCCGTTTTGATCCGAATTTTCGTAAAGTTCGCCAGTTAGTACAGGATGAGAAAATCGGCTCGCCTCATATTTTACGAATTACTTCTCGAGACCCAGAGTCCCCGAGTATCGATTACATTAAGTCTTCAGGTGGGATTTTTATGGACATGACGATTCATGATTTTGATATGGCTCGCTATATCATGAACAGTGAAGTTGTTGAAGTTTATGCAAATGGATCGGTGCTAGTGGATTCTGCTATTGGTGATGCAGGTGATATTGATACAGCCATCATTTCTTTGAAGTTTGCAAACGGCGCACTCGGAGTAATTGAGAATAGTCGCCGTGCAGTTTACGGATACGACCAGCGTCTAGAAATATTTGGTGATAAAGGAAATGTACATGTTGATAATAATCGAGCGACGACAGTTGAATTATCAACTTGCGAACATGTAGCAAAAGAGAAGCCACTATTTTTTTTCTTGGAACGTTATACACAAGCTTATATAGAAGAGGTAAAAGAGTTTACGAAAGCTATCATTGAGAATGAGACGGTAACTTGCAATGGTTTTGATGCGTTACAGGCGGAATTGATTGCAAATGCAGCAAAAAAATCACTTGAAACTGGTATGCCAGTTAAAGTACAACAAGTTGGTCAATTCTCAGTAAACTATTGATTTTAATAGATAAATAAAGCTGCCGAATTAGTAGATTAAAAGAATTAAAAAGTAATAAAAGCGATTAGACCTCCACCAATAGGTAATATTGTCTATCAGTAGAAGGATTCTTCACAGATGTAAAAAGTAATTTAGGGAAGGAAGGAAGAAAATTGAACCCACTTCAGTTTAAACAAGATCGACCAATGGATCTGATTGCTATAGGTAGATTATGTATTGATTTGAATGCGAATGAAACGAATCGTCCGATGGAGGAAACGGTAACATTTACAAAGTATGTAGGTGGATCTCCTGCAAACATAGCGATTGGTTTTACTAGGCTCGGTCAGAAAACAGGGTTTATTGGAAAGGTATCTGATGACCAAATGGGCCGTTTTATTTTAGATTATTTAAATAAGAATGCCATTGATACTTCAGGGGTAAAGGTTGACAATACAGGGGCAGTTACAGGACTCGCTTTTACAGAAATCAAGAGCCCAAGTGATTGTAGTATTTTGATGTATCGTGATAATGTTGCTGATTTAAAGCTTCATCCATCTGAAGTAGATGAAATGTATATTAAACAGTCAAAGGCACTATTGATATCAGGAACTGCACTTGCAAAGAGCCCATCTAGAGAAGCTGTTTTTGTTGCAATTGAATATGCTTTGAAGCACGGAGTCACAGTGTTTTTTGATTTAGATTATCGCCCATACAGTTGGACAAATGAAAAAGAAACAGCTGTTTATTACAATTTGGTTGCAGAAAAATGTGATTGCATTATCGGAACACGAGAAGAATTTGACATGATGGAAAAATTGTTAAATGTTAAAGAATCAAATGATCAATATACTGCATCGCGCTGGTTCTCCTATCGTGCAAAAATTGTTGTCATAAAACATGGAGGGGCAGGGTCAATTTCATATACAAAGGATGGAGCCTCACATAAAAGCGGTATCTTTCGAACGAATGTATTAAAAACTTTTGGAGCAGGTGATTCCTATGCTTCTGCATTTATCTATGGTCTAATGTCGGATAAAGATGTATCCGAGGCTATGAAGATGGGAAGTGCTTCTGCATCGATTGTTATTTCGAGACATAGTTGTTCTGACGCGATGCCAACGATTGACGAACTTTTAAGTCATATGGAAACAACTGATTATGAATTAGCATAGTTTTATAGATTTCTAACCAATTAAAGAGAGGAAGAAGTGCAAATGAATGTAACGACTGTAAAAAGATTAAAAAACTACATAGGTGGTGAGTGGGTTGAATCAACTTCATCTCAAACTGAAGTTGTAATTAATCCAGCAACCGGAGAAGAACTTGCTATTGTACCTTTATCAACAAGGGAAGACGTAGATAAAGCCGTTCAAGCAGCACATGATGCTTTTCAGTCTTGGTCACAGGTATCTGTGCCTAAACGTGCACGAATCCTTTTTAAGTACCAACAGCTATTAGTAGAAAACTGGGATGAACTAGCAAAGCTGGTGACAGTAGAAAATGGAAAAAGTTATAGTGAGGCTTATGGTGAGGTTCAACGCGGAATCGAATGTGTTGAATTTGCAGCTGGTGCACCTACACTGATGATGGGAAAACAATTACCGGATATAGCAACGAACATAGAGTCTGGAATGTATCGATACCCAATTGGTGTTGTTGGAGGAATTACACCTTTTAATTTCCCAATGATGGTCCCTTGTTGGATGTTCCCACTAGCCATTGCTTGTGGAAATTCATTTGTGCTAAAGCCATCTGAACGTACACCATTACTTGCAGCAAGATTAGCAGAATTATTTGAAGAAGCTGGCTTACCAAAAGGTGTATTAAACATTGTGAATGGTGCTCACGATGTCGTAAATGGACTACTAGAACATGATCTTGTTAAGGCGATTTCCTTTGTAGGATCACAGCCAGTAGCAGAATATGTTTATAAAACCGGCGCAGCAAATTTAAAGCGTGTTCAAGCACTTTCAGGAGCGAAAAATCATTCAATCGTTTTAAAAGACGCAAATCTGGATGTAGCTGTGAAGGAAATAACTAGTGCCGCATTTGGTTCAGCAGGCGAACGTTGCATGGCAGCAGCTGTAGTGACTGTTGAGGAATCAATTGCTGATGAATTGATAGCAAAGCTTAAAAAAGCTTCAGATGAAATTGTTATTGGTAATGGGCTTGATGAAAATGTCTTCTTAGGACCAGTTATTCGTGATACTCATAAAAAGCGAACGCTTGACTATATTGAATCAGGCATCGAACAAGGAGCTACTATTGTAAGGGATGGCCGTGAAGACTCAGCAGCAGAAGGTAATGGTTATTTTATTGGCCCAACCATATTTGATCATGTAAACAAAAAAATGAAAATTTGGCAGGAGGAAATTTTTGCACCTGTACTTTCGATTGTACGTGTAAAAGATCTTGCTGAAGGAATAAATATTGCAAATGCTTCTTTATTTGCCAATGGAGCTTGCTTATATACAGATAGTGCCTTTGCAGTTAGACAGTTCCGTGAAACAATTGATGCGGGTATGTTGGGGGTAAATGTGGGTGTACCTGCACCTATGGCATTCTTCCCATTCTCTGGATACAAAGATTCCTTTTACGGTGATCTGCATGCAAATGGAATGGATGGAGTTGAATTTTATACAAGAAAGAAAATGTTAACGGCTCGTTATCTAAAGTAATCTAGTACATGCAAGAGAAGTGGTAGGAGGAGTACAGTTCGTGCCACTTTTCTGTTTGATTATTTATCAAGATGAAATTTATGAGTGAGAGGGGATTAGATTATGGGCACGATTCGATTAACGACATCACAAGCACTTGTTAAATTTTTGAATTCACAGTACGTAGAGTTTGATGGCAAGGAGCATCGTTTTGTTAAAGGGATATTTACAATTTTTGGTCATGGGAATGTTCTAGGAATAGGCCAAGCATTGGAAGAAGATCCTGGTGATTTGGATGTATATCAGGGGCGTAATGAGCAGGGAATGGCAAATGCAGCAATTGCATTTGCAAAGCAAAAGCATCGAAAACAGATTATGGCATGTACTTCTTCGGTTGGTCCAGGTTCTGCAAATATGATCACATCTGCAGCTACGGCAACAGCTAATAATATTCCTGTCCTTTTATTGCCTGGAGATGTGTTTGCAACACGCCAACCTGATCCAGTTCTTCAACAAATTGAACAAACTCATGATTTATCAATTTCTACTAATGATGCTTTTCGTGCGGTAAGTAAGTATTGGGACCGAGTTAGTCGACCAGAACAATTGATGTCAGCGTTACTAAACGCAATGCGAGTCTTAACAAATCCAGCGGACACAGGTGCTGTGACCATTGCACTACCACAGGATGTTCAAGCAGAGGCATGGGATTTTCCAGAAAATTTCTTTCATAAACGAGTTCATCGTATTGAGCGTCGAATCCCTTCTCCTGAAAGTGTTCGAGATGCAATAAATCTTATTCGTTTAAAGAAGAAGCCATTATTAATTTTAGGTGGAGGCGTACGCTATTCAGAGGCAGCTGAAACACTCCTTTTATTTGCGAAAAAATATAATATCCCAATTGCTGAAACGCAAGCAGGAAAAAGTGGTATTGAGAGTTATCATAGACTAAATCTAGGTGGACTAGGTGTTACAGGTAATTTGGCTGCAAATAAAATTGCCAAGACTTGTGATTTAATTATTGCTGTTGGTACACGGTTAACTGATTTTACAACAGCTTCAAAACAATTATTTGCTGATGCAGATGTTTTAACGATTAACATTTCAGAATTCCATGCTGCAAAATTGGACGCATTACAAGTTGTGTCCGATGCAAAAACAGGTCTTGAGGCAATTGAAAAAGATCTAAACGATTATTGTTCTTCATATGGAAATGAAATTGAAGAGGCTAAAGATGAATGGGATGCTGAGTTAGATCGTCTTAAGAAAGTTTCATATGGTATTGACTATAAGCCAGAAATTGAAGGTCATTTTGATGAAAAATTACCTGAGTATAAGGAAGTTTTAAAATCTCAATTAACACAGACGAGTGTTATTGGCCAAATTAATGATTTAATTGATCAAAATGCCATAATAATAGGTGCTGCTGGTAGTTTACCAGGCGACCTTCAACGTATGTGGTATACAAAAGCTCGAAATACTTATCATATGGAATACGGATATTCCTGTATGGGGTATGAAATTGCTGGAGCACTAGGAGCAAAGCTTGCAGAACCTGAAAAAGAAGTGTATGCAATGACAGGAGATGGCAGCTTTTTAATGTTACATACTGAGCTTGTAACAAGTATACAAGAAGGTAAAAAAATTAATGTTGTCTTATTTGATAACGCTGGTTTTGGGTGTATTAATAATTTACAGATGGATAATGGGATGGGGAGCTTTGGTACTGAATTCCGAAAACGTAATCCAAAAACAGGTATGCTAGATGGAGAAATCATGGCAATCGATTATTCAAAAGTAGCAGAAGGTTATGGAGTCAAAACGTATGATGTACGGACGTTAGAAGAGTTAAAAGAAGCAATCGTAGATTCTAAAAAACAAAAATGTTCTACATTAATTGATATTAAAGTACTTCCTAAAACGATGACAAGTGGATACGATTCATGGTGGCATGTCGGTGTGGCAGAGATTTCTGCAAAGGAAAGCATTCATTCAGCGTTTCAAGGAAAAGAATCTAATCTTATAAAAGCGCGTGCTTATTAAAAAATGGAGGTCGTGAGGATGTTTCAAGATGTAAAGTTAGCTATTGCACCAATTGGATGGACAAATGATGACATGCCAGAACTAGGCGGTGAAATTACATTCGAACAATGTATTAGCGAAATGGCGCTTGCAGGTTTTTCTGGAAGCGAGATAGGTAATAAATTCCCGCGTGATCCGGAAGTTTTAAAAAAAGCTCTAAGATTACGAGACCTTGAGATTGCTAGTGCATGGTTTAGTGCTTATTTAACATCTAAACCTTATGAAGAAACAACAAGAGAATTTATAAAACATAGAGATTTTTTATATGAAATGGGAGCAAAAGTCATTGTTGTATCTGAACAAGGTAATGGCATTCAAGGACAAATTGAGACCTCTTTGTTTGATCAAAAGCCTGTATTTACAAATAAAGAGTGGAGTCTTTTAGTAGAAGGGTTGCATCTTTTAGGGGATCTTGCCGCAGAAAAAGGGATGAAACTAGTTTTTCACCATCATATGGGGACTGGAATTCAAACTTCTGAAGAAATTGACCGACTAATGGCGATCACTAACCCTGAAAAAGTATCTTTGTTATACGATACTGGTCACCTTGCTTTCTCAGGAGAAAACTATTTGGCTGTTCTTAAAAATCATATAGATCGAATTCACCATGTTCATCTTAAAGATGTACGATTAGAAGTTGTAAACAAAGTCCGTGAAGACAAACTGAGTTTTCTTCAATCAGTTAAAAGTGGTGTTTTTACAGTTCCTGGAGATGGCATCATTGATTTCAGTCCTATTTTCGACATATTAAAAAATTCTGGATACAAAGGATGGCTTGTTGTTGAAGCTGAACAAGACCCAGCGATTGCGAATCCATTAGAATTTGCCAAAATAGCTCGTAATTATATTCGTGAACAAAGCGGATTATAATACTTTGTTAAACTGCTGAACGTAGTGAAGCGAGCAATTCTAACTCGATAAAGAGAAGGAGGAAGTAATATATGTATGAAAAACTTAAAGAGACAAATCAAGGATATATAAAGATTACTGACATGGAAGAAAAACATCCAGACATGCTACAAGATATAGGTATTTATGTTTTAGTTGAAGGCGACGAAGAAAACCTATTGGATGAAAGGAAAGAAACTGCCATACTTCTTTTAGAAGGAACAATTCGACTAGAATGGAACGGATTTAAACAGGTAATTAAACGTGAAAATGTTTTTGAAGAAAATCCATGGTGCCTCCATATCCCTAGAGATGTTGAAGTGAAAGTCATCGCAATTGAAAAAAGTGAAGTACTTATTCAAAAAACTAACAATGATAATACATTTGAAGCAAAGTTATATGCTCCTGAAGATTGTTTGAGCGATAATGCTGGTGTAGGAGTTTGGAATGGTACAGCTGAACGAGTGATTCGCACTATTTTTGATTATCAAAATGCTCCTTATTCTAATCTTGTAATTGGTGAAGTTATTTCTTATCCTGGTCGTTGGTCAAGCTTTCCTCCTCATCATCATGATCAACCTGAAGTATATTATTACCGCTTTAATAAACCACAAGGATTTGGATGTGCGATGGTAGGCACTGAGGCTTATCGTGTTGAACATAATAGTTATATTACAATTCCAGGTAAACTGGACCATCCGCAAACGACTGCACCAGGATACGCGATGTATTTTTGTTGGATGATACGCCATCTTAAGTATCATCCATGGACAGATAGAATAATAGAAGAGGAGCATAAATGGTTGCTCGATCCTAATGTGAAGATTTGGCCTGAAAAGTAAAAAAATAAGTTATCTGTTAATGAATAAAACTATATTTAGATACATTGCAATTGAGCATGATTCGCTTAAATTCATGTCAATTATAAGGACATATTTACTAGATTAATAAATTTAATTTGGCTACTTTCCCTCTTTTCGATTAATTTAATTCGAATATACTAGGAATAGAGGTTCAATTCAATTAGTATAAGGTCTCCTAGAACAAGCCACAAATAAGGTAATTATTACATGTAAGAAATGAGGGGAATTGATGAATACAGTCATTAAAAGAATTAATGAAAACTTTAAGCGGTTATCTCCATCGCATAAGTGTATTGCTAATTATCTTTTAGATCATCACGAACAATTAGCTAACTTGTCAGCAAGAGATTTAGCAGAAAAGACGTTTAGTGTTCCGAGTTCAGTAATTTCTTTTTCAAAAAAATTGGGATATAAGGGTTTTAATGAACTGAAATATAATTATGTTAACGATGAGCAAAATCTACAAATAATTGATAACGATATTTTTCAATCTATTTTGAAAGCGGAAACAATAGCTAAACAACCAGCTTTTACTGAGGCTGTCAATTTACTAAATAAGGCTCCGAAAATATTTATCATTGCTTTCCAAATGTCACAAATTCCAGCAAAAGATTTCTATTTTAGAATGCGCAAAATTGAACCCTCTAAAATGATCTTTTTTGAAACGTTTGCAGATCAATGTCGAATGGCTTCTTTAATGCAAGAAGATGATGTTGCTTTAATTGTTTCAAATAGTGGAGAATCTGAAGAAATTTTACAAATAGAACGAGAGCTTAAGAAAAAGAAATGTAAACAAATATTAGTAACGAATGGAATTAATAGTTCTTTAGCTAAGTATGCGACAATCGAACTAAGTATAGGTTGTGTAGAGGAAAATCCTTTGTTATTTAAAGAGGTACCTACAAAAGCTCGATATGCGCTAATTTACTTATTGGAAAAAATCTACTTAGAGATACTTAATATTGATTATGAGGAAAAACTGGAACTAATCAAAAATGCTAGTCAATATTTTAAAAGGTAACTATGTTAAGAATTTAGTAGTTCCCTTTTTTTATCACTAAAATGAGAACAAATTCTCATTTTTTTGAATATTATAGAAAATTTGTTTTCATCAGTGTATAATCCTAACTGTAGAAAGCGTTTTCTAAAAACTTATAAAGTTCCATTCGTACTCATTTAATATGATGTCCAAGCAATCTGAAACGGAAGTCTCTAATTTTATTTTTGAAATTTATTTTAGAGTAAAAAAAATAAATAGGCAATTTCAAAAGAGGAGGATTAAGATGGCAATTAAGAGTTTTGTAGCTGTTACTGGTTGTGCGGCAGGGATCGCTCATACTTATATGGCACAAGGTGCGTTAGAAAAAGCAGCAAAAGATTTAGGGATTAAAGCAAAAGTAGAAACTCAAGGTACAATTGGGACAGAAAATGAATTGACAAGAGAAGAAATTGAACAGGCAGATGTAGTAATCATTGCAGCAGATATAAATATTGATAAAAGTCGTTTTGCAGGAAAAAAAATAGTAGAAGTTGATACGAATCAAGCTTTAAAAGATCCAAATGGCTTAATATTGAACTCTTTAGAAAATGCTGTAATGTACAGCGGTAAAGGTTCGAAAATTGGTGGGAAAATGGAAATTGGAACATCTTCAAATAATTTAGTTCGCTTTTTAATGTCAGGACTAACAGATATGATACCAGTTACAATTGCAGCTGGTTTACTGTTAGCAATTGCAAATGCTTTTGCTTTCCATCCAGATCCAAGTAATCATGATTTAGTCGTTTGGGGTTTTTCAAAAGATGGAAAAGGTGAGTTTTTCTCAAAATTGTTTGATTTAGGGAAGATTGGTTTTACATTAATGATTCCAATTTTTGCTGCAGGTGTTGCCCGAGCAATTGGAGATAAACCAGCCGTAGCTCCAGCTTTTATTGCGGGCTATATGATAAATGATGCAGGCTTTTTAGGTACAAAAACTGGTGCAGGTTTCTTAGGTGCCATCATTGTTGGTTTTGGAGTAGGATATCTCGTTCGATTATTAAAAAAGATAGCTTGGCCAAATGTGTTAAAACCAATTGTTCCAATTTTAATCATCCCATTAATTTCAACATTTATTTCCTTCGTAGTAATTTATTATCTAATTGGTCAACCAATTGCGTTAGGAATGAATTCTCTTTATACATTTATTAATGACATTACAGTTAGTTACGCTGCTGCACCAATCATTTATGGAGCAATTTTAGGTGGAATGATGGGTGTAGATTTAGGGGGTCCAATAAATAAAACAGCGATGCTCGTATCTTCTGCAATCTTTGTAGATACAATGTCACAATTTGGACCTGAGGGTGTGAATGCAATTCCTCAAGCTGCTACAGGTGCAGCAATTGCAGTAGCACCACTTGGAGCAGCGATTGCTACTTGGTTATTCAAGCGATATTTTACAACAGATGAACGAGCACTAGGGTCCTCAGCATTTGTAATGAGTTTAGTAGGTGTTACAGAAGGAGCAATTCCATTTGCAGCAGCACATCCAACTCTTATCATTGCGAATACGTTATCATCGGCAGTTTCTGGTGCTTTAGTTGCTTCGATCGGTATTCATTTTTATGGTGGTATAGGATCACCTTTAGGTGCTTTTATAGGTTACACTACAGGGCCAAAATTATCATGGTTGTGGTGGATATTAATTATCGTATTTGCAGCATTTATTAATGCATTACTATACAGACTAATATTAAGAAAGAGAGTGATTGTTAATGACTAACATTTTTAATGAACAAAATATTTTTATTATTGAAGAACAAATAGAGAATAAAGATCAATTATTTAGATTAATTGCTAAAAGAGCGAGTGAATTAGGGTATGTCTATTCAGAAGAAGATTGTTATAGAGGACTATTAGAAAGGGAAAATCAACAAACAACAGGTTTCCAAGATGGATTTGCCATCCCTCATTGCAAAGATAATACAGTGAAAGAACCTAAATTATTAGTTTTTAAAACATCACCTATTCCTTGGGATAGCCTAGATGGACAGCCAACAGTCTTCTCATTCGTGTTGCTGATTCCTCCGAATTCCGATAAAGAACATCTACAATATTTGGCAAAAATTGCAAAGTCATTAATTAACGATGAATATCGTCAACAACTTAAATCAGCAGATGAAAAAATTATCTCTTTAAAAGTTAGAGAAAAGTTGGGAGTTTAACCATTATGAGTAAAGTACATGTAGTCAATCATACCCATTGGGATCGTGAATGGTATTTTACAACCGCAGATGCGTTAGTACTTAGTGAAAATTGTTTTACAGAGGTATTAGATGAGTTAGAAAACAACCCAGATGCGATGTTTTGCTTGGATGGTCAATCTTCTATAGTAGATGATTATATTCAATTAAGACCAGATCGTATGAAACAAATTGAAAAGTTTGTTTCTCAGAATCGATTATCAATTGGCCCTTGGTACACTCAAACGGATGCGTTCTTTGTCAATGCCGAATCTATTATTCGTAATCTGACGGTTGGTATTAGAGATAGTAAAAAATATGGTGAATATATGAAAATAGGGTATTTACCAGATACGTTTGGTATAAACGCACAAATGCCTACTATTCTACAAAACTGTGGAATAGATAATATTATTTTCTGGAGAGGGATCAATTTTAATAAACATGTGAAAGGACCATATTTTACATGGAAAGGTCTTGGCGAAAAGGAAATAACAGCTGTAAATCTAGTCGATGGTTATGGCGGCGCATCACATCTTAATGAGTCAAATTACTATCTTGAATCAAGATTAATTCCTGCAACAGAAAAATTAAATAGATTAAGCGAACATAAAGAAGTACTTCTTCCATCAGGAGGGGATCAATTAGACATTATTAATGACCTTCCACAAAAATTGGATTTAATTAATAAAATTACAGAAAATCAGTATCAAATTAGTACTTACGTAACATTTATGGACTATTTACGTGAACAGGAAAATTTAGAAGAATATAAAGGTGAATTTAGAGAGCCATGTACAGCTCGAGTACACAAATCAATTGGTTCAGTAAGATACAATATTAAACGTACTAATTTTATGATCGAACAAAAGCTTTTAAATCGAATTGAACCTTTGATGGCCATTGCTAGAGCAAATGGAATTCATATTAGTGAGAAACTTCTCCATGTAGTATGGAAGAAAATTCTTGAAGGACATGCACATGATAGTATGGGCGGTTGTGTGTCAGATGATGTAGCGATTGATATTTTACATCGAATGAAAGAAGCTAATGAAATGGCAGATGGAATTGAAAACTTAATTGTAAAGCGTTTTTCAGAGCAAATGAAACTGAATGAAAATGAAGTCATTGTTTTTAATACCCTTCCAAGGCGTTACAAAGGATATAAAATCGTTGAATTTATGTGTCCTTCAAAAAATATTAGACTAAAAGGTTATGAAGAAGCAGTTATTTTAGAATCAATTTATTATGAAGGCAAAGACAATCTATTACTAGAAACACCAGAAGGACCGAAATACATAAATGAGGATCCATATTATAAACTAAAAGTTTTAATACAGACTGATTTACCAAGTATGGGATATTGTGTAATTGAATTTGAACAAGCTGAGCAATCTATCTCAGAATTAGAAGTAATGACAGATTCAACCATTGCAAATAATTTTTACAGTGTTCATTTTGCTGATAATCAATTAGAATTAACAACTAATTTTGGAAAGAAGATTAGTAACTTCATTCAATTTGAGGATTGTGGAAATGATGGTGATACATATGATTTCTCACCGTTACGTGGTGATAAACCAGAATTATTATCGTTAACACTAGAAAAAGTAACTAAAGCAGTTCATTTAGAAGAAATGATTTTAACAGGGAAGTTCCAACTGCCATATCATTTAACTGATCGTCTTAAAACAGATGGCGAGAAAAATACATTATCTATCGAGTTGAAAATTAGTTTATTGAGAGATGCAAACCGTATTCAATGCTCTTGTAAAGTAGATAATCAGATTTATAGTCATCGTTTGCGTGTTAAAGTTAATACTGATATTTTAGCTCAAGAAACGATTGCATCCCTACCATTTGGATTTATTCGTCGTGCAGTTTTAAACGGGGAGCCTGAAAATTGGCAACAAGCATATGTAGAGACTCCAGTTGATATTGAACCATATGATGCATCTGTAGCAGTCGAGTGTGAACAGTATAATATTGCTGCTTTTGGAAAAGGGATAAAAGAATATCAATTTATTGAAGAGTGTCTTTACTTAACATTATTTGCAACAACAAGCCAACTAGGAAAGCCAAACTTAGTTTATCGCCCAGGACGTGCCTCAGGAGACACGACGAAAAAAGGTCATGTTATGATTCCAACACCTAAAGCAGAATTAATAGGTTTAAATGAATTTGAATTTGCTTTTCGGATTGCTGAAGGTAATTTTAATGAATATGCGACTTCTAAATGTTGGGAAGAGTACACGGTTGAACAGATTAGTTATCAATCACAGACGTTGAATAAATTTATACATCGATTAGATAATAAAGTCCAGCTTCGCCAAAAAGTAAAATCTTCACCTAAAGAGTTTTCATTATTAGAAGTAAGCGAAGAAAATCTATTTAGTAGTTTCTCTCCATCTTTGTATGATGAGAATGCGTTTTTATTACGCCTAAAAAATCCTACGAAAGAAGTAAAAGAATTGACTCACTATAATTTTAGTCAATTTAAGAGTGTGGAAAAAGTGAATTATATTGAGGAGTATTGTGGCGACGATAACTATATTATTCCGCCATACGATACAATTACATTAAAATTATGGCTATAATGATTCATTGTTGATCTACTTCAATTATTAATTTTTTTACTTCTACCATTTTATTATCTCAAAGGGATGTGTCTAAAATTCAATACCTTGCCTTCGATTTAGGCGGAACAAATACAAAATATGCATTCATTTCAAATGAAGGGAAGGTCATTGATAAGCAGGAAGTTGAAACTCCTAAAGACTATGACTCCCTCATAATGTTTATATATAAAACTTTCAATAACTTAAATAAAGACTCAAATTTTATTGGATTAAGTTGCCCTGGTATATACGACCCAAAGCTAAATAGAATCACGGGCTCTTCAGCATTAAGTTATTTAATAGAGAAAGATATTGTGGGAGATTTAAAAAGAATTTTGCCATCGGTTGATATATGGATTGAAAACGATGGCAATTGTGCATTGCTAGGAGAAGTTTGGAGAGGGCATGCACAAGATGTCGATGACGCAGCAATAATTGTTGTAGGGAGTGCTATAGGTGGAGCAGCGCTAGTAAACGGTAAACTATTACGTGGTGCCTTCTTAAATGCTGGAGAATTTGGTTACATGATGGTTGATAATGATGTTGGAGCCTTATCTTTCCATTCTTTTGGAGGAAGAGGTGGAATCAATGGTTTGGTCAATATTGTTCAAAAAAAGGGCTACACAGTTCAAAATGGAATTGAAATTTTTCAACAAATACAAAATGATGTTGAGCTTTGTAAGTTTGTTGAGAGTCAATTATTATATACAGCAATTGGGATTATAAACATCCAATACGTTTTAGATCCATCTATTATCATTATTGGTGGCGCAATTAGTGAGAATAGAAAGTATATTGAGATGCTAAAACAAGCGATAGAGAAATTGATGATACTGCGACCGAACTATAAAGTTAAACCATTTATTATCCAAGCAAAAAATTATAATGATTCGAACTTACTTGGTATTGTTTATAAATATAAACAAGCCAAATCGATATAATTGTAGGTCCCCATAAAAGTTAGACAGTAAAGGCGTAGAATCTTACTATTCTACGCTTTTAAATTGCATTGAACAAGTGTAGCGAACTAGGGAGTAAACAATAATAACTAGTTAACAAGTCAGTTTCTTAATTTTGTACTACTGGTTCTATTACATAGAAGTAATTTAAGATAAATTAAAATGATTCTCTCAATACGTCGTTAGATTTATGAGAACTCTATTTGGATAATTTCCACTAAAAATAAAAGACGGATTTAAGTTTATAAAAATATTATAATAAATTAACAATCTGAATATTGTTTTATTTCAGAAATTTATTTATAATGAAAACGTATTCATTGTTAAACCGGTTTTACTAATGAATCGATTAAAAACCACTTTAAACGTTGTATTTATGTTAACACATTGTAAAGTATAGTTATATTTTTTTGAAATTTTATTAAACCGGTTTAATAAAAAGAGAGTATAGGTGATCATAATGGTAACAATTGATGATGTTGCAAAACGAGCTGGAGTTTCTAAAGGAACAGTTTCAAATGTTTTTACTAAAAAAAGACCAATCAGTTCAGAAGTAACAGAACGTGTATTGAATGCTGCAAAGGAACTAAACTATGTCCCTAATCACGCTGCAAGAAGTCTAGCAATGAAAAAAACTATGATTATTGGGCTGAAAATGCCATCCTTGGATGCTGAATTTAGCAGTTTTGATTTGAAAGTATTAAATGGAGTCGTTAAAAAGTGTACAGAAAATGGATATCGAGTACTTCTAGACCGGATGTATGAAAATGAGGAGAAACTCCTTTTTTCAAGGGATCCAGTAGATGGAGTTATTTTATTAAATCCCAAACATGATGATTTAAGAATTACACAATACAAGCAATTAAATTTACCATATGTTTTAATCGGAAGACCAGGCAAAGAAGATGTTGATACAAAATTTGTTGATAACAACAATACCGAAATTGTAAAAGAGGTTGGAGAGTTTCTTATTAAAAATGGTCATTATGATATTCTCTTCCTAAATGCCTCTTATGGAATGACTGTAGCAGAAGACCGCAAAGAAGGTTTAAAGCGTGCATTTGAAAATTTCGGATTACCTTTTAATGAAGAAAATGTCATTTATAACGATCAAGAGAAATATAAAAATGCTTCTGACTATGGATTTAACAGCTTGCTCGAAACGATTAACGTTAAAAAATACACTGCCATTATAGCGGATACAGATCGTGTAGCTTTAGGGGTCCTTCGTGCAGCAAGACAATTAGAGATGGATATCCCAAATCACTTGTCACTTGTAGCATTGAGTAATAATGAAACCCTTGCTTCAGAAACAACCCCAAATCTTACCTGTATCGAACTGTTCCCAGAAAAACTAGGTGAGGAAGCTGCCGAAGCTTTGATTAATGCATTAAACGAAAAATTGGTCCCAAGACAAAAAATGATTACAGCAAAATTGGTCGTAAGGGATTCTTGTAAAAACATCATTAAAAATTAAGTTTAAATCTTTTATTCATAAGAGAGGTGATGGCTTGGAAATAACATAATAGGCATCTCAAAAATTAATAAAAAAATTAAGTTTCTTACAAAGGGAGAGGAAATAATGAACTTTAAAAAAGTATTTAAACTTCTAATACCGATGTTAATGATGTTTAGTTTAATTCTAAGTGCATGTGGTTCAAAAGAAACTTCAACTGAAAATAAAAATGGACAAAAAACACTGCGGATTCTTACGAACGTCGTGGGTGGTAAAACTCCTGAAGAGAATAAAAAGTTTACTGATGAGATTGAAAGATTAACAGGTATTAAAGTAGAAATGGTTAAACCACCAGCAGATTATGATCAAAAATTAATGACATCCATGTCATCAGGAGAAAAATTTGACTTAATTCTACTTACAAAACCATTAATGGATATTCTAGTTAATCAAGGTGTTTTAACACAATTAAATGAGAAAATTAAAGATTCTAAAGTCTTATCTGACCCAACTGTTATACCGGACTCAGATTGGAATTTAATTAAGTATAAAGGCGATAAGATTTACGGAGTATTTAATAAATTTGAAGGTGGAACTCTTCCAATCATTAGAGAAGACTGGTTAGAAAAGTTAAATCTTAAAGAACCAAAGACCCTTGATGATTACTATAATGTTTTTAAAGCATTTAAAGAGCAAGATCCAGATGGAAATGGAAAGAACGATACATATGGACTTTCAACTGCTGGATTAAATGATATTCAAGGATTCTTAAGTGCTGCAGGAGTTAAATATAAGTATGTAATTGATGAGAATGGAAAACGTACAATACCAATTGCAACTGAAAAGGCAGTTCCAGTATTAGAATGGTTTGCAAAACTGTATAAAGAAGGTTTAATTGATCCAAACTTTGCAACGAATGATACTGGAAAAATGCGTGAATTATTCTTAACAGACCGCGTTGGAACAGTTACATATTGGGATGCATGGGTTGGAATGTTTAACAATATTAAGAAAGTAGATGACCCTAATACTTCATTTGTGGCAAAAGGTATTTCAGGTGCGGAAGGACCAGATGGAAAAGTTATGTTACACCGAGGGGACCAAAGTATTTGGGCGATTCCTGTTAACGCCGAACACTCAGATACTGCAATGAAGTTCCTTGAGTTCTGGCATTCAAAAGAAGGTAATATATTATCGACTCTTGGTATTAAAGACTATGACTATAAAGTTACAGATGGTAAATATGAGTTAACAAATACTGGTAAAGAGCACAGTATGGATCATGGGGCACCATTCCCGAACAACACAAATTGGAAAAACCCATTCGGAATGCTTCCAGGAGTTGCGGATGCAGAAAAAATCGTTCTAGCTAACTCTTCGTTAGAAATTTCAACAGCCGACTGGCCAACAGCTGAAAAAATCGTTCAGAACTATGCATTAAAAGCAATGATGGGTAAAATGGATGCAAAAGAAGCAGTGAATAAAATGCATAAAGAATTGCTCGATGCAGGATTAATAGATAAATAGTATTTAAGTGTGAAAAAGAGGGTGAGTTTAAAAACTCTCACTCTTTTTTTACAAACTATTAAACCGCTTTAATTAAATAGTTCATTGTATACATAAAAACCAAAATATAAGGTGATGATTCAATTGAAGAAGTATAAACGATACACATGGCTTTATGTAATGATGATCCCTATTTTTCTCTATTTTCTACTTTTTGCCTATTATCCATTAGTACGTGGACTAATTATAAGTTTCCAAGATTTTAGAATAATTGGTGATCGTCCCTTTATTGGATTTCAAAATTATATCACTGTACTAAATGATCCGGTCTTTTGGCGTGTTTTAGTCAATACAATTGTCATTGGCGGAGGTATTCTAGTAATCGGGTTTATCTTTCCAATTATTGTAGCAATCTCCCTAAATGAGGTTATTCGAGTCAGTTTTAAAAAATTCACTCAAATGGTTATTTATATTCCTCATTTATTTTCATGGGTAGTCGTAGGTGGAATTTGGATTTATCTATTATCACCTGATGGAGGACTTGTAAATGAGTTAATTAAAGTGTTTGGTGGTAAACCGATTCACTTTTTTACATTGGATGAATATGCAAAACCACTAATGATCATTTCAGCAATCTGGAAAGATATGGGCTACACTTGTATCCTTTACTTAGCGGCTATTGTTGGAATCAGTCCATCTTTATATGAAGCGGCTAGAATGGATGGTGCATCACGCTGGGATGAAATAAAAAATATAATGATTCCTCAATTATTTTCAACAATGAAAGTAGTATTTCTTTTAAACCTATTAGGGGCATTAAGAATATTTGATCAGATTATTGTTATGGGTAATCCATCGATTGCTCGAAAAGTAGATGTTCTTATGACGTACACCTATGAGAAAGGTTTACTTGAGTTTAAAATGGGAGTTGCAACAGCAGCTTCGATGTTAGTAATCGTCGCTACGCTAATTCTCACAATTGTTGTAAGAAAATTAATCCGATTTGATGAGGAGGTATAAAAGATGAAACGTTGGAGTCAATGGAGTTGGAAGCGCAAATGCTTTTATACACTCAATATAATATTTTTGTTGCTTTTAGTCATTACAATGCTTGTACCATTATTAAATACACTGACTGTCTCATTATCTTCAAATATCGAGTCAATGAAACCTGGTATTAAACTTTGGCCAACTGAAATCTCATTAGTTGGATATGAAACAATTTGGAGAAAACTCGAACTTTGGAGACCGTTTTATAACAATATCATTGTTACTGTATTTGGTACCGTAATTCACGTATTTTTGTCAGCGATGGCTGGTTATGTATTAGTCCAAAAGGAATTGCCTGGAAAAAAACTGATGATGACATTCATCATGTTCACAATGATGATTCCAAGTGAGGCAATTATGATTCCTTTATATGTAATCAATAAGGACTTTGGATTATTAAATACCCTTACATCACTTGTAGTTAATGGATTAATATCTGGGTTCAGTGTGCTACTCATGCGAAATTACTTTTTAGGGATTTCTCATGAAATGGCTGAGTCAGCAAGAATGGATGGAGCAGGAGATTTTAGAATTTTCACTAAGATTTACTTACCTTTAGCAAAACCAGGACTTGCAACAATAACGTTATTTGAATTTGTAAGCAGATGGAACCATTTTACGTCTGCATTGCTATACATCAATGATGATAAAAAATACACATTACAACTTGCTTTACGTTCGCTTATTATTTCATCGGATTCAACTTCAAGCAGTGATTTTATTACAGCAAATGTCCGGATGGCTGGGATTGTTATCGCAATCATTCCATTACTAGTAATCTATCCTTTTGTACAAAAATATTTCGTAAAAGGTTTGATGCTGGGTTCAGGTAAAGAATAGCATCAATGAGGAGGTTATATTAAGTGAGTATTATCCAAGTATGTTCAAAAAGTGAAACAATATCAAAATACATCTCTCATGAGGAAGAAAACTTATATATAGAAATTCCATTTTTGGTTTCTGCTTGCCTAGAACAAATTAAGATTAAAATGGAAATTGTCCAAGAAGGAATAGCATCAAGCGTGATTGATTTAGGTGTAAGAGATTCAAAAAGAGTACGAGGCTGGAGTGGAGGTGCTCGTACTGAGTTTTTCATTCACCAAGAAAAGGCTACACCTGGTTATTTGCATGGAGAATTAACAGAAGGTGAGTGGGCAGTTATTCTTGGAGCCTATAAAGTATCTAAATTAGGATGTACAGTGAAATTGACAATTGAATACACAGAAGAAGAACATCGCTGGTTAAAGGGTGATTTACATACTCATAGTGTACATAGTGACGGAAAATACACACTAAGAGAGAAAGCTGACATTGCTACAAAAGCTGGACTTGATTTTGTCGCATTAACTGACCACAATGTCGTCAGTCAAAATGAATCCTATCCGCGTGATGTTTCTACTTTGTTTATTCCGGGAATGGAATTAACTACAAACTGGGGTCATTTAAACCTTCTTGGCGTAGCAGATCCTGTTTGCGATTTTAGAGTGCAGAACATGGAAGAACTGCATATCCGATTAAAAGAAGCCCGCGAAAATGGTGCTCATATTTCATTGAATCATCCGTATTGCCGTAATACTGGCTGGAGATTGGACTGGAATTTTGATTATGATTGGGTAGAAGTATGGAATGGACCATGGAGAGAAGAGAACGAGGACGCACTTACTTGGTGGCAAGAACAGTTGATATCAGGTAAACGACTGGTGGCTGTCGGAGGTAGTGATGTACATCGTCCTGATCCATATGTAGTTCACGGTATGCCGACTACATGGGTGTATAGTAAATCTTTAACAAGTAACGAAATCTTAAAGGCTATTGATAAAGGACATGTTGTTTTAAGTTATTCACCAGAGGGTCCGTTTATCAGTTTAACATGTGGAAATTACATGACTGGTGATGTATGCCAAGAACAAAACCAACCCGTACTTATTAGCGTGAAGGGTACAAAACATAGCGATGTGGTAAAAGTAATTTCTAATGATGGAATTGAATTGGAAGTAATGGTAGAGGATCATAAAGGTCAATTCGACTTAACAATAGATAAAGGCGAAAGAACTTTTTATCGTGTGGAAGTTTGGCGTTATTTTCCAGAAGTTAATTCCAGACTGTTAGCTGCTTTAAGTAATCCGATTTATTTTTCTTCATAATATTTCTTATTATAAGCTTTCTTGGTATATCCGGTAATGATTTAAATGAGAGGTCGGTGAAGAACATGGTTAGTATTTTTCAAGGTAAAAAAATGAGTTATATTGGTGCACATCGCGGTGCGTCAGCATATTGTCCTGATAATACAATGTACTCCTTTAAAAAGGGCTTAGAACTTAAAGCAGATATGCTGGAACTTGATGTCCAATTAACAAAAGATGGAGAGGCGATCGTTTTTCATGACTTTCTATTAAATAAGAAAACAAATGGGCAAGGTTTTGTTCATGAGTATACATTAGCGGAAATCCAAAGACTAGACGCTGGATCCAGGTTCTCTGATGAATTTGTCGGTGCAAAAATACCTACTTTTGAAGAAGTAATTGATTGGGCTAAAGATAAAATTTGGTTGAATATTGAGTTGAAACAAATGGAGCATTTACATGAACCACTTGCAAAAAAAATCGTTCAGCTAGTTGAAAATTACCGTATGGAAGACCAAGTGCAAATGATGTCCTTTAATCACGCATCTTTAGTGGAAGTGAGGTCCTATAGTCGAAAGATATTGACGAATGTAATTAGTGCATCAAGATTAGTAAACCCTGTGAAATATTTGCGTTCAATCGAGGCGCAGGTGCTGAATGCCCCCATTTTTCAACTTTCTCCTAGTTTAGTAGACGAATTGCATCAACATGGATTCTATGTACATGGTAGTATGAGTGACGACATTTATGTATGGAAAAGAATTCTAGAGTGGGGAATTGATGCAATGGACACAAATATTCCTGACGTCATGATTGCAAAGCGAGATCAATTTTTAGAAAAGAGGGGGAAATGACAATGAAATATATTACTCTTAAAGGTTTAGCTGATAATAAATCGATTGAAAAACGATGTTCCCGTTTAATTTTAGGAACAGCTGGTTTTTACCAATTAAATGATAGAGAAAAAGCTTTTCTAATAATGGATGAGTATATTAAAGCTGGTGGAAATACGTTTGATACAGCTCATCAATATATTAATAGTGAAGTAATTTTAGGAGAATGGATTGAGTCAAGAGGTAATAGGCAAGAAATTCACATCTTTACAAAAGGAGCTCACCCTGATGATGGGGAGCCGGGACTTCGAGTAAATCCGAACTCAATTAATAAAGATATTTTAGAAAGTTTGGATCGATTGAAAACAAATTATATTGATTTTTATGCACTTCACCGAGATGATCCAAATGTAAAAGTAGGACCAATTATTGAAGTGTTAAATGAACATATTGCATCTGGGAGAATCCATGCAATTGGTTCATCAAACTGGTCTCATACAAGAATTCAAGAAGCAAATGACTATGCGGCAAAATATGGTCTAATTGGCTTTACATTTAATAGTCCAAATCTTAGTTTAGCACAAGTAAATAAACCAAGATGGGAAGGTTGTGTATCTGTAAACGAAGATATTTCTAAATGGCATAAGGGTACTCAAATGCCATTATTATCATGGAGCTCTCAGGCAGGAGGCTTCTTTAGTGGCCAATTCACTCCCGAAAATAAAGAAAATAAGGAAATTGTAGACGTATATTATAACGAGGAGAATTGGGAGCGTTATAAACGTGCGAAGAAACTAGCTGAAGATAAAGGAGCAAGTGCAATTGAAATAGCTCTAGCTTTTGTGCTAAATCAACCATTTCCTACCGCAGCAATCATTGGTCCTGAGAAAGTAAATGAATTGTTATCTTCCATAAAGGGGTTAGAGATTTTCTTAACGAGTGAAGATATGAACTTTTTAAATTTAGAAGAAATAAAAATAGGGGAGGGAAAATAATATGAGACATAAATTTGCTGCACAATTATATACTCTGCGGAATGAAATAAAAAATGATTTTCCAGGTGTACTGCGTGATTTAAAGAAAATGGGCTACGCTGCTGTCCAAATTGATGGACTTTATGATTATTCAGCTGAAGAAATTGCGCAAGTTTTAAAAGAAGCAGGATTAAATACGGCTGGTATGCATATACCTCTTGATCGTATGAACAATGAGTTAGATGTGGTTTTAAAAGAAGCTGACTTATTTGGTACGACTGACTTTTTCTGCCATTATCTTGAGGAAACGATGCAAAATGAGGTAGGTTATAAAAAAGCGAAACATGATCTTATTGAAGTAGCAAAAAAAGTACAACCTAGGGGTTATCGGGTTGGTTATCATCACCACGACTTTGAATTTCGAACAATGATTGATGATAAGTTTGCACTTGATTTTATCTTAGATGAAACAGAAGGTGTGGCACTTCTTCCAGAAGTGGATACTTATTGGGTGAAAATGGCTGGATTCGATCCGTTAAGTTATATACAGAAATTTCCTAACAGGATTCCAATTCTTCATTTAAAAGATATGACCAATGATGATCGTAAATATTTTGCCGAAGTGGGAACAGGTTCAATTGATTTTGAACCAATCTTATTATGGGGAGAAAAAAATGGTGTAGAATTCTATGCAGTTGAACAAGATTTTTGTACAGGCAATCCTATGGACAGCTTAGAACTTAGTTTGACGAATCTAATAAAACTGTCTGAAAAATTAAAGAGATAGTGAAGTATATAAGGTGGTGTAAGGCAAAATGAATGATATCGAAGTAGTACATGTCATATTCAAAACGCATCTAGATATTGGATTTACTGATCTAGCAGAAAATGTAATCAATCAATATTTAAAGTCATACATACCAAAAGCAATAGATTTGGCAGAAAGTCTTGAAAAAGAAAATAATACTGCTGGGTTTGTATGGACAACTGGTTCATGGCTAATTAATGAGTATTTAAAGCAAGCAAATCCAGAAGAAAAGAAGAAGATGAATAGGGCAATTGAAAAAGGTTATATTGCATGGCACAGTTTACCTTTTACAACTCATTCAGAATTAATGGATGCTGAATTATTTCAATATGGATTATCCATAGCAAAGCAACTAGATATAAAATTTGGTAAGAATACAATTTCTGCTAAAATGACCGATGTACCTGGACATACGAAAGCGATCATTCCATATATGGCAAATAAAGAGATTAAATATTTACATATAGGAGTAAATCCAGCTTCTAAGGTCCCATCAGTCCCTTCCATTTTTGTATGGAAAGGAAAAGATAATTCTGAACTAATTGTGAATTATGCTGACAATTATGGGGATGTGCTAAATCTTCCAGGATTGAAAGAAGTGATGGTGTTTGCTCATACAGGTGATAATTGTGGACCTCCTTCTATAGAGGATATAAAAACTGAATTTGACAAATTACAAAAAAGATTCCCAAACGCAGTGATCAAAGCTTCCACGATGGACGCGTTTGCTGAAAAGTTATGGGAAAGAAAAAACAAGCTACCAGTTGTCTGCGAAGAAATTGCTGATTCATGGATCCATGGTGTGGCAACAGATCCAAAAAAAGTGGCTCAATACCGAGAATTACTTAGACTACGTAATCAGTGGGTTTCGGAAGAGAAGCTAGATATTTCTAGTTCAGAGTATAAACAGTTTTCTGATTGGTTACTAATGATTCCCGAACATACATGGGGATTAGATGAAAAAAAATACCTCAATGATTATAAAAATTATGCAAAGAATGATTTTATACAAGCTAGGCAAAAAGGTTTAATTGAGAAAGGTTCGGTACCGGATAAATATCATTATATCGGTTCATTTGCCATGGATGAGTTTGATAGAATATCAAAAGAAGTTTTTTTAGAATCTGACAAGACACAAAGTTATAAGTTATTTGAAGAATCATGGAGAGAGCAACGGGGCTATATTGAAAAAGCAGTAAGCGCCTTATCTGAAGAAAGGCAGAAAGATGTCTATAAAGCATTCGAAAAGCTAGAACCTCAAAAGCTGAAAACAGGAAATAGTACATTAATGACAAACCAAACTTATTCCCTAGGTGGTTATTCAGTGATGTTTTCAGATGATGGCTCGATTACTAGTTTAATAGATCAGAATGGCAAAGAGTGGGCAAATTCAAATCGAATTGGTGTTTTTGAGTATGAATCTTTCGGTGTAGAAAATTATATGCAATGGTTTGAAGAATATGTAGAAAACATTGGACAAACTTATCGCTGGTCAGAAGCAGATCAAGGAAAACCGGGCATCGAGCTCATTACACCAAAACCAAGACATGAAATCTATAAGTGTATAGTTCAATCTATTAGTAAAGTTTCAGCCGAAACAGATGAAGTTATCATTCATTTATGTTTTCCAGAACATGCAGTAGTAGCATTAGGTGCTCCAAGAGAAGTTATCATTTTATATAAGTTTTTATATAATGAAATTGAGATTGAACTTCAATGGTTTAATAAAGAAGCTAACCGCTTACCAGAGGCCATGTGGTTCTCTTTCGGACTAAAAGTTGATAACCCAAATATTTGGAAACTGGATAAGATGGGTGAACTTATTTCTCCACTTGAAGTTGTAAAAAATGGAAATCGAAATCTTCATTGTGTGGATAAAGGAATATATTATTCTGGTACAGAATCAGAAATTGTCATAGAGACGAAAGATTCTCCACTTGTGTCACCCGGTGAAAAGCGACTCCTTCAATTTAATAATTCATTTCCTTCATTAGAAGATGGATTCCATTTTAATCTCTACAATAATATTTGGGGAACAAATTTTCCTATGTGGTATGAAGAAGATGGAAAAAGCAGATTTACGTTAAAATTAAAATCACAGAAAGTACTGTAAAAGCGTAGAACTGTCTTTTTATAATTGAAAGGTTACGATAAAAATTTATATTTTAAACTATGATTAGCTTTTTATACGAGCACATCTGTTTATTTTAAAAAGTGAGCTGCTAATTGCAGCCTATTTTTTTTTGAAACAAAACATTGCGTATTGAAGGTATGAAAATTATATGATAGAAACTAGTAATATCAGTAACAAAGGTGGGTAGAAGTGATGGGTCAGCAACAAAATAGTACGTTAGTGAAACTGAAGCTAAACTAAAATGTGGACACAAATTGTTATAATAAATTGAAAAGATAAACGATTGATGAAACATTAAAAAACGTAAAGTATATTTTAGTAAATCAAAAGCCAGTAGCTCAACTAGCGAGAGAAACTGGTGTTAATCTTAATATTTTAAATGATTGGATCAAGAAATTTAGTGATCAACCTGAAGTAAAAGCTGTGCAAACTTTCTCTCCTTCTGAAGCAGAACTAAGGGCTTTACAGAAAGAAATGCTTGAATTAAAAGTGGGAAATGAAATCTTAAAAAATGCGATGCATTACTTCTCATATAGCACTCGGTAAAGTTTGAGTTAATTCATAAATTTCGCTCCGAATATCGAGTGGAGAAGATGAGCAAAGTGTTAATTTAATCTATATAAACAAATAGGAGTAAACAAATGGAAAAAGAGATTTATATTATAAGGCACTGCGAAGCAAAAGGGCAACCTATTGGGGCAGAACTAACAGAAAGAGGAATTCAACAGGCAAAAGATTTAGCCAAATTTTTTTCAAAGATAAAGATTGATCAAATAATCTCCAGTCCTTTTTCTCGTGCAACTCAATCAATCGAACCTACAAGCAAAGAAAAGAAGATCGATATCGTAATCGATGAACGTTTATCTGAACGCAAGCTAAGCTCACGAGATTTACCAGATTGGCTAGAAAAATTAAAAACAACATTTGAAGATATGGAATTGAAGTTTGATGGAGGAGAATCAAGTCAAGAAGCTACGAATCGTGCAATAAGTGTTATTGACAAGATCATCAGTAGTGAACATCAAAGCACGATTATTGTAACGCATGGAAATTTAATGTCTTTAATTTTTAAGCATTTTAACGACGAGTTTGGGTTTGAGAATTGGAAAAGCTTAAGTAATCCTGACGTGTTTCAATTGAAGTTTAAGAATAACGAATTTGTTTATGAACGCTTGTGGAAAGAAGATTCAAAATAAGCATTCTTTTTATATTTTGCTCTGTTTAAGCTGATTGTTGATTTTTTATTTAATTAACGGTTTTTGTTAGTTCTTTATTCATTACGGCTAATATCGTATTTTTTAATTTAAATGGTGATGGACTCATAGGTAGATTAGATAAATCAACAGTACAAGGTAAAACAGGAATAACTGCAGTAATCGATAATAAAACAGAAATTGTAAATTTACCATTTTCGTTTTATGTCGCAGCATGGAACATATTAATCTAAATATTGGGCAGAGTTTATCAAACGAATGTTTGAAGGGTGTTCACTTCGAAAATGTGAACAAATATTAGAAATTAAATGGGTCACACTCTTCTATTGGCGACACAAAATTTTAAATGCACTAAAAAAAATTGAAATTGATGGATTTGATGGTATCGTCGAAATGGACGATACCTATTTCCTTTACTCAGAAAAAGGTTGTAAACGTATATCTGGTCATAAAGGTCGTAAACGTGGTGGAGTATCAAAGTTCCGAGGCATTAGCCGTGAGCAAGTTTGTGTATTGGTTGCTCGTGACCGAAACAAACTGTTTCTAAAGTAACTTGTATCGGACGAATTGTAAAATCTAAAGTTGAAGAAACGATTGGTCATTTATTAGACTCAGATAAGATTTTATGTACCGATGCTTGGCGAGCATATATGACCTATGCGAAAGATAAAAGGATGGAACATTATCGGATTAATACATCTAAAACAGGTCATGTTATCAAGGGGATTTATCATATTCAAAACGTTAATGGTTACCATGCGAGATTGAGTCATTGGATTGACCGATTTAAAGGTGTAGCGACAAAATATCTTGATAATTATTTGGCATGGTTTCAATTTCTCGATATGAAGGGATTTGACGCATCAGCATCGAATATTAAAGAAGTTTTTGTTAGTACCAGTCTTTGAGAACACTATTCAACAAACCAACAAATTCGCCAATCAAAGTTAATCTTCTAAATTTAATTTGAATTTATTCAATATAATGACAGTATAGTTGTACAAGGATTTCGGTAATTCCTGTCGAATTATATCTGATAAAATAATTATTTTCAGGAGAAAAAAATGCCAAAATTAACGTTTCTTACAATAACAGGCTGTCTCTTATTTTTACTGTCGGTCGTACCAATATTCAATGAAATTCGAGAAGTTTCAATTGGCAATGAGATGACAAAACGATATGAATTAGATAGTTTATTTCCAAGTGATGAAAATGGGCAATTGATAAATCCTACTATTCATTACGGGAAAAATACCATTGCATTTAAGGAAGAGAAAATGGGGAAAACGGTTAAATTATCTGATTACGAAAACGTCAACCATGAAATTAAGAAAAAAGAACTGGTCAAAATGCATATCTTTGTCAATCAAAAGGAAATTTCAAAGCCAAATATAATCAATGCCTACACTTATTTCCAACAAAATGTAGATGCAGTAAGATACAAAAAATGGCTTGGAGTTGTCACTGTAAAAGACCATAAAACTAAAACGGAAAAAATCAAAATTGTGCAAAGGTTATCAGATGATGATGCCACGAATCGTCGAAACAAATGGAAAATCATTACCGTCAGCAAAGATGGGAAGATTAATGAAGAAATTTTAGAATATAAACACCGAGGTCATTCACTACTAGGCGTTGAGGTCGTCAACTTCTCTGGAACGGCTTTATCTGGAATGGGGTATCATTCGAATATTATGCAAGGTTTTCCATCCATTATGTTCCCGTTCATTTATCCATATGGAACACTTTTATACTCTATTGTTGTACTTTGTGTCGTGTTGTTTATGCGACGTAAAAGTAAACATCTACAAATGTAACGAATGTTTTATTTCATTAAAGGAGTAAAAAGACTGTTAACTTTGGTCTTAACCCTGTCAAGTAGACACACATAAAAAAGACTTTCTAAGCAGCCGTTGTTAACCTGTATTTTACAGGGGAACAACGGTTTAATCGTTTTTGTGTACGTTCATTATTATAGAAATGAATATACTCTTCAATTGCTTGAATAAGTGCCTGTTCTGAATTAAAATTAGATAGATACACCAATTCACATTTGAAGTGTGAGAAGAACGATTCAACGCATGCGTTGTCTAGGCAGTTTCCTTTGCGAGAGTGGCTGCCTAATAAATTATTCTTTTCTAGGAACTGGTTGTATTTTGGAGTCGTGTACTGGAATCCCTGATCTGAATGCAGGATACTTCCATGCACGTTTCTTTTTTTACATAAGTCTTTAATTGTTTCTAGGACTAGTTTAAGATCATTTCGCTCTGAACACTTCCAAGACAGGATTTCATTATTATAAAGATCTTGTACAACTGATAGATAATAGAATTTATTCCCTACTTTGATATACGTGATATCTGTCGCAAATGCAACGTTTGGTAAGTCTTGTTTAAATTGGCGATTTAATAGATTAGGATAAATATTAGATGGTTCTACACCAAAATATTTTCTTTTCTTACGTATGACCGATTTAATGTCTAATTCCTTCATTATTCGATACACCTTTTTGTGGTTAATAATTAACCCTTCATCTCTTAAACGGTCAGTAATTCTAGGATATCCGTAATATGGTCGAATTGTATGAATGGCTTGAATATGGGATTTAACCGCGTCCTCAAGATTAGTTCTCCTTAATTTATAAACAATCAATTTTTTCCATTTATAGAAACCAGCTCTTGAAACTTTTGCGATTCGAATAAGCATCGTTATTGGGTAACGTGCTTTCATCTCATTAATTATTTCAAATCGAACTCCCTTTGGAATTATCCCTCCTCGAGTATATTTGGATAGAGCTTTTTTAAGTATTCTATCTGCGCTTTTAAATATTTATTTTCTTCCTCAATTGAGCTAAATTCAGTTTTAGTAAAATCTGCAAATGGATTATTAGCTTTAGATTTTCCTCTTTGATCATCAAATAACTCACCATTTCTATACTTTTTTACCCACTCTTTAAGCTGGGTAGAACTTCGTAGACCTAGTTCTTCCGAAATCGAAACATAACTGCCAAATCCATCTTCATAACGTTTTACTGCCTTAAGCTTGAATTCAATCGAATATTTCTTAAATTTAGTCCCTTTTAAAGGCATAATAAATCCCCCTATAGTAGATTACCTATCCATTATAAGGGATAGGCTTTTTCCCGTGTCTACTATAAAGGGATAATATCAACTTAAACAGTCTTTTTTATATACAAATATCAACATTTTATTTTAACAGAGCCTATTTTAAAAAGAACACTACATCGATATATTGTGTTCTTTTTTACTTCTATTTAAATAGTCATATTATCGTTTTACACGAATTTCTAATTCTTCAAGCTTAAGTGATAATTTTTCTTCATCAATCTTAATTTCTAAGTCCTCAAAAGTATATTCAGCAAAGTGAGGAATATCAATTGTAATCGCAGATAGCTCTTTGCTAATAAAAGTTGAGTCTTTCCCAGCTTCTAATTTCTTTTTGTAGCGATTAAATTTAGCGTCAAGATTATCCATATTTTCATACAATTCTTCAACTGTGTTATAAATTTGAATTAATGGAATTGCCGATTTCTCTCCAACCCCAGGGCAACCAGGAATATTATCGCTAGAGTCACCTAATAATGCTTTTACATCAACCCATTGTTTCGGATGGATTCCGTAATCATTACTAAAGTGTTCTAAAGAATAAACGATTTCTCCCGTTTTTTGGGCAATGATTTGAGAAGTATGTTCATTAATTAATTGTAGCAGGTCTCGATCATTACTATAAATATAGCATTTATTTTTAACAGAATTAGACCAATGATTTGATAAAGTGCCCATTAAGTCATCAGCTTCGTAAGGTGCCATTTCCAGTTGAGCAATGCCGATTACTTCTAGTGCTGTTTTTAAAGTGAAAAATTGTTCAATAAGTGGCGATGGTAGTTCTCCACGAGTCGCTTTATAAAAATCATATTTATTTCGACGATCAGTTTCTTCACGCTTAACATCCCAAGTAACTGCAAGATGAGTAATTTCATGTTCTTTAATTAAGTTAAAAAGCTTTGGGATAAATACTCTTAATGCATTTATATAAACTCCATCTTTCGTTTTAGAAAGCTGCTCATCACTTTTACCATAAGAAGTTGCAAAATAACCTCTACTTAATAAGTTAAAGCCATCAATTAATAATAAAGATTGATTTTCCATATTTATAAATCACCTAATATCTATTTATTTAATATAAAAATCATAGCATATTCTACTTAAAATGATAACTAATGTATTAATTCTAAATAGAACGAAAGATAAATTAACGTAAAATTCTGCAAAAATGTAAAAAGACATAAAACTTTAACTAAAATATTGAATTTTCTGTTTATTTATTAGTTGAATTTTACTATAATGAAATTTATATAAAAAATTGCAAAGGGTAGGTAGTAATATGGAGAAAGTAAAAAGTACTGTTAAAATCGAGGATATTTTAGTTGCCTATAATACGTTGAAAGAAGTTACGAACAAGACACCTTTGCAGATTAGTACGATGCTAAGTGAAAAATATGATTGTAACGTATTTTTAAAGCGAGAGGATTTACAAATAATCCGTTCATTTAAACTTAGAGGTGCATATTACAAAATTAGCAATTTGTCTTATGATGAAAGACAAAAAGGAGTTGTTTGTGCTAGTGCAGGCAATCATGCTCAAGGGGTGGCATACACATGTAATCAATTACAGGTTTATGCAAAAATATTCATGCCATCAACTACACCAAATCAAAAAGTATCTCAAGTGAAATTCTTCGGGGGTCCATTTGTTGAAGTTATTTTAATCGGTGATACATTTGATATTGCTCATCAAAATGCTCAAACTTATTGTAATGAAAATCAAATGACATTCATTCATCCATTTGATGATCCAGATGTTATTGCAGGTCAAGGTACAGTAGCTGTTGAAATATTAAATGAAATTGATCGTCCAGTAGATTATTTATTCGTTGCGATCGGCGGCGGTGGATTAAGCTCTGGTGTTGGCACATACATAAAAGGTATAAGTCCTTCAACGAAAGTAATTGGAGTTGAACCAATGGGTGCGGCGTCAATGGCAGAATCAATTGCAAATGGAAGAGTTGTATCATTACCTTCTATTGAAAAGTTTGTTGATGGCGCAGCGGTTGGCCAAGTTGGCTATTTAACTTATGAAATTTGTCGGGAAGTACTCAATCAAGTTGTTGCTATTCCAGAAGGTGAGATTTGTACAACCATATTAGAACTTTATAATAAAAACGCGATCATTGCTGAACCTGCTGGGGCAATGTCGATATCAGCTTTAGAATTATTTAAAGATGAAATAAAAGGTAAAAACGTCATTTGTATCGTCTCTGGAGGAAATAATGATATTGACCGACTTCAAGAAATTAAAGAAAGATCTTTAATACATGAAGGATTAAAGCACTATTTCATCATCAACTTCCCACAACGTTCTGGTGCATTACGTGAGTTCCTTGATAAAGTATTGGGGCCAAATGATGATATTACTAGATTCGAATACACTAAGAAAAACAATAAGGACAATGGCCCAGCATTAGTCGGAATTGAATTAGCAAACAAATCGGATTATAAAGCGTTGATTGAGCGAATGATTTGTCATGAAATTCAATTCATGGAAATCAATAACAACCCTACTTTATTTAATCTACTAATTTAAATGAATTGGGCAATTAGTGAAAAATTCCACAAGGTTAATCCTTGTGGAATTTTGTATTTTAGCTATTCAAAGTTCATCTGCTTACGCACAAATATTAGTTGTTTACGGAAGAATATCGATTACTTACATAAAATGATTATGAAATAAACGTAAATATTTGTGAGTTATGAAAAAATAACGCAAAGAATATGTAATACGCCCGAAAGTCAGTGATTTATGTCAAATATTAATAAAAATAAGCAGCGTATCATTTAAAATAAGCAGCGTATCAACAAAAATCAGTAGCATATCAACAAAAATTAGCCTTATATCAACAAAAATCAGCAGTATATCAATAAAATTCATGACTTTATCAACAAAATTCATATTTTGTTCGCATTTCACACAAATATAAATTCTCTTAAAAAAAGAAAATCACCAATCTTGACTTTACGAATAAATTAAAATACAATATTTCTAGAAATACTGAAATAAGAGCTGGTCTTTGAAAGGAGGTCATAGTGGTGAACGATGATATTGCAGTAAGGGTATATAAAGCATTAGGAGAATCAACTCGATTGCAAATTGTAAAAGCACTTGCTAAGCAATCGGAATTAGCTTGTCTTGAAATGAAGAATCAAATAAAGGTATCAGCGAATTCTACATTGACACATCATTTAAAACCATTACTTGATTGCGGCTTACTTACTGTCCGCAAAGAAGGTACTTTCAGATACTATAGTTTACAAAGAGAAGTTTTGGAAAAATATGCACCCGCTTTACTTTAAAAATAAAGCGGTAAAATTTTATTTATTATTTCAGTATTTATAGAAATACCGAATAATAAAAGGGGGAACTGAATATGAGTTTAGAAAGTAAAGAAAAAACTAGTTGGGGAAAATTACAAAATGGATCAGAAAGTAAGCTTTTTGAATCTGTTAAAATAGGTGCGTTGAATTTACAAAGTCGTACAGCAATGGCTCCATTGACAAGATGCTTTGCAGATGATGAAACTGGTGTAGTTGGAGATGATGTTGTTGAATATTATCGCAAACGAGCTGCTGATGGAGTTGGATTGATTATTTCTGAAGGTACTGTTATTAGTCCACGCGGTAAAGGTTACCCTGGTGTTCCAGGTATTTATTCTAAGGAGCAAATTAATGCTTGGAAAAAGGTAACTGATGCTGTTCATAAAGAAGGAGGCACAATGATTTCACAAATCTGGCACGTAGGACGCCTATCTCATCACGAGCTAGCTGGAAACATGCCACCTCAAGCACCATCAGCAATTCGTGCAGAAGGTTTAGTTTCTCGATATCGTAAGCCATATGATATTCCTGAAGCGATGACGTTAGAGGATATCAAAGAAGTAATTAATCAATATGCTCAAGCAGCTAAAAATGCAATTGAAGCGGGCTTTGATGGTGTTGAAATTCATGCTGCACACGGATACTTAATCGATCAATTTAACTCTGATATTACAAATAATCGTACCGATCAATATGGTGGCGATCTCCCACAAAGATTAACATTTATGAAAGAAGTAATAAAAGCTGTTATCGAAGCAATTGGTACTGAGAGAACGATGATTCGCTTTTCTGCACATAAAGCTGATATTCCAGGATATATGTGGGAGGATCCTGAATACGCTATTCGTACGTTTATTGAAGCATTCAAAGAAGTTGGTGCAACTTTATTACATCCATCAATTATGCAATTTGATCGTGTACTTGCAGATGGTAAAACGATGCATCAGCTTGTACGAAAATACTGGGATGGAGCGATTGTTGGAGTAGGAACAATAAATCCTGAAATGGCAGAAAAAGCTATAATTGAAGGAACAATCGATGTTGCTGCGTTCGGCCGTCCATTAATTTCTAATCCAGATCTTTTACACCGTTTGAAAAATGGCGAAGAAATTGAAGAATATGATGCTAAAAAGCATCTAAATAGTTTAATCTAATTTTTGTAAATAAAAAGGAAGCTTATTAGTAGCTTCCTTTTCTAAAAATCTTTATTTCGGTATTTATAGAAATACGAAATTAATTCGAAAGGAATTAAATTATGTCTACTAATGGGAAAATTTATATTTTAGCAATGATTAGTTTTTTAGTTGGAACTTCACAGTACGTTATATCTGGTATTTTAGATAAAATAGCAAATCAACTAGGTATATCCATTGAAGCGGCAGGCCAATTAATTACTGTCTATTCATTAATCTATGCAATCGGTACACCAATATTAATGGCGGTATTTGCAAAAATGGAACGCCGAAAGTTACTTTTATTTTCTTTAAGCGTATTTATAGTAGGAAATTTAATTGCAATGATCGCACCAGGGTACAGTTTATTTATGGTTGCACGCATCGTTATGGCTTTAAGTGCTGGTGTTACAGTTGTAACAGTACTAAGCTTAGCTGCTAAAATTGCACAACCAAATAAAAAGGCAAGTTCCATTGCAACAGTTGTCATGGGGTTTACAGCTTCATTAATTATAGGTGTTCCAATTGGGAGATTTGTTGCATCTGCATATGATTGGAAATTAGTCTTTCTTGGAGTTGCAATATTCGTACTACTTGCTTTAGTAGTTATTATTAAAACAATCCCAAAAACTCACGGTGATCAACCAATTCCATTATTACAGCAAATTGGAATGTTTAAAAAACCAAAAATTGCATTAGCTCTATCCATTACGTTTTTCTTAATGAGCGGGTACGGAATTGTTTTTACTTATTTATCACCTTATCTTGTTCAAACTACTGGAATGAGCGATCACGTTTTAAGTTTTGCTTTACTAATACTAGGAATAGCAAGTTTAATTGGATCTAAGTTCGGCGGATTTAGTGCAGACAAGTGGGGGATTACACTTACTTTAAAACGAGGACTTGTTCTTAATATTTTATCAATCATTTTATTAACTTTTATAACTAGTTCAATTAATACTGTAATCATTATTCTTACATTATGGTCATTTGCTGGTTGGTCATCAGGAGCAACACAACAATTCAACTTAGCTACGATTTCACCAAAATCATCCGATGTTTTATTAGGATTAAACCAATCAATGATGCAATTAGGCTTTGCTTTTGGTGCTGCTATCGGCGGACTTGCAGTTAGTCAATTGTCCATCAGTTCAATTACTTGGATGGGCTCAATTCCTGTTATTATTTCTTTAATCATAACATTTGTATTATCACAATACTTAATGACTGAAAAGAAAGCTAGACAAAGTGTTGGAAAACAAATAAGAGCTTAGTTTGAGCCATAAGAAATTTAATTATTTTTAGTATTGTAAAAAAGTAAATTTAACTATTAGTCAACATTGTAGTCTAAGAGTCTTGTAATGGAAATCAATATTATAATACTCCCTTTACGAAAAATTGATTATTAATTGATAAGCTTATTTTTCAATACCTTTAGGCCACAAAATGTGGTCTTTTTTCTTTTTGGTAATGTTCTTAAATCTCCTTATATGTTTTACTAAAAAAACAAAACTTTTAATATTGGAATTATATGAATTTTTATAATAATTTAAATTCAACCTTTTTCAAATAAATTTTGTATAAAAGTATTCCTAATGCTTTGTAACCGATTTATAATTGTATTCGGAAAGCCTCAAATTAACGATTTGTGAACTATACATATTTCTTTAAACTCACAAAAATGGAAAATAATAAAACGATAATTTTTTATATTTATTTAATAATAAGTAGTAAATATAAAAGTTGGGGGCTTACTCCTTTTAAATGATAATTAAAGATAATTAAGGAGCTGGTATTTATGTCAAGTAAGACATTAGAAGCATTTTTAACTCCACAGTTAGCTGAGTTAAAAGAGAAAGGGCTCTATAATGAGATTAACTCTTTAGAAGGTTCTAACGAGGCTACTATTCAAATTAGTGGCAAACAGTTTATAAATTTATCTTCAAATAACTATTTAGGTTTTGCTACTCATCCACGTTTAAAGAAAGCTGCTATAGAAGCAACTGAAAAATACGGTGTAGGTGCTGGAGCTGTACGTACAATTAACGGAACGATGGATATCCACGATCAACTTGAAAAGGCAATTGCTGAATTTAAGCATACTGAGGCTGCTATTGCATTCCAATCTGGTTTTAATTGTAATATGGGTGCTATTTCTGCAGTTATGACGAAAAAAGATGCGATTTTATCTGATGAATTAAACCATGCTTCAATCATTGATGGTTGCAGACTTTCAGGTGCAAAAATAATTCGTGTAAAACATCAAGATATGGATGATTTACGTGAAAAAGCAAAAGAAGCTACAACAAATGGCTTATATGAAAAAGTTATGTACATAGCTGATGGCGTTTTTTCAATGGATGGAGACGTAGCAAATATTCCTGAAATCGTAAAAATTGCTGAAGAGTTTGGCTTAATTACTTACATCGATGACGCTCATGGTTCAGGTGTTATGGGTAAAGGTGCTGGAACAGTTAAGCATTTCGGATTATCTGATAAAATTGACTTCCAAATTGGAACACTTTCTAAAGCAGTTGGTGTAGTTGGAGGATATGTAGCAGGTTCACAACAATTAATCGATTGGTTAAAAGTTCGTGCACGTCCATTCTTATTCTCTACATCATTAACACCAGCAAGTGCTGCTGCGTGTATTGAAGCAATTCGTATTATGTCTGAAGAGCCAGAAAAAATCGAAAAGCTTTGGGAAAATGGAGACTACTTAAAAGCTGGATTATCAAAATTAGGATTTAATATCGGTGACTCTGAAACACCAATTACTCCATGTATTATCGGTGACGAAAATCTTACACAAGAATTTTCTAAACGCCTATACGAAGAAGGCGTTTATGCGAAGTCAATCGTATTCCCAACAGTACCACTTGGAACTGGTCGTATTCGTAATATGCCAACAGCAGCGCATACTAAGGAAATGCTAGATGAAGTTTTAGCTATTTATGAAAAAGTAGGTCGCGAATTAAACGTTATTAAATAATATAAAATATTACATTCGATTGATTAATACTATAAGGTGGACTAAGGAATGAAGAAAATATTAATTACTGGTTGTTTTGGACAAATCGGTTCAGAATTAACTATGCGTCTTAGAAGTGAATACGGTATTGATAATGTTGTTGCGACAGATATTCGCCGTCTTGAAGGAAGCCCAATTTTAGAAACTGGTCATTTTGAAATTTTAGATGTAATGGATAAAGAAAAAATGTTAGAGATTGCTAAAAAATATGAAGTTGATACATTCATTCATTTAGCTGCTCTATTATCCGCTGTTGCTGAAGCTAAACCTACTTTAGCATGGGATTTAAATATGGGTGGATTAGTTAATGCACTTGAAGTTGCTAGAGAATTAAGCTTAAAATTCTTTACGCCAAGTTCAATTGGTGCTTTTGGTCCTGCTACTCCAAAAGATAACACGCCACAAGATACGATCCAACGTCCAACTACAATGTACGGAGTTACGAAAGTAGCTGGAGAATTATTATGTGATTACTACTTTGAAAAGTTTGGCGTAGATACTCGTGGAGTTCGTTTCCCTGGTTTAATCTCTTATGATACAGTACCAGGTGGAGGAACAACGGATTACGCTGTAGACATTTATTATGAAGCATTAAAAAATAAGAAATATACATCATTTATTGGTGAAGGAACCTATATGGATATGATGTATATGCCAGATGCAATTGATGCCATTATTAAATTAATGGAAGCTGATTCATCAAAATTAGTACATCGTAATGCATTTAATATTTCTGCGATGTCATTTGAACCAACTCAAATTGCAGCATCGATTTGTAAATTCATCCCTGAGTTTACTTTAGATTTTGACATTGATCCAATTCGTCAAGGAATTGCTAATTCATGGCCAAATTCAATTGACTCTTCAGCAGCAAAACAAGAGTGGGGTTTTGATCCGAAGTTTGATCTAGACTTAATGACTGAAGATATGTTAAACAAATTAGCTTCAAAACTAAATGTAACACAAGCACAATAAGAAGAAGGAGACAATTGTCTCCTTCTTTTTTTTACCCTTATACTAATCCGTGTTTTTAGTATTTTGTTAAGTACTTTTACACAAACTTATTTTATCAAGTATCGATTAATGATAAATTGAAATGCGGATAAAAGAGGATGTTAGAAATATGAATTTAGATAATATATCGTTACCTTTAACGATTAAGGATATTAAAAAGGCATATGAACTTCTGGAAGATAAGGTACGTAAAACTCCTTTAGTAAAATCATTCTACTTAACTTCAAAAACAGATGGTGAGATTTACTTAAAACTTGAAAATATGCAATTAACAGGTTCTTTTAAATTTCGAGGTGCATTTAATAAAATTAATCATTTGACGGATGAGGAAAGAAATAAAGGGATCATTGCGTGTTCAGCTGGTAATCATGCTCAAGGTGTCGCGCTATCATCAAGACTTTTACATTTAAATAGTAAAATTATCATGCCTTCAACTGCTCCAAAAGCAAAGGTTGAAGCAACAGAAGGATACGGTTCAAATATTATTTTATACGGTGATACGTTTGATGACGCGAAAGATTATTGTGCTAAAATCCGTGAAGAAACTGGCGAAACATTTATTCATCCATACGATGATGTATACATAATAGCTGGACAAGGTACAATCGGTATTGAAATTTTAGATGATTTATGGGATGTTGATACTGTCATTGTACCAATTGGAGGTGGGGGCTTAATATCAGGCATTTCGATTGCTTTGAAATCGTTTAATCCTTCAATCAATATTATTGGTGTTCAGGCAGAAAATGTCCATGGAATGAAAGCTTCAATTGATGCTGGTGAAATCGTTAGCCATTTTGAAGCACCTACTATGGCTGACGGTTGTTCAGTAAAAGTTCCTGGAAAATTAACCTATGAAATTGTAAAGGAATTAGTAACTGAGATTGTGCTCGTAAGTGAAGAAGAAATAGAAGTTGCTATGAAGGATTTGCTACAACGGGGTAAAGCTGTAGTAGAAGGTTCGGGTGCTCTAGCAACAGCAGCAATTTTATCAGGTAAAGCAGCAAAGTATATAAAAGATAAAAAAGTTGTAGCCATCATATCAGGTGGGAATGTTGACTTAGAAAGAATATCTAGCGTGTGTGAACATTTCTTTGGAAATGAAGTAAAGTAATCCTATTGTTAACAGTATGAAGAATGGGTGGGTCTAAATGTCAGAAAATAAACTAAGAAGAGAAATGGGGTTTATAGCAGCTTTAACTACCGTAATTGGTACTGTTATTGGTGGGGGAGTATTTTTTAAGGCAACAGCCGTATATGGAGCTACTGGAAGCGCAAGTTTAGGTTTATTAGCATGGATTATTGGAGGTATTATTACAATTTGTGCAGGATTATCAGGAGCTGAGCTTGCTGCTGCAATTCCTAAAACAGGTGGAATGATTACCTATTTAAAGCACACATATGGAGATATGACAGCATACTTATTAGGCTGGGCACAAACGATTATCTATTTTCCAGCAAATATAGCAGCTTTATCAATCATATTTGGAACACAAGCAGTCTCGATTTTTGGAATGAATGCAAGTGCGAATAAATTTATCGTAACAATGATCGCTGTAGTTACTGCAATTTTTATCACTTTAATGAATTTTTTAGGGGCAAAAACGGCTGGTAGTATTCAATCACTCTTTACTTTTTGCAAATTAATCCCATTGGCAATTTTGATTATATTTGGATTAATGCATGAAGGAAATGTGACCTTTCAGCTCTTTCCGATTGAAGTTGGAAGTGATCGCAGCTTTTTGCCAGCTTTAGGTTCAGCATTACTTGCAACGATGTTTGCATATGACGGATGGATTCTTGTAGGAAACATAGCAGGAGAAATGAAGAATCCTAAAAATGATTTACCTAAAGCAATCGTATTTGGACTTGCAATCGTCATGGCTGTGTATTTATTGATTAATATTTCATTTTTATTTGTTTTGACTGCAGCGCAATTAGCTGGGACAGCAACTCCTGCAACTGAAGTTTCGAAAGTATTATTTGGAAATCTTGGAGGTAAGCTTGTACTAATTGGAATTTTGATTTCGGTTTTTGGCACGATAAATGGATATACAATGACTGGAATGAGAGTTCCATATGTTATGGCACGAGAGAATAAGCTTCCTTTTAGTGGTTGGTTTGGAAAACTATCCAAAACAGGCGTCCCATATAATGCCGGATTATTTATCCTATTAGTTGCCATTTTTATGATGTTTATAGGTGGATTTGACTTACTTACTGATATGTTAGTATTTGTTATCTGGATTTTCTATACATTAACATTCATGGCTGTGTACATTTTACGAAAACGAGAACCCGATTTAAAGAGACCGTATAAAGTACCGTTTTTACCAATTGTTTTAACAATCGCAATAATTGGAGGGATTTTCATCGTTGTCAATACATTGATAACGCAAACAATATTAGCATTTTGGGGTATTGGTTTAACTTTAATAGGACTACCAGTATATTACATATTACGAAATAAACATATAGTAATTGATGATGAATGATAAAAGAATCCTAGTATCTATAGCACTTACTGAAAAAGTTCGAGTTGAAAATTATTTTAATGGAAGCCATAGGTTAAAAAGGAGACCGATAATTTTATGAGTCAAGCAGCAGCTAGAGTAAGTGAAGTGAAATCAGAAAAACAACCACTTGTCATTTGGGTATTGTTTTTTGCTTGTATTATTTCTTTTATGGGGTTAGGACTTGTTGATCCGATTCTACCAGCTATCGGTGCGCAAATGCATGCATCACCTAGCCAGGTTTCATTATTATTCACTAGTTATAATGCAATCATGGGAATTTCGATGATTTTTACTGGTATGGTCTCAAGTGAAATTGGAATCAAATGGACTCTTATTGCTGGGGTTTGTCTTGTTATCCTCTTTTCAGCATTATCTGGTTCATCAAGTAGTATTAGTCAGATTATTTGGTTCCGTGTTGGTTGGGGATTAGGGAATGCATTATTTATTGCAACAGCTCTTTCTGCGATCGTCAGTCTATCAAATTCAGGACCATTAAAATCAATTATTCTATACGAAGCAGCTATTGGTCTAGGTATTTCTGTCGGGCCCCTTTTAGGTGGAGAACTTGGAGCTATTACATGGCGAGGTCCTTTTTATGGGGTAAGTGTATTAATGGTTATTGTATTGATTGCTTTATTAATAAAAATGCCAAATCTTCCAAAGTCCGATAAAAAGATTTCTATTTTAGATCCACTGAAGGCTTTGACAAATAGAGGATTATTTACATTAGGTTTAACAGCTTTTCTTTACAATATTGGTTTCTTTACTTTATTAGCCTTTACGCCATTTATTCTCGCAGAAATGGGGTTAAAAGAGCATGGTTTAGGTTATGTATTCTTAGGATGGGGTATAGCGTTAGCTTTTACATCCGTACTTGTTGCTCCAAGAATGCAAGAGTATATTGGTGCAATCAAATCAATGTGCTGGGTGTTATTTCTGTTTGCTTTAACACTGATTTCAATGGGCATAGGGGTCGATTCAGAACTATGGTTAATAACAGCCGTTGTTATAGCAGGATTATTTTTAGGTGCTAACAATACATTGATTACCACGTCAGTAATGAATGTTTCAACTGTAGATCGTGGCGTCGCTTCAGCAGCTTACAATTTTGTTCGATTCCTTGGTGGTGCGGTTGGACCGTGGCTTGCTCCAAAATTGGCAGAAAGCTTTAATCCTCGAGTACCATTCTACGTTGGAGGGGCATTTGTTCTGATCGGAGTATTAACGGTATGGGCAAACAAGAAACATTTATCACATGTTGATCATATTGAAGGTCATTAAAAAGGAGAAAGAAAAATGTATAATAAAATACTCGTCCCATTTGATTAATCAGCATCCTCATCGCGTGCATTACATCATGCAGTGGAACTAGCTAAAACGATAAGCGCTGAGAAGTTAACGATATTAATGGTTAATCATCACTTACCGGTATAAGAATTTTCGGTTGATGTAGATATTGATAAACTTCTTGATGAAGAAAATACAGAAGCTTTAAATCAATCAATTGATTTCTTAAAGGAGTCTGGTGTGAATTTTGAAGTACATATTAAAGATGGCATGCCTGCACAGATCATTTTAGATTATGCAAATAATCACCACCACACTTTAATTGTTATGGGTAGAAGTGGAAAAGGTGTGCTTAAACACGCAATACTTGGAAGTGTTAGTAATCGAGTACTTCACTAAACGAATTGTCCTGTATTGATAGTGAGATAAGATACTTAGTAACATAAACCAAACAAAAATTTGATAACAACAAATTCTATAGAAACTTAACTAATTACAATGTAAAACAATTATAAAAGTTTTATTGAATGTGAACATAAATGATTAAAAAACATATGCTAAATATAGGTATTAAAAAAGACCGTGTCATTTCTGTCACGGTCAAATCAATTCTGCAATTATGAATGATCCATTCGGGCTGCTAAACTGGATGGATTATTTTTTTTGCTTGAATCATTAAGATTACTCCATTCTAATCAAATAATTTAATTAAACTTCGCTAATTTTCACTTAACGGGAATCTGTTCACTTTCTAGTTGTGAATAGTTTGTTTAGCCATAAATCAAACGAATCCAAGCGTAACATAATACTACAGTTGCTATTACAGTCGGAGGAATGACTAATGTTGTTACACGGAGATACTGTGCCCAACTAATGTGCACTTTATATTGTTTTAATACAAACATCCATATAAGTGTTGCTAATAGGCCAATTGGCATTAGAAGTGAACCGATATCGCTACCAATAATATTTCCAAGGTACGCTACATGAAGATCCATTTGGCTCATATGCATTGATGTCAGATTTAATGTGCCAATCATTAAAGCAGGGTGATTATTAAACAGGTCTGACATTAAACTAACTGCAATTCCTGTTGCAGCAATTGAGCTAAACCAGCCTCTTTCGATAAACGGTTGAAGTTGGTGCACTAGCCATGAGTTTAATCCCACGTTTGCAATACCAGATCCGACAACATACATGCCAAAAGCAAAAAAGAGTACATGCCACGGTGTTTTTCGGATAATATCCATTGGTGAGGTGCCCATCTTAATCCATCGCCAAATCAAGAGGATGCCAGCTCCAACAACAGCAGTAATTGAAGGTGATATTCCAAAGTCAGCACCGACAAATAGCGCTACACGAATGGCTAAGACATATATCAAGATATTTGTCATGAATAATTTTTGTTTTTTCGAAGGAGTTTCAAATTGTATTTCGGCAGGAGACGCTTCAAAATTTGGACCAAAAGGATGGTTTCCTGGCTTCGGTTTATGTTTTTTTGATAAACGGTTTTGTTTCAAATCAATAACCAGTTTTTTTCGAAATACTACATAATTCAATACCGCTAATACGCCTACTCCTATCATTGAAGGGACGAATATCATTTCAGAGTAAGTTGCGAGGCTCATTCCGATGATTTTTATAGAGATTAAATTAACAATGTTGCTGACGCCAAGTGGGGCACTTGCTGCTGTATCGACGAGCGCTGCGCTCAATAGATATGGGATTTGCTGATGAGGTTTAAGTCCCAACTTTCTTAGAAGAATGATGATGATTGGCGTTGCAATGATGATTGCACCATCATTGTTAAATACGAGGGTCATAAGTAAACTCATTAAACTAATGCACCAAAACAGCCGTTTACCCGAATTCTTTGAGAGTCTAGCTAAAAAATCTGCTACGTATTGGAATACACCGAAACTTTCAAGAACAAGTGCCATAGCAATGGTTGCCATGATCGTCACCGATGCTCCGCCAACATCCGAAGCGATTACTTTCATATCGTGTAAGGATACAGCACCACTAATGACCATTAACGTAGCTCCGGCAAGAGCGGGAATAGATACGTTTAGTCCTTTTGGTCTCCACATAATTAATACGACCGTTACTATAAATGTAAAAATCGTTAATGCTATAGTAAACATTCTATATTCAATTTCTCCTTTCGCATTTTCTATAGGAAGATTTCAACCTTTTGATTTAATAAACGGTTGTCCACCTTCTAAAAAATATTTAATGAACCTTGTCCATTTGTTATATTAATATTCTAAAATATCAATCATGCTTTGGATTATTTCACTAATTTTTAGAAGATAGGCTTTTTACCTAAGTAATGAAAATGCCCCCTAAAGATAAATAACTATCATGACAAAAGTACAGTTTTTTTGTATGATCAAAAAAATCGTAGAACAACTAAAAAACCTCCTATTCGTAATTGAAGAGGGGGCTTTTGAACTTCTTCATGCACTGATCTATTTAATATGTTCGAACAATTAGTCTATATTGTTATATAAGTTTATGTGAAGATTTCGTTACATTGATAAAGTAATAAAATAACAAAGAAGCAAAAACGCATTGTTATATTAGAATATTCAAGTGGCGAATGAACATGTTTTTTATTAAATAGGAGTGGAATATCTTTACCTTAAACACAGATAAGAATTCAACGGCTAATACAATCTTTAGTGACAGAGTTTACGATTACTTTTGAAGAAACATCAGTATCGCTAATTTGAATGCATAATTTACAGAAAAATAGAATAAAAGTAGAACGGAAGGCTTATCGAAATGCATCAAAATTTCAACTCAGTCTTAATACAACTTTTCGCTCTATTACAGAGCTATTATAAATTATACTTAAGTTTTTAAGGGATTACTAAAGGGGGATAAAAAGTGAGTTATATAGATTCATTACAAGGTAGACAAGTTTTTGTGCTTTTGTCTGGTGATATAGCCTTTGAAGGTATTTTGACAGATGCTGGACAAGACATATTAGTTTTATATAACGGTCGAAAATACTATTATATCCCTTGGATTCACGTTCATCGAGTTCATTTAAGCGAACTTTCTAATGAGAAAATCCCACAACCGATCGAACCTTCAATTGCAAATGAAATTGAATCAATTTCATACCGCAAAGTCTTAACAAATGCAAGAGGCATATTTTCAGAAATCTATGTGACTGGTAATCTAACTTTTCATGGATATATTACAAATGTCTTAAGTGATTATATCGTTTTTTACACACCAGTATTTAAAACGATGTATATTTCATTTTCTCATTTAAAGTGGCTCACTCCATACAATGACAATGTTACGCCTTACTCAATTGATAATGTTAAATTTCCAATTAACCCATCAAATGTCCCATTCGTACGTTCGTTTGAATCGCAATTAAAAAAAGAAGAAGGGAAGCTTGTTGTTTTTGATGGTGGGAATGATCCGATGAAAATTGGATTACTTAATTCTGTTGAAAATAGCGTATTAGAAATATCAGTTGCAAGTGGAGATATCGTGTATTTAAGATTGAATCATATTAAATCCGTTCATTTACCTTAAAAAGGACTAATTAAGAATACTACATATCAAATATAAAAATTTAAATTTCCACTTTAGTTCATTTTTTTTGCCATACAATTACCTCGCTAGACGTCATTGCTCACTGGCCTGTGATTAACATTATTTCAATTAAAACTCGAGCATATTGCGTAATACAAAATGGAAGTTTAATTGTATAAGAGTTGATAATAAAAAAGATAAGTTTAAAAAGGGATATTTTGGTAGCAAATGGAAGGAATCGTAAAATATAAAAAGGACTTTTTAGTGCTATATTGAATACTATATTATAAGAATTTAATCTTTTGAACTGATGACTAATCATTTGTTAATGATAATTTCTTTAGATAGAACCAACATTACAATTGAAAAAAAAGTGAGGTATATGGCTATGGTTGGTTATGCAATTTTGGGATTTGTTATCATTATGATCGGATTTGGATTTTTTATGGAAAAGAAGTATGGAACTGGTACTCCAGATAAGAGTAATAATCAAACAATGGATGAAGAAATTGGAAGATATACAACGAGCCATCAAAATAATACGAATAATTCACCTGGACCATTTTAAGTAAGGAAAGTTGGATTCAACACAAATTACGACCTATGTAGTATTGTAACTAAAGAAGTGCATTAAACAAGAGGATGATCATTAAAAAAATGATGATCCTCTTTTTATATAATGGAAGTTTAAAATTTGAATTTTTATAAATTACTTGAACAACATCGTTATTTTATTCCGATGGATGTATGTTTAATAGTTTTTTTCATTGGAAAGTTCAAAAATTTATATGTTTTGATAACTCCTATCATTAAAAATACGCTTGCAATAATCGGCGGTAAAAGATGGTAAAAGTCTGTATAGCCAATTATAAAATGGACTGCAAATGCAGTAAAAAATGCCGGTAAACTTCCTAAGAATAATGTCCACCAAATCCACGGCTGATTTTGCCTGAATCCCCACAATGAAATCATCAGTACAAGTAGTCCAACACTTACTAATCCTCCACCGAAGCCAGCTCGATCATGTGAAATAACAGGGATTAAGTTTTTATTAAATTCATTAAGTTGGGAGGAAGACATACATAAATAATTTAAGTCAGTTTTTACAAATGTCGTAGTTACGCCTACAAATGAAATAATACATCCGCCTAGCGTAATTGAAAATCCTAATATAATAAAAAACAATTGACCTATTAAACTAGATTTCCAGTATTTATTGTTTGTTAAGTTTTCAGATACAGGACTCCTATTCAGTCTTTTAGTTTTAAAATATCCAATTAAATATGGCAATAATAAAACGATCCAAAATAAGGCATGTAACCAATCAAAATAGCCATAACCAATAAATAAAAATATTGCTAAAAAACCGATAATAGCGCTAATATCAGAAGCTTTTTTAGCCCAATGGAAGTTATGTTTAATTCCATTTCTTGCAAGTGACATAAAAAGTATACCACCTGACATAATGGTTCCAGCTAGTGTCATTCGATCATGTGACATAAATGGAAGGATTCGATCGTTAAACTGTAAAATTCCATTTCTATGAATGTTTAAAAAATGTTCATCATATGGAAGAAGAATAGATGTTAAACTAATAAAGAGAGCTAGTAAACCACCAAAAAACATGAAAAGACCAAATAGAAAGTACCAAATCCACCCATTATTTAAACTTGTAAACTTATTCTTTCTATTAAACAATAATCCTTCATTGATTCTTTTCGGGAGACCTGGACCACTTATAACATAGCCATGAGTCAAAAAAACTAATGAAGCCCCTGCGTCTATTAATTCAATTGCATCAATTGGTTCAACTACTCCTCCTTTTGTAAAAATGGGCTTTTCAAAATGATTTAATCTTAATGTATGAAGTGAATTTATTAGATATTTCTTTTGTTCTACATCAGAAAAAGCCGGCGTTTCTTCAATTAATATTGAATCAATCATGTGATATTTTCGTATAGCTTGAACATCTATTTCATTCGAATTGATAGAAAGACAAATTGGTATAGAAGAAGACCAACTATGATCAAACAGTTCTCCAGCTAATTTAGTATCTATAATGAAAGAATCTACATAATTAGCAAGTTTCGATTCAATTAATTTAAATTGTTCAAAGTCTCCAACAAGTCTAGCGAAAATCGGCGTTTTCTTATTCAGTTTAGTGAGTCTAGCAACTGTTTGTTCTGCCGCTAAAGTGTTATTTGTTTCATAACCGATTAATTTGTCTGTTTTCAAATCAATTAGTGGGCTATTGCTAAAGGCGGCACCTTCTAAAGAGATAGGACCAATTTCGATTACGCCAAAGCCTAAGTTCATAAAAGCATTTGTACCTGTAAGAAAAGGGTCAATTTTAGAGGAGAATCCAATTTGGTTTTTAAACTTTAAATGATGTATTTCGATACCAAGAGTATTGTCAGATTTTAAATGGCCAAGAAATTCGATTATATGTTGACCAAATGGAATCGTAGAAATCGTATTCATACTATGATGAATGAATTCTCTAGAGATATTAGATGGAAACTTAGATAGGATTGGTTTGAAAATTGTATGATAAGACCAATCAGGCATGAGTTCACCTCATTTTTTTAGGTTACTTATAGTTTACTTGCACACCACATATTTTGAAAACACTTTCTTTTTACATGTGAATGAGTTCACATCACATTGGAATTTTTGTATATATATGGTATAAATAAAAAGAGTTATCCACTTTCAAAATTAGTAGGACAAGTAAGGAAAAGGTTGTATAGAAAGGCGTATATGTGATTACAATGGTAAATATGCAAAAAGTGATTGTCATCGTAGGTCCTACTGCTGTAGGTAAAACAAAACTAAGTATTGAACTCGCAAAAGCTATTAATGGTGAAATTATTAATGGCGATGCAACGCAAGTTTATAAAGAGTTAAATATTGGAGCAGCTAAAGTTACGGAAGAAGAAATGGAAGGAATCCCACATCATTTAATCGATTTCCTTGATCCAAAAGCTTCATTTACTGTTGCAGATTTTCAAGAACTAGCTCGAGAAAAAATAAAAGAAATTGCTAGTCGAGGCAAAATTCCAATTATAGTTGGTGGTACTGGATTATATATCCAAAGTGTGCTAACAAAATATGAATTTGCTGAACAAGAAGGTGATGAGCTTTTAAGAAATCAATTAGAAGGCTATGCAATGGCCTTTGGGAATCAAGCATTACATGATCAATTAAAAGAAATTGACCCCGAAAGTGCTAAACAAATACATATGAATAATGTCAGAAGAGTGATACGTGCAATTGAAGTATTCAAACTGACAGGACAAAAGTTTTCGGAGACCGCATTTAATCGAGAGCCTGAATATTTGTATGATGCAGAAATCATTGGATTAACGATGGACAGGGAGCTATTATACAATCGAATAAACTTACGAGTTGATTTAATGTTGGGTGAAGGCCTCATAGTAGAAGCAAAAATGTTATATGACAAAGGCATTCGTAATTGTCAATCCGTGCAAGCGATTGGCTATAAAGAACTTTACGATTATTTTGATGGAATCTTATTAAAAGATGAAGCGATTGATTTAATCAAACAAAGCTCAAGAAGATATGCAAAAAGACAAATGACTTGGTTTAGAAATAAAATGAACATCCATTGGTTTGAAATGGATGGACATAATTTTGATATAAAAAAACTGGAAATTTTAGCTCTACTTGAAGGAAAGGGCTATTTCATCTCGAATAAATATATGTAGAGGTAGAAGAGGAGGAAAAGGACATGAAAACATCAATCAACATTCAAGATCAGTTCTTAAACCAATTACGTAAAGACAATCTAGCGGTTACAGTATTTTTACTAAATGGATTTCAAATCAAAGGGAAAGTAAAAAGCTTTGATAACTTTACGGTATTGTTAGATGTTGAAGGAAAACAACAATTAATATATAAACACGCGATTTCAACGTTTGTACCATCTAAAAATGTACAAATTGAAATGTAAAAATAGATAGAAAAAAGAGCATTGATCATAAGGTCAATGTTCTTTTTTCATGAACTTAAAATATGTAGTTATAGATAATAATATTATGTAAACTAAAAAGCGAGGAGAATTTACATGTATGTTCCAAAGGAATTTCAAGAAAAGGATCTACAGCAATTAATAACTGAAATGAAGAAAAATGGCTTCGGAATATTATTATCCAATAACAACGAAGCAAAAATTGAGGCAACTCATTTGCCATTTATCATACATGAAGAAGGGGAAAAACTATTTTTAATCACACATTTAGCTAAGCTAAATCCCCAATGGAAATCGATAAATGGAAAAGAATGTTTAATTATTTTTCAAGGTCCACATGCTTATATTTCAGCAACATGGTATGAAGAAAAAAATACTGTTTCAACTTGGAACTATACCGCAATCCATGCATATGGAAACGTTGAAGCGATAACAGACAAAGATGAAATGAGACAAATTGTTTTAATGACGACTGATTACTTTGAAAAAGGTCAAGCAAAACCTTGGAAATATGAAGATCACCAAGAATATGTAGAAAAGTTACTTTCAGGAATAGTTTGCTTAAAAATTGAAGTGACTGAACTAATAGGTAAAAAGAAATTAAGCCAAAATCATACGATGGAACGAAGAGAAAAAGTGATCGCTGCATTGCAAAATGAAGAAAAGTATTCATCTAAAGAAATCGCAGAACTCATGAAAGGTAAGGAGCAGAAGTAAAAAAAGGGGATAGCTTTTCTATCCCCTTCATTATACAATTCCTTATTCTTTTTTATTTTCGTGAAAAAATTGATAGTAACGTTTTAATGAAACTGATGTTTTCAAGCCTACTAATTGTTGAATTTCTTCGGCTAATAATCCTTCTTGAATTTTTCTAAAAATAAAAGTGTTTCTTAAATGCTGTGAGCAAAGTCCTTTCCGCAGTCCCGTCCTTTTAACTTCTAACCTAAGCATTTTTTGAAAAGCGATTTCTGTCAGTGCTTTCGGTGAATCGGTATCATAAACCCAGTGGAACGTCATTCGGTTATAATCAAATGCGACAAAAAGCGGATGATTTGAATGATAATGAGGCCTTACCGGCTCAGGGATTGTAACAAAATATTTATATAAAAGCATTCGATCTTCTTTTAAAAGAATGATTGTTCTTTTTGTTCCTTCTTTACTATGTACTATTAGTTCATTTAAGGCGAAATTGATATCTCTCATTTGTAAATCAATTAATTCCTTTAATGTAAGCCCATAATATAACATTAATCTAATCATTATTTCATTGCGATCCATTAAAAATGGTCTTGCTTTTAATTGCTTTTCCGATAATTCTGCTGTGGATTGTACAATTGATAGTAATTTTTTTTCTTCTTCCTCAGTAATAAAATCATCAGGGGATAGAGCTCTGGAAGGACCAGCTAAATAGTTAGTAAACGGAATGATATTTTCAATTGAAGAATTGTTTGATTGTAAAAATTTATAAAATTGATTAAGGACAACATAAATACGATGCATCGTTTTCTCATTGTATTTCCGTTCAGATGTTAAATAGTAAAAGTATTCGTTAAAACTTTGCACTTGTAATGTACTTAAGTTCTCGTTAACTTTCTTAAAGTAGCGGAAGCATTCTTCTAAGTCATAACAATATCGTTTAATCGTAGACTCTTTTCTACCTTTACTATTTAAGTGAGAGGCAAATTGCAAGATGACATCTGGTAATGTAGTAGTCGTTAAGTTTGGAATCGTCAAATTTATCAACTCTTCTCTTTTTCTCTAATTATAACAAATTCGTTAATAGAATTTAGTAAAATTTAGTAATGTTATCCAATTAAAAGATAATGTCAGAGAATTAGAGTTTTGAAAGTTATTGTTCGTACATATAATAGTAAAAACGTAATTTTGGAATTTTTTATTGAGAAAAAGAAAATGCGAGTTATTACGAGATACATTGTGGTTTTTCTATATAGATGCATGAACGAATGTTGATAGATTAAAGAGAGGTGTCATATTTGGAGCAACCAATTCGGTTAAAAGATAACGGTCAAATAAATGTTGTACTTAATACGGTGAAAAGAGGAGAGGTTTCTCCAACTCCAAGTATTGAAACAGTTAAAAAGCCTAAACATGAGTTATTGGTTGAAATAGAGGATCAACTAAGACATTTAATTGGCATGGATGAAATAAAAAAAATGATTCATGAAATTTATGCTTGGATATTTATTAATAAAAAAAGAGAAGAACTGAGTTTAAAGGCTGAGAAGCAAGTATTGCATATGCTGTTTAAAGGAAACCCGGGAACTGGGAAAACAACTGTCGCAAGGATTATTGGACAATTATTTTTAAAAATGGGTGTTCTTTCAAAAGGCCATTTAATTGAAGCTGAACGAGCGGATTTAGTAGGGGAATATATTGGTCATACTGCTCAAAAAACTAGGGATTTAGTAAAAAAAGCAAATGGAGGCATTCTTTTTATCGATGAAGCATACTCACTAGGCCGAGGTGGAGAAAAGGATTTCGGAAAAGAAGCTATTGATACACTTGTTAAACATATGGAAGATAAGCATGGTGATTTTGTACTTATACTTGCGGGCTATTCTTCCGAAATGGATTATTTCTTAAGTTTAAATCCAGGTTTGAAATCGAGATTTCCATTCATATTAGAATTCCAGGATTATTCAGTAATAGAGCTTTTAGATATATCGAAAAAAATGTTTGTAGACCGTGAATATATTCTTTCTCGAGAAGCGGAATATCGCCTAAGAGACTATATACAGAAAGCTAAACTTGAAAATCGTGCTCATTTTAGTAATGGACGATTTGTCCGAAATATTGTTGAAAAGTCGATTCGAACTCAAGCGACTAGATTAGTATTTGAAAACGATTTTAATCGTGAAATTCTAATGAGAATAGAAGAAAAAGACTTATTTACTTCAGACAAAATCGACTCAATTAATTAACGATTGATTATTTAGTAAAACGCCTTTTACCCCACCAACCTTTAAAATGAAAATAAATTGAAATAAGGATGCCAATTAGAATAATTAGGAAGATACAATACAAATAACCATACTTCCACTTTAACTCAGGCATATTAATGAAATTCATCCCGTAAAACCCAGCGATAAATGACATCGGTAAGAAGATGGCACTTATTAATGTTAAAGTTTTCATAATATCATTTGTCCGGTCGGACTTTAAAGACATTTGAAGCTCAATGATTCCTGCCATATTTTCTTTAAAGTCATCAAGTGCACTAACTATTCTTTCATAATTTTCTTTTAACTCACTAAAATAAAATCCAGCATCTTCACTTAAAAATTGAAAATCTGCTTCTACTATTTGATTAATAACATTTACTTGAGGTTCAACAAGCTGTCTTAAATCCTGTAATTGAACTTTCCATGTGAAAATTTTCTTGTCTAAGTCCTTTCTGAAGGGATCATTAAATAAGTCTCGTTCAATTTGTTCAATTTCATTTGCAAAACGATCAATCGAGATTAGAAACTTCTCAATCACTTCATGAAAAATTTGATATAAAATATGCCCTGTATGATCTACTTTTATATAATTTTGATTAAATTCCTGGGTTACATATTTGAATAAATCGATTTCATGATCTCCAATATAAGAAATAATTAAATTTTTACAAACAAGAACATTAATTTTGGCTGGTTTAAATAGTTTTGTTAAGGCATATAAAGAAATAACTGCTTCGTTTTTAAAAATATTTATTCTTGGTTTTTGGTCACTGTGTAAAAGTTTCTTTTTTGCCAAAGGATGAATTTTTAAAGAATCAATTATTTTAGTAAGTTGATCGATCGTTTTGCTATTAAAGTGATACCAAAGAATTTCATTGTTGGATGGAAGCAAAAATTCGTCAATTGTTTCGATAGAATGGTTTGTAATATTGTATCTCTCCAAATGAATTCTCCTTTTAATAAATTTCTAAAATAGTGTTGGCAAGAATAGGTAAATTATGTAATGCAAAAAACAAACTTTTAATTTAGGGTTTGTTCTTTTTTGGTTGTTGAAAAGGGAATGTGTTAATCATTTAATGAGAGGATGATTAAGAATTGAGGATAACTAATAAATTTGTATTTTTTTGGGGGGACAATGATATTTACTCGAACTTTTATTTTTTCCCTTTCAAACACCAAGGAATAGAATTCAAATGGTCAGAGCAAGCAATTATGTATCGAAAAGCAAATTTATTTGGTGCGAAAAAAATTGCAGAACAAATATTAAAAGCTCAGACACCTAAACAATGTAAAGGTTTAGGGAGAAGTAAAGTAATCCCTTTCGATGAAAGAACTTGGATGGCTAATCGTGAAATAATTTATGGGGATGTGTTATATGATAAATTTTCTAACCTCGAACTAAAATCTCAACTACTAGCAACAGGCGATAAAATATTAGTTGAAGCTAGCCCGTTTGACAAGATTTGGGGTATAGGTATAGGAGAAAACGATAAACGAGCCGAAGACCCAAAAAAGTGGAAAGGACTTAACTTACTTGGGAAAGTTTTAATGGAAGTAAGAAGTAAATTATAATAATACGACTCAAATTAATTTAAAGATTGATATGCCATCTAATTTGATGGTTATTTTATTTTTTCGAAAAACAATCTTACACGTTATCTACAAATAAAAAAACAAACCTAATTCTAAAAGGTTTGTTTTTCACGGACTTATTTAATTTAATTTAATTTAATTTTTGAGTGTTCGATTCTTCAATATTTACTGTAGAGCCTGTAAATGATCTTTTTGGTAAGCTCCATTTATAATGTACAGACAATAGTCTAAGAATAACAATAGTAATGAATAAAATTAAAGTTTCAAAATTAGTATCAACAAATTTATTTCCAATTAATACACCTACAAGTATTGCCCAAAAAGCATATACTTCTGAATGTAATACCATTGGTTTTCTTTTTGCAAGTAAGTCTCGCACGATTCCGCCACCGATTCCTGTTAAAACAGCAGCTACGATTACAGCACTAACAGGTAGTTTTAATTCGATCGCATAGTTTGCACCAAGAATTGCAAAAGCGGATAAACCGATTGAATCGAATAGAATATCAAGTTTTTTGAATGGTTTATTTGATAATTGCGGAAAGAAAAAGATAATCGTCATAGCAACTAACGCAATTGTAAAATTTGTTGTTTGATTCCATAAAAAGTTGATTGGATAACCTATTAATAAATTACGTAATGCACCGCCACCAAAGGCTGTAGCAAAACCTAGAATATAGACGCCAAATAAATCATAGTCTTCTTCCATAGCAACTACTGCACCACTTAATGCAAAGGAAATAGTACCAATAATGCCAAATAAATCCCATGTTTCCAAAAAGCAATTCCCCCGCCCTGAATAAAAAGATGAAAAATAGTCCAGATATCATTATAATAAAGAGACAGTTAAGAGTAAAGAACATTTAATTGCTTACAATTGGTTAATAGAAAAGGTGGAATTTTGTGTCGAATGAATTAAGAGAAAAAGCCATTTTAGTTGGATGTCAGCTTCAAAATGTTGATGATGATCGTTTTAATTATTCGTTGGACGAGTTAGCATCACTTACGAAAACTGCAAATGGAGAGGTCGTTTTAATTACCTCACAAAAAAGAACGAAATATCATCCAGCATTATACATAGGAACAGGTAAAGTAGAAGAATTAGAAGCGGCTATTGCAGAGCTAGAACCGGATGTTGTTATTTTTAACAATGAATTAACGCCTTCTCAAATTCGTAATTTATCTGCAAGATTAGAAAAAAGGGTAATTGACCGCACGCAATTAATTTTAGACATATTCGCACAGCGCGCAAAAACAAAAGAAGGTAAATTACAGGTTGAATTAGCGCAGTTACAATATTTAATGCCGAGATTAGTAGGTCAAGGAACTGAACTATCTAGACTAGGTGGAGGTATTGGGACAAGAGGACCTGGTGAAACAAAGCTAGAATCTGATCGTCGACATATTCGCAAACGAATTGATGATATTAAACAGCAATTAAACATAATCGTTGAACATCGTAAGCGTTATCGTGAGAGACGTAAGAAAAATGAAATGTTCCATATTTCGTTAGTAGGTTATACAAACGCAGGAAAATCAACATTATTTAACCGATTAACTAAATCGGATGTGTATGAACAAGATTTACTGTTTGCGACATTAGATCCTACTACTAGAAAATTTGTTTTATCAAATGGAATGACAACGTTACTAACTGATACAGTAGGGTTTATTCAAGATTTACCAACTTCACTTATTGCGGCTTTTCGTTCGACTCTTGAAGAGGCAACAGAAGCTGACTTTATACTTCATGTAGTCGATGCTTCTCATGAAAATTATAAAAGTCATGAAGTAACAGTTTCTAAATTACTGAATGATTTAGATGTTGAAAATATTCCAATGTTAACAGTCTATAATAAAATAGATCAAGTTCATGAGGATTTTGTGCCATCACCATCTGAAGGTTTTATTGAAATGAGTGCTTTAAATGAAGATGATTTAGGAAAATTGCGTCAAAGAATTGAATTCGAATGTAAACAGTATATGGAATATTTTGAAGCGTTCGTACCGGCATATGAAGGAAAATTGATACATGAAATCAAAAAACTAACGATGATTGAATCAATTACATTTAATGAAGAAACTGAAATCTATCAAATAACTGGATATGTTTTTAAAGAACATTCAATTTATGATACTGTAAAAAGATATAGAATGTATAAGGAGCAATAATCAATGCTAGAATTATTATCAAACGGGGAAAAAATTGCACCATTAGTTGCTACGGTAGAAGAATTAATATCCGAGGCACATAAAGAAATAGACGAAGTAATTGAATACAATCAATTTAAAGTTTTACAAAGTTTTCGAAAACATAAAGTGAGCGATAGTCATTTTATTCCTTCTACTGGTTATGGTTATGACGATATAGGAAGAGATACGTTAGAAGAAATTTTTGCCGATGTATTAGGTGGAGAGGCTGGATTAGTTCGACCACAAATCATTTCAGGTACTCATGCAATCTCGACAGCATTATTTGGGGTTTTACGACCAGGTGATGAGCTTTTATACATTACTGGAAAGCCATACGATACATTAGAAGAAATAGTAGGCATTCGCGGTGAAAGTGGTAATGGCTCATTAAAAGACTTTGGAATAGGTTATGAATCAATTGAATTAGTAAACGATGAACGTATTAATTATGAAAAAGTTGCAAATCGAATGACAAGCAATACAAAAGTGATCGGTATTCAACGATCAAAAGGATACGGGACAAGACCTTCGTTTACAATTGAACAAATTAAAGAAATGATTGATTTTGTAAAAGAAATTGATCCGAATGTAATAGTTTTTGTAGATAACTGCTACGGAGAATTTGTTGAAAAACAAGAGCCTTGCCATGTAGGTGCTGATTTAATGGCTGGTTCATTAATTAAGAACCCAGGTGGTGGACTTGCGAAAACAGGTGGTTATATCGTAGGACGAAAAGATCTAGTTGAGAAATGTGGATATCGTTTAACATCTCCTGGAATCGGAAGAGAAGCGGGTGCTTCTTTGTATGCTTTACAAGATATGTATCAAGGATTTTTCATGGCTCCGCATATTACTGGTCAAGCATTAAAGGGAGCATTATTTACTGCTGCATTTTTAGAAAAGCTAGGAATGAACACAAACCCTTCATGGGACGCAGTTAGAACAGATTTAATTCAATCTGTACAATTTGACGATAAAGAGAAAATGATTGCATTTTGTCAGGCAATTCAAGCTGCTTCACCAATCAATGCTCATTTCACGCCAACGGCAAACTATATGCCAGGATACGTTGATGATGTCATTATGGCTGCAGGGACTTTCATTCAAGGTGCAAGTATTGAATTAACTGCAGACGGTCCAATCAGAGCGCCATATGTTGCATATATACAAGGTGGTTTAACGTATGCTCATGTGAAAATTGCAATTTGTTCGGCGGTCAACTCATTAATCGAAAAAAAACTATTAGAAATTTAAAACAAAATAGCTCATGACATGTTCGTCATGAGCTATTTTATTTATGAAAATAATTGGGGACTTACTTTCATAATGATGAAGGTTCTTTCTATATATCTATATTACATCTTAATTCTTAAATTAACCTTAACACTAACGTTAAAATTACATAATATTTATTTAATCTTGCGTTAATAAAATGGGTGTGCCAGTATATAGAGGTTACGAAATTATTAAAAATGAGCAATTTACGGAGGCTATATAATGGAAAATCTACCTAATTGTCCTAAATGTAATTCAGCATATACATACGAAGATGGAAATCTTTTAATCTGTCCGGAATGCGGCTTCGAATGGACTCTAGAAACAGAAAATTCAAATGAAGAAACAAAAGTAGTAAAGGATGCCAACGGAAATGTTTTAAACGATGGAGATTCGGTTACAGTCATAAAAGATTTAAAAGTAAAAGGTACATCACTTGTCGTTAAAATTGGAACAAAAGTGAAAAGTATACGATTAGTAGAGGGCGATCATGATATAGATTGCAAAATTGAAGGCTTTGGTGCGATGAAATTGAAGTCAGAGTTTGTTAAAAAAGTCTAGATTTGAAATTAACTAAGTATAAATTAAAACAAGAGAAGGAGGAAACCTTCTCTTATTTTTTTAATTTTCATTTCCAATAGTAAGATTAAGGTTAATCAGTCGACGAAGGGGTATTGTTTGAACTGAACCTTTGTTTCACAATCGAATCCAGCTTTTTTATGAATTTTTTAAAACCGAAACCTACTATAAAAGAAATGCTAATTTGTGCATAGACTGAATTTGGGTTTTTTGTAAAATCAATAGCCAGCAACCCACTATTGATTAAAGTGATTGTCATCACTGCTGTACCGGTTGCAAATATCGGGTAAAAAACATACATGATCCACTCCCTAGGATCTGTCAGTTTATTTGCCATAAATCGAGTACAAAAATGATACAAATGATATAATGAACCGCCAATTGCCCCAGCAAAGAAATAATAAAGAAAATAATTGAGACCGTGAATACGCTCAGAATATATTTCTCCGTAATTGTACCAAGTTATTCCAGCCAAAAGAAAGCTACCGAAAAAGAGCACACATAAATAGGTTAGAATAAATACTTTTTGTTGTTTGTTCATGACTTCCCCTCCTAGTATAACCGTATGCACCAAATAATGGTTTTTTGCAAAAAAGAAGCAAATGAAATGAAAGAATAGTAGAATCTAAACACAAATTTAAAGTAGAAATTGTATTAATTTTAAAAAAATAGTTTGATATAAATAGATATTTGTTAAAATAAAAGAGGTTTAATCAGAATGTAATTGATTAAAATTTCACGAAATAAAAGAAGGTGTATAAATGAAAAATAGAGCGCATAGTTTAGAAATGGATTTTGTAAATTCAAATGAAAAGCAAAAAATGCTATACAAGCGAACACTGTTAATTGTTAGCATTTCTCAAATTTTTGGTGGGGCAGGCTTAGCTGCAGGGGTTACAGTAGGAGCATTACTTGCCCAGCAAATGCTTGGTACAGATGCTTTTTCAGGTCTCCCTGCATCGCTTTTTACATTAGGTTCGGCAGGAGCGGCATTAATTGTTGGTAGGCTTTCTCAAAGATTCGGTCGACGAATCGGGCTTGCGTCAGGATTTTTTACAGGTGGACTTGGTGCAATCGGTGTAGTAATTGCAGCAATGACAAACAATCTAATTCTTTTATTTGCTTCACTACTGATTTATGGAGCAGGAACAGCAACTAATTTACAAGCAAGATACGCTGGAACAGATTTAGCAAATAGTAAGCAACGTGCAAAAGCAATTAGTATTGCCATGGTTTCTACAACTTTTGGTGCAGTTGCGGGTCCTAATTTAGTAGGACCAATGGGAAAATTTGCTGTTTCTATTGGTGTACCATCACTAGCAGGTCCGTTTATCTTATCCGCAACGGCTTTTATTTTAGCTGGAATTTTTCTTTTCGTTATGCTTAACCCAGACCCTTTATTAGTGGCTAAAATGATTGAGTCAAATAAAGCAAAACAAGTAGATGTCAAACAGACTTCACCAGTTGAAAGTATGAAAAACAATAGAGGAATTGCTGTAGGGGCAACGACAATGGTGCTTACACAAATAGTCATGGTTGCAATTATGACTATGACACCGGTGCATATGGAACACCATGGTCATGGGCTTAATGAGGTTGGTATAGTTATTGCGTTTCATATCGGCTCAATGTATCTACCATCCCTGATTACAGGAATTCTTGTTGATAAAATAGGTCGAACTGCGATGTCGATTGCATCAGGTGCTACTTTATTACTTGCAGGAGTATTAGCTGCATCGGCACCGAGTGATTCTATGATTCTACTAGTTGTTGCACTTTCATTATTAGGGTTAGGTTGGAACTTTGGGCTGATTAGTGGTACTGCTCAAATAGTTGATTCAACAGACTCTTCTACACGCGCGAAAACTCAAGGTACTGTAGATGTATTGATCGCCTTATCAGGGGCATCAGGTGGAGCGCTATCTGGAATGGTCGTCGCAAATTCGAGTTATGCAACATTATCATTGGCAGGTGGAATACTGTCCTTAGTCCTTATACCAGTCGTAATTTGGTCACGCAAAAGCAAAAAAGAGCATGAGCAAGGACTACAAATGTAAAAATGATTTTATAATTGAATTAAAATAGGAGCTGAGCAATCAGCTCCTATTTTCACAATTGGCAAATAGGGGGAAAATATGAGTAAAATTTTTAAAAATTTCATTCCATTACTATTTATAATGCTGGTTTTAACTAGTTGTACATTAAGTAAGAGCCCAAATAAAGATATTTTTAAATATAAAAATTCTTATATCGGTAATAACAGTGCTGTAGGAAATATCATTAAACAATTACCTAACAATAAAGAGTTTAAAAAAATGACACTTCAAACAAAAAAGAAGCCTTATGGAATGACTATTATATATGAGAAGATAAATGTTAACCCTAAAAACATAGTAATAAATAATGCAACATTCTTATTTGCTCTAATCAAAAATGTAGAATGGATCAATTTTGAATTTTCCGACAAAAAATATACTCTAACAAGACAGCAACTTAATGAATGGTATGGAAAAGATGTGCGTTCTTATACGAATGAAAATGACTTAGAAGAACTTATCCATACAAATTTAAAAGATAAAGACAAGGTTAATCAGCTTTTTATAAAATAATGCTTTATTAGTATGATAGAGTAATATAATGATATCTATAAATTTTAAAGGTGTTTATTTTGAAAAGTAACATTAGGCTAGATGAGTTCGCCTTTTATAAACTTAAACCATTAACGGACGAGATGATCATAAAGGCAGAAAAAAAGCTTAAAATTAAGCTGCAAAAAAAATACATAGAAATTCTCTAACAATAAAACGGGGGAGACATTAATTTTGATTCATTTCCTACATAAGTACCTACGTCTTGGGATGATGACCAAATTATAAAAATTCCCCCTAAGTTTGAAGTGGTTTTAATGGGTTTAACGAATTGATAATTTTTTAAATAGGCTGATTGAGAAGGTGTAGAAAAAGAGGTTCAAATCTATAAACAACTAGGAGAGCATCCAGCTGATTCAAAATTGATACTATATGATGAATAATATCTAGTATTAAAAAAATTAGCAGGAATTAATTTGTACGATGCCTTTGCAATTGGTGAGCGAATTCCAGAAAGTGTTATTAAAGATATTAATATTGCACTTAATTATGCGGAAAAATTGAGGATTAAATCCATATGATGTTCACGGAAAAACAGATTGTGGAAAATACAAAAATTTAAGGGTATAAATTCTGGAATAGTTTAACTATTAGTTATTTATACATGATATTATGAAAATGAAAGGTGGTGATATTGTGGTATGGTTTATTGTAATTGTAATTGTAATTATAGGTATAATACTTAAAATGAATAGCAGTTCTAGCCAAAAAGAAGATAAACATTCTCCTGAAGAAATCATAGAAATTGCAGAATTCGAACTGAAATTCAGGTCAGAATTTGCAAAAAATAAAATGTTACTAAAGAGTGGTAAGATAACAGATAGACAATCAATGAAATGGTCAAAAAATTTATTAGAAGAACACAATGAAATTCAAAGAAAATACAATATAACAGAAGAAGAAATGTCTGAATACTATGATCTTGTATATTCTAAATCAAGCGTTTATCATAAATAAAATTATTTCAAAACCTTAGTAAAACTGGGGATTTTTTATAGTCCCTAAGTTCTGGACCTACGTCGTCGATATATCAGATTTCTATAAAAAAGGAAAAGATGATAAGTGGGACGATTTAGTTAAAGCTTACTATAAACTATATAAAAAAACGTTGTATAAGGTGTCTATTAAAGTTCCGTTAAAATTACTAGATTATACTAGACACTCATACAGATTCTACTAAAAATTCAAGAGAATGATTTAAGGTCGTTCATGTTGAAGAATTGTATGACAAGTGCAATATGTTATTTAATGGTTGTTAACTAGTAGGGAGATAGTGCATTACATAAAAGAAGACTAGCTTACTGGCTAGTCTTTTGTATTTAATTAAAGTTTTTTACCTTAAAAGATCAAATCGTACATAATCTCGATTCTAACAAAGGAAGATTAGTGTTTGCATACTGTCTAAAATAGAGTTTGTTTTATCCTATATAGAGATGTCTTGATTTTTATCGTAATTTAACAATTGCTTGTTATCAAAAAACTTTTCAAAGATGATGCCCATGAAATAGTAAAATACTAATCCAAAACAAATATGAATCAGTGTAAATTTCATACCAAATGAAGAAAATTCATATATTACAACAGGTAGTTTAGCAGTTGTCCAAACACCTAAAAAGAAGACAACATAACGAATACTTGCTCCTTTTTTCAATAAAAGTAGCGCGATCGGAAAAGCTAGGTATAGAGGACCTGCTGCAATACCTCCCAGTAAGAGCGCAAACAAGACTCCGTAAATTCCAGATTTATTTCCCATATATTTAATAAGAGTTTCTTTTTCAACCCATTTGTCAAGTAAGCCTACGAATATTAATACAGGGGGGAGGAGGAATAACATATTCAAAATGCTATTTCCAGTTAATTTAAATGCTTTTATTCCAACCGAGTGATTGATTAAAGTTAGTATAATAAAGCCTACTAATAAAATAAAAAAGAAACGATATTTTTTTAACTCATTCAAGTCATCACCACCCAAATTATATATGCAAATATAAGCGACATTATTAGCCCGCTCGCATTACGTGCAATGGCAAAATTTCTTCCAAATAATTTTTGTTCCATAGGTAAAGTGATGATACCTACTGACATTAATGTTGACATTAATACTGCTACTTGAGGCAGTCCTGCGCCATTCTGGACTAATGTTTCTCCTAGTGGAAAAACGATAAAACTAGGAATTAGTCCAACTGAACCAATTAATGTAGAGATTATAATCCCTATTATTCCAGATTGTTCCCCAATAATTGAAGAAACAAAGGTCGGTGTTAATAAAGATAAGGATAGTCCTACGAAAAACATAATAGACAGAATTTCAGGCAAAATATTACAAAACATTTTCCATGATTTCAGTAGAGCTTCTTTCGTTTTAGTTCGATCTTTTATAAAAGAAATAATAGTAAGAGTAATTGCTAGACTGTATAGGATCGAAGCATTAATCATGATTCTTCTCCTGCCATACATCGTATCTATTCATGAAAAATGTTAAATTCTTAAGTTTTTCTTCAATATCTTTATGAAATTCTGCTAATTTTTCTTTTCCTACTTTCTTAATTTTGTACATCTTTATCGGTTTATCTTGTTCGGATGTACCTAAATAAGACTCAACTGCACCTTCAGCCTCTAATTGCTTTAAAGTCCGATATAATATAGAACTGTCAATTGGATTGATCGGAAGCTCTTCTTCACATTTTTGCAAAAGTTTCCCACCATAGCTATCACCCTCTGTTAAAAATAATAAAAGAAATGCACCAGTATGTCGTCCTGTATGTTTCATAATATTTACCTCCTAAATAGATCTATTTACTTAATTTGTACTGTTACTAATAGTATACTGTTACTAACAGTAATGTGTTACTAACAGTATATTTAATTTTTAAAGTTATTTCAACTCTAACATTTCTGGAGGCTTTGCTTTTTAAGTTTATACACAGATACTTTTATACTTTTTATATAATGGAAGGATATTTCTATAACGATAATAATATAATAAAAAACAACATAAATTTATTGTAAAACGATAAATTATATGTTAAATTCAAATTGAAAATATATTAGTGAGGTGCGTTTTATGAAACAAGGGTCAACGCTCTTTTTAAAAATAGTAGTTATTCTTATAGGGATCCCAGTTCTTGCATTATGTATATTTGTAGTCCCTGAGATTGCGAATTACGCAGCTAAGCTATATCCAAAAATAGCTTTAATGAAATATCTCATTTTTATTGATCTTTATGCAGCAGCGATTCCTTTTTATTTTGCCCTTTATCAGGCCTTTAAGCTGTTAATTTATATTGATCAAAACAAAGCTTTCTCGGAATTATCGGTTAATTCATTAAAAAATATAAAACTTAGTGCGATTGCAATTAGTGTCTTGTATGTACTAGGATTACCGCTTTTTTATTTAATTGCGGATATGGATGACGCTCCGGGAATTATTGTAATCGGTATGATTTTGATATTTGCTTCAATGGTAATTGCCGTTTTTGCTGCCGTACTTCAAAGGCTCTTAAAAGAAGCAATTGATATCAAATCAGAAAATGATTTAACGGTCTGAGGTGGAGAATATGGCAATATTAATTCATATTGATGTAATGCTGGCAAAAAGGAAAATGAGTGTAACTGAACTTTCTGAGAGGGTTGGTATTACAATGGCGAATCTTTCAATCTTAAAAAACGGAAAGGCAAAAGCGATTCGGTTTGGAACTTTAGAAGCAATTTGTAAAGCTTTAGAATGTCAACCCGGAGACATATTAGAATATCTGGGCGATGAAGAATTATAGGATTAATAATTTAAAAAGGGGAATTACTTATGAATTTAAGTATTCAAAAAACAGAGCTACAAATCATAAGAGCATTTAAGCAACTAGTCCGGTTTGGCTTTGAGCAAGCTCTTTCGTGTATATTTCCAGTTGTTATTTTTGCCTCATTAGCTTTTACAAAGATTGTGCCACTTCCTTTTTTACCGAGATACGATTGGTTATTAATTATCTGTATTTTGATGCAGTGGATAATGCTGCGTTCTGGACTTGAAACAAAGGATGAATTAAAGGTAATCACAATGTTCCACTTAATAGGTCTTGCACTTGAGCTTTTTAAAGTACATATGGGTTCATGGGCTTATCCGGGGGAAGGTTATTCAAAAATATTTGGAGTGCCACTATACAGTGGATTTATGTATGCGAGTGTTGCGAGTTATTTGTGCCAGGCGTGGAGAAGATTAAATGTTGAGTTGATAAAGTGGCCGCCGTTTTTTATAGTTGCTTCATTAGCTGCAACGATTTATTTGAATTTCTTTACTCATCATTTTTGGATTGATGTCCGTTGGTGGTTATCAGGATTAGTCATAATTGTATTTTGGAAATCATGGGTTACTTACGAAGTTAATGGAACAAAATATCGCATGCCAATCGCACTCTCTTTTGTGCTAATCGGATTTTTTATTTGGATTGCTGAAAATATCGCAACATTTTTTGGAGCATGGCAATATCCAAATCAAACTGATGCATGGAGTCTTGTTCATCTAGGAAAAGTAAGTTCATGGCTTTTATTAGTGATCGTAAGTTTTCTGATTGTTGCAACGTTAAAGCAAGTAAAACTTAAAAATTCCACTTAAGGATTAATTTTTAGAAGTGAAGCTATATTAGCTTTGCTTTTTTTTTTTGAAAAAAATGAAACACTGCTTATTGATGCGAAATATAAAATGATTGAACTAACGCATTCAGTATTTGAATATCAACATCAACCGTTTAGTTGATTTCTTACTTGAGAATAGTAAATCCAAATATTTTCAATTTCGTATCTACCTATAACGACACGTTGAAAGGATAGAAAAAATCGGTGTTCTTTAGCTTTGTCCGTGCGAGGAACGAAGAAGGTATAAAAGAACAGAATGGAGAATACCTTAGGAACTAGAAAATATTGGAAAGTGCTCCTCATTCAGTTCGTCGGTTATTTGTTTTTTATAAATTAGAGCGGAGCGAACGTAGAGAGCATAGCGAAGAAGAAGGGGGAATTAAGATGAAAAAGTGGAAAGGTAGCGTCGTAGTTTTACTAGTGATAAGTTGTTTACTAGCGGCGTGTACATCGTCGAAACAAGATACGAAGAAAAAAAGTGGAAGTACTGAACAGATAGCGACGATCCAACATGTCCTGACAAACCAGTTCACAAGTGATCCTGAACTCATAAAGCACATCGAATCAGGTGACAGTGCAACCGTTATCGATTCTAATGGAAATAGTACCCAACCGACCAGCCCGTCTCCACTTGAAACGTATTACAAAAAAATGTATGGAGCGTATTTTACTAAAAAAGCATTTGATGTGTTTGTCGCAGCACACGCATTTCGGTACATCTCGACTGCGCAAAATCGTGGGTATACGTTAGCTGTGACCGATGTCACGGCAACCGAGGTCAAAGGGAGCGAAGGGGATTATGAGTTCACAGTCCACTTCGTTGCAAAAAAAGAAGGAGAAAGTGACAAATCTTTCACTGTAACAGGTCGTACGAGCGTGAATGCGGATGGAAAAATTACGTATATCCGCTATGATGACGCCGATTTCGTGAAAGCCATGCAATAAAGTGCTCCAAAGACCATCGTGATTCAGGAAAAAAGAGCGTAGTGAACGAAGAGTTAGCCATCCTATCGAAAAAACATAAGAGTCCCGTGTTACTAATGGAAATATTAAATTTAGTTTGATTGAAAAAAGTCGGTCTTTACACATTAAAGGCCGACTTTTTAGTCTTTTTCCAACATCTACAAATGCATTAAAGATGATCTTTTTTATATGAGAATCAAATAGTCAACATCCTTATTGTTAGAATTCTATCAGTTAGGTATTTAACTTTTTTATTGACGTGAAATTCGAATCGAGGTATATTTAATTCAAACAGTTAGATATCTAATTATTTGGAGGTGAACGATTTGATTAATACATCGTATACGAGACTTCTTGGTTCCATCATGTTTAAAGTACGAGAAAAATTAACAAATCGAACAAAAGAGCTTGAAGTAAATCCTCAACAAGGTAGGATGATTAGCTATATTGCTCAGCACCAAGATCAAGGCATTATTCAAAAAGATTTAGCAGACGCATTTAATAGAAGAGGTGCAAGTATAACAAGCATGCTTCAAGGGCTTGAAAAGAATGGGTATATCGAAAGAAAAATCCAAGCTGATAATGAACGTCAGAAACAGATTTTCGTATTAGATAAGGGAAAAGCAATTGTTGATCAAATTAATGAAATGTTTTCTTCAGCAGAAGTTGAATTAATTGAATGTTTAACAGAAGAAGAAAAAGCAGAGTTCTTACGCCTTTTGAAAAAAATTGATTCACACCTTTGATTGATTACGGCCATTACGGTCGTTTAACTATATAGTTAGAATTCTAAAAGTTAGAATTCTAATCAAAAACAGAGAATAACATAATAGGTTCGGAGAGGAAGGAATAAAATGGAAGAATTTGAAGTAGATCAATCCAATATTTATTATTTAAAAGAAGCACCAATAAGAAAAGCAATTGCTCATTTATGTATTCCAATGATGATTGGAATATCTGCGGGCACAATTTATAACTTAATTAATGCATTTTTTATAGGATTAGTACATGATACTGCGATGCTAAGCGCGATTACATTAGGCCTACCAATTTTAACTGTATTAATGGCAATCGGGAATGTATTTGGTGTTGGTGCAAGTACTTTTATCACGCGATTGTTAGGTGAAGGGAATCTTCATAAAGGAAAATCTGTTGCAGGTTATGCTTTTTATATAAGTATTATTTGCGGATTGATTGTCGCAGCAATTGCATTATTTTTTGTTAATCCAATTGTTCATTTACTAGGAGCTAACGCTGCGACATTACTTTATACAAAGCAATATACAATTATCCTTTTTGCAGGTAGTTTTGCCTTTATATTAAACTTTGCACTAGAACAAGTCGTTCGGTCAGAAGGTGCAGCAAAAGAATCGATGTATGGAATGTTTATAAGTGTTATTTGTAGCATAATTTTTGATGTACTATTCATTTTAGTTTTAAATCTTCATGTAATGGGTGCGGCACTTTCAATGGTTTTAGCCAATATCGCAGCTAGCATCTATTACATTTGGTTCCTACAAAGAAAAAGTGAAACATTAAAAGGATTCATTAAGCATTGGAAAATTTCACTTACTGATCAATTAGAAATTTATAAAGTCGGAGTTCCAGAATTATTTAAAATGTCCTTCTTAATTGTTACGACTTTATTATTAAATAATTATGCGATGGAATATGGCGATCACGTAGTTGCAAGCTTTGGGATTGCTGTAAGGGTTGCACAACTTCCAGAGTTTATTACAATGGGATTATTTATAGGGGCTATTTCATTAATTGCTTACAATTTTGGTGGTAAAAATAAAACACGACTTTATGAAACTTTAAAAGAATTAACGTTATGGATTGGTGGAGTTTCCATTGTATTCGGAGGAATTGTTTACCTCTTTAAAATTCCAGTACTTGGACTATTTTCAAGTGATTCAGCAGTATTAAGTATAGGAGGAATAATCTTAACTGCCCAACTGATATCATCTGTTTTTAATGGATTCACTGGTTTATTCACTAGCATCTTTCAAGCATCTGGCGAAGGGCTTGCAACAGGCATAATGTCGATTACACAAGGTGTACTTTTCATCCCAGTTGTGATTATATTACACTACTTTTATGATTTAAATGGACTAATTTGGTCTCTTACAATTACTGAGGGGATTACGTTCGTTATGGGTGCAATTCTCATGATTCCTTACCTTAGAAAACTTAAGAAAATGCCAGATAAAGAAGAAGTTCTCTCATAATATAACGTAAAATGAAGGAATCGAAAAGATTCCTTTTTCGCTGTGTGAGAATTTTTAAAAAAATACCTGCTTCTTACTTGAGATTTTAAAAAAATTTTTCTTATAAGAATCAAAAAAATAACCTGTATCTTAGATTAGCAAGTAAACTAAGGTACAGGTTTATTTAATATTTTTTAAATATTATATTTGAAGATTCCCAAAACCTAATATAGTTATTGCTTACCGATTAGTGACATAAATGCTTTATATATTAGGAATAACGAGAAAATTAAAATAGCTAAAATACCAATTAAATCTGTTAATGGCTGTACACTTGATAAGAATGTGCCTGCTAAAGGCATTTTGATTAAAGCAAAACCAGCTAAAATACTAGCAAACATTAAAATAATTCTTTCCATTTCATTCATCCCTCCATTCAATATATTTTATGTTCAATTGAAATGTAAGTGCTTTCAAGGACAATCTTTTAGAAAAAATGTGCGTTTGTCATGTGAAATTTAAGAGGGTATATCATCACGAAAATGGAATATTATGTAAAGTAGAAAAATTAAGGAGGAAATGATGAAGCGTTTCAAAAATAGAATGTTATCTTTTTTATTTTTGCCTTTACTATTAGTAGGTTGTAACTCTACACAATCAGGAAATGATTCAATAATTGATTGGGTCGATTTTGTTAAATTTAATGGAGTCGAGTATTATGGCATAAATTCTGGTATTTTATCGAACGAAAATTTAATTGGAGATAAGTTAGGAGAAGTTAAATTCAGAGTCGCGGATCATATTACAAATCCTAGCTACCAAATAAAAGATGGAGATGCAGCGTTCCATGAGAAAGGAACTGCTATTTATTCAATCAAGGGATACAATGATTTTCTAGCATTAAAAGATAAAAGTACAATACATGGTTTTAGAGTTTATTATGCTAAAGATAAAACTGACTATAAGTGGAACTTTAAGAATGTCGCATTAGATAAAGTGAATTTAATTGAAATTTATCAATCGCATGAATCTAATATACGAAAGATATCAGACCTAAAAGATAAAGAGAAATTGGATGATTTTCTGAATATCTTGAAGACAAGTAAAGAAGATGTTAACTTTCAACCTAATATTAAAAATGGCGCACCTATTTATTATGATTTAGTTTTATATACAGATGAACCAATTGCTTATAAGTTTGATATACAATTTGACGGTGCAAACTACTACTGGAATCCGTGGGACACGGCAATTTTATCAAAAGAGATCAAGGAATTTATCCCTAAATAAATCTTAAATCAAAAAGAGTATCTTTTGAAAAGGGGAGAAAATGAAAAAAAAGATTATTACACTTTTTATACTATTTTTTATAATACTGGCCGGAATATTGTCTTATCAAAAAATAAAATCTATGCGATATAATGAAAAATACAATATTTCACTTCATGCAAAAAACTTAAGTGAAATCATTTCAAATTGGAATCAAAATGATGATTCATTTACCGTTCGAGCAGTTCAAAAGATTTCTAAAACAGATACAGCAATTGCATTTGTGACGGTCAACAATATTGACGAGGGATTTTGTAAATTAGAAGAAGGCATGAATCATAAATTTCAAATAAAAAGTTGTACATATGGTACAGTCGAAAAAAATAATTGGTTCAGATCAAGGAAAATTAAAACAAATAAAGGTAACTACGGGGTATTTGAAGGTGAAAATGAAAATGGAAAAATTAAATCGATTATAGTATCTAAAAAGCAGTTTACAAGTGAAAGTAATATTCAAGAAAATGAAAATGTGAAATTAATCGTACCTCAAAAGTCTTTTTTTTATTTATTTAAAAAAATAGAAAAGAATACGCCTATTAAAGATTACTATAATGTAGCTTATTTAGATCAGAATGGTAAAAGTATTAACTACTTTATTCATTAAAATTGAAATATATTATACGAGAATTTCATAAAATCTTTTAAACTTTGTAGTCCCCCAATTCATAAAATTAAATTGATTCAAAAACGTTTTTATTATACTAATCTCCTAACAAAAATGGTAAAATATGGTTATATTTGTAGCGGGTAGATCTTTTATTCGGAGGGACTATATTTTGAAAAAACCATATATAATTTTGATTATTGTTACAGTTTCTGCAATGTTCTTAGCTGGTTTTTATTACGAAAGAATGAATATTAAATCAAACAACGAGATATGGATTGGTTATAACTATACAAAATTTGGAAAAAATGAAATCAGTTTTAAACCCATGTATATCGAACGTCAATCAGGAATAAATCAATTAGAAGAAATATTTTTGTATAGTAAAATAATTGACCATCCAACTGTTGATTTAGCTAAATATGATATTCAACTTAGTTTTAAAAGTCCAGTAGATCAATCAGTTGAATATAGTTCATTACTTTGGTTTACAAAAAGTGGAGCCATAATTAAATTAAATGGATTTAATGGTTTTAGAAGTGTAAATATTGACAATGCTGAATCAATAAAGAAAATTATAAAATATACTGAGTTTTAAATTTGAAATAAAGTTTTTTTCTACTCAATGAGTTACTATAGTGGCTCTTTTTTTATGTTCTAAAAGGTTTAACAGTATGATTGCATAAGAATTGATATAATCGATTTAAGGATTTCTTTAGATTAGTACCATTGTGAAGTACAAAAAGGATCATAAATGATTGAAAGGAAGTGTAAATTGATGGAATTTGAAACGGTAATGCAGGAGCTAGAAGCACTTGGTAAGGAAAGAACTAAAAAAACATACATTAGTAATGGTGCACGAGAGCCACTTTTTGGAGTAGCTACTGGGGCAATGAAACCTATTGCTAAAAAAATAAAAAAAAATCAGCTGTTAGCTGACCAATTATACTCAACCGGTAATTATGATGCTATGTATTTTGCAGGAATTATCGCTGATCCGATGAAAATGACAGAAACTGATTTTGACCGCTGGATTGATGGTGCATATTTCTTCATGCTTTCCGATTATGTAGTTTCAGTAACATTAGCTGAAGCTGATATTGCACAAGATGTTGCTGATAAATGGATTGCAAGTGGTGATGAGCTCAAAATGTCAGCAGGTTGGAGTTGTTACTGTTGGCTATTAGGAAATCGTTCAGACACCGAATTTAGCTCAAGTAAGATTTCAGCCATGCTAGAACAAGTAAAAAATACAATTCACACATCTCCTGAACGAACAAAATCTGCAATGAATAACTTTATGTATACAGTCGCAATCTCTTATGTACCTCAACATGAAAAAGCAGTTGAAATCGCTAATGAAGTAGGGCCAGTCGAAATCAAAAAGGATAAGAAAAAAAGTAATATTTTACTTTGCTCTGAAAAAATTCAAAAGGATTTGGATAAAGGATTACTTGGTTTTAAGCGTAAATATGTAAGATGTTGACGTCAAGGTTCAAGTAAAATGTAAAAGGGAATTTTAGGTAAAATAAGCACTCAAAAAACGGGAAATAAGTACGAGCATTCCCAATCTATCTAAACCGACTAAAATATTGAAGAAATCTACTAAAAATCTATCAATTAGGCGGTAAAATCAAAGCAAATATTCCAATTTGGAAGTGGCTTTGGTCGAAATATAGTTGAGAGTGGTCCTTTAAAAAGTATTAGTAAAAAGCTAGATTAGAAAATGAAAAAATATGAAAAAATCTACTAAGATAAAAAATATCTTTGTAGATTTTTTTGTATAGATAAGATATGAAAATTATGAATGAAATTGTGTTGATGATACTTCTAGAATATTAATTTTTACTTGTGTAGTGACTATAAAATTGTAAAATCTCAGTAACAGCTTGGCGATAACCACCTGCTTTTTTAAAAGATTCACTTATAGTAGTGACCTCTTTATGATATGAAGCGTTATTTAGCACTTGATCAGCGGCATTACGTAGTTGAATTGGTGTTAAGTTTTGCATTTCTAAATGAATACCAGCTCCGATATTATCTATTTGCTTTGCTATAAGTGGCTGATCGGCACCTTGTGGGATAACGATTAATGGAACTCCGTAATAAAGACTTTCACTTGTGCTATTCATTCCGCCGTGCGAAATAAATAATTTAGTATTTTTTAACACTTCGATTTGTGGTACATATTGTTTTACAATGAAGTTTTCAGGGATTTCACCTAAATCTGAAACGTTAGTGTGGTAGCCAATTGATAGCAGAATGAAATGTTCACTATTACCGAATGCTTCAAAACAAAGTTTATAAAAATCAATAGCACGGTTAAAAACAGTTCCAAATGAAATATAGATTGGATTTTTACTCTTAATCGCAGCAAGATCAAAATCAGTGTTTTGTACTCGTGAAGTGACTGATGGTCCGACAAAGCTAAAAGATCGATCAAAAGAATTCCCATTTGGCTGGAACTCTTTAGTTGTGTATACGATTGTAAGAGGAGCGGGATTACAAAAAACTTCATATTGAGAGTTGATTTCTACACCATAATTATTCTTAATCTTTAATTTTAAGTTTTTAAATTCGGCTTCTATCTGATGTAATATTTCACTTGGAATTTTGATTGATTCCTCTTCCAACATTTTATCGAAAGATTCTTTAGTCTGTGCAAAAGTAGTACAAGAACTAATTGCTGGAAGTTGGAGGATTTGGGCAAGTATATTTCCACAACCAAACATAGAATCATGGATGATGTAATCAAAATGCTCTCCATTAATTTGTTCAAGAATGCTAGGAATGACTATTTCTGCAGTATGTAATAGTCCATTGATTCTTTCGAGTAAATAATTTCTGCCACCTGATAGAAAGGCTTTTATAAACTTTAGTTCATCAAAAGTTCGAACAATCGCACCAGTTTTTTCAATTCGTTCTCTAAAGGACTCTGTAGTTATGTATACAATTTCTTCACCACGTGAAATAAGCTCTTGAACAACTCCAATTGTTGGGTTGATGTGGCCTTCTGAGCCACCGTTAATAAATAAAACACGTGCCATTTTAAACACTCCTCGGATCAGTTTAATATTCTTAATTGTAATGGAAATTAGACTAACTATTCAAATTAAATTGGATAAAATTTGTGTTAGACGTTGAAGTAACAAAAGAAGAGTGGCTTAACTGAGTTAATGAACAAAAATGAAGAAAACGAGTCAAAAAAAGAGCCGGTTTTAGGCTCGATTTTCTAACTCTTTTATCTTGCTGAAACTGCAATGTATTGTTTGGAAAGTGCTCGTTCCAAGTGATCCGATCGTTTTAGAATCGAGGAAGAGTTATCAGCGGCTGCGGACGGCTGATCGAAATAGAATGTGTATAGGTTTTCATCTGTTACAAGCCCGTGCGCTAGTTGATTCGTGAGTTTTTCTTCGATAGTAGCATCAACTGCTTGGCGAAGATGTACTATTTTGTTCTCAATCTCCCGTGCACTAACTTCACCGATGAAATTTTTTAGAAACGAATCAGTATCTACATTAGTTTTTTGTAACATTTCTGATTGAATGTGATTAAGCTGACGATTGTACGATTTCATCAATATAATCGGCAGACGTAATGGGAATAGAATGAGTCCTAGCTTCCGACGGGAAGCAGTAAAAAGATAACTAGAGTAAGTGACTGCGATCTGCTTCACGAGTGTATTTGACGTCGAACGATTTCGTTTTTGTTCGGCCATTCGTGCGAATTCGCGGATTAACAGGGCACGTAGTTCATCTCTTGTGCAAGATGTTAACAAGGGATAACCAATACAACAAATTGTTCCTTTCCTCGTTCCATTAAAAAAGGTGAATGCACCAGATGCAACAAAAATTGACGACATCGGATGCAAAATAAATGTGCCAGGTGTTTCTTTTTGCATCTCTTTTGATACATCTTGGATCAATGTTTGCAAAATGGGGTAACTAGTTAAATCAATAGAGAACCCTGGAATGAACTTTTTTTCTTGAACTAGCGGTGAGAATAGAGCTGCAACTACGCTAAAAATTGAATACATTATGCCAAAAGCTGGTAGTGAACCAAGTAAAAAAAGCGCAAGTGTCGCATACCCCAAGTGAAAAATGAACGTTTCAAGTAGAATATGAAGCAGGAAAATAAAAAGGGTTCCGATGAACAGACTGAGACCGGTGCAAATCAACAAAAAGAAGACCACCCCAGGCACCGTGAAGAGAAAACGAAAATGATTCAACTAAACACATCCTTTCATTGCTAATTCTAGTGTAAATGCTGATGTGAAAAAAATGAACAACAAAGTATATGCCTTCATTCTAATTTTTACTTCTTATTTCGCTGTTTAGGCGCAGCTTCCAAATGAAGACTGTAACAGACGAAAAATTTAAATAAGTTTATCTCTTGTTTAAAACAAGTCAGGAACTAAAAAATTAGAAAGTGAAAAATGTGACTACATATTATTTCATGCTCATATTTGGAATAATAGTCATTTTACATTCAGCAATGTGTGTAGAAGTATTCTAGGTATAGTATTAGGTGGTTTCCTTTTAGCTAGTACTCTACCAAACTTGAAATTTATTGTATTAAAACAAATGATGTAGTGGAAATGATATATAAATTGATTCATCTAGTCGTACAGCTGAAGCGGATTTTAATATGCTCGATTCGGATGAAGTATTTAGCTTCAGAAATATACCTAAGCTAGATGCGTATGGAAAGTCCATTCCTTATTATTGTAAAGTGACAGTTACAAAGGATCATAATGTAGAAATTAGTTATAAAATTTATAATCCTAAAACTCAAAAGTTAATTTTAGCAAGTAATTAATTTAAGACTCGTTTATTAAAAGTTTAGAATAACTGTGATTTTTCACTTTTAAATTATATTAATTTTCTATATACTAAACTAGTTATCTTGCAAATTTAGAATCCAAGGAGCATCGTATGAATCAAATTACACTTGCTGAGGCTTTAAATATTAGACATATTCTTTCGAAAAGAATTCGTGAATTAATTGAAGAACTTGAAGAAAATTCAACTGTTGAAGTAGAAAAGAACCATCCTATTCCAGTTTTAGTGCGTGATCTGATTAAAATTGAAAATGAATTATCAAAGGTTCGTGCTGATTTTAGAAAATTGGATTTCTTGATGCAAAAAGCAAATGTAGAAAATACAATTTCCATTGAAAATGAAGAGATGTCAATTACTGAAGCGATTGAGTATGCAAAACAATTACGTGCTGAAGTACAACTATGTAAAAGCTTTGCATCCAAGAAGGAACGTATTCAACCGATGTATGGGTCTGAAAATATAATTGTAGAGAAGCTATATTTCGACCCAGAAGAGTATCGAATGAAAGCATTGAAATTAGAACGAAAAGTAACGCGTCTATCAGGATTAATTGATGCAAAAAACTTTACAATAAATATTCCATTTGATGGAACAGATTATTATTAATTCCTCACAGGAATGAGACTTTCCTGTGAGGATAAGAAGATAAAAAATGGATCTATCAAATTGGTCGATAAGCAAACGGATGAAGAGTTACAGGTTACTTTCCTTACGTGTAACGAATGACGAACGAACGTAAACGAACTCCTCCCATAGCGTAGCTTAGCTACTAAAAATGGGTTACCATTAATCCTTTCTTCTTATGACCACCTCTTTTCTTAGGAGGTGGTCTTTATGTTTATTTTAAAAAAAGTTTAAAGTAATATTTTAAAATCAATTCAAATAGCTTAACTGAAACAATTATATTTTTTATAACACCAAATGATGTAGGTCCACAGCCTGTAACGATATTCAATCCTAGTCCAGCTACAGCAACAGCTACTGTCAATTGGACTAGTACAATTTCTGGAAATCCGGTTTCCAGAAATAATGCTATTTCGTTGTTTATTGCACCTCAAATAACACAAAGTGCTATTTATACAGTATTTATTGCGACTACAATTTAATATTGTTGAATAATTACAATTGAAAGGCATTTAAGGATCTTCTTATATTAAGAAGATCCTTTTTTTAACAATAAACATATACTTTCATAAATTTGAGGCAAGTGTTTTCCTATTTTATTTTAGTTTAAATATTTAAAATTAGATTTTAAGATGTGAAAAAATGTATTTAATATAGAAAAAAGTCTGTTTCGATAGCCTTTTTTAATATAGTGAATGATAAAATTAGAGTATTCTAAATTAAAGTGAATAGAAAAGCACTGTTTAAGGTGGGGAAATTAATGAATATACGAGAAGTTAATCTAGATGATACAGAACAATTTGTACAATTAATTAAAGAAGTCGAAAATCAGTCTGAATTTATGCTTTATGGCGCTGGTGAAAGAAACATTACAATTGAGGGACAACGTAAACAACTAGCGATTATAGAAAAATCACCTCATTCAACAGTACTTGTTGCTGAGGAGAGTTCAGGAAAGCTAGTCGGTTATTTGTTTGTGATTGGAAATCATGCAATAAGAAAAAAACATTGCGCTTATCTTGTAATTGGAATTTTAAAAGAATACACAGGTAAAGGAATTGGTACCAAGTTATTTCATAGTTTAGAAGATTGGGTGGCTATTCATAAAATCCAAAGATTAGAGTTGACTGTTGTGACGGAAAATAAAGCAGGAATAGCTTTATATACAAAGATGGGGTTTGAAATTGAAGGGAGTAAAAGAAATTCTATTATAATTAATGGGACAAGCTTTGATGAATACAATATGGCTAAATTATTTATAGGTGAAAAAAATAAGGATGTTGATTTTTAATGGACAGATATGAAAAACTATTAAAAAAATGGGATTTTATAATTAATAAAATAGAGCGTAATAATGGAAAAGTGCATCCTTTAATGATAGGAGAAAAAGCAACAATCGTTGAAGTGAATCAAAAAGAAAGTGAGATAGGCTATAAATTACCGCCATCATATAAATCGATCGTTCTAAATTTATCAAAGTCTCTCTCTTTTTATTATTCATTTTCAGACGATACAATGATTCCGAGAGGATTTTCTGAAATTTTTTCAGGAGAAATTAATTGGGATATTACTAGTCTTCAGAACTTAGATAGTTTAGCAGATGAATTGGTATATGATGGAGAGGATTATGGTAAGAATCTAAGAGGAAAACTTGAATTTTCGCAGGCTGGAAATGGTGACGTTTATGCATTTGATATGTTAGTTGAAGGTGAAGAGAAACCCGTGATCTATTGGGATCATGAAGAAGATACAGTTACATATATTGCAGATTCGTTTATTGACTATTTAGAAAAAATCTCTGAACTTAATTGTGTAGGTAGTGAAAAATGGCAAATAGAATACTTTTTAAATACTAGAGGTTTAGAAGTTTCGAGTTTGAAAGCACAAAGATGGAAGCAATGGTTTGATTCATTTTCTGAAACAACTCTAGAAGATGTAAAAAATGGTATGGATAAGTTAATCGAATTTACAATTTATAGAAAAAAACTAGATTCTGTATCTTTACAATCCCTTTTGAATTTTAATAAAGGAGAGTTGTTTGATACATTACTTAAATATCTAATTAAATTTGAAGCACTTGAAGATAAAAAAATGATTTGTGTGATGATTGGTGAAGCTATTGGAACATATGCAATGAATTGGGTTGAAGATTTATGGGAACAGAATAATGAATCTCAATTAGATCCGGGATTGCGCTCTTATCTTAGTATAAAATGTCTTTCACCTAATAAAGGATTAATCCTAGTAACGGATTATTTGGAAAAGCAATCGAATGGAAAGGTAAATGGGTATGAAGCACTTGCTCACCTTTCTTTAAACAATTCGCGTCAAGTGATCGATTGGATGGAACGATATGTAAGATTCCCAGTTACTAGTGGCTGGTGCCAACTATATATCGAATCAAATCCTTCATGGGAAGATATAAGTAGATGGTCAGAGTTAGAGGAAAAGCATCAAGTCACTATAATTCATGTATTAGATGACTTATTAAAGAAAAAAACGTGTGAGCCTGCTTTACAGATCGAATTCACTCTGCCTTCAAAAGAAGCGTTTGTAAACTTGTTAAATGAAATGAAAATAAAGCAAATCCTCAGAACGAGGATCCAAATACTAGATTCTTTAATTGAAAACATAGATCAATTTTACTCTATGTAATTATGATTATTATACAATGGATGCTTTGGCACCCTTTTATAGTATTCTATTCGAGACATAAAAAAATAGAGGATTATCCATCCTCTATTAAATGATAATTCATAGTCCTCCAAGTGCTTTAATCGTGGCCGGACCAACAATTCCATCTACAGTTAAATGCCGGTCTTTTTGAAATTTGCGCACTGCTTGGTCTGTATTGTTACCAAAAATACCATCGATACCTTTTGTACTATAGCCCAGTGCAGTAAGCTTTTGTTGTAGTTTTTTAACTGTTGTACCTTTAGCACCCTTTTTTAAGATAGTGCCACTAGGAATTACAGCATTCGACCCACCACTACTACTTGTTACCTTATATCCATTTGCTTTTGCTATGGAATCAAATGATTTACTTGAAGAAGTAATAACAACAGGTGTGCTCAATTTTACTCTAGAAAAAAGCCATTCTACTTCATTATCATACATTCTGACACAGCCGTGACTGACATATTTTCCAATTGAACTTGGATCATTATTACCATGAATAGCATAAGTTGTTCCCCATGTACCTCGTGCATTTAATCCAAGCCAACGATTACCAAGTGGATTTCGTGGATCTCCACCAGCAATATGACCTGTATAGTAGGGCCTATTGACAATCTTATTGACAATTTTAAACTTCCCTTCAGGTGTTAGGGATGGACTCCTACCTGTGGCCACCTTAAATACTTTGTAGAGTTTACCATTTTCATAGTAAGCAAGTTGATTTGATGATTTATTAATAATAATAAATTGACTTGTTGCTGCTTGAGTAGGTTTTATACCAATACCTACAATCATAAAACACGTTAAAATTAAAACGGTTATCCATTTTCTTATCAAAAGCTTCCCTCCCAAAAAATATAAATTCAAAATCTTAATCATTTAATCCTATGAGTAAAGAAGATGTCCAAGTTACATTTTTTTAGCTATTCAATAATTTCTTGAAAAAAATGACAATTGTAACGAGTCGGATGTAGTTCTTTAGGTCTGTATAGCTTAAGAGGTATTATCAAGAAAATTAAGCTATAAAATTTAAGGGATATCACCAAAATAAGTGAAGTTGTGGAAAGAAAATGCTAAAATAAGTATTAATTAATTAGATTATCTTAGCACTCCCCAATAAATTATTACCGGGACTTTAGTCATAACAAAAGTAATAAAGGTGGAATTTTTCTCCATAAAATAATAGTTTTTTAGTGAAGAGATTCATTTAATTAATCTGAAGATAATTTAGAAACTAGCCATCGAACGATTTTAGTAAAATAGTAGAATCTTAAAGTTCTTTCAAATTATATAAGGACTTAGCCTCTATATTTAAGATTAAAAGATAAATATAATAAATTTATAAGTATTTTGATAGGAGGAAACAGATTGTTTAAACGTATTTCTTTCTTTATTTTTGTTAATATTTTAGTGTTAATTACAATTACAACTATAACAACATTATTAGGTGTACCTCGCTATATTGGTGATTCGGGTTACTTGGCACTGCTTGCTTTTAGCGTAATTGCAGGATTTAGCGGAGCGATTATTTCATTATTATTCTCTCGTATAATGGCCAAATGGATTATGGGCGTAAAATTAATTGATGTTCGATCTCCACAAAATGAACGGTTAAATTATGTAATAGAAGAAACATACCGTTTAGCAAAACTTGCTGGTTTAAAAAAGATGCCTCAAATCGGAGTTTATGATTCGGTTGAAGTAAATGCCTTTGCAACGGGACCTAGTAAAAGACGTTCTTTAGTTGCCGTTTCTAGTGGCATGATTAATTCAATGGATCGACCAGCAATTAGTGGTGTTCTAGCACATGAAATTGCTCATATAAAAAATGGCGATATGGTTACTACAACTTTATTACAAGGAATCATAAACACTTTTGTAATTTTCTTTTCTCGTTTAGTTGCAAAAATTGTTTCTAATTTTGTTAGAGAAGAGTTATCTTATGTAGTTTATGTTCTTTGTTCGATCGTATTTGAAATCGTATTTAGTATTTTAAGTAGTCCAATTATTTTCTGGTATTCAAGAAAAAGGGAATTTAAGGCGGATCAGTATGCTGCAGAAATTGGTGGTAAAGACAACATGATCTATGCTTTAGAATCATTGAGAAGTAATATTCGATTAATAGATGATCGTCAAAAATCGATTGCCGCTTTTAAAATTAGTGGTAAAGAGAAATTTGCAAGATTATTCTCTACACATCCACCATTAGAAAAAAGAATCGAACGATTGAAATCATTATAAAAAAATGAGGGTGCCCTTACAGGTACCCTCATTTTTAAATTTATAGAAAATAGTATTGAAGTGAAAGTAAGAAGATAAAAGTTTGCTCTAATTCTTCTAAACTGACAATTAGACAAACTTGAATCACACAACAATTTTTCTCGTATTCTATTCCATTTATGCTGACTTTTAGGCTGATCTTAATTTTTAAGATTGGATAATTGTTTTTTCTATTAGTTAAATCTAATCGCAAGAAGGATTTCATTTTATTTTAGGGAATATAGATACTTAAAAAGATGAGGTGCACTTAAATTTGGATAAAGAAAAAATTGAAAAATTTAAAATGGCGGGAATAATTTTAGGTACCTTTGTTATAACTCTTGGAATTATTATATCGATTGCGATCATTAATTTTAATCACGCTAAAGCACATCCCATCGTTGTCAAACTTCCTAAGTCAAAAAGTCAAATCAAATTAGTTGATTCAATTAAAGTAACGTCAAAATTACAAACTTATGAATGTGAAGTTGTTGAACTTGCAAAAAAAGAAAATGATGAGCATTTTCAAATCGTTTGTGATTCTGGAAAATACGAATTTACTGAAAATCAAATATTCAATAAGAAACCACATAAGTCATTGGAAATCGGTGATCTAGTTTATTTAACTGCTTATGAAGACGGTAAGTTAAAGGTAAGTATTGATAGTAAGTAATGAGTTAAAAGTTAAGCGAAAGCAATATTAAAGGAACTTCATCGTAGAAGTTCCTTTTCTAATGTACTTGATTTTTATAATATTTCTCCGTTTGAAGCAATAACATCTTTATACCAGAAGAATGACTTTTTCTTTAGGCGTTCTGATGTGCCACTACCATCGTCATGTTTATCGACATAAATAAAGCCATAGCGTTTTGAGAATTCTCCTGAAGATGCACTAACTAAATCAATACATCCCCAACTAGTATATCCCATTAACTCAACACCGTCTTCAATTGCTTCTCCCATTGCATTAATGTGTTCACGTAAATAATCAATTCGGTAATCATCATTAATTGAACCATCTTCTTCAACTTTGTCGTAAGCACCTAAACCATTTTCTACAACAAATAATGGGACTTGGTAACGGTCATATAATTGATTTAAACTAATACGTAATCCTTCAGGATCGATTTCCCAGCCCCAGTCGCTTGCTTTTAAGAATGGGTTTTTAACGCCACCAATTAGATTTCCTTGCGAACTTTCTAAATCGGATTTTTCTTTTTTCTCAGTTCTAGACATATAATAACTGAATCCAATATAGTCTACAGTACCTTCTTTAATTAATTCTAAGTCACCATCTTGCATTTCAATTTTAATATTATGTTCTTTAAAGAAACGATTAATAAATGCTGGGTATTCACCTCGAACTTGTACGTCTGCACAGAAATAATTAAAGAATCGCTCCTCATGTAGAGCATACATAACGTTTTTAGGATTTGAGTCAAATGAATAAACCGGAGCATATAAAATCATACATCCAATTTGAGCATCTGGGATGATGTTATGACATGCTTTAACTGCAATACTACTTGCCACAAATTGATGATGGAATGCTTGGAATGTTGGTTGATATTTATCTTCTTCATTTTTTATCGAAAAGCCAAGACCCATAATTGGCATTATTAAGCCACTATTAATTTCATTAAAGGTCATCCAATATTTTACTTTGTTTTTATAGCGATTAAAGATTGCATTTACATATCTTTCAAAGAAAGTAACTACTTCTCGATTTCTCCAGCCACCGTATTGTTTTACAAGATTCACTGGCATTTCATAGTGTGAAATTGTAACCACAGGTTCGATTCCATATTTGTGTAATTCGTCAAAAACACGATCATAAAAGGCTAGACCTTCTTCATTTGCTTCCAGTTCATTTCCGTTTGGAAAAATTCTTGTCCATGCAATTGACATGCGGAAAACTTTAAAACCCATTTCTGCAAATAAAGCAATATCTTCTTTATAGCGGTGATAGAAGTCAATACCTTCATGATTTGGATAGTTATATTTTGAGCGATCAATCTCGAAATTAAAGCCAGGTGATTGTAAAATGGTCAGTCTTTCTTTTCCACCAGGAAGTACATCGGCAATATTTAGTCCTTTATTTCCCTCATAGAAGCCACCTTCCATTTGATTTGCAGCGGTTGCGCCACCCCATAAAAAATCTTCAGGAAATTTAAACTGTTTCATATTTTTTACCTCCTAATTTCTTTTTAAGTTTAAGTTAAAAGTGATTATATTCGAATAATACCGTTTGCGAATACGTTAGTAAATAAGTGAACTGAAACTAGTCTCGATTAACTTAAGAAATAATTTGTTTCATAAATGTAACACTGTGTTTCTTGGTTATGTATGTTAAAATAGTAGAATAATTTAATTTTCAAATAAAAAATAATGCCACTTTTAAATATTCTTTGCAAAATTTACTTAATTATAGAGGGAGTAATAGACATTGTTTTCAAACGATCAAATAGCATCCTTTAATGAATTAGAATTATCTTTATATAATTATATTTCTCAAAACATGGAAAAAGTAGCATACATGAGGATACGTGAAATAGCAGATGAAACACATGTTTCAACTTCAACGATATTACGTTTTTGTAGGAAACTAAATTGCGACGGATTTTCTGAATTTAAAGTAAAGTTGAAAATGTATTTAGAGGTAGAAAAGAAAACTAGCGTTAAAAGTGCTCATCATACTTTAGTAGACTTTTTTGAAAGAACACTAAAAGGTGATTTAGAAGAAAAAATTAAAGAAGCAGCAATTCAAATTAATAAAGCCGAAACGGTCATTTTTATTGGAATCGGCAGTTCTGGTATATTAGCAGAATACGGATCAAGATATTTCTCCAGTTTAGGAAGATTTTCATTGTACATAAAGGACCCGCATTTTCCGATTCATTCGAAACTAAGAAATAATAGCGTAACAATTGCATTGTCAGTATCAGGAGAGAATAATTTCACTGTAAATCATTTAAATTTACTTAAACAAGAAGGTTGTAAAATTATTAGCATTACAAATAATAAATTGTCTACTATTGCCAAAATGTCTGATCTAAATATTCCTTATTATGTGACAGAAGAGTATGTTGACACTACAAATATTACTACTCAAGTTCCAGTAGTCTATATTATAGAAGCGATTGCACGTGAAATTTATAAAATTAATCAATAGTTTAGTTTATTTTTAGTAAATAAGTGCTATAAAAGTGATGGAATAAAAATTTAAAAGGCATTGAATTTTTAAATATCCGAATGAAGCAATAAGACTTAAGAGGTTCGAACAATAAACTACATTTATAAATTATTAAATTAAATTTAATCATGCGAAAAGAAGAGGATGAAAGAACATTCTCTTTTTTTGTTTAAAAATGTTTGTGAATAATTAACAGCATATTTATAGTCAAATTGAATCGTTACAAGGTATATAGAAAGTTAAAGATAGCTTAAAATTCGTTATTCTCTGTCTGAATATTATATTTTTGCATTAATTTTTTTGCTTTTTCAATACCACTTTCTGTTAAATAAACTGATTTTGCACGATTACTACTAAATATAAGATTATTATTCGATAATTTATCAAGCGTATCGAAAGGATATCCTTTCCAGCTCCGAAGGTTTGTTTCACCTAATCCCGCATTTTCTTCAAATGAAGTTAAATATAACAACAATAATGTTAATTCATCAATCCGTTCTTGCACTCGATCAGTTCCTTTCTTTTACTCCTATTATCTTAATCATTTAATATAGACATTCGATCTCGATGACCACAATTAGGACAAGTAACAATGCGCTCATTTATTTTACCTGTTTTAAATGCTAATGCAAAATTTAATTTCGATAATTTAAAGCGATTACCGCAATATGGGCAAACAAAGTGAGTGGTTTTTGTTCGAAGTTCTGAAAATTTATAAACAAAAACAAATACCAAAATCAATATGAGAATTGATTGGAAAAGACCAAAAAAATAATTTTGATTCATCCTAATCCCTCTTCCTTTTCTATTGAAATATCGTATGCTTAAATCAAAAAAAATTAATTCGTAAGTTAATGTTGAATCTATTATACAAGTCATTTTTAGTGGCATTCAATTTTTTAGTTTTCTATGACAGATGTTTTTTATATTTTTAAATAAAAATGAACAGAATACCAAAAATCAGGAAATAATAAGTAGTAATTGAAAGATTGCATCTCATTTGAAAGGAAACTATTATGAATATAAAATTCTTGTTTATATTAAACGATCAGATTCCTACTGAACCAGCTTATGTTGCGAACACTGGGAGCTATATTGACGGTGCTTTAAATATATATTTGAACGAAACTTTATATTTCCATGATCCAAATATTAATTTAACAGAGTTTGCCGGCCAACTTAATGAATGGGTTCAAAAGGTAGAAAATGGATTGCGAGAAAATATGAATTATGAATCGATTAATCGAAATGAAGATCTTATGAACTTTCTTTATAAGGGAAATGATAATTGGACTATTTACTCTGTATGGCAAATGTTTGAACCAGTTGAATCCATTAATACAGAATGCCTAATCGAATCAGTTAATAAGTTTCTTACGGAGTTAAATGGTGGCCTTATTGAATATAACTATGATTTCACGTTAGATAAATTTAAACCGCAATAATTTTTTGAAAATGAAAAGCTTAAAGTAGTTTATGCAGTTGTTAAATTTAGTAAAAAGTGAATCGAATTAGAGGATAATTAATTTGCATCAAGAAATGATAATTTAATGAACTTTTACTATTAGTGGATTTATTTTCAAACATTGATGGTAAATATTTCAGGTGAAATTTATCTAAAGGAGAGGTTCAAATGATTAATACGCTTGGACAAGTAATGGTATACGTAAACAATCAGGAAGAAGCAATGAATTTTTGGACTGAAAAAGTAGGATTTAGTGTAATTTCTGACAATAGCAATGGTCAAGGAATGCGATGGATTGAAGTTATAGTAACTTAACAAATAAAAAAGTTACTGTTGGAGACATCGTAGAAATGCCAACTGGTCGGGTATTTAATTTTGCCGATGATGAGCAAAATTACTTTGCAGTTATGGAAAAAAAGTAGGAATTTATACATATTAGACCCTTTGCATTGGTTCAAAAAAATATAAACACATGGAAAGAAATTTCTATGTGTTTTTTTCGTTAGATTGAAAAAATCACCTTTATCTATAAGATAAAAGTGAAAGTACCTGTTTGCCACTGCCACTAAGAAAATCAGGTTAATATATTGTATGTTAGGAAAATTAAACAGTTCTTTTTTGGGAGATGGTAATAATTTACAGATAAGTTGAAAATGTTTTTAGTAAATTTATACACATTTTAAAATAGATAATTTTCGAATTTATCTGTTAAAATAAGCCTTAATATTAATCATAAAAGGAGAAAACAACGAATGATGAAATTATTTTCCAAAAAGATTGTATTATTAGTTACGTCATTGATGATTTTACTAATGATTAGTGGAGCTTTAATTTCACTAACGTATATTCCTCAAAAAGTTTACAAAGAGAATTTCAATCAACATAAGTCTATAGATCGCTCTATGGAAGGTAAATCATAATCATTTAAAAAGCTCTAATAAGGGCTTTTTGTGTTTTAGTGATAAAATAATAAATTTTACTAAAGATTTTTAATTTCGGGAGGACTGTTATGTCGATTCAAAAAAGAATTAGAGATTATGGTGTAATTATTGGGAAATTGGAAACTGGACAATTAAATTCAATATCCGATGTTGAAGGGGTTACAGTTGGTCATGTGACAATAAGCGATCAAGATATTCAGACGGGTGTTACTGCAATTTTACCTCATCAGGGGAATATTTTTAAGGAAAAATTAATTGCGTCTAGTCATGTAATTAATGGATTTGGTAAATCGATGGGGACAATTCAGATCAATGAGTTAGGAACAATTGAAACGCCAATTATTTTAACAAATACACTAAGTATTGGGACAGCTGCAGACGCTTTAATAGAGTATATGTTAGAACAAAATTCGGAAATAGGGCGTACAACAGGAACCGTTAACCCAGTGATTTGCGAATGTAATGACATGCATTTAAACGATATTCGAACTAGATATATTTCAAGAGACCATGTTCATCAAGCTATACATAATGCTGACAATCTAGTAAAAGAAGGAACTGTCGGAGCAGGAACAGGAATGCTTTGTTATTCATTAAAAGGAGGAATTGGTACAGCTTCCCGGCTTATGAAAATGGATCATGGGACATATACAATGGGAGTTTTAGTGCTAACAAACTTTGGGATATTAAGTGATTTAAAAGTGAACGGAAAGACAGTTGGAAAAGAGTTAAAAAACCATATCTTACAAGAACAAGAAGAGCAAGATAAAGGTTCAATAATTATGATTGTAGCAACAGACCTGCCTGTATCTGAAAGACAACTTAATCGAATCATAAAAAGAACTGTTACTGGATTATCAAGAACAGGTTCAATCATCACTACGGGAAGTGGTGAAGTAGTGATCGGCTTTTCAACAGCAACTAAAATCCCTCATGAAAAAACTACAAATTGTCTTTTGGTACCGACTATACACGAAGAGGACATTGACCTAGCTTTTAGGGCAGTTGGAGAAGCAACTGAAGAAGCTGTTTTAAACTCACTAATAACTGCAACGCATATTATAGGAAGAGATGGCAATGAAAGACCAGCATTTAAAGATTTAATTAGAAAATATAACGTTGACTTAATATAGATTACTAGGTTCTAATCTAGTAATTTAATTCATAAACTACTCTTAAACTTATGGATGGACAAGCATTAAGTTAGGAGGCAGAAAATGAAAAAAATAGTAATTGTTATATGTACTTTTGTAACTTGTTTATGTGTTAATTTAATATTCTTTGATCTGACGGGTCTTAAGAAGTCTAACGCAATAGCAACTGCAACAATTAAGAATGTAGCAAAAACCGAGGTAAGTGTTAAAAAAAATATAAATATTGTAAATCTACCTCTACCAAATAATGAGCAACGAAAATATAGTGTAAAAAAACTTCCTACTAACTTTAATAAAATAGAAATAAAAAAATTAAATAGTAAATAAAGTGATTAGTAGAGTGAAAGTTAACTCTTCAAAAAATATGGTAATCCTCTAAGAGGTTTTGATTCCTAGTGGGTTATCTTTAGTTATGAGGGATATAGGGAGAGAAAGTACTGAGTATTATTTTTAGGTTTGTCCTGTTGCTAACGCGAACACTAATTGAACAATATTGATAAAGTTGTGAACTTCGTTGATATAATGCTAGATCTCGTTGATATATAGCATACTGCCGTTGATATTTGGCTAGTAAACCAAAAACAACCTTAGCCAATTGAATCGGGCTAAGGTTGTTTGTCAACTTGACAGGAAACTGCAATATAGAAGACTCACTTTTTAATCTAATTGAAAAATAGTAAGTGTAGCTCCATTTCCTGTTAGGAGTGTGACAAGACCAGTCAAACCAAATATTTGAAGTGAAATAGTATCGCCTGCATTTAATGGCAATATACCATAACAATGAAATATTGATAGACTTAATAAAGGGGAAATAATAGTTGGAGTTGCTGGAACACCATTTATTAAAATTTGCGTTGACAATGCTAATGCTGCAGTAGTATTTAATGCATAAGCAATATAATATACACCAGCATTTGCAACTGTAAACGTATCAAACGTTCCATTAATTGTGATTCCAGGACTCAAAGTTTGAACTGTTGGTAGAGGAACAACTGTACCACCAACTGTTACAGGCAGCACTCCTGCGCTATTCAAAGCATAGGCATACGGGCCTTTTGGACCAGTAGGACCAGTAGCCCCCGTAGAACCTGTAGCTCCTCTTTGACCCGTAGCTCCAGTAGGACCCGTAGCCCCCGTAGGACCCGTAGCTCCAGTTGCGCCAGTAGAACCAGTAGAACCTGTAGCCCCAGTAGGGCCAGTTGCGCCAGTAGAACCTGTAGCCCCAGTAGGGCCAGTTGCGCCAGTAGAACCTGTAACCCCAGTAGGGCCAGTTGCGCCAGTAGAACCTGTAGCCCCCGTAGGACCCGTAGCTCCAGTAGCTCCAGTAGCTCCAGTAGCTCCAGTAGCTCCAGTAGCCCCAGTAGCCCCAGTAGCGCCCGTAGGACCCGTAGCCCCTGTAGGACCTGTAGGACCTGTAGCGCCAGTAGAGCCAGTAGAGCCAGTAGCCCCAGTAGCCCCTGTATCACCAGTAGCTCCAGTAGAGCCAGTATCACCAGTAGCTCCAGTAAGACCAGTAGCACCTGTATCACCAGTAGCCCCAGTAAGCCCCGTAGCCCCTGTATCACCAGTAGAGCCAGTAAGCCCCGTAGCACCTATTTCACCAGTAGCCCCAGTAAGCCCTGTAGCACCAGTCACCCCAGTAGTTCCACTTGTTCCAGTAGCCCCCGTAGCACCGGTAGCCCCTCTTTTACCTCTTTCCCCATCTTCACCTTGTTTACCTCTTGGCCCTCTAGGTCCCTGTGGACCCGGAATACAACAGCATTGGGAAAAACCGTGGCTGTGGCAACCACATTCGTTATGACAATCACGTTGTTTACAATGATTGCATTGACAATCACATTGTTTTGATTTGTTACAATTGCAACAATCATTTTTTTTTCGATCTTCCTTGCCCAATAAATCACCTTTTTCTATATCTATATAGACAATTTTCCTCATTTGATATCTAACTTGTCCTATTTATTTCTAGCTCTATATTACTATGCTTACATGGCACTTTTTGTTCATACATTTAACTAGGTAATTAATATTTCTTAGTTCTATTTCAAATATATTTGTAAGGTAGTCACCAAAAAGTAGACTCGATTTTTAGTAAATTTGGTGTAAAGTTTGAAAAACTGTTTTTCTTGAATGTCTATTAAGTAAAAACAAATAAAATAAATCAAAAGTTCGAAAAAAAGATATTAATTTGAGAGCACTTTCAGAATTGCTAATGATATGATCAAAAGTGAGATTGAAAAAACAAATGGGGGATTTATTAGTGATGAGAAAATTAGCTGAAGGAGTTTTTCAAGTTGTATTAAATCTGCCAAATTCCATGGAATTAAAAAGAACGTTTTATAATCATTTAATTCTTACTGCCCAAGAAAAAGTGTATATTTACTCAAAAAAGCATAATTGGCAAACGTATTTAGATCGACCTTTGATTACAAGTTTAAAGATTTTTGCAAGTAAAAAAGAATTTGACTATGCTCTAGTTGAAGCATTCAATCTTTCAGAAAATACGAAAGTTCCATCTAGTATTGTTGCAGTATTTTTAAAAGATAGGTTATTTATGGTTTCTCCCGAAGTTTACCAAGCGGTGTATCCAGAGGGGTGTGAAGAAGATAGCTATGAAAAACTAATGATACATGAATTAGCCCATAATTTGCATATACGAATTCTTGATGGTGAAGAGGAAAAAATGGGGCCAAAGTGGTTTTATGAAGGATTCGCTGTTTATGTAGCAAACCAGTTTGCACATGCTAAGAAGAAGTTAAGTAAAGAAGAATTATTGTCTATTGTTACTTTGAATAAAGAAGTAGACTATCGGTGTTATAAAGAAGTATTGGAAAAAGTTTTACAATCATTTCATCTTAGCGATTTAGTTTATTGTGCTTGGAAACCCGACTTTATTCATTTGATAACTAGTGCCCTGAAAAATGATATTCATGACCAAAACTCAAGACTTTAAATCTATTAAAACTTTTTTTAACTAATCTAATTAATTGCATTACCTTTAGAAGTAAAAAGCAATTAGTTAAATTAGAAAAGAAGGAAATTTACTAAGTAAAATGAATTAAGTTAAAGGTTAATTAAAATTCTTTAGTTTATTTTCGCAGCTCTTATTCGACGTAACTGACAATATAACTATGAAAATTAATACTTTATATTATTTAAATGTACTAACTGACAAAGTTGATAGGAGAAAGATTTAATATGAACTACATAAAAGAAATAAGAAAGTTAATTGGAAATGAAATTTTATTTACAGTTGGTTGCGGGGTCATTATTGAAGTAGATAATGCTATATTACTACAGCACCGTACAGATGAAGACAATTGGTGTATTCCTGGTGGAGTAATGGAAATTGGAGAAACATTTGAAGAAACTGCGAAGAGGGAAACCTTTGAGGAAACAGGATTAACAGTAAATGAATTAGAGTTATTTGGTATTTATTCTGGAGAAAGTTGTTTTGTTGAATATCCTAATAAAGACAAAGCATATAGTGTCCAAGTAATTTTTAGGACAACAAAATATAATGGTGACTTAATACAAAAAGGAATTGAAAGCAAGGAACATAAATTTTTTAGCAAAATGGATTTACCAAGCAACTTAAATCCTCGTCAAAAACCATTTATTCTTGATTGGATAAATGGAAAACAAAGTCCAATAGTAAGCTAGTGAACTTTTTTTATTAAAGCATGCGCTCAAGAGGATAAAAATCTCATTAATTGGTTCAATCAAATTAATTTTCGTTTTTATATTAATTACATAAGTTTGTGGAGGTAAAAATGGCCTTTAAAAGAAAAATGCTTAACTTCAGTATTTTCATATTAACAAGTTTCACTCTAACAGCATGTAATAGCGAAAGTGTTCCAACAAAAAAAACTCTAGTAAATAAAGTAGTAATCTCTTCGAATGAAATACAAAAAGGTTTTATATTAGAAGAATTAGATATTGAAAAGATTAATGAATCAGATTTAAAACAAAAAATTAATATGAACAATGATAATGGTGTCTATTTATATGATTATAAAAGTAAAAAAGAAATATATATTTTGTTTAATGGTGTAGGTACAAACTATTCCAATATTAAATTCAAAATGAACGGTCAAAAATTAGCAATCTCATATCGATCAACAGTAGATAAAGGTATGAACAGACATTCATTATTTGAACTTAATTCAACTAAAAAGTTCGATGAAAATTTTAAAATCACTTTGAAAAATAACGATAAAGAAACAGCCTTTGAAAATATATATACACAGTAAATATAAAAGCACTTCAAATAATCTTGGAGTGCTTTTATGTATACTTTAATAGCATTTATCTATGTATATGGCAATTTTTTTTTTTGCATAATAAGTTGGATATGAAAGGGAAAATAAAATTAAGCATATACCATAAGGAGAATTATTATGAAAAAGTTACTAAAAATCTTTAAAAATATGTTTTTGGATATATTTTCAATGGGTAAGGGTTTTATTTATGGCTTTTTTATGATAGGGTTATTAGTTATAATTGGTAGTGCTATAGTTTACGGAGTTCTTTTATTAAAAAATATTATTTTTTAATGATTAAATCTTATTTTAGAACTAACTGAACGTTAGTCGTCAATAGTAGTTTAATGTCGTATATTAATGAGGTGTTTTTTTGAGTAAAGCTAAAGGTAAGGGCGGAACAGGTAGAGGTACAGATAAGAAGGGTTGGAATAGGTGGCAAGCTAGTGCAAAAAAAGCAAAAAGTGCGAAACCATATGTAAGTAAGGGTACCAAAAATAAGACAGGAACAAATGAAAATAAATAAATTATATAAAATTTTTTATGTGAATTTGATTATCTTTAAGTTTATTGTTAATATTGAATATATTAAAACGTGTGTAAATCACACAAGGAGGAAACAAAAATGGAACATGGTAAAGTAAAATGGTTTAATGCAGAAAAAGGTTTTGGATTTATCGAGCGTGAAAATGGTGATGATGTATTCGTTCATTTCTCAGCAATTCAAACTGATGGATTTAAATCATTAGATGAAGGACAAGCAGTTACATTTGAAGTAGAACAAGGTCAACGCGGACCACAAGCAACTAATGTAAAAAAAGCATAATTAACTAAAAGAAGTCAGATTCTATGAAATAGAATCTGACTTTTTTTCTTATTAAAAATAAACTTATTTAGAATAACTTTAGGTATCTTTTTTAGTACATAGTTTTTTAATGAAAGTTAATCAGCAATCGTTGAACATGTTTAATAAATAACTAAAGGAGAAAATTGAATGAAAAAGTATTTGTTGTTTGTTTTAAGTTTTATTTTATTATTTGGTGTTATTAATGTTTTTTCAGGAATGTTGCAAACTGTTTTTTATCAACCTGATTTGCCTAATTTATGGAACAATGTTGAGCAATTACATAATGAAGTGATCTTTGTAAAAAGTTCATCAATTCCAACTATAATTGTTACGTTGATTTCTGCTACGATTGCATTTTTTCTGCAAAGTCGCCTAAGTAAAAAGTCAGTTTTAATTAACTAACTAATTCTTTGTTATTCAATAAAAAATGAGTCACAGCAATGGCTCAATTTTTTATGATTAACATAGTAAAAAGTTATTGGTATGAAAATGAGAAGTTACATAAAAGGGTGTTGCAAAATGAACAAAAGAATTTGTGGCAAGATTGTCACAGAGGGCGATGAGTTATTTTACAAAGTAACTGGGAATGGAGTACCGCTAATATTTATTCCTGGTGGTGGCGGTGATGGAGATACTTTTCTTCCATTAGCTGATGCGATGTCTGATCAGTTTAAAGTGATCACCTTTGACCGTAGAGCAAATGCTAGAAGTACCGCAAATAATCTGGAAAATTTTTCTGTTGCACAACAAAGTCGTGATGTACTTGCGATTCTTAGGGCAGTTGGCGAAGAATCTGCCTTTATTTTTGGGAATAGTAGTGGGGGAGTAATTGCACTGGAGCTAGTTAAGAATTTTCCTGGGGTAGTTCGATTAGCAGTAATTCATGAACCACCTTTAGCAAACTTTGCGAATGATCAAGAGAGATGGTTGAAATTCTTTGGTGACTGCTATCAACTAGCTTTAAGCAAAGACTCAAATAAGGCAGCTACAAAGTTTGGAATGGGTGTTATGGGACGCATAACGATTGCACCATTACTATCAGACATCAGGTTGAAAGCATACTTAAGGAAAGAGCCAAAACTTCCAGGAGAGGTGCGTTTAGCTGGAAAAATTGCTGCTGATATTTTTATCAAACAGGAATTAATTCCAGTAACAAATTACATACCAAATAAGGATATCTTGCGTGAACATAAAGAAAAATTAATTTTTGCAGCGGGCGATTGGACAGTGAATAAGAATGTCTGGTTTGCTGAAGTTGCACAAAAACTTTCTAATGAAATTGGTAGTCCATTTATCACGCTTCCGGGCTCGCATGTGTCATTTATGGATAAGCCTAAAGAATGGGCACCAATCTTAAGTGCTTGCTACAATAAACCACAGTAATTTAGGGGAACCTTTGTGAGCCTTTTAAAGTATTAGCCATAAGAGGAAAAGATATAATCGAGCAATCAGAAATAATGCAGTTATTTGTTCACATAATTGGTCGTCTTCATAATTTATCTTCTAGGAAATTGCTTACTTGAATAAATCAGGTGTGTAGGAGCTGTAATTCAAGGAAGAACTATGCTACTTTTTGCAGAGCTTATTTTGAAAGCAATTGTTTTGTGAAATTTATCATTAGAGGTATTGTGACTATGCAGAACTTAAAAAGATATGGGAAATGGATTTTTAAGTTTGACAATAGAAAATATGATTTAATTGAATTATTATTAGAGATTGTATTTTTGCCTTTAATCTTTGTTGAAGCTAGATTTCTTCTAAGTCATTATCCTTTTATAGTTTCTTTATTAGCAGTGTTTGTGGCGATCAATCTTTATGCATTCGCAGATGCCTTATTGAGAAAAACTTTGGTAGGAATTAATGTAAATATTCCAAAATGGATTAGTATTATTCCGACTTTATGTGTCTTTGCTTGTATTATTTTTATTTATAAGTAAAGGTGATCATTAAACTTACTCAACAAAGAGAACAATTTTTCAAATTTAATTTAGAAAATAAAGTGTTCTAGTTCAATAAACGTATGTATTCAGTCTAAAGTAAGACCACATTTTTATGGTCTTTTTCTTTTGTTCAAAAATTATCATTCAAATTTATTAGAATCTATTAAATAAAGGTAGGACTAATTTAAAACAAATAGAATATTTATTTTAAAGAATAAAAAGACTTTGGAGGAGAAAAAATGAAAATTGCTTTGTTAATTATTGATATGCAAAAAATATTTTTAGAGGATAAAAAAGAGCAATTGAATGTCGAAGCTGCTTGTGAGTATATTAACTATGTTGCTGAGTCGATTCGGTCAAATAAACATTTAGTCATACATGTTCAGGATGTTGAAGGTGCCGATGAGATTAATTCTGAATCGCTTGCTATTATTCCTGAAATAAATGTAGATCAACAAGATATTTGTATTAGGAAGGAACAGTCAAATGCATTTTGGAATACAGAATTGGAATCGATTTTAATAGAAAATGATGTTAAGTTAGTGATTGTGGCTGGCTTTGCAGCAGAGCATTGTGTACTTTTTACATATAATGGAGCTATTGAAAGGGGATTTAAAGCGGTTATATTACAAAATGGGATATTAAGCACAAAAAGTGATATAATAACTCAAACATATCGTGATCGTAATATAATTTCTTATAATGTACTGCCATTTATTGTATAAGCTTATGAATTCAAGTAGAATTTCAAAGCTTGTTTATTAAGTAAAAAGTCTAAAAATTAACTTTAGGAGCAAACAAAAAACCACAAGGGAATTTAAACTTGTGGTGATTTTTTTATATTTATCTTTCTATAGCAATCTTAAATTTTTTAGTGTATGCGAATTAATTCATAAATATCAGAGTCAAATCGAACTCTTGTATGTTTAGATTCAATTCGTTCTAGTTCTTCTGCTTCTTCTCTCAACTCTCCAAACCACCAAAATTTGATTTCAGTTAATAAATTAGTAAGCATCTTATTCCCCCTAGGTTGAAAATACCTTAACACTTATAGATTATAAAACTCTTTTTTAAAGCTAAGATTAATTTGATGTAAAATGATGGAAAAGTTTTTATGAAGTGAACGCAACGATTTCTATTAATTGTAGGGAGTAGAAACTGTTAAAAATAGATCTAAAGACGCTAAATAAAAATTATGAAAATTTGAATTAAATAAAAGGGAAATTATGGATAGATGTAGAATACTAAATAATACCTCAAAGATTTATCCTTTAAGTATAAATCCCAAAAAGGAGCTGGTAGGCATGTCAAAATTTAGATTAATTCCTTTTAAGTTGGAAGAAGTTAAGGATTATACGAAGGAAGTACCACCTGGAGTTCAGTTAATCGAAGCTAAGTCTATTTGGGAAAAAGGGTGTCAAGGGGAAGATGTGGTCGTTGCAGTTATTGATACAGGCTGTCAAACCGACCATCCTGATTTACAAGATCGAATTATTGGTGGATATAATTTTACTGAAGACTACGGTGGAGACCCAAACGTATTCTTAGATAATAATGGACATGGGACACATGTATGTGGAACGATTGCTGCTTCTGAAAATGGAGAAGGTGTAGTCGGCGTTGCTCCAAAAGCAAAGATTCTAGCTCTTAAAGTACTGACTGGTGCTGGTGAGGGAAGTATTGAATCAATTGTACAAGCCATTGATTATGCAACAAATTGGAAAGGGTCTAATGGAGAAACAGTGCGAGTGATTTCAATGTCATTAGGTGGTCCAGGGGATGATACTTCGTTACATGCGGCGATTCAAAGAGCGGTTGAACAGAATATTGCCGTTGTATGTGCAGCTGGAAATGAAGGTGACGGAGATGGATCGACTGATGAATACAGCTATCCTGGTGCATATGATGAAGTAATAGAAGTAGGATCTGTAAATCTTCAAAAACGGTTATCACAATTTAGTAATACAAATGATGAAATTGATTTGGTTGCACCGGGAGAAAAGATTCTATCTACCTATCCAACAAATCAATATGCCGTACTTTCAGGTACTTCGATGGCAACACCGCATGTTTCAGGAGCGCTTGCTTTATTAATTCAACAATACGAAACTGAGACGAACAAGAAAATCACTGAATCAGAACTATTTGAGCTTCTAATTAGTCATACTGTCCCGCTCGGATACAGTACACTAGAGGAAGGTCATGGACTTTTAAATCTAGGCGTAAATGTTCCTGCTAAATCTGGAATGTAATATATTAATAGGTAAGTCCCGGGTAGTGTTAGTAGACTATTCGGGACTTTTTTTGTTAGATTGAAAATAACTAATAAATGGGGTGAAATTGATGTTCAAAAATCAAGTTACAGAGCTTTTAAATATCGAATATCCAATTATTCAAGCACCAATGGCCGGCGGAATTACAACTTCGAAGCTTGTTGCCGAAGTATCAAATTGCGGTGGTTTAGGTACAATCGGGGCCGGTTATATGACTCCCTCGCAAATACGCGAACAAATTAGAGAAATAAAAAAATTAACCTCTAAACAATTTGGAATAAATTTGTTTGTTCCAAATGATTTCAAAATTGATGAAAATGAAATAGAAGCAAGTAATCATTTGCTCTTACCAATAAATGAAGAATTAAATTTAAAACAAGATGAGCGGATACAACTACCAAGTTTTAATAGACTTACCGAAACATTTCATGAACAAATTAAAGTAATAATTGAAGAGAAGGTACCTATTTGTTCTTTTACTTTTGGTTTGCCATCTATAGAATTAATTAAAGAATTAAAGTTTCATAACATTATTTTGATTGGAACAGCTACAACGCTGAAAGAAGCGATTGAAATCGAAAAAGCAGGAATGGATTTAGTTGTTGTTCAAGGTAGTGAGGCAGGTGGGCATAGAGGTAATTTCATAAGTGACGATGAGGAAAGTTTAATTGGTTTAATGTCACTTATTCCACAAGTTGTAGACCACGTTAACATCCCAGTAATTGCTGCAGGCGGAATTATGGATGGAAGAGGATTAACTGCGTCGATGTGCTTAGGGGCAAAAGCGGTACAAATGGGTACTGCATTTTTAACCTGTATTGAAAGTGGGGCGCATGAAGTACATAAAAATGCAATTTTAAATGCAACTGAAGAGCAGTTAGTTTTGACTCGTTCATTTTCAGGAAAATGGGCAAGAGGAGTCGGAAATAAATTTGTTATGGAAATGAGACAACACGAAAACTCAGTTCCTCAGTTTCCTATACAAAATACGATTACACAAACTATTAGAAAAGCAGCTGCCAAACAAAGTAATAAAGAGTATATGTCTCTTTGGTCAGGACAAAGTCCGAGATTAGCTAATAAAGTAACTGTAAAAGAATTGATTACTAAAATAATAGATGATGTCAAAAAAATAAAAATAGAATTTTAACATCTAATGAAAATGCGATTAAATAAGGTTCTTATTTTAGTTCTCGTAAGGCTAATTAAAGAACCTTATTAATCTATTAAAGTAAACATTTTTCGACTACTTCAATAGCATTTGATCAATATAAGACTTAATCGCATCAATATTAGCAGAAACTTGTACTTCTCTAATTTCATCTTTTTTCAATTTATCTAAAGACTTTTCTAATATTGTTTTTGCATCAGATTGAGGGATTACAACTACTCCATCAGCATCACCTACAATAATATCTCCTGGGTTTACTGATGCACCTCCACAAGAAATCGGCACATTAATTTCTCCAATTCCATGTTTCCCACTTGAAGCTACGGTGGTGCCTTTACAAAATACTGGGAAATTTAATTTCTTCGTACCGCTTATATCTCGAATTACCCCATCAACAACAATCGCACAAACCCCCATTGTTTTTGCCATCCCTACAACAAAGTCTCCTGCAATTGCACGATACTGATCTCCCTTAGCATCAACGACTATCACATCTCCAGGAGTCGCTTCTCGAATTGCTTTTAACACTGCTAAATTATCACCAACAGGAATTTTAACTGTTAGTGCTTTTCCTACAAAATTATATTCTTCTTTTAAAGGCTTAATGGAAGGATCCATATTATTTAATCCATCCATCACATCTGAAATGCAAGTTGTTGGGATATTTTTAAATTGATTAATCATAAAAATCACTCCTCAAGTCGATTAGTTCATATATTAATTGTACAAAAAACTTAATTAAGTTAGAATTTTAAAAAAATTATTGAGCTTGATAAAAAATAATTATCGATTTAAAAAAGGTTGCAATGGATTAATATAGAATAAAATAAGTTGATAATAAAAATTATTTAATTTTTAATACAGACATTTCTGTTGTTTGATTCTCTTTGAATGAAAACTGCCAAACGTAAATAACAACAAACCCATTATTATTAATATTTTATATATGATACTTTTTAGACCAAACATAGCTCAATTATATGTACATACAGTGCATGTAATGTAACATGATTGACTTCATTTTTTAATATATAGATACATCCTTGTATAGTAACATTTAATTAAGGAGTTGAGGTGCTTGAGAGGAAAAGCTAAATACGTCTATATAACTCACAAAGTTAAAATAGAATCTACAGAAAAATTAGAAAAGCTCTCCCAACTTACAGGGAAAACCAGTGCAGAACTATTGGAAAAAATGATTGAAGAAATGTACGAATTTCAAATAAATCAAAATGAATTTGAAAATCAAAATGAATTTCTTAACAATAATGCAGATTCGGATAGTATTACAGATCAGGAAATAAGAGATGCAGAACAAAGATGGAGAAACTCAAAAGAAGGCGTAAAAGATTTTAGTCAAAGAATGGAAGACTGGAAAAGGGAAGAAAAAAGAAAAAATGCTGAGAAAGCAAAAGAATACAAAAAGAAAATAGTTGATTGGGCTAGAGTATGGGAAGAGTATTTAAGGAATTACTCTACTTCAATCAAAAAAAATAAAAAACATAATTTTAAATACTTCGATCCTAATGAACATGCTGAAGTTTGGAAGAAGCAAATGAGAGAATATACAAAAATGTGGCACCCAGATTATGCACCGGATAACGGAAATGCTCAGAAGTTTGGTGAGATGAAAGCCGAATACGATATTTTAAAAGGTAAAATTCCGACTGAGAAATATAGTTTATAAAATGTCTCTAATACATAATAATTCAGTATAGTATTAGTAATAGATAAATAGTAGTGGAGCAAAAAAGTTCCACTACTCTTATTAGCATATTCTAGATAGATTTTTAATCTTCTTTAGCACTATCCTCAGCGATCACTCTTAGCTCTTGATAAAAGAGATCGTGATTGCACTCCGGATTTTCTGCTTGCTTATATTTGTCAACAATTTCAAGCAGTTCACCAGTGTCACCTTTTGCATTTATAATTTCCAACAACTGATTCATATCATCAGTATATTCATCCTCTTTTTTCATTACATAACCTCCATTCATTACCTTTTGGTACATATTTGCAACCATGTATTATTTAAACAAATACTATAATTGTTATCTCCTTACTAATTGTAAAAAATTCTTCATTCATTAAAATTAAAACGACGCACAGTAGTAAACTCCTAATTTGGCTCAATTCTAGTTCTAATTACAATGACCAATTCATCGAATCTTAAAGTTTCTTGTGTATTTTCACGTACTAACAAATTTATAGATCAGCATTATGAGTATTAAATTAAAAATTTGAAGAATATAGATTTGAATTTTTTTGTGGAATAGTATAATTAGGATATAAATTTCGTTTGCAGAAATACTATTAGTTAACTAAAAACTTAATTATTGTAATTACTGATTGAATGAAGAACGGTAGGGGATTAATATGACATTTAACTTTAATGAAGAACATAATCGAAGAAAAACGAATAGTACGAAGTGGGATTCGGTTGATAAAGTATTTGGTAATACAGAAGTTTTACCTTTATGGGTTGCTGATATGGATTTTGCTTGCGCTCCTGGAATTGTTGAAGCGATCACAAAAAGAGCCCAACATCCTATTTACGGGTATGGCCATATTCCTGAAGATTTTTTTGCTTCAGCTATGAAATGGGCAAACAAGCGCTATAATACTTCAATTAAACGCGAATGGTTAAAGACTGTACCTGGTGTTGTTCCAGCGTTAAATTTAGCCATTGATGCATTTACGAAGCCTGGAGATGAAATCATCATTCAACCACCAGTTTATTTCCCATTTTTCAGTACGATTAAAAATAATGGTAGAATCATCATTGAAAATTGTTTAATCGAAGAAGATGGCTATTATTATATGGATTTAGAAGATCTACAAAATAAAATAACAACTAAAACTAAAATGATAATTTTATGTAGCCCAGCAAACCCAGTCGGAAGAGTGTGGACGAAAGAAGAATTATCAGGACTATTCGAAATATGTAAAAAGAATAAAATCATAATCATTGCAGATGAAATTCACGCTGATTTAGTTTTTGAAAAAGGTAGTCATACACCATTTTATTCTTTAAGTGAAGACGCGGCAAACATGAGTATAACGTTTATGTCTCCAAGTAAAACATTTAATATTGCAGGCTTATTTTCTTCACTTGCAATTATTCCAAATCCAGAACTATCAATTGAGTTTACACATGCAATTGCACGTGCGAGTTTGGAAAATTTAAATATATTTGGTATTGATGCAGTAATTGCAGCCTATAACGAAGGAGAAGAATGGTTAGATGAGCTACTGGTCTATTTAAAAGGTAATGCAGAGTACATACATAATTACTTAAAAACTAATATTCCAGAAGTGAAAATGAGAGTTACAGAAGCGACCTATTTAGGATGGCTTGATTTTAGAGGTCTAGGCCTAAAAGGCGACCATTTAAACGAATTCATAATAAACGATGCGAAATTAGGTTTAAATGAAGGCCGTGGTTTTGGACTAAATGGTGATGGTTTTATGCGATTAAATTATGCCTGCACTAAAAAAACATTAGAAGAAGCTATGGCACTTTTAGAGAAAGCAGTCAAAGCTTATAAATTAAACGTTAATCAAAATTAACAAGGAGGTAGTTTTAATGACTATGAAAATTACACCATGTATTGTAATGAGTGGTAATGCTAAAGAAGCAGTTCATTTTTATGAAAGTGAACTTGAGGCAAAAATTCTTTCTATACAAACTTATGGAGAAATGCCATTCCCTTGTTCTGAAGCCTTAAAGAGTCGTATTTCTAACGCAATACTAAAAATTGGTGAAAGTGAACTGATTTTATTTGACGCACCTACTCAGACAAATCCAGACGTAAGTAGTGAAGAAGTGGAATTTGTCCAGCCTGCTCAAAATAAAAAAGTAGAAGTTACTATTAACCTTTCAGTAGACAATGTAGAAAAAACTAGAAGTATTTTTAATTCATTACGACAAGGTGGACAGATCATCGCACCACTAGAGGAGGTTCCATTTAGCCCTGCATTTGGAACAGTAACAGATCAATTTGGCGTTACATTCATTTTAATTACTCAACAATAAAAAATAGATTAATTGTTAATGTTTAATAAAATGAGCATTAACACTGAGGAGAAAAAATGGAAAATATAAATGTTGATTTAGTTAAAAACTTAATCAAAGAACAATTTCCACAGTGGTCTAATTTAGAAATAAAACCTGTTGAATTAAGCGGACATGATAACAGAACCTTCCATTTAGGAGATCGAATGAGTATTAGATTACCAAGTGCAAAATGCTATGTCCCTCAAGTTGAAAAGGAACATACTTGGCTGCCAATATTGGCAAGTAAACTAAGTTTACCAATCTCTAAACCGCTAGCTAAAGGAAAACCAAGTAAATACTATCCATGGCCTTGGACTATAAATGAATGGATTGTTGGGGAAACATTGAATAAAAATAATTTAAGTGATTTAAATAATTTTGCAACTGATTTAGGGCAATTTTTAAATGAACTACAGTTAATTGACGCAAGTCACGGACCAAAAGCAGGAGAGCATAATTTCTATAGAGGCGGAAATCTAGCTGTTTACGACAAAGAAACAAGAGATACAATCGATCGAACAAAAGAGACTTTTAGCGAAGATTTATTAACAGAAATTTGGCAAACAGCTCTTAACTCCAAATGGGACCGAGAACCAGTATGGGTGCATGGTGATATTGCTCCTGGGAATTTACTTGTAAACAATGATAATTTATGTGCTGTAATTGACTTTGGAATTATTGGCGTGGGAGACCCTTCTTGCGATGCTGCAATGGCGTGGACATTTTTCGATGCGAATAGTAGAAAAACCTTCAAAGAGGTTTTAAAGTTTGATGAAAACACTTGGAATCGAGCAAGAGGTTGGGCATTATGGAAGGCTTTAATTACTTATGATGCAAATAAGGGTTCTAATAGAGCAATTGAAGATGAGGCATTTAACACGATTAATATCATAGTTAAAGAATACATTTCGAATAATTAGTAAATTGAATTGAGCTGCGATTATTGCAGCCCGATTTTTTTTGGAAAACTTTAAAAAGGAAAAAACATGAAAGTATTAAATCTTGTTCATACTAAAGTTGGGAGGTAATCCAACTATGTTGCAAAAAATATTAGCTAGTTTTTTCATATTAACACAATCTGTTGAACTTCCTGACAGCTTAACTGTTATTCAACAGGGTCATCCAATTGCAGTTGTAAATCGGACAGATTTTACAATGGCACTTCCAGGGACACCAATGATAAATGATAAAAAGTTTAATGAATTTATTGAAAAACTTGATCAAGAAATTTATCGTAAACCAATCAATGCATCTATTAATGAAGAAGGTAGAATTGTGCCTGGTCAAGTGGGTTACAAACTTTATCGAAATGAATTTAAAGATAAATTTACTACATATTTTTATGGAAAAGGTCCATCACAAATTGAAGTACCAGAGTTAGATATTTATCCGAAAGTAGATAGCGAATTATTAGCCCATATTAAAATTCAACAAATCGGTCAATATGTAACATATTTTAATTCTAATAATACAAGCCGTGTACACAATATTTCACTTGCTGCAAAAGCAATAGATAATTATGTCGTTTTTCCGAATGAAATTTTTTCCTTCAATAAGGTTGTAGGAGAAAGAAGTGGTGCAAAGGGATATAAACGAGCTCCAATTATCGTAAGAGGCGAATTGTCTGAGGGTGTTGGAGGAGGAATATGCCAAGTGTCTTCAACGCTTTTTAATGCCGTTGATCGAGCTGGTTTGAAAATTATTGAACGATATTCCCATAGTAGGCGAGTTCCCTATGTACCAGCAGGCCGTGATGCGACAGTTAGCTGGTACGGGCCGGACTTCCGTTTCCAAAATAAATATAATCAGCCAATCTTAATTCGAGCAAAAAGATATGGTGGTAGCATGATTGTTACACTACATTCTTCAGATGTGATTAATTATGAAATGAAAAATGTACCGATTGCACCAAAACGTCTACCTGAGGAAATAAATACAGAAGAAGACCGACATCATTCCAATCCTTCTAGAAAAGGAAAGATTATACCACCGCATAATTTAGTTGGGGATTAAAAGTATTGAGCAATTATATAGTGACCCACAAGGTAAATTAATTTAACTTGTGGGTTTTTAGTGTTTTCGTGAATCGGTGGGTATAATTAGTCGGTTTTTATACTATCTAATATACGATTTATATCTAATAAGGAATATATCAACGAGAATAGCCTATTTATCAACGAAAACTAGTATTATATCAACGGAGTTCACAACTTTATCAATATTGTTCACTTAATGTTCGTAATATAAAATATAAACTTCAACCCACAGAAATTGCCTCAAACCCGTTATGAACGATATTCCGTCTTTTATGAACAAAAATCAGTACTTTATGCACAAAAATACTAACTTCATGAGCAATGTTCACAACTTTATGAATAAAGTTCAAAATTTGTTCGTATTTAGGTAGGCAAGCCCTTATATTTAATACAAAATTAAGTATTATCTAATACGTTCAACCCTAGACATATAGAAACGAAGGATTTAGAATGATAAGAAAGATTGGAAAACAAAGGAGAATTGCATGACAAAAAGAACTGTCTTATTTGATTCGAAAGATATGGAACGAAATACTTTACCTTTTTATTACGATTACGGGAAGATCATCTCAACAATCCAACATAAGCTTTTTGAACAATTTGGAGTAGAATTCCATATGTATTCTGATGAAGAAACAACAAATGAAATTTGGGAAATTCTTGAAGAGGATCTTAAAGAAGAATCAATAGAGGTTCAATTAATCAGCCATATTTATAAAGAGCTTGAAACAAAAACTATTTCTTCGAATCACACTGAAAAAGTAATGGAACTCATTATTAAACCTCGAGTTGAAAATGGGCTATATTATTATCCGAATTATGGGGTAGCTTTATCGAAAGCAATGATTTTTGAAGCCGATAATCAGTATAATAGAGACTTAATTTTTGCTAAAAATGATACGTGTCTTTCATCCTTTTTTCAATATGTGTTAAAAAGAAAACGAGATTATATTAAAAATTATGTAACGGTATATACAGATACAGATGACGGTGTAGAAACTTCAATTGAAAATATCACTAAAATGGTTAGTAGGGAAGATGTGTTTTTAGAAGAGCCGTTAAAAAGAGAAATTTATAGATCAATTGACCATTTCTTTAATGAAGGGCGAGAGTTCTTTAAAACTTATGAAATCCCTTATAAACGAGGATTTTTATTGTTTGGAGATCCGGGTAATGGAAAAACGACTTTAGTAAAATCAATCGCAAGTAGTATTAACGCACCAGTTGCGTATTGGCAAATAACAGAATATACATCAAGTTACACGATTAAGGAAGTCTTTAGTTCAGTATTAAAATTAACGCCAATGGTATTGGTAATAGAGGATATTGATAGTATGCCTGCATCAGTACGTTCAGTATTTCTAAATACGATAGATGGTGCAACTTCAAAAGAAGGTTTATTTTTAATTGGGACAACTAATTATCCTGAAAGAATCGATCCAGCATTAATGAATCGCTCTGGTAGATTTGATCGAGCTTATGAAATTAAGCAACCTACAAAAGAAATGCGCTCTAGTTATTTACAGAAGAAGAAACTATCTCGAATTTTAAATCATGAAGAAATGCAGTTATTAATTGATTCAACTAGTGATTTTTCATATGCCCAATTGAATGAGTTATATATTTCAATCATTATCGAGTGGGATTGTGAACAAAAGGTTGATATTATTCGACTTTGCGATGAAATGAGATCAAGTTTACGTAAACAGAAAAAACAAAATTGGGAAAAGGGTCAATCTGTTGGGTTTTCTTTTGAATAATTGGATTCAGTATTTGGGTGTACATGGGATAAAAAAATAAATTAAATTAAATTAAAGATAGGAGCCAATTTGTGCTTCTATTTTTTTTTTTTGCGAAATTGACTACTTGAGCACGATGACATTAATCCGACAAATTTTCAGTAATTTTTTTATTTATTCTTCAATAGTTTTTATAGAGTCTCTTATAGCTTTTTCTGTCTTTACTCTATAAAACCATTGGATTAATAGAATTGGTTTTAATAGATTTAAAATCGCTACCACTAGTGTCTCATCTTCACTTAGTTTTAATATTCTTATAAGTCGACATAAACACTTTTTTCAATCCCTTTCAATTGGACAGTGTGATTAAATTAGTAGTATATAATTTTTCTGTCAGTTTTACGTAAATAATGCGATTACCTACAATAAAAAAAAGTTGCCTAAGCAACTTTACAATCAATTTGGTTAGATTCAATTAATTTTGCGAATTTACTTCATAAGCAACTCGAATGCCAGATTCAATTGCACCTTGCATCCAACCTGGTATTGAAGATGTGTGTTCACCTGAAAAATGTATTCGTTCTTCTGGAGAAGCGATATAATCTCCAATTTCCTTTTGTTGATCAGGCTTTAACATTGAAACTGCTCCGGCTGCATATGGATCTTGGGTCCAGCTATGAGTGAAGCCTGTTACAAATTCGGTATATACTTGATTTCCAAATAAATAGGATAAATCTTTTAATGCTTGCTGTATTCGTTCATTTTCAGACAAACTATCCCAGTATAGGGCATCATCCTCCCAAGTATAACTAGCTAATACAGTCCCAGGGCCATCACTGCCTAAATTTCTACTAGGATAATAAGTAAACCGTATAGGTAAATCAGTGATTGACCTTCCACCATATAATCCTTCTTTCTCCCAAAATCTCGTATTAAATTGTAATCCAACTTTAGTTGATGCCATATAGTGAGTAGTTCGGATTGCAAGCCACTTACTATACGAAATGGAATTCTGAGGTATTATTTCTACAAAATTAAGTACAGAGAATGGAACCGTAATAATTGCCAAATCTGAAGAAGTTTGAAATGATTCATTACTTTTTGTGTGTACTGTATGAATTGTTATTTGATCCTTATCTTGAGTGATTTTAGTCATTTTTTGCCCATAAAATAGTTCGTTTTTTAGTTGAGGTAAAAATGCATTTGGCAGTTTATCGTTTCCTCCTGTAATTTCGAATAAATAAGGATTTGAAAATAAAATCTTGAATTCTCTTAAAATACCCGTAAATGCTAATTCCGGAAAACCTCTTGTACCTAGAAGGGCTTTAATTGATTCAACAGCATTTTGGGATAATTTAGTACCATTAGGATAATATTTTAAAAACTGATCCATCGAATAATGATCAAAAAGTTTGATAATCTCTTCCCAATTAGCATCAGGATTCTGATTAATATAATCTAAAATAGGTTTAATAACTAGTTCTAAAAGTTGTTCATAGTTAAGGCCCTTTTCAGAAGGAATGACTGGATAGCCTATAATATCAGGATTTTGTTCGTATTCCTTTTTTGTAGTTTTTACTCCATTAATATAAATCAAGTCATTTTGAGTACTATTAATGAACCTATGAACTGATAAATTAAATTTATTAATATATTCAAAAACAAGATAGTGAGTTTCGGGTATACGCATAGCACCATAATCCATGTATTGGTTATTTGTAAAAGCCTCTCTTTCCGTATAAACTCTTCCACCGACACGATTATTTGCTTCTAATATGATCACTTGGTGACCTGATTCCTTTAATAATGAAGCGGCTACTAGACCTGCCAATCCTGCTCCAACAATCGTAATTTTTTGTGGATTATTTGTTGTAGTTAATCCATTACGAATGATGGAAATCATCTGGTCCTTTGAAAGTTTATGGATTAGACTCATAAGAACCAACTCTTTCTATAAATTTTTTTATCATTTGAAATTTTATTCTCTTTTAATCATATTTAGAATAATTAAGGCTACAGCTATATAAAAACTGCGCAAAGACAACTTACTTTAAGAGAAGTTTGCAAGTAAGCAAAAAAAATATACTTTTAATCCCATTTTTGAATAAATTTAAACGAAGAATTAATAAATAGTTGGAAATATCAGAAAAAACTGATTGAAAAACGACATTAGTGTCGCTATAATTAAATAAAAAAGACACCAATGTCGTTTTAAGGGGGTAAGTTTGATGAAGGGGATCATGAATAATAAAGGTTTCTTGACATTAATGACGGCTCAAGCAATTTCTAGTATAGGAGATTGGTTAAGTATTGTGGCAATTGTTACTCTTGTTGGGATAAAGTGGAATGCAACGCCGATTGAAGTATCATTTATTATTTTATGTCTTGCTGTCCCGATGGCTTTATTAGGCCCTGTAGCAGGGACGATAGCAGATCGGTTTGGGCGAAAATATTTAATGGTTATCTCTGATCTTATTCGGGCGGGATTGTTTGTTATCCTTGCATTAGCAAATACTTTGTGGATGGTTTACATTTGTTTGTTTACGATTGGATTGTTTTCAGCAATTTTTAATCCTGCAAAAAATGGTAAGTTAAAAGAATTAGTTCCGAATGAAGAAATAAAGAGTGCGATGTCTATTACAACGATGATTGACTCGGCAACGAAAATTTTTGGACCGATTTTAAGTGGGATACTAGTTTCAGCAGCTGGTACTACACCAGTATTTTATATTAATTCAGTTTCTTTTATTATCTCGGCAATCTTAATTTTCTTCCTACCAAAAGCTGTTGAACAGATTAAAGAAGAAAAAGAAAAGGGCAAATCTACTTTTAAAGCTGAATTTATGGAAGGCGTTACATTTATTAAATCAAATACACAAATTTTAGTAGGTATGTTGTTTTTAGGTTTTAGTCTATTAATCTTGCAATTATCAGATTCGCAAATTATCGTTTTAATCAGGGAACTTAAAAATGCGTCTCCAGGTTTATTCGGCTATTTAGTAACTGGATCTGGGGTTGGAATGTTTTTTTCTAGTTTAATTTTAGTGAAGAAAACGAATTATCGTGCCTATCCTTTAATGTTAATTGGAGTTTGTGGAATCGGACTTGGTTTTGGTATGATGGCGGTATTTACACATTATAATGTCGATTATTCAATTGTTTGGGCACCATTATTAGGTCTGTTTGCAGGCTTTGCAGCTTGCTTAGTTTTTGTACCATTCCAGGCATCAGTTCAAGTCGAAACACCTGTTGCGTTAACAGGGAGAGTATTTGGTGTAATTGGAAGTGTAACAACTACAGCAACAATTATCGGCCCGTTATTAGGAGGATGGTTATCAACGGTTTTAGGTGTTATTCCAACTTTTATTATAACTGCGTCGCTTTTAGTGTTTGTTTCACTAATCGGACTTTTAACAAAAAACAGATTAGAGCGAGGGAAGAAAGATGTCTCCGAAAGTCAGCAAGCAGCACCAACAGCAACGTCGAACTAAAATATTAGAAGCGGCTAAACAAGTATTTATCGAAAATGGCTATGAAAGAACTACAATGAAGCATGTAATGGATGCTTCAAACGTAAGTCGAGGAGGATTATATCAATATTTTGCTAATAAAGAAGATTTGTTTGAAGCAATATTAGCTGATTCACTCTCAAGAGTATACGATGAAACACGTGAGAAGTTAAATCAAAAAGTTGATTCATATTGGGAATTGCTCTTATTAAGGATTTTTGGTGAAAGCAGGGTGCCAAATGATAAAATGGATCCTTTGGCACCGAGTGTTTTAGAGTTTTTTATAACTGGTCGAAATGATAGTAGAAGAAGAAAATATGGAAAAGAGCGGTATCACTTTGGAATAAAAATCTATTCTGATGTCATTAAAGAAGGTCAAAAAAATAAAGAATTTAGCTCTAAGTATGATAGTGAAATAGTAGCAAGAATGATTGTTTCTTTTATTGATGGACTAGCATTAGATTATGCAATCATTTCGAATGAAGAATTGATGATGAGAGAACAATCAATCTTGTTTGTAGAACTTTTAAAAATGGCTCTAGAAGTCTAATAAAAGAGAGGGTGTCCAAAAGGGTAATGGACACCCTCATTTTCTATTTATAGGAATATTTTGAAGAAAAAGTGGTTGAATAAAAGTCGAAGTACAAATTAAACTGTTCAATGTGCAAATAAGAAATCAGAGACTGCAAATAAAGGCCGAAGTGTAAATGAAAATAGAGAATCTGCAAATAAAATTAAAAAAACTGCAATTAAATTCCCTATAATTTATGACACTTAAATTTTTAACATGTAGTAAAAGATTGATAAATAAAGAAGTTTTCATTATGTGAATTGGAAGGTAAATAGATAAAATAATTGAATTTACATATTATGGGAAAACAAAAGTTAGGAGGAGGTCTGAAGTTAACGAATATTGGGCGGTAAGAGATAATTTTGGATTAGGTTTTAAATTAATTCAAGCGAAGAATAAGGAAGATGTTAGGCCGAATAAAGATACTTGGAATGCTTACGCTTATGTTAATAATTTTGATGAACTAAATTTGCTTTATGATGAATTAAAAGCAAATGGTGCTGTGATTGATTCCGAGCCTGAATTACCTGAGTTTGATTTGGGAGTATGGAAGAAGGAATTTTCTGTGCGGGATTTTGACGGTTATGTCATTGGATTCAGTACGGCACTTAAAATTGAAAACTAAGATTATGGCAATACTATTGATGAACAAAGGAGTGATTACATGAATTTTCGAACGAAGGAACAAATTTTAGAAGAACAGCCATCTATCGAAAGAAAAATAGAATTTAGAGGTAATAAATACAAACTAATAAATACAGTTCACGATGTTTCACACGGTGGGATTGAAGATCTTACATGTTATACATACCGAAATGAAACGGAAAATGCAGAAATATTATTATATGTACAACAAGGGAAAATTGTTATTGTTGAACTATAAGAATAAGATTAAAGACTGTCTTATACAATAAAGGCAGTTTTTATTTTTTTAAGGTTAAAATGAAGATATTTAGAGATATTAAATAGAAAAATTAAACGATAGATTTGGAAAAATAGGGAGGCTATTAGTGAATTGAAAAAAATAATTCTTTTATTCTCAATTCTTTTCATAACAGCTTGTTCGCATGGTAATAATGCAGTTGAATCATTAAAAAAAGAATATCCTAAAACTGTGAAAAACGTGGTAGATCAATTACCTAAAGATGTACAAGAAGAGCTAGTAGTACCAGAAAGGCTACCGTTTAGAGCAAAGGACGTCACTATGGATGTACTAAATAATAAATCAAATGGAGCTATTAATGCTACTTCTTTTAATTACTCAAATGAAGAAGAAGAGATCACAATGTTTGTCATCACTTATCATAATAAAAAATACACCTTCCCAAAAAATCAGCAACCTTTAAAAATAACAAAATTAAAAGATGGTACAAAAGTTTTAATTGATGATGATGATGATAATACAAAAACGATTCGTTGGAAGAAAGATGGGCTATATCATTCAATTTCACTTCTTTTTTCAGAGGAAACAGGTAAACAATTTACTATTAGAGATTTAGTAAAAACTGCAGATTCGATAAGTAAATAACTATAAGAGACCGCCAAAAAAATTTGACGGTCATTTTTTTATTGATTTTTAGTTTCATTAAGTGCTTCAGTATTTGATTTACTTGGGGCAAAATAGCCTTCAGAATTGATTGCAGCTGGTATTGGTTGCCCTTTATTTTTGTTTTTCTTTTTTATATGTGGATTTTGATTGTGACCCATAATTATCACCTCCAAAATTAGTATGTGCCACAATTCTAAGTTACTTTCAAAAGTGATGTTAACAAATTGTGGGAAAGAATTGTTAAGCGATTTTCTTCTCTTTTTGGTTTTGTTTCCTGGAGCGATTAAGGATTAATAATGCTAATATTGAAAAGAAGATTGGACCAGCTATCATCCATATTGTCGAGTTAAAATCACCTTCAATAGCTGGTTGGATGATTGTAAAAAAGTTAGCAAACCCAACTACTAATATGACGAGTATACTTGCAAATAAAGCAGTAGAATTTGACTTTAATATTTGAAATGGTTTGTCGATTCGATCATTCTTTTTAAACATTGGATAGGCAATTCCTAAAAATATATAAGGTAAAGTCATCGAAACGTTAGTCATTAGAGTCAATTTGTTAAAAAATGAAGATGCGCCTTGACCGCCAAAAGAAGTAAGGATAATGATGATTGAAACGATTGCAAATTGGATCCACATAGCATTTACTGGTATACCTTTTTCATTTGTATCTGAGAATTTAGTTGGCCATAAGTATTTTGGTGTGCCTTTAATAATCGTTTTTAATGGTGCATAAATTAAGGTGAAAAATGCTCCAGTATAGGCAAGGAACATTGATAAACCAGTGATTCTTGCAAACCAAGTGCCTATAGTATCTGATGTAGCTGACGATAGATTAAAAGCTTTTCCAAGCTCTAAACCTAAATTATACATGAGTACATATGTGATGTTTCCTAAATTGGTCGAGCTCGCGCTTAAATCATGCGACCAGTTTATGAAAATACCAACTAAAAAAATTCCTAATGAATAGCCAACTGAAATAATAATTGCTGATATTGTAATCCCTTTTGGAAAATTGCGTTCGGCATTCTCTGTTTGATCAACTAAACTTCCAATAGCTTCTAAGCCACCGTATGCAAAAATGGCAAATACTACGAATGATAATATAGCAAGGCCGGATATATAATTTGGATTCGGTGAATGAGCGAATGCGGATGAAAATGTTTTAATTGGTTGAGCAAACTTCCCTCCATTAAGTGCAAAAATGATGATACTGGTGATTAAGAGTACTATATTTAATGAGGAAACAGTTATTCCACCAATGGTTGTAACTTTACTAATACTTTCAATTCCTTTTGAAGCAAAAAAAGTAACAACTAGCATCCAAAGTAATGCTAATAAACCGATTGATTGTGTAGAGGAAAGGCCAAATAAGGAAAGTGATTGCGTTTTGTCTCTACCAAAAATGAACGTTGAAAGTGGTATCCAAACCTTTGAAGAAACACTTACCATATAGATTACATAGGATGAGAACCACATAAATGTACCAATAAAGGCAAACTTTGGCCCAACTGAATCAGCCATCCATGTATAAATACCACCTTCAGAATGCTTGTAAGCTGCTCCGAACTCAGCCATCATAAAAGCAAATGGAATAAAAAACGTAATAGCTGAAAGTAAATACCATGGAATTGCACTATATCCCATTAAATAAAAAGCAGTTGGTATATTACCAAAGCCATATACGGTTGTAAACACCATTAATATTAAACCGACTAGCGAAAGTTTTTTACTCAAGACCTCACCTCAATAATTTAATGATTATGAAAGAATATAAATATTTTCTTCAATAATCGGTAAATTATTAGTCGCTAAAATGAAGAGTATAAATAGATTGTTTAGCGTGATTAGAAATAGAATCGGATTGAAGGAACGAAAATTTCAATTCTAAATTTGTTTACTTTAGCGGGAAAAAATGAAGATAGCAATTACTTCTTTTCAAATGTTGAAATTTATCCAGTACAATTGGTGTATCTCGAAGTTTAGCAAACATTATTTTTTCTATATTAAGGAATAGTTTATTTCGATTTTTCAAACGCTAAGTTGATTAGTAAGTACATAAAACTGCTTTGTTTGAAAGAAAGGATGAAATAAATGAGCTTAAATGAAGTTTTATTTAGAGTTATATGCTCATTTTTTGTTTTATTTATTTTAACTAGATTAATGGGGAAGAAAGAAATTAGCCAATTAGATGTTTTTACATTTATTACGGCAATTACGATTGGGAATATTGCTGCATCACTTACGACATCTAAAACATTAGATATTGAGGATGGCATCATCGGATTAGTTGGTTGGGCAGTTTTGACGATCATTATGGGGTATATCAGCTTAAAATCTAAATCAGCCCGTCGATTAATTCTTGGAGAGCCTATTATATTAATTAGACAAGGAAAAATAATGGAAAACGCATTAAAAAAGGCTAGATTAGATACTGAGCAATTTCAAGGGATGCTCCGAAGTGAGAATATTTATTCTTTCAAAGATGTAGAATACGCAATTTTTGAAATTGATGGAAGTCTATCGGTTATGAAAACAAAAGATGTTAAAACGAAAAAAAATAAAGCGTGGAAAAAAACATTGGTATTTCCAACTTCAACTGCAGTGATTACTGATGGGGAAGTAAATGAAGATGCACTATCAGATTTAAATTTAGATAAAAAATGGTTAAATGCTCAGCTTGAAAGGGCAGGAATTCACTCAATTTCAGATGTATTTTTAGTAGAAGTACAAACAGATGGATCGTTATATATTGATTACCGAGAAGATCAATTAAATGAAGTAGAAAAATAATTGACTCACATCTTAAAATGGATATGAGTCAATTGATTTTTATATACGATTATTCGTAAATAGGTACCCATCCTTCAGTCGTCACAAATAGTCTAACAGCTACTACTTTACGATCATCTGCTAATGTGAAATAGTGACGAACATTTGGTGGTACTGAAATTAGATCACCGGGGTTTAATTTAACATGGAAGAAACCTTCAGTTCCTTCAATAATAAAAGAACCATGGCCGCTTACAATGAAACGAACTTCATCATCCGTATGATGATGCTCACGATTGAAGTTTTTTAATAACTCATCAAGATTTGGTGTTGCTTCTGAAAGAGTAATAATATCATTTGCTAAATAGCCACGTCTTGAAGAAATATCATCGATTTCAGCTTTAAATGTTTCAAGAATCGACGCTTTTTCATCATCTGATAAGATAAACTTTTCTTTTAATGAGCTATGTAATTGCTCGATATTCCAATTTTCATAAATAACGCCTTGTTCCTCTAAATAGGCTTTCACTTCTACATCACTTGTAATATGAAAATCTTTTTTTTCTACCCAAATTGTTGCCATAATGCATTCCTCCAACTAATTAATTTTTAATAAATAAATTTTTTTGTATGCCTTGTAATGCGTATTGGAATAGAAACTCATAAGCTTCTAAATGCTTCTTCGCTTCAAATGCTGATTCTGCCCACACTGTAATACCGTGATTATGAATTAGGACTGCTCCATGATCGTTCTTAATATGTGGAAGAAACTCATTTGCTAGGGTAGGGATATGTGCATGATTTTTAATAATTGGAACTGTAATTTCTGCATCTTCTTCCCATAATCCTAATGCTTTTATAATTTCGATACCTGAAAAAGATAACTCATCTTGGTATGGAAAATCTTTTGTTATAAAGTTATTTGCTAAAGTGTGTACATGAAGAACACATTTAGCATTCGTATTTTGATAAATTAAACGATGCAAAATTGCTTCAGCTGAAGGTTTCTTTGAATCATCCCAAACAGATTGATCAAATTCATTCACGAGTAAAAAATCGTCATACGTATGTTTTGTTTTATCTTTACCACTAGTTGTAACTAGGAAGTTTAAAGGTTCGTCATTTACTTTAATTGATAAATTTCCACTAGTTCCTAAAAACCAATCACGGTCAGCAAGTACTTTTTTTACTTCGCGGATTTCATCATAATGTTTGAAAAAGTCCTTCATACTAGTACCTCCTTCTCTAGTGAAGCTCGGATATCATAGAAGTTTTCAAAAGGAATATACGGAAGGGAAAGTTCCTCGCATTTATTCTTTAAGAAATCTCTTGCAAAAATCAAATTAGCTTCTTTTGCAATTTGTAAGTCAGTAATTGAATCTCCAATGACTATAATAAAATCATTTGATTCACTAAATTTTCTCTTAACAGAAGGCTTGCACATTCCACAGTCATTCGAACACAATGTATCACATGAATGATCCCAATGAATTTTTACAGTTGAACCTGTAAAGTCAGTACGATTACATAAAATAGCAGAAGGTGGAAGGTACTCTGCTAAAATAGGATGAACGAAAAAGTCTAAGCCGCCACTAACAACCTTTAACTCAATTTGTTGATCATTTACAAATTGAATAAAATCGTTAATACCATCTCGAATGACTGTACGATCGATTACAAAATCAGTCATTTCTTGTTTTTTCGTTGAAGGGATTGTAGCGAACATTTTCTCGACTCCTTCACGAATCGATATATTGCCATTTAATACTTCGCTTGTTAATTCGCTTACTGAAGGAGGAGCAAATTGCTTAACTAAATTGACGATATTATCTCCTTCGGTAATCGTTCCATCAAAATCACAAAAAATCTTTATTGCCATTGTTTATTTACCCCCAAAGTTGTAATGCTTTCTCAAGTGATGTATTTGGAAGTGCATAATCCTTTAATTCAACACCAGATAAAGTAGCAGATATCGCTTCTCTAAATGCATTTCCTCCACCAATCGGACCATCTGGATGACCGTGAATACCACCACCGGCGTTTATGACTTGCTCTATTCCAAAATCTTGAATTAATTGAGGTACAAGCGCTGGGTGAATTCCCGCAGATGGAACTGGGAATGTTTCTTTTAATCCATTTGATTCTGTTAAATTTTCGGCGATTTTTAATGCTGTTTCTTTTTGTAATGCAACTGAACCGTATGGTGATGGAAATAAGCTAAAGTCGGCACCTGCAATTCGTAAAAGTTTACCAAGTAATAAGCCAGCATCAATTCCGTAAATCGGCGATGCAGTAAAAGCTCCTGAAACAGCAGGGTGAGCCATAATTGGAACATTGATTGAAGGATCTTCTACTAAACCTTGAAGTACATCAATTCCATAAGAAAATACATTTAATAAAAATACATCGGCACCCGCCTCAGCTGCACGTAACGCTTTTTCCTTTAACTCATATGTACGGCCAGTTAAATTCACCGCATATAAAGTTTTGTGTCCTGTTTTTTCGTAGACTTGATTCAAAATATTTTTCCCGTGAGTGACACGGTCAGTTATTGATGTGATTGTGTCAAAAAGAATCTCGTCATCTTTTATTAAATCGACGCCACCTAATGCTTGTTTTTTTAATTCTTCCGAAATGTATGGAATATCTCTACCAATGATTGATTTGAAAATGCTCATTAATAAAGGGCGATCATATACGTCCAATTTTTCTCGAATACCTTTTATACCAAATTTTGGTCCAGGAAACAGACTTAATAAGTCATCAGTAAAATTTAAATCAATTAGTTTGATTTCCCCATCAAGTGAAAGTTTTCCGAAAACAGTTGTTAAAATTGCTGGAATATCAGCTGAAAAATTTAAACTAGGATAGTAGATTTCAATAATTCCTTTTGTCGGTTTATCGCCTAAAAAGTTAATGACATTTTCTTCACACTCAACTTCGTGAATAGAAAGTACCTTGCCTTTATGTTTTTGCAATTGGATTTGATCGTTTTGTGGTAAAGTCGTCCAAGAACCAACTGTCAAACCAAGTGCGATTGACTCTGCCTTTTTTTCTAAATTGTGATTTTTATCGTAAACTTGGTAAGTTGCTATTATTCCACTCATTTCATAACCTCCGGAAGTATTTATTCAAACAAAAAACCTCTCACTAAGGAGAGGTTTACCTACACCTTATCTGTCAGCAAAACGCTGCGAGAATTAGCACCGTGCTATCTAACTAGCCGGTTGCCGGGTTTCATCGGGCTCGGTCCCTCCACCTACTCTGAATAAAGTTAATATTTAATTTTGAATTCTTGATATAATCGCATTATTTCATGAACAATTCTAAATGTCAAACATTAAATTTTGAAAATAATTCGATTTCTTTTAATCTAGTAACCGCTTCCTTTAGTCTTTCGCTATCTGATAATAGACCGACTCTTACATAACCTTCACCGAATTCGCCAAAACCATTCCCAGGAGCAACTGCAATATGTGCCTTTTCAAGTAAAAAATCTGCAAATTCTTGTGAGGTAAATCCTGAAGGAATTTTTAACCAAGCAAAGAAGGAACCTGCTGGGGCTGTTACTTCCCAACCAATTTCATGACAACCGCTAATAAAGACATTTCTGCGATCTTCATAAAGTGCTAATAATTTTTTCACACTTTCTTGAGATTCTGTTAATGCAACAGCGGCAGCCTCTTGAACAGCTGGGAAAATACTAACGTAAAGATGGTCCTGTAATAGATTAATAGCTGAAATGACCTCTTTATTACCAACTGCAAAACCGATTCTCCAACCAGCCATATTATAAGTTTTAGAAAGTGTATAAATTTCAATACCACACTCTTTTGCACCAGGAGTTTGAAGATAACTTAATGGTTTTTTGCCATCAAATCCAAAAGCACCGTATGCAAAATCATGGCAAACTGTAATATGATTATTTCTTGCTAACTCCACAGTATGTTTAAAAAATTCTTCTGTTGCGATTGCACCAGTAGGGTTATTTGGATAATTAATAAATAAAATTTTACTAGCATCTAAAACTTTCTGAGGAATTAAGCTATAATCTGGTAAAAATTGATTTTGCTCAAGTAACGGAAGCATATAAGGTACCGTTTTAGAAAGAGAAATACCAGATAAATAGTCAGGGTATCCTGGGTCTGGAACTAAAATCGTATCTCCTTCGTCACATAAACAAAGTGGTAACTCTACTAATCCAGCTTTTCCGCCAAATAAAATAGCCACTTCTTCTTCTGGGTCTAAGTCAACATCATACTCGCGTTTATAAAATTCTACAACAGCTTTTTTTAATGTACTCATCCCTCTAAAAGGTGAATAACGATGAGTTGTTGGATTTTCAACAGATTGCTGCAACGCTTTTATAATATGGTCTGGTGTTGGTTGATCTGGATTTCCTTGACCAAGATTTATCACATCATGACCTTTATTGATTGACTCATTGACTTTTTGAACGAGTGATGCAAAAAATTGTTTAGGTAAATTGTTTAATAGTTTATTATGATTCAAGTTAATCACTCCAAAAATAGAATTTATTTAAGTAGATTAGATCGTTTTGTAATCGAATGATTTTCATGAACGACTGTTGCAATAACTTTCACCATCATATATGCTCGATTTAAAAATGTCTATAAAATTTAGAATAGGGTGAATAAATTATGTTGAAAATTGCTTGCATTCAATCTGACGTTATTTTAGGCAAATCAAGAGCTAATTTTGAGAATATGAAATCTAAAATTATTGAGGCTGTAAAAGAAAATGTAGAGGTAATTGTATTACCGGAGTTATGGACAACAGGCTATTGTTTGGAAGAAATTGGATTGCATACTGCTGATCAAGAGGAAATTATTTCTGAACTCCAGTTAATAGCAAAATCAAATAATGTAACGTTAATTTGTGGATCATTTCCAATTGCGCGAGAAAATGGTGTCACCAATACTTTAATTGTTATAAGCAAAACAGGTGAAATCGTTAAAACGTATGATAAAATTCATTTGTTCCAGCTAATGAACGAGCATCACTATCTTCAAGCAGGTGAGACCGATGGGCTTTTTGAAATTTATGGTTTAACTGCCGCAGGTTTTGTTTGTTATGATTTGCGTTTCCCAGAATGGATCGGAGCTCATTCTCAAAAAGGCGCAAAAGTATTATTTTTTGTTGCAGAATGGCCAATTCAACGAATGAATCATTGGGAAACATTATTAAAAGCAAGAGCAATTGAAAATCAATGCTATGTCGTAGCATGTAATCGAGTAGGTAAGGATTTAGCGAATACTTTTGGAGGAGGCTCGATGATAATCGATCCTTGGGGAGAAGTAATTTCAAAAGGTAGTCCGAATGAGGAAATCATTTTTGGCGAAATTGATCCTAAAAAAGTCGATGAAATACGCGGTACAATCCCAATCTTCGAAGACAGAAGAGAAGGAATCTATAAAAAATTACAAAAAAGTAATTGACAAACTAAAATTCTTTAAATTAAAATACGAGTATAAAATCAAATATGCGAACTCTTATTTCGAGTAGGCGGAGGGATTTGGCCCGATGATGCCCAGCAACCGACTGTAATACCATTGTGAGATGGGGCGTAATAAATACGCCTGAGCTTAATTGCTCAGTAAGGCACGGTGCTAATTCCAACAGAAAAGTAATTTTCTGGTAGATAAGAGACGAAAGCCAATTAACATTGCCTCTTTTCGTCTCGGAAAAGAGGCTTTTTATTTTGTCAAAATCGAGGGGGATGAATTGTATGACTGTCATTCAAAGAAAAGAATATAGACCTTTAACAGAGGCAACTGCAATTACTTATTTACAAAAATTAGGTTATTTTACAAATGAATTATGTGAAAGTGTAGAGATCGGCGATGGAAATTTAAACTTAGTTTTCAAAGTTACACCAGTAGGAAGCGAAAAAGGCTTAATCATAAAACAAGCTTTACCTTATGCAAAAGTTGTTGGTGAAAGCTGGCCTCTGACATTAAATAGAGCAACAATCGAGAGTAATGCAACAAAAATATATAATGATTTAATTCCATTACATTCACCGGAAATTTTAGAACATGATGAAGAGCAAGCTGTAACAGTAATGGAAGACCTTTCACATTTACAAATTTTACGAAAAGGCTTAATTGAGAAAAAGAGTTACCCGTTTTTGGCAGAACATATCGGTGATTTTTTAGCAAAATCGTTATTTTTTACTTCTGATCTCGGAACAACTCCAGCTAAGAAAAAAGAGCTAGAGTATCTATTTAACAATCCAGAACTTTGTGATATAACAGAAAATCTTGTTTATACTGACCCATACTTTAACTGCGAAACAAACAGTTATGAAGCAGAGCTAACAGAAGTAATTCAAGAACTTTGGAATGATGAAGCTCTACAAATAGAAGTAGCAAAGTTAAAATTAGACTTTTTATCAAAAAAAGAAGCGTTATTACACGGAGATTTACATACAGGAAGTATTTTCGTGTCTGCAACAGAAACAAAAGTTATTGACCCAGAGTTTGCGTTTGTAGGACCAATCGGGTTTGATTTAGGTCAAATTCAAGCGAATTTAATTTTTCAACTTTTCAGCCGAACTGAGCAAAAAGAAGAAATTGTTGAACATATTTTAAACATTGAAAAAGTTTTTAATGAAACATTTATTCGATTATGGGAAGAGCATAGTGTTAGACCATTTAACCAACAGGCTCTAATTAAAGAAAAATTAGAGGGGTACTGGGTGGACGCAATTGGAGTAATTGGATGCGAATTAATCCGAAGAAGTATCGGTCTTGCTCATGTTGAAGATATTGATTCACTTGAGGAAAATCAAAAAATTCAAGTAAAGAAAAAAGTCTTAAAATTCGGAGCATTTTGCATTAAAAATAGATTTAATATTAACAATATTGGTAATTTAATAATTGGATTGGAGAAATAATCGATGACTACATTACAGCAAATACCCGAATCTTTACAATGGAACGGTGAGAGTTTAAAAATTTTAGATCAAACGAAATTACCAACTGAAATTTATTATTTTGATGCAACTACATTGCTTGATGTACGAGAAGCAATCGTTAAGCTACAAGTAAGAGGCGCACCTGCGATTGGTTTAGCAGCAGCTTATGGTCTATATTTAGGCGTTCGAGAAATTCAGACTGAACAGATCGATGAATTTCATACTCAAGCAAGAGTATTAGCTGATGAATTAATTAGCGCAAGACCTACTGCAGTAAATTTAGCTTGGGCGGTTGAAAGACTAATTGGAGCTAGTAAAGAAGCAAAGACAGTTTCTGAGGCTAAGTTAATCATTATGGAAGAAGCGATCAAACTACATGTAGAAGATGAAGCGACTTGCAAGGAAATTGGTGAAAACGCTTTAACATTATTGCATAATGGAGCGGCTGTATTGACACATTGTAATGCAGGTAGTATTGCTACAAGCCGATATGGTACAGCGCTTGCGCCATTGCACTTAGCAAAAGAAAAAGGCTGGGAAATTTCTGCGTATGCAACAGAAACAAGACCAGTATTTCAAGGCGCAAGACTTACATCTTGGGAGCTAAACCAAAGCGGTATCCCAGTTACATTACTAACTGATAATATGGTCGGCTACTTATTACAAAATAAAAAAGTGGACGCAGTCATTGTTGGAGCTGATCGTATTACTGCAAATGGTGACACTGCAAATAAAATTGGAACATTACAATTAGCGATATTAGCAAACTTTTATCAAATTCCATTTTATGTAGCTGCGCCTTTATCAACAATCGATACATCAATCGAATCAGGTAATGAAATTGTCATCGAACAACGCGACCGAACGGAAGTAACACATATCGGAAATATTCAAATTGCACCTGAAGGAATTAATGTTCTTAACCCAGCATTTGATGTAACACCGAATGAACTAATAACAGCAATTATTACAGAAAAGGGAATTGTTTCGAGTAATTTTAAAGAAACATTCAAAGGTTGGGAAGAAGTTTAATATAAATAATGCATTATCTAGTGATTTAATACAAAGTTATTCCGAAATTATTTATATAGGAAGAAACTAGTAAAAAGTAATTACGAGCGGATGAATATCTTTATGTGAGTTTGTATATTCCTATGAATTTAGATGTACTATTTTTGCATTAACTAAACGATTTTTATAATTGAATATTAATAGAAACAGGATGCCTTAAAAGTGTAACATTTTTAGGCATCCTTATTTTTATATTTATAGGAAATTCAAAAATAAGAGTAGTTTGAGTTGAACGTGCAAATTAAACTGTGAAAGGTGCGATTAAGTAAAGTGAAACTGCAATTAAAATGAATAAAACTGGTGAAACTGCAATTAAATTAACAGGAATTCTATTTTGGATAAGATATTACCCATACGGGTTAGGGTATCTGATCATATTAATTGCTCAAAAGTAGATGCACAAAAATAAAAATTTAGTAAATTTGCGCTAATTCACCTTAAATGAACTAAAAAAGTAACGAAAATAGCTGGAAATCTATAAATGAGGATCATACATGCAAATCTAAATGAAAAATACTTCAAAAATACCCCACATTTAGCTGTAAGACAGACGAAGAACTGCAATTTTTTTGGAATTTAAAATAGGCCGCCTATGTGTCGATACGCTGACCATTCGGATGGCCTCTTTTTTTTTAATAAATAGTAGAATTTTAATAAATATTGCATAGAATAAAAAACAAATAATTTCATGTTAGATTTTCTAACATCGTATTGACAGATTATCTGACATGGAATAAAATACTAATAGAAGAACGAAAGGAGCATTGCTATGAATGATCAAGTAAGACGCTCAACGCCACTTTTCCCGATTGGAATAGTCATTTCGTTAACTGAATTATCTGCAAGACAAATTCGATATTATGAAGAGCATGATTTAATTCGACCGGCACGTACTGAAGGTAATCGTAGATTATTTTCTTTCAACGACGTCGATCGATTATTAGAGATAAAAACATTTATCGAACAAGGCTTGAATTTAGCAGGAATTAAAGAAGTACTCCATTTAAAATCGTCAGAAAAATCCAAAGAAACTGTCGTGCAACAAGTTATAGTTGAAAAATCAATATCAGATGAACAGCTTCGAAAAATGCTTCGCCAAGAGTTATATCAAAATGGTAAATTAGGAAAAACTTCTCTACGCCAAGGAGATATGTCTCGATTCTTTCATTAAGATATTGATTAAGACCGGATTTTTCTAGCTTTTATATTTATATGGGGGGAAATATAAATGATTAAAGAAACGATTTTAAAATCTGTTGATAAATATAGCCTTGAGTTTGTACAGTTATTTTTTACAGATATAGAAGGGGTATTCAAACATTTAGAACTACCGATTACTCAAATTGAAAAAATACTTAACAACGAAACTATGTTTGATGGCTCAAGTATTAATGGCTTCACGAAAATTGAAGCAAGTGACATGATGCTTTTTCCAGATTTGAATACTTGGAAAGTTGATGTTACAGAGAAAGTTGGACTTTTCATTTGTGATGTTCATTATCCTGATGGGACACCGTTTGAAGGTGATCCAAGAAATGTATTGAAACGTGCAATTGAAAAAGCAACTGATAAAGGATTTACTTCATTTAATGTCGGCCCTGAACCAGAATTCTTCTTATTTTCTAAAGAAGGAAATCAATTAGTGCCAAATGACAACGGTGGATATTTTGATGTAGCTCCCCTAGATAAAACAGTTACAATACGTCGTGAAGTTACGAAAGCACTTCAGTCACTAGGATTAGAAGTTGAGGCCTTACATCACGAAGTAGCAATCGGTCAACATGAGATCGATTGGAAATACGCACCAGGATTACAAACAGCTGATAATATTCAATTATTTAAATATACAGTTAAAACAATTGCTGAAAAACATGGTTTAGTTGCAACTTTTATGCCAAAACCAATATTCGGTGAAAATGGCTCAGGTATGCATTGTCATATGAGTCTAGGAAATGATAATGGTAATGTATTTTATGATCAACATGATTCAATTGGTTTATCTGAAACAGCTCGACAATTTATTGCAGGTGTATTAACACACGCTCGAGCGAATGCTTCAGTCACAAATCCAACTGTTAATTCATATAAACGTTTAGTTCCAGGTTATGAAGCACCAGTCTATGTAGCTTGGTCACAAAGTAATCGTACATGTACAATTCGTATACCAGCTGCAAGAGGTGCAGGTACTCGAATCGAAGTACGAAATCCAGATCCATCTGCAAATCCATATTTAGCTTTAGCTGTATTACTTTCTGCAGGATTGGATGGAATTGAAAGAAAATTAACTCCTCCATCTGAACGCAGTGAAAACTTGTATAAGATGGATGATGTAACAAGAAAAGCAGAAGGAATTGAAACATTACCTGGAAGCTTACTTGAAGCAGTTGCAGAACTAGAAAACAGTGAATTTTTACAGCAAGTTTTAGGGAAACACGTATTTTATTCCTTCCTTCAAAACAAAAAAGAAGAATGGGATGCATATCGACTGCGTGTATCAGAATGGGAAAAAGAAACATATTTAAACTGCTAATCACTAAAATTTAAAATAAAAAAATAGAAAAGTGGAAGTAGAATCTCTCTACTTTTCTATTTTAAAGTGTGTTAGACTAATTTTGTTTGTTGCATACGAAAGGGGAACTTTTATAATGGCTAAGTTTACTAAAGAAGATATTTTCCGTATTTCAAAAGAACAAAACGTAAAGTACATACGTTTACAATTTACGGATTTACTAGGAATTATCAAAAACGTTGAAATTCCAGTAAGTCAGCTTGAAAAAGCTTTAGATAATAAAATGATGTTTGACGGTTCTTCAATCGAAGGATTCGTTCGTATCGAAGAATCAGATATGTACTTATTCCCAGATTTAGACACTTGGGTAGTATTCCCATGGACTGCTGAAAAAGGAAAAGTAGCTCGTTTAATCTGTGATATCTACAATGCAGACGGTACTCCATTTGAAGGAGATCCTCGTAATAACTTAAAACGTATGTTAAAAGAAATGGAAGCTTTAGGCTTCACGGATTTCAACTTAGGACCTGAGCCAGAATTCTTTTTATTTAAATTAGATGAAAAAGGCGAACCAACTCTTGAATTAAACGATAAAGGTGGTTATTTCGACTTAGCTCCAACTGACCTAGGTGAAAACTGCCGTCGTGATATCGTTCTTGAACTTGAAGAAATGGGCTTTGAAATCGAAGCATCTCACCACGAAGTAGCTCCAGGACAACATGAAATTGATTTCAAATATGCTGGCGCAATCAAAGCTTGTGATGACATTCAAACATTTAAATTAGTTGTAAAAACAATCGCACGTAAACACGGTTTACATGCAACATTCATGCCAAAACCATTATTCGGTGTTAACGGATCAGGTATGCACTGTAACTTATCATTATTTACAAATGGCAAAAACGCATTCTACGATGAGTCTGGTGAATTAGGTTTAAGCGAAACTGCACGTCACTTTATCGCAGGTATCTTAAAACACGCACCAAACTTTACAGCTGTTACAAACCCAACTGTAAACTCATACAAACGTTTAGTACCAGGTTACGAAGCTCCATGTTACGTTGCTTGGTCTGCAAGAAACCGTAGTCCACTAATTCGTATTCCTGCATCTCGTGGTTTAAGCACACGTGTAGAAGTACGTTCAGTTGACCCAGCTGCAAACCCATACTTAGCATTATCAGTATTATTAGCAGCAGGCTTAGACGGAATTAAAAATAAATTAGAAGCTCCAGCTCCAGTAGACCGTAACATCTACGTTATGTCTAAAGAAGAGCGCGAAGAAGTTGGTATCATCGACTTACCAGCAACTTTAGCAGCTGCACTTGACCTATTAAAAACTGATGAAGTTATTGTAGGTGCTTTAGGATCTCACTTATTCGAACACTTTGTAGAAGCAAAAGAAATCGAATGGGATATCTTCCGAACTCAAGTTCACCCTTGGGAAAGAGATCAATACATGTCAGTGTATTAATCAAATCACCCCTTGACGCTGTTGGCGTTGAGGGTTTTTTCTATTATCGGGCTATTTTCGTATTATAAAATATTTCAAAAAATGCCCGATAAATGCCCGGGGAATTATTAAAAAAATTAAAGTGAACACTGCCTACATAGAAAAATCTTCATTGATAGGTGAATTATATTGCTTACGTACTTTTATGTAATCAAAATTATAGTCGTGAATTAGATGGAACGAAACAAGGTATGCTGAAATAATGGCGTAATTTTGGCTATGTCTTGAAACTAAGATTATGAATGAAGGCTGGGCAAGTTACTGGCACATCCGCATCATGAGTGAACTGAACCTAGACTCAAGCTAAGCAAGAGAACACGCAAAACTAAAGGCGGGTGCTGTTCAACCATCGAAAACAAGCTTTAATCCATATTACTTAGGATTACGTATGTTTGGAGACATTGAAGAATGATATAATCATCCATCTAAAGAAATGTGTGAGTTAGGTGTAAAACCTGGCAGCGGAAGAGAAAAAATGTTTGAAGTTCGTGAATTAGAGTCCGATAGCCCATTTATTCGAAACTACTTAACAAAAGAGCTTGTCATGTGTGAATAAAGTATTTAATCCAGCGACGGGGTAAGGAATATAAGGTTACCGATAAGGCATGGGAAAATGTAAGAGATCAAAATTATGGAATTAGATGTAATTATGTGAAGAAGGTAATGCCTTATATTCATCAGTTGTGAGGTAGAGTTGTACATTTAGAGATAAATATTGAGAATAAGTCTGTGTTGTTTAGTTATGATGGAAAGAATATTCATCGGAAGTATATTTAGACCACCTTTAAAAGGTGGTTTTTTTTTAGGAATTGCTTGCTAATTTAACCAGTATTCAACTGGAATTCTGAAATAAAAAGTTCGACTTTATGGAAATATTAAAACTAAAATAATGTAAATTGTTCTGATTCCACTATCTTTTTCTTTGTGGATTTTTTCTTTTCAATTACTTGTTTCGAAGTATTATTTACTTGAACAGCTAATTTTACTGCACTTACATAACTGTGCTCATTTTCGCAATTTGGACAGATGTATATCTGTTTGCTAATACGTGAGTCTGCTAGTTTCATGCGTTCTTCTTTAGAGATTCCTATATTTTTAGAACACGGCCCACAAATTTTCTCCATTACTTCAACCCTTTTTTTAAATTTTTTTGTAAGACTTTAATTGTTAATCCATATTATTATTTTTAATCACTTAATGAATTAAAAGTTAATTATACCATGCATTAATTAACTATCCTTCAAAATGCTGATATAAAAAAGCAGCCATTGGCTGCTTTTCATAATTACTAACGCATGTGTTTGTTGAATTAAAGATTAATTAATCTTTGTCTTCATTTTCAAATAATATCTATATTATTATTTATAAAATTTTTGTTTGATTTTTAACGTTTTCTACTATTATAAAGCAATCCCCAAAAATCCTAAGTTACTAATAAATGCTATTGTACCTAAATACATCTAATATTTCTACATTTTACAAACAAGCTTCTAATGCAAGTTTCATCATTTTATCGAATGAAGTTTGTCTTGCTTCAGCACTAATCTCTTCATGAGTAACTAAAGAATCTGAAATTGTAAGTAAAGAAGCTGCGTTCTTTCCTAATACTTTCGCATTATGAAAAAGTGCATAGCTTTCCATTTCAGTACAAATACACTTATGGTCATTATAAAAATCAACAAAATTTGGCACTGAACTTTCATAATAAAATACATCACTTGAATGTATTCTTCCTTTAACGATCGGAGTATTAATCTGTTTTGCAGTTTCTTCAATTTTGTTTGTTAAGGTTTCGCAAGGGTACTGAATGTCACCTTCTACGCCTGCTTGAGTTTTTGCAAATGTTGATTGACTCCAAGCGCTTTCTACAAGCACAATATCATGAATGTTTAGTTCATCTGTATAAGCACCTGCACTACCAACACGGATAATATTTTCTACATCATAAAATTTATATAATTCGTATGAATAAATTCCTATACTTGGCATGCCCATTCCTGATCCCATTACAGACATTTGTTTACCTTTATAAGTTCCTGTATAGCCAAACATATTACGTACAGTATTAAATTGAGTTGGATTTTCTAGATAAGTTTCCGCAATATATTTCGCACGTAGTGGATCCCCTGGCATTAAAACTGTTTTTGCGATTTCTTCTGTTTTAGCAGTATTATGTGGTGTTGTCATATTATCTTCTCTCCATTTCTACTCTTTTTATTTACGTAACTAAGAAAACCTATACAACTAATATTCTTCCTTTTTCGCATGTCAATTTATCTAAAGCTTATCATTCTTTCTTAATATGTTTTCGCTTACAAAATAAAACAAAAACAATAAGTTCCAAAAAGACTGAATTTGTACCATGAAATATAGTTGTATACTTAGTTGTCTAATTCGATACAACTAAATTATATTTCAACATAATATAGAAAGCAATAACAACTTAAACTTTCGCATTTTTTAATTGTATTTTCCCTTTACACTTAACAGACAAGATTGCGAATAATTCATAACTCGATATAATACTTATAAGGAGTGTTGTTATGTCCGTTGAAAATAAAAAAAAATTACCTCTATATGTAGAGATTTATGAAAAATTATTTAAACTAATTAATGAGGGAGTCTATCCGATTGGAAGTAAGCTTCCTTCAGAACCAGAACTATCTAAGATGATGAATGTTAGTAGAATGACCTTAAGACAAGCATTGGGTTTACTAAAAGAGGACGGTTATATTGAAACAATTCATGGACAAGGGCACTTTATAAAACAAAATGTGAATATAAGAAGTGTTGGCCTAGAAAAAATTGAAAATACTGTTTTTCAATGCTGTACAGAAACAATTGATGATATAGATGCTTCTCTAGAAGTTAGTTTTTCGGACGATTATGATTACATTAAAAGGATCTTTAATAAAGATTCAGCAGTGATGATTAGGTTTAATAGATGGTACAAATCTAAAGATAAAATAGTCGCACATGCTTTTACAATGTTCCCAAGTGAAACAGCTTCCCAATATCAAATGAATCTTAACGATCAACAAAGTGTATTAAAAATACTTGAAGAAGATATTTATATGCTAATACATTCATCAACAATCGAAATAAAATTTACAGAATCAGTCCTTCCTTCTTCAAATTATGAATTACGTTCAAATAATAATTTATTCGTATTATTAATTGAAAATCTATATAACTCATTGGGGAATATTGTACTTAAAAATAAGATTTATATTCCAATCGAACTTAGTTCAATAAAAATTAATCGAATAAACAAATAGTGGAATAAGCGATTTATAAAGAATAGTAAAAAAGAAGAAATGCAAATGGAAACTGCAGAACGATTTTATTAAAAGTTCTGAAGGGATGAATAGAAAAGAAAATCGAAAATCTAGCCACCTTTTTAGGTGGTTTTTTTTATGCGTCAGGAAATTTTTAAGTAACTAAATATGGATTTATTTTTTTAGTAAATAATTTACCGGTAATATTTAGTGGTTATATACAATAAAATTTGATTAAGCTCTGCAGTTAAACTGTTGTTTTGTTGAAATTTTTAGAAAAATTAGAAAAAAGATATTGAAAGCATTTACAGTATCTGTTAACATACAAATATAATCAGTAAATAAATTAGTAAATATAAATTAAAAATCACTAAAATATTACGTAGAGAGGTTCATAATATGGCTACTATTAAAGATATAGCAAAACTTTCTCAAGTGTCACCAGCTACTGTTTCAAGAGTTTTAAATAATGATCAAAAGATTACAGTTTTAGAAGAAACGAGAGAACGTATAATACAAGCTGCAAAGGAACTAGGGTATAAGACAGTTTTAGAAAGGCGAGTTGAACAGCAGGAATCAGATAAGCCAGGGATTAGTGTTGGGATTTTACTTTCTAAAACATTGGAAGAAGAAATGGCTGATCCATACTTCCTAACAATTAGACAAGGAGTAGAAGAGGAATTGCTGAACCAAGGTATTTCTTCGACTTTCATGTTTAGGTGGAATGATATTGGTTCAAATCACCTATTTAAAGATTTAGGTGGGATTATAATAGTTGGGAAAATTAGTGAAAGGGCATTCAAAGCTATTAGCGATAACATTGAAAACGTGGTATATATCCATCATTCTCCAGATGAAGATTTATATGATTCAGTTGTTATTGATTTTGTTAAATCTACAGAAACCGCATTGATGCATTTATTTGAGCGAGGATACAAGCGGATAGGTTATATAGGTGGAGTGGATATTGAATATTTGAAAAATGAGACAGTTGTTATTGAAGATAAACGTCTTACAACGTATGAAACGCTAATGAAAGAAAGAGGGATATATAACCAAAAGTATACATTTATTGGGGAATATTCCATGTCACAAGGGTATGAGTTAATGAAAAAGGCTATCCAACAAAAGGAGCTGCCTGATGCTTTCTTTATTTCGAGTGATCCAATGGCAATTGGTGCATTAAAAGCACTCCAAGAAGCAAATCTTTCAGTTCCAAATGATATAGCAATTGTTAGTTTCGATGATATTGAATTGGCAAGTTTTGCGAGCACACCATTAACAACTGTGAAAGTATTTACAAAAGAGATGGGGCAAACGGGAGTGAAGCTATTACTCGACCGGATAAACGGGAGGAATATTCCTTTAAAAGTAACAGTTCCAACAAAATTAATCGTCAGAGAAAGTAGTGGTGGTTGAAAGATGATCAATATTGGAGGTGGTTTTATGTAGAAAAAGATTAGTAGTTACATAGTTTTCTAATGTTTAGCATTAGTTATTTCTTAACCATCATTCTAGTATTTTGTCTTAAAGTGGTTACTTTAGTGAATATGAGAGTTTGCAATTTGTAATTATTTTATAAAAAATCTTAGGGAGAGATTTTATAGTGGTGAAGAAAAAGTCCTTTTTAATAATATTTATGTTACTACTCGTCTTTTCGACTACATTAGCCGGATGTAATAATTCGAAAGAAGCTTCGACTGATAAAAACGGAAATAAACAAGTGACTTTGCAGTACTGGGCTTCATGGGCACCAGGTTCTGAAGAAGAGAAAAAAACGAAAGAGCAAATTCAAAAATTTGAAGATGAGCATCCAAATATTAAGATTAATACGCAAGTTATTACGTTCGATGCTCTTCACGATAAATTAGTAGCAGCAATTAGTGGTGGTGCAGCTCCAGATTTAAGCTGGGGGTTAAGTGAATGGTATGGAGAATTTAACAAAATGGGTGCTTTACAGGATTTAACTCCTTATGTAAATGCTTGGGCTGATAAAGATAAAATTTATCCGAATGTAATGAAAGCCCTAACATTCGAAGGGAAGGTTACTGCTCTACCTCAATATTTGGGAATTCGAGCACTTTTATACCATGAAGATATGTTAAAAGCAGCTGGGGTTCAAGAACCTCCAAAAACCTTTGACGATTTAATTAAAGTAGCAGGTGATATTAAAAAAGCTACTGGTAAACCAGCATTCGGTATAGCAGGTGCAGGAGTGCGTTCGCCTCAAGAGCTACTTGCATACTTAGCTTCAAATGATCTTAAGATTGCTGAGAAAATGGATGATGGCAAATTCAAAAATACTTGGAAAGATAATCCCGATCAACTAGCAAAAGCGGCAGACGTTTTTAAATTTTATCAAGAAATGCAAGATAAAGGCGTAATTCCAGCGAATGCGAAAGCATGGGGATGGGAAGAAGAAGATACTAACTTCTCTCTTGGACAGTATGCAATGGTCGTAAACGGACCATGGATTGAAGATCGAGCAAAAGAAAATCCTAAAGAAATGAAAGATGTAAAAGTAGCAGCTCCTCCTTATAAGGAAAAACCAGCAACATTCCTAGAAATTAGCCCTCTATATTTATACAAAAACAGTAAACATCCGAAAGAAACATGGGAATTTGCAAGCTATATCTTAGGAAAAGAATGGCAATCTAACATTCGTCCGACTAATTCTCCACGTACAGATGTTGTCAGCGATAGCCAGTGGGGTAAAGGTTTTACTGACTTAGCTTCAACTGGAGTAACATATCCTGAAATCTCTTTAGGTGGCGTTACAAAAAGTATGGAGGATGCACTTGCAAAGTCATTATTGCAAAAGCAAAGTCCTAAAAAAGTTGCAGAATGGTTATCAGATCAAATTAATAGTGATTTACAGAAATCAGGCGAACTTAGCGGTAAATAAATTCGTTTAAGAAGTAGCAAGTATTGTATAGGCATGCAAGCAATACTTGCTCTTTTATTACTTAAAATCATCCGTTTAACATCCGTATCGAAAGTGGGGGTACATACTCTTGAACATAGAAACTAAGCAAGTTAATAAAGAATTTGGATTAAAACAAGTAAAAGTGAAACGGGGACTTTCCAAAGAAAAGAAGAATATGTTTCAAGCTTATTTATTTATAATTCCTGCGATACTTTTCTTTCTTGCCCTAATTGCATTGCCTCTGATCAATGTCGTGTGGGATAGCTTCCATTTTAAAAACCTCGTTAGTACTTTAAAAACTTCCTTTTCGGGATTGGAAAATTATAAAAATGTTATTCATGATGAAAATTTTACTAAGGCACTTTCCAATACGACCATCTGGACTGTACTTTCTGTAGCAGGTGAGTTTATTTTAGGTTTAATTTCTGCAGTAGCCTTAAATCAAAAGTTAAAAGGAAGAGCGATTTTTAGAGGATTAATTATTATACCTTGGGTTGTTCCAATTGTCATTGCGGGAACGACATGGATCTGGATGTTAACCCCTGATTATGGAATTATTAATTTTCTTCTTACAAAGTTTGGGATATTAGATAAACCTTACTATTGGTTAGGTGAATTAAATTCAGCATTGCTAACAGTAACCTTTGTTAATATTTGGAGAAGTTTTCCATACTATACTATTTGTTTACTAGCTGCAATGCAATCGATTCCTAAAGAATTATTAGAAGCAGCAGCGATTGACGGAGCAGGTGCGATGAAACGGTTTTTTAAAATTGTGTTGCCACAATTAAAACCGGTATCAGTTGTATTAATATTTATACATCTAATTTGGACAGCTATAAATTTTGATTTTATTTGGGTTATGACAGAAGGCGGACCACTTAATGCGACTGAAACCCTCCCAATTATGATCTATCGGTATGCAATGAAACAGTTTGATGTTGGGTCAGCATCAGCTTTGGCAACGATGATGATCGGATTTATGATTACTATTTTTGTAGTCAATTACTACTATAATGTCAGAAAAAATAGAGTTTAATCTATGTAAGGAGTGATAGTGACATGCTAATGAGTAAAAGAAGGATGCTCGTCAGTAAAATTGTAACCTATGTTGTACTAATCGTCATCTCGATATTCTGCGTGTTCCCATTTCTATGGATGTTGGTTACGTCCTTGAAACCAACTGATCAAATACGTAGTACCCATCCTAGTTTCTTTATTAAACATCCTACTTTTTCACATTTTCAAAATGTGCTTGTAAATACAAAATTTATTACGTTTTTTATAAATAGTTTCATAGTTGCAATTTCTACAACGCTTATATCAATATTGGTATCGATCTTTGCAGGCTATGCATTGAGTAGGTTTCAAAGATTTAAAGGGGTTAAATTCCTAAATATAACGATGCTATTATCTCAGATGATTCCAGGGGTTCTATTATTAGTACCACTTTATATCTTGATGCAAAGGTTTGGCTTGTTGGACACATATGCATCTATGATTCTAGCATATACAACGTTTATGGTTCCTTTATGTACTTTTATGTTAAAAGGATTCTTTGATTCTATTCCATATGAGTTAGAAGAAGCAGCGGAAATGGATGGCTGTTCAAGGGTTCGAATAATTTTTCAAATTATCCTTCCGATTTCGATTCCAAGTATTGTAGCAACAGCACTATTTGCGTTTGTTAACGCTTGGAATGAGTTTATGTTTGGTTATGTTTTCATTAATGACGAAGCTCATCGTACGTTAACACCAGGAATCACACTTTTTAAAGGGCTATATTCTACAGATTGGGGTAGTATCATGTCTGCATCTGTGTTAGCAGTAATTCCAATCGTCATTATGTTCATTTATTTACAAAGATATTTGATCGAAGGTATGACAGCTGGTTCAGTTAAAGGATAAGGAGGTTTCAACATGTCAGAAGTAATAGAAAAAGTTGGAAAAATAATCGAAATCGAAGAAAACGGAATTTTCCTTGCATTTGAGGTCACCGAGGACAAAGATGTTAGATTTCTTCACTTTTCGTCTATTCCTTCAAATGAGTATTTAAATTGGGATGATCGTAAAAGAAGTAAGTATCGTCTTGTTGAAATTCATTTTTCTGGTGAAAATCAAAATGATCATCATGGTTCAAAACATACTGGAACAAATCCGGGGAGACGCTTAAAATTACGAAATTTTAAGGATACTGGCAATTTAAACGGCCGTAGAATTGTGTTTGAAATGATTGATGAAATAACTAATGTTGAGGTCAATTCATTTTTGCAATTTTTTAACGGTGTTCAGATTGTAAGAACGTGGACAGAGGTTGTTAATAAAGGAAACGAGCCAGTTGGTATGGAGTATGTTTCATCTTTTGCTTATACAGGTATTGATAAAGAGGGGTTAGCAAACAGAGAGGAAAAAATGAGATTACATATCCCCCATAATACATGGTATGGAGAAGCACAATGGCAACAATACTCATTGACCGAATTGGGGTTATACACAGTTAATGAATTTTCAATGAAAAGATTATCTTATTCAAGTACTGGAACGTGGTCAACTTCACAATATGTTCCAATGGCTTTTTTAGAAAATACAGAGACTGGAACAGGTTTTATTTGGCAAATTGAACACCACGGTTCTTGGCATTGGGAAATAAGCGATATAGCGGGTTCACTTTATTTACAGTTAAGTGGACCTACAGAAAATGAGAATCAGTGGTGGAAAGAGCTAATTCCTGGCGAAACCTTTGTTTCTGTACCTGTTGCAATTGGCGCAATTTGTGGGGGGATGGAAAATGCAATTTCAGAAATTACTACATATCGTAGAAGAATTCGTCGTCCAAATAATGATAATAAACATTTACCAGTAATTTTTAATGACTATATGAATTGCTTATTCGGCGACCCAACGACAGAAAAATTGCTACCGCTAATTGATGCTGCATCTGAAGCTGGTTGCGAATATTTTTGCATCGATTGTGGGTGGTATTCAGATGGTTATTGGTGGGATGGAGTAGGGGAGTGGATTCCTTCTAAAGAGCGTTTTCCAAATGGAATTACTGAAGTTTTAAATTATATCCGGAGCATGGGTATGGTACCTGGACTTTGGTTAGAGCTAGAAGTAATGGGAATCAACTGCCCACTTGCAAGTAAAGTTCCAGATGAATGGTTTTTTCTGCGACATGGTAAGAGAGTGATTGATCATTCTAGGTATCAGTTAGATTATCGAAATCCTGAGGTAAGAGATTTTGCAACTGGAATAATTAATAGATTAGTAGCCGAGTATGGTGTTGGGTACATCAAAATGGACTATAACATTAATGCTGGAGTGGGTACTGATTATCATGCAGATTCAATGGGTGATGGTTTACTTGAGCATAACCGGGCTTATTTAGGCTGGCTTGATCAAATATTTGCAAAATATCCTGATTTAGTAATCGAAAACTGTAGTAGCGGTGGGATGCGAATGGATTATAGTTTACTAAGCCGTCATAGCCTTCAATCTAGCAGTGATCAAACAGACTACTTAAAAAATGGTGCAATAGCTGCTGCAGCAACCTCTCTAGTAACACCCGAACAGTGTGCAGTTTGGTCATATCCGTTAAAAGAAGGAGATGAAGAAGAAGTAATTTTTAACATGGTAAATAGCTTACTCCTAAGAATTCATCAAAGCGGACATCTTGCTGAAATAAGTCCAGAACGCTTTCTTTTAGTAAAAGAAGCAATTGAATACTATAAAACAATTCGTCAATACATCGCAACTAGTACCCCTTATTGGCCAACCGATTTACCTAATCTTGGTGATTCTTGGATGAGCTTTGCCTTAAGAAACGGAAATAAGAATTTTATAGCCGTTTGGAGACAGGATTCAAGTGAGGAAAAATTCCTTATCCCTTTAAACCATCTAAATAATAAAGATGTAGAAGTGAAATTAGCTTATCCATCAAAAGGTGAAGTAGATTACAAATGGAACAAACATAGTGGCACATTAACAGTTAATATCCCTAAAAGGAATGCTGCAAGACTATTTGAAGTTACAGTAAACAATCAGAAAAAAAACTAAAAATTCATCAAGTTCTTACACCGTGGAGATCTAGATTGTAAAAATAATAAAAAGGGAGACAAATGAATGTTAAAAAAAATCGTTACCTGTCTTTTTTGTACAATCTTAATTTGCAGCGGAATTAGCTTTGCACCGGGAAAGACCTCTGCAGCAGCAGACCCACAGCTAGAAGTTGATTTATCGAAAGAAACTGGAAAGATGTTAAACGGAGGAGCTGGTTTCTTATATGGTATGAGTGAACCAAATGTTCCTGACATTAACACGATTATCCCGCTTAAGCCAAATGCAGCAGTTCAAAAAGCCCCAGATGGGTTGCAACATCCAAATGGTGATGCTTTAAAGATTTCAGACTATTTCCTTGAAGCGGGAGGTCAACAAATACAAATCTACTTGCAGGATTATTATGAAAAGTGGCCATACGAATTTACTGGTATTCCAGATTATGTGAATAAAGTCGAGACGATTGTGAAAAAAGTTGTTGAGAATCCAAATAAAAATACATTTGTTTATGTACCGTTCAATGAACCAGATCAAATTTGGTATGGCGGAATGAATGCTGATGCGCAAGCACGTTTTTTCTCAGATTGGAAAACTGTCGTTGAGAAAATAAAATCACTTCATCCAGATGCCAAGATTGCAGGACCAAACTTTGCTAGCTATAACTCCACTGTTTATCGTAATTTCTTCAAATTTGCTAAAGAAAATAATGTTTTACCTGATATCGTAACTTGGCATGAACTAGGAGATAATTTCTTCTCAGGATGGAACTCCAGATATAATGATTTTCGTTCAATCGAAAAAGACTTAGGAATCGGACCGCTTGAAATTAATATTAATGAATATGCTCGTCCGAGAGATCCATCTAATCAAGGCGTACTTTTGCAATTTCTTGCAAAGTTTGAAAGAAGTAAAGTATATGGAGAACTTCCATATTGGCATATGGCTGACAATTTAAATGACTTGGTTGTAGGAAATAATCAAGTTAATGGAGCTTGGTGGCTTTATAAATGGACCGCGGAAATGAAGGGAAAACAATCGGTTGAAGTAACTCCTCCAAATGTTAACGAAATGGGATTAGAAGGAATTGCAACAATTGACCAATCGAAAAAGCAATCTCAAGTCGTTTTTGGAGGTACTAATGGTAGTGCTGATCTTGTGTTAAAAGGATTTAATAAGCACCAAGAATTTGGTAATTCAGTACATGTAACGATTTGGGAAAGTGCTTGGACTGGATTTGATGGTGCTGCAGGTAATCCAGTAGTCGTACAAGAAAAAGATTATCCAGTTGTTGATGGTAAAGTAATCGTTCCTGTCTCAAATATGAACAATATGTCTGCATATAAAGCGATTGTCACTCCTGCAACAGCAAAAACAACCTATCCGAAACAGCCATGGAAAAAAATCTATGAAGCAGAAAATGCAAAGCTTAGTGGAAAAGCAAGTGTATATGATTTAGGTAATAGCAGCGCATATATAGAATGGCCTACTTCTGGTGGGAAACAAGTTGGAGGCATTGATGATGAAAATAGCAGTGTGAAATTTACAGTCAATGTACCTGAAGATGGAAAATATTTAATGGATGTTTATTATGGAAACGGTCCACTAGGCCCTGAAGCAGCGATTGCCGATCGACGAAAAACTGCGAAACACGCGTTTAAGGTTGATAACGGAGATGCAACCGAAATTGTTTATCAAGCTAATATTGGCTTTAAATTTATAGGCATCAAAAAGGTATATTTAGACTTAAAAGCTGGTGAACATACACTAACGTTCTCTGGAATGCCCGTCATGCAGGATGGACTTTTAACGAGAGTAGCTCTTCTAGACCGAATTGACATTACACGAGTTGGTAAGTTTGCAGGGGTTTTAGCTCCAAAAGCTGATTTGTACGAGGCGGAATATGCTGAAACAGATGGAATAGTAAACTCAAAACTTGATCAATATAGTGGCACTGGTTATGTTGATTTTTCAAAAGATGATCATTCAGGCGTTATGTTTGTCGTGAATGTAGAAAAAAATGGATATTATGAGGCGAATTTTAAGTACTCAACAGACAGTGCAAACAGCAGTGTGGAATACTATGTCGACCGAAACAAAGTGAAGGATATTAAGTTAGAACGTACAAATTCAGAAGATGATTGGAATACTCATTCAGAAATTCGCTATCTAAAAGCTGGAATTAACTTAATAGAATTAAAGAATGTAAAAGGTAATTTAAATATCGATAATCTAGAGGTAAAAGCGGCACCTAAGGATACTGAGGGATTAATTCAAGTTATCGAGGCTGAAAAAACGAGTAATACTGTTGCTGGCACAGCTAATGTACAAGAAAGCGCATATGCTTCAGGGAATAAATATGTTGGTTTAATCGGAAAAGGTGCCAATAATTATCTTCAGTTTAATGATATTGTCGTTCCAAAAAGTGGAAAATATAAGTTGATTGTTCACTATGCAAATAATGAACAAAAAGGTAATCATGATTATAATGCAAACGTAGTTGAAAGACATGCAAACATTAGCGTTAATGGTGGATCTGGAGAAAAGACTTACTTTAGAAGTACGTATAGTTGGGAAACATTTAAATCGATTGTTTTGGAGGTAAATCTTAAAAAAGGTACTAACACAATTCGATTCTATAACGATACGGAGTCACCGGATTATGAACAATATGCACCGAATATTGATAAAATTGAGATTGCAGCACCAGAAACAACTGAAACGACATTATCGGTAAAAGGACCGAATTCAGTAAAAGTAAATAATTCGTTTAATCTTACTTATTCGCTTAACGATTTAGAAGATAATATTCACACATTTAAGATGCAACTAAACTATGATTCTGAAACAATGGATTTTGTTTCAGCTGAATCTCTAAGTAGCAAAATTAAGGTTACAACTAAGAAATCAGTCGAGCCAGGAGTAGTGGATATTGTACTAGAAGGCGCACCAGGACATTTTAAACAAGTGAGTGATCTAGTAAAAATCAATATGAAAGCTAAGGTAAATGAAAAGTTAACGACCTATATTTCATCATCGAATATAACTTTAGGAAAAAGTAACGGAGATTCAGTTACTATTGAGGACAGCCTTAATTCGATTGATCTTTATGATAATGTATCTAAAATTAGTTTGACCGGAAAAAATGGAGAAAAAACAATTACGACAAATCGTGGCACATTGAAACTGGAAGCACAGGTTATTCCTGCAAATGCTGAGCAGAGTGTTAAGTGGTCCGTATTTAATTTAAATGGTTCAGAAACTGAATTAGCTACGATCTCTTCGGATGGATTGTTATCTGCAAATAAAGTAGGTAAAAATGGTCAAGTGAAAGTTGTAGCTACGGCAGCGGATGGATCTGGAGTTGTAAGTGAAATGGTCGTAAATATTACAAATCAGCTAGCTCAAGTAACAGGAGTACCATTTGGAAAAAATCCTCCATGGGCACCAGGTGGGGAATATGATAAGGCATTTGATGGAAATATCAATACTTTCTATGACTTTAGTCAAGCAAATGGTGGCTATACAGGAATTGACTTAGGATCAGGTAATCAAAGTGTGGTAAAAGAAATACGTTACTATCCGCGTGCAGGCTATACAGGAAGAATGGTAGGAGGAAAAATTCAAGGCTCAAACATATCACCGACTGAAGGATTTGTTGATCTATACACGATTTCTTCAACACCTGAGCTTGGATGGAATGTAGCAAAATTATCAGGCGAAACAGCTTATCGCTATATTCGATATGTAAGCCCGGATGGCGGGTATGGCAATGTTGCTGAACTTGAGTTCTATATTAAGTAGATATGAAAATTTCAATCTAGTAAGTAAATCTGAAACTCCCGTCTTTAAAATCACTTTGATTGTGGCGAAATTTGCCTAATCCAAAGGAGGAGACATCATGTTAGAAAGATTAAAAAAAGATGTTTTGGAAGCGAATCTTCAGCTTCCAAAACATGGTTTAGTCACTTTTACTTGGGGAAATGTGAGTGGAATTGATCATGAAACAGGGTTGGTTGTCATTAAACCCAGTGGTGTACCATATGACGAGCTACAAATAGATGATCTTGTTGTCTTAGATTTATACGGAAATATAGTTGAAGGATCCTTAAGACCTTCTTCTGACACACCAACTCATCTTGCCTTATACCGTGCATTTCCTCAAATAGGTGGAATTGTGCATACTCACTCTCCGGCGGCTACAAGTTGGGCCCAAGCAGGGAGGAAAATTCCTGCACTTGGTACAACGCATGCGGATTATTTCTATGGAGATATTCCATGTTCTCGTACGTTGACAAGGGAGGAAATTGACCGTGGATATGAGCGTGAAACAGGAAACGTTATTATTGAAACCTTCAAAAAAGAAGGGCTTGACCCTGTGGCAGTACCAGGTATTTTACTATCTGGTCACGCTCCATTTAGTTGGGGAAAAAATGCTTACGAAGCGGTACATAATGCCGTGGTTTTAGAAGAAGTAGCAAAAATGGCGTTAAATACTTATATACTGAACCCTCAAATAAAGGCGATTGACCAATTTCTTCTTGATAAGCATTATCTTCGTAAGCATGGTGCAAATGCCTATTATGGCCAAAAGTAATGCAGAGGAGTTTAGTTTAACTTAACCTATTTTTTTAGATTACGATCTTTTATTTACTTAGGAGGATTTACATTGTTATCTACAAAAAACTATGAATTTTGGTTTGTAACTGGAAGTCAATTATTGTATGGAGAAGATGTACTTCGTCAAGTGGAGGAGAATTCTAAAGCGATAGTAAATGGGCTGGACGATGATTCTCGTATCCAATATAAAGTACTTTTTAAAACAGTATTAAAAGATTCAGAATCAATCCGTAAATTAATGTTAGAAGCAAATGCTGATCAAAATTGTGCTGGAATCATTACGTGGATGCACACTTTTTCACCATCTAAAATGTGGATTGCGGGTCTTTCTTCACTTCAAAAGCCATATCTACACTTAGCCACGCAATTTAATAGAGATATACCATGGGATACAATTGATATGGATTTCATGAACTTGAATCAGGCCGCGCATGGAGACCGCGAACATGGTTTTATCACAGCTCGCATGAAAATTAAGCGTAAAGTTATTATGGGCCATTGGGAGAATCCAACAGTAAGAGAACGAATTGGCAGCTGGATGAGAACTGCAGCAGGATTTGAGGAAAGTAAAAATCTTAAAATTGCAAGATTTGGTGATAATATGCGTCAAGTTGCAGTAACCGAGGGTGATAAGATTGAAGCACAAATCAAGCTTGGCTGGACTGTGAATGGATACGGAGTGGGAGACCTCGTTCAGCGAATGAATGATGTAACCGAACATGAAATTGACCAGATAATGGCTGAATATGAGCAGCAATATGACATTACGCCTGAAGGGCTGAGCGATAGTCCAATCCGAGAGTCAATCCGTTATCAAGCTAGAATTGAACTAGGGATGAAGAATTTTCTTGCAGAAGGCGGATATACTGCATTTACGACAACTTTTGAAGACTTGCATGGCATGAAACAACTTCCAGGTCTTGCTGTTCAACGTTTGATGGAACAAGGATACGGTTTTGCAGGTGAAGGTGACTGGAAGACGGCAGCACTTGTAAGATTGATGAAAATTATAGCAGGAAATGAAGGGACATCATTTATGGAAGACTACACCTATCATTTTGAACCGGGAAATGAAATGGTTCTTGGTGCGCATATGCTTGAAGTCTGCCCTTCAATCTCAGCAACTCGTCCAAAAATTGAGGTCCATCCACTTGGAATTGGTGGCAAAGAAGATCCAGCTCGAATTGTATTTGATGGGAGAGGCGGTAGCGCATTAAATGCAACGATCATTGACCTTGGACATCGCTTTCGATTACTAGTTAATGAGGTTGAAGCAGTTCAACCAGAAATAGAGATGCCAAATCTTCCAGTTGCAAGAGTGTTATGGAAAACCGAACCCAGCTTAAATCAAGCGGTTGAAAATTGGATTCAAGCCGGAGGAGCGCACCATACTAGCTTTTCTTTCAAAGTAACGACTGAACAGCTGAGAGATTTCGCTGAACTTACTGGAATAGAGATGGTTGTAATTAACAAAGATACTAAAACAGAGGCATTCAATAATGAATTACGTTGGAACGATGTTATTTACAGATAGATTAATAGATTTGCATAAATTCTAGGGCTTGAGGTGAGTAAGATGAGTCTCGATCGAAGAGACGCCATTCAAAGTGGTAAAACAGTTCTTGGAATAGAACTTGGTTCAACTCGAATTAAGGCAGTGCTCATTGGAGAAGATCATGTACCGATTGCTTCGGGTAGTCATGATTGGGAAAATAGTTATATCAACAATATATGGACCTATAGTGAAGAGGATATTTGGAAGGGTTTACAAAACAGCTATAAAAAGTTGGTTGATGAAGTAAAAAGCCAATTCGGAGTCTCCTTACAAAAAGTAGAAGCTATTGGCTTTAGTGGAATGATGCATGGATATATGGCGTCTGACCAAGATGCAGAACTTTTAGTACCATTTCGTACTTGGCGTAACAATATTACCGAACATGCGTCAAAAGTGCTAACAGAGTTATTTAACTTTCAAATTCCTCAGCGCTGGAGTATCGCACATCTATATCAAGCAATTTTGAATCAGGAAGAACATTTAGCAGATATTACCTTTCAGACTACTCTTGCTGGTTATATCCATTGGAAATTGACAGGACAGAAAGTGCTAGGAATTGGTGAAGCTTCAGGTGTATTTCCAATTGACTTGAATACTAGAAACTATAATCAAAAAATGATTGATCAATTCAATGATTTGATTACAGCACATAATTTACCTTGGAAACTAGAAGAGATTCTGCCCAAGGTGTTGGTGGCAGGCGAATATGCAGGTTATCTTACAAAAGAAGGTGCAAAGCTTCTAGATGTTACTGGAGAACTTCAGCCTGGTATTCCATTTTGTCCGCCAGAAGGTGATGCAGGTACTGGTATGGTCGCAACAAACAGTGTAGCTAAGCGAACCGGTAATGTATCAGCGGGAACTTCTGTATTTGCAATGGTAGTATTAGAAAAGGAGTTGTCCAAAGTATATCCTGAAATTGACCTAGTCACGACACCTAGTGGTAATTTGGTAGCCATGGCTCATTCTAATAACTGCACTTCAGATTTAAATGCATGGACCAGCCTGTTTGATGAATTCTCAAAAGTAATAGGGATGGAAGTTGATGGAAATAAATTATATGAAATTCTCTATAACTTAGCTCTTCAAGGAGATCCGGATTGTGGCGGTTTACTTGCTTATGGTTACCTTTCCGGTGAACATATGACTCACTTCGAAGAGGGGCGTCCATTGTTTGTACGTTCTTCAAATAGCAATTTCAATCTGGCTAATTTCATGCGTGTTCATCTATATACAGCCTTAGGTGCACTGAAGATTGGGATGGATATTCTTCTCAAACAAGAAGAAGTGAAACTAGATGAAATACTAGGTCACGGTGGTTTGTTTAAAACGGAAGGTGTAGGACAAAACATCATGGCCGCCGCTCTTAATGTTCCAGTATCGGTAATGGAAACAGCAGGAGAGGGAGGAGCATGGGGGATTGCACTGCTAGCATCTTATATGCTCAACAAATCAGGCAACGAATTATTGGAAGAATATTTAAACCAGCAAGTATTTATAGAAAAAGTAGGGAAATCAATATCTCCTGATCCAAAAGATGTAGAAGGATTTGAGTTATTTATGGAACGTTACATTAATGGTTTGGAAATCGAAAGAGCAGCAATAGATTTTCTTAAATAATGAATGAGAAATCTTACCCCTTGACGCTATTTGTGTTGGGGTTTTTTTATTGGTTAAAAAGAAGAAATAGAGAAAAGATAAAAATTCGCTAATCAATATTATAGTAGATAAATTCGCTAAAGGATTAAAAAATTAATTTTATACTAAAACAATAGAAGTAGTAGTTGAGAGATAAAAATGGAGAAATCTCCTAGTGAACAACTATTCAATGAGTTTTTTATAAATTACCATTAGTAATTCATCTATTTCTTTTATACTTCTTAACTAGTTAACTAAAGAATATACATAAATGTTTAAAGTTAAATTATGGGAGTGAATTTATGAATGCTTCTTCTTTTTACATGATTGTTATTGTGATTGCTGCATTAGTTTTATGGCGTAGAACGAGAGCGATGTATCGCCCAATTAAAGGAAATGGAGTTCGTCTACTCCTCCCAATATTCTATATACTGATACCTAGTATTCCCATTATTTTGAATCCAGCGGTTCATGCTGCTTTCTGGGAATGGATTTGTGCACTATTATTTGGATTTATTTTATCTATTCCACTTATTTGGACGACTAACTATGAGCTCCGATCCGATCAACATATATACGCTACAAAGAATAAAAGTTTCATCGTCTTCTTTGTAATGATCTTTATTATCCGGTTTGTACTCCGCGATTATTTAAAGAATCTTGGCGCAGAGACTGTGGCAGCACTGTTTATAACTATAGCAATCGCATATATTATCCCTTGGAGAATTGTTTCATTTCTTAAGTTTCGAGGAATATATAATAAAAAAAATAAAGAATCCCATTAGAATAAATTCTAATAGGATATAACTATATTTATTTGCGAATCAAAGCGAAATCCTTTCTGTTAAAGGTGTATCAGAGTAAATGGAAGTGTAAAGGATAGTTAATTTCTAGCATTTAAAACTCAGTGAGGCATTAAACCAAGACTAAAATAACCCACTTTAAAATTTAAAGGAATTAAGGACTTAAAGTAGAAAATATAGAAATGGAAACTCTATGTAGAGGTTAGTTCAAAATTTTAAAAGAGGTGTTTCTTATGATTTTAGGTATCAGCCCTTATTTAATATTGAATGGAAATGGACAGGAAGCTGTTTCATTTTATGAACATGCATTCAATACAAAGACCCTTGTGCTTCAAAGATTTGGAGACATGCCTGGGGAAGAAAATACAAATCTAACTGACGAAGAGAAAAACCGCATTTTACATGCACATCTCAAAGTTGGTTCAACAGATTTAATGATCTCTGACACATTTACAGGTCTACCTTATCAAATTGGCGATCAAACCTCTTTAGCACTATCAATTACTGACGTCGAAACAACGAAAGAAGTATTCGGCAAATTACAAGATGGTGGGAAAGTCATCATATCACTACACGAAACTTTTTGGAGTCCCTTATACGGACAAGTAGTAGATAAATTTGGTGTTACATGGCAGATTTCAACTATACCAGCTCAATAAAATAGTCTATAAAGAAGATCTTCAAATTCGAAGATCTTTTTTTGTTTTGAATCCAAAATAAATACCCAAACGTTTTAGACTCAAATTTCGAATGCCTCGATGGAAGTAAGTAATATTCAGATAATTCAAAAAACTATTTTCATAAACAATTTTGTCTGTCATACTATTAATTAGAGAAGGGAGAAATATCTATGTCAGAACAAGATCAAACAAGTAACAATATAGACACAAATGATGTCGAACGATTTTGGCAGTTTGCAGGCAACAATGCGAATGTGTACGCAAATCGTTTAAGAATTTTTTCGCAATCTGACTATGATTACGCACGGGAACACAAACAATTGAGTTGGAACTGGGCAAGTTTCTTTTTAGGTGTGTACTGGATGGCGTACCGTAAGATGTGGGGATGGGTCAGTATTTATTTTGCTTATTATATCCTGTCCGATTTATTGTTTAGCCAGGTGAGTGCATTAGACCGCTTTGTGAATTTAATCATCAGTGTTCTCCTCGGAATGTACGGCAACGCGATGTATTTCGCTCATGCTGCGAAGAAAATTGATGCAATTAAAAGAACATCAATTTCAGCACAAGAAAAAAACGCCGAATATGAACGTGTTGGTGGTACAAGTGGTAAATCAGTAGCACTTGCAATTGTGCTCACAATCGCTATCATAACGGTACTCTCCCTTATTGAGTACCAATGGAATAAATGAAAATCATTTAATGGCTTTCTAAAGCTGAAAAAAACAGATAGATTACCAATGAATGTACACATTTTAAATTTTTAATCCATGTTCCTCACGATAGATGTAATAATTAGTAGATGAAGCAATCTATAAAATCTAGCAAAAGTTAACAGAACGGCGGTAGACTACTTAGGTAGTCTATTTTTGTGCGAACTGGAGGAATATGGAATAATAGAAGGACTATCCAAGTGTTAACTGAAATATATATATTTAATTCTAAAGTTTGAGGTGGATTAAATGAATATTAGAAAAGCTAATCTAAATGATGCAAAAGGAATAGCTAAGGTACACGTCGATAGTTGGAGAACTACTTATAGAAACATAATACCAGATCATTTTTTACAAAGCCTATCATATGATCAAAGAACTGATATATGGAATCAAAATTTTTCTAATAAAAGAAATTTTATTTATGTAGCAGAAAATAATGAGGGAGAAATTATTGGTTTTGGGACATGCGGTAAAAGAGAAAAGAATAAAGTTGAACATTCGGGTGACTTAACTTCTATTTATCTACTTGAAGAATATCAAGGAACAGGAATTGGAAAACAATTATTAAAGCAACTTTTTAATCAATTTAAAGAATTAAATTTTAATAGTGTATTCGTTGAAGTGTTAGAAGACAATAAAACCCGATATTTTTACGAGTATTATGGGGCTGAGTTATTGAAATCTGAAAAGATAAATATGGCAGGGAAAGAATTGAATCTTCTAGTTTACGAATGGAAAGATATTGAAAATGTATTAGCAAAGTTTTGAATATAAGAATTCTTTTATGAAGAATTTGTTCTTCCAACAATTAGTAACATTTTAACTATTGACTAATATATATTTAAACATTCTGAGAAGCTCTTTATTGAGAGCTTCTCTTTTTTATTTTCATTTATATAGTAAAAGCGGATAATCTCCCAATTACATTGGACAAATGCCACGATAGTCATTTATCTTTACGGGACATTTGAATTATATAGGTAAAACAACTATCTTTCATAATTTAATGAAATAACCTAAAACATGAATGTTATATTTGAATAATAATATAACAAATGGACAAGTTCTATTGAAAAATATTTTAAAAGAAGGTGAGTTTTATTGAATTTTGAAATTCTAATGAGTGCTAGTGTATTTCTTTTAACAATGGCAATCATTTTTTGGAGACCAAAAGGAATAAATGAAGCATGGCCTGCTGCAATTGGGGCAGTCATCATTTTACTAACTGGGATTGTGACAAAAAGTAATTTAATCGATATTGTACACAAAATTGGTGAAGCATCGATTACCATCATTGCAACGATTGTCATGGCGATTATTTTAGAAAGCTTTGGATTTTTCCATTGGTCTGCAGCTAGGCTTGCAAGTTTAGCAAAAGGGTCAGGGCGCAGATTATATTGGTATATCCAGCTACTTTGCTTTTTAATGACATTACTCTTCAATAATGACGGCAGTATCTTAATAACAACTCCGATTTTAATTCTTCTATTAAAAAACCTACGATTAAAACCACATCAACAAATCCCATATCTTCTCAGTGGCGCATTAATTGCTACAGCTTCAAGTGCTCCGATTGGTGTAAGTAATATCGTAAACTTAATCGCTTTAAAAATTGTTCATATGACTCTCTATATGCACACAGCTATGATGTTTGTCCCTGCAAGTACAGGATTACTTTTTATGTCATGGCTAATGTACATGGTATTAAGAAATAAATTACCAAAACGATTACCAGTGTCTACCGATGATATTGAAGAGTCTTTTTTTATTAAAAACTTTCATCCTTTAAAAGGAAAAATGTCAGTAGAAACAAAACAAAAAAGAACAAAATTTATGTTAAAGGTATTAGGATTTGTATTCCTAATGCGTTGCTTATTATTCGTCGCTTCATTTATGGGAATACCGATTCAATATGTAGCAGTTTTAGGTTCACTCGTCTTATTGGCTTGGAGATGGTATCACTTACGGACAAGCCCTGTAGATATTTTAAAGAAGACACCTTGGCATATTTTAGTCTTTGCATTTTCGATGTATGTGATTATTTACGGACTGCATAATGCTGGTTTAACTGAAGCCTTAGTAAAATTCTGTGAACCAATCGTAAATCAAGGATTATTACAAGCAAGTTTTATTATGGGTGGACTAGTATCAATCCTATCGAATTTGTTTAATAATCATCCAGCACTGATGGTTGGAACGATTACACTGACAGAAATGGGTCTTGATCCAATAACGTTAAAGACTATTTATCTAGCTAATATAATCGGTAGTGATATTGGTTCATTATTACTTCCAGTAGGTACTTTAGCATCTCTAATATGGATGCACATATTAAAACAAAATAATATTAAAGTAAAATGGAAGGATTATCTAAATGTATCAATAATCGTAATCCCATTAACAACAATTGTTTCGCTGTTTCTACTATATTATTGGGTGCAATTAGTATTTGCTTAATTTAAAGAATAAAGGAGGAAATATAATTGAGTAATGTACAATCATTGCTTGGTGAAAAAGTTTATGTCCAATTATCAGGAGAGAATTATTTTGAAGGCATTCTAACTGATTATGGAAAAGACGTATTAGTTTTATATAACGGTCAGAAATATTATTATATTCCATGGTTTCATGTCCACAGGGTTAATCTTAGTAACAACTTTAAAGATAAGATCGATCATCCAGTTAACCCTTCAATTGCTGAAGACATAGGCACAGTATCTTATCGAAAAATATTAATGAATGCAAAAGGAATTTTTGCAGAAATTTATGTAACTGGAAACATCACATTTCATGGATATATTACAAACGTATTAAGTGACTATATCGTGTTTTATTCACCAGTTTTTAAAATGTTATATATCTCGTTATCTCATTTAAAATGGCTAACACCATACAACCATAATGCAAATCCCTACAACGCAGAAATCGAAATATTACCAGTAAATCCATCCAATATGCCATTTTCACGTTTAATTGAATCACAATTAAAAAAAGAACAAGGAAAATTTGTCGTTTTTGATGGCGGACTTGATCCAATGAAAATTGGTTTGCTCAAAAAAGTGGAGGAAGGAGTAATTGAATTAGTAGCTGCAAGTGGAGAGGTAACATTATTGAGGCTGAATCATATTAAATCTTATCACACTCCATAGCAATGAAATTCATAAAAAGATTATTTATCTTCCTTTTCATTGCTAATCTCCTTCCAGTAATTACACTGATGTTCCTTCCAGTTTTCCTAATCACAAATGATGTGGATGTATTTCAAAAATTATTATCTTACATTTCTAACTTATAACTATATTAAGTTTGGAGTTGATAAATAAGAATCAATTATATAAGAAAGCGAATTAAAAAAGAAGTAGATGGAAATCTACTTCTTTTACATAAAACTAGTTGATTTAATTTTTAAATTCCCCAAAAGTGCTAAAAATCAAAATTAAAAAGTAAAAAACGCCTAAAACCATTACTAATCCACCAACATAATATTTCCTATTTTTGATAGGATTTAAATGGTCTTCTAAGTCAGTGTTTGGTCTTTCTTCAGTTTTCATAGTTTCAAAAAATTGAATACGTACATATCCAATAATTGCAAGAAATAGACCAATTAACCCGAATGTACTAGTAGTAATTTTATGTTTTATCCTTAAGTAAATTACTCCCAGTGTGATTAATGGTAATAAAATAAACGTATAAAATGTCTTTAGTTTCAATTGTTTTCACCTATTTTTAAAACTTTTAATCCTTCAACCAATCCCATATGTTAGTTAAACAACTTGTTTTATAATATGGGTCTTATTTTGCTATTTAAAAATTTATAGCATTTGGTTTGCGATTTTGATCATGTCTTTCCTATGTTGTTCAGATGATATATTCTTGTTATTGTATCCGATTTCGTAATAAATACCATTTTTTTCAAATGTGAGCGAATTTCCATAATAGTGACCGATTACTCCACCTGACAGTTTAACCTCCTCGCTGGTACCATTATACTCCACTTCAAAATTGTGAACGGTAATCGTTAAGATAATCATTTCGTCTTTTTCTTTTGAAAATGTTGTAAAACCAACTCTCAATTTTTTTCTATCGTGTTTAATATCATCAATTGTAGAAATTCGAAAAGGCATAGCATCAAATGGAATATCATTCGGAATTTTTACGTTAAAAGGAAGTGAATCTAACCCTTCTTTTAATGAGGACGCTTCATACCTCACTGGTAAGGTTTTTAATTGTTCCTCAGTGATATTTCCTTTTGATTGTTCAACTTTCTTTAAATTAGATGTATTTAAAGTACCGTTTTTCGTATTGTTACAACCAAATAAAGAGAGAACTATCAATGCTGAAATTATCCATTTTTTCTTCAAGCCACATTCCTCCTATTTGATGGAGTATTATTAATTTCCCGTTAAGTACGTTTTAATAAATATCTAATCTATATATATTTCTATTCTATTTAATTAAATCCTTGTTAAAGTAAATTGTCGTACAATTCTAGAAAACGTTTAAATATCTAATATCTTTAAATGAACGGAGAAAATAAACTAGAAGTCGAATGCTGACTATTATGAGAAACGAAGAAGAAAAAGGGGTTTTTAAAAAAATTAAGACACTAGCTTTTGAAGTTGATCTTCAAAAACTAGTGTCTTAATCATTATGTTTATGGAAAGAGGAGAGACTTTAATAAAAAACTAAATTTTTAAATTTCTGCTCCAATTTCGTAAACGATTTTTATTTATTCGCAGCGTCTATTACACTAAGCGAATGATTGATTACAGTTTTACATTTGCTAGCATCTGGATTCGTTGTACGAACAGTTGCTAATACTACATCGATCGTGCCATCAATTTTAGTCCATGTGGTTCCATCTATTTTTCTAAGTTTAGCCTCTGATAGATCCCATTGATGTTCCAAATTGTCAGCATCTTTTTTAGCTGTAGTAAAGTTCTTTGTATTCACTTCAGTTAGTAGATTATTTTCTATCGTAACAAAATCTGATAATTGGCCTGATAATGTTGTTTCAGTAGTTGCGGCTTTTGATGATAATTTAACATAGCCTCCAATACCAACTGCTAAGAAAATAAATAGTACCAAAATAGTTTGTGTCATTATATTTTTCTTACGATCGGTTACTTTGTTTGTTTTTGTGGTTTCATCTTTTGCTGAAATATCAATTTTTGTAACAGCAAGGAAAACGATGATTGCTAAAATTGCGACTAGAAAGATAATACTTGTACTTGTAGTACCTAGCCCTAATCCACCATTCACTTTTGATTGGGACAAGTAATCCCCTAAAGATGCTCCAAGTGGGCGAGTTAGAATATATGCAATCCAAAAAGCTAACATCCCATCAAGTTTCAAAAACTTCCAGGCTAAAAAGACGCAAAGAATAACAATAATTACTGTTAATCCTGTATTAAAGTACCCTAACCCAAGTTGTTCTGAATATAAATCTCCAACAGCAGTTCCTAGTGCAAAAGTGAAAAGAATGGCAAGCCAATAGAAAACTTCTCTTTTTCTTGTGAAAATTGAATGAATAGAGAGTGTTTTTTCACTAAGATACCAAAATAGGAACGTTAATCCTAGTAATACGGAGAAAACAATTGTACTTGTCTCAAGAGGTACTCCCATTGCGTCAGTCAAGTTGTCAGTTACCAATGTTCCAAATACACTGATTAGAACAACAGTTATCCAATAAATACTTGGAGAATATTTGTTTGCTTTGAACTGAAAAAATAGTGAGATAAAAAATGCAACGCCCATGATAATCGTAGTTAGCCCTAATCCTAAACCAAGGTTAAAATTCAGGAAATCAGCAAATGTTTCTCCTACAGTTGTACATAAAATTTTGATAATCCAGAAATAAATTGTTACTTCAGGTACTTTGTTAAGCAATGCTTTCAGATTAATTTTATTTTCCTCCATCATTAAATTCCTTTCATTTGATCTATTTAATTACATTTATATATTCACAAATAATTATGAAAGGAAAATGAAAATGCAGGCAATTTTATTAAAAATTTTTTAGAGCACCTTAATCTTTTAATAGAACATTGATCTGACGGATCTTTAGCTTACATTTTTTAAACAAAAAGAATCTTCACGGTGAAGATTCTTTTTGGCCAACTCTATTAAATACTGACTAAATATATAATCACAGATTGGAAATCACCGAATCGTTTAGCAGTCTTTTTGTTAGGACCGTTGAATTCAGGTGATAGCGGAATACCATTGTACATTAATTCACTTCCAAAAAAAGTTTGATTTTGGCCACTTATTAAATAGTTGAGATTTGGATCTAATCCGACCAATTTTAATTTTGGAAACTTAGGTGGATTTGGAGTTGCAAGTATTTTATACCAGCCTATAATTGATTCGCTTTTGTCTTTACTAACTATCATCCAAGCAGCTTCATTTCCTTTAAACGGATTAATTAAACGATAAAAATCACCATTTCTGATTAATGATTGATGTTCTTTATAAAATAGAATTTGATTTGTAATTTCAAATTTTTCTGCTTTGGAAAGAACAGATAGATTCAATTCGTAACCAAATGTTCCGAACAAGGCGACATTTGCTCTCGTTGATAATGGGGTATAACGTTGAGTTTGATGATTAGGCGATGCGGATATATGAGAACCGATACTTGAAATTGGATAGGGGAGTGATGTACCATACTGTATTTTAATTCGTTCGATTGGATCGGTATTATCACTAGCCCAAGCTTGTGGGGCATAATAAAGTAAACCAGGATCAAATCGTCCTCCACCACCAGCGCATGATTCGAATAAGACATTTGGAAATTCAGTGATTAATCGTTCGAATAAATCATAAACCCCTAAAATATAGCGATGGAAAAATTCATCTTGTTGATCGGAATTTAGTGAACTTGAATAAGCTTCTGTAATATATCGATTCATATCCCATTTTATATATTCTAAATTTGTTTCTCGTATAATGCTGGCCATTTTAAGAAAGATTTCCTCGATGACATCTTTCTTTGAGAAGTCTAATACAAATTGATTTCTTCCTAGTGTAATTGGGCGATTTGGTGTACTAATGATCCAATCAGAATGATTTTTGAACAAATTACTATTTGCACTTACCATTTCTGGCTCAAACCAAAGTCCAAATTTTAACCCTAGGTCATTAATTTTTTGTGCAAAATTTTTAAAACCATTAGGGAATTTCGCAAAATTTGGATACCAATCACCTAAAGAGGTAGAAGCATTATTCCTTTTCCCAAACCATCCGTCATCAAGGACAAATAATTCAATTCCTAATTCCTTTGCATCTTTAGCTAAATTAAGAAGAATTTCTTCATTAAAATTGAAATAAGTAGCTTCCCAATTATTAATTAAAATTGGTCGATCAGCATTTTTCCATTTTCCTCTTATTAAATGGTTACGATATAGATCATGATAAGTTTGACTCATTCCGCTTAAACCATTTTCAGAATATACCATGACGACCTCAGGTGACTGGAAGTGTTCATTTTCAGATAGTTTCCATGTAAATCGAAATGGGTGGATTCCCATTAATACCCTTGTTGTATCATATTGATCGACTTCTATATTGGCTAAAAAATTTGAACTATAAATGAAATTAAAACTATATACCTCACCTTGCGTTTCTGTTGTTTCTTTTCTTTTAAGAGCAATAAATGGATTATGCTGATGTGAACTCGACCCGCGTATACTAGAGATACTTTGGGTACCTTGTTCTAAAGTTCGTTCCTTTATATGTCGTTCTCTTGCCCAAGTACCACTTAATTGAATCATTGTGAATTCTTTGTCAGGAAAATCAATGGATGCACTCATAAATCGTTCTAAATAAAATGGATGCAACGATTGATTATAAATATACGCACTTCTAGTAATGACAGATAAATTTTTAAAAATTGTATAGGATAATATAAGTTCGGCATGAAGGATTGAATCTTCTAAGACAATTTGAATGGTTTCTGCATCTTCTTCATTTTCTGTATAAGTAGCTGGTAAACTTTGTAAAAGGGGTTTTCCTTTTGTTATTGAATAGTATTTATAAATGAAATTTGAAATATGGCTTCCATTAAGCTGACGGATACTAAGTGCAGGTTCCCGATAATCAGAAGATCCATAGACTGGGTATTCCTGTCTTAACGTTTCAAGACTAAATGATCGGTCACCAGAATAATAAGAAGTGTAGGTTGTCGGGGTATGATCATTTAGAATTTGAGAAAAATCAGAATGAATATCAATAGCCTTTCCAAAATATAATGACCCTAGATGACCGTTTCTCATTACATAAAACAAATAACTTATTTTTCCATTTGTAAGATGAAACTGTTTTTTATCTTCATCTACAAAAATAAGCATAATAACACCTCAAGGTTTTAAATTTAATGTTTTCCTAGTAAACGTATTTAACTATATTGAAAGTTAACTTTGTCAAATTGTTATGATACAAACTATTAAAAAATTAATATTTTTTACATTTTTACGAAGAAAAATAAAAATTTAAATGAAATTTTATCTTAATTTTCATGAGAATTTCATATTAGAGTTTTATTATTAAATGGTCTTAAATTTTTTCGTTTCATTTTTATAGGATTATTGAATAGTAGTTGCCTTTATAAAAGTAAGATTTAAATTGACAGTTAATTTTTCGAGTGAAAGTTAAATAACTAAAAATGAAATAAGTAATTGTAAAGTGGTGTAACAAATATGAAATTTTATTCGAATTGGAGTCAAGAAAAAAAACATTTAGTATTAGCATTCATTTTAATGCTGATCTATCTTTCTCCTTTATTCATTTTAGGAGAAAACGCTCATATAAGAGTTCATGATAATCTGGATTCAAATATAGCATGGTATAAAACACTTAGAAATTCTGGTGAATTATTTGGTGGGTTAAATTCTACAATCCCACAAATCATTAATGGATTACCAAGAAATGCATATGGAACAGAATTTAGTGGGATTCAGTGGCTAAATAATATATTTCCACCAATGCTAGCTTACTCATTTGCCCAAGCAATCACTAGAGTTTTTGCATTTTTGGGTATGTATTTGTTATTAAAAAAACATTTTATAACATTAAAAGAAAACTACATGATTAGAGTATGGGTTTCGCTTGCGTTTGCACTAACTCCATTTTGGCCATCAGGAATGTTAAGTACATTAGGGATGCCATTAGCACTTTGGGCATTTTTGAATATAAGAAGCGGCAAACACAATTGGAAAGACTGGATTACTTTAATTTTATTACCATTCTATTCTAGTTTTGTATTAGGATTCTTTTTCTTTTTAACATTTATGGGCTTTTTATGGCTAAGGGACGTAATTGTCAAAAAGAAACCGAATTTAGTTTTCTTTTTAAGTATTTTATTAATGACGTTAATATATTTAGGGATCGAGTATCGTCTTGTTTATTCATTGGTTTTTCCAACTGAACCTACTAGTAGAAATGAGTTTGTAAGCTCAACTTTAGGTTTTTGGCATACGGTTCGATTAGTATTCAAGAACTATTTTTTAGGGCATACTCATGTTTTGACTCTTCACACTCTAGTCATCGTACCGTTATCGTTTATAACGTTTTGGACAATAAAAAATAAAAAGAGAAATCTAACTGAGCGAAGATTTTATTATTTATTTATCTTAAACTTTTTACTTTCCGTTTGGTATGCATTTTGGTTTTATAAAGGATGGAAGCCGTTAAAAGACCATTATCAACTATTAAACACATTTAATTTTGCTAGATTCCATTTTTTAAGGCCATTAATTATTTATATGATGTTTGCAGTTGGTGGCTATCTTTTATGGTTAAAAGGAAAAGGATGGCAGAAGTTTGTAAAAATATGTCTCGTTGTTCAAGTTCTTGTTATGTTTTGTGCAAATGATGAAATCGTATATCGAGTAGCTGGTAAGCCGTCATATAAACAATTTTATGCAGTTAATCAATTTACAGAAATTGCAAAATACATTGGTAAACCGAAAAATAGTTACCGAGTTGCAAGTATTGGGATTCATCCAGCGATTGCACAATATAACGGTTTTTACACACTTGATACTTATAATAATTTTTATTCTTTAAAGTATAAGCATCAATTTAGAAAAATTATAGCTCCAGAACTTAAGAAAAGTCCCTTACTTGAAAATTACTTCGATCATTGGGGTGGAAGATGCTATATTTTTGTAGCGGAATTAGGGAAAAATTATGAATTCAAAAAGAACTCGAACGTAAGAATTCATCATCTGCAGCTAAATATGAGTGTGTTTAAGAAAATGGGTGGGCAATATATCTTTTCTGCAGTGCCAATAGATAATGCAAAAAGTAATGACTTAGTATTGAAAAAAACCTTTGATAATAAAAATTCAGCATGGCGAATTTATTTATATGAGGTAAAATAACGGTTGAAATGGAAGGAATAATATATATGAAAAGACCTTTATTAACAATAGTTGTTCCTTGTTACAATGAGGAGGAAGTTTTTAAGGAAACTTCTAATCAACTTTCTCTCGTATTAGAAGATTTAATAGATGACCATTTGATTTCAGATGATAGTAAAATTCTATTTGTAGATGATGGAAGTAAAGATCAAACATGGAAATTAATCGAAAATGAAAGTAATGAAAATTATTATGTTAAAGGATTAAAGCTTTCAAAAAACGTAGGGCATCAGAATGCGCTTATTGCAGGTCTTGAAATTGCTAACAAGCATTCAGATTGTGTTGTTTCTATTGATGCCGATTTACAAGATGATATTAATGTCATTCGTACATTTGTAGAAGAATATTTAGATGGTTACGATATCGTTTACGGCGTAAGAGATAGTAGAGAAACAGATACTTTTTTTAAGCGTTCAACTGCGCTTGGATTTTATCGATTTATGAGTAAAATAGGGATTAATTTAGTGCCGAATCATGCAGATTTTAGGTTGATGAGTAAACGAGCATTAGATGAGTTATTCAAATATAAAGAGATTAATGTTTTCCTAAGAGGACTAGTTCCACTTGTAGGTTTCCCATCTACAAAGGTCTACTATGATCGTAAGGAAAGATTAGCTGGCGAATCTAAATACCCATTAAAAAAGATGATTTCATTTGCATTTGATGGAATTACTTCTTTTAGTATAGCTCCAATAAGATTCGTTACATTGCTAGGATTTTTATCAATAATCTTTAGTTTAATTGCTGGAGGCTATACAGTTGCACAGCATATTTTAGGAAATACAATTATTGGTTGGCCGTCATTAATGGTCTCAATTTGGTTCTTAGGTGGAATTCAGCTTATGGGAATCGGAATAATTGGTGAATATATCGGAAAGATTTACCATGAAGTTAAAAAACGCCCAAGATATGCGATTGAAACGGATTTATACTCCACGAACAATTCTTTCGAGTTTCTAAAAGAAGTGGTGCATAATGGGTTGAAAGATGAATAGAACCTTTTTTCGTTTTATTGCAGTAGGAGTTCTAAATACGATTGTCGGATTATCTGCAATCTATTTATTACTACATTTACTTGGCTTGTCATATTGGTGGTCTACATTTTTAGGCAATACAATTGGAGCATGTGTAAGTTATTTATTAAATCGCAAATTTACATTTAAAAGTCAAAGTTCAGTCTCAAAAAGTGTTCCACTATTTATCATCGTCATTTTGGCAAGTTATTTTATTGCATATAATCTTGGGGCAAAATTAATCGATTTCTCATTAAGCAATACTGATTTTATTTCAGATAAAATGAAAACTGATTTAGCTGTTTTAATTAGCACAGGTTTATACACAATCGTAAATTACTTTGGCCAAAAATTGTTTGTTTTCCATAATAAACGGGAAAATGAAAAATTGGTTGATGAAGAAGGAATATAATTTAATAGTAGTAATTACTGAGATTAGAAAAAGGTCGTACAACTTTCTCTTCTCAGTAAAACTAGTTTGTTTAACAAAATCAAAAGTCACTTTACGTGGCTTTTTTTGTTTGTCTTCATTAGAAAATACATACTATATAATCATGTTTTTAAAGTTAATTTAATAGAACATAAATTTATATAAAAAATACCGAACTATAAATTGGTTTTAAGTGTATATAAAGTAAAAGGTAAAAAAGGGGGGAGATCTAGTGGCTGAAAGTAATAAAAATAGTTTAGAAGAATTGTTTAATAAACACTCTTCTTTAGTGTTTCGAACTGCTTACTTTTTGACGAAATCAAAAGAAATGGCTGATGACATAACGCAGGAGACCTTCATTCGCATATTTAAAAAAATGGATTTATTTGATGTTACTAAATCAATTGAACCTTGGATTTATAGAATAACAGTTAATGTTACGCGTAATATGATTCGAAAACACAAGTTAAAACATATTTTTAGTTTGAATTCTGCAATTTCAACTGACAAAGTTGTAGAAAATTCAATTTTAAAAAATGAAATGGAAGATGAACTTTGGAAAGAGATTAACTTGTTACCTTATAAGAGTAGGGAAGTAATTGTGCTTCATTATTATTTAGAACTAAAATTGGAGGAAGTGGCAGCCTCATTAAATATACCAATAGGAACTTGTAAATCAAGATTAAATTATGCACTAGTAAAATTGAGAAATCGCTTATCCGACAATGAAATTCTTAAAGTTGATCACAGACTAAAAAGGAGTGAATCTAAATGAAGGAAAACGCTCCAATTTCTGAAATTAAAGAGACGCTTAAAAGCAACTTGGATGTACATAACACTAAAGTCACATTTCATCAGGTGTGGAATAAGGCGCAAGATAAACGAGAAAATAAGCGAGCTAGGATTACAATTGCTTTAGGTGTGTTCGCTTTATTGTTTCTAACGTTTTTGATGATTAATAAACCTTCTTTTATAAATTTATTTAATGATTCTAGTGACATTTCGACTGTATACGAAATGGATCGTACAGTTCAAAATTCTACTATTGCTTATTTACTAATGAACGGTAACGAGTATTTGTTGCAAGGGCATGTCGAAACTAATAAATTTACAATTAAAGAGCAAATAGGGGTAGTTAAAAAAGCGATTAGAGGTGGAGCGGTTTTAAAAGACAATTTTTCTTCTAATATTTTAAATGTAGGCGATAAAATTTATTCTACAAATGAAAATACGAAAGTTCTAATTGTAGAGCAAAAGGATGGAACAAAATTAAAATTTTTAGAAAAATGATTGTTTCTCATAAATTGAGTGTTACTTATAGTCCAAATAATAGATGGGAGGCATAGCAAATGTCTAAAAGGTTAATTGTATCTCTGCTTTTTATCCTTTTTACTTTTACTGCTTGTTCACAAAGTGATAGTTTGAAAGGTGATAAACCTCCAAAAACACTGATTCAAATAGGGAATGAAACATATGAAACGGAGCTAGGAACGTATTGTTGGGAGACAAAAGGGCATGCAGAGTGTGTTGATACGGCTGGACCAATTGAACTATTAAAAGATGAAAAGAAGATTCCAGTAAAAGCGGGTGAAGTTGTAACAATCGTAATGAATTACAGCCCAAAACCGGGAGAAATCCACCTAAATGAGATAGTCAATAATAAGGAAAGCGAAGTAGTAATTGAAAATAATCATTTTACTGTACCGATCAAAAAAGGAATCTATTACTATTCTTACGGAGTATATTGGAGGGATAAAAAAGATAAACACGTTTCACATGGTGACGCTTTTTATGCTTTTGCTTTAGAAGTAAAATAAGTAAAAAACATACGAGTTTCATTGACAAATAGTCTAATTTAGATGTTATTATCTGTTTGGAAAATAGATAAACAAGGAAAAACTATAAAACATATAGAAATTAGAATATGAACACGACTAACTAGAGGTGAAAATTATGAACTTACGATTAGACAAAGCAACAATCGCAGATGCACAAATCATTTTTGACATGCAAGTAAAAGCCTTTTTGCCATTGTTAGAAAAATATAAAGATTTTGATACAAGTCCTGCAAACGAATCAATAGATCGGGTAATTAAGAGGATTAGCTATCCTGCAGGAGGATTTTATAAAATTATGCATGAAGATGTCCTTGTTGGAGCAGTCTGTGTATATTGGAAGGAAGAAACGCAATTTTGGATTAGCCCGATGTTCATTTTACCAGAGCACCAAGGCTTAGGAATTGCACAAAAAGCAATTCAGCTAATAGAGGGTCAATTTCCACAAGCAACTACTTGGGAATTAAGAACATTACTAGAAGAAAAACGAAACTGTCATTTATATGAAAAAATGGGATACAAACAAATAGGCGAAAGAAAACAGTTAAATGAACGCACAACACTTGTAGGCTATAAAAAAATAGTAAATAACGAGATGTATATTTGAACGTGAATTTGTATGTGAAAATTTTGGGAGGATGAATGAGATTAAATAGGGGTTCTAGTCTTTTTAAGAGTCGAAATTTTTTGATGTATTGGTTAAGTTATTTATTTTCTGCATTAGGTGACGCAATTTACTATTTTCTAGTTCCTTGGATGATAAAGGAACTAACAGGTTCTGGTATTATGATGGGGACTTTTTTGCTAGTAGTAGGAATACCTAGGATTGTGTTTATGCTTATTGGTGGTGTGATTGTAGATCGCTTTGATGGAAGAAAAGTTATGATCCTATCAGATATAATTCGTTCAATATTAATTTTATTTATGGTTATCTTACTTATATTACATAGTATTAGTATGGCTTATATTTTGATTTTAGGGTTTATTTTTGGAACTGTTGACGCATTTTATTGGCCTGCAGTTACATCGATTCGACAGCGAGTAATAGAAGACAGTAAAAATGTTCAATCAAATAGTTTATTTGCCGGAACTTGGCAAATCACAGCCTTAATAGGACCAATAATCGGTGCTTATTTATATCAATTTGATAAAGGGAAAACTTGTTTTATATTTATTTGTATTACGTTCGCTGTCTCAGCATTAACTTTGATTAAGCTGAAGCTAAAGCTAATAAAGAACGTTTTCAAACCTGCTAAGCAATCTACCCTTAAAGGGGAACTTATTTTTGGATTAAAATTCATTTTACATAATCGTTTAGTTCTTACGTTAATCATTACAATGCTTTTTGCTAACGCCAGTTTTAGAATGCTATTTGTTGGATTACCTTTTTTAGTACAATCGTTCGGTGCAAATGAAAATGAGTTTGGCCTGATGCAGTCAATGCTAGGAGAAGGCGGGATCATTATGTCTCTAATTTTAGCTTTTGTAATTATAATAAAAAATCCAAGTCTTAAGCTAATTATGATAGCCGTTTCTCTTCAAGGTTTGGGGCTACTTTTATTAGGATTCGTAACAAATATGTGGGAAGCCATTATTGTTATGGGATTAATTGGTATTGCCTCTGCATTTGTAAGTACAATTGTACCTACTGTATTTCAAAAAGTTATTCCAGTAGAAGTAATGGGAAGAGTTTCGAGTGTTAATATGATTGTTGCTCAGGGAATTGTACCAATAGCACAAGCATTAGGTGGGTGGTTTATTGAGGTTAGGAGTCCAAGTGCGCTTTTTATAACTGCAGGACTCGTAGAAACTTTAACAGGCATAATAGCATTAATGATACCAACGGCTGTAGTACTTAACAGTCGAAATAAAAAACATACTGCATAACTGAAAAATACGATAAAAATAGGAAAATCCATGGATAATATATTAAAAGAAATAGCTAATTTAATAAATAGAGAAAATAAAAGAATCATAATAGGTATTTCTGGTCATGGTGCATCTGGAAAAACAACGTTTGCACATAATCTATTAAAGCTAATCGGGCAAACAGTAGTAAATTATATAAATACTGGTTGAAAAAGATACCTTTAATTTAAACAAAAAGGACAATACAAAATAAAAATGTATTGTCCTTTCTTATCTTTTTATCCTAATCAAAGGGACCATTATTGCTCAAAGATAAAAGTTTCTTTAAAATGTCTTACTTGATTTTGTTCAATTACTTTTTCCCAAGTAATATCAATTCTAAATACTGTTGCTTTCACAGAAATAGGAAAATTTTGATGATAATATTCGCTTTTCCTAGTAGTTAAAACATTCTTATCCTCAGATGTAAAAAGTTCGAACATCGTTTTTGAACCTGGTTCATTTCGAAAGGCTTCAACTTTTACGTTTTGAATCTTTTGATCGCCGATATTGTTTATTTTTAAACTATACGTATTGTATACACCGGGTTTAGCCTTTGTAAGATTAGGGCCTGTTATCGCTTTATCAATAATTAAATTCCACTGATTTGTATTCTCTGTAATAGGTAGTTGTTTTAAAGATGAAGCTTGAGATTTAATTGGAAAACTAATCATTATAACAAGGGCAATAATAATTGGAATTTTTTTCATTCTATACCTCCTTTTTTATGTAGGATGTACTAATTATTAATATTTATTAATTGAACTAGATATAAAGATGGAGTGTTGGAAGGGAAATGTTACAACTGAACTTCCCGAGCTTCTAATTTATGGGAAAATTGAAGTGATTGAAATTATTGATGATTTTATGGCTTAATTAATGCACTTATCAAGCCGAAAACTTGGCATAAATTGGTTGTCAAAATAAATAAACTAGTTATAGGAAATACAATGTTCGATGGTTTGTCAATGTTAGGAGACGTTTGCAGGAAGGGTTAATTTAAATTGAATAGTTTACTGAGCACTCGATGCTTAAGCTTTGCTATTTAGAAAGTAGCTCGATCATAGGGGAGAAGGGGGATCAGTTATGCATTTTGAAATGTATACTTGGCCACATTACATCTTAATGATTTCTCCGTTTATTATGAGTTATATTTTGATCAAAGTGATGAGTGGAAAAAGCATTGAAGCAAAGCATTTTGTTGGTAAAATAATTGCTTTTATTTTAATCCTTTTTATGGTAATTCGAAATATTTATAATTATTTTCATGGAAACGATCTATCCGATATAATACCTCTACAGCTTTGTCATTTGTCTGCTTGGTTGATTGTACCTGGGGCGATTCTTACTAGGAATAGATTTATATCTTTGATTGCTATTACGCTATCATTGCCAGCAGGATATATTTCATTAGTTTTTGCAGATTCTTTAGTTAATTACTCGAGTTTATTTGATGTGGGTGCCATTTGTTATGTAATTCTTCATGAATTTATTGTAATAGGAGTATTGTACTTACTATTTATTTATCGTCCAAAATTTAATTTCAATGTTTTTTTGAAGAGCTTTACGATATTAGTAGTTTATTTTTTAATTACGATTATAATTAATAACTTATTTATTAATCACGGTGTGCCATCTTTTTATTTTTACAGTGTATTACCAGAACCAGGTACACCATTAGAAACCTTTTATAATATGGGAACAAACGAACATGTATCAGGTTTAACGATTAATCCAATCTATAATTTATTGGTACTTGCGGTCTCAGCAGCAATAATGCTAACTATGTTTGGGTTGTATTTGGTTTTACAGAAAAACGTTAAATCTTAAATTTATATTCACCAGTAAGGAACGATTTTTCGTTCCTTTTTTTGTTTAACTTGTTTAATAAAGATTAATTTTCATTACAAACTGTTCATATAAATTAAAAAACTATTAACACTAGTTAAACGATTCCTAAATATTCATCCTTTATATTGAAAGTAAGAAATATTTCAATGAGGAGTGTTATTGATGGGAAAAAAGAAAACATTTATTAGTGCCGCTTTATCATTTGCCGCTGTTTCAACACTTGGTTTAAATCATTTTGTCGATGCAAAAGCAAACTCTAATTCTGCAAGTAATCATCATGGTAAGGCAAAGAATGTGATTGTTTTTGTTGGGGATGGAATGGGCGCAGCACATCGCGAAGCAATTAGGCTTGCAACTGTAGGACAAAAAGGTCAACTAGCGATGGATGACATGCCTTATACTGGGCTTGTACATACGAGTTCAACTTCAGTTATCACTGATTCTGCAGCTGCTGCAACTGCAATGGCTTCAGGAGTGAAAACTTATAATGGAGCAATTGGTGTTGATGAAAACAAAAAATCAGTAAAAACAGTATTAGAAATGGCAAAAAATGCAGGTAAATCAACTGGATTAGTAACAACAAGCCAAATTACTGATGCGACTCCAGCTGCTTTCGGTGCCCACGTTACTGATCGATCGAAACAAAGTGATATTGCTAAGCAGTATCTCGAAAATAGCAAAGTAGATGTTCTATTAGGTGGTGGGGAAGATTTTTGGTATCCTGCTGGAAATGCTGGGAAATACGAAGATCATCCAGCAAAAGACACAACTGAACAGAGTAAAGGAACACAAGGGAATCTTGTTGACGAGGCTAAAAATCTTGGTTATAACTATGTGACAAATTCAAAAGAACTAAATAATGCAAAAAGCGGTAAGCTGTTAGGACTTTTTGCAAACGAAGAAATGTTTGAACAACGTCAAGAAGGTGAAGGGGATCTTTACGAACCAGTTGTATCTCTACCAAACATGACTCAAAAAGCCATTGATACCCTTTCAAAGAATAAAAATGGTTTCTTCTTAATGGTTGAAGAAGAAGGAACTGATGAAATGTCTCATGAAAATAATGCGGAAAAAATGATTAAAGCTGGTCAAGAACTAGATAAATCAGTTTCAATCGCAAAAGAGTATGCAAAAAAACACCCTGATACTCTAGTTCTAGTTGTAGCAGATCATGAGTGTGGTGGATTAACGATTGAAGATGTTGACAGCAAAGATGAGTCTGGTGATGGAATTTCAAAAGAAGACGGTCCATTTAAAGTAGCAAATAGTAGCAATCAATTTATGATTGATTGGACAACAAGTGGACATGGTGGTGTAACGGTTCCTTTAACAGCAATAGGTGCTGGAGCAGAAACTTTGTCAGGAACATACGAAAACACTCATATCTATGAGGTTCTTAAAAAAGTAATGGGTCTGAAAAAATAATTGTTGAATTTAAGTAAAACGGGGCGTCTCATATGTCAGAAATTCTGACTCATGGACAGCCCTGTTTTGCTTGTTATCGGTTGATGCGAGATAGTAGTTAAAAAAGGGGGTTGTAGAAATATTTTTTATTTATTAGCAATCTGATTTGAAGTACGGACTGTTAAAATAAAATAGCCTAGATAAATTACTAAATAAGCCATGACTGAAGTAAGAATCGGAATGATGACTGGATTTTCAGTAGAACCATACAAAGTAGCTAATGCTCTTAATATTACGATACTATGACAAATCCCAACAACTAAAGGTAATCCAAATACAAAAATTGATTGTTTAACGATGGAGTTCTTTACCTCTTTCTTACTTACGCCAATTTTACGTAAAATTTTATAGCGCACTTGGTCGGCATATGCGTCAGTCAGTTGTTTAAAGTAAATGATACTCCCAGTAGCTACTAAAAATACAAGCCCGATGAATCCTAATAAAAATAAATCCATTCCTGCACTTTGTAAACCATTCTTATACTCTTTATAACTGGTAATTATTTGCGCATCTTTTGCACCAGTAAGTTTCAATAACTTTTCAGAAGTTTCTTTTGTGTTTTTCTCATTTTTGACTTTATAAACTTTATAGATTAGTGGCTTAACCTGTTTAGCAAGCTGTTCAAAAGTATGATCGCTTACAATCACATAAAAATCGGGGTAATTCCAACGTAAAATTCTACCTTCTTTCATATCTACAAATGTAAGATTAATCTTTCCTTTAGGCAAATTGAAAGAAATCATTTTCCCTTTGTAATCAGAAGGAGTATGAATTGTAGCTGCATACATTGGTTTAATAACTGCAGCATCTTCATTAGAAAGATTAATATGATCATTTCTATTTAATGCGCTAGAAACATGATTAAACGTACTTTCTGAAATAATTTTAGTTGGATCGGTTAAATAATTCCCAGGCGTTTTAAAGTTAGATTTTAACTGAATAATGGTAATGTCCAACTCGGATTGTATTGGATGTTTTTTGTCATCCTTAATTAGTTTGGCTACCTTTTGATTAAAAGTATCTCCTTGTGAAAGATACTGATAACTAAAAGGAACAGACTTTTTGACACTTTTTTCAAATAGATAGTAATTTGTATATGCTGTGCTAAGTACACTAATTGTTATCGCACTTAAGATTGCAATAATTGAAAGTGTACGTGCATTCCCTTTGATCCGATATAATAATTGAGTAATACTGATCAAATTCATCCCTTTGTAATATTGTGCTTTATTTTTTTGACTTAGTTGCAATAAATAAAGTACGACTGAACGAAATAATAAATAAGTGCCTAAAATTAGGTTAATTGTAATAATGGTAAGAATGATTAAATATTTAGTTTCATTTGAGGTTGTTGGACCTAATAAGAGCCAATAACTGATAATAAGTAATCCAATTCCACATACTGTTGAAATGATTGAAGCTTTTGGAGCTTGTTCACCTACTTTTTCAGCTTTGAATAATTCGATTAATTGAAAGCGATAAATTAATCGAAATCCTTGAATTGAAGTAAATAAAATAATGAATAAAAAGACTACTATTGTATTCATAATCGCTTTAAACGAAAAGGTCATCCCTACGTCTACTACTATGCCCATCAGCTTCAACAATAGCATCGAAAAAAACTTTGATAAAAGTGTCCCTACTAGGATCCCAGCACAGATCGCAATAACACCCATTATTAGATTTTCGTAAAAAAGCATTTTTCCAATCGTTTTCTTTCGGACACCGATTAATGAATATAATCCGATTTCTTTTTTTCTCTTTTTAGTAAAAAAAGAATTAGAGTACAAAATGAAAACTGCTACAAATAAAATTAAAATAATCGAAGCTTGTGTAAAAACACTACTTAATACATCTGAGGATTCAACATTAGCTTGAATTTCTGAACTGTATTGCAACGAAACGAATGTGTAGTATATGACCACACTAAACAGGATTGATAAAAAATATAGTAAGTAGTTTTTAAAATTTCCAATTACGTTTTTCTTTACTAAATTAAATAATGTCATTCGTTCCACCACCTAATACTGATAGAACATCTAGTACTTTTGAAAAGAATTCTTTGCGAGTTTCATTTCCTTTCGCAAGCTCTGTAAATATCTTTCCATCTTTAATAAAGAGCACCCTTTTACAATAACTTGCTGCAAAAGCATCATGGGTAACCATAAGGATCGTAGCATGTTCTTGTTCATTTAAGTCCTTTAAAATTCCAAGTAAATCAGTAGCTGATTTTGAATCAAGAGCACCAGTTGGTTCATCGGCTAAAAGTAGACTTGGCTTAGCAATCATTGCACGAGAAGCGGCAGTACGTTGTTGTTGCCCACCGGAGATTTGGTAAGGATATTTATCTAGGATTGGCAGAATGCCAAATTGATCAGCTAGTTCGTTCACTCTTTGTTCTAGCTCATTCAGTTCTACTTTTGCTAAAGCGAGTGGAAGTATAATATTTTCTTTTACTGTTAATGTATCTAAAAGATTGTATTCTTGAAATAAAAATCCTAACTTATCTCGACGGAATGTGGATAATTCTTCCTCTTTCATTTTGATGACACGATTTTCGTCAATGGCAATTTCACCAGATGTTGGCTGATCAATTGTTGCTAATATATTTAATAAAGTGGATTTACCTGCACCTGAAGGTCCCATAATACCAACAAATTCCCCTTTGTGAACAGTTAAATCAATTCCATCCAATGCAGTGAAAATAGAACCTTTCGATCGATAAATTTTTTTTATTTGGTTTGCTTCAACAATTTTTTTCAATGTTAAAATTCCTCCATGAATCTATTTTTTTTCTATTTATGAAATCTATTCTAAAGGATATTAACAGAATAAAAACTTACAACTTTCTATTTAACCTTACAATAATGTCATGTTCGTTTTGAAGCTGAGTATTCGTGTATAATGAAGTCGATACTGGCCTAGTAATAGATAGGAGAATTCTTATGAAGATTATGATTGTTGAAGATGAACAAACAATTCGAGATTTGGTAGGAGAAACGATTGAGAAGTGGGGTTTGCAATCAATCAAAGTCGAAAATTTTAATGATGTATTAAAAATCTATTTGATGGAGCAGCCTAATTTAATTCTTATGGATATTAACTTACCTGCATTTGATGGATTTTATTGGTGCACGAAAATAAGAGAAGTATCCAAAGTTCCAATTATATTTATTTCCTCACGTAATACACCAGTAGACATGGTAATGGCGATGAACATGGGCGGAGATGACTTTATTCAGAAGCCTTTTTACACTGAAGTTTTAATGGCAAAAGTGAACGCATTACTTCGAAGAACATATTCCTATTCAGCAGTGCCCAGTCAAATGATTGAACATAATGGAGTTATTCTTAATCAAAATGAAGGTAATATAATCTATGATGATCAAAAAGTAGAGCTTACAAAAACGGAGTTAGTCATCTTTTATCTCCTAATGAGACATAATGGGGAAATTGTGAGTCGTAAAAAAATGATGCGTAGCCTTTGGGAAGATGAAAGCTTTGTTGATGATAATACGTTAACAGTAAATATCACCCGATTACGTAAAAAATTAGCCGAAATAGGCAAGGATGATTTTATAACTACGAAAAAAGGGCAGGGGTATTTGATACCATGAGTTTCTTTCAATATATAAAAGATAAGCGTTATTTCTTTATCTTATATGGTGTAATGATGATTTTTGTTTCAATTATGATGATGATTAGCACGGAATCAAATGATATGATCAATAACTTATTGTATACAAATTTAGTTTGTCTATTTTTTGTCGCAGTTTATATTTTATTAGGATATTTTCGTCAAAAGGCTTTTTATAAGAAAATTGTTGAGCTTACCGAACAAGAAAAAGAAGAATTAATACTGGCTTTACCAAAACCACAAACAATCAATCAAACTGTATATCATGAAGTGCTAAAAAAGCTACATAACGAGCATACTTTGCAAATTCAACGATTACTGATTGAAAAACTAGAGCACCAAGAATTCGTTTTATCTTGGATTCATGAAGTAAAGCTTCCTATTGCTGCTAGTAAATTAATAATGGAACATAGTACGGGAAAATCATTGGATGAACTGGTGGACAAACTTGAGGATGAATTAAACAAAATCGATTATTATGTGGAACAAGCTCTTTATTATTCACGAATTGATTCATTTTCTAAAGATTATTTCATTACGGAAATTAATTTAAATCAAATCATAAAAAGTAGCGTCAAAAAATATGCTAAATTATTTATTAATAAGGAAATTGGATTGAGTATTGCTAATGAAGCACAATTTGTACAGAGTGACCCAAAGTGGCTTTCTTTTATAACTGATCAAATAGTTTCTAATTCATTAAAATATACGAATGATAAAGGAACCATTTCTTTTTATTATGAAGACGATCAAAAAGAAAAGAGGCTAATCATTGAAGATACAGGCGTTGGTATACCGCCACAGGACCTAAACCGTGTATTCGAAAAGGGCTTTACTGGGAATAATGGAAGAACTCAGATTAAGTCTACTGGAATGGGACTCTATCTTGCTAAACAATTAGCCATTAAGTTAGGGCATAATCTTTCTATTCAATCAGAAGAAGGATTATTTACGAAAGTAATTATTCATTTTCCTAAGGTCAGAAACTATTATCAACTTCAGTAAGACTTTGATCTTGCTAGAATCATTACTTTATTACCAAGCATAGTTAGTTTATGTGAGGGTTCCTAATTGATTGTCTTATATGCCAACACACAAAGACTGTTTTTACAGTCTTATTATTTTGTTAAGTGTATTTTCTATAGAAGGAATACTAAGACGTTTTCTTGAAATGTAGATTAAGATGATAAAATAAAGGGTGAGTTAGTTATGTATCAATATTTCAATGGATTCGTCATAAGGGAAGGTAATGAAGGCATTCCTGTTGACGATGTTGAAGCACTTTTTGAAGACGCTGGGTGGGTTAGAAACACTCCATTATGGCAAAAGGAAAAATTTACATTAATTTTTAAAAACTCTTCTTGGGCATTTACTGTATGGGATCAGAACAAAGTGATTGGGATGGTAAGAGTCATTTCAGATCAAGTAATGGTTGCTAATATATTGGATTTGGTAGTTTTATCGGAGTATCAAGGCAAAGGGATCGGGACAAAACTAATTGAACTTTGCGTTCAAAAGCTCCCGCACGGTGATTGGTTTGCTCATACTTCTTCTAATAATTTTGATTTCTATCGAAAATGCGGTTTTGATGTAAAAGACTTATCTCAAAATGGCACTTGTGTATATTATGGCTATAAGCAGGCACGCATTGATGGACACCGTAAGTAATTAATATTTTATCAAACTACTTTAATTTTCGTTATAATATAAATAAATACATTTATTTCCAATATTAACAGGTTTTTGTAAAAACTACATAAAAAATGGAGAGTAGGGGTGAGCTAAATGACAAAAATTGCAATTATTTCAGATATTCATGGAAATAAAACAGCATTAGAAGCAGTTTTAAAGGACATTCGATTAAGGGGAATCGAACGAATTTTTTGCTTAGGTGATATAATTGGAAAAGGTCCTCAAGGTTCAGCCTGTATTGAGCTTATTCAAAAGAATTGTGAACAAGTAGTTCGTGGAAATTGGGATGTATTTATTCAGGCACCTTCTGATAATGATTTTATACAGTGGTTCAAAGAGAGATTAACAGAAAATGATTACCAATATCTTAATTCGTTACCGTTTAATATAGATCTTGAATTAAATGGACAATTAATAAGATTTTTCCATGCCTCACCAAGAAGTGAATTCGAACGAATCTTACCATTTCATCCAATTGAAAAACGATTATCTATGTTTGAAAATAGTGAAATAACAAATTCAAATGTAAATGATCAATCACCTGATATCGTCTTTTATGGAGATATACATACAACATTCCTAGAAACTTTTAAAAACGGTATTTTATGTAATGTTGGAAGTGTCGGAAATTCACTAGATTTAACAACAGCTTCATATGCAATCATAGATGGAACATACTCAACAAATTCAATCCAATTTGTAAGAGTAGAATACGATCAAGAAGCTGAAATAGAGATTGCAAAAGAGTTGGATTTACCTTATTTAGATAAATATTATGATGAAATTATGTTTGGAAAATATAGAAATTCATAATGTACATAAAAACCAGTGGGTAACTGAATTTTTCCTACTGGTTATATTTTTATTCTCACTTTTTGACACATTATAAAATCGAATATAGAAATTGTAAGCAACTAACAAAAAAGCATACTAATTAAATTTTCAATTATACTAGTTAAATGAATTAGTAATTGAATTAATTAGATTCATACGAACATTAATGATTGGAGATTTTTAATTTGGAAAATAAACGTAATATTATCTTATATGTAGGTACTTCAATTGATGGTTATATCGCAAATCCTGATGGCACTTTAGAATGGCTAGAAACAACAGAAGTAGAAGGAGATTCTGGTTACAATACTCTATTAGAAAGAATTGACACTGTAGTAATGGGAAAAGGAACATACGATGTTGTTCGTGGATTTGACATGGATTATCCATATAGCACATATAAAAATTATGTATTCTCAAAATCTACAACTGGATCAGATGAATATGCTACTTTTATTGATGAAGATATTAAAACTTTCGTAGAAAATTTAAAACAAGCACAGGGTAAAGACATTTGGTTAGTTGGTGGAGGAAACTTAGCACGAGATTTTTTTAAAGAAAATTTAATTGATGAATTTCAAATAGCTATTGCACCAATAGTTTTAGGGAAGGGTATCTCCCTTTATAGCGGGGATGATATTACGCAGAGCTACAAATTAACGAAAGTAGAAAAATTAGGTCAACTTGCAATGCTTCATTATGTTAAGAAATGAAAAGTATAAGTTTAATTTCTAAAATATAATATATTTTTCACCTAAATTAAGGGCTGATCAAACAGCCCTTTTTATTTTTTCTAAAAAATTATTGGGACATAAGTTTAGAAATTCCTCAAAAAAATGAGGCTAGATATTTTGAAAGATAAAAAAATGACTACGAGAATCTTAAACAAGATTATTCATAATATGTACAATTCTTTTTATTTTTCCTATTCCAAGACATTGTAAAATTTATATAGAGAGTATTTGAAATGATAAATATTTTAGGAACAATAATTAATTTTGAGCATTTAACGAAAAGAAAAAACAGGAGGCAATTAGTAGATACAATGAAAAATATCTAAAGTTATCATATTAAATTTATTAATTATTACGCTTTGTTAATTTGAATTAAATGCGATTTTAACTAAGCATGCTGTTGCAAATTATTTATTCAAGGAAAAAGGAGTAAATAAAAATCTCATAGCAGAAGTCAAACCTTATTATAAATTTTTTAATGGAGAAAAAACTTGCTATGTATATGTAAGAGCAAAAAAAGTAAAGGAATTTTTATATATTTTAAAGTTAAAGGGAAAGTATATTTTGACTCATACACGATTGGTGGTGCAGTGTATTTTGGTAAATTAGTCGAGGGATTATTACTTAATTTGAAATAAAAGATGAACTGTATTAGATAAAGGAATCAATCTTAATTTACGGAATTTAAATAATATAAATTCTATTAAAAGGGAGATTATAAATTTGCATATCGATCAAGAATTACGAATAAGACCAATAAATGAAGAAGACTTATATACACTTTGGACTTTAACTTTCAAAGAAAACGCTCCGGAATGGAAAAAGTGGGATGCACCATATTATGAGCATAAATCTATGACTTTTGAAGAATATTTAACTACAAAGGATCGGATTGTAAATCAAGATTCGATGTGGATTATAGAGGTGGAAGGAAAAATAATAGGAATTGTTAGTTATTACTGGGAACATAAACCTTCTAATTGGCTCGAAATGGGAATTGGGATATATGACCCACAATACTGGAGCGGTGGGTATGGTACTAGAGCATTAAAACTTTGGATAGACCAATTATTCAATACTTTACCATTGGTGCGTGTAGGTTATACTACTTGGTCAGGAAATTGTCGAATGATCAAAGTTGGTGAAAAATTGGGTATGACTATGGAAGCGAGATTGAGAAAATGTCGTTACTATGACGGACATTATTATGATTCTATTCGTATGGGGTTATTAAGAGAAGAATGGGAAGATTTTAAAAAAGATAAGATCATCGAGTTGGATAGACGGGTTTAATCGTTTAATTATTAGATATGTTGATTTTTGTAAAAAAAAGGAATTTTAAGTATGAGCTAGAAACTCCTATATAGTAGAGTAAAGGGGGAGAATTAAATGGAAGAATATAAGAATATAAATGTTGAAAATATAAATATTGTCGATAAAAATGGCACGGTAAGAATACGTCTTTTTAACAATGATCATATCCCGCCAGCAATTATGGACGGGAAAGACATTCTCCCTGGGCATAGACAAGAGGATCCAATTGCAGGATTGATGTTTTATAATGGGGAAGGTGATGAGTGCGGCGGTCTTATATTTGGCAGTAAAAAGGATGATGAAGGAAACTATGAATCTTATGCTTCATTAACTTTTGATCAGTATAAACAAGATCAAGTCGTACAAATGCATTATATTGATGAGAACGGACAAAGACATTATGGATTTTCCGTTTATGATCGACCAAATATGCCATTACCAGAATTAATTGAAAGAACACGCGATATTCAAAACTCTGACCTAACTGATGAGGAACTAGAGAAAGAGTTAGAGACTATTTGGAAAGGTAATACACCGCGTGCATTTATGGGGAAAAATTCAAAAGGTGAAGTAACCGTTCAGCTATCAGATTCAATAGGGAAACCTCGGATCAGAATGGTAGTGGATGAAAACGATATTCCACGGATGGAGTTTTTAGATGGCGATGGAAATGTAACATATAAAATTCCACCTGAATGATAATAGATTATTGAAGTTCAATACATAAAAGCTACATAAAGGGTTTATTAGGTAAGTAAGAAGGGAAAGTATTATATGGTTGAAAAAATAAATTGGAAAACTAATGCTATTGGGCACAAATTTATAACATCGTTTAGTGGTGGAAAGGATAGTGTTCTCGCTTTATTTAAAGCTATGAAAGTTGGAGATGCAGTCGGTTTAATCGTCATGCTTGAAGAAGAAGGAAAACGTTCTAGGTCTCATGGAATGCCTCCTGAACTTGTACATGAACAAGCTAAGTCAATTGGTTTACCGATTTATAACGGAGTAGCAAGCTGGAGTGATTACGAAAAAGTATTTATCCAACTACTAGAAGATGCTAAAAATCTTGGGGCAGAAGTATTAGTTACAGGGGACTTGGATATGCCAACTCAAGATTGTTGGCACGACATAATCACAAAGAAAGTTGGCTTAAAGCTTGGGATGCCATTATGGGGAATGAATCATCGTGAAGCTGTCGAAGAGTTTATAAATTTAGGCTTTATTACGATTGTTGTAACCGTTAATTTAAAGTTAGGAATGAGAGAAGAAGATTTAGGGCGTACAGTAACACATGAATTTATAAGGGAACTTGAAGCTCGTGGTATTGACCCATGCGGTGAAAGTGGAGAATTCCACACGACGGTGATAGACGGGCCTATTTTTAAATACCCCATCCAGGTCAGAAAATGTGAGATTAATAAAGACGAAGAATATGCGTATTTGCCTTTGGAGCTTGTATAAATTTTGATTTTAGGAATAAATGTATGCTGCCGTTTTAATTTTAAAATATTCAATTGAATGGTCGAGGTTTTGTAAAAAACGCTAAATTTGACGAATTTCCCCCAAATTACAAAATTTAATTGTTAAGGTAAAATTAGAAGAAAATAATATTTTGTTTCTTGTTTTGGGATAATAAAAGGGGGAGTTTGACATGGGAAAAACAAATAGTAAATCTATTTCTTCACTAACATTAGGCGTTTTATCGATAATAATTCCGATCATTGGCTTTATACTTGGAATTATTGGTCTTTTTATTTCTAAAAAAAGTATAACTGAAATTAAATATTCAAACGAAAAGGGAAAAGGTTTAGCTGTCTCAGGTAGAGTTTGCAGTATTGTTGGAATATGTATTCAAATAGTTTTTATTTTAATCTTAATTTTAGGTATAGTCGCTTTCAATTCAATGAGTGATACCATGACGTTCTAAGGAGTTTTGAACTACATAATAATGCTAAAAAATCAAAAATTCTATTAATAACTACATATTATTTAGGAGGGAACCTATGGAAGTTTTTGCAAAGTATTTAGCAGGTATTGATAACCCAGATCACCGAGAACGAACAACTGAAGTTTTGGAGTGGATTGCAGGTAAGTTCCCAAATCTAGAATCGCAAATCAAGTGGAATACACCTATGTTTTCTGATCACGGCACATTTATTATCGGTTTATCTACCTCCAAGCAACATATGAGTGTTTCACCAGAAGAAGAGGGCATTTTACATTTTGCCAATGATATTTCAAAAGCTGGTTACAGCGCTACTAAAGGCTTGTTTCGGATACCTTGGAAAGATGCAGTCAATTATGAGTTACTTGAGAAAATGATTGAATTCAATATTCAAGAAAAAGCAGGATTAACTACTTTTTGGCGGAAATAAAGTTACACATATTTTATTGCAATATTTATTAGTATTGTAATTATTACATAGGATTTTTTAGTAAAGTATTATTGAAATACATTAGGTACTTTTATTCTATATGGTTGTAATAGTAGAAGAGCTTCCGAAGCTCTTTTTTTGTGATTTTCTTTAACAATAAATTGTAATAGATATAATTTCGAAATGCGAATATTAGATTTTAATTAAAAAATAGTTAAATAGATGTTAGAATATTAATATAGAAAAGATAATTTCATGGCTGAACTTTAAAAATCAGTAGTGAAAACTATTAAATTATTAATCGACTTAATATAGAGCGGAGTGATTACTTTGAAAAAAATAATACGAATTTTATGTATTTGTATATTATTCGCATTAATTATTCCAGCAAAGAGTGCTAAAGCAGCTGGGAATGTTAAACCAGGTATGATTAGTAATTTGCAAGTGTCTCAAACTGGCCAAAATATTACATTAACTTGGAATGCTGCATCGGATGCTGTTAACGGTTATGTGATAATTCGGGAATCAGCTACAGAAATCAGTCAATTTGGAGTGAATGCTGGGGCTACTTCGTTTACAGATAAAATAGCTTTCGAAAATACGGATTATAAGTATTCAGTTTACGGATTAGGACCAAATAGGGAATATGGTGAAGCAGTCTTGATCGACGTACATACTAAGAGTGATCAATACGCACCTGATAAAATCAGAAATATTCAGATGGAAACGATAAATAAAGAAGCTCATATAACTTGGGATGATCCATTTAATTGGGACTACAAAGGTGTATCAATCTACGATAAAGATGGAGATTGGGTTACAGATGTTGAAGTGGGAGATAAAGAAATACACTTTTATGATTTAAAAGAAAATACTTCTTATACTTTTTATTTTTTTAGCTATGATCAGAAAGGTAATGAACAAAGCTTAGAAGAGGGTGCGAAAGTAACATTTAAAACCACCTATGATAAGAAATCACCAGGAGAAATAAATAATGCAATGTCATGGCGTAAAGGAAATGACTTGATTTTTAGTTGGGACAATCCTCGTGATGAAGATTTTGTCGAGACGATTATTACGCTTCCAAATGGTAAAAAAATTAAGTATGACTATGATAAACCGACTACGCTTACGTACAAACCAACAAGTTTTACAGGAATTACAACTGTAAAGTTTCAAACAGTAGATTGGAATGGGAATGTCTCAAAAGGTAAAACGATTTTATGGGAAGATTCAAGTCGACCACCAGTTGAAGCAAAAAATATTAAATTTAAAGATGCAAACGGTGTAATTACAATTTCGTTTACACCTGCAAATGAATATGATTACAAGGCGACGATTGTGACCCTTCCAAATGGCTCAAAAGTTACGATACCAAAAGGCAAGAATAGCTTTATTTATAAGGGTTCAACAATTGTTGGAAAAGTCTATGGTTTTACGTTTAAAAGTATGGATAGTGCCGGAAACATCTCAAAAGGGATAAAAGTAAACTTTGCACCAAAAGCGATAACTGTAAATAAATCAATGAAAACAAAGATTAAAACATATTTACGTACTTCTGCAAGTAGCTCTGGAAAAAAAATAAAAACACTTTACTCGAACACATCTGTAAAAGTATTAAGTAAGGGATATGGAAGTGGCCGAGCATACAGTTACGTGCAAATAGGTTCAAAAAAAGGATATGTTGTAAGTTCACATTTAAAATAAAAGCGCCAAATGTGTGTGGTTATAAGACTAAATAATAGTTTTATAAACATTTTGAAATGTAATAGGATTTTCAATTCAAATATACTGAATGAATTTTTCTATAGAAGTATCCGTCAATTTTTTGAGAGCTTTCAGAAGCTCTCTTTTATTTTTGAAAATTTTTTCATTTATTTTGTATACTTTTTGGTTTCGTGTTCGTCTAGTAAGCAGAAAGGGGGACGATGATGGATGACATAAATAAAAATAGCGAGCTCAATTCAGAACTTAATGTCGTATTTAAGTACTTAATTAAATTAGGAGTATCTAAATCGGATGCTGAGGATCTTGTTCAGGAAACTGCTTATAAATATCTACTTTATTATGATTCTATTAAGACTTCAAAAATTCGTAGTTGGTTGATAAGAGTAGCATTAAACGATTATTATGACCAATGTCGAAAGCAAAAGCGTTCAGTTGAATTTCAATGAGATCTTTCTTAGAGCAGATGAAGTTGAGAATCCAGAAAATATTTTTCTTGAAAAGGAGAGAAACGAAGGACTCTCGATAGCACTTTCTCGATTAAAACCATATTTTAAAGAACTGTTACTTCTTAAGTATCAATCAGGACTTTCATATGAAGAAATCTCAACGTTATTAGACAAAAGTGTGAATTCGATTAAGACAAATTTATTTAGAGCTCGTAAAAAACTTGAAAAAATTTATAAGGAGGCAAATTATGAACGATAAGGATGGAATAAATAAAGAGGAAGAAATAGATTTTATTACAAGTTCCTCATTACAGAAAGTCGTTAAAAAATCAAAAAGGAAACAAACGATTAAATATATCTTTATTACACTTCTCACAACTATGATCTTATTAGCTGCATTACTATATGGAGGTAAGTACATATTAAATAAGCGTACAAACATATTAAACTCCCGTTTAGAGGCGAATCTGGATACTGAATATAGTACAATTCATGGAGCAAATTTATTAATAAGTGGTGGAGTAAATAATTACGAACTTTTCAGTGTCACGACCGACACAAGGATATACAAGACAATAGGAGATCGTACAATTCTATGGGATAAAAAGATGGAAAGAATCCCTTTATTTGGAAGTGTCAAAACGCTTGATCAAGGAAGTGGTTCTGTAGAAGTTACTACACTTAATGAAGAAGCTCATCGGTATGTCCGTTATAACGAATTTAATAATGAAAGAAAAATAGATTTCTATTATCCAGGTCTGTCTTATGAATATTTACCTCATGAGTTAGATATTGCTACAGAGTTAGATAAAAATAAGTTAATTGAAGTAGCACTTTCCTTTAATAAACCTATGACGATAGAGGAATTAAATAAGCAGTTAGGTTACAAAAACGTCAATTGGATATGGGTTGATACATCTTACAAAAAGCAGATGGACTATATGGAAAACGTATTAGATAGTGATGACGTAAAAACTAAAGGCGGTGGTGGTGCTTTTGGAATAACACTTTCTGGGGGAGTACCGCTTTCAGCAAAAAATGGCGTGAATTATTTCCTGAGCACATTGAACGAATTAAGCAAAAAAGGGAGTCATAAAACTTCTGTGAAAGAAGCACTTTTAGGAATAAAAGAAAATACGAAAGAAACAAATGGAGAAATTCGTTTTAATGGTGCCGTGGTTACAGGTACAGCGGAGGAATTAAAAAGATTTAAAAGTTTAAAATTTATCCGCGCTTCTGTACTTGGTGCAACGATTGATAAATATTAAGATAAATTAGGATTTTTAGCTATTGATTGGATCATTAAAAGTTTATATTTAAAGTATCAAATTAATTCATATCAGACTAATTGTTGCATTATTTAGTTACATAATAATATAAAAGAGTAAATTTTAAAAATATTTTTAAAGCACTTATTTTTCTTTCATTTATTCTGTTATTAAAGAGTTCATTTTTCACAATCCATATTTAGAGGGAACATTGGATATTTTTCTTAATGTGAACCTTAGGAGGAATTTTTGATGTCAAACTATGAAAATGAAGAAAAGCTAACAGGTGGAAATGTTTCTAACGTTTATCGCTCAGGTAACACTGTACGACGCGAATTAAAGCCTGAAAGTACAAAAATACATCAGTTATTAAGACATTTAGAGAAGAAGGGTTACATTTATGCACCAAAGTTTTTAGGTATTGATGAAAAAGGAAGAGAGGTCTTATCGTTTATTGAAGGGGAAGCTGGAAATGACCCTTTAAAGGAATATATGTGGTCTGATGAATCCTTAAAAGAAATAGCTAAAATGCTCCGTCTATATCATGATGCTGTAATTGATTTTCCAATTTCAGATGATTGGGAGCCGATTGACAATACTCCTAAGAACTTGGAAGTAATATGTCATAATGACTTCGCTAGATACAATATTATCTTTAATAGAGAAAAACCAGTTGGAATAATAGATTTTGATGTAGCCGGACCAGGCCCGAGACTATGGGACATAGCTTATACTCTTTATACTTGTGTTCCACTAAGTAGATTTTATTTATCAGAAAATGGTGAAGAAGTTTATAATAGCCAGTTACATAATGCTGATCGCATAAAACAGAGGGTAAGCCAGTTTTTTGAGTCTTACGGTGAAAAAGAGGAAGTAGATTATTTAAAGATGGTATTGTTAAGGATAGAAGGTTTATGTAAAACAATTAAAAGAAAAGCAAATGAAGGTGATGTTGCTTTTCAAAAGATGATTGATGATGGTCACTTAGAGCATTATCTGAATGATATTAAGTTCATTCGAAATCACAGTAATGAGTGGAAATAAAAAGTGGGTTCTTAGAATGCAGGTTGGCGATTGCTGTACTATATATAAAAATTTAAAAAGGTCATTTTAACTATTAAGTAGAATAGTATAGATTCAATGTTTTAAGATAAGTGGTGATCTAAATGGAAAATAATTTACCAAAGAAAATTCATATCATTGGTTCTGTTGGAAGTGGTAAGACTACATTAGCAAGAAAAATGTCTACTAGACTAAATATTCCATATTATGAGTTAGATAATGTAGTGTGGAAAAGGCAAAATGGGCAAAAAGATATAATGCGATCTGAAAAAGAAAGAGAAATGTATCTAGAACAACTTATTAATACAGATACATGGATCGTAGAAGGCGTTCATAATGAAGAATGGGTTGCTAATAGTTTTGAAAATGCAGAGTTAATCATTTTTTTAGATACTAAATATTCCGTTAGAACTTATCGAATAATTAGAAGGTTTTTATTACAAAAGCTAAGATTGGAAAAATCAAATTACAAGCCGACTCTAAAAATATTTTTCAAAATGTTTAAATGGAATCGATATTTTGAGGAAGTAGGCAAACCGAAATTTTTTAAAATATTATATAGAAATTACAATAAAAAAATCTTGATTGTGACGAATAAAAATGAGATTGAAAATTACTTTAACTAACTTCCATATCTATAAGATCGTAAAAGAGGATGTTCCAAAAGTTTAAATTTGGGGCATCCTCATTTTTAAATTAATAGAAGTTTTTTAATAGGGACAGTCTATGTTCAGTGAAGCAAATTAAATGAAATTGTACTTAATTTTAATGTAGTGGAATCGGTACATTTTCAACAAGTTCAGATAAAAATACAAAAGTTGCTTCTTGTTTAATTTTAGGTATGTATTCTTTAATCGCATTTGAGGTCATTTCACCTGGTTCTCCTACATGCCCAATAGCAATCATAGTTGTTTCACTTTTTACTTTTTCTAATAGTAATCGAGATTGTTTTTCAATATGGCTCATTGTGTATATATCATCAAAAAATAACTTGTTTTCAATGACTGGAACACCAATTTCATCTGCAATTTTTGAAACGACGCTGCGATAGTTTGTTTTACTATCGAAAAAAAACAATCCTCGCTCTTTACAAACCGCCAAAACAATGCGCATTACTCTTTCATCGGAAGTTGCTTTTGAACCCATATGGTTATTTATCCCAATAGCAAATGGAACGTTATCAATTGCCAATTCTACTCGTTTACGAATTTCTTGATCACTTAAGTTAGTTAAAATAGCATTTGGACCTAACCAACTTGCTTTACCTTTTTTAGGTTCCATTGGTAAATGAACAATAACTTCATAGCCTTTTTTATGTGCAGCGGTTGCATCTTTTTGGGTTGAAGGTAAGAAAGGCATCACTGCGACTGTTAATGGGATCGGCAGAGAAAGCATCTGTTCAGTTCCTTTCATGTTATTACCAAAATCATCAATTACAATAGCAACTTTATGATTTTTTTCAGCAAATACAGAAGAACAAGTTGTAGAAAAAACTACTAAAGCCATGAGAATAGAAGTAATCCAAATCTTCATCGGTAAATCTCCTTTACATTAATTACTACACCCTACTATTTTCTGTGATTAAATGGAAAATAACCGTAAAATGTTGAAAAGAGTACAATTTGATAAAATATTTATTAAGTAAAATTGTAAATTTGAAGAATAAGTCCGTAGAAATGTGAATTTGTGCTCAATAAAAAAGAGGGAAAAACAATTAAAATTAAATATTAGTAAGAATTATAAAAATAAATTTAGGGGAATGAACTAGGGTTATGGAACAAAAGCATGCTGGGTTTTGGATTCGATTATGGGCGTTTTTGATTGACTGGGCAATAATTAGTATAGTGATTTGGATTGCAAAGCTCGTTATAGAAAATATTCTTGGGTTAACATTTACTAGTAGTTTATGGCCATACTACGTCTCGTTTTTTATTTATCGACTTGTACTACCGATTACTTCCTTACGTGGGACGGTTGGGAAATTTATGATGGGTTTAGTCATTCAAAAATCAGATGGTGAAAACTTATCGACAATCGATTCTGTAGGCCGAATTTTAGCACAAGAATTATCTACAATTACATTCGGAATCGGCTATCTAATGATTGCTTTTACACGTAAGAAAAAAGGGCTTCACGATAAATTGGCAAACACTTTTGTCGTATACAAATCTACTGATCAAAATACAGTAGAACTTTAATAGATTGAATAATACTACGGAATTTAATGTATCACTTCTTGAGTAGCCAGTGGCTACTCAATTTAATTTGTCATGGGAATTCTTCTCTTAAAAGGAACAGCTATTATTATTACCGAATTTAATAAATTAAAGTTCTGATTTAGAATTAGGAGGATATATGAAAGATTTCCATTGCTGTGCTACATGTCAGCATTTCAAAGCGGAGAAAAAGATAGAAGGAATGAAATATTATTGCAGTCGATTGGGCTTTGAGACTAAAACGAATTATAAATTTAACTGTTGGAGTCCAAATGAGAAAGTGAAAAAGTTAATAAATAATATAGGAAAAGATGGCACGAATTGAAAAAAATGACCTTAATCAAGGTCATTTTTAATTCTCCAAATAACGATATAACGTAGATTTACTGATTCCTGTTTCTTGTTTTATTTCTTCAAGCGTATATTTTTTGCTTTGATACATGTCGATTGCACGCTTTACATTTTCACCTGGCTTTTTAGGTCTACCTGAAGTTACTCCTTTTTGTTTTGCCTCATATAATCCTTTTTTTTGTATTTTCACTGATTAGATCACTTTGATAAGAAAGTAAATGATTGACGATATCAATAAAAGCGTAGCCAGCTTTAAGACTCGTATCAATTTTTTCTTTATATGACTGTCATTTTGTATTGCTGTTGTCATTTCATTTGTTGGAGGTCGTCCGGGGATGATTTCGGCAGCTACTGGAGCTATGGCTCTTGTGATGGTATCGATTAGTACATTTGATTGGTCATCTTTAAAAACATTTACAAAACTGCCAAAAACAGATGCAGCTGTTATGGCTGTAACAGTTGGGGCAGTAGTATCAACTCATAATTTAGTAATTGGTGTTATTATAGGTATTATATTAAGTGCAGTTTTCTTTGCAGCAAAAATCTCAAAAGTAAAAGTAACTACTCACCTTGAAGCAAATAAGCGAGTTTATAAAATAGAAGGTCAACTATTCTTTGCTTCAGTTACTGATTTTGTAGCAGCATTTAATTTTAAAGATGAAATGAAAACAGTAGCTGTTGACTTATCAAAGGCTCATATTTAGGATGATTGGTGTATCAGCAATTGATAAAATTGTGATTAAATTCCACGAAAATGATATAAAAACAAATATTATTGGTTTAAATCCCGCTAGTAAATCAATTGTCGATTCTATAGCTTTATTTAATAAACCAAGTGGAATAAACGAAAATATTGGGCAATAAAAAATGGCTTCTTCATTTTTGAAGAAGCTTTTTGTTTGTATATATTTGGCTTCTTCGAAAAAATACTGTCATTTTATAAACCTCTAATTTGGCAGATTTCTAGAAAAAAATATTTTTTAGCGCGATTAATAATAAAGTGTTATCAAATTCTTTGTGTTAAAAGCTGTCTAGTCTAATACAGCTTATTTTTTGTGAAAAAACAGGTTAATGCTAGAAGGTAAGTAAGCTCGAAAGTAGAAACCTATAAATATGATTAAAAAAGGTGTGTTGAATATGAACTTTAGTTTAGTTAATAGTCAATTAAAGTTACTAAACGAAATTAATAGAATCTGTCTATCTCACAACTATAAAGTATGGTTACGTGGAGGGTGGGCAATTGATTTTCTACTTGGAAAAGTTACTCGTGAACACTCAGATATTGATATAGTAAGTTTAATTCAACATCGCGAAAACATTGAGAAGTCAATGGTGAATGCTGGTTTTGCGAAAAAACCAGTTAGTCTACTACAGACAGATTTTCAAAAGAACGATCTAGATGTAAGCTTTATATTTGTAAAAATTTCAAAAGAAGGTAAGGTCATTGCGAATGGTTTTCCAGACTGGGAATGGCACAAGGATTCTCTATCAGTACAAAAGTATCATTTAGAAGGGATCTCGATTGCTGTATTAAATCCACTTCAGTTACTTGAAGAAAAAAAGGTTTATGAAAAAGGCACTGGACGTAAACTTCGACCAAAAGATGTTGAAAGTATGAAAATTATTCAAGATATCATTGATTCAATAAACTAAATAATTTAAGAAAAGGTGATGTAATTAATGAGTACTTCAGAAATAACAATGAAAAGTCCTACACCAATCCTCCGTATTTTTGACGAAGAAAAAGCAAAAGAATTTTATTTATCATTTTTAGAGTTTGGAGTAGATTGGGAGCATCGATTTGAAGATGATTTTCCTTTGTATATGCAAATATCATTTAACAATTGTATAATACATCTTTCTGAGCATCATGGAGATTGCAGTCCTGGGGCTGCGATTAGAATTGAGGTAGGAAACTTAGACGTATATCACTCGAAACTTTTATCGAAGAAATACAAATATGCACGTCCGGGTATCGAAACAACACCTTGGAATACTCGCGAGGTATGCGTAGGAGATCCATTCGGTAATAGGATTGTGTTTTTCGAAAACATAAAAGAATAGAGAGAATAAACCTTATAAATAAAGAGGATTGGCTTAGAGATTAATCTAGCAAATCCTCTTTATGAACTCGGTTTGCACTATTTCACTGTCTTTTTTCTCGAGGTTAGTGATGACCAAATGAACTGTATTAAACTAGCAACTAGCACACCTACAAGCGTATCTCTCATTCGATCCATTGCATAATGATCTGATTTGTGTTCAAATGCAAACACAAATAGTATTGTTAGAGCAATCTGGTGAAGTACTTTATTGTCTAATTTTAAGAATTTAGCAACATACGTACCAAATAAGATTAATAGCCCTAAATTCAATCCAGTAACTTTTAAATGACTAGCAACTAATACTGTAACTATAATTCCAATCATTGTTCCAATAACACGTTTAAAGGATAAACTCACTGTTTTGTCCATTGTCGTTTGAATAGTAAGAATTAGAGAAACTGGACCTAAATAAGGATGTTCGGAACCGAAAAATTTTGAAATTTCCCACGCTAATGTTGAACCAATCGATAATTTCCAAATTAGAGATGTTAAATTATCAACTGGGTTCTGTGATTTTAATTCTTCCATATACACCAAGCCTACTCCATTTTTCTTTATTTTCTGCTCAAAAAACTTCCTTTATTTATGATCTTGAAAAGTATAAATTAAATTTTTAATACTTATAATACTGTTTAGTTATAAAACAATATTTAGAAATGGGTTGAAGAAATGATAACCGTTTTATTTGAGTATAAGTTTGAAAAAAAATACTTAGAGGATTTTAAATCAAGATTAAAAAAATCTGCATCTTTAAAATTTCATTCAGAGCCATCAAATATTGGAATGAATTTTTTGCAAAGAGAAGATGAACAATTTTATTACATTAATTTATTTATTAAATATAGAAGTATTGAAGAATATGAAGAAAGGACAAAGTTTGAAAGAAGCCAAGATGAATGGAATGAAACTTGGTTTAGTGAAGACATTACACATGAACTATTGTCAGTGACAATTTGGACGGATTTTAGTCCAATGTCTTAACTTGGAATATCGTTAAGACAAAATCTATGTGAACTTGGCTTAATGAAAGAACACATGGGCTTAAATCTTACTAATAATTGAGTAGTTATTGGCAAAATCGGCTCAAATTTAACAAATAACATAAATCGATAAATAAAACCCGCAAGGATCTAATTAACCTTGCGGGTATCATCATTTATTCGTTATTGTAAAAACAGTTAGTTCGGGAACACTAAAAAATCTAAATGGAATTCTCGTAGTACCAATACCACGATTTACATATAATGACATCGGTTTTACGTGATCCTTTAATTCATATAGTCCTTCAGTATAAATGTTTGCAAGCGGAGGGGTATAGATTGCCTCATGAAAAGGTAGTTTTACTTGACCTCCGTGGCTATGACCAGAGAGCTGTAAGTCGATTGGATATTCTTTCAGTCGGTCTGCTACATCAGGTTCATGAACGAGTAATAGATTGAATGCATTTTTATCTACATCTTTAAATGCTTCGGTTGGATTTGGTCTTCCTAAAAGATAGTCATCTAAACCGATAATATTCATTTCACTATTCTTTAGTTTGATCTTCACATGGTTATTTTCTAAAACTGTAAAGCCAGAATTAACGAATACTGCTGAAGATATTTTCTTTCCTGCCCCGCCAACGTCGTGATTACCAAATATTGCATATTTCCCATATTTAGCTTTTAATTGTTGAAGGATGGATGGAATTTGATCGATCTTATTGTAGATTGAACTATTATCAATTAAATCACCTGTAAACACAATTATGTCCGGTTTTTGTTTATTAATTTGATTCACTACATTTTTTAATTGCTTTAATGAAAAATGATCTCCTAAATGGCTATCACTGAATTGGACAATTTTCAGTCCCTCCATTGATTTTGAAACGGATTTAGACGTAATACTAATTTGATTTAAATCTAACATTTTAGGTTCAATACTTTTTGAATAACTGTATATCATGATTGGGAAAATTAATAATATTAGGATAAAAACTATTAATCTTCTAATTAGTTTTCTAAATAGGATATATTTCATGTTAGTTAACCTACCTTTTGTTAATTTATAGATACTACATAAATCGCAAATAAAATGAATAGTGCGCTGACTAATATTTCAATAGTTCTCATGTTTTCACTCCTCGAAAGAAGTTTAGGCTCTTTTTGTTACACGAACGTGACAAAAAATATAAAAGTATGGGGGAATTAAAATCAATATATTAATTGCTGATGATGAAAAAGATATGTTAAAAATTTTGCAAGCCTATTTTAAGAAGGAAGGATATAATGTTTTTCTAGCAGAAGACGGTGAACAAGCTATTGAGTTATTTTATAAAGAGAAAATTGATCTAGCTATTCTTGATTGGATGATGCCTCTTAGTAGTGGGTTAACTGTATGTAAAGAAATTAAACGAAATAGTGATACAAAAGTGTTAATGCTGACAGCAAAGAGTGAAGACGAGGACGAATTACAAGCATTAAAAATAGGTGCTGATGATTATGTAAGGAAACCGTTCCATCCTGGGATCTTAATTACTAGAGCAAAAAAGTTATTGAAAGAAGAAAATCACATCGTAATCGGCAATTTAAAGGTAGATTTTAAAGGGAAAATCGTTTTTAAAAACGATGAAAATTTAAATTTAACTAAGAAAGAAATAGATTTATTAAGCTGCTTAGTTCGAAATCGTGGCAACATATTATCACGCGAGGATTTATTAGTGAATGTATGGGGGATCGATTATGATGGTGATGATCGAACTGTTGACACTCATATAAGGAGATTAAGAGAAAAAATAGGAGAAGATCTTATTCAAACACATCGAGGTTTAGGATATAGTCTAATAAAAGAAATATGAATCGATTAGGAAGAAAAATATCGATTACGATTACAATCTGTATTCTCTTTGTTTTTATTTTTTATCTAATTATCAATTCCTACTTATTACCAAAGTATTACTTATATCAAATGAAAACTAGGTTGCATAATTTGACTAATGAAATAGATCAAGTGTCGACGGCTAAATTTAAACAAGCAATTAGCAAATTTGAACAAAAAAATAATGTTACGATCGTTTATGAACCAATACAATCTGATTTGGATCAATTTAATGGATTAGTAAGAGACAAATTAAATCAAAAAAGAGTAACACTAAATAAGTTTTGGGTCACGGATGAAACTTTAAATCAAGTTAAAAGTGGTAAAAGAATTAGTAAAATTTATGATCAAGGTAAATTAAAATCGAGTTTTCTAGTCGACTTTATTCAAAAAGATAATTTATTTATCGTAGTTGGTGTTTCAATTGTTTATTTAAGTGATGCTGTTCAAATCGTAAATAAATTTACCATTTATATAATGATTTCATTAATAATACTGCTGATTTTAATGGTCTGGATTTGGTCAAAAAAAATAACTGATCCTTTAAAAGAATTAAAAGATATTTCCAAAGAAATTGCTCAGTTGGAATTTAAAAAAGCTACTATTTCGACGAATGATGAAATCGAAGAACTAGCAAGAAGTATTAATGAAATGAGTGACAAGTTGAGACTTGCACATGAAGATTTAAATCAACGAAATGCAAACTTGAAAACGTTCATATCAGATATTTCTCATGAACTCAAAACGCCGTTAGCTTTAATAAAAGCTTATTCTGCAGGAATTAAAGACGGAATTGACGATGGTACGTATGTAGATACAATTATTAAACAAACAGATCAAATCAACCGATTAATTGATAAGTTATTAGAGTTATCAAGAATTGAAAGAGAAGTTTTGCAACTTGAACGAATCGATTTAATCCTATTGATAAATCAGTGCTTAGAAAGCTATGAAATAGAATTGATGCAAAATAGGATTGAAATAAAAATTAACCAAAATGGAATACGAAAGCTATTCATTGAAGCCGATCGTGATCAGATTGAGAAAGTCGTTACTAATCTAATTAGTAATGCGATTAAATACACAAAAAGTCCGGAAGTTTATATTGAGTATCAAGAAAATAATGAGGAATTTATATTCATAATAGAAAATGAGACAAATCTAAATTATTCCACTCAAGTCGAAAAAATCTGGGAACCATTTTACGTAATGGAGCCTTCTCGGAATAAACATTTAACTGGAACAGGTTTAGGATTAGCAATTGTACAGTCGATCTTAAATCGTCATAGGTTTCAACATGAAGTTAGATTAATTGATGGGAAAATACAATTTATCATTCATTTTCCAAAGCCCTTACAATAACGTAAGGGTTTTTAATTTTGTCCGTGGTTGTAACATTCATGTCACAAAGCACCATTATGCTTACAACTAAGGAGGGAATGAAATGAAAAAAATAGTTATTTTATTTTGTACAAGTATTTTAATAATGAGCACTTTTTCAGGTTGTCAAAAAGAAAATAAAAAGTCTAAAATTGTTTCAACGTATAAGCCAAATGATTTTACTTTTGATGTTAATCCAGAAACGTTTGAACTTTTCGTAGAGAAGGATGGAGTAAAGGAAAGTGCGTCAAGTCCAATGAAGAAAGAGAAAGTTACAAAACTAGTTAAATCCAAGCAGAAAGTTTCATGGAGTTATCCAGATCAACAGATTGATGTTGCGATTAAAAAGAAGGAGAATTACTTAGATGTAACACTTAAGTCAAATGGTGCAAAGAGTTTTGAGTGGCCAAAGGTCAGTGCTAAAAGCTATATTATGCCTTTTGGAGAAGGGAAGTTGATTCCAAGTAATGATGAGAATTGGAAAAAGTTTTTATCTAATGAGGAGCTTTCATTCGCTGAAAGTTTTTCAATGAGATTTTTCACTCTAAATAAGAGCAAGTATTCGATTACTTACATTGCTAAAAATATGTTCAATAATAAAGTAATGTTTAAGTCGGCACCTTCAATTAATTTTGCATTTGAACATGAATTTCCTTCGATTAATCCGGATAAAACGTATGGTTTTCGTATTTATGTAACAGATCAAAATATTGTTCATATAGCAGAAGTTTACAAGAATTATATAGTTGAAAAGGGTGAATTTAAAACTCTAAACGAAAAAAGTAAAGAGAACCAAAATATTAAAAAGCTATTTGGTGCACCACATATTTATTTATGGAATAGTGAAGCAATTACTAGTGAAAACATAAAATGGAATTTACTTCAAAAGAAATTAAATGGTCCTTTCTTCGACTGGACTAAGGCATTAATAAAGGATTATGCTCCAGAAGAATTTAATGAATATAGTAATGTATTAATTGATGCCAAAAAACAAGCTTATCTTGATAATTATCAAAAAAACAATATCATTAATGCTTTAAATAGTGTCTTAAAATTAACCCAATTATATAAAGAATCAATTTTTCCAAAGTTAGATGATGAATCAAATAAATTAGTTAAAAGGGGTATTAAGAACTTAAGTGAACAAGAACTTTATTCTTTAAATAAGCATCTTTTAAAAATTTCTTTAGGGGATTCAATCGATCCGATTAATCAGTGGGCAAAAAAAGATTCGATTGATTTAGTAAATGATTTATATCACGCAGGTATTAAGAAAGCTTGGATTGGACTTCCTAATTGGGCGAATGGTTTAATGAATCCAAAAATGGTAAAACAAGCAAATGAACTAGGTTATTTAATTGGACCTTATGATTCCTATCATTCAATTCAAAAGGATGCATCGATTGATTGGAACACTGCGTCATTTCAAGATAAAAATCTATATGAAAATGCTACGATTACAAATAGAATGGGCGAAAAAATTAAAGGATTTTTAGGAAGAGGTAGAAAGCTAAATCCAACATTATCATTACCAAGTGTTAAACAACGAGTTGACGGGATATTACAAAACGATATCGACTTCAATACTTGGTTTATTGACTGTGATGCGACAGGTGAAATTTATGATGATTACACGACTGCTCATCCAACAACACAAAAACAAGATTTAGCTGCACGATTAAATCGAATGAATTATATTGCAACGAAAAAGCACATGGTGGTTGGATCTGAAGGTGGAAACGACTTTGCAAGTAAAACGATTGCATTTGCCCATGGGATTGAAACACCTGTTATTCAGTGGAGTGATCCAGATATGAGAACGAATAAACAAAGTAAATATTATGTTGGAGGGTATTGGTCTTCTACAAACAGTATACCAGATAGATATAGTAAGCAAGTACCGATTAAACAAATTTATAAGGATGTTTATTTAAATCCAGTTTATACATTGCCGATGTACAAATTAGTTTATAACAATTCAGTTATAACAACTCACCATTGGGAATTTGGTAGTTTAAAAATAACAGATGAAGTAGAAAATCGCATGCTTTACGAATTGCTTTATAATGTTCCACCTCTTTATCATCTTGACTCGATGGAATGGACTAAAAATAAAGAGAAGTTAACGAACTATTTAAAAATATGGTCGCCGTTTCATGAAAAAGCTGTTCAAAAAGAAATGACAGATTTTAAAATCCTCTCTAATAATCGCTTAGTTCAATCAACAACATTCGGAAAAAATCTCAAAGTTATTGTTAATTTTTCGGATGAAAATTTCAAGTACCGTAATGAGACTATTTCATCAAAGACAGCGGTAATTTATGATGGAAATAAGAAGATTGTTTTTAATCCTTATAACTAAATATGGAGGCCTCGTAACAAATTTAAAACACTATAAATCTGCAAGAAAATCAGTATTCTTGTGATTTGTAGTGTTTTTTTAGTTTACAGACATTTTCTGAAAGTTTAAATGAAATTTAGAGTTTTTCATATTAAGAATATTTATCAGTTTAATTGATTAATCAACAAGTATTACTTCTACTAAACTCACTAAATTATTTACGAATTAGTACTCCTGTACCGATTGAAACCATTGAAGACAATTGAAGAACATCTTCATTGTACATTCGTACACAGCCATGTGAAACAAAGTGACCAATTGAAGCGGGATTATTAGTTCCATGAATACCGTAATGTGGGGCTGATAATCCCATCCATAGCACTCCAAAGGGTCCACCAGGATTTGGATCTTTATTTATAATTGTATATGTTCCTGTTGGGGTTGGAGTTAGCATCTTTCCTACACCGATTGGATAAGTTTTAATTAGTTTATTACCATCGAAAAGTTTAAGTTGCCGGTTTGAAGTAGAAATATCAATCCAATTAGTCAAATTCATCAGCTCCGTTTTACACATTGTATGTAGGGATTAAAATAGATGTTAAATTTATATGGAATGGAAACTCTTGTGAGAGTTTATATACTCGAAACATACGAAAATGAATACCATACTATTTAAATTTTTACTAATAATAAATTTCTTATAATCTACCAATGTTTATATCAAGATCGAATTTATTGAATACACTATAGTACAAGCTTTCTAAGGAGAGGATCAATCGATAGTGTCTAATACTGTTAAATATTTTCAACTTGCTCAAGAAGTTTCAAAGAGAATTGGTTGGTTAACTGAGGTAATTTATACGCAATGGCAAGTAGAAACAGCACATTTTACTTCTAATAATTTTAAGAAGAATAATAATATTGCAGGCCAAACCTGGTATCCCGGATTACCAATTAGTATGAGAGGAACTGCTAGACCTAAGAGTGAAGGTGGATATTATATAAAATACGATGATCCAGTTCAGGGTTATGTCGATTTTATATTAAGTAATCCGCGATATAGCAAAGTCAAAACATTCAAAACTGCGGATGAGCAGTTTAAAGCAATTGCTGATGCAGGTTGGGCAGCGGACCCAAATTATGCAGATTTGCTCATTTCCGTAAATAATGCAAATATAAAAAATGGTTTATATAAAAAGATTATGCAAATAGAATCGAATCCGTATAAAGGGATCTTAAAAAAAGGGTCGAGAGGGGTACGAGTTAAAAAGGTACAAGAAAAAATAGGAGTGAAAGTGGATGGGATATTTGGAATCCTAACTGAAAAAGCCGTTAAAGAGTTTCAAAGTAAAAACGGTTTAGTAGTAGATGGAATTGTTGGAGTAAAAACATGGAGCAAACTTTTCAATCCATCGAATATATAAAGTGATTAGTAGTTTATAAATTGACCTTGTATTCATATAATACAGGTCATATTTTTTAGTTACTTAATTAAAGGGAAAAGAAATGATTTAAGTGAATAGTAATCTTATGGAAGGATGAGATTTTGTGGAAATTAGAAAAGCTCTATTAGATGATTACGAATCAATTGTATTTATAGATTCACAAGTAATTGGAAGTCGAAAAAGGGAAAATGAAATACATAATTCAATTGTAGAAAATAGATGTATAGTTTGTGAGATAAATAAAAGTATAGGTGGATTTTTAATTTTTCATAGGTTTTTCTTCGGTCATCTATTTATTGATTTGATCATTGTTTCACCAAGAATGAGAAGGTTAGGTATTGCTCGGAATCTTATGAAATATATAGAAAGAATCGGCGAAAGAAAAGTTTTTTCTTCAACTAATCAATCAAATAGTTTAATGCAAAATGTGCTTTATTCTTTAGGTTATATAGAAAGTGGAACTATTGAAAACTTAGATGAAGGGGATCCCGAAATTGTCTTTGTGAAAGTGATACACTAGTTTTTTCCAATTAAACTATGTAAAAGCTCATAAAAACCCTATTACTCAAATAGGATATGAATAATAGTTTTAATCTTTTAATAATTAATTTAGAAAAGCGTGATATATTTACTAGTTCGATTAATAAAAGCATAAATCAAATTACCTAAATATGTGTTTTATTAATTACTTTAGTCTAATTTGTTTAAAAATTTTTAAATACCTTCTTCCTGTTATTCTATTTACCTATGCTATATGAATAGAAATAATATATAAATGCTCCAATTATATCAGTACAAGGAGTGGAAATATGGATTTTAAAAGGGAGTTTATACTAAGAACAAAAGCAATTTATAAAGAAACTGTTACAGAAAATATGGCCTATAATAAGATGTGCGAGAAGTTTGAATCATATTTTGTTGATTTAAAGGAGTCTTTGAAAAAGGAAATCGAGGTTTCAAATGGTGAATTTGATATAATGATCGATAAAAACAATGTGATTGAAGTTTTGTTAAATCAAAGAGAGTTACAAATCGTTATTGAAGATACTGAAGTAGTAGTTACTATTAAATACTTCGATGAATTGCAAAATGAACAGGTCGAAAGTAAGATTGATATAATTGAGTATGATAGTGGGGCATATAAGAGTCAAGTATTTCAATCTCCAATTACTAGAAATATTATCGATAATTATTTAGCAATCGCTTTTAGAGATGATTTAGAAAAGACTTTTGAAAGTTATAGTGAATGATTGATTTAATAAAAAATATTGAACCTTAAAATGAAGAGCATGGAATATCCAGGCTCTTTATTCTGTTGTGAATGAAAGATGAAACGACCAATTACTAGAGATTGATGGAATATAGTTGCTAAAACATATTATCATGTAAAATTATTAATAAATCTAATCTTCAAAACACGATATCTTTAAAATCAATTACATGTGCATAATGTAATTGATCACTATAGATTTTTTATATTTCAACCATTTTGAAGAGTTTGTTTTTGCAAGTCTATTATTATTTCTAGACTAAAGTTCTTCTACTTGAAACCTTAATACAGTTTTTAATTTTTCAGGTTGAGTTTTTCTTGCATCAGAAATATAGATTTCTTTATGTGTTTTTTGAACTCTTTGTAAACCATTCTCCATGCAAAACTCTTCCATTTGTTTAAAAGTTCGTGGTTCATCGTCGTAGCTTCCGATATGCAACATTTGAACACATGAACCTTCTGTAAGCGATTCAAATTTAATGTTTTCTAGTAGTGGATTTTTCTTTTTTTGTTTTAGTTGATCTAAGACAATATAAGTTAAATCGTCTGTTACAAAGTCAGGTTGTCTGATCATTAATTTATATAGAAGATGATCTTTATTTAAATAGTCAAGCTTTCTACCTTCTTCATCTAAGTCCCAAACTCCTTCGAGCGGGAAAACAGTATAATCAAAGTATCCTTCTGGAACAATTCCCTTTTTAGGCAACATTTTAATTGCATATGCTAATGAATAAAGTGCTTCTACATTAACTTTAAATAATTCATTATTTGGATTACCTTGTCCTGCAATCGTTATGTAGTTAAATGAAGGTAAATTAATTTTAGATGGCTCACTTTTAGGTAGATAAATTTCTTTTAAACTTTTTCTCCATTCAAATTTACTCACTAAAAAAACTCCCTTATTGATTTGGTTGTGTGATGTTGCTTCTACAATTTAAAACAATTCTTATAAAAATAAAAAGCAATCACATAAAAATGTCATTGCTTTTAAAAGTTTCATTAATGATATGTACGGTAAACACCAATTACTTTTCCTAAAATTGATACTTGTTTTAATAGGATTGGATATAGTGCGTCATTTTCAGGTTGAAGTCTGAAATGGTCAGTTTCTTTATAAAAACGTTTAACAGTTGCTTCACTATCTTCTGTCATTGCTACAACAATTTCTCCGTTTTCAGCAGTAAATTGTTTTTTAACTATTACTAGATCATCATTCAAAATACCTGCATTAATCATACTATCTCCTTCTACACGTAACATAAACACTTGTTCGTTAGATGGAGCGACAGATGTAGGTAATGGAAAGTATTCTTCTACGTTTTCTACAGCAGTAATTGGAATACCTGCAGTAACCTTACCAATCACAGGGATGTTAATAATATCGTTATACACTTCACTGTATGGAGCTTGTGATTCATTGACAACAGTAGTTGCATCGCCTAGAATCTCAATCGCACGCGGTTTTGTAGGGTCTCTGCGAATAAATCCTTTTTGTTCTAGTCTTTCTAAGTGTCCATGTACTGTAGAACTTGAAGCTAATCCAACAGCCTCAGCAATCTCCCGAACTGATGGTGGATAACCTTTAATTTTTACTTCATCTTTAATATAAGCTAGTATCTCTGCTTGCCTTTTAGATAATTTGTTCATCCTATATTTCCCCCTTGCTATATAAAGTAGATAATACGTTCCTCTTTATTTTTTTCATTATATCATGATAGGATATGATATACAAACGTTAGTTCTATTTTTTATTAAAGTAGTTTTCATGTTCGTATGGAGGGAACAGTTAATGAATGCAATAATTTATGCAAGAGTAAGTACTGCCAAGGATTCGCAAGAGACATCGTTACATAGACAAATAAGTGAACTAACCGAATTAGCAAACAGGATGGGAATGTGTATTCTAGATTCAATTAGTGAACAAGCAAGTGGATATGAAGTAGAACGAGATGGTTTATATCAGTTATTCCAAGTTATAAAGGAAAATCAGGTAGATGCTCTACTTATACAAGATGAAACTAGACTAGGTCGAGGGCATGCTCGAATTGCGTTATTACACTATTTAAAGAAAGAAAATATAAGATTATTTACATCCTCTCATAATGGACAATTTCAATTAAGTGAAAGTGATGAAATGGTTTTAGAAATTTTAAGTGTTGTAGAGGAATATCAGCGGAAAATTCATAATATGAAAATAAAAAGAGGTATGAGAAAGGCGGTTGAAAACGGATACAAACCTCAAAAAAACTTAATCGGCAGTGTAAATGCGGGTGGAAGAGATAAGTTAGAATTACCAATATTAGAAATTGTAAGATTACGCCAAAATGAACTTACTTTTGAAGAAATAGCAGCTACCCTAAGAGGTTTTGGTTATAACGTTTCAAAGGCAACAGTTAATAGAAGATATAATGAACATATGAAAGAAAACTCCAATATTGAAAGCTAAAGCAATTTATTGTAAGATGAGATACATTGAAATGATTTTAGCTACTTTGTCTATATAGAACAATGAATAGATAAGATTTAAATAAAGGAGAGGTTGAAATGGTTACTAAAAAAACTTTAGATAGAATAAATGAATTATCAAAAAAGTCAAAAGAAGTAGGATTAAATCCTGAAGAGAAAATCGAACAAGATCAATTGAGAAAAGAATATTTAGCAGATTTCCGATCTCGTATGGTCGATGAATTAACTTCGATAAAAATTGTCGATGAAAAAGGAAATGACATAACACCTGCAAAGTTAAAATATGAAAAAGCGATGCGTAAAAGAAATTTACATTAAAATAAATTAATATTTCATATTTAAGTAAATGATAACTATTGAAAGCAGAAGAAATTTCTGCTTTTTTCTATTTCTTGGAAAGAATTCCTTAAAAATGTCAAAACTAAGTGTTAGTTATTGTAATAAATCATGGTAAATTATATGATAATATTTGTGAATAAGCTAAAGGAGCGAAATTTATGACTACTAATATTGAACAATTAGCAATTAATACGATTCGTACTTTATCAATTGATGCAATCGAGAAATCAAATTCTGGTCACCCAGGAATGCCAATGGGTGCTGCACCAATGGCGTATGCATTGTTTGCAAAATTCATGAATCATAATCCTAAAAATGCAAAATGGTTTAATAGAGACCGATTTGTATTATCAGCAGGTCACGGTTCAATGTTACTGTATAGCATGCTACATTTATCAGGTTATGAAGTATCTATTGAAGATATTAAGAACTTCCGTCAATGGGGAAGCAACACTCCAGGACATCCTGAATACGGACACACACATGGCGTTGAAGCAACAACAGGTCCATTAGGACAAGGTATTGCTATGGCAGTCGGTATGGCTTTAGCAGAGCGTCATTTAGCTGATACATATAACAAAGAAGACTTAAATGTAGTTGATCACTTTACATATTCAATTTGTGGTGATGGCGATTTAATGGAAGGTGTTTCTGCAGAAGCAGCATCATTAGCAGGACATTTACAATTAGGACGTTTAGTAGTTCTTTATGATTCGAATGATATTTCATTAGATGGAGAATTAAATCGTTCTTTCTCAGAAAGCGTTGAAGACCGTTTTAAAGCGTACGGCTGGCAAGTTATTCGTGTTGAAGATGGTAATAACCTAGATGAAATTTCTGCAGCTGTTCAAAAAGCTCAAGAAGAATTATCGAAACCAACATTAATTGAAGTAAAAACAACAATTGGTTATGGATCTCCAAACAAATCAGGAAAATCAAAATCACACGGTGAGCCACTAGGTAAAGAAGAGACAATTTTAACAAAACAAGCATATGCTTGGGGTTATGAAGATGCTTTCTATGTACCAGAAGAAGTTTATGCTCACTATAATAAAGTGATCGTTGAAGCTGGTGCAAAAAAAGAAGCAGAATGGAATGCTACTTTTGCTAAATACGAAGAAAAATACCCTGAATTAGCAACTCAATTAAAAAATGCGATTGAAGGTAATATTACTGTAGATTTAGAATCAACATTACCAAAATATGAAGTCGGTAAAAAGATTGCTACGCGTTCATCTTCAGGTGAAGCGATTAATGCAATTGCTAATGTTTTACCAAGTTTCTTTGGAGGATCTGCAGATTTAGCTGGATCAAACAAAACTTATATGAATGGTAAAGGTGACTTCACGAGAGAAAGCTACGACGGACGTAATATTTGGTTCGGTGTACGTGAATTTGCAATGGGTGCTGCATTAAATGGTATGGCTCTTCACGGAGGCGTGCATGCATTTGGAGCAACGTTCTTTGTATTCTCTGATTACTTGAAACCTGCAATTCGTTTAGCTGCTCTTATGAATTTACCAGTTACTTATGTATTTACACATGATAGCATCGCAGTTGGCGAAGACGGCCCTACACATGAGCCAGTTGAGCAATTAGCTGCATTCAGATCAATGCCAAATATTAATGTAATTCGTCCTGCAGATGGTAATGAAAGCTCTGCAGCTTGGAAAGTAGCTGTTGAAGCTAAAGATGCACCAACAATGTTAGTTCTATCTCGTCAAGATTTACCAACTCTAGAAGGCACTACAACTGATATTTATAATAAAGTTTCAAAAGGTGCTTATGTTGTTTCACCTGCAAAACAAGATAAAATTGATGTTGTACTAATTGCAGCAGGTAGTGAAGTGCAGTTAGCAGTTGGAGCTCAAGAAAAATTAGCTTCTGAAGGAATCTCTGCTTCAGTTGTTTCAATGCCTTCAATGGACTTATTTGAAAAGCAATCTGAAGAATATAAACAATCAGTATTACCAAAAGAAGTTACAAAACGTGTAGCAGTGGAAATGGGCTCTTCATTCGGATGGCATAAATATGTTGGATTCGATGGAGAAGTTATTTCAATCGATACTTTCGGTGCATCTGCTCCTGGTAACTTATTAATGGAAAAATTCGGATTTACTGTAGATCATGTAGTATCTGCAGCAAAAAAAGTATTACAATAAAAGACTGAAAAAGGGAAAAAAGGAAAAGAAAGTTAAAATCTTTTCCTTTTTCCTAAAATTTTTTCTATATAATGCTTTTTTAAATATTTTTCGACAAAACTAGTTGGTTTTCACTCCTTTAAAGTGACAAATATTTTGTAAGGAATTATATATAATCTTCCATACAGATAGTTGTTGGGAGTGGACAAGATATGAGAGAGTATAAAATTTTTTTAATTCGAGAACCACTGTCTATAGAATTTTATGGTAAAGAGCATAAAATATATCAACTAGTATATGAGTATTATTATTCAACCTTTGAACTAAGGAAAATAATCGAAAAACAATTAGAATATATTACAGAACCAATTCCTTTATTTGAGCTACACACATTTATTCGCAAAATTAATCCAGAGCAGATCTACCTATATGAAGAGACTGGAGAATATCTTCTAGAACTTACTGATGGTGCAAAGGCTCAGCTAAAAATATATCCTAACGAACTGATATTGTATGCAGATGGAACACTTGAGGCTGAAACTATCTTTTTTGAGTTGTTAAGAAAATTCCGTTCAACATTTATAGCGATTGATGTAAAGGATCAGCGATTTGGCTGGCTTAAACCGATTGCCTATCAAAAGTATATTTAACGATTAAATTGCAGAATGCTCTTGTATTAACTGGTTAGTTTTAGTAAAATTGTTTCTAGATGATTTTAAGGAGGAAGCAATAAGTATGTGGTATTATTATGTTCTAGTCGGAGTTCTAGCATTAATTGCTGGTGTTGCGATTGGATTTTTCATAGCTCGTCAGTACACAATGAACTATTTAAAGAAAAATCCACCAATTAACGAACAAATGTTAAAAGTAATGATGGCTCAAATGGGACAAAAACCTTCACAAAAGAAAATTAACCAAATGATGAAGGCTATGAACAACCAAACAAAATAATAAATCTTTCTTAGATTTATTGAATGTATAGAAATAATTGCAAGACACAATATATATGAAAATCACTCAAATGTGAATCATTCATAAAGAATGTGAAATCACTTACTTCATACAATAATCTACAAAAATGAAACCACTTTCTATTGTCAATTGAAAGTGGTTTTTTATTATCCAGATAAACAAAGGCCTCCGATTAATTAGCGGAGGCTTTTAAAATACCGAGCTAATTTTCATATTATTGTACCACCATAGAGAACAAGCCTAATTGTTTTTAAAAAAGGGGAATTTTTATTTATCATTTTTGAAAATGATAAACGCTAAGATAAAACTTAAAAAAGTAATTAATCCAGCAGCTATTCCAGCAATATAGCGGTTACTATAATGTAAATAACTTTCTAATACTGTAATTGCAATTGAAGAAAAGGCGCACGCAAATAATCCTTGCGTAATACTCATATTTCCTTTAAAAATTCTCTTCATGAAAAATCTCCTTTGTAAATTACTACTTAGTTAATTCAATTAAAGTAGGATATAGTCCTTTCAAAATTGATATTAAAACAACAAACTTAGAAAATACTATCCTTATTTTCTTATTTAAATTTAATATTAAACGATCTTCTTTAGAAAGTTTTGGTATAGTACCAGAAAGCTTATTCGTTAAAAAGGGGCTCTTTTCTTTATATTTCTTATTCTATCATCGTTACTTTTGCTCTAAGTAAAGATATTAAAATAGTTTTATATTGAATACTTTTATTTGAAGAGTAAGGTGATTGGAACGGAAGGTTGATCGACTCCTATGGGAAATGCGGGAAGGCTGAGACCCCACAGGCACAGCCGAGGAGGCTCAGGTCTCGCCCCATGGAAAGCGAGCAACCTGTAGTGGAAATTAACATCACCATACACCTTTACGAAAATTTGATCATAAATTGACAAGATGTTTTTATATAAGATTTTATGAGAAATACTACTTTTTAATTTTAATAATAGTTATTAAAATACAGTTAAAGTTGCCTGAATTTAACAACCAGCATAATTAAGCAAATTATTAAAAAATATTAAAACTTTATGCTATAATGGACACTGTGTTTTGAGTTTTCGAAATATTTTAAAATTATTTTATCAGCATTGCGGGGGTGAAGGAATGTCAGTTTTTAAAGATTTGTTATGGTTTTTTAAGCAGGAAAAAAGAAGCTATTTATGGGGAATATCACTATTAGTCGTCGTTGCAATTTTAGAGCTACTACCTCCGAAGGTTATTGGTTATGTAATTGATGAAATGGTTAAGAACTCACTTAATAGTAAAAACTTACTATTTTGGGTAAGTTTAATATTTATTAATGGGTTACTTCTTTATGCATTTCGTTATTGGTGGAGAAGATTAATATTTGGTTCTTCTTTAAAATTAGCTAGACAACTTAGAGACGATCTATATAATCATTTTTCTAAAATGTCTCCTTCTTTTTATCAGAAAAATAGAATAGGAGATTTAATGGCTCATGCAACGAACGATGTACAAGCAGTGCGTGAGACAGCTGGTGCAGGTATCTTAACTTTTGTTGATTCCATTATTTTAGGTGGTTCAGTACTAATTATGATGGCAGTTTCTATTAGCTGGAAATTAACGCTTATAAGTCTATTACCACTACCAGTTATGGCTATATTGACGCAGTATTATGGTAAATTATTACATCAACGCTTTCATTTAGCCCAAGAGTCATTTTCTGAATTAAATAATAAGGTTCAAGAAAGTATGAGCGGTTTAAAAGTTATAAGAAGCTTAGGACAAACGAAGGAAGATGTAAGTGCGTTTAAAGATCAAGCAGATTTAGTCGTAAAATATAATATGAGAGTTGCTAGAATTGATGCACTATTTGATCCAACGATCATGTTGGTTGTTTCGATTTGTTATATTATTGCCGTTGTTTATGGATCTAGATTAGTTATTTCTGATGCGATAACTGTCGGGCAATTAATTACTTTTGTAACTTATTTAGGAATATTAATTTGGCCAATGCTAGCAATTGGTTGGTTATTCAATATTGTTGAAAGAGGTCGCGCTTCATATGACCGAATTCGTTCTTTATTAAGTGTCGAACCAGAAATTAAAAATAAAGAAAAAGCATTAGAAAAGCTTTCGATGGGTGAAATAACTTATTCAATTGATTCATTTAAGTTTAATGATGAATCAAATTTTGAATTAAGGGATATTTATTTTAATGTTCAAGAAGGTCAAACGATCGGAATAGTTGGTAAAACCGGTCAAGGCAAAACAACTCTATTAAAACTACTATTGAGAGAATATGAAGTTGCTAACGGGGGGATCTCTGTAGGTGACATAGATATAAAAGATACAACTTTATTTTCTCTTAGATCACATATTGGCTATGTGCCACAAGAGCATTTCTTATTTTCAACATCGGTAAAAGAAAATATTGCGTTTAGTCAAATTGATTCTTCAATTGAAACAGTTTATAAAGCTGCCGAAATTGCAAATATACATGCCGATATTTTGGAATTTCCATTAGGGTACGACACGATCGTTGGAGAAAGAGGAGTATCTTTATCAGGTGGTCAAAAGCAAAGAATTTCAATCGCTAGGTCATTAATTAAAAATCCTAATATTTTAATTTTAGATGATTGTTTATCGGCCGTAGATGCAAAGACGGAAGAAAAAATATTACGCTCATTAAAGGATGAAAGAAGTGGAAAAACAACATTTATTACTTCGCATCGAATGAGTGCTGTCATGCACAGTGATTTAATCATTGTTATAGATGAAGGAAGAATTATTCAACGAGGAATGCATGAAGAGTTAGTTCAAATTGATGGTTGGTACAAAGAAATGTTCGAAAGACAACAACTAGAAGAACTAGTAGAGCAAGGAGGGAGAAAATGAATCCGGAAATCGAAATCGACGCTAAAAGGCAGAAAAAAGATTTAATTCGCCTTCTTTCATTTCTAAAAAAATATAAAGTTTTACTAACATTTGCATTTATTTTCTTATTCCTTGCAACAGCATGTGAAATGTATGGTCCAATTTTAGTTAAAAGATTCCTAGATGATCATTTAATGAAAAGGTATTTTCCTAAAGATATAATCGTCAAGTTGTTTACGCTGTATGTTGTAATAACGGTCGGTAAAATCATTTTATCTTATTTACAGTTATTAATGTTTCAACAAATTGCTTTTAAAGTTGTTCAAGATATAAGAATGAAAGTTTATGAGCATGTACACTCGTTAGCTTTTTCATTTTTTGATAAAACGCCAATCGGAAGTATTGTTTCTAGAATTACGAATGACACAGAAGCAATCAAAGATTTCTACGTTAGTGTTTTAGCAACCTTCATCCAGCAAATTGTCTTCTTAGTAGGGATCATTATTGCAATGTACTCATTAGATGTTAAATTAGCAACGATTTGTGTTGGATTAGTTGTAGTTGTTTATTTTATCATCCTTACTTATCGAAAAAAGAGTTTCCCATTTTTCATGGAAACTCGAGGACAGTTAAGTAATCTAAATGCTAAATTAAATGAGCACTTACAAGGTATGTCGATCATTCAAGCATTTAATCAACAAAAGAGATTACAAAATGAATTTGAAGGCGTTAATAAGTCTCATTATAATGCTGGAGTTAAAACAATACGTTTAGATTCATTGTTTTTACGACCTGCAACAGATTTAATTTATACAATTGGTATTATGTTTGTACTAAGCTTCTTTGGAGTTACATCATTTAGTAATCCAGTTGAAATTGGTACTGTATATGCGTTCGTTAGTTATTTAGAAAGATTTTTTGAACCAATAACTCAAATGATGATGAAATTATCTTTATTACAACAAGCTGTAGTATCATCATCAAGGGTATTTGATTTAATGGATGAAGAACAAAAAGCACCTACAAAAGGAGGTACCGAATTACCGAAAGTAAGTGAAGGAAGTATTGATTTTAAAAATGTTTCATTCGCATATGACGGAGTACACAATGTAATCCATGATATATCGTTTTCAGTTAAACCGGGTCAATCTGTCGCATTTGTTGGTCATACAGGTAGTGGTAAGTCTACAATTATGAATTTATTATTACGTTTTTACGATGTGAAAGACGGAGAAATTCGGATCGATGAACAAAATCTATCAACCTTTGAAGAAAGTGAATTACGAACTAACATCGGATTAGTTTTACAAGACCCTTATTTATTCGTAGGAGATATAAAAGGTAATATCTCAATGTATAACGATAAAATTACAGAAAAAGAAATTAAAGAAGCATCTGAATTAGTAAGAGCGAATGAGTTTATTGAAAAACTGCCTAATGGATATAATGAACCAGTTGTGGAAAGAGGTTCTACATTATCAAGTGGTCAGCGTCAATTGATTACATTTGCAAGGACGATTGCTGCAAAACCTACAATTCTAATTTTGGATGAAGCAACGGCGAATATTGATAGTGAAACAGAAGAAGCAATTCAAGATGCCTTAACCGAAATGAGAAAAGGTAGAACTACTGTTATAATTGCACATCGATTATCAACTATTCAAGACGTTGATTGCATTTATGTTTTGCATAAAGGAAAAATCGTTGAAGAAGGCAACCATCAGCAACTTCTTGCAAAACAAGGATTGTACTATAATATGTATTTATTACAAAATAAAGGGTCACTTTTGTTGGCTGAGTAAAAAAAGTAGCTAGATTTTTCTAGCTACTTTTTAATTTGATATAAGTTTCATGTGGATATTAGTAAAAATTAATTCATTATTAATAGATTCATAAAGTAGAGATACAAGCAGGAATCAACTTTGGATAATTTTTAGTACATAAAATTATTCTAGTAGCTATTAATAGATTTAAGTTTTAGCGTGCTCTTATAAAGAATAAATTGATTAATCGTAGAATGAGTCACAAATCGGATCAGTCTTTTTAGTGTTTTAGTTCAAATTTTACTAAAATATACTTGATATTTTTTGATATTAATATTTTATTATAATTAATTTTAGGTTAAAACACATAAAAATTAGTGGGATATAAGTTAATTTATTTTAATTTAACTCGATCGTCATTTATTTTAAAAAGGGAAATATTACTAATAAAATTACGTAAAATGTTGAAAAAGTTCGGATATTGATGTATTTTAGAACTTTTTATCGAATAATATTTCTTTTGTTAGACTATTTCGAGAATTATAATCGATAACAGAGAATAAATTTAGTATTTTGTAATTTAATAATAAAAATATATAGATATTAAATTTATTATTCTGATATATCAGTGTTTTGAGATAGGATTATTACATACTTCACAAGGAGGAATTTACTTTGAAAAACTGGAAAATACCATTGATGTCTGTAGCAGCGGCGAGTTCTTTATTATTTATTAACACACCAACTTCTAAGGTAGCAGCAGCGGTAAATCAGGAAGTTGCACAAGGTACTGGGGCTGCTGTACTTGACGGAACTAATTATTTTGGGGATATGGATCCTAATACTACTTTATCGATTGATTTTGTAATGAAAATTCAAAATAAAGATGAATTAGAAAAATTTATTAAGGAAACAACTACACCATATTCTCCTCATTACCGAAATTATTTAAATGTGAATGAATTCAAAGCCAAATATGCACCGAATCCAGCTTATATCCATTCTGTTACATCTTACCTGCAAGGATTTGGTTTAAAAACAGATGTTCATGCAAATAATTTAACGATTACAGCAACTGGAACAGTAGCTCAATTAAACAAAGCATTAAATGTAGAATTAAAATATGCTAGTTTTAAAGGAAAGAGAATTCATGCTACTAAAAAGCATCCAACTTTACCAAAAGTAATTTCAGATAATATTTTATGTGTTTTAGGTTTAAATAATTATTCAAATTTAGAATCAAGAGCTGTTAAACAACCAACAGTAATTGATAAGAAAGATGTACCAGCTGGCCCGCTTAGTTTAACACCTCAAGATTTACAAAATCATTACAATGTGGACCCACTTTATAAAAAAGGTGCTACTGGAGCAGGACAAACACTCGGTATTGTTACATTAGCTGAATTTAATACTGATGATGCTTATAAATTCTGGGATAATATGGGCATTCAAACTAAGCCAAATCGTATTAAAGTAACCGATGTAGATGGTGGTTCTGGTTGGGATGGTTATGAAGAAACTACATTAGATGTACAACAATCAGGTGCAATTGCACCACAAGCAAATATTAATGTGTATGTAGGACCAAACTCTGATACTGGATTTGTAGATGCTTTCTCTAATGCAATTAATGATAATGTAGCTAAACAAATTTCAGTAAGCTGGGGATCAAGTGAATTAAGTATTGATTCATATGTACAACAACAAATGGAAGCACCAGAGTATGAAGAAACATTTAATCAATTATTTATGCAAGCTGCAGCACAAGGTATTTCAATGTTTGCATCAGCAGGAGATGCAGGTGCTTATGATGAAACTAGAGGGGATAATAAAGTTTTTAAATTAACTGCCGATTTCCCAGCTGCAAGCCCTTATATTACTGCAGCAGGTGGTACGACATTACCTTTCCAATTCCACTCTAATTCAACTGGACTCGATGTGAAAGTAAACGAAGAACGTGCATGGGGTTGGGATTATTTACATGACTACTTCAAAGCAAGAAATATTGACGATGTCAATTTAGTTAATGGTGGTGGGGGAGGTTTTAGTACGTATTTTGATACCCCTGATTATCAAAAAGGAGTTAGTGGAGTTAACAAATATACTGCAGTAGATGAGTTTAAAATTTCATCTGATTTATCAAGTGTTACTTATAAAAACCCTACTACCATTACAGGTAAAGATTCAGGCCGTAACATTCCGGATGTATCGATGGCTGCTGACCCATACACTGGATATTATGTATATTTAAGTGATCCAGGCCAACCGGGAACAAATTCAGGTTATGCTGTTTATGGAGGAACTAGTCTCGTATCACCACAATTAAACGGTTTAACAGCGTTAATAAATAGTGCAGAGCATACACAAGTAGGTTTTTGGAATCCACAAATTTACCGTTTCGCGCAAGAAAATTCATCACCTTTCACACCATTAAATAAAGCAGGCGATAAAAACGATAATTTATTTTACTCTGGAACACCAGGTACGCTTTATAACCAAGCTACTGGTCTTGGAATTCCAGACGTTGCAAAATTAGCTGATAAATTTGGATCACCAAACAAATAAGCATTTATAAAAAAAGTCGCATTTTTAGCGACTTTTTTTTGTTTTTTTATTTTGTAATAGAAACACCGCGAATTTAAAAAAATTACATACTCAAGTAAGAATATGAGTAAGTAAAAACGATGAAGGCGATAAATACATTCTCATAAGTGGTTCATGAGTTAAAAAAAGAGATGAAATAAGAAAGTTCTTAACTCATAGGGTGTTCATGAGTATGTAAATAAGCAAAATTAAGTAAAACCTCTTCTCAAAACAGTCTATATTAGAAATCCACTACAACCAATATTACTTAACCTATTTAATGCTGGAAACTAATTAATAAACGCATTTTTAAACACTATGACTAGTAAAGATTAATAGTTAACAATGTTTAAATAAAATATAGCTTCAAAATTAAAACAGTTCCAATTGCACCAAATACAACAAAGATAATATGTAATCTCAGTAACGATAAGATAATTGCGACGGCCCCGCCAATTAAACCGACGCTCATATTTCCTTTTTGAACACTAAGTATGCCAGGGAAAATTAATGCACCTAATGCAGCATATGGGACCCCTTTTAGCCACGATGTTACCCAATTTGGAAATTGAATCCGATCAACTAAAAATACAGGAATAATTCGAGGAATCATCGTGACTAAGCACATTCCTAATACAAGTAAAAAGATAATCATTCTTTGGAATCTCCTCTCATTAAACCAATTGCAAGGAAACTAGCAAGGATTGATGACAAAATTAATGACCAGCCTTGAGTTAATATTGTTGAAAAAAAGAAATTTAAAAGCATACTAACTAAAACAATTAAACATGCTCGCCAATTTGTACGAATTGCTGGTGTTAATAAGCCAATAAACATAGCGTATAAAGAAATACCCATGCTTTCACTAATGATTTTAGGGATTAGCTTCGAGAAAATAACTCCCAAAATTGTCCCACTTATCCAAGTACTGTAAGCAATTGTATGTAAAGTAATTAAATAAGTAGATGAATAATTAGTTTTACTGTTTTTTTTACCTAAAGTTGTAACAGCAAAATTTTCATCTGTTAGTGTAATAGATAAGTAGACTCGATCCCAAAAGGGTAGCGTTTTAAATTGATGATTAAATGATAGACTCATAACAAAGTTTCTAAAATTTAAAATAAAAGTAGCGATATAAATTTGAAAAAAACTCACGCCTGCTAAATACATTGATAACCCCATAAACTGACTTGCACCAGCATATACTAGCGCACTGAATGAAAGTGTATTTACTACATCAATGTTTGCTTGCTTTGCGATTAATCCAAATGTAAAAGCTACAGGCAAATATCCAATGATTAATGGAATAGCTGCTAAGAATCCTTCCTTTATATCTTTAGTCCGATTAGCATTCGATTGCGTCGGTTTTGATTGCTGTAAAACAGTAGACATATAAAATAAGAACTCCTTTCAATAAAAGTATCCAGTAAAGCTTAGGACGATAGCTTATTAATTATTCCTGATGCCATAAAAGATTGTCATATGATTATACTATAAATAGTTTAGAATTTTCTTAATAATTAAATTTAATTCCAATAAATTTGAGAGCGTTTTTGAATTTTACAATTACTATTAAAGTTAAAAAGTAGAAATTTTAAACATGATATAACTGAAACATCATCCGTGAAACTTATAAATATAAGGTAATATTTCCACATAATAAATGATCAGGACTACTATTAATAATAAAGTTGGCCATATTTTTTTAAACATTTTCCCACCCAATTAATAAAATCGTTTATTAAAAAGTGTGCCGGAATTTAAGTGAAATTATTCCATATTATTCAAAATCTGAAATTATTATTAAGTGTATTTCGTAAAGATTCTAGAAAACCTAGTAGATTTTGTGTAGGAGCGTAAAATTTTTCTAAATACATTTTCTATTTGTATTCATAAAAACAAGCGTGAATTAATAATTTGTACCATTCGGTGTATTAACTACTTTTAATACTAAATAAAAAACAATTCTGTTATAATGTTAACTAGAATGTAAGTTGAGAAGGGATGTAAGTTGATGGGGGATTTAAATATTGGTATTGCATTTGGAGCGGGATTTCTCTCCTTTATTTCTCCATGCTGTTTACCGATTTATCCAGCGTTTTTGTCGTATATTACAGGGGTATCTTTAAGCGATTTGCAAAATGAGAAAAGAATACATAAAAGTAAAACTTTACTACATACTTTGTTTTTTTTACTAGGTTTTACGTTAATTTTCATTGTATTAGGGTTTAGTACTTCAATAATTGGTTCTTTTTTTATGAGATATCAAGATTTTATTCGTCAAGTTGGAGCGATATTAATTGTATTTTTAGGTTTAGTTGTTACAGGAATTTTTCAACCGAAGTTTTTAATGAGTGATCGACGAATTCAATTTTCAAAACGTCCATCTGGATTTCTAGGTTCTACTTTAATTGGGTTAGCATTTGCAGCAGGGTGGACACCTTGTACTGGACCAATTTTAACTTCAGTATTTGCATTAGCTGTGAGTAATCCTGGTTCAAGTCTATTTTATATGTTAGCGTATACACTTGGATTTTCGATCCCATTTTTTGTATTGTCATTTTATTTAGGTTCATTAACTTGGATTAAAAAGCATTCACATAAAATCGTAGTTTTCGGTGGATATATAATGATAATTATGGGGATCATGTTATATTTTGACTGGTTAACTAAAATTACAATTTATTTCACTAGATTTTTTGGCGGATTTACAGGTTTTTAATTATATTTAAAGTTAAAACTGAAATGTCAAGTGATAAAAATATGCAGGTTTTGAAGTTAATGGATTTGCAACAGTAAAGAAGAAACTGTATTATATAATCAGTTTAAATAAGGAAATATTTTTCTTAAAGATATAGATAAAAGGTAGTGAAAAAAATGAGTAAAAATATGAGTATAATATTTAGTACAGTTATAGCAACTTGTATGGCATTAGGCGTAATTGTAGTTAGACTAAAAGCTGCTAAAAAGCCTACAAACTTAAGAAAAATAATTTTACCTCCATTTTTTATGAGTTCTGGAGCATTAATGTATTTAGTACCGGAGTTCAGATTAACAGGAACTGAAGTTTTAGAAGCTGTTTGTATGGGGATTTTCTTTTCGTTATTCCTTATTAAAACGTCTAAATTTGAAATCGTAGACAATGAAATTTATTTAAAAAGATCTAAATCATTCGTATTTATCTTACTTGGTTTATTAGTTGTTCGTATCGTTATGAAGTTATACTTAAGTTCGTCAATCGATGTAGGCCAATTAAGCGGGATGTTCTTCTTACTTGCTTTTTCAATGATTGTGCCTTGGAGATTAGCAATGTACAAATCATATCAAAAGTTGAGAAGACAACTTCCTTCAAATACAATTATTACATGATAAAACGTGTACCAATTCGGTACACGTTTTATTTTTGAAAAAAGATTTTATTTTGCAAGTAAATGCTTATAATCCGTGAAATCGATTTCTTTTTTCTTTAAAGTTTTAACTAAAAAAGCATGATCTCGTTTCGGTGTTGCTTTAATATAACCTTCAATAATTAAACCTTGTGTAATTTGTGTTGCGTTATTAAGTAGTGCTAATTCACCGATTTTACCTGCAATTTTATCTCGAGCAATATCTCTAAATAAAGATGGTACAGGTTTTACTAATTCTTCTAGTAAATCTTTTTGTTCAGATGACCAAAAATCTTTTGTTTTTAGTAAATATTCTTCCTGCCAATCTAAGATTGATTTTCCATCCTCTTTCGGCATTCGTTTTAAAAACTTTCTGAACATAAAGTATCCGCCTATTGACATCATTCCTAATAAGAAAATTGTCCATAAGACAATCATAATTTGTGAAAAGAATGAAAACATATGTATCCTCCTTGTATTAGGTAACATAACACTATTATAGTAAGAAAATATGACAAGTATCAAGCTAGTACATAGGATTTTTGTCAAAAAATGACCATTTATTTTTAAGTACTAGTTTCATTTTAGGTATTTGAATCATATAGTAGATAAAACGAAGAAAAAAGTCGTAGAGGAGGCTAAAGATGTGAAACAAACTAAATTCTCTTCTCACTTTACTTTTTTAAGTGTTTTATTTTACTTGGCCGCAAGTTCTATCTTCCTTATCGTACTGTACAAGTTAATTTCAATGTTACTTGGCAATGGGAATGATTTAAAAACTTATTTACAAATTGCGGTTGTAATCATTGTTTTAAGTATTACAGCTTTCCGGTTAATAAGAAGTGATATTGTGTTAAATCAAGATGAAATTATTATTCATAAAGGTATTCTTACTCTTAAATTTAAAATTCATGATATTACAGAAATTAAACAATTAGTTGAAGTCTATGGAAAAAATAAAGAACTTATTACATTATTAATTCATATAAATGAATCGATTCAACCGATTATTTTAACACTTGAAAATCCAAAAGCTTTTATTAGAGAGTTAATAAAATTGAATTCAGAAATAAAATTTGATGAAGAATTGATTGTTCTAGTAAATAAAAACAATTAAAAAATAAAGGGGTCGTCCACTCATGGGCGACCCTAGTTATATTCGTTAAATATTGTTGAGTTGATTTTATAATCACATATAGTCGTAAAAATTGAATTTTTGTCTAATGTGAGTGTTATGAATAGTTAGGATAAACCCTTTATGTTACAATATTGAATAGTACATAAATGTAGGGGGAATAAAGCACTAATGAGTAAAAAGAAGAAATCTAATAGTAATCAAACTTTTGCTATTTCTGTGTTTATTGGTATCGTAGTTTTAGTTGGAGCGTTATTCTTAGTTTCACATCTACAAAAGAAAAAAACGGAAGAAGTTTACCCAACTATAGCTGGAGTAAGTGATGTAAAGGTTGATGGTTTTGATACGAAGGAGCAGCCAACATTTAGTAATAAAGATGCAAAGGTTGAAGTAGTTGAATTTGGTGACTACAAATGTCCAATCTGTGCACAGTGGAATAAAATCGTATTTCCACAACTTAAAGCTGATTATATTGACAAAGGTTTAATCAATTTTTCATTTATTAACTATCCATTTATTTCGAAGGATTCAAACTTAGCAGCACTTGCATCTGAAGTTATCTATAAAACGCACAAAGATTCATTTTGGAAATTTCAAGAGCAAATTTATTTAAAGCAAGAAGATGAAACAACAACTTGGGCTACACCAGATAAATTAGCAAGTATTGCGAAATCTGTTATTCCGGATTTAAATGTAAAACAATTTAAAAAAGACTTATATAAAAAAGACGCAATGAAACAAGTCGCTAATGATGTTGCGATTGCTGGTCATTATGGCGTAAACGGTACTCCTACAATTTTTGTAAATGGAAAAGCAGTTGATAATCCAAGTTTAGAATCAATTAAAGCAGCTATCGATGCTGAGGTAAATAAATAAGATTAAAAAAGGTATGCGAGCATAATCGCATACCTTTTTTGTACAAGTTTACTGTTTCTTTTTCACACGTGCATCTGCTTGAGCTGAACGCTCCTGCGCTTGTATATCCTCTTGGTCAGCTAATTCTGCTGAGTACTCAACATCTAGTCCATCTGGTGTTATATTCTGATTAATTTTATTCGTTCCATTACTTTTCTTCTTCAACTTAAAAACCCTCCATTAAATTTAAAATTACATATCGTGGCTGCTATGTTTTTTCTGTCTAGAATGATTTTGGTTCTTTACTTTATGAGAACCACTTAATGGTTTTGGTTGACCACTTTCATGATCGATTGGACTATTTCGTTTTGACGATTTGTTTGTCATTCTTGTCACCTTCCTTTATGAATAGCTTTAGTTGTATTGAAAAAAATATGCCACAATGAAAAATTTACTAATTCTAAAATGTAAGCGTTTTAATCGTTTTTTCCTACTAATTTTTGATAACCATTTTCCATATAATAAATAAATTAATGAAAGGGAGGAATTTATATGATTTAATTCAGTTTTGAATCATTAATAATAGAAAGTTTGAGAAAATTATTTTTCATAATTTTAAGATAAAAAAACGACAAACAATTTTTAAATATATATTTTCTAAGAAATTACTAGAGTAAAAGTTAATTTTTTTAGTTTGTCTGACTCTTTTGATGTATGAAACAAGTAATTTGACCAATACTAGTAATAGTCAAAATGAAAGAGGAGACTGATACTGATTATGCAAGTTCTAGCGGTTTGTCTTATATATTCGGGTGTGATCGTACTCTATCTCTTGTTCAAGAAAGTTCAATATAATAAGAGACAAAGAAACGTAATTAATTTTTTCCTATACTATAATCGAAGAAAAAGTAATGTTAATAGAGAGACAAAAAGAACTGGTGACATTATTTATTTAATGCCGCAATCGACAATGAACAGAGGTATTCTAAGAAAACGTAAAGATGATTTTGAGTAATGATCAAAAAAATTTAAAAATAGCAAGCAATTTGGCGATTGCTTGCTATTTTTTTGTTCATAAATTGGCGACGGATTAAGTAGTGTATAACTACCAATATTTCTTTACAAATCGTCGAGTTTACTTTATTGTCTTTTTTTAGTCTTTTTATTGTTTAATTTATATTCTGCTGAAAGTGGCTCTTGTGCAGTTTCTTCATTGAAACCAGCAGCTTTTCCTTGCTCAACGGATGCAGACATACCACTACCTGAATTATTTTTACGTCTAGACATGTAAATTCCTCCTTAAATATAAGGCTCTATGATTTATTTTCTGTATATCTTCCTAAAAAAAGCCTTGAGAATTAGTTGAACAAAGCCTTTTATAAAAAATAGTCTTTCCTTTATTTTTTTAAGTAGCCTAATTATCTATATGGTAATTTTTGTGAGGAGAAAACAATTTGTATACATTGAGTCATGGTTAAGTAAAAAACCATTGGTCTTTTAGACTAATATTACAAACCGTTTCCATTGTTCGTGAATATATTGACATATGTCTTCTATTTTCTGATTGAACTAAATTATAGTGAAAAGTCTTCCTATTAGGATGGCTTTTTTTAATTTATTAAAAAGGAGAAATAATAAATGACAAATCCAACTTATCACGAAAGAAATTTATCAAATTTAAATAAGTTAGCTCCAAATACAAAGCAGGCAGCCTTAAAATGGTATAATTACTGCGTAAAAAACAATGTAAATGTTTTGATTTACGAATCTACCCGCACAAAGGAGCGTCAAGAAGAACTTGTCGATAATGGTAAATCTCAAACTAGAAAATCCTATCATATCGTAGGCCAAGCGTTTGATTTTGTGCCAATATTAAATGGCAAGGAAGGGTGGAACTCATACGATTTAGAACCATACATAAAATATGCTAAATCGCTCGGTTTTACATGGGGAGGAGATTGGAAGGGATTTGTAGATGAACCACATTTGCAATTTGAATACAAAGGCTATGGTACTGATAAAACTTTAGAAAATAAGCCAAAGCCACCTGTATATCCAGGAAAAATAATTAAAAAAGGTTCAAAAGGAAAAAATGTACAACTTGTACAAAAAGAATTAGGAATCAATGCAGATAGCATATTTGGACCAATAACAGATCAAGCGGTTAGAAACTTTCAAAAGAAAAATGGTTTATCAGTGGATGGAAAAGTAGGGCCTATTACATCGTCTAAATTATTTAATTAAAAGTTCTGTTAAAGTAAAATGAAAGGATTATTCGTCCTTTCATTGTAGTTGAATAAGGAACATTTTATTACTACATCATAGTTAAGCAAGCTTAATCCGTTTTAAACAAACAATCTTCTTTAAAAGATATTTAGTGGATATTTGTATATTCATTTTATTTGGGCTATAATACATTAAACCATTTTCTTTACCATGATCCACGTTGAATTTTACCCTTATTCTATTTATGAATAAGGGTTTTTTATATTATAAGTTATAAAAAAAAGTCAGATTCTAGTTGATAGAATCCGACTTCTTTGAGTTAATTATGCTTTTTTAACGTTAGTTGCTTGTGGTCCGCGTTGTCCTTGTCCTACTTCAAATGTTACTGCTTGACCTTCATCTAATGATTTGAATCCGTCAGTTTGAATTGCTGAGAAGTGAACGAATACATCATCACCGTTTTCACGCTCAATAAATCCAAACCCTTTTTCTGCATTAAACCATTTTACTTTACCATGTTCCATTTTTATTTCCTCCTAGTGCGATTTACACACATTAATATTTCAATAATAACATTTAAAATAAAAATAAGCAAATTCACCTAATTAAATATAAATGACATAACATATTTTATATGACCAATACTAAACTTTCTATTACTTAAGACGCTTTCTTTTAAATAATTAATTGAATACGTCTTCTTTAGTATTGTTATGCTTACAATATTGCCGAATAATATTTTCATGGCAGTTGAACAACATGAGCCAACTGATTGATTCTTTTTTTGGTCTTTAGTCATTAATTTTGAAAATGAAAGCACTTACTAAAAATTCTATTTATTTATTGACATGACTTATTTGTAAATGATAAAATATTTATTTTGACAAAAAAATAATAAATGTTATGCTTATATAGGTTAGTAATTAAATGGGGGTGTAGATTATGTTTGAAGTTGGTGATAATATTTTTTATCCAATGCAAGGAGCAGGTGTAATCGAATCTATAGAAGAAAAAGAAGTTCAAGGTGAAGTACTGGAGTATTTTATTATAAGATTACTAATTAAAAAGATGGAAGTAATGATTCCTATTTCGAAAATGGATAATTCAAGAATTAGAATGGTCGTTGATTCATATACTCTTGACAATATATTAAAAAATTTCCAAAATGGAGAATCTGATCGTTCTCTTTCATACAAACAAAGGTTTAAGCTAAATACTGAGAAAATGAAAACAGGTAATATTGAAGAAGGCGCAGAAGTAGTACGTGATTTAATGCGTATAGATAAAGAAAAATCTCTTAATTCAAGTGAAAAACAGATGTTAGGTAACGCAAGTAAAATATTTATAAGCGAACTTGTATTAGTTAAAGGGATTACAGAAATTCAAGCCAAAGAACTATTATTCGGGTAAAAAATTATCATTTAAACTTACTTTAATGAAGATTACAGAATTTTAAATTTTCAAATCGTGTATGAAACGAAACTCCTTATATTAAGAAAATAGTAAAGCCACGTTTGATACTATTGTTACACCTTTTAAATTCCATTAAAAATATAGTGTTTGTAATTAAATATAATTAATCAAATGATGAAATAATACACCTAATGTATAGTATTGAGACCTTCAGTAATTAGCAGGAATTTCATTATCAGTAAGGTACCCATGAAAATACATTTTTAATTGAAGAGCTGCTTTTAATTTGGACCATTATATTTATCGAATAACTGAAGACTACTAAGATCGAAATTTTAAAAAGAACTTTAAGAGGTCTTTTTTTTTTTTTGAATCATTTGTATATTTAATATTCAATTTGTTCTACGACAAAAAAGCATCCAATTTAATTGGATGCATATTTAAGTATTCCACTTAAAAAGAGTGAATCTCCAAGCTGTGTGCACTCTTTTAGTTTGATTAATCCATCTAGTTCTAGTTCCTTAGCTAGTTTTTCAATCATATTTGTATCATTTTCCAAGGAATTTTTAATGTTGATTAAAAAGAAATTTCCTCTTGTTGCAAGTCGAAGGCTCTTTAATAGATTCTCTTTATTCATTTTCCAAACTCCCTTCTAAATTAGATTAATTCGACACAATAGATGTTTTCTCCTGTAAATTCAATTTAATTACAAATTTTTTGTAGGAGTTATTAATCTAATCTCTATAGTATATTACGTCAAAAATTCTCATACATTGTCAATACACATAGTAGGGGGAATAATAATGAACTCAAATAATTTTCGTGAATTAGAGTATGCAATAGACGAAATTACTGAAATTGCCAAAGGATTTGGACTTGATTATTTTCCAATGAGGTATGAAATATGCCCATCCGATATTATTTACACGTTTGGTGCGTACGGAATGCCAACTAGATATTCACATTGGAGCTTTGGGAAAAAATTTCATAAGATGAAGTTACAATATGATCTAGGATTAAGTAAGATTTATGAATTAGTGATTAATTCTAATCCATGTTATGCATTTTTACTTAATACCAATAGCCTCATTCAAAATAAATTGATCGTTGCCCATGTACTCGCTCATAGTGATTTCTTTAAAAATAATGTGCGATTTAGTAATACAAAACGAGATATGGTCGAAAGCATGACTGCAACTGCTGAAAGGATTAATCAATATGAACAAAAATATGGAAAAAAGCTAGTAGAAGAATTTTTGAATGCGGCTATAGCTATTCAAGAACATATTGACCCTTCAATTGTAAGAAATAAATTATCGTGGCAATTAGAAGATGAATTGATCCCCCCCGTTTCTCGAGTAGGGCCATATGATGATTTATGGAATTTAGATAATAAAAAAGAAAACATTGCTCCTGTAAAACCTCGAAAAAAGAAATTCCCACCACAACCTGAAAAGGATCTTTTACTATTTATTCAACATTTTAGTCGCGAATTAGAAGAGTGGCAACGAGACATTTTAACAATGTTACGAGAGGAAATGCTTTATTTTTGGCCACAGCTCGAAACAAAAATAATGAATGAGGGATGGGCTAGTCTTTGGCATCAACGTATTTTGAGAGAGTTAGATTTAACATCAGGTGAATCAATTGAATTTGCAAAACTGAATGCAAGTGTACTACAGCCCTCGAAGACAAGTATAAACCCTTACTATTTTGGACTGAAAATGTTTGAGGATATTGAAGAAAGATATAACAATCCATCTGAAGAAATGAAACAATATGGGGTGAAAGTTAGTTCTGGAACTGAAAAAATTTTTGAAGTACGTGAGCTTGAATCAGATACTAGTTTTATTAGAAACTATTTATCAAAAGAATTTGTTATGAACAAAGACTTGTACTTGTTTAATAAACAGGGAAAAGAATATAAGATTAATGATAAAAGTTGGGTGAATGTACGTGATCAATTGGTAAATATGCGTACGAATGGAGGATACCCCTATATTACTGTAAATGATGGAGACTATCAAAAAAATGGTGAATTGTATTTAAATCATTCATTTGAAGAAATTGAATTAGATCTTAAATATCTTGAAAAAGTTTTACCATATATATACCAATTATGGGGAAGAACGACTCATATTGAGACAAGAATGGATGGAAAAGCTGTATTATTTAGTTATGACGGCAATAATATAAATCGTAAAAATTTGTAAATGCCTGTTTAGACGTATTTTTATTTTAGCTGTTTTCGTAAACCTTGTTGGTTTAAAAAGAGATATGTTGATTACCGTTATTCATTGTACCACGACCAAACAAGTACTCTCCACATTTTGAGCTAAATCTATAATATCAGAAGTGAAATACGGGACTTTTAACTTCCCTGTCGTGATAATTCATATTTCGCATAATATGCATATAAAAGAAATCCTATAATTAAAAATAATATGGATATTAACCATGTATTTATGTAATTTCCAAAAGACCAAATTAATACCAATTCTGAATTCTTACTAATATCCTTGTTTTATTCTTAATAACGTGTTTTGTAGTATAATGCTTACAAACTAAAGGTTTAATGGTCCAACCAACAATAGTACTTTCAATTACAATCCATTTAAATAGATGACCACAACCTAAACATTTTTGAATACTCAAAATAACACCCTTTCATTTTAAAAACCTTTACATTCCATTAATTGTAATTAATCATGAAAATATTAGAAAGATGGAAATAATGTAAACATTTATCATATCAGAATTACAAATAGTTAAAAGGAGTCGATCATTACGACTCCTTATCTATTTCAACTATCGCATGCGTTAGCCATCCATGAATCCAGGATTCACAACAGTGAATGGAAGTTTAAATCGTTCTCCCATAGTGTTTGAATAGAGTTTTATTCTTTACGAAAATCAAAAGTTGATTTGGAACAATTAATGTTTATGACCATTTATTATAACTGTATCATTGTTTATCCATTTTAAACTTGCTTTCTCTTCTAAGTTTTCATTGTTCACCTCAGTCAAAATAGTTTTTTATATTCTATTTTGATAGTAAAAAAATAAGACCGCCAAAGCAGTCCACCTTATGTAACTAACGCATGCGTTTAGTTGAACAAGAGGAAGTCTGTCTATTGATAGTTAGCCGTTACTAGGGCATAGTAATTCTATATCCAATGCCTTTTTCATTTAGTTCATATTACAGATTAAAGTCCACTTTATTATTTAATATCCTAACCAAACTAAAATAAACGTGATGAATATTGTGCTGAAAAAAATATTGTTAAATACTTAAATACAAAAAAATGCTTATTAAAAAATAAGCATTTTCTACATTAAGCCCTAAGAACTCCTTGTAATTAAGGTTTTTTTTATCTTCTGGAACACTTATAGCCGATTCCTTTACAATAACATTTTCTATCCTCAATGCAATAGTTCCTAACCATCTATCCATATTTGGTTTCATTTCCATCGTACAAGTGAAAAATCGAATATGAACAGATTCCTTAGTATCCTTAGTGATACAGGGCAAGCAAGTAAATTCCCTAGGCGCATTAATGCAGCTTCTTTTTTCATGCCGATTATTTCTTTCATGAAGAATGATTCGTAGAAGTTTTTTAGTGGGAACATGGGTATCTTCTCCAAAATGATTTATACAGTATCTATAGCAAAAATAAATCCTCTGAAAAAATTATAATTTTCAGTTCTATAAATAATAAAAAATTCCCTCTTTAAATAAAAAATTCTACCAAAAGGAGCTAGAAAAAAATTTCCTAAAACCAAATTATACAGTCAATTTTCCTATATTCATGGCATACACTGATTGTGCTTCAGTCACTATCAGGTGCTCGTCCAAGAATTGAGGGGATTCCAGTTATGAACAACTTCGAGACTATCGCCAAAAGACTTCAGGAAGTAAATAGGGAATTAAAAAGAGTAGAAGAGGAGTATTATTATTTTTCAAATGAATTATTAGATTGGAAGATGAATTTATTTAATATGGAATCAGAGTTAATTGTAAATGGATCGATTGATGGTAAAAATGAACAAATTCGAAATGCACAACTAGCGATTCATACTAAGGAAATTAGAATTGAAGTATTAAAACATGAAAAGTTTTTAAATGCCTTACGTCCAAGAATGTATTCATTACGCAACGAACAAGAAAACTTAAGGTATGTTATAAGATTGCACGAACTGAATAAGAAAAACTAACCCCTTGTCAATGACAGGGGCTATTTTTATTATTCTATACTCCAAATATCCTCAATTTTTAAATTGAGTGTTTTTGATATTTTTAAAGCAACTTCTAAGCTTTGAACACATTTCTCATAAACAATAAAACTTAAAGTGTTTCTTATAGATACTTAATCAATTATATCTAGTTGATTGTAGGTTCCATTCTTTCACGAAGCCCATTGTTAGCTAATTTAGCCATATTTAAAAGGAGCGTTTTAACTTGTATAAAATCTTCTGCTTGTTCTAAATCAAAGATAGCAACTATTTTGTTGTTGTTATCTTTGGAAATTTTCATCTTGTATTTACGTTTATGGAATATTCTTTCTACCATTGATCCACGAACTATTGAAATTCTGTAGCTGTCATTATTATAAACTTCTCCAGCATCAAATCCATTGTATGAAAACATTGTATAGGTATTAGTTGATGGTTTAGATGTAATGATTTCTAAGTTTTTATTGATAATAAATTCTTTCAGTAGGTCAATTTTTGTCAATTTTAAATCCTCCTAGCCTGTATGGCTTTTCTTTTATTTCGGATTGTCAACCTCTGAAATATTAAAGGTTAGAGCTCAAAAATTTAGCTCTCCTTCCTATATAAAAACATGAACTCAACTAATTTTATCATATTAATCTAAATTAAAATAATATTTAGATGAATAAGGAATTCGATAGTATTATTTAATAGGAACATATATGGGATTTTAACAAATAAAATAGGTGCACACCCAAGTGAGCACCTATGAATGCATTTGTCGTATTAAATCATTTCCATCTATTTATGAAAAAGAAATCTTCAATTGGGTTAACAGATGTTAAAACGCCATTCTGAGATTAAGATATTGCAATGAAGATTTTAGATCCATTAAGGTTAGAAAAAATCATTGAAGCAACCACAGGACCTATTGAAGTAAAGCAACCAAACAAGAAAGCATCAAGGAAAAGTAAAGAGAAAAAGTCTATTGTTTGGGGTGTCTTAAAATGAATAAGTGTTGTAATTCAGTATTTAAGAAGGTTAAGAAATTGTGGACATATTAAACAATCAAAGAAACAAAATCCTGCAATATACTTCTCAAAAGAAAATCCAATCAATGAAACTTCCCAAAAGATCCCACATTATCTGGAAATATTCAATGTATTTAATACTTTAAAGAATTATATTAACGTGTAAGATGTAGAAGTTAAATTAGGTTCTAAAAGTACAGTTGAACCAGATGCATTTATGATCTTTAACAATACTCCATTTTTTGTTGAAGTCCAGCTCACACATTACAGTAAATCAATTATGAATGAAAAATTAAAACGATATGAAGCTTATTTTCATTCATACGAATGGGTTTCGTTACAATGGAGACCCGAACAACCATTTTTTCCATATATAGTCATTTTTTCAGAACATCATTGTGAAATCGATACTTTTCTTCAAGTAATTTTATTTAAATCTGGTAACGATTTAATGATAAATAGTGCATTAGGAGGATAAAAAATTCTTTTTAATTTATTGGGAGTATTTAGAGTGAAATATCGAGATGTTGTTATAATAAATATATAAATATAAAGACTCCTTTAGAGATTTAGGAGTCTTTATATTGGTTCACACATTTCGAAGTCTCACACCAACAGAAACCACATTTTGTTCACGAACTTTTAAAAACTCAATTAAAATCTATGAATTAAATGATGATACAATTGAGTAAAAGATTATTAAATGAACTATTTGATTTTTAAGGTCATAAGGAATACTTATGATATAAGTTGGGGAAACTATTAGTATTATTAAGTTTTCTTTCCTTAATGCTCACATTATGCTCACATTTCATTTATTATTTTTTTCGAAAAAGATTCTTCAAATCGAGAGGCAGATTGTTGTTGAATGGTTGGTGTGAGGTGACTGTACACATTCAACGTTGTTTGGACGTTTTTATGACCCAATCGTTCTTGTACGATTTTTGGGTTTTCTCCATTTTCTAACATGATAGTTGCGTGGGTGTGGCGTAACCCGTGCAATTTTACATGTGGTAAATGTAGTCTCTTTGAAAAACGTTGTAAAAAGTGAGCTGCACTTGCTGGGTTGTACATTTTCAGTGGTTCGGTTCCGTCGAATATATTTGATTCATCAGTTACCTTTAATCCATATTGCAAATATTCTTTTTTCTGATGTGTTTTATATTCTGTTAATTGTTCTAATACATAATCAGAAATTGCAATATTTCGAATGGATGAAGGGGTTTTTGGTGAAGTTATTACTAACCCTTTTCCGTTCTGTGAGATTGTTGTTTTTGTAACTGATATTTGCTTTTTCCAAGAATCGATATCCTTCCATTGGAGCGCAGAGATTTCACCGCGTCTCATCCCAGTGAAAATTGCAAGAAGAAAAAATAATCGTTCTTTGTAATATTTTCTTTTTTCTAGAAAATCTAGAAAGGAATTACATTGCTCAATTGACCATGTAACTGGGATTTTCTTTTCTGTCTTAGGTAATTTCACTTTCTTTAGAGGAGTATTTTTAACGATCTCCCAATCCAAAGCGAAATTGAAAATAATTTGAAAGTACACATGAATATATTGGACAGTAGACGCACTTAAACCATCTTCATAAAGGTCCTGATAATGCTTTTGAACCATTAAGGTATTAACCTTATTGATGTTCATATCACCAAATTTAGGTAAAATATGATTCTTAACAGTGTACTCAGAATTTTGAATGGAAAGAGGTTTTAATTCTTGTTTACGAATTTCTTGTGCTCTTTCCCAAACTTCTTTAACAGTAATATTCTTCGATTCAAAATAAACGCCTTTTTCTACTTCACTGATTAACTCTGCACATGCAGCTTGTGCTTCTTTTTTAGTTTTAAACCCACTACGAGTTTTTTGTCTTCGTTTTCCAGTAATAGGATCTTTACCTAAATCAACTGCAAAACTCCATTTGTCGCCACGTTTCCTAAAACTGCCTTTCATAATATCACCTCATAAACATTATAGTTATTAAATCAAAATTATCCGATACTCAAATTATGGTAACGATTGGCTAATTGATTAAAACGCTTCTCGCATAAGTGGTATGGAACTTTAAATACCCTTTGTAAGGCACTAGGATTGTCCCACTGACGAGTTTTGACCATGTGGTAGGGCATACTCGCATATAATGTAAAACGTTGTGCATCCCATTCCTGATAGTCTAAAAATGATTTGGGTAGTTTCATCTGGTTTCCAACATGCCTTAATGAATGACATAATTCATGGAAAAACGCTTCACGTTGTTCAATTTCATTTAAGCGAGAATCAATATTGATACATGTAACTGGACCAATATTCGTCATAAATGAATCAATTTCTGAAAATGTAAGTAAGATATTAAATCGTCTTGCGATTTTTTTTATATTGATATCTTCTGGTGTAAAAATACCAATATTTTGATATAAAGTTGATACGTAATCCTCTAAAAAAGTCGTATGCATGTTCCACCTCTAGAATGTATGTTCGGTTTTGTGTGTAAAAGAAAAGCCCCTAATAAAAATGGGGTTATTTTTCATTTCTTTCCGCAGCCATTTTTGCAACCATCTCGAAGTGTTGCTTTACAAGTTCAATTTCCGCAGCTGATAGATTCTTCCATTTTTCTATATCAAAAAAACTGATGTTTTCAATACCATTTGCACTAACTAATTTTTGTATTTCTGTAAGTGAATTTTTCTCTGGTAAATTTGCAGAAAGACTTCTGCCTAATATGAAATCTGTTGTTGTATCAAATATATTGGCAAATGATAATAATTCTTCATCTTTAATTGGTCTCGTATTATTTTCGATCCGGTTAAGTACACTCGTATGCAATTTAACTCTAGTCGCTAATTCTTTTTGACTCCAGTTCTTTTTTTCACGTAGATTTTTAATTCTTTCACCTATATTTGGCATAATTAACACCTCGCTTTAAATAAATTTTAACACGTTTCTATTTTAGAAATAAATTAAATTTACAAAACAGCAATAAAAAACATTGACGTTGCTAAAATGGCAATATATACTAAATGTACAAACATTGCTGAAATAGCAATTATCAGTAAGGAAGGAGATTGTATCTTGAAAAGTTTAAATTTAGATTTCATTAAAAAGCGAAGAATAGAGCTATCTATCAGTCATGAACATATGGCTAAAAATTTTGGTTTTGCTAATTCCTCAACATATTGGAAATACGAAAACGGAAATTACAAATTTAAAGCAGAACAATTACCTCAATTGGCTAGATATTTAAATTGTAAAATAGTAGATTTTTTTAATTGAATTATTGCTAAAACAGCAATTATGGTGTTTGCGTTTTGTTAGTGTATCCAATCGAAAGGAAGTGAAGTCATGGAATCAATTAACGAATTACCTATCATTTTAACAGCAGAAAACGTAGCAAATATTCTCAGCTGCACTAAAAGTCATGTATATGAAATGATGGAACGAACAGATTTTCCTTTAATTCGTGTAGGAAGATTAAAACGCGTTAATAGAGATCAATTTTTTAATTGGCTAAATAATCAAAAATAAAAGGAGGGATTAGATGTTATCACTTTATGCTATGGGTCTTTTAATTGCGGGTGGCATATCCGGTTTATTAATCGTTGCAGCATGTGGCCCACAATCTGTAAAAGATAAATTCAATTCACTTTTATGGAATCCAGAGGAGGATGAGATGTAATGAGTACATTACAAGTTATTAAACACAATGGGATAAATGCTATTAGTTCAGTAGAAGTTGCTGAAATGGTCGGTAAAGATCATAGCGATTTAATGAAATCAATTCGTAAGTATGTGGAAACACTTCACTCGGCAAATTTTCCTAGTGAAAATTTCTTTGTATCAAGTGAATACCTAAATTCAAGAAATCAAGCACAACCATGTTTTTTAATTACAAAAAAAGGATGCGATATGGTAGCTAACAAAATGACCGGTGAAAAAGGGATTTTATTTACAGCAACATATGTTGAAAAGTTTCATGAATTGGAAAAAGTAGTAACTCAACGATTACCACCGATGACACCATTACAAATGATCCACACAATGACGAATGAAATGATGAAACAGGATGAACGATTAGTTTCATTAGAGGAAAAGGTAAACAATCAACTTACACTAGATTTCGGTCAGCAAAGACGTGTTCAAAATGCTAAGAACAAGCGAGTTTATCAATTATGGAATAACGGAAAAATTAATATCGATATTATGGACACTGCTCAAAAAGTTCACGCCGCTATTGGTAGAGATTTAAAAAATGCATTTGCAGTAAACAGCTTTAGAGATATTCGTAAACATGAGTATGAGGAAGCAATCAATTACATAAATGCTTGGAGACCTAGGTTAGTTTAGCTTTTAAGCCATCTGCGAATATATATGACAGAAAATTTTGATAACTTTTGAGGGGGGGGAAGACAATGGAAATCGTCTGTGAGTGTGTTGGATGCAAAAGAGACATCTATAAAGGGGATGAAATTTTAAGACATCCAAACGGATCTTTGTTTCATGATAATAACGCTTGTTTTGAAGAGTATATTCGTGAAATTTGTTTTAGTACAAATGCATAAAAAAATAAGCTGACCAAAATGGCCAACTTATAGTAATGCCTCGACAACATTATTATATGGTTAGACCTCTGGTTATGCAATAGGAGAGGGAATAATGAAAATCACATTTGAGTATTTGAAACTTACTAATTTTAAAAATCACGCTGATATAGCTATCAATTTTAAAGACATTACAAATATTGAAGGTCGTAACGGAGATGGGAAGTCAACAATCGGTGATGCTCCAACTTGGTTATTATTCGGTACTGATATCAATGGTAATAAATTAGATCCAAAACCAATTGGTGAGGATGATGCAGAAACTACAGTTTTATTAGTTCTAAATGTTGATGGAAAAGAATTTCAATTAGCAAAATCTCAAAAGAAAACAGCTAAATACTTTATCAATGAAGTACCAGAAAAGGCTACAAAATTTAATGAACTTGTCAGTGAGTTGTTTGATAAAGATTTATTCTTATCAATTTTCAATCCTACTTATTTTTCTAGCCAAAATTGGCAGGACCAAAGAAAACAGTTACTGCAGTACGTTCCAGAACCATTAAACAAAGAAGTATTCGCGGAGCTTCATGAAATGTCCGTAAACACATTAGAACCGGAATTTAAAAAACATAACATAGATGATTTAGAAAAAATACATCGTGATCAATACAACAAATTGGACAAGTCTTCCGAACGTGCTGGCGAAAGAGTAGTTACATTACGTGAGCAATTGGAAAAATTTAAGTTCGATAACTTAGATCGAGCAAACGAAAAGACATTACAGCAGTTAGAAGCTCAAAAAGCTGAAATCAATAAATTACAATCCAAAAATCAACAAGTTAATAACAAGATATCCACAATTAGAGCAAAGATGTCTACTTTATATACTCAGTTAAAAAGACAAAGAGAAAAAGTTATGGAAATTAAAAACGAAGAAATCAACACGAATTGTAGCACATGCGGTCAATTATTAAATGAAGAATCCATTGGGAAAGTTAAGAAGAATAAACAACAGGTATTCTCTAAAGAAGTTGAGTACGGAAAAGAACTATCAGCTGAATATTCCCAATTGAAGCTTGAGTTAGAAGAACTTGAAAACACTAATCAGATTCCAATTGACCTGGACTTACTAGAGCAAATAAACAACGAAATTATTCAAATCAGAACTCATTTAAATCAAGTGAACCAGGTGGAACGACTTAAAGCAGAATTAATTGATGCTGAAGCTATTAGAGAAGACATTCGTACTAAACGAAATAAATCATTAGCAATCATCAATGTGATTAAAGAATTTAGAACAAAGCGTTCTGAATTAATGGTTAAGAAGATTGATTCATTATTTACGAATATCTCAGTCAAGTTGTTTGAACAATTGAAAAATGGTGAAGAAAGAGCAACGTTTGAAATCGAAATGCATGGTAAACCTTTCAGTAAGTTATCAACTGCAGAACGTATTAAATGTGGTTTGGAACTAAGTGAAGTTCTATCGAAGCAATCTGAACTGATCGCGCCTTGTTTTGTAGATAACGCTGAATCGATTCTTAAATTCTCAAAACCTACTGGCCAGCTGGTTGTAGCGAGAGTAGTAGATACAGATTTTAATATTAAAATCATTCAATTAGAGGAGGAAGTAGTAAATGTCTAATCAAGTAGCAGTTTCAAACACACAAGCAGTAGTTGGTACCTTTACACAAACTGAGCTGGATACATTAAAGCACACAATTGCGGTAGGTACTTCAAATGAACAGTTCGCTTTATTCGTTCAAACATGTGTCAATTCAGGCCTTAATCCATTCTTAAATCAAATTTACTGCATTGTATATGGTGGGAAAATGAGCATTCAAGTAGCAGTTGAAGGTGTACTTGCATTGGCTCGAAAACAACCTGGTTATAAAGGTGTAGATGTTGAGTTAGTTCATGAGAATGATGATTTCAAATACAATCCAGCTACTAAAGAAATTACTCACTCAGTTGGATTCCCTCGCGGAAAAGTGATAGGTGGATATGCAATTGCTAAGAAAGAGACCTTTACGGATGTTGTAACGCTTATGGAAGTAAGTGAAGTTGAACATATGACAAAAGGTAATAACAAAAACATGTGGACCAACTACTTCAATGACATGTTCAAAAAGCACATTATGAAACGTGCAGCAAAGCTTCAGTACGGGATTGAAATTGCTGAAGACGAAAACATCAGTTCAAGCCCAGTATATGAAGCTACATCTAGTTATCGTAAAGAAATTACTCCTAATCAGATTCAAATAGCTGAAGGTGAAGTAATTGATCCAGAGGATGAAATGAAATCACGCTGGAGTGAAATTAAAAGCAAACAGGTTAAATATAGTCTAAGTGAAGATGACCTTAAGAACATCATCAAAGTTAATTTCAATAAAGTAGCTAAAGAACTTACACTGCAGCAATTAGTTGGTTTATCAAAATTAATCGATTTAGAGGGCAAGAAGAAGAAAACTCCAGAACTAGAAGAGATTACATTTGATGATTTAGACGAGTTTTAATCGACAACTAAGAAGGAGGATCATATGACTGGTTGGATATCACTTCATAGGAAGGTCAGAGACAATTGGCTATTTGCTGAAAAACGTTCATTCTCAAAATTTGAAGCGTGGGTTGACCTTCTTATGGAGGTTAACCACCAAGATAATAAATTTTTACTTGGTAATGAATTAATCGATGTTAAAAGAGGACAAAAAGTAACCTCTATGAAGCAGTTATCGGAGCGATGGTGTTGGTCAAAAGACAAAACATATAAGTTTGTGAAACTGTTGGAATCAGAGCAAATGTTGGAAGTAAAAAGCAACACCAAAAGAACGGTTATAACCATTGTCAATTATGACTGTTATCAACTACATGAAACGCAAAAACATACGCCGACCGAACACAAAAACTACGCTAACAGTACGCCGACCGACACAAACAATAATGATAATAATGATAATAATGAAAATAAAATAAATCATTATAATAGCGAATTAGAAAAATCTGTCGATTTAGAAGAACAAAAAGACCAAGAAATCATTAAACAAAACGCATTTAATTTTTATGAACAAAATTTTGGAATGATAAATAGTTTCATAGTCCAGGAAATCGAACATTGGGTAAATGATTTTAATGATGATGTGGTAATTGAAGCAATGAAAAGATCACTTGAGCAACAGAAAAAATGGAATTATGCAAAACGCATTTTAGCAAACTGGATAAATAGAAATGTGAAAACAATTGAGGATATTAAAGCGTTGGACGTTGAATTTGAAAAACGAAAACAGAGACCAGTCCAAACATTCAAGAAACCAATTCGTCAAGAAATCGTTCCAGATTGGATTGATGGCCAAACTCAATCACCTGAAAGAGATTCTTTGCAAATTGAAGCTGAACGGAAAAGGTTGGAAGAAGAGCTTCAAATGTTTAAAAGGAAAAAGGAAGTGTAGAGATGAAAAATCGCCCAGGTGTTTGCTCTAGCTGTGGACATGCTTCTTTTAAACTAGCAATTATTAAACATCACTTGTTAAGAAAATGCAAAAACTGTTCGGAAGTAATTGATACTGAAAATATGAAAGTACTTAGGAAGGGGAAAATTCAATGATTATTAATACAACTACTGAATTAATCGCAAAATGCTTATCACGTACAGAAAGCTTTGCAGTAAAAGAGTTCTTTAACGCGATTAAAGGTGAGGAAAAAGGAAAAATGAGCATGAGAACATTATCAGCTACTAATTCAATAACTGTGGCTGCATTTAAAAAATTAGAGATAGTCGGAATTCTTAAAACTCGTAGTTTAGGAGCCAAGGGTACACGTTATCAGATTCTAAATATGGCTGCTCTTAAAGATGTTGTAAGGAATTTAAATCTATAAAGTTCCGTGGGATTTAAAAGGATGACGTAGATATTTTGGAGGTAATCCAAAAGTAACAACATAATTAAATTTTGCTAAATATTAGTAAAACTCCTAGGTTTGAAGGAGGAATAATATGAATGTTGAACAACTTTCGTTTTTAAATGACATAGACGAAAAAAAAGTAAGAAAAGCAGTTATTAAGCAGTTAAAACGATTCAAGGCAATAAGAGTTGCAGTACAAAATAAAGATGAACAATTAACTGAAGGGGTAATAGATCCATTTCCAATAATCTTTGATAATGAAAAGGAAAAGCGATTGAAAGTAAAGCAAGTGGAACGTGCTTTATTATTTGCGCTAGATGATATTGAACGTACGATAATAGAACGAAAATATTTGTCATCGAACAGAGAAAAAGATATTCACATATACATGGACTTAGGTATTAATAAAGATCAATTTTACGAATATAAAAAACAAGCTATTTTTTCTATTGCTGAGGCACTCAATATTGTTTGAGTGCTTTTACTTCTGATAAATGTAATTTTAAGGGACTTATTCAACTAAATGACAGATTAGTTTAAGTGAAAAGATTCGCAAATAGGGGTCGTGTTTTTATATTTGCAAAACTAAAATTGATCCGCGTTTTCTAAGATCTTACAAATAATTAACGAAAGTGAGTAATTCATTTTACCATTTATTAGAGGGAGTTTACACTTGACTCTCAAATAGTTTCATAATTTCAGGAACCGATAAAAAACGATTCTTTTTTTAGTATTTAGCAGTTTAGTTGAAGTGTGTTTTTTTAACTCTTGTTCAGCATTAGTGACAGATAGTTTATAATTATTTAGCTTCAATTGCCGTGAACCTTACCATAAGTAACTGCCAAATTATTAATCCATAACGACCTTACATTATTGTAAGGTTTTCTCTATTTTCCGTTTGATAATGTGCTATAATGTAATTGTCTTTTTTTTACATAGCATAGCTAAGGGGGACTTGGTATGGTTATAAGCTATGATAAGTTGTGGAAACTCTTGATTGACAAGAAAATGAATAAAACTGAATTAAAAGAGCAGGCTGGAATCACTTACAATATATTAGCTCGCCTTGGAAAATGCCAACCTGTAAATCTAGAAAGCTTATATAAAATTTGCAAGTGCCTCGACTGCAATATTGGAGACATTATGGAATTTGAAATAGAATAAGCGATATTCTGAAAAATAAGGTGAAGGGGCAGTGCTAATGGGAAAGAGAAGTTTATCTGAAGAAGATATCAAAGCTAGATATATTACACCGGCAATCACTAATGTAGGCTGGGACATAAATAAGCAAGTTAGACTTGAATACGCCTTTACGGCTGGTAGAATCATACTTCGTGGAAATGTAACTGCCAGAGGAAAAAAGAAAAGAGCGGACTATGTACTTTTTTACAAAAATAACTTTCCTTTAGCAGTCATAGAAGCCAAAGATAATAATCATCCGGTAGGAGCTGGTTTGCAGCAAGGGATCGAATATGCGAAAGCACTGGACATATCCTACGTCTACGCATCAAATGGTGATGGTTTTGTGGAGCAGAACTTGATTACTGGTGAAGTAAAAGAACTAAGACTTGAAGAATTTCCATCACCAGAAGAATTATACCAAAGATATTTAATTGATAAGAATATTAATGAGGCTGAAGAAAAGGTTATCTTAGAGCCTTATTATTATGTTCCTAATTATAAAACACCTAGATATTATCAAAGAGTCGCAATCAATCGAACAGTCGATGCGGTTGCCAAAGGAGAAGACCGTGTGCTTCTAGTGAGTGCCACAGGTACTGGTAAGACCTATATGACTTTCCAAATTATATATAGGTTGTGGAAATCTGGTTTAAAGAAAAGGATCCTTTTCTTAGCAGACCGCAATGTACTGGTTGATCAGACTATTTCCGGAGACTTCAAGCCTTTTAGCGGGAAGATGACAAAGGTGAAGAATAAAGATCTTGATAGTTCCTACGAGATTTATTTAGCTCTTTATCAGCAGCTTACTGGTGTCGATGGAGAAGAAACGTTCCGTCAGTTCCAGCCGAACTTCTTTGATTTAATTGTGATAGATGAGTGCCATAGAGGGAGTGCAAAAGAAGACTCAGCATGGAGAAAGGTTCTGGATTATTTTTCATCGGCTACTCACATTGGTTGTACAGCAACACCAATCGAAACAAAAGAAGCCTCAAGCCAGGCTTACTTTGGTGAGCCCATTTATGAGTACTCTTTAAAACAAGGAATCAATGATGGCTTCTTGGCGCCTTATAAAGTCATTAGAATTGGTCTTGATAAAGATTTAGAAGGTTATCGACCGGAAGCAGGAAAGGTTGATAAATATGGCTTTGAAATTGAGGATCGAGAGTACAATATAAAAGACTTTGAACGGTCTCTGGTGATTGATGATCGCACACGAGTCATAGCATCTAAAATCACAGAGTTCTTAAAGAAAACTGATCGCTTTAGTAAAACTATTGTATTCTGTGTGGACATTGAACACGCCGAACGTATGAGGCAAGCACTTATTAATGAAAATAAAGACTTGTATGCGGAAAATGATAAATACATCATGCGTATTACGGGGGATAATGATGAAGGAAAAGCACAACTAGAAAACTTTATTGATGAAGAAAGTGATTATCCAGTTATCGCAGTAACGAGTAAGCTTATGACTACGGGTGTGGATGCGAAAATGTGTAAGTTGATTGTTTTGGAAAATAACATCAATAGCATGACCGAATTTAAGCAGATTATTGGTCGTGGTACAAGACTTCTAGAAGAATATGGTAAGACCTACTTTACCATTATGGACTTTCGTAATTCCAGCCGACTCTTTGCTGACCCTGCCTTTGATGGCAGACCAGAGGTGGTTATTGAACTTAATGGGGATGAACCTGTGGATGAACCAGTCCCACCGACAGATGGAGGCGAAGAAGGCACGGGAGAAGATACTAGTAATGATGGTGTCAAAGAAGACAATGGTGAGTGTGGAACTGGAGACACACCACCTTTTAATGATGAGGGTGAAGATAAACCTCGCAAATATTATGTAGGGGATGTTACCGTTCGAGTCCTTTCAGAGAGAGTCCAATATGTCGATAAGGATGGAAAGCTCATCACTGAAAGTCTGACTGACTACACAAGGAAAAATATACTAGAGCAATATGCAAGGCTGGATGATTTCTTGAGAACTTGGACAGAAGCAGAGAAAAAACAAGCCATCATTGATGAATTACAAGACAGTGGTGTACTGTTAGATGCGGTCAGAGAAGAATTGGGCAAAACGGAGCTAGATGATTTTGATCTCATTTGTCACTTGGCTTACGATAAACCACCACTGACAAAAAAAGAGCGTGCGGAGAATGTGAAGAAACGCCACTATCTGTACAAGTACTCTGATGTTGCCCAGCAAGTCATTGAAGCACTTCTTGATAAGTACGCTAATGATGGCATAAAAGAGATCGAAGATACAAAGGTACTTCAACTAAAGGAATTTGCCAAAATTGGTAGTCCGATGAAAATAGTCAAAGCCTTTGGTGGAAAAGAAGCATATCTGAAGGCAGTAAAAGAACTAGAGAATGAAATTTATTACGCATAAGTAACACAAACAATAGTAAACAAGGCAGGTAGAAATTATGGCTATTAGTAATTTTGTCAAGAGAATTCAAGATGTTATGCGAAATGACTCGGGTGTTAATGGAGATGCCCAGAGAATTGAGCAAATCGTGTGGATTCTATTTTTAAAAATATATGATGCAAAGGAAGAAGCATGGGAGCTTTATGATGACAACTATAAGTCCATCATTCCAGAAGATTTAAAGTGGAGAGATTGGGCAGTTGATCTAAAAGACGGTGAGGCACTGACTGGTGATGCTTTACTGGACTTTGTAAACAACAAACTATTTCCTACGCTTAAAAAATTAGAAATTGATGAAGAAACACCGATGAGCCAAATCATCGTGAAATCAGCTTTTGAAGATGCCAACAACTATCAAAAAGATGGGGTACTTCTTCGTCAAGTTATTAATATTATTGATGAGATCGACTTCACAGAATATAAAGAGCGCCATGAATTCGGTACAATCTATGAATCGTTTCTTAAGGACTTACAGAGTGCAGGTAATGCAGGTGAGTTCTATACGCCAAGAGCTGTCACAGATTTTATGGTAGAAGTGGTTAAACCAGAATTAGGAGAAAAAATCGGAGACTTCGCCTGTGGTACTGGCGGCTTCTTGACATCTGCTTTATCTGTATTGGATAAAAAAGTTGGTAACTCTCTTGAAAATAGAGAAATCTATAACAAGTCGGTATATGGAATTGAAAAGAAAGCATTGCCGCATATGCTGTGTGTTACTAATATGCTGATTCATGATATTGATGATCCAAACATCATTCATGGAAACGCATTAGAAACAGACTACAAAGACCTTAGAAAAATGGACCCTTTTGATGTGATTTTGATGAATCCTCCTTATGGAGGAAGTGAGAAAGAGAGCGTCAAAGTCAACTTCCCAATGGAACTAAGAAGCTCTGAAACAGCCGACTTATTTATGAATGTGATTATGTATCGATTGAAGAAGAACGGTAGAGCAGCAGTTATCATTCCGGAAGGGTTCCTGTTTGGAACTGATAATGCCAAATTCAATATCAAGAAGAAATTATTCAGCGAATTTAATCTTCACACAGTTGTAAGGATGCCGCACAGTGTGTTTGCACCATATACATCAATCAGAACGAACATCTTGTTCTTCGACAATACAGAACCGACAAAAGAAACATGGTTCTATCGTGTGGACATGCCAGAAGGCTATAAGAACTTCTCTAAGACTAGACCGATGAAGCTGGAACACTTTAATGAAGCTCTAGCATGGTGGAATAACAGAGAAGAAATAGAAGTGGATGGTTTCCCTAAAGCGAAGAAATATACAATCAGTGAGATTGAAGAAAGAAGCTATAACATTGACTTATGTGGCTTTCCTCAAGAGGAAGAAGTTATTTTAGAACCAATGGACTTAATCCAACAGTATCAAGAAAAGCGAGCTTCTCTTAATGCACAAATCGACCATGTTCTAGAACAAATTACTTCTATGCTTGGAGGTAATTAAATGAATGGACAAGACATAAAGAATAGTATACTTCAACTTGCTATTCAGGGGAAACTAGTTGAGCAAAAAGAAAAAGAAGGTACTGCGAAGGAATTAATTGAGAAGATTAAGGCGGAAAAAGAACAGCTGATAAGAGAAGGAAAGATAAGAAAAGAAAAGCCATTTCCAAAGATTAAAGAAGACGAAATACCTTTTAATGTTCCAGAAAATTGGGAGTGGGTAAGATTCGGTGATTTGGGAAGTTATAAAAAAGGCCCTTTTGGGAGTGCTTTAACAAAGTCAATGTTTGTTCCAAAGGGAACTGATACTGTAAAAGTGTATGAACAAAAAAATGCTATCCAAAAAAGTGTTGATTTAGGTCATTATTATATAACTCGTGAATATTTTGAATCTAAAATGAAAGGATTTGAATTATCACCTGGAGATATAATAGTCAGTTGTGCTGGTACGATTGGAGAAACTTATGTAATGCCCGATGATTTTGAGCAAGGCATTATTAATCAAGCTCTTATGCAGATGAAATTAATGCCTAGCGTATATGTAGAATATTTTTTGTTATATTTTGATTTCATATTAAAGAAGACGGCTAGAAAAAGCAGTAAAGGTTCAGCTATAAAAAACATACCTCCGTTTCAGGAGTTAAAGAATTATGTAGTTGCCATCCCCCCACTAGAAGAACAAAAGCGTATTGTTGCAAAGATTGAAGAGTTAATGCCATATGTTGAAAAATACGATAAAGCCTATTCGGAAGTGGAGGAGCTGAATAAAAAGTTCCCGGAAGATATGCAGAAATCTATTTTGCAATACGCCATTCAAAGCAAGCTGGTAGAACAGCGTGAAGAAGAGGGTTCTGCAGAGGAACTGTACGAACAGATTCAAGAGGAAAAGAAAAAGTTGATTGAAGAAGGTAAGATTAAAAAGACTAAGCCACTCCTAAAGATTTCAGAGGATGAGATTCCTTTTGATATTCCTGAGAACTGGAAGTGGGTTAGGTTAGATCAAGTTTGTAAATATATACAAAGAGGAAAATCACCTAAGTATTCAGATGTAAAAAAATATCCTGTAGTTGCACAAAAATGCAATCAATGGTCAGGATTCAGTCTTGAAAAAGCTAAGTTTATTGATCCAAAAACGATCAGCACCTATACAGAAGAGAGGATATTACAAGATGGGGATTTGATGTGGAATTCTACAGGATTGGGCACATTAGGAAGAGTTGCGATATACGAAAAAGCTAAGAACCCGTATGAGCTTGCTGTTGCAGATAGCCATGTAACTGTTATTAGACCATTTAAGCAGTATCTTAATTTTAAGTACCTATATTATTATATTGCTAATCCTTCAGTGCAAAATGTGATTGAACAACAATCAGAAGGTAGTACAAAACAAAAAGAATTAGCAACAAATACAGTTAAGAACTATATTGTTCCCCTCCCACCATTGGAAGAACAAAAACGAATCGTTGAAAAGATAGAAGAATTATTACCTTATAGTAAAAAACTAATGAAATAGATAAAAGATAAGCAATCTTTTCAATCGCTGAAGCACTCAACATTGTTTGAGTGTTTCTTTTATAGTTGTAAAAAAATAAAGGGAAATATCTTTAGTTAATAGAAATTATTTTAAGAAATCATAGGGGAGAGTGAAGAAGTTGTTTATTAATGTTCATTGCAATCAGTGTATCGATATAAGTTATAGAGAGGATAAGCCTCTAAATTTTCGTTTTTACAAAGCGAACGTAAATGAAAATGGTATTTATAATTTTACTTGTGATAACGGTCATAAAATAACTGCTATATCAGTGTATGATAAGTATGAAATACTATTTCAAATGGGTGCTAATGCCCTACTAGACGGTTATTATTTTGAAGCAGTTGGATGCTTTATCGCATCAGTTGAACGATTTAGAGAATGGGTAATTAAGTTTATTTGGTATTTAAATGGAATTGATGAAAAAGCATGTGACAATCAATGGAAGCAAATGAAACGTTACTCAGAAAGGCAAACAGGGGCTTTTTATGCTTTATTTCTTAATCAATTTAATGAAATAGCTCCGAATTTTGATGATAATAAAAATGGGTTTAGAAATGATGTAATGCATAATGGCACTATCCCAACTGAAGATAAGACTTATGAGTTTGGTGAATACATATTTAACTACATTAGATCAATTCAGAAGACCATATATTTAAAATATAAACAAGAGACCTTCGCTTTTTCTAGTAGAGAACTTAATTCAAAAATAAGTAAGAATAATTTGTCAGGGATACCACGTAATGAGTTAGTTCTTCAAAGTTCAGCTGATATGATATTATTGCTTCCATATGCAGAGATGAGAAATTCCACTTTTGATGAAGAACTGAGTCATTTTAAAACATACAAGGAGCATCCAGCTTGGTCGTAATTAGTTAATCTTTATTTATAAGTCATCCTCAATGAGGGTGACTTTTTTATTTTTTCTTCGACAAAAAACCGACAAAATCTAGATAAAAATGAGGACAAAATCAGGGATATTTCAGGGGAAGTTTTGAATCACCATAAAAAGTAAACTTTTCTTATCAACTTAATTAAGTTGATGGGAGAAGCATAACCTCCTGTATCAATTATGTAACTCGATTAATTGATGGTACTAAGTACCTTAGCAGCTAGTCTGCATAGGTTGAGGCGAGGCAGGAGTTAAGAGTACTCCAATGTTTTATTCTTTGTAAACTAGATCTGTTAGTGGGGTTCCCCTTTCCCCTCATCTTTACTAATGGGTCTAGTTTAGAGTGAATAAATTTAAAGGTTAAAACTTCCTTTTGTCGAAATTAGTAGACAATAAGGAGGTGTGTAAATGAAAGATGAGACTAGAGCTGGAATAGCTTATATTTCTCTGAGGCTAGCTACAGGAACATCGAAAAATGATGTATATGATTACAATTCTGGTAGATATATCTCAATTAATGGAGAAGTAACATCACAAAGGGTAAATGTCTATGATTACGATGTTGGATGTTTTATAAGTGGAAATGGAAATAATGATAAATTTAACTTATACCATTATGGAGTCAATCAATTCATCGATTTAAAAAAACTAGGGAAAAATAAATTTGGTGGATATGATTATGATGAGAATAACCATTTCGAGTGTACCGTTTCTGGAAATTCTGTTTCAGTTTATGATTACGAAAAAGGCACTTTCTTTGAATATAGTTTTTGATTTCAGTAAACCATTCACTGTGCGTGAGTGGTTTTTTTATATGAGGTGATAGATATGCATATGTCATGCAACTACTGTGGTGATTCAAATGCCTTATAAACCCTACCGTCCATGTAACAAACATGGGTGCCCTAACCTAACAAGTAATTCTTATTGTGATAAACATCTATACATTAAAGAACAAAAGGACATGCAACGAGCTAAACGATACGACCAATACAAGCGTGACCAACGAAGCAAATCATTTTATGATTCTACATTATGGAAGAAGGTAAGAGATTCAGTAATGCGAAGAGACCTTGGCCTATGCCAGCAATGTATACGTGAGGATAAGATAACCTTGGCTGATGTGGTCCATCATATTGTAGAGGTTAAAGTGGACTGGTCCAAAAGATTAGATAAGAATAATCTTGAGGCTTTGTGTCATGCTTGTCATAACAAAGTGGACCATAAGAAAGGTTAGGACTTAAAGTAGAATACCAGACCGCAATCTATAAAAACTCCAAAACTCAGATCCCAGAAATATCAACTGATCTAGAGTACCGAAAAAACCTATCAAAAGTGGCTGCAACTGCATTGATAGTGCCTATTAGAAAAAAATTTTATCAACCAACAAAATACTGTGTTAACGTCTGAATAATGTGTATTTTCTTAATCGTTGAATAATGGTAGTTTAGTCCAGTAAAAAAACTACTAAAATATGGTAAAATATAGACGACTTAAGAGGGGGATTATGATGAAAAATAAGAATCGAAAAATACAATGTTTACTTTGTAGGCATGTTATAACATCTGGAAAAATTTGTGATAATTGTTTGCCTTTCTATAAAAGAGCGTGTCAAAAATTTAAAGAAAAACGAAATATAGACATTGAGTTCAAAAATCAACTTCATCTAGCATACTATTTGAAGAAGCGATACGAGAAAAATAACCTTTGTACTTATACAGGACTTGAAATGAAGTTAGAGGACAGAAAAAAAGAAAAACAATATAAAAAGCTTAAAATTAAAAACCCTTTAACGAAAGCGGAAAAAATGGAGTTTTGGAATTTAGAACTATATAAGGATGAGTTAGCTATTTTGGGTTTTAGTGTGGATCGTAAAGTATCTAAATTTGGGGATAAGAAACTACCATATAGTAAAAAAAATATTGTGTTGTGTTGTAAATCAATTAATATAATGAAGGGTCAATTTGATCCAGATGTATTTATTCAAGCTTGTTTCGAAGTAATTAAAAATCAAGTAGTAGATAAAACCATCTATGGTCAACAAGTGCTTTTAATGATTGAAGGTTTTTATAAACAACATAAAAACGATAAAATACCATCTGATTTACATAAAGCTATAAAAAATATTAAGTCAATTAATAGAAAAACACCTAAGCCTTCAATTAATAGAAAAAAAACTAAGTCCACAATTAATAGAAAAAGAGTTAAGATATCAATAAATATGAAAAAAGCTAGAAAAAAAAATACTCTTTGAAAGGCTGTCTAAAATTAGAATGCTAGCTAGTCTTTAAACGCATTAAGATGGCTTATACCGAAAGATAGCTTGTCCAGGGAAATACCATTTGGACAAAGGGTAGGGGTGTCCAAAAAGCTAGGACACGTGTCTGTAATACCGTGTATCCACTGTGACACAAAAAAAATTCCCCACGAAAAATTTCAGAAGGAGGTGAGGGTCGTGTCAGGCGCAAGACAACCTATAGACTTACTTTTAATCAAAGGGAACAAGCATTTGACCAAAAAGGAAATCGAGGAACGAAAAGCAACGGAAATAAAAGCTCCTTCGGATAAAGTCAAACCACCAGCTTACCTTCCTAATGATTTAAAAAGGGAATTTAAAAAAATAAGTAACGAGTTAATGCAAATTGGGATTATGACTAATCTTGATGTTGATGCACTAGCTCGTTTTTTAATTGCCAGAAATATGTACGTTAAAATATCTAATCAGTTATTGGAATTAGATCCACTAGAAGCAGATTTTGATACTCTAATTACCCATCAAGATAAATTCTTTAAACAGTCCAGGCAATCAGCTTCTGATTTAGGCCTAACTATTTCTTCGCGTTGTAAGTTAGTAATTCCAAAGAAAGAAGAAAAGGAAAAGACTGAAGAAGAAGAATTGTTTGGTGATGCTTTATGAATTTACTTGAGCGTATTACTAATTATGCCCAGGATATTGTTGAAGGTAAGATACTGGCCTGTAAGAAACATATTGCAGCTTGTGAACGCTTTTTGAGTGATGTTCAGCAGATAGCAGATGATGAATTTGAATTCTATTTTGATGCAGATGAATTATTTCGCTTCTATAAATGGTCCAAAATGTTTAAACATTCTAAAGGTGTACTGGCCAATCAAAGAATAGAATTAACTGATTTTCAATTGTTTGTGGTAGCCAACATCTTTTGTTGGAAACATAAAGTAACTAATTTAAGACGATTTAGAAAAGTTTATATTCAGTTGGCAAGGAAAAATGCTAAATCTCAATTATTGGCCTTAATAACTTCTTATATCTGCTTCTTATCAGAAGAACAGGAAGAATGTTATATAGCTGGTTGGGGTAGAGAACAATCAAGCTTGGTTTACAATGAGGTGCTAGGCCAGATAGAAGCAGTCGATTTACTAAAAGGTAAATTCAATAATTCTTATGGCCGAATTAAACATGAAAAGCGTGGTTCGATCATTAAACCATTATCTAAAGAATCTAGAAAAACAGGTGATGGAACTAACCCAAGCTTGGCCGTTATAGATGAATTTCATGCACATGAAACACCTGAAATATACGATGTTCTAATTTCTGGTATGGTGGCTAGAAAATCACCTCTAATAGTTATTATCACTACAGCAGGATTTAATTTAAGTAGTCCTTGTTATACAGAATATCAATACGTTTCATCTATTTTAGATAGCGAATCACCTATAAAAAATGATCAATACTTTGTAATGATTTGTGAGTTAGATAAAGATGACGATATTAAAGACGAAAGAAATTGGATTAAAGCTAATCCTATAGTGGCCACTTATGAAGAAGGTATAAATTTCATTAGCAGCGAACTCCAAACTGCTTTAGATGTCCCAGAAAAAATGCGAAACTTCTTAACTAAGAATATGAACATTTGGGTGGACCAAAAAGACAACGGTTATCTAGATATGAGCAAGTGGAATTTATGCGGTAAAAAGATAAGCCTAGAAGAATTAAGTGGAATGAAATGTATTGTAGGTGTCGATTTATCAGCAAAGATTGACTTAACAAGTATAGGCTTCATTATCGTAAAAGATGGCCTATATTATGTGTTTAGCCATTCTTTCATGCCAGAAGATACACTAAAGGCCAAAATGCGTTCAGATAAAGTACCTTATGATTTATGGGTTAAACAAGGTTGGATTACTACAACTCCAGGTGCAGTAGTAGATTATGCTTTCATTCGTGTATATATAAAGCGAATGGAAAAGGAATATGGTATTAATGCTTCTGAAATTTGCGCCGATCCTTGGAACGCAACTCAATTCATGCAGGATATGGAGTCAGATGGTTATACAATGGTCGAAATTAGACAAGGTATCGCTACACTTGGCGCACCTACTAAACACTTTAGAGAAGAAGTGTACAAAGGTAATGTAATACATGATAACAATCCTGTTTTAACATGGGCCATCAATAATGCAGTTACTCGACAAGATGCAAATGAAAACATCATGTTAGATAAAAGTAAAGCAACTGATCGAATAGATCCAATAGCTTCAGTAATGAACGCTCATGTAAGAGCTATGTTAAATATAAATTTCGAAAGTGTCTATGAAAGTAGAGGCTTTTTAGTTTTGTAATTTTTATTCAACCAAATGGCAATACATTAGTTGAATAAGAATAAATTTAATTTTTTTAGAAAAAAGGTAGCATTCCCCCTAATTACAATAGTGGATATATACTGTATAATTTTCTTTATGGAATTTACTGGCAGTTTGAGTGCAATAAAAAAAGATTTAATAATTATTGTGAGGAGGTAAAAATGAGGCAAACAACATGGGAAGAAAATGTAAAGAAGTTTTTTAATTTGATATTTTTTGAAAGGAAAGAAAATATAAAGAAGTTTTTTAAATTGATATTTTTTGAATGGATTAATTTATCTAAAATGAAGGATTTTATAGAAATTTGTTCTTTTTTAACAGTGATACTTACAGGGTTTGCAGCTACGGACTTCTTCTCACAGAAATCGAAATTAGAAATCAACAATGGTGGACTAGTTTATGCAGTAGTTAGGGATAGGGTTTTTGATTATATTAATAAAAAAGAAATACCAAAATGGCTAGATATAGAAAACGCCTTAGATTCTGATCCATCTTTTACTGGACGAGATTTCTGGAAACTCACAATTAAAAATGGACGTTTTAAAACTACTACCGTTCCCAAATATGGAAAAGCAATAAATAAGTTTGTAAAGTGGGAAGTTCCGTTTGATCAAAAAGGTAAAAGGGTTCAAAGGTTTGGTTTTTTTTTGATAGGGGATAAATACAAAGCTAAGTTCGATAAATTGGACAATAATGAACAAAAAAAGCTTATGAATGCTTTGGCAAATTCTACTGTTACATGCTCATTAGTTAATATTAGAAATAACGGGGATGCCATTGCAGAGAATATAAAGGTTAAGCTTTACGCTCCAAGTTATTTTGAAATGCAATATCCTCCTAAAAATTCAACTTTATTAAAAGTAGACTTATTCGGAAGAATTGAAAAAGTTAACAATTCCATTGGTCAAGTTTCAATTGGGAACTTGAAACCTCAAGAAACAAAAACTTTTCTGGTGTACACACTTGGTACGCCAATTTCTGGTGAGAATATTGAAATATCTTCGTCTGATAAATCTATTTTAAATAGAAAGAAAATAAATCTAATGATTATTATTTTCTTTATTATTGTTTTTATTATTATTGCATTTGATCTATTACAATTTATTTTCTTGAAAAGAAGACAAAACCAACAAGAATCTTGAGTCGTTCAGAAAAAACAAAAAGTGAACCAATTAAAAAGGCAAAGTAATTTTTAGATTTAAGAAAATAAAATAAATTAGACATAACCATTAATTACTTTGATTATCCTGCATTATTTCGCAGAAAAACTGTTTTGCGTCTGTCATGTTTTACAACTAAAGCAAGCGTAAGCCAATCCAGGATTCAAAACAGTGAATGAAAGGAATGGTCGTTCTTTTATGGTAGTTAAATAAGGTGCACTTAAAGATCACATTTTTTATGTGATCTTTTTTAATTCTAAAAGGAGGTGAAATCAAAATGCCTTGGTGGGATTCTTTAAAGTTTTGGGGTAAACGTTCAAATGTCATTAATACAAACTATACAGGAGATGATTACGGAGTATTTTTTAAATCTGGTGTAATGGCAGATAGTGGAGTTTCAGTAAATGAAACGAACTCATTAGAAAATACTGCTGTAGGTGCTGCTGTTCGTATTATTTCTGAATCAATTGGTTCATTGCCTTTCCTTTTATATGAAAGAAAAGGTGGGAATACGAAAGAAAAAGCAATAAATCATTCGCTTTATACGCTTTTACATGATTCTCCAAACGAATATATGACAAGTTTTGTTTTTAAGGAATTAATGACTTCTCATATGCTTCTTTGGGGTAATTGTTATGCAGAAATCAAATGGGATAATAAAGGACAGCCAGTAGCCTTATATCCACTAAGGCCAGATAATACTAGACCACTTTTTAATGATATAAATGAGTTGGTCTATGAAACTATTATCAATGGTGAAACTTATATTTTACCAGCTTATAGAGTTCTACATATCTATGGATTAGGTTTTGATGGATTCCAAGGATATTCATTAATTCGATTACATAGAGAAGCTGTAGGTCTTGCTAAAGCTACTGAAAAATATGGTTCAAAATACTTTGGTAATGGTGCTAAACCTGGTGGAGTTTTAGAAACTCCTGGTAATTTATCAGAAGATGCTTCTAAAAGGCTTAGAGATTCCTGGAATGAAATGCACAATGGACTAGAAAACGCTCATAGGATAGCGATCTTGGAAGAGGGACTAACTTATAAACAGATAGGACTTCCACCAGAAGATAGTCAATTCTTAGAAACTAGGAAATTCCAAATTGCAGAGATTTCAAGGATTTTCCGAGTACCATTGCATATGCTTTCTGAATTAGATCGTTCAACTAATAACAACATTGAGCAGCAATCAATCGAGTTTGTAGTGCATACGCTAAGACCTTGGTTAGTTCGATGGGAACAATCCGTAAATATGAAACTCTTAACAAGAGATGAACGAAAAAAATATTATTCAGAACATATACTTGATGCCTTGCTTAGAGGTGATACAAAAAGTAGATATGAATCTTACCAAATTGGTAGGCAAAATGGTTGGTTAAGCACAAATGATATTAGAGAAAAAGAGAATATGAATCCTATTCCAGATGAAGAAGGTGGAAATTCTTACATGGCTAATAGTGCTATGCTTCCAATCAGCGTACTGATGAAAGGAGGTGAAGGTAATGGAAAAGGAACTAAGAACACTAACAACGAAGGTGGAACTTCGCTCGAATAGTGAGGGTGGAACGGAATATATTGAAGCTTACGCTTTAAAATTCAATCGTGAATCCGATCAATTGGGGTGGTGGACTCCTTTCGTTGAAAAAATTGATAGTAGAGCATTAGATAATGCAGATTTAAGTAATGTAGTTGCATTAATTAATCATGATCAAAATTTAGTTTTAGGTCGTAATTCTGCTACAGGAGAAAGAGGGAAAGTTGAATTAGAAATTGATGGTATTGGTTTAAAATGGAAACTAACACCGACAGACACTACATACGCAAGGGATTTATTAGAAAATGTGAGTAATGGTGTAATTAATCAATGTTCATTCGCTTTTTCTTTATCAACTGATGAAAATGCAGATGAATGGAATTGGAATGAAGAACGTGGACTTTATGAGCGTACAATTTTTAATATTGCACGAATTCATGATGTTTCAGCAGTAACTACTCCAGCTTATCCAGATACAGAAGCAGTAGTTTCAGCAAGAAGTAAAGATAAAGTGAAAGATTTAGAAGAAAAGCGCTTATCTAGAGAGCCTAAACAGGCAGCTCCAGAGCAGCGCTTTTTTGATTACCTAAAAATAATGCAGGCTAGAGCCGAAATGGAGGGAAAATAAGATGGCAAACGTGCAATCAGTCATTGAATTAAGACAAAAGCGAGCAGGATTAGTAAAACAAATGCAAGATGTATTAGAAGCTGCAAAAACTGAAAATCGTGGTTTATCAGCAGAAGAAAATACAAAAGTTGATAAGATCATTGCAGATGAAGAAGCTCTTACAAAAGAAATTCGCAGCTTAGAATGGTTAGAAGTAAAAAATAGTGAATTATCTGGTCACGAAAACCGAGGAAAAGCAGATTTCAAAGAAACTCAACAAAAACAAGAATATCGTGATGTATTCCGAAAATGGATGTCTGGTGGAGTTCAAATGCTAGACAATGAAGAACGCAATTTATTATTTGCTAACAAAACAACTGACCAATCAGATCAACGTGCATTATCTGCAATTACTGGTGGAGCTGGTGGCTTCACTGTTCCTCAAGGTTTCTTAAATAAATTACAAGAAGCATTGAAAACTTTTGGTGGTATGCGTGAAGCTGCTTTTGTATTAGATACTAAAGCGGGAAATGATTTACCAATTCCAACTGTAAACGATACTTCAAATGTAGGGGAATTAGTTGCAGAAAATGGTGCAGTAAGCACTCAAGATGTAGCTTTCAACCAAGTAACGTTAAAAGCATATAAATTCTCTTCTAAAATGATCTTAGTACCTATCGAGTTACTTCAAGATTCTGCTATTGATATTGAAGCTTATTTAGCTAAAGCATTAGCAACTCGTATTGGTCGTATTACAAACCAAATGTTTACTACTGGTACTGGTACTGCTCAACCTCAAGGGGTTATTACTGCAGCTTCAGTAGGTAAACAAGGTGCAACTGGACAAACAACTTCTGTAATTTATGATGATTTAGTAGACCTAATTCATTCAATTGATCCTGGTTATAGAGAAGGTGCTCGTTTCATGATGAACGATACTTCTTTACGTAACCTTAAAAAATTAAAAGACACTACAGGCGCACCAATTTGGGTTCCAGGTGTTGCTTATAAAGAGCCAGATACAATTTTAGGCTACAACTACACAATAAACCAAGATATGGCTACAATGGCTGCAAGTGCTAAATCAATTGCATTTGGTAACTTCCAACAATATTACATCCGTAATGTAATGGATTTATTAATGGTTCGCTTTGGTGAGAAATTCATGGATCAAGGTCAAATTGGTTTCTTAGGATTCTCTCGTCAAGATGGTCGCTTAGTATCTGCTGGTACAAGTCCAGTAGCTGTTTACCAAAACTCAGCAACTTAATTTTATTTGAAATAAAGCACCTTTAGGGGTGCTTTTTATTTTAATTGGAGGTGTAATCATGCCAAAGGTAACAATGTCTGTAAGCATGGTTGGCAATGATTTTAACTATGTACCTGGCGATATTATAGAAGTTCGTGAAAATGTAGCTGAAGCTTGGATAGTTGCTGATATTGCTAAAATTTATGTCCCGCCAGAAGAAAAAGTTTTAACTCATGTAGAAGAAGCTCTTGTAGAGGAAGCTCCAGTAACACAGGAAGAAACAAGTGAAGAAAAAGCTAAACCAAAAACTAAACCAAAAACATCACCTAAAGTGAAGGTGCAAAAAGATGTTGAGTCTGAATGAAGCTAAATCTTTTTTAAGAATTGATTTTGATGATGATGATTCTGATATTAATGGTTTAGTACTTGCTGCTGATTTATTTGTAGTTGGAGCAACTAGTCAAAATGTTGATAAAGAAAGCGAACTGTATAAACTAGCTTGTAAATTATTAGTAAATCATTGGTATTTAAATCGAGAAGTAATAGGAAAGGCTGATAAACTAGCTTTTTCATTAAAAGAGATTTTGTTTCAATTAAAATACAATACGGTGACTCTATGAAAATAGGTCGTATGAACAACAAAATAACAATTCAATCCCCTCCTTCTGGTAGGGATTCCACAGGACAAACAATTAAAGTATGGAATGATGTTCGCACAGCTTGGGCATCTAAAGAGGAATTGATTGGCAAAGAATTTTATGCTGCTAATCAGACTCAAAATAGTGTTGAAGTGAAATTCCGTACACATTACTATCCAGAAATGAACAATTCAATGAGGATAGTTCATAGAAATGACACTTACGTAGTAATAAGTGTTAGCGATCCAGAAGATTTGAAGAAAGAGTTACTTTGGTACTGTAAGAAGGTGAAAAAGTAATGGTAGAAATCGAAGGATACAGACAATTACAACAAGCATTTGATCAATTGGGGAAAATACCTCAAACAATGGTTACAAAAGCAGCTCGAAAGGGTGCTAGGGTTGTTTTGCCAGAAGCGAAGAAAAAAGCTCCAGTAGAAATTGGAAACCTTAAAAGAGGTATTATCCTAAGACAAGAAAAAACTAGGACTAAAGGTAAAAAAGTATTTCAAGTAGTAATGGATAGGGCTTTTAACCGTTTTTTCGTAAAAGAAAGTAAAGATGGTAAAAGAGCATATTATCCAGCTTCTCAAGAATATGGATTCTTTAGTCGTGGTCCTAATGGTTCTAGAGGAAAATACATTCCAGGTTACAACTATTTACGTGGTGCTAATGCTTCAAAACATAACGAAGCCCAACAAATCATAATTAGAACAATGCTTACAGAGGTGGATAAATACTTATGACATTTGAAGAAGCGTTGTATTTTGAATTAAATAGTATTACAGAATTAAACGGTAACATTTATCCAATACACGCTATAGAAGGTGAAGAAGGACCTTTTATGACATATTACAAGGATGATGTGAATTATCCAATCAATCTTAATGGACCATCGAACATAGTAGAAGGAACGTATGTATTAGATATATTACATCCTTCATACAAAGAGGTTCAAACGTTATTTAAACTAGTAAAAGATAAGCTTATTAGCTTTTTAGGTAGAAATATTGGACAAAATGGTCCTTTAATTCAAATGATTTCGATTAATAATGTTAGAGATTTATATGAACAAGAATTAGATTACAATCGTTTGAATTTTAATATTGAAGTTAAATACAAGGAGGTATAAAGAATGGCTACTGCTGCAATGGGTACGAAATTACAAATAGGGGCAAATAGTATTACAGAACTAAATTCGATTGGTGGAATGGAATTATCAGCAGATACGTTGGAAACTACAAATTTAGATAGTAATGGATGGAAAACATTTATCCAAGGTCTAAAAGATGGTGGAGAAGTAAGCATTGCTGGCACATTTAATCCTGCTGATACAAATGGACAAATTGCAATTTATAACGCATTTAATTCTGGTGTTTTAACAGCATTTACAATTTTATTCCCTTCAACATTAGGTGCGAGTTGGATTTTTAGCGGGATTGTAACGAATGTAAAAACAGATGCTCAAAAAGAAGATTTCATTCCATTTGAAGCAACTATTAAAGTTAGTGGACAACCTTCACTTGGTTTAACACCATCTGGAGGGTTAACAGGATTATCATTAGTTGGTACAGGTGGCGCATTAACACCTTCCTTCAATAATGGAATTTACACATACTCATATAGCGGAGTTACTGCAACTTCAGTTACGGTTACTGCTACTGCTGCAAACCATACATTACAGTTATTTATTGATGGGGTATACTCACAAGTATTAACTAGTGGTTCAGCTTCTGCATCTATTCCAATGGCTGCAATTGGTTCTAAAATGTTAACAATCTTAGCAAATGAACCTGGAAAAACTCAAAAAGTTTATGAAGTGGCTGTTGTTAAAACTGCATAATCAAGGCTAGGGGATTCCCTAGTCTTTTTATTTTTTATTAGGAGGAAATGTTAATGGGTAAAAATAGTGAGCCAGTAATTATTAATCTTGATAAACCGAGAATTTTAAAATTTGGTCATAAAGCATTAAAACAATTAAAGGCAATGACAGGTAAAACATTAGTTCAAATTGATGAATCAATTATGAATCTTGATCCAGAGGAAATTGAAATTTATATGTATTGTGGTCTTTTAGTTGATGCAAAAAGTAATAATGAGGAATTAACTTTGGAAAAAGTTGAGGATATATTGGAAGAAGCTGCTAATTACAAGGTTATTATCGAGAAAATTTCAGAAGCCATTGCTAGGGCTTTCGGTGCAGATGGTGAAGAAGTAAAAAACATGATGGCGATGGACAAATAGCAGAAGCGAAAGAATATGATTTTGATGAAACTTTGTCTATCGCTATTGAAATCGGAATTAGGATTCCAGACTACGAAGAAATGACTCCATTTGAGTTAGGACTTTATATAAAATCCTATAACAAACGATTAGAAACTGAACATAAAGATAAACTCACTCTAACTTGGTTAGGCGCAGCTTGGCAACGAGCGAAAGAAATGCCGAGTTTAGAAGAGGTTATTGGTAAACAACCTTCTAAACAAGAAAAAATGCCTGCTGAACATATGCTTAACATGGTAAAAGTTATGAACGCAGCATTTGAAGGATCTACATACTAAAAGGAAGGAGGTAAAATTTATGGCTAGTGGATTAAGAAACTTATTGGTCCGTATTGGTGCAGATGCTTCACAAATGAAAACCGAAATGAAAAAAGCTCAAAGTACATTAAGCGGATTTCAAAGCGGTATTAAAGGAATTGTAGGTAAAATAGCAGCAACATTAGCAACTATTGGAGTTGGAGCAATACTGAAAGATGCAACATCTGATGCAATGAAATTTGAAGCAATGATGGGAACACTTAGTGAAACATTAGGTTCAAGCATGAATGATTTTGTTAAATGGCAGGATACAGTTGGTAGATCGCTTGGATTTTCAAAATTACAAAGTGCTGAATTAGCAAATACTCTCTCATTAAATTTCAGAGGTATTGCAACAAGTCAAGCTGACCTATTATCAAAAACAACAGAGATGATGCGGGTAGCTGCCGTTATTAGTTCTAAACGAGGTATGGCAATGACTGAAGTTTCAGACCGTATTCGTTCTGCAATGAATCAGGAAGCCGACGGAGCAGATGAACTAGGAGTCAATGTGCGTGCTAGTGCTATTATGCAAAGTGATGCCTATAAGCAAATGGCAAACGGAACACCATGGGCACAACTAAGTACCAACATGCAGAAAACTATTCTATATCACCATATTTTGCAACAAGTAAGTCAAAATTTAGGTATAGAAGTTGCAGATAATACCGCAATGAGAATGAACATATTTAAAGCTTCATTATTAGATGCAAGACTTGCTTTAGGTCAAGCTTTCTTACCGATGTTGAATGCAGCGCTTCCGTATTTAACAGCTTTTGCAAATAGTGTTATAAGAGCTTTAGGTGCAGTAGCTTCGTTTATGAACGCTTTATTTGGGAATAAGAAGAATGTTAAAGATGCAACTAAAACATTTAAACTACAAACTGCAACAACGAATAAACAAACTGCTTCAGTAGGTAAATTAGGAGACCAGTTCACTAAAACTGGTAAGAAGGTTAAAAAAGCAGTCGATACTATGAAGAGTACATTGGCAGGATTTGACGCGTTAAATATCTTGTCATTTGGAATATCCAATACACCTGACCCTGGAACAGGTGGTAGTTCTGGTGGTGGAGGTAATGGCGGTGGTGGAATTGATCCAGGTACTGGTGGCATTGATACTGGAAGTGGAAACGAAGGAGATCCACCAGATAATGATAGTAAATGGGTAGAATGGGCGAATAAAATCAAAGGATATTTAGCAGACTTAAAACCTCAATGGGATAACTTGAAACAAGGCGCGAAGGATTTCTGGCAAGGTTTAGTTGATATATGGAATACGCCTTTTATACAAAATATGGTCAATGGACTTGTAAAAACATCATGGGATTTATTAAAAACCGCTATTGATCTAGTTGGGAATTCGTTATCTATTATCGGGGACGCTTTTAGTATTATTGCTGACGTTCTAAACGGTGATTGGGGCAAAGCCTGGCAAGATACGAAGAAATTAATCGGGGACGTTTACGATCTATTCGGTGATTTTATTGTCGATATAGTAGGCGGTGACTTAGGCGGGAAACTATCAAAACAATTCGATACGTTTAAAGATACATGGTCAACTATCACTAAAAATATTGAGCAATTCGCAAAGGATGTTTTCTCTGGCAAAGTAACTGACAACCTAAAAGCTAGTTTTACTGCTTGGTGGGATTCATTAAAAACAATTGACATTAAAAAATGGTTTACGGATAACGTAACACCTAAAATAAATAGCGCTTTTGATGGAATGACTGATTTAGGCAGTAGGATTTGGGAAAATGTGAAATACGCATTTACTACTGGTAAGGTTGGAGATATAACAAAATGGTTTAATGATAATGTAGTAAGTAAGATTAGTAGCGCTTTTAGTGGTACTGGTATTGGGGCGAAAGTTTGGGAAAACATTAAAGGTTATTTCGCCAGCATTGACGAAACGAAATGGTTTCAAGGTATAAAAGATAGTGTTGCAAAAGGCTTCGGTGGTACTGGTATAGGTTGGACAATTTGGAAAAACATAACTGATTATTTCGGTAAACTAGATGAAGCAAAATGGTTTACAAGCATTAGAGCGAATGTAGCAAAAGGCTTTAGTGGAACTGGTATTGGTGGTCAAATTTGGTCGAATATCAAAGGTTATTTTTCTAGTATTGGCGGTAAGAGTATTACAAGTTGGTTCAGTAATAATGTAACGAAACCGATCAAAAACGCGTTTTCTAGTGTTACAAGCGGCTTAGGTGGTTCAATCACAAGTGGTTTTAAAACTGTTTACAATAAAGCTGTAGGATTTATTAATAGTATGATCGACGCGGTTAATAAGATGGTCGGAAAGTTAAATAAACTTCCTGGAATTTCTGGCATTCCTAAAATCAGTAAGATTCCTAAGTTAGCAAAAGGTGGTATTACTACTGGTTCAACTATTGCTAATATTGGTGAAGCTGGTCGTGAAGCTGTTTTACCATTAGAGAATAACACAGGTTGGATGGATACTTTGGCAAGCAAACTGGCTAGTTCTATGGGTGGTGGAGGTCGTGGTGGCGACATTGTAGTTCAAGTCGGTGGTAGAGATTTGGGAAGAATTGCTCTTGGTCATATAAATGACCTAAGACGACAATCTGGCAGACCAATTCTGAAAATATAGGAGGTTTGTTTTATGGCATTCCTAGAAATTGGAGCAAGTGCAGGTTCAACTGTAGCTGTTAAAACTCCTAGTGAATTCCAAGTTACAATATTAGATTTAGATTCAGAAAAATCTACTCGTAATGCCAATGGTAACTTGGTTAGAACACGAATTGCAATCAAACGGAAATTGTCTGTTACATTTCCACAAACTACAATTTCCGAAATGCAAGCAATTTTGAACGCTGTACATAACAGCGGAAATACTAGTTTTTTCTGTAAATATGTTGATCCTATGCTTGGAGTTACTACAAAAGAGTTTTATGTTGGGGATAGGGTAGCTCCTATGTATAACAATGCTCTTGGAAGATGGGACAAAATATCTATGGAATTCATAGAACTGTAGGAGGTTAAGTATGATAACAGCATCAAACCTCTTTAACAGTAATATGATGGCTAAATCAAGAATAGTAGATTCTTATATTGTAGTGAATGGTACTACAACATATGACTCAAATAAAATTGTAAGTTGGGAATTTCATGATACTGTTTCTCTTTCAGATGTGTTTGAAATAGGAACAGCGGTATCCAACACCTTCAACATAACTTTACAAAACATAACACCTAGTACTGTTGACGGTGCAACTATCGAACCATTCATGGGAGTAAACGTGGGAGGGTCAAGCTATCAGTACGTTTCTCTAGGAAAGTTCATAGTTTCCGATATGCAGAACGATGCTATTGTAAATAGATGGACTTTAACTTGTTACGACAGAATGGGATTGCTAGATATTGACTATACTTGGACAGCTGGAGATACAGACACGATAGCCAACGTTATGTCTAGAATTTCAACTCTATCTGGAGTTCCATTAGCTGGTACTTATCCAACTACTACCATAAATAAAGTTTTAGGATTCTCTTGTAGAGATATGTTAGGGTTCATGGCTGGTTTAATGGCTGGTTGGGGAGTAATTAATCGATCTGGCTCAATAGCTGTAAAAGTACCAAGAAGTACAGACTCTAACATAAATAATACAGTTGTAATACCTGCAATAACTTTTGATACCAATATAGCAAACTATGTAAAAGGGAATACTTACACAATGACAGTAAACTCTGCCAGTCGTTCCGCTTGGGATGCAGGTGGAGTAAAGGTTGGAGATTACATCTGTAACGGTGGTAGTTTAGGGTTAAACGGTGTTGGGTTAGGTACAATAACTGGTATAAACGGTTATGTTGTAACTATGAGATGCGAAACAACCTTAACCGACAGCTCTCCAGCTACTTGGCAAGATACTATCGGACGAAGAACAACACCTGATATCTATATATCAGACGACAACTGGTTCGAGTATCAATCAGCAGGTAGTGACCTTTATTCTGTTGACCAGATCGAAGGTACAGACTACAACGGTAACGTTTACACAAACGGTACATTAGGAAACTTTATGGTATTGAGGGTAAAGAACCCATTTATAACGCAAGCATATGTAGATAGTATTGCTGCTGTTTTGAAGGGTAGAGTCTATAATGGGTATACCATGGATTGGCAAGGTAATCCAGCTATGGAAGCAGGAGACAATATTCGTTTCGACAGAAGTACAGACAACTATCCTTGGACTATGGTTGTAACTGATACAGTTTATCAATACCCAGATTTTTCGGCTTTCTCCCAAAACATTACAGAAAGTAAAGCAATGAACGCTATACCTCCTGACGATACAGGAGATGTTATAAACGGTGGAGACATAATAAACTCCAATATCTACGGTGGAATAATCATATTAACAAATAACGGTGGAGTAACTGGAGGTAACTTTGGTAAAGGTCTATTTGGTATCCACGCTAAGAACCAAGATATTAGAGGTTTGAACGCTCTTATCTTTAATGACGCTGTTGATGCCAGCAGTGAAGGTATTTTCTTTCTTAAAAGTACAGGAGCTACAGACAGTTTACTTCTTGCTGATTATGACAGGTTATGGGCTGTTGATGGTAGCTTATATTTAGGAAGTAACTCAGTAATTCATGAGGGTCAAGTAATAATCCAAACAGGAACTGTATCAGTGCCTGGCGTAGCCAATGGAGTAAGTACTGTGGCTGTAACCTTCCCACAAGCATTTCCGAGTATTCCATCAATACAAGTAACTCCAAATACTGGTGGACCAGAGACATTTGTAAAAGGGGTTTCTTTCAGTAATCCAACAGTAAGTGGATTTAACTGTAACGTATACAGAGTAGATACTACAGCCACCACAATATATTGGGCTGCGATTTGGGGGAGAAGTAGATGATTACTATTTATATAGACGTAGATGATAACAACAATGTAGTAGCTTTCGGTACATCTCCTGTTGGAAGTAAGCCAATACAAGTACAAGTAGATTCTATGGAGGTATTCGACAAACCAGATGGCTATAAGTACATTAACGGAAGACTGATCAAAGATGAAAATTATCTCTTTGAATTGGAAAAACAAAGAAAGATAAACGAGCTAGACAATTTCTGTACTCAGGGTATTCTAGACAAATTCACTGCTACTATTGACGGGGTACAATATCAGTTTTCCAATAGCCAACAAGCTCAAGGTAATTTCGATAAAATATTAAAAGCCTTTGAGAGGGGTTATATTCAAGGATTGAAATGGACTGCTTACGATATGGAAGGAAATGTTGTAAGAGTTCCAATAAACGCTCAAAGTATGGAAACGTTATACGTTGCACACTTGACTCATATACAAAACAGTATCGTTAAATTTCGAGATATATTACAGCCTCAAGTTGAAAAGGCTACAACTACCGAACAACTAAATTTAATAGTATGGTGATTTTATGGGGTATATATGGAACTTGTTAATTGCGATAGACCAACTAATAAATACTATTCTAGCTGGTAACCCAGATGAAACAATATCGTCACGCATGGGTAAACGAATAAATACTTGTATCTTTTGTAAATTCATATGTAAGTTCTTAGATTTATTTCAAAAGAATCATTGTATAAAATCTATTGAACAAATTGAAACAACACCTAAAACATAGGTGTATTTTTTATGTCTAAAAGGAGATGTAATCATGGAAATCGATGTTATTTCGTTATTACCAAAACTAATTCAAGGAGCTTTATTATTTTACTTTCTTGTAAAAGTTCTAGATTTTATTACGGGTTTATTAAAGACGTGGAAAGGTGTTTCAAAATACAAATCACGAGTTATGCGAGATGGAATTATTCGGTGGATTGGGGAACTAGTAGGAATTGTTTTTGTACTAGGGCTAGATGTGTTTTTAGGTCTTAACTTTTATTTAACTGGCTTTACGCTTGCTCTATTTATCTATAAAGAAGGTGGAAGTATTGTTGAGAATTTAAAAGCTGTAGGAGTAGTACTTCCTGCACAAGTTGAAGACAAATTAAAAACATTTGATAAAGGAGAGGTTCAAAATGACTTGGAGAAATGAATTTATTCCAAAAAACAAATATACAAGACCGGGTACTCTTTTAAAGGATGTTAAAAAGATCGTATTACATTGGACTGCTAATTTCGGTGCAAGTGCTAAAAAACATGTAACTTATTTTGGTGTTACTTTACCAGCTCAAAGTAAATTAGCAGAAGCTCAGGGGAAAAAAGGAACTTATGCTTCAGCTCATATTTTTGGTGATAAAACTGAATCAGTATGTATTATCCCTTTAAATGAAGTAGCTTATCATGCAAATGATGTTCAAAAACGTAATGAAGATGGTTCAGCTTATCGAGGTGTAAAAGAAATTGCTCCTAATGCTAACTTATACACTTTAAGTTATGAAATGTGTGTTGAGAAAGATGGCACTATCCACCAAGACACTATTAATCGTGCAATTAATGATGTTGCTGCACTTTGCAAGATTTATAAATTAACAGAAAAAAATATTGTGAGACACTTTGATGTAACTTATAAGGATTGTCCATCTCCATTTGTTGAAGATCCTGTAAAATTTAAGGACTTCAAAAAACAAGTAGGATTAATTCTAAATCCTCCAAAAGTAGAAACAAAACCTGCAGATACAGAAAAGCCAGCTGTAAAACCTAAACCACCAGTTTACCCAGGATCCATTTTAAAAGTAGGTTCAAAAGGAAGTATCGTTAAATTAGTTCAAACGATAGTAAAAGTTACAGTAGATGGTAAGTTTGGTCCGTTAACAGAAAAAGCAATAAGGGACTTCCAAAAGAAAAAGGGGTTAACAATCGATGGTAAAGTAGGGCCTATTACATGGTCTAAATTATTTAATTAAAGTTTCTATTAAAGTAAAATTTTAAAATTGTATTTTTGAAAAAGGCTACATCTTATTTTTTAGGTTTTATTAATAAAATCATTATTTAGTTTGTTCTTGATTATTTAATGATTAATTTGGTAAAATGTGTATTGTAAGGCAAAATATCTCTAGTAAAAAGGAGCGAGGTAAAGTGAAAACAAAGAGGATAATCTATAATTTAAAGTTGTTCGAAATAAGTTTTAACAGATCTATATTTTAATATTGCTCGAAATAAGTTTTAACAAATCTATATTTTAATATTGTTCAAAATAAGTTTTAACAAACCTATATTTTTATATTTTTAGAACGTCATAAACACTTTAATTAAACAGTTTGCTTCTAGCAGGGCGAACCGGCCATTGTGCTTTGAATTTATCTCTCCTTTAAACTATTTTTAATTTTAACCTTACAAACTGCATGAAGAATCAAGCAGTAAGCCATTTCATTGACTTCTATTAGTATTTTCCTGGGTACCGCTGTAACGAAAATTTAGTTGGGCCCGGGGTTTATCAATAAAAATACTAATGGAGGATAAGGTCAATGAAACAATGGTTTAAGAAATCTGCTAGGTTTTTCATTTCGAATTTTTTTCTGTTTCTCTTAGGTCTTCACGGCATTCCTTTTTTTGTGTGGATTCAGCACATTATGTTTGCTGTTGATGCCACCCTATTTGGAACAACATGTACTTGGATTTGTGCTGCTATTTTGCTTTTCATTCAAATGAAAAAATAATAGTTAGAGTCCACAGTCCACAAGATGAAACCATTTCCTTGGACGCTTGGTCATGGTTTTCAAAACCATCTTTAGGGACGCTTAGAGACGGTATCATTTGAAAATCACTTCTAAAGACGCGTGGAAGAGATTTTCAAAAAAATGCGAGGGGGCGCCCTCGCATTTTTTATTTGAATCTAATCTTAATATGTAATTCGTATCCAAAAGATTAAAATGGATTAAATATTTTATCACCGTAATTTACCACAAAACTCTATATGGAGAAGTTTTTCCTCACGAAAACCCTTAAATTAGTCATTGTGATTTCCATACTGATCGAATACTTCGATTTATTGGAAAAATTAGATCGAATAGCTTTTCTTTCCTTTGGAACTTTGGTTATTTTTTATCTTCTGGAACACTAATAGCCGATTCTTTCACAACTCCATTTTCAATCCTCAATGCAATCGTACCTAACCACCTATCCATATTAGGTTTCATTTCCATTGTGCAGCTGAAGAATCTAACGTGAACAGATTCATTCGTATCTTTAGTGATCACGGGGCACGCTAGCATATTTCCAAGCTTTTTTAATGCTGCATCTTTTTTCATTCCGACTATTTCTTTTTTGATGAATGATTCGTAGTAGTTTTTTAGTGGGAACATGATTAACACCTCAAGTTGATTTTACAAAAAATAACCCCTTAAGAAATAGGAGTTATTTACTTTCAGTATTTATATATTTACCATCAGAAGTTACATTTACAATAACCTGTGGTTGTAATCCATTTCTATAAATGTTTTCACGTCTAACTTGGCCAGCTAGAGTAAACAAATCATATATAAGTCCAATTCCAAAAAATCCCCAAGTTAATAAATATAAAACTCCAGTACCAATTTTGCCGATATAAAAACGGTGTAGCCCTGCAAAACCTAGAATACATACAAAAAATAAAATATAAGCTGTTCCAACACTTTTAGGTCTCATGTTGTTTTCTCCTCATCATTCTTAATTTCTAACAATTATATACTATTCTATTTTTTATTAAGAATTCCTCTAATAAAAAACAACCCACTTAAGTGAGTTATTCTTCAAAGTACCAAATATCTTCCATCTTTACATTTAATTCTTTTGCTATATAGTAAGCACTTTTATATGAAGGTAAAGAAGGATTTTCTTCTTTAACTAAATCATTCATTGCTGTCTTACTTATGCCAGCTTTCTTGGCAATGTGAGAATACTTTATACCTTTCTCGTCTAAGATCATCCTTAACCTAGAAACAAACATGATATCACCTCACTTATACTTTCGTTAAAAAAGTACAAACTCCTTGTTCAAGTAGACAGGCATTTTAGTTAACTAGGTGAATATCATTTATTAACACGAGTGGTTAACCAAATTGTTAAGAGCTAATTAACCATTAGGATAACTAGCTGATTAACTTTCTGATTAACCATCGATAGTTAACTATTTACAGCTTTTTACTTGTTATAACTGCTTTTTGAAAAAATGTTATTAGTAAGGGGAGAGGAAAAAGTGGGAGAGGAAAAAAATAAAGAAAAAAAGAGTGTCCCCCAAAGGCTGATAAATTATGCAAAAAAGTATTATGAAAAATTAAAAGAAAATGAAGTAAAACAATTATTTAAGGCAAAAGTTATAGAATGTTTTGAATTAGGAGAAATGTACAGAAAATATGAAGGTGTTCAAATTTATCCGCAAATTGTCAGAATAGGCTTGTTAGAAAATGGAATTGAAGCAGTTTTAAACTTACCAAGAGGTTTTAAGCCAGGCGACTTGGAAGAGAAGTCCTATGTATTTGAACAAGAGTTCGGTCAAAACATTGAATTAAAAAAAGTTAGTTCAAAAACTTTTGTACTATATGTTTTTATGAACAATCCATTAAAAGAAAAATATGATTATCAATTGATGAATTTTAAACACAATTTACCTATTTATGTAGGGAAGGATTCGAGAGGTAAAACAATTTCATATGACATGATTGCAGAACCACATTTGTTAATTGCTGGTGAAACAGGTAGTGGGAAGAGCGTTATACTTAGATCGATATTAACCACATTAATTTTCAATAAAACGCCTGAAGAATTAAAACTATATCTATTTGATTTGAAAAAATCCGAGTTTTTCCTGTTCAAACGATTACCACATGTCGTCGAAAATACGTACAATCGAGAAAAAATGAAGAAAAGATTTGGTGAAATTTTAAAAGATTTAAGCGATCGTGGGGATTTACTAGAAAAACATGAGGTACCACATATTGACGAATTGCCTAAAGAAGTGAAGCCACCGTATATTATGGTTTTTATTGATGAGTTTTCCCTAATAAATGATGTTAAAGCGATTGTTGATTCGATTGAAGATATCACAGCAATTGGTCGTGCTCTGGGTATATTTATTGTCTTAAGCACTCAAAGACCAGATTCAAAAATATTAGAGGGGAGAATAAAAGCTCTATTGACAGTCCGTATTGGTGGTAGGCAACAAGATGCAGTAAATAGTAAAATCGTGATTGATTGTGGAGGATGTGAAAAGTTAACTTCTCCTGGACACATGAAGATGAAGTCCATACTTGGTCTAATCGATATAAAGGTACCAATGTTAGATTATAAAGTGGCTAAAGAAATGTTAAACCCATTAAGGATTGAAAAAGCAGTTGAAGAGGAACCAGAAGAAAAAGAAGAAATTAAACCAGCTAAAAGAAAGAAATCAACTAAGAAAGGGAAAGAGAAAAAACCTATTGTTTGGGGTGTTTTAGGTGAACAAAAGAGATAAGCAAATAATAACAACCATCAATAAATTTAAATGCCTAGATCGAGATGATTTTATAAAATTATATTTTTCAAATAAAAAAAGTCCTGTATCTAATTGTAACCAAGTTCTCAGAAGATTAAGAGATAGAGGTTATATTAAACAATCCAAAAGACAAATTCCAGCATTATATTTCTCCACAGAAAAACCAATCAAAGAGACCTCTCAAAAAATCCCACATTTCAGAGAACTATTTAAAGTTTATATCACGTTGAAACATTATTTAGGAACATTTGATGTAGAACCTAAATTAGGTCCCCAAGGTTTTGTAGAACCAGATGCATTCATGATATTTAATAAGACCCCATTCTTCGTTGAAGTCCAATTGACGTTCTATAACAAAAAACTAATTACTGAAAAGATAAAAAGATATGAATCATATTTTCATTCAAACGAGTGGGTCAGTCTTCCTTGGCAGAAAAAAGAAAGTTCACCGTTTTTCCCTTATATTGTAATTTTTACAGATAAAGAATACGAAATCGACTCATTTTTACAGGTAATTCAATTTAAATCTGCTAGCGAGTTACTTATAAATTCAAATCAAGAGGTGACGAATAATGTTAGCACGCATGGCGTTTAAATTAGCCACAAGAAAAGTCGGTAAAAACATGGTTAAGTTGTTGGAAGCAGATCCTGCCAATCCTTTAAATCTTGATACGTATGATTTATTAATCGCAGCTGGTAAAGGTTTTGTTCATATTGCGAAGGAGGTTATATTTTGAAAGAGAAAATGGCGAAATTCCTATTTAGTAGAATCGAAACAAAGATTTCTCAAATCGATGGTTTAAGTTCATATGAAGATTTAACTATGATCACAGATGATATTGGAGAGTACTTAGATGCTTTAAAAGAAATCATTTTTGAGGTCGTAAAACCTTAGGAGGATCAACATGATTAAGTCAATTATTATTGGAGGATACATCTGTCATAAAATTTGGTGGAAACGTGTTAATAAGCAAAGAGTTCATGGAAAGTTAACGTTTGATAACGGAGAGCTAATCATTAGAAAGTTAACGAGAGTTAAAAAGCCACGCGAATTTAAGGTTTTTGTTTTTGGGAAGGGAGGAGCTTAACTCATGGGTTTATTTAGTTCAATTGCTAAAGGTGCAGTTAAGAGTATAAATCGAAATGGTATTCGTCAAATGTATTATGACAATTTATGGGATACTCCTTTTCTTCAATCCTCTAACAGACTAATGATCCTTTTAAAAGATGCAATTAAATATAAGAAGGAAGAAAATGCACAGCTGATTCTTAACCATATGAAACATTACCAAGTAAGTGATATTGAATCATATAGGGTTGTAATTAAACTAGCTAAGAAAGCATTTAAAAACTTAGATTTCACTGACTTATTTTAAGGAGTGAGTTAATGGAAAATCAATCTGAAATCATAAAGAAAAAATTTACCTATCGTAGAAATCCTAAATATCCAATCATTGTTACTGGAACATATGGTTATTACACTTACAAAGCTAAAGTGTTAAATGATCCAAATGCAGAAGGAATTGCAAACGGTCGTGTGATTCAATTAAAAGTTTTAAGCAATGGTTTAGAACTTGTTTTCTATGATGAAGGTTGGTTTTATGGAAAAGATTTTTTAAGTATTTATGTACCAATCGTGAAGAAGTTAGAACGGATAAAACGAAAAGAAGGAGTAAAAAAATGAAGTTAGATTTTCGCGATTTAGATGTTTAGTTGTTGTTGCATTTGTAGCAAGTATGGGTTTACCACCTGTAATAAGATTGAATAAAAAGATCGTAAATAAATTGTTAAGTCGAAGAAAATAAAAAAGACTCCTAGAAAAATTTAGGAGTCTTTTTTTGCTCACATATCTTACAGTCTCACACCTAGAAAAATCACATAATGCTCACAAAATGCTCACGAACTCTAAAAAACTTAAACGAATTATATTGATTTAAATGTTATTATAATTGGGTAAAGTATTATTAAATGAACTATTTGATTTATAGGGTCATAAGTAATACTTATTACAAATGATAAGTTACTTCTTATTTACTTATGATATACATTGTAATAATATATTATTGTAAGGTATTGAAAAGTTTGGATATAAAATATATTCAGACATTTTTTGCTTAATAGGGGGAAGAACAATGGGGAAAAATGACGTTTTCCAATCTCGTTCGACATTTACTGCGAACGATAAAACTTATCATTATTATCGCTTAAAAGCAATTGAGGAAGCTGGAGTAGCTAAAATCGGTAAATTACCTTATTCGATTAAAGTGTTACTAGAGTCAGTTCTTCGTCAAGTAGATGGAAGAGTAATTACAAAAGATCATGTTGAAAATTTAGCAAAATGGGGAACAAGCGAGCTACAAGATGTAGATGTTCCATTTAAACCTTCTCGTGTTATTTTACAAGACTTCACTGGTGTTCCAGCTGTAGTTGACTTAGCTTCATTACGTAAGGCAATGGCAGATATGGGTGGAGACCCTGAAGTAATCAATCCTGAAATTCCTGTAGATTTAGTAATTGACCACTCAGTAATGGTTGATAAAGCTGGTACTATAGATGCATTAGATTTCAATATGGATTTAGAATTTTCTCGTAACGAAGAGCGTTACCAATTTTTAAGTTGGGCTCAAAAAGCATTTAATAACTATCGTGCAGTACCACCAGCAACTGGTATCGTACACCAAGTTAACTTAGAATACTTAGCTAACGTAGTTCAAGCAGTTGCTAATGCAGAAGGTGAAGTAATAGCATTCCCAGATACTTTAGTAGGTACTGACTCACATACTACAATGATCAATGGTATCGGTGTATTAGGTTGGGGTGTAGGTGGTATTGAGGCTGAAGCAGGAATGCTTGGTCAACCATCATATTTCCCAGTTCCAGAAGTAATCGGTGTTAAATTAACTGGTTCTTTACCAAGTGGAACTACTGCAACTGACGTAGCGTTAAAAGTTACTGAAGTTTTACGTAAAAAAGGTGTAGTAAATAAATTCGTTGAGTTCTTTGGACCAGGTTTACAAAGCATGCCTCTAGCAGACCGTGCAACAATCGCAAACATGGCTCCTGAGTATGGTGCAACGTGTGGATTCTTCCCAGTTGATGCTGAAGCACTTAACTACTTACGTTTAACAGGTCGTAGCGAAGAGCAAATTCAATTAGTAGAAGCATACTGCAAAGCTAATGATTTATTCTATACTGCAGATCTAGAAGATCCTACATTCACTGATTTAGTTGAAATCAATCTTTCAGAAATTGAATCAAATCTTTCTGGTCCAAAACGCCCACAAGATTTAATTCCATTATCAGAAATGAAAAATGCATTCCAAGCAGCAGTTTCTGCTCCAATGGGTAATGCAGGTTTCGGTTTAACTGATGAAGCATTAAATAAAGAAGTAAATGTTAAATTCGAAAACGGTACTGAAACAACTTTTAAAACTGGTGCAGTAGCAATTGCAGCAATTACAAGTTGTACAAATACTTCAAACCCATACGTAATGTTAGGTGCTGGTTTAGTAGCTAAAAAAGCTGTTGAAAAAGGTTTAACTGTGCCTGCTTATGTAAAAACTTCATTAGCTCCTGGTTCTAAAGTTGTTAGTGGATATTTACAAGAAGCTGGTTTAATTCCTTTCTTAAACCAATTAGGATTTAACATTGTTGGTTACGGATGTACTACATGTATCGGTAACTCTGGTCCATTAGCACCTGAAATGGAAGAAGCAATTGCTGAAAATGATATGTTAGTAACATCTGTACTTTCTGGTAACCGTAACTTTGAAGGACGTATTCATCCTCAAGTTAAAGGTAACTACTTAGCATCACCACCATTAGTAGTTGCTTACGCGTTAGCTGGTAATGTAAATATCGACTTCTCTGTTGAACCAATCGGTCAAGACAAAGATGGAAACGATGTATTCTTAAAAGACATTTGGCCAACATCTGCTGAAGTACAAGAAGTTGTTGCTGCTACAGTTACTCCTGAATTATTCAAGAAAGAATATGAAAGAGTATTTGAAGATAATAAACGTTGGAACGAAATTCAAACTACTGATGATTCATTATATAAATGGGATAGCGAATCAACTTATATCGCTAATCCGCCATTCTTTGAAGGTTTATCAAAAGAGCCAGGCGTAGTTAAACCATTAGCTGGTTTAAAAATCGTTGGTAAATTCGGAGATTCAGTAACAACTGACCACATTTCACCAGCTGGTTCAATTGGTAAAACAACTCCTGCAGGACTTTACTTACAAAGTAAAGATGTTAAACCTGTAGACTTTAACTCATATGGTTCTCGTCGTGGTAACCATGATGTAATGATGCGTGGTACATTCGCTAACATCCGTATCCGTAACCAAATCGCACCAGGTACAGAAGGTGGATACACTACTTACTGGCCAACTGGCGAAGTTATGTCAATTTATGATGCAGCAATGCGTTATAAAGAAGACGGTACTGGATTAATGATTTTAGCTGGAAATGACTACGGTATGGGAAGTTCTCGTGACTGGGCTGCTAAAGGAACAAATCTTTTAGGCATCAAAACAGTTCTTGCTGAAAGCTTCGAACGTATACACAGAAGTAACCTAGTATTAATGGGAGTATTACCACTTCAATTTAAAGCTGGTGAAAATGCTGAAACATTTGGATTAACAGGTAAAGAAATCTTTGCTGTTACTGTAGATGAAAATGTTAAACCACGTGATCTTGTAAAAGTAACTGCAACTAAAGAAGACGGAACAACTGTTGAATTTGATGTAGTTGCTCGTTTTGACAGCGAAGTTGAAATTGACTACTACCGTCACGGTGGTATCTTACAAATGGTATTACGTGATAAATTAAATAATTCTAAAGTAACTCATTAATTTGATAAAAAAAACACGGTCCTTATTGGATCGTGTTTTTTTGTTGCTTGAAAATATTATGGGATCGCTTTTAAAGTTGGGCATCGCAGTTAAAATCCGGGAGTCGCAAATAAAAATGGTGAATCGCAATTAAAAAGGGCAGTCGCAAATAAAAATGGATAAACGCAATTAAAAAGGGGCAATCGCAAATAAAAATGAAGAATCCCAAATATACTAACCCCGATTTTATGATTTTTAAGAGAAATCTGAAAGAAATTAGATGAATTTCATCAAATTTCATTGATAAGTGGTGTTCATTCTTCTGGTTTTATAAAAAAATATCGTTTTTTCACCATTAATTTAAGAATCGTAATTAAAATTCTGGAATGTATTTGCTATTACAATCCTAATACAGCTGCAAATCAATGGAATCGCGCTCGCACTATTATCATTACAAATTCCTCTAAATAATTAATAAAAATTACGAATTAATAAACCATTCATGTAAAAAATATAAAATGAGATAAAAAGTGGGATTTATTTCGAAATAATTTTTGAAAAAAAGTATTAAAATTAAAAGCCATTCTGTAGTACGTAAAAAAAACGCTTTGAAGATATTCGGGCTTGTTCCACTTTTGTATTTATTATGGTTAAATAGAGATAGTTAATTAAAAGGGTGATTTGTATGAGAAAAGTAATTCCTTTGTTAGTGCTTTTAGTTGCGTTAGGCTATTCATTTTTTCAATTATACGAGAAAAAAGAAGCAGAGAGTAAGGTTACTAGTAATAATGATGCGTATATTGCTTCGATTCAAAAATTGGGTGTTCAAGTTGGTCAGCAAGCACCTGATATTCAATTGATGACGTTGGATGAGAAGAAGGTTAATTTATCTTCGTTCAAAGGTAAAAAAGTTATCTTGAATTTCTGGGCTACTTGGTGTCCTCCTTGCCAAGATGAAATTCCGGCATTAGAGAAGTTTCATCAAGCACATAAAGATATTGAAATGATTGGTGTTGCAGATTATATTAGTGAGAAAAAGGATTTGAATTTTATTAAGAATTTTGTTAGTAAAAATAGTATGAATTATAATATTTTAATTGATGAAAATGGAGATAATTTTCGGAAATATGGTGTGATTTCAATTCCTACTACATATTTTATTAATGCGAATGGCGAGATTGTTTTTAAGCAAATTGGACCAGTTACTGAGAAACAATTAAATACATTTTTAAAATAAGAAAAAATTTACTAAAATGTAAGAAAACTCTTTTTTTTGTCAATACTAACAAAAAAGATGAGGTGATTGTAATGAGAAAGAAGAGACATAAATCGTTTCAAGAATTAATTAATGAAAATAAAAATTCTCTATTAAATGATGAAGAAGCTTTAAATAAAATATATGATCGCTTAGAAGAACGTTTAGAAAGAAAAGCTAAAGCAGAATAGACAAGAGTAAGAAGGAATTTATCCTTCTTTTTTGTTTTTTTAAATCGATTTTTTTTACATATTTAAAGTAACAAAACTCATACTATCGCTAGGGGGGCGATAAAATGGGAAATCCTAAAAAACATCCTAAAGATTTTGTACCAAATCATGTTGGTACTCAAAACAAAGCAGCTGGCGGAAATAAGGGTAAACAAATGCAATATAAAGATCCTACTGGCAAACAACCAATCGTTGATAACGGGTAATATTCAAAGCCCAAACCACAATTTTGAATTGGAGTGATTAATGATGGAATACAAATCAAAGCCAGATGATCGCAGTGATAATGCTGATAAAATTCAAGATATGATTAATAATACGAAGGAAAACATTAAAGAAGCAGAGACCTCAATGCAGATTGGAAATGAACAGCAAAAACAAAATGCATTAGAAAAAAATCAACGTCGTGAGGAATCGCTTTCAGCGTTAGAAAGTGAACTAAGGGACGAGCAGTCATTTAATAATACGAATGACTGAATAAAAAAGAAGCTAGGTATTCTGAGATTGACTCATAAATACCTAGCTTTCTTTTATGCTCTTTTTACGACATTAAAGTTAGCTTCTAGAAGCTCCCAATTTTGGATAAACGGTAAACCTAACTTCCAATAGGAAATACCGCGGATATTTTCTTCTTTTATTAAGTTGAATTTCGCCTGAATCGATCTCGCATCTTCAAACCAGACTTCATGTTTTTGCCCGTTGGATTCTGTGTAACGGAAATATGGTGCTTTTGCTTTATTATCAAAAAGAATTTCGTTTGTCATTTGAATTGCTAAATTTGTAGCTGCTTCTGCGCTTAAGGCTTTTGCCATTGTACCTTGTTTAAAAGGAACTTTCCAGTCAAAGCCGTATAAGTTTTGCCCCATCATAATTTTAGGTACTGGGATAACAGTTTTTGCGTAATTGATTACTTTACGAACTTGGTCGATAGGAGATACGGCCATTGGTGGACCACCTTGCCAACCCCAGTCATAAGTCATGATAACGACAAAGTCTACAACTTTCCCAATATTTGCATAATCATGTGCTTCGTAAAATCTTCCTTTTTGATTTGAGCTTGTTTTAGGTATTAATGTAGCACTTAATATGAATCCTTGAGGGAGTCTAGATTTTAATTTATTTAAAAAGTTAATATAAGGAACTCGATCTTTAGAAGCAACGTCTTCAAAGTCTACATTTACCTCTCTAAAGCCGTATTTATTTGCTGTGCTAATGATTGTGTTTATTAAACGATCTTGAACGGCTGTACTTTGTAAAATATCAGTTGCAAGTGATGTGGAGAATTGGCCATTTTCAAGATTTGATACAACCATCATATAGATATTACGGTTTTCCTTAGCGATTTGCGGAATATTTCCTAGTGGTGGCTCTGTTAAAGAACCATCCCTTTTTGCATCAAAGCTAAAATGTGCTAAATAGGTTAAAAACTTTCCTTCCCTGCGTGCAGCATCTTCTAGGGCAGGCTTAATAGGGTTTGAAGTAGGTTGTAAGTAGCCAATTGATTCGACATTTCTTTTTTTTCGTGCTGGCAAATGTAGCTTTTGACCAACATTTAAAGATGCATATGGACTAATCCCACTATAGGTAGCAATTTGACTTGCTGAAACTCCATACGTTAAACCAAGATCATATAAATTATCTCCAGGTTGAACAATATATTCGTTTCCTGTAGTTGGTACAACAAGCGCTTGACCTTTTATTATTTTATAAGGAGCTACTAGAGCATTTGCATTTATGAGAGATTGCCTTTCAACTCCATAAAAATCTGCAATACTCATGACTGTTTCTCCGCTTTTCACTACATGAATTTGCATTTTTTGTCTATCTCCTTTCATCAAACGTAGATATTCGTCTCTATTAAATATATGCCAAAGAGTTTGGATTAGAAGAGAATAGGTGGAAAAGCAAATCAATTTCATTTTAAAAATAAATAAACCTAGCCATTGACTAGGTTTTGAAAATATAATCATTATTTTGATTCGTTATTACTATTTGGATCAATAGGGAATTGAATGATATTAGCATCGCTACCTGAAACAGTAGGTAGTTTACCATCCCATTTTTCTGCTTTTTTATATTCAATTAATTCTTTCGTTAATGAGTGCTGAATGACTTGGTTTGCTTTTGCTTGACCTTGAGCACGAATTATTTGTGAATCAGCGTCAGCCTGAGCTTCTACCTTCTTCTTCTCAGCTTCAATTCGAGATGTTTCAAGTTCAATTTTTTTACGATCATTTTCTTGGGCTGCTTGAACTCTTGCATCAATTGCATCTTGTGTTTTTGCATCAGGTTTAGGAGTTCCTAAAGTTAAATTTTCAACAAAAAATCCAAGTACTTTTACATCATCTTTATAAATTGTCTCAATATCTGCAGAGGCATTACTTGATTTTTCGCCATATAATTGTAAAACTGTGTATTTCGAAACTGCAATTCGAGCTGCATCTTGTAATCGTTTCTTTAAATATGTATCCTCTATTTCTTCTATAGCAACTGGACCAAACTCATTAAACATTGAGACAACTTTTGAAGGATCAATTTTATATGTATAAGATAAGTCCATTTCAATTCTTTTTCCGTCTGAAGTAGCTAGAGCAACATCTTTATATTCTACTGTTCGTAAGCGGACTGGATATTCGGTGACTTTATCAAACAAACCAACAAAATTCCAACCTTGTGAAAGTGTATTTTTTTGTATTCCTCCATTTGGTGAATAAACAACCCCTACATAACCTGGTGTTATTTTCTCAATAAATAAAGTAGGAATTGTAACAATTAAAATAAGTGCGATACCAGCAATGATCCCACCAATAACTTTACGATTCATAAATGATTTTTTAGTTTCACTTGGACGAATTTCCATTTTGCTTTTCCTCCTTCTCCTTCAACATATTTTTTACTTTTACTGTTTTGTCACCGATTTTTTCAAAGGTCGGTGAGAGAAGTAGCCATAAACCGAATAATAAAAGAAGGATGATGATAATTGACCCTAATATGACCTTCAATAAAATCTGCCTCCCAATTTTAGAATATTAGAAAATGATTAATTAATTATAAGAGAATTATAACATTTAGTGTATGTTAAAAAATAGAACAATTATTAATTTTTTGGTAAAGTAATCTGTAGAAGAAGATGAGGTGAAATTATGTTTATATCAGAGAAATTAGTTGAAGTAAGATATGCAGAAACAGATGCAATGGGTGTAGTTTACCATGCAAATTATTTAGTTTGGTTCGAGATTGGACGAACTCAATTAATCAAAGACTTAGGCTTTAATTACGCAGAAATGGAATCACAAGGAGTGATTTCACCTGTTATTGATTTGAATGTATCGTATAAGAAAAGTCTACGATATGGACAGACTGCTACAGTTAAAACAAAAATAAAAACGCTCACACCACTTAAAGTTATATATGAATACGAAATTATAAACGAAGAAGGAGATCTATGTTGTGTTGGGAATTCGACACATGTCCTTGTTCATAAAGAAACATTTAGACCGATTAAATTTAAAAGAATGTTCCCTGATTGGTATGAAGCTTATGAGAAAGCATTAGAGTAGGGGTAAAAGTAAATAAAGGTATAGAGCAATGGGATTAGTTAAAAAAGATAAAATGTAATGAAACGGATTCAGAAATGCTTGCGGTAAGGGGTAAATAAAAAAGATTAGAGATGAAAGGTGTTTAGACCTTAATTTCTCTAATCTTTGAGTTTTTCTTAAGCTTGTGATGAGCTTTTAGAATTTAACTTTTGGTTCAGTTTTATTTTTGATTCTTTTAATATTTGCGCGATGTCTATATACGACAAAGATTGTTAATACGATTAGGATATAAGTTAGTATGTAATCATCGCCTTTTTTAAATTCAATGATGAATGATAAAACTGTGGCAATTACTGCTGTTAACATTGAAGATAATGATACGTATTTTGATATTTTTAAACTAATCCCGAAGATTATAATTATGGCAACAAAAAGGAGTGGGGATGCGTATAATAAGATCCCAGCTGAAGTTGCTACTGCTTTTCCACCTCTGAAACCGGCAAAAATCGGATACATATGTCCAATTACAGCGACTAGTCCAATGATTAGAGGGTTAATTCCATGATAATGGAATATTACAGGTAATGAAGCTGCTAGTGTTCCTTTTAAAATATCTCCAAGTGTTACAATAATACCGGCTTTTTTACCTAATGTGCGGAATGTATTTGTTGCACCTAAATTTCCACTACCGTGTTGACGAATATCTACTCCGTAAAATATTTTTCCAACTACTAAACCGAATGGTACAGATCCGATTAAATAGGCTAGTACTATAATGACCAAGCTCATGTTCTAGCTCCTTTTCAAACTAATATAAAATAGTGCAGTATCGTATCATTTTATCACAATTTTAAGCGAAATTATAGATAAATAAAATAGAATATGACTTAAATAGCAGGATTAAGAGAAAGAAAAGGGAAGTAAGGTTATGTAAATCAAAGAAGAAACGCTTATGGCTAGAATCTATCAATTTTAACACCATAATCCCTAAATCTGTCTTTATTATTTTACTTAATGGAAGGAAAAAATTATGAATCCGACAGTTTTATTAATTGAAGATGAAAAAAGATTAAGAGAAATTGTAAAAGACTTTTTTGAAAACGATCAGTTTATCGTCATCGAAGCAGGTGATGGAGAAGAAGGAATTAAGAAGTTTAATGAGAACCAAGTGGATTTAATTATTTTAGATTTAATGCTACCTAAATTAGATGGGTGGAAAGTATGTAAGTTAATTAGAGAGCAATCTAATATACCTATTATTATGATTACTGCCCGCTCAGAAGAAGAGGATCAATTATTAGGATTTGAATTAGGTACTGATGAATATGTGACAAAGCCGTTTAGTCCTAAAATACTTGTTGCAAAAGCAAAAAGTGTGCTTAGACGAACAACTGATCTAAAAGAAGACGATAAAGATACGAAAATGATTTGTGGAATTACAATTAACACTTCGTCAAGGACAGCCTCTATTAATAATGAAGCCTTGTTGCTTACGAATAAAGAATTCGAGTTATTGTGTTACTTAATTGATAATAAAGGCATTGTTTTAACAAGGGATCAACTACTGAATAATATCTGGGGTTTTGATTACTTTGGAGATGGTAGAACAGTTGATACGCATATAAAAAAACTGAGACATAAATTGGGAGATAAATCAAAGCATATAGCTACAGTTATAAGAGTGGGCTATAAGTTTGAGGAGTAGATGATGAAAAAGAGTATTGTTCGTAAGCTTTTTTTATCCATAACTTTGTTGTTAATCATTTTTTTAATCATTGTTTTTGTAGGTCAGTCAGTTTTTATGCAATCCTTTTATACGAATAAAAAAGTAAATATTGTTTCAGAAGAATTGACTAAATTTGCAATGGCGTATAAAGCAGGAAAGTATAACAATACCCAGTTTCAGCAGGAATTAACTAAGCTTTATTCAAAATATAACACAACTTTAGCGGTATTGGATAAAAGAGGTGTTCTTAAAGCAGAGAATAATTTTGATTTAACGGTACGTACAGACGCAGGAAAAAAAGTATATGTGCCTTTAAATAATCTACTGTATTCTGATCAAATAGATAGTATTTTAAGATTAAATATTAAAGAGAATTCAAGAATTACAATTCGGGGCTTTGTTCAAGACGATTATTTTATTCCGCTTTATATAAAGACGAATATGGGGGTGTGGGAGGAGGAAAATCAACCTTCTAATCCAATACAATTATCAACTAAAAACAGCATCCAGGAGATGGTGAATGTTGAAATTAAAGGAAAAGTAGTTACTTTACATCTACCTATTGCAAATCAATATACCTATTCTGCTCAAATGAATTCATTGATGGGTGCAATTACTGATTGGACCAAGAGTGATGAGGATTTTTCCGGCCACACAGAAAACGATTACCCATTAATTTATCGCTATTTTGATAAGGCAAATGGATTAGAAAACAAAGTGTTTATTTACCCAATCAATACAAATAAAGGGTCTAAGGAAGTTATATTTGCGATTACATCCCTTCAGCCAGTAGATGAAGCAATGTATGTTTTAAAAGATTTTTATATTTATGCTTTTATTGTTGCTTTATTATTGATTGTGATCATTTCTTTTTACTATTCTAAACTGATTACAAAGCCTTTAATAAAAATGAGCGCTGTTACAAATCAATTAGCAAAGCTGAACTTTAACGAGAAAATTGATATTGAATCAGAAGATGAAATTGGACAATTATCAAAATCGATTAATTCATTATCAGAAAATTTGGCTAGCACAATCGAAAATTTACAACAAGCAAATCATAAATTAATGCAGGATATTGAAAAAGAGAAACAGTTAGAAGAAATACGAAAAGAGTTTATAAGTGGTGTCTCACATGAGTTAAAAACTCCTTTAAGTATTGTACAAAGTTATGCAGAAGGTTTAAAAGATGGATTAAATATTGAAAAAAATGGTTATTATGCAGATGTAATCCTTGAAGAAGTTGATCGCATGAACGGTCTTGTAGTAGATATGTTAGAGCTTTCTAAGCTTCAATCAGGTACATACACACTTAAAAGTGAACCTTTCTTAATTGTGGATTGCATAGAAAATGTAATTATTCGACTGTTTGAAAATAGTTCGAATGATAATCCATATAAATTTGATTATAAACTTGATGAAGAAACGCTAGTAATTGGTGAAAAAAGAAAAATAGAACAAGTAATCATTAATATTCTTTCAAATGCAATCCATTATGGTAACCCGGGAAGTATCATAAAAATAAATTTAATAAATGAAGGGGAATATGTGAAAATTTCAATATTTAATGAAGGTAATCATATTCCGGCTGATAAGATTGATAAAATTTGGGATCGCTTCTATCGAATTGATGAATCTAGAAATAGAGAAAATGGTGGGACAGGGTTAGGTTTAGCAATCGTAAAAACAATTCTTGATTTACATCATTCAACTATTAAAGCTCATAATAAAGAAGATGGTGTTGAATTTACTTTTAATTTAAAAATTTATTCAAATTATGTTTAAAAGTTCACAGCAAATACACACGGGTGGGTTAAATTAATATCAATTAAAGATACTTACATATTGGAGGAAAGAATTATGGGATACTATGATGAAACAGATTTAAACAATGAAAATCCAAACAATCATAAAAGGCAAACGAGAAGTAGACGAGGTGGTTATCCGCTTGTAACGGGATTTATCGGAGCTATTATCGGTGCTGTGACGATCTCAATTGTTTCACCCGATGTTTTTAACTTAACAAATAAACCTGCAAATTTATCAAATGATACAAATACAGTACCAACACAAGTTATTAATGTCTCTCGTGAAGACTTAACAACTACAATTCAAAATGCACGCAAATTCGTTGTTGGTGTAAACAATTATCAATCTTCAAATCCATTCTCAATGGAAACTGAAGAAGCTGGATCTGGTTCAGGTGTTGTTTATAAAAGAGTTGGAAATAAAGCATTAGTTGCTACAAATAATCACGTTGTAGCTGGTGCTAAACAGTTAAAAGTTAAAATGGCAGATGGGCAGTTAATTGATGCCAAACTTGTTGGTACAGATGAATTATTAGATTTAGCTGTAGTAGCAATTGATGCAAAATACGTAACAAATATCGCTAAATTAGGCGACTCAGAAAAAATTAATGTTGGCGAAACAGCCATTGCAATAGGTAATCCATTAGGATTTTTAGAAAGTACTGTAACAGAAGGTATTGTAAGTAGTAAAGCACGTGAAATTCCACAAGATATTGATGGAGATGGAGTTGCTGATTATCAAACACAAGTAATCCAAACTGATGCAGCAATTAATCCTGGGAATAGTGGTGGTGCTTTAATTAATGCTAAAGGTGAAGTAATCGGTATAAATTCAAGTAAAATAGCAGAACAAGCTGTTGAAGGTATTGGATTTGCGATTCCGATTAATATTGCTAAACCAGCGCTAGATCAAATTGAAAAATTTGGTGAAGTAACTAGACCAGTTATGGGTGTTGGCTTAAAATCACTTGATGAAATTCCTCAATACAATATCGAAGAAACATTAAAATTACCGAAATCAGTTACTAAAGGAGCAGTTGTTACACATGTTGATCCAAACACACCTGCTGCAAAAGCTGGTATGAAACAATTAGATGTAATCGTTGCACTTGATGACAAACCAGTAACAGATGTAATCACAGTAAGAGAATACTTATATTCTCACAAAAAAGTAGGAGATCAATTGAAGATTACTTACTACCGAGATGGTAAGTTGAAAAGTTCAACTTTAACATTAGCTTCTAGTCAATGATTGACAGATAAATGATTTTAGAAATATGATAAAAGAAGATTAAATAAGCGAAAAGTTGTTCTTTTCGCTTATTTATGTAAATTGTCAAATTGAAAGGGTGATTCGTATTGAGTAAATACCCATCAAGAGAAGAAATTGGACAGATTCTAAAATCAAGTAAAGTAATTGCAGTAGTTGGCTTATCAAAAGATCCATCAAAGACGTCCTATATGGTGAGTAAAGCAATGCAAGATGCTGGATATAAAATTATTCCAGTTAACCCTACTGTTGATACTGTGTTAGGAGAAAAAGCGGTATCAAGTTTAACAGAAATCAAAGAAAAAGTTGACATTGTAAACGTATTTAGAAGACCTGAACACCTGTTACCTGTTGCACAAGAGTTTTTGAAAATTGATTGTGATGTTTTCTTTGCACAACTTGGCATTGAAAATGAAGAAGCATATCAATTGTTAAAAGAGAATGGTAAAACTGTCATAATGGATCGTTGTATAAAAGTAGAACATGCAATGACCAGATAGTCCGTTAAAAAAACTCACTGTAAAAGCAGTGAGTTTTTTTAACGGAAGGCATGGAGCAGGTATAGAAAGATTAAAGAAATTTTATAACTTCTTCTCCCGTTTTTTCACCATGCTCTATAAATTTTTTTCGTGTTCGACTTGTAAGTTAGGAAAAAAACCATTAACATGAACGATTAGAAGAAACATTTTATTTATATTATGATATAATGGAACAGATGTTCTTATATAGGTTTTTAGTTAGAAAGGAGAAATGGTGTTGGCAAAGAATGATACAACATATAATGAAGATGCGATACAGGTACTAGAAGGTTTAGAAGCTGTACGTAAACGACCTGGAATGTATATTGGCAGCACTGATAGTAGAGGTCTGCACCATTTAGTTTATGAAATCGTAGATAATTCTGTAGATGAAGCATTAGCTGGGCACGGTACTCAAATAGATGTGATTATTCATAAGGATCATAGCTTAAGTGTTAGAGACCATGGGCGTGGGATGCCAACTGGTATGCACAAAATGGGGAAACCGACTCCTGAAATTATTTTAACTGTTCTACACGCAGGCGGTAAATTCGGACAAGGTGGCTACAAAACTAGTGGTGGCCTACATGGGGTAGGTGCATCAGTAGTTAATGCGTTATCAGAATGGTTAACAGTAGAAATTCACCGTGAAGGAACAATTTTTAAACAGCGTTTTGAAGATGGTGGGAAACCTGCCACTTCACTAGAAATCGTTGGTAAGACGAAAAGAACTGGTACGACGATTCATTTTAAACCGGATCCAACAATTTTTAGTACGACAAATTTTAACTTTGATACTTTATGTGAAAGACTGAGAGAGTCTGCCTTTTTATTAAAAGGCTTAAAAATAACAATTAAAGATGAACGCCATAATACTTTCGAAGAGTTTTATTATGAAAACGGTATCGAAGCGTTTGTAGCGTATTTAAATGAAGAAAAGGAAGCACTGCATCCAGTTGTATTCTTTGAAGGACTGCAACATAAAATTGAAGTTGAATTTTCGTTCCAATTTAATGACGGATATTCAGAAACGATGCTTTCTTTCGTAAATAATGTTCGTACAAAAGACGGTGGTACTCATGAAGTTGGTGCAAAAACAGCTTTAACGAGAGCATTTAATGAATATGCAAGAAAAGTTAATCTATTAAAAGAAAAAGATAAAAATTTAGATGGAGCGGATATCAGAGAAGGATTAGCTGCTATTGTATCTGTACGAATTCCTGAAGAAATCCTTCAATTTGAAGGACAAACAAAAGGTAAATTAGGTACAAGTGAAGCAAGGTCAGCTGTTGATTCAGTGGTGTCTGATCAACTAGCATATTTTCTCGAAGAAAATCCAGATATTGCGACTTCGTTAGTTAAAAAATCTATAAAAGCGTATCAGGCTAGAGAAGCAGCAAGAAAAGCGCGTGAAGAAGCAAGAAGTGGTAAAAAGAGAAAGCGTTCAGAAACATCATTAAGTGGTAAGCTTACTCCTGCTCAGTCACGTAATCCACAGAAGAATGAATTATACTTAGTTGAGGGTGATTCAGCCGGTGGAAGTGCAAAACAAGGACGAGATCGCCGCTTCCAAGCAATTTTGCCTTTACGTGGTAAAGTAATCAATACTGAAAAAGCGAAATTAGCGGACATCATGAAAAATGAAGAGATTAATACAATTATTCATGCAATTGGAGCAGGAGTAGGTAGTGATTTTGAAATTGAAGATGTTAATTATGACAAAATTGTCATTATGACCGATGCTGATACAGATGGAGCGCATATACAAGTACTTTTATTAACATTCTTTTACCGTTATATGAAGCCATTAGTAGAAGCTGGTAAAGTTTATATTGCCTTACCTCCTTTGTTCAAAGTAAGTAGAGGTACTGGAAAAAAAGAAGTAATCGAGTATGCTTGGTCTGAAGTAGACCTACAAGATGCCATCAAAAAAGTTGGTAAAGGATATATGATTCAACGATACAAAGGACTTGGTGAGATGAATGCTGACCAACTTTGGGATACAACAATGGATCCAGAAACTAGAACACTTATTCGAGTGAAAATTGATGATGCTGCAAGAGCCGATCGTCGTGTAACAACACTAATGGGTGATAAAGTAGAACCTAGACGTAAGTGGATTGAATCAAATGTAGTATTTGATTTAGATGAAGAGGATAAAATTTTAGACAATGAACAAGTTGAAGTAGATTCAGAAGGGAGCAATGTCTGATGCAATCATCGGAAAAATTATATAATATCCCTTTAGAAGACATATTAGGTGACCGTTTTGGTCGTTATAGTAAATATATTATTCAAGAGAGGGCATTACCTGATGCCCGTGACGGATTAAAGCCTGTACAAAGACGTATATTATATTCAATGCATGTTGAAGGTAACTTACAAGACAAACCATACCGTAAATCGGCTAAAACAGTCGGTAATGTTATTGGTAATTATCATCCGCATGGTGATACTTCTGTTTATGATGCGATGGTGCGACTTAGTCAAGATTGGAAATTAAGAAATGTATTAGTTCAAATGCATGGAAATAACGGTAGTATTGATGGAGACCCACCAGCTGCTATGCGTTATACCGAAGCTAGATTATCAGCAATAGCAAGTGAATTGTTAAGAGATATTGATAAAGAAACAGTAGATTTTGTTCCTAACTTTGATGACACTAGTATGGAACCAGTTGTTTTACCATCTATGTTTCCAAATTTACTAGTTAACGGTAGTACAGGAATATCAGCAGGTTACGCAACTGAAATACCTTCGCACCATCTTGGCGAAGTAATCGATGCGACAATTATGCGTATTGAGAATAAAAACTGTTCAGTAGATGATTTAATGACCGTAATCCACGGACCTGATTTTGCTACTGGAGGGATTATTCAAGGTGTAGATGGGATTAAAAAAGCATACGAAACTGGAAAAGGTAAAATCATCATTCGCAGCCGTGTTCACACTGAAGATATTCGCGGTGGAAAACAAGCACTAATCATTACAGAAATTCCTTCAGAAGTTAATAAAGCGAATTTAGTAAAGAAAATGGATGAAGTTCGTCTTGATCGTAAAGTAGATGGAATTACTGAAGTGCGTGATGAAACAGATCGTACTGGTCTACGCATTGTTATCGAATTAAAGAAAGATGCAAATAATGAAGCAATTTTAAATTATTTATATAAAAATACTGAACTTCAAATACCTTATAACTTTAATATGGTTGCGATTTATAATCGAACACCTAAACAAATGTCTTTACCTGCTATTCTTGATGCTTATATAGAGCATCAAAAAGAAGTAATTACAAACCGTTCAAAGTTTGATTTGAAAAAAGCGAAAGCTCGTCAACATGTTGTTGAAGGATTAATGAAGGCACTATCAATTTTAGATGAAGTGATTTCAACAATCCGTTCTGCAAATGACAAACGTGATGCAAAAGACAAGTTAATCGCTCAATTCGAATTTACTGAACTACAAGCTGAAGCAATTGTTATGTTACAGTTATATCGTTTAACAAATACAGATATTACTGCATTACAAGAAGAAGCTGACGAGTTGGATAAGAAAATTAAACAACTTGAAGCAATTCTTAACAGTGAAACAAAGCTACTATCCGTTATAAAAACAGATTTGAAAAAAATCAAATTAAAATATGCAGATGACAGACGTTCTACAATTCAAGGAGCGATTGAAGAAATTAAAATTGCTAGAGAAGATATAATTGCTCAAGAAGATGTCATTGTGACAGTAACTAGCGAAGGATACGTTAAACGAACAAGCCCAAGATCTTTTTCTGCCTCAAATGGAAAAGATTACGGTATGAAAGAAGGCGACCGTTTAATATATCAAGTGGAAAGTACAACAACAGATACGCTGATTCTATTTACTTCAAAAGGTAATTATTTATACTTACCAATTCATGAAATGCAAGATATCAGATGGAAAGATATGGGGCAACACGTTGCGAACATTATTCCAATTGAACGCGACGAATCAATACTTTCTGCAACAGTTGTGAATAATTTTGAAGAAAATAAAGAGTTTATTCTATTTGTAACAAAAAATGGAATTGTAAAACGTACAAGCATTCAACAGTTAAAAGTTCAACGCTACTCGAAACCACTAGTCGGAATGTCGATTAAATCCGATGATGCATTAATTTTTGCAGGAGTTACCTCGGAAACAAGCCGAGTATTATTGGCGACTAGCGCTGGATACACATTGATATTTAATGTAGAAGAAATAAGTATTCAAGGCTTAAGAGCTGGCGGAGTTAAAGGAATTAACTTAAAAGAAAATGATATTGTTGTATCAGCAGACATTATAAGTGAAGAAGTGAAAGAAATATTCTGTGCAACACATCGAGCAGCCATTAAAAAAATGAAACTCGATACAATTCCTCAAAGTTCAAGAGGTACACGAGGTGTTAAAGTATTAAGAGACTTAAAAAACAATCCTCATTTATTAATTGGCGTATACGCAGTTAATCAAAATGATATGTTTGCATTGCTAAGTAAGTCTGGACAATTTGAAACGATAGACCCAACTGATCTAAGAAATAGTGATCAGTATAGCAATGGATCATTCATTATGGATACAGATGATTCTGGTGATATAAAGACCATTATTCGATACAAAAAAGAAGAAAATAATTAGAGAAGAAGAGGATGTCCTAAAAGTGTTACTTAGGGACATCCTTTTTTTATTTGTAGACTCTATTTAAAAGAAGAGTAGTTGACATAAGGTCGAACTGCTAATAAAAATGTGACAAGTGCAATAAGGTTTTGGTAACTGCAAATTAAGGTCCGGGTGCAAATAAAACAGTTGAATGTACAAATAAGGATTCGGGAACTGCAAATAAACATGAGGAATGTGCAAATAAAATTAGTGAAACTGCAATTAAATTGACTAGCATCTCAAATATGATAAGAAATTTCCTATACCGGTAAGGGTATTCTACATTACAAATGCTTCAAATGCAGATGCACAAAATATAAATTTAATAAATTTGCTCTAATTCTTACTAAACCGACTAAAAAAGTGAAGAAATCTATTAACTATCTATAAAGTTGATCGGAAAATCTACTCTAAGTGAAAACCCCAACAAAAAATACCCCATTGCTGTTTCTAGAGAGTTATTGATTAGCAATCTGCCTTAATTTACAGATAGTGATCGCTTATTTGTCAATTTTAATGACTATAAATTACTTCTTTTTTGTCGAATTTGTCGAAAAATAGAAAATGATTTTAGAAAAACAATTTTTTCTTAGTAAACTAGCAAAACACATTAAAATCTTTCAATTTTACGTTATGAAAATAAGAAAAAATCAATTTTAATGAAATTTTAATGGTAATAATTGTCTAAAAAAACAGTTAATCGGCAGAATTGTCGAAATATTTTGAATCAAAAGAACTTGTCTAACGAAAAAATATAGCTTACTATTTTCTTAAGAATTTTAAATTTTCAAAAAAATAGGTTATTAAGGGGGCGTACATATGGTTTTTAAGAAGGGTTTTGCAATTTTAGCTTCAGTTTCGTTAACGGCTGGTATTTTAGCAGGTTGTGGGAATAGTTCAAAGGATGGGAATCAGGTTATTAAAATTGCGACAAATACCCCATTATCTGGGAATAACGCAATTTTAGGGGAGTCCATTAAGCTTGGAGCTCAACTTGCTTTAGAGGATCAAAAAGCAGCTTTCAAAAAATTGGGCTTTGATTTAAAGATTGTTCCTTATGATGATCAAGGAGATCCAAAGAAAGGTGTAGCCAATGCAGAGCAGTTAGCTTCAGACAATCAAATTCTTGGTGTTGTTGGACACTTAAACTCGGGTGTAGCAATTCCATCTTCTCTAAAGTATGAGAAAGACCATATCGTAATGGTTTCTCCTTCAAATACTGCAAATGAAGTAACTGACCGTGGATTAGGAGTAGTTAACCGAATTTGTGCTCGTGATGATTTCCAAGGTCCTGCTGGTGCAAATTTTGCTGTGAAGACATTAAAAGCTAAAAATATTTTCATCATTCAAGATAAAACGCCTTATGGAACAGGTTTAGCAAATGAATTTAAAGCTGCTGCTCAAAAATTAGGCGCGAAAATTTTAGGTGAAGAGGGTATCTCAGTTGGTGATAAAGATTTTAACGGTGTATTAAATAATGTGATTGCGAAAAAGCCTGATTTAGTATTCTTCGGTGGACTTTATGCTGAAGGAGGAATTTTATTAAAACAAGCTCGTGATAAAGGATTAAACATCCCATTCATGGGTGGCGATGGAATGGACTCTTCAGGTTTAGTTGATATTGCTGGAGATGCAGTTAAAAACTTCTATTATACTTCAGTAGCTGGTGACACGTTAAAAACAGATAAAGGGAAAGCATTTGCAGATGCTTATAAATCTAAATTTAATAAAAATATTGAATCTTTCTCATCATACGGATATGATTCTGCTGGTGTATTATTGGAAGGATTAAAAAATGCAATCAACGATAATAAAGGAAAAACTCCATCTCGCGAACAAGTTGAAAAGGCCGTACGTGCGATCCAAGATTATGATGGTGTAGTAACCAAGGTTGGTTTTGACGATAAAGGGGACAACAAATACGCGAAAGTATTTATCTATACGTTTAAAGAAGCTAAATATCCTGGTACTCAAGAAGGCGAAGTAACTAAACCATAATTAGTAACATAGCCTACTAATACGAGGGAAGCAAAGTGGTGAAAAAAAAGAAAAGAGTATCACGTTTTACGGGATACTCTTTTCTTCTCAATAAGATGAGAAAATTGTAAGATTTTGGAAGTTAATAAGAATTAAACTACATTATTTATATATAGGAGGTCTCATACATGAATGAAGTAATCCAAACATTACCTCAAGTACTAATAGACGGTCTTGTTTTAGGAGCAGTGTACGCAACAGTTGCACTCGGTTATACGATGGTTTATGGGATATTAGAACTAATTAATTTTGCACATGGTGAAATATTCATGGCGGGTGCGTTTATTGGTACTGCGGTATTAATTACTTTTACTGGATTAGGTTTATTAAGTAGTTTACCTGCAATTATCGTATTAGCAATCGTTTTAATTATTGCATCTGTAGCAACTGGATTTCTAGGCATGGGGATCGAGAGAGTAGCGTATCGCCCATTACGAAAAGCACCAAAGTTAATTACATTAATTACAGCAATTGGTGTTTCATTTTTACTTCAAGATATCGTCCGTTTTATTGCTGAATTAAAAGAAGGAAATTACATTATTACTGGCCCATCACTATTTTCAGGACAACACCAAATTAAAACTAGCTCAATCTTTTCTTCATTTGGGAATGCACAAATTAAATCAGCATCAATCATTATTTTAGTTGTTGCAGTAGTAATGATGATTTCATTAGATTACTTCATCAATAAAACAAAATGGGGTACAGCAATGCGTGCAGTTGCTCAAGATCGTGAAACTGCATCATTAATGTCTGTAAACGTAAACAAAGTCATCTCGTTAACATTCTTTTTAGGTTCTGGATTGGGTGGTGCAACTGGTGTGTTATTCGCATTACAGTACAACACAATTGATCCGTACATCGGTTTTATTTTAGGTCTAAAAGCATTTACAGCAGCAGTATTAGGAGGAATTGGAAATATCCGTGGTGCAATGTTTGGTGGTTTATTAATCGGTGTAATCGAAGTATTTGCAGCAACAAATTTATCAACTTTGACACATGGCATTTTCCCATCAGAATATAAAGATGTATTTGCGTTTGGAATTTTAATTCTAGTTCTAATATTCAAGCCAGAAGGTTTATTAGGTAAACCTGTAGCTGAGAAAGTGTAGGTGAATTAGATGAAGAGCATATTAGAAGGGTTAAAACAATCAAATAAACTACAAGGAATTTTCTTAGGAGCGTATATCGTTGTTACATCATTAGGATTATACTTTTTGCAAGAATCCGTAACAGCATTTCTATTAATCCTGTTCTCACTTTATTTATTATATAAGACTAATTTTCCAGTCAAATTAAAGTGGAGCATTGGAATACTAGTTTTAACAGTGATTATGCCATATGTTGCATCACAAGGGACAGCATTTGAATCATATATGGGTGTAGCCACTTTAGTTGGAATCTATGTTGCAATGGCACTTGGATTAAATATAGTAGTTGGTTTAGCAGGTTTATTAGATTTAGGATTCGTTGCATTCTTTGCAATCGGTTCATATACTTATGCAATTTTTTCTACTAAACAAGTAACGAATTTCTTACATTTTGATTTTCTTCCTTTTTCAGGAAATTCATTTTGGGTGTTCATTCTAATCGGCGGAATTATTGCAGCGATAGCGGGTGTATTATTAGGTATTCCTGTACTTCGAGTAAAAGGTGATTACTTAGCGATTGTAACACTTGGTTTTGGAGAAATTATTCGTATTGTATTTAATAACTTAGATCGACCAATAAATATTACTGGAGGAGCACAAGGTATTTCATCTATTCCAGCACCTACAATTTTTGGATTTGAGATTAGTAATTCAGGACAATTTTATTATGTCGTACTAGTTGTCTTAGCAATCGTTATTTTAGCTGTTACTAGATTACAAGATTCTAAGCTTGGGCGTTCTTGGAAAGCAGTACGTGAAAATGAAATCGCAGCACAAGCGTCTGGTATCCACTTAGTACGAACGAAATTAATTGCGTTTGCAATTGGAGCATCTTTCTCAGGAATGATGGGTGTAGTATTCTCTGCAAAGCAAATGTTCATTGACCCTACAAGCTTTACATTACTTGAATCAATTACGATCCTAGTAATGGTGATTCTGGGCGGAATGGGTAGCGTTCCAGGCGTAATTCTTGGAGCAGCACTTGTTACAATTTTAAATCTACAAGTTTTAACAGAAGTTACAAATTATTTAAACCAATTAACATTAGATGGAGTAATTAACCTACCACCAGCTCTATCACCTTCTAAAATGCAACGTATGATTTTTGGACTGATTTTAGTACTTGTAGCAATCTTTAGGCCTAAAGGATTATTACCTGCCAAAAATAAGATTGTTCCAAAAGAGGATGTAGTAGATCTAGATCAAAAAGTAGTCGAAGAAAATCAACGCTCAGTTTCATTTTAGGAAGGAGGTTATCAAATGTTAAAAACAACGAATTTAACGAAAAACTTTGGTGGTTTAACTGCTGTTAATAATGTAAATATTGATATAAAAGAGGGTTCAATAACAGCTGTAATCGGGCCAAATGGGGCTGGAAAAACAACATTTTTCAATATGATTACAGGTGTATATACTCCAACAAGTGGTGAAGTTTTGCTGGGTAATGAGAGTTTAGTAGGATTAAAACCACATAAAGTAAATAAAAAAGGTATAGCTCGTACATTCCAAAATATTCGTTTGTTTAATAGTATGACTGCTTTAGAAAATGTTATGGTCGGGATGCATCAGCATTTAAAATATGGTGTTTTTTCAACACTATTCCATTTACCTAGCTTTAAAAAAGCAGAGAAATCGGCGATGAAAGAAGCGTATAAATGGTTAGAATACGTTGGATTGGCTGATGTTTATAATGAGGAAGCATCAAGTTTATCATACGGTGCACAAAGACGACTTGAAATTGCTCGTGCATTGGCATCTCAACCAAGAATCTTACTTTTAGATGAACCGGCTGCAGGGATGAATCCGAAAGAAACGAAAGAATTGACTGATTTAATTTATCAAATGAGGGATGATCTAAACTTAACAATCGTATTAATTGAGCATGATATGAAGCTTGTAATGGAAATTTCGGAATATCTATTTGTACTTGATCACGGAGAAAAAATTGCAGAGGGTAAACCTCTTGAAATTCGAAATAATCAAAAAGTAATTGAAGCTTATTTAGGAAAAAGTGCAGTGACTACTGCATAGTGAAAGGAGTAAAGAAAAAATGACGCTATTACAATTAAAAGATATTAACTCTTTTTACGGTGGTATTCAAGCACTGAAAAATATTAACATAGAAGTAAATGAAGGTGAAATTGTAACATTAATAGGAAGTAACGGTGCTGGAAAATCTACTACTCTAAAAACAATTTGTGGGCAAGTTAAACCAAAATCAGGCAATCTGATTTATAAAGGTGAAGAAATTGTAAAGCTACAATCTCATGAAATCGCTTTAAAGGGGATTGCGCATGTACCAGAAGGAAGAAGAATCTTTTCTAAACTAACTGTAAAAGAAAATTTAGAAATGGGTGCCTTCTCAGTTAAAGACAAAAAACTAATCACAGCACGTATGGAAATGGTATTTGACTACTTCCCAAGACTCAAAGAACGCCTAAGTCAAAAAGGTGGAACGATGAGTGGTGGAGAACAACAAATGCTTGCAATCGGTAGGGGACTTATGATGGGACCATCATTACTAATGCTTGATGAACCTTCAATGGGCCTTGCACCTATTATCGTTGAACAAATATTTGAAATCATTGAGCAACTAAACAAACAAGGAATGACCATTTTACTTGTTGAACAAAATGCTTACCAAGCTTTACAAATCGCACATCGTGGTTACGTAATACAAACAGGTGAAATTCAAATGGTTGGTGAAGGTAAGGCATTAATGAATGATGAAGAAGTGAAAAAAGCTTATTTAGCTTGATAATAAGGTAAAATTGAAGGAAAAGGGGCTATCTCAGGTAAACTGATAAAGATAGCTCTTTTTTTGTTTGAAAAAGAACCAATCATTTGTTGATAAGTTTGAGTAAGTAGCGGTTTAAACTAAATTTTGAAAAAGCCGTCATTTACGGTCATTATTAAACCCCAGCACATCTTTGCAATTTTTCGTACTTACAGAAAAATAAAAAAGAGGATGTCCTAAACATATCATGGTTAGGATATCCTCTTCTTACTATTAAATATTATTTGTTCGAAATAAATTCCGAAATTTTTAATTGATCTTCATTTGAAGCATTGTTAATTGAAGATTGAAGTGATTCCACTAGTAAACTACGATTCTTGTAAAAATCTTCATGTTTACTATTATAATAGTACTTCACTGCTTCTAAATCTGAGAAAAACTCTTTTCCAAGTTTTAGAAGAAATGTTACTGGAAGTCCTTCGATCACTACATTACTTACATTTTCAGAAATTTCATTTACCGTACTGTTTGAAGTTGAAATCATTTCTTCGTTTAATTCTTTAACTAATAACTGTTCGAACCCTTTTATTTTGGTATTTCTTTTGTTCACGATTCGTTTTTTGTTCGTCTTTAATAAACGAATGGAATGATGTTTATCAAGCAATACTGCTGAACGTTTCTTTTTCTTTAGAAAAATGCTGCTACTCAAAACTAGCACTCCCTTCTGGTAGTATAGGTATATAAATAAAACAACTTTTCTATCATACCAATTATTGTTCATACTGTAAAGGTTTTATCTTTACATGAATATTCCTAGAAATATTCAAAAAATTCGACGTATTTTTTAATACTAAATTGATCATAATAATATTTGACTTACTAGTTGTCACTTTGTTAAAATAACAACATATTATTTATTACATATAACGTTGACGGAAAGAAGTAACTAAAGATTATTTTGCTTAGCGAATTGAGGATAGTGGGAGCTCAATCAAAACCTTTAGCGAAAGGCATTCCTGAGTTAATTCTTAAAGTGGACAATTTTTTTAATTGTCAACTAGGGTGGAACCGCGGGTGCATATACAGCTCTCGTCCCTAGGCTGAAAATGCCTAAGGATGAGAGCTTTTTTATTTCATTCTTACATTTTCAAAAAAACAATTGAAAATTGGAGGCAAATGAAATGTCAGAAAAATCGATGGATGTCGTAGTAAGTCACGCTAAACACAGAGGATTTGTATTCCCAGGTTCTGAAATTTATGGTGGTTTAGCAAATACGTGGGATTATGGTCCACTTGGTGTAGAATTAAAAAATAACGTAAAAAAAGCTTGGTGGAAAAAATTCGTTCAGCAAAGTCCATATAACGTTGGATTAGATGCTGCAATTTTAATGAATCCACGTACATGGGAAGCTTCAGGTCATATTGGAAACTTTAATGATCCAATGATTGACTGTAAAAATTGTAAAGCTCGTCATCGTGCTGATAAATTAATTGAAACTGCACTTGATGAAAAAGGAATGGAAATTATCGTTGATGGTCTTCCATTTTCAGAAATGGCGAAGTTAATTGTAGAACATAAAATCGCATGTCCTGATTGCGGTAGCCATGACTTTACAGATATTCGTCAATTTAACTTAATGTTTAAAACATTCCAAGGTGTTACTGAATCTAGCACAAATGAAATTTTCTTACGTCCTGAAACAGCTCAAGGTATTTTCGTAAACTTTAAAAATGTTCAACGTACTATGAGAAAGAAAGTTCCATTTGGTATTGCTCAAATTGGTAAAAGCTTCCGTAATGAAATCACTCCAGGAAATTTCACGTTCCGTACTCGTGAATTTGAACAAATGGAGCTTGAATTCTTCTGTAAGCCTGGTGAAGAGCTAGAGTGGTATAACTATTGGAAAGAAACTGCTAATAAATGGCTTTTAGCTTTAGGTATGAACGAAGAAAACCTTCGTTTACGTGAACATAGTGCAGATGAATTATCACACTATAGTAATGCGACAACTGACTTTGAATATAAATTCCCATTTGGTTGGGGCGAACTATGGGGCATCGCGTCTCGTACAGATTATGATTTAAAACAACATATGGAATATTCAACTGAAGATTTCACTTATCATGATGCAATCACAAATGAAAAATACGTTCCATATTGTATCGAACCATCATTAGGTGCTGACCGTGTAACATTAGCATTCTTAATTGATGCTTATGATGAAGAAGCATTAGAAGATGGTACTTCTCGTACAGTAATGCGTCTACATCCTGCATTAGCACCTTATAAAGCAGCGATTTTACCATTATCTAAAAAATTATCTGAAAATGCACAAGAAGTATTTGCTGCATTAGCAGAAGACTTTAATGTTGACTTCGATGAAACGGGTTCAATTGGAAAACGCTATAGACGTCAAGATGAAATCGGTACTCCTTTCTGTATCACGTACGATTTCGAATCAATTGAGGATGGAAAAGTAACAGTTCGTGACCGTGACACAATGGAACAAACTCGTGTTGCAATTAGTGAACTACAATCATTCTTAGCAAATAAAGTTAAATTTTAATTTAATTAATGAAAATCTGATGTCCTTTTGGGCATCTTTTTTCATATATTTTACTAAAGCTTGTTTAAAGTTTAAGAAATTTACTAAAAATGGTAAAATAAAGGTATAAAATAAAGGAGGACTTTAAATGAGGAGTTCAAATCCTATCTTAAATTCTGAACGTTTATCAAAATCAAGATATTCAGCACAAGCAATGACACTAGGTGGTACAATTAGTAAAACAATCATTGCATTAGTATTATTAATCGCAACAGCTGGATACTCTTTTTATTTAACTTCTACAGGTACACTTAATTCGAAAGTGTTTATTGGATGTTTAATCGTTGGACTAATACTTGGATTCGTAACATCTTTTTCACCAAGAATTGCTCCAATTACTACACCAATCTACGCAGCAGTTGAAGGAATATTAATTGGAAATATCTCAGCAGTCTATGAAGCAACTTACGGAATGATAGTATTACAAGCAGTCTTATTAACGATTGCAATCATTGCTGGAACGTTGATCTGTTACGCTACTGGACTTGTAAAAGTAACACATCGCTTTAGATCAATTGTATTTGGCCTAACGATTGGTGTTCTATTATTTTATTTAATGACAATGGTTCTACAGCTTTTCCATGTTCCGATTCCATATATCCAACAATCTGGACCAATTGGAATATTTGTAAGTTTAGCTATTCTTGTGATTGCTTCACTTAATTTATTCTTAGATTTTGATTTAATTACGAGTAGCGTTAAACAAGGTGCACCAAAAGAATTTGAATGGTACTGTGCATTTGGTTTATTAGTCACTGTAATTTGGGTTTATATTGAAGCTCTTCGATTTATTTCAAGGCTTCGCGATTAATTGTAGTCATATTAAACCTTACTCTCAAATGAAAGTAAGGTTTTTTACTATATTAAAAGTCTGATGTTTAAAATGATAAGAAAGTAGGGAATTAAATGAGTAAGAAAAAATTTGAAGTATTTGAAAACGAAACAATTAATGATTGTATAGAAAGAATGCAAAAAGAAGGGTATACACCGGTTAAAAGAATGGAAGTTCCAATCTTTTCAGAGCAAATGGTAAACGGAAAAGTAGAAATCGAACCAACCGGAAGAAGAATCGTATTTGAAGGAAAATTAAGTGCAAATTAAAATGCATAAAAAAAGTAAATTATTGGAAAAGTAACCTTATATGAATAAAATATGAGGTGAAAAATATGCATAAATTAGCATGTCCACGCTGTAAAACAAACAAAAGTAGATTTTATTTAATTGAACAAAATCCAAAAGCTGTTAAATTAAATGCTCAAAGCGGAGATATCGAACAAGAAGAATATATTTCAGGTGGATTAGATCCATTTTTTGTTCCATATAAAGGACCTGAGTATTTAGTTCAATGTGGAGCATGTGGTTTAATTGAGCAAAGTGTTATGTTTGAAAAAACTGCTGATTCACTGTAGTTAAATTGTTGTAAAATGACAAAACTTAAGTATCCTGAAGAAATTTCCTGCTTTTTAATAAAAATGCATAAGAGTTAATCAGACTATTTAAGAAAAATGCCCTTGAAAAATTAAGCAATGATATAAAAGCTTCGCAAGTGAAGAAGAGGCTAGTAGATTTTACTTTTAATGTCGGCATGAGACAAGATTATTTAGATGTTTTAATGACATCAATCAATGAGTAAAAGTAGACTTCAGCTTTAAAGTAAAAAAACGCAAGAATACTGTTAAGTCAGCATTCTTGCGTTTCTAATTTGATGATTTTTAATCAAATAAGGCTTTTAAGACAGAACTCATTTCGCCATTTTTTTGGCTTAAACAATTGTGGATCGATAATAACGAAATAATCTAATCAACTATTTCAAAATCTCCTTCACCAAAACTTTTGCCATCTATTTTTATTCTTACTGAATACAGTCCTTTCTCCCACTTACGCATATCATTATAGCCCCATCCATCAGTATACCAGGCATTGTCCCATCCTCTTTCTAAATTGATGCTAGATTTCCCTCTAGCAATTACGGTATTATCAGATTTTAGATAGTCAAATTCAAAATCAATCCTTCTTCTCTTTGAAATCGTAGTCATAGAAAATTGTATTTCCCAGAATATAAAAGAAGCAGTTTCCCTTGAAAATTCCCTTTTGTAAATGCGATTCTTTTTTTCTACACCATCGATATTAGTATTGTAAAAGCGTAGTGAATTAAATGTAAGCGTTGGAAAGTTTACTACGTTTGTGTTTATTATTTCAAATTCTCTTTCACCACAGATTTTACCATTAAGAAAAATTCCCATTCTATATTTTCCACTTGCCCATCTTCCTTTTTTGCCAGATCCCCAATTTAATTCGAATTTTGAAGTATTTGAACCCTCTATTAATATTTTTTCGTGTTCTTCTTTTGCCAATACTTCACCATCTGAATAATAGATCAACTGCTCAATAATGACTCGCTTGTCTATTTCTAATGTTGGGTATGAGAAGTCAATTTCACAAGTAATTCCACCTGTATCTAGTTGTGGGAATTGCGTTATATATACCCTATTTTCTTTTTCAGTCAGATTAATAAAACTAGATTGAAATAATCGTATGGGAGTCATGTCCACTTTGTCTAAAAAATTTTCTTTAGGTTCTACTATTGATAATGATTTTACTGCAATTTTTTTCTCATCTAAAAACATGACAACTTTATACTCACCATGTTTCCATCGATAAAATTTGTCTAATCCATTACGAAACGAAACGGTAACGGTACTTATCCCTTCTTTTAACTCTACTTTTAAATTCTTTTTATCAATGACCGTTCCATCTTGGAAGTGGTATTCATATTTTAAATTAACAAAACGAGTTTGATCTCTAATAGGGTACGTAAGTATAACATCTGCATAAATAAATCTAGTTTCATCAATTAAAAATTGTGATCGATACTGTTTATTTTTATTTGGTTTTGTAAATCCACCCTCATAAAATAGTAGTGAATTAATATTTATTCCCGGTTTTACTAGTCTTAACATTACTGTTCACACCCATCTAGAAAATGAAAAAAGTTTTTACTATAAAAATATCATTAACTGACAAATTTGAATACAGCATTTACGATTTAATCAAATCTAAAAATACAAGCGGTAGTTGCGTAAGATGAAAAAATGGGAAAGGAGTACCCAATCCGTTGGTTATTGTTTTTTATATTAATTTGACACTTTTTATTGAAGATCATATTGAAACTGTAAAGTGGAGCATGCTTGAAGAACAGCTTATATTTCCAAGTAAAAGTAGAACTTTTTATAAAAATAGTGGGTTTAAGGGTAAAGTGGTAATACTTCAGGTAGATTTTCTTTTTGGATTACTACGCAGAAGCCAAGGGGATTAGGGAAGTCTTTAATATTGGTAGTTACTAAATAATCAGCAGGATACATGGTGCAACAAAATTCGTATCTAAAGCAAACTTTGGATTTATCATTTTAGAATTACTCCTATTCGTCGTCTAGTTCAAATTCTGCATCTTGTACGTCATCAAATTTGTTGTTTAAGATTTCATCAACTATCTTATTTCGAGCTTCGCGTTGCGTTTTGAAAAACTCAAATGCATCATGAGGGATTTGAAACTTTCCTCTTGATCTAGCGATTTGTTGACCTGGAAGAATCTTTTTATGAATCCAATCCCGAACAGTTTCCGGTGTGATACCAAAATAGTTTGCGACTGTTTTTGTATCGACAAATTCACTTTCGTTCATAATCTGGTTCGATTGAATCTTCCGGTAATAGAAAGACAATTTTTCCGTCTAATTCAGCAGTTTCTTTAATGGAATAAATAATTTTTTGAATAATTTCCTTTCCTTCGCCTTTAGATAACAAAGGATACGTTGCACTAATTTGTGCAATTAAGTCATCTTTTGTGAAAAATACGTTTGACTGATTCGCTGGCATTGAAAACACCTCCTATTTTTACTATAGCTTGTTTATTACAAGTTCAACAAGATTTGCAAGATTGATTTCGTAATACAAATTTCGCGGTTCAAAGTAAGAGTAAAAAAAGGAAATATAACCGTTTGGTTGGAAAATCGTATTCTTTGAAATCTAGTTTACATTTAGATACAAAAAAAGATGAGCGCTGTTTAATACAGAGTTCATCTTTTTTATGTTGGATAACCTTTTTCTAGAGTGTGTGGATAGCTTAAAACAAGCTTTTCGATCCCCTTTATGACCTTCTAAATAACCTCAAACAAATCTTAGAACCAATCTTTTTTCTTGAACCACATCACTAATCCAATCACGATAATTAGCATGATTGCCCAACAGTAATAATAACCATACTTTAACTGAAGTTCAGGGATGTGAATAAAATTCATCCCGTAAACACCTACGATGAATGTTAATGGCATGAAAACAATCGAGACAGATGTTAACATTTTCATCGTTTTATTCATTTTGTGTGAGTTAGTGGAAATATAACTTTCTCTGATGTCATTTGCCATTTCTCTGTTATCTGAAATATCATCTAATAATTTCACTAAGTGATCGTAGACAATACGTAATTTCTTTGTCGTTTCTTTGTCAATTTCAACATGTGTTGAATTTAATATACGGTAAATTAAATCTTTTGTTGGTTTAACAGTTTTTCTGACTTTAGATAATTTACTTACTTGTGTTTTGATTCCATCGATCATATTAAGGTCGGAATTTGTTCCTAATTCATCAATGTCTTCAATGTCATCCTCGATTTTTTGGACAATTGGAAAGAATTTATCTGCTATTTCATCGCAAATGTGGTATAGAATTTGTTCTGGCTTCAGTCCTTTTATACTCTTTAATCCTTTTACTTTGTTCCACACAATTTGTAATACACTTGTCGCATCCCAACAAAATGAAACGATGTACTTGTGAGACAAAAAGAGATCAATTTCAGTTTGTTCCATGTTCTCGTTTAATGATTGTAGAACGATAAAACGATAGCCTTCATAATAATCCATTTTCGGTCTTTCTTTATAGCTTACACAATGTTTAATTGCTATTTCATCGAAGTGGAATTTGGTTCGCAATAAGTCAATTTCTTCTGTTTTAGGATTTTCAAAATCGACCCAAACCCAATCAATTCGTTCGGAATTTAATTCTTCAATCGATACATCAAATGCAATTGTTCGGTCTTTATATACAGCCATTGTTTTGATCATATCTCGCACTCCCTATTTCTCGTTAACTTTCTCCAAAATCAGTTTAACACAATATTTCTGTTTCGTTTTGAAAAAAATTATGAAGAAGTTTTCACGAAATAAACACTACAGCAATGTTTGAAATCAAAAAATTAGAAACAGAATAGAATAATTAAAAACGGATAAGATTGAACGTTATTTTAGCATTTTTAGCGTTCTCACATTAAAAAAGTATAAGAAAAGTTATAACAATAAACTAAAATAACCGAATTTGAATAAACTAAAAAATAAATTTAAGAAAACTTTGACTTTTTATTTGACGATGGATATAATAAATTACAATAAAAGCACACAAATTAATTCAATGACGAGATAAGTAATTTTCGTAACTGTTCTAAAGAGAGCTGGGGTAGCTGAAAACCGGTGAATAGTACTTAAATGAAGATCCTCTCCGAGAAGTCAAACTGAAATTAAAGTAGGTTTGAACGGGTGTCTACCGTTAAAAGGAACGCGTATGATTGTACGTGACTGAGTGCTATTGAAGAACGGACTTTTTCAATAGAATTAGGGTGGTATCGCGGTTAAACCCGTCCCTTACTATAGGGGCGGGTTTTTTGTGTGCTTTAAAAAAATAAGAGAGGCGATATCAATTATGAAAGAATCAGTTCAAAATCGTGAAAAAAGAGTCAGTGAATATTGGTCAAAAAATAACACATTTTTAAACTCAATTGAACAAAGAGAAGATCATCAATCATTTGTTTTTTATGAAGGACCCCCAACTGCAAATGGCTTGCCACATGTTGGTCATGCTTTAGGTCGTACAATTAAAGATGTTGTAGCTAGATATAAAACTATGGCTGGTTACCAAGTTATTCGCAAAGCCGGATGGGATACTCATGGATTACCTGTTGAACTTGGCGTTGAAAAGATGCTTGGAATTTCAGGGAAAGCAGAAATTGAACAATATGGAGTAGAAGCCTTTCTTGCTAAATGTAAAGAAAGTGTATTTACTTATGAGAAACAATGGCGTGAATTTACTGAGCAATTAGGTTACTGGGTAGATATGGATGATCCTTACGTAACATTAGAAAACTCATATATTGAAAGTGTTTGGAATATTCTTGGTACAATACACGAAAAAGGATTATTAGTAAAAGGGCATCGTGTTTCACCTTATTGCCCTAGCTGTCAAACTTCCCTTAGCTCACATGAAGTAGCACAAGGCTATAAAGACGTGAAGGATTTATCTGCAACGGTTAAATTCAAATTGCTAAACGAGGAAAATGTCTCTTTTCTAGGATGGACGACAACTCCTTGGACACTTCCTGCTAATGTAGCATTAGCTGTTAATCCACAAATGGAATATGTCCGTGCCAAAAAAGGAGAAGAAGTATTTATACTTGCTAAAGCTTTAGTAGAAAAGGTATTAAAAACTGATTATATTATCTTATCTGAGTTCGTAGGAGCGGACTTAATCGGGATTGAATACTTAGCACCATTTAATTTTGTACGTGTTGAAGTCGGTCACAAAGTCATTAAAGCAGATTTTGTTACTGAAAATAGCGGTACTGGAATTGTTCATATCGCACCTGCATATGGAGAAGACGACTATAAAGTTGCTCAAGAAAATGGATTATCATTTGTAAATGTTGTGAATGAAAAAGGTCAATATACTGAAGAAGTGACCAATTTTAAAGGAAGATTTGTTAAAGAATGTGATGTAGACATTGTAAGATATTTAGCCGAAAATGAACTTTTATTTAGTAAAGAAAAATATGAGCACAGCTATCCTCATTGCTGGCGATGTGATTCTCCATTACTTTATTATGCAAATGAAAGTTGGTTTATCAAAACTACAGCATTAAAAGATCAATTTATTAAAAATAACGAAGAAGTAACATGGCATCCAGATCATATTAAACATGGCAGATTTGGTAATTTTTTAGAACAAATGGTAGATTGGAACATTAGTCGTAAACGATATTGGGGTACTCCATTAAATGTTTGGGAATGCGATTCGTGTAATCATCAATTAGCACCAAAAAGTATAAATGAATTATGTAGCTATTCGGAAAAAGAAATTTCGGATTCAATTGAATTGCATAAACCTTATGTTGATGAAGTCAGTCTAAAATGTCCAAAATGCAGTGGTAAGATGAAAAGAACACCTGAAGTCATTGATGTTTGGTTCGATAGCGGATCAATGCCATTTGCTCAGTATCATTATCCATTTGAAAATCATGATAAATTTGCAAAACAATTCCCTGCTGATGTTGTAATTGAAGGTATCGATCAAACAAGAGGTTGGTTTTATAGTTTATTAGCAGTCTCTACTTTATTTACTGGTAAAGTACCATATAAACGAGTTTTATCACTAGGCCATGTATTAGATGAAAATGGACAAAAAATGTCTAAGAGTAAAGGAAATGCACTAGATCCAGTTGAGTTAATTCAAAAATTTGGAGCAGATTCTTTAAGATGGGCTCTATTAGTAGACAGTGCGCCTTGGAACCCTAAACGTTTTTCTGAAAGAGCTGTCCAAGAGGCAAAGTCAAAACTAGTAGATACGTTCGATAATGTAAATAGTTTTTACAATTTATATGCAAATTTAGATGGATTTGTAGCGAGTAAACAATATGAGTATGAAACAAATGCGTTAGATAAATGGATTATTTCACGTTTGCATAGCACAATTAAAAATGTAAATCACAATTTAGATGGATATCAATTTACAAATGCTGCCAGAGACATTGCTAAATTAGTAGATGAAATTAGTAATTGGTATGTAAGAAGATCACGAGAACGCTTTTGGTCAAATGGAATGAATAAAGAAAAGGCGGCTGCTTACTATACACTGTTTGAAGTTTTAACGAAAGTAAGTCAATTATTGGCTCCATTTACGCCTTTCTTAGCTGAAGATGTTTATTTTAATTTAACAAATGAAAGTGTTCACTTATCTGATTTCCCAATTTTCAATGAAGCACTAATTGATCCTCAGCTTGAAAGAGAAATGGATGCCGTTTTAAAAGTCGTAGAACTTGGAAGAAGCATTCGTAATACAAATTCATTAAAAATTAAACAGCCTTTATCAAGTTTAACTGTAGTAAGTAACAATGAAGAAATCGAGTGGGATTTATATAAAGAGATTGTATTAGATGAGCTAAATGTAAAATCATTCTTACAAGTAAACAACGAAAACGAGTTTTCAACTTTAAAATTGAAATTAGATTTTAAAAAATCTGGTTCAAAATTTGGAAAGAACTCTAATTTAATCAATAAATCACTGCAAAAATTAACAAATGAAGAAGCGAAAAATGTGGTCGATATCGGAAGTGTTGATTTATTACTTGATTCAGGTGAAACGGTAAAAGTCGATACAGAGGATATTTTAATCGAAAAAAGTGCTAAAGAAGGATACGCATCTGCAACGAATGGCGAATTTTCTGTTACGCTTGATACATTTTTAACCGATAATCTTGTTCAAGAAGGTACCGTAAGAGAATTCATTCGAGCAATTCAAGAATATCGAAAAGAATTAAATTTACCAATTAATATGCGAGTAGATATTGGAATAAAAGGCGATACAGAATTTATTAAGATCATTGAAAAGTTCAAAGGAATGCTTGAGGAAAACTTATTAATGAGGAATCTAGTAGTTAAGAATCAAGTAAATGGAAAAGAAATTCAAGTTGGTGACAATCAAGCTGAAATTGAATTATTTGCATCAAATTAACTTGATTTTTAGATGGTTTTAATAAGGTGAAAATTGAGATGAAAAGATAAATAAACCCCACAAAGTATGAAATTTACTTGTGGGTTTTTTTATTGTAAAGTAGTTAGCTCCATTCAAGATCATAGGAAGGATGTTTATCAGATTGCACCGTCATGTCGAATGGATTTGGCAAAAAATGCATGAAAAATGACGCACTAAAGTACTTTACGGACATAGAAAATTGGTTTATGAACAGAACAAAGTACTTTGTGCACGGAAAAGATTAGTTTATAAACAAAACACAATACTTTACGCACAAAAAAGATTGTTTTATGAACAAAACTCAATGATTTACTCACAAAATGAAAAAATAAGGAAATCTAGTGTTTCATTGAATCGTCGCTTCAAATTTCAAGCTTTCAAATCCACGAAAAGCAACATTTGCGCGTCGAGTTGGCTCCTCTATGAGAACAGGATTAAGTAAATGTTTTGTCAGTTTTTCAATAGCGATTTGTCCTTCTAATCTAGCAAGGGGGGCACCTAAACAAAAATGCGGGCCAGAAGAAAAGGATAAATGTTTTATATTATTTCGAGTAATATTAAATGTTTCTGGATTTGTTGTGACTTTCGGATCGTAATTTGCTCCTCCTAAGGAAATCATAAAATAATCGCCTTTTTTAATCGAATTTCCAGCGAACTCAAAGTCTTCTCTAGCCCATCTAGATGTAAAAATAACTGGTGATTCATATCTTAATATTTCTTCAACTGCTGCAGGAATAAGGGATAAGTCATTTTTTAATAAATCAAATTGCTTTGGATGTTTTAACAATAAATAATATCCATTTGTAATTAAGTTGACTGTCGTTTCATGGCCAGCAATTAATAAAAGTAGACAGCTTGCAATCATTTCATCTTCGCTTAATTTATCACCGGATTCCTCGGCAACTATTAAATTACTGATTAAATCTTCTTTCGGTACAGTCCTTCTTTCAGTTATTAGATTTCTAAAATAATTAGACGCATCAACAATATGCTTCGTAACTAATTCTAAGTCTTCTATAGTCGTATTAAAATCAATGAATTTAATAAATGCATCAGACCAATTACGAAATAAGTCCCGATCTTCTTTAGGAACACCTAATAAATCGGTTATAACAAATACAGGTAATAAATATGAAAAGTCACCTATTAGTTCGTGGGTAGATTTTCCCTTCATATTTTCGATTAAATAATCTGCAATTTCATTTACTGTAGCTCGTAAATTTTCAACCATCCTTGGAGAAAAGGCTTTGTTCACAAGATTTCTCAATCTTGTATGATCAGGTGCATCTCGAAAAAGCATCATTTTCCGATTTAAAGTAACTGCAGGCATAATACTTTCTGGTAATTTCTCAGGTGGGGTCACTTTCGTTTCTTCTTTAATAAAGCGATGGTCTTTTAAAATTAGTTCGGCTTCTTTAAAACCCGTCACTAACCAACCCGTCCTCTGAAAAAGCTCTGTGTAAAGTACAGGACTTATTTTTCTAGCGTTACTAAAATACGAGTATGGGTCTTTGTAAAAATGCAGTGGATTAATTTTTAATTGATTGTTCATTTAATTTTCTCCCTTTTGAAAATTAGTCTATTTATTTCTATTACTGTGAAAAAGGATTATTCCCAATTTCTGGATAGTACAAAAAAAGAATACTTTTGTTTAGAAAAGATTTCATGAGGAATACGTATAGTAGTCGAAGTTGTAAAACGAATGTATAGTAAGAATAAAAGATTAGGTTATGGTAAAATAAGGTACTTCAAATTATCGATATTAATTTGATTCACTTACAAAGAAAGGGGTAAATTTATGGAATTTCCGATTTTAGAAACAGAACGATTATTTTTAGTACAAATTACACAAAAAAATGTGGATGAGATTTATTCAATCTTTTCAAATAAAGAGGTAATTAAATACTATGGTATGGACCCCTTTACTGAAAAGGATCAAGCGGTTAAAATGATCGATTCATTTCAAACTAGATTTGAAAACCAACAAGGCATGCGTTGGGGGATCGTTGAAAAAGAATCAAAAAAACTAATCGGAACAATTGGATTAAATAATTTAGTTTTACATGCTAAAAGAACTGAAATTGGATATGATTTATTACCAACTTTTTGGAGAAGAGGATATATGTTTGAAGCAATAAAAGAAATTACAGCTTTTTGCTTTGATAAACTAGGACTTTATCGAATTGGAGCGAATATATTTCCGGATAATACAGGTTCATCAACTTTAATTGAAAAGTTAGGCTTTCAAAAAGAAGGATTATTAAGAGGCTATTTAGTGCAAAGTGATCAGTCTCATGATTTAAACGTATTTTCTCTGATTAAACCTGATTGGGAAAATGAAAATGGATAATAAAAATAGAATAAACTATAAAAATTATAAATTAGTAATCTTATCTAATTAAAAAGGAGAAATGGAATGATTAAAGCAGTAATATTTGATTTTGATGGTTTAATAGTCGATACAGAGTCGGTTTGGTATGAAGCATATAAAGAAGTTTTAAATCGGTATGAAGTAGAGTTAACCCTTCAAAAGTTTTCGGAGGTAATAGGAACGAGTGATGAAATTTTATTTGAATATATCAATTCAAATTTAAAAGAACCAATTGAAAAAGACATCATCGAACAAATGGCTAAGGAACTAGTTGATGAAAAACTACTAGAACCAGTTCTAAGAGAAAGTGTAGAGGACTATTTAATTTCAGCCAAAAACGCGGGATTACAAATTGCTTTGGCTTCTAGCTCTTCAAGAGAATGGGTCCAAAGCTTCTTGGAAAAATTAAATATTTATAAATACTTTTCAGTTATTAAGACAAAAGACGATGTGGCGAAAGTGAAACCAGATCCTGAATTATATTTAAAAGCAATTGAGGAAATAGGAGTTGATGTAACTGAGGCGGTCGCATTTGAAGATTCATTAAACGGATTAATTGCTGCAACAAAAGCAGGGTTACAATGTGTAATTGTTCCAAACAGCGTAACTTCACATTTAGCGTTTGAGAATCATAGTTTAAGACTATCATCAATGGCTGAAAAGTCTTTAGAGGATGTAATTGAGCAATTATCCAAAAAACTAGATTAGTTTTTGAGATTAAGTAAAAGAGGGTGATTATTTAAGTGTCACCCTCTTTTTTTATTGAGAAGGCAGAACCGCAACTATGGATTAGAGAATTGCAAATAAACAGTGAACTGCAAAAAAATCCGAGAATCGCAAAAAAATCTTAAGAATCGCAAATAAACTAATATGATACCCATACCCGTTATGGTATTATGTCGTAAAAATTGTTCATTTCAAATGGAAAACTAGCAAACTCGCTTTAATTTATTCTAAATCCCCAAAAACAGATGAAATCATCTAATATTTCATAAAAAAGTTCAAATATTTCTACTAGAATTGAAGGAGGCAGTTGAAATACCCCTTATATATATATCGGGCAGCGACCACCTCGCTTTTTTCATGAACGGTTTACGATTCCACTTGTTATTATTCTATAATCATGTTCAAATTGTACCTTAAAAAAGGGCGTCCATTTGTCAGTTACCCTGACTTATGAGACAGCCCTTTTTTTACTTAAATAGAGGTTACTTCTTTTACTTCGCTTGATTCATCCTTCTTTATAAGAATCTCTTTTTTCAGACCCCAACAGATTAAAAATGTTAAAATTGCTAGAACAAGAGATACCCAATATAAATCTTGAAAAGCGTGAGTGAACACTGTTTTTACTTTTTCAAGTAAAGTAGGCTCAAGATTAGTTGGAATCATACCGTTTTGTACATTTTTTATTTGAAGTAATTGATCCATCGTAAGATTGCCAGCTAGTGATTTCATCCCTGATGTAATTTTAGAGGCTAGTAGAGAACCAAATAAACTAAAGCCAATTGTCATACCAATGGATTGAAATAGCATAACAGCAGATTGAGCAATTCCTACATTTTCTTTTTCAACAGATTCCTGTACGATTAATGCATTGTTAAATAGTGCACCGAATCCAAGCCCAAGAATGATGAAATAAATAATAAATGTAGTAACTGAAGTGTGCGCCGATATACCTGTAAGTAAGAAGAAACCGATCATTGGAATGATAAATGAAACACCATAAATATTTCGATACGGGAATTTATTCATTACTCGACCAGCTATGACACTTGCACAGATTGCCCCAACCATAATTGGTAAATTTAAATAACCAGATTCAGTTGGTGTTAGACCCATTACGTTTTGTGAAAAGAATGGGAATGATGAAAGTGAACCCATGATTGCAAGAACGAATACAAATACTAGTGCGGAAATAACGACAAAATTTCTATTTTTAAATAAGTGTAAAGGTATAATAGGCTCTTTTGCTTTGGATTCTACAAATATAAATAAGCCAAGTAAAATGGTTCCTAATATTAGTAGTCCAATCATTTGAGGTTCACTCCATGCATATCCTTCAGTTTGATGTAGTACAGGAGTGAGTAGATAACTGATTAATGTTGTGACTAATAAAATTCCACCAAACCAGTCAATACTAATCATTTTATCTACTTTCGTTTCGTTCAAGCCTAAAGCAAGTAAGATTGCCGCTAAAACGCCAACTGGAATATTGACTAAAAAAATCCAATGCCATGAAATATTTTGTACGAAATATCCACCTATTAATGGGCCAAGTAACTGAGGGATAAACATGACTGCTCCGAAGATTCCTTGTAGTTTAGCACGTTGTTCTACTGGGAAACTGTCGCCGAAAATAACCATCGCTAGTGGCATTAGACCACCTGCACCAATTCCTTGTATACCACGACCAATTAAGAGAACTTCCATCGAATGGGCGGTACCACTAATAATGGAGCCGGCCATAAATAAGCCCATGCTAAATAAATATATTTTTTTTCGGCCGTATAAATCCGCAAGTTTACCGAGTATCGCCATAAAAGAGGTCATCGAAAGCATATAAACTCCACCAACCCAGCCGTAAAGAGCTAAACCTCCTAAATCTCTAATAATTGTTGGCATAGCTGTGGAAACGACTGTTTCATCTAGTTCCGAGAAAATGACACCAATCATAAGTCCTATTAATATAAGCGTTTTGTTATTTTCTTTCATTCGTAGCCTCCTTATGACCTTTCAATATTATTCAATTCATTCATTGAATACCTTTTATTACCGAACATCTAATCTCTTGAATAACACTAGGTAACCAAGCATAGTCTTTATAAATATGAATAACTTCATCATACTAATAAACCCTTTTTTGATTTTTAATTTCTAAAATGAAATAAAGGAAGAGGTTCTAAATAAATAGACTATTTAATTAATTCTTTACTTCGATTAAAAATCCTTTAGGTAGTCAATATCTTCTTTGATTGTATGAAATATTTTAATGAATATTCATGAGCATGCATCAAATCGAAGTATTATAAAAAATTAATACTAATTTTTATTGAATATTCAGAATTTATCTTGTATTATCAAATTAACAAACATACCGACTGGTTAGTATCATCCGAATGTTGGTTAAAAGATAGGTAAAGTTTAAGTAAAAATATCAATTTATAAATAATTACAAACTTTAGGAGGATTTTGCCATGCATGTAAAGGAATTATTTAATCTAACAGGAAAGGTAGCAATTGTAACTGGTGGTGGACGAGGTCTTGGTGAACAAATTGCAAAAGGATTCGCTGAAGCAGGAGCAAATGTTGTACTTTGTTCTCGGAATGTAGAAGCCTGTCAAGAGATAAGTGAAGAATTGAAAGGTTTAGGTGTCGAGTCTTTAGCATTCAAGTGTGATGTCACGAATAAAGAAGATGTACAGAGGATTGTAGACTTAACGAAAGAGAAATTTGGTCGAATTGATATTTTAGTAAATAATAGTGGTGCTTCATGGGGGGCTCTTGCTGAAGAGATGCCGTTAGAGGCATGGAATAAAGTGATGAATGTTAATGTAACAGGTACGTTTTTAATGACTCAAGCAGTAGGGAAAATCATGTTAGAACAAAGGTCCGGAAAAATTATTAATATTGCTTCAATTGCAGGTTTAGTTGGAACGAATCCAAAAGTGATGAATGCAGTTGGATATAGCGCAAGTAAAGGTGCAGTGATTAGTTTTACGAAAGATTTAGCTGCGAAATGGGGTTCTAGTGGTATTTATGTAAATGCATTAGCGCCTGGTTTTTTCCCTACTAAAATGTCTAAGGACGTTATTTCTCATGGAACGGATGAAATTTTAGAATCGATCCCATTAAAGAAATTTGGAAATGAGGACGAGCTAAAAGGAGCAGCTTTATTTTTAGCAGCACCTGCTTCTAATTATGTTACTGGTTCTGTTTTAGTAGTAGATGGTGGAGCATCAAGCGTGTAATATTTCAAATTTAGTAATCAAAAAGGAGTTAAGTAGATGGGCAAACTTCATCTTTTGATGAAAAAAGAAGAAATTGATGATCAAAAATTAAACGATGAAAAGTTAGTAGTCGTTTTCGATGTATTACTTGCTACTTCAACAATTACAGCGGCCTTAGCATTCGGTGCTAAAGAAGTGATACCTGTTATGAATGGACAAGATGCACTTCAATTCACAAATGAAAATAAGAAGAAAGAATATGTATTAATTGGCGAATATGAAGGAAATACAATTGAAGGTTTTTTAGCCCCTAATCCATTAAATTTAAAAGAAATTGTTGCCGGTCATTCGATTGTTTTATCAACAACAAATGGAACCGTCGCGTTAAAAAAATCTCAAAATGCTAAGAGAGTATATGCTGCATCGATTTTAAATGCAAGTGCAGTAGCAAATCATTTAAGTCAATTCTATAAGGACGAGTCGATTATTTTAGTATGTTCGGGATCGTCAGGACAATTTAATATAGAAGATTTTTATGGAGCTGGTTATTTTATTGATTGTTTATTAGATGAGTCATGCAAAATTGAATTGTCAGATGCAGCTAAATCTGCACATTATTTTTATTTAGGATTAAAAGAGAAATGTAATGAAGTACTTGAAGAATCAAATGTTGGTAAAATGTTAATTCGCTATGGTTTTGAAGAGGAATTAACATTTGTATGTAATAAAAGTATCTTTCCAGTTGTGCCAATATTTGAAAAAGGTAAGAGCGTAGTAAATGCAACAATTTCTTTAGAAAACTAGCAAATTTTTATACTAAAAAATAATGTATTTGCTAAATGAAAATTAAATAAGTGGAAGGGATGATTGGATGGATTTTTTATATTCTTCGAAAGTTCAAGAGCTTCAAGCTAAATTAACGAAATTTATGGAAGCTTATGTATATCCTAATGAACGAATTTATGAGGAACAATTGAATGCACAAGAAAATCGATGGAGTGATGTACCGCCGGTAATGGAAGAATTAAAGCAAAAGGCAAAGCAAGCAAGATTATGGAATTTATTTTTACCTGAAAGTGATTTAGGAGCAGGATTAACGAATTTAGAATATGCTCCATTATGTGAAATTATGGGACGATCATTAATTGGACCTGAAGTATTTAATTGTAGTGCTCCAGATACTGGGAATATGGAAGTGCTAGAAAGATATGGTACGACGGAGCAGAAGGAAAAATGGTTAGTGCCACTTTTAAATGGAGAAATTCGCTCATGCTTTTCAATGACAGAACCAGATGTTGCTTCTTCTGATGCTACAAATATTGAGGCAAGTATTAAAAAAGACGGAGATTATTATATCATTAACGGTCGTAAGTGGTGGTCTTCAGGAGCAGGCGATCCTAGATGTAAAATTGCTATATTTATGGGGAAAACAAACCCAGATGGACCAAAGTACGAACAACAATCTATGATTCTAGTACCATTAAATACACCTGGCGTAAAAATTGAAAGAGTATTACCAGTTTTCGGCTACGATCATGCTCCACATGGACATGCAGAAATCTCATTTACAAATGTAAAGGTACCTGCAATAAATATTTTGTGGGGAGAAGGAAAAGGCTTTGCCATTGCGCAAGGTAGACTAGGACCGGGGCGCATTCATCATTGTATGAGATTAATAGGTGCTGCTGAACGTGCTCTTGAAGAAATGTGTAAGCGTGTTCAAAGCCGTGAAGCATTTGGGAAACCTATTGCAAATCAAGGCGTTATTCAAGAATGGATTGCGAATTCTAGAATTGAAATTGAACAAGCTAGACTACTAACTTTAAAGGCAGCTTATATGATGGACACGGTTGGAAATAAAGAGGCAAAAGCGGAAATTGCAATGATAAAAGTAGTAGCACCGTCTATGGCTTTACGAGTAATTGATCGGGCTATTCAAGCTTTTGGTGCTGCAGGTGTTTCTAATGATTATTCATTAGCAGCACAATGGGCAAATGCCAGAACGTTAAGGTTAGCTGATGGTCCAGATGAAGTACATCGAGCACAATTAGCAAGATTAGAATTAAAAAAACATACAACTAAAAGATTCTCTACAATAAAAAACTAATGATATGAAATCATTTATAGATTGAGAGAGGATAAAAATGAGATTAAAAGAAAAAATCGCAATTATTACAGGCGGTGGTAGTGGTATTGGGCGAGCGACAGCGATTCGCTTTGCGAAAGAAGGCGCAAAAATTGTCATTGCTGATCTAAACGAAAAAACAGGTGAAGAGGCACTAGGTTTAATAAAAGAACTAGGGACAGAAGCGATATTCGTTAAAACAAATGTTGCCGACAGTAAAAGTATTCAAAATTTAATAAGCAAAATTGTTAATCGTTTTGGCGGAATCGATATTTTATTTAATAATGCCGGTATTGGTAACTCAGAAGTTAGAAGCGTTGATTTAGATGAATCTGAATGGAATTCTGTTATCGATACAAATTTAAAAAGTGTATTTTTAGGAATTAAATATGGAATACCAGAGCTAATCAAATCGGGCAATGGAGTAATTATTAATACAGCTAGTTTACTAGGTTTAAAAGGTAAGAAGTTTGTTAGTGCCTATAATGCGTCAAAGGGTGGAGTAATCTTATTAACGCAAAATGCGGCGCTTGAGTACGGTAAATATAATATTCGAGTAAACGCTATTGCTCCTGGCATAATTGATACAAATATTATTGAGCAATGGAAAAATGATGAACGAAAGTGGCCGATTATGTCTCGTGCAAATGCTCTAGGTAGAATAGGCAGTCCTGATGAAGTCGCATCAGTAGCTTTATTTTTAGCATCTGAAGAAGCATCATTTGTCACTGGAACAACTTTATCAGTAGATGGTGGAGGATTAATATTTTAATCAATTAAATTAAAAAAATAGTTTAACACAATATATATGATTAGAAATGGAGAGTTAATTATGTCAACAAATAAAGTTTGGTTATCTCACTATCCAGAATATATTGCAAAAGAACTATTAATCCAAGCAAAATCAATTCCAGAAATGTTTAACGAAGCTGTAGAAAGTTTCCCAAGTCATTATTGTTTATCATTTTTTGGTGAAAAAAAGACATATAAAGAAGTTCGCACCACGGTAACATCCTTAGCTTCTGCTCTACAGCTAAATAGAGTTCAAAAAGGTGATCGTGTAGCAATTATGCTTCCAAACTGTCCACAATATGTTATTTCATTTTATGGAATTCTTACAGTAGGAGGTATTGTAACGCAAGTAAATCCAATGTCTGTTGAAAGAGAGCTAAAAGATTTACTAAATGACTCTGGAGCAGAAACGATTATTGTTTTAAATAGTTTGTATCCTACAGTTAAATCAATAATGGATGAAACGAAGTTACGAAACATTATTGTAGTGAGTTTAACAGAATCACAAGAAAACTACGAATCTGGTATATCATTTGAAAAATTTTTACAAAGTGGTAGTCAAGATGTGAAGGAAGTAAATATTAACTGTGAAGAGGATATTGCAATACTACAATATACAGGTGGAACAACTGGGCGATCTAAAGGGGTAATGTTAACGCACAGAAATTTGTATGCAAATATTTTGCAGCAAAAAGAATTTTTTAAAGGTGCATTTGATCAAGGACGTGAGCGCGTCTTATCAATCATCCCATTTTTTCATGTTTATGGTATGACTGTATGTATAAATTTAAGCGTTTTCATGGGGAATGAAATGATTATTCTTCCTCGCTTTGAAGTACAAGAGGTATTAAACACAATAAAAAGTGAACAACCTACATTATTTCCTGGAGTTCCAACAATGTATGTTGCATTAATAAACCATCCAGAATCAGAAAAGTACGGGATCGATACAATGAAAATTTGTAATAGTGGTAGTGCACCAATGCCAGTAGAGTTGATGAAACAGTTTGAAAATAAAACAGGTGCGATGATTTTAGAAGGGTATGGTCTATCTGAAGCATCCCCAACAACACATTGTAATCCAGCATTTGCAGTAAGAAAGCCAGGAACAGTTGGGATTCCATACCCATCGACTGATTCAAAAATCGTTGACCTAGCAAACGGTGTAGATGAAGTACCGGTTGGTGAAATTGGCGAATTAATTATCAAAGGCCCTCAAGTGATGAAAGGATATTGGAATTTACCAGAGGAAACAGCTAATACAATCAAAGATGGTTGGTTATATACAGGCGATATTGCAAGTGTCGATGAAGATGGATATGTCACGATTTTAGATCGAAAAAAAGATATGATCATAGCAAGTGGCTTTAATATATATCCTCGTGAAATAGAAGAAGTAATATATGAGCATCCACTCGTGAAAGAGGCAGTTGTAATAGGAGTACCAGACAATTATAGAGGGGAAACTGTTAAAGCTGTGATTGTATTAAAAGATGGTATGAATGTTAGCTCGGTAGAAATGATCGAATACTGCAAAAGTAATTTAGCGGCTTATAAAGTTCCTCGAATGATTGAATTTAGAAATGAACTACCTAAAACAAATGTTGGAAAAATATTAAGAAGAGCGATTAGAGAAACCGAAAATTCGATTCACCAGCGGTAAATAAGATCCCGTTTCAGAAATAATTAATATTTTTCTTTTTTTGAAGTTGACCCAAGCAAGGATACTCGACTTCAGCAGGACATAGAAGCTTAAAGGCCTCACGATAGTCCAAAGTGAAATAATTCCGTCCAAAGATAAGCGAGTATCCTGTAATAGAAATTGGCAAACACATAGATTTATTAATTACTTTATTTGAAAATCAATCATTTTTCTAAAGGAAGATCTATATATTTTGTAAGATGAGATGTCCTTTTACTTAATTAATTAGATTATTATAAAATCTTCCTTTTAGCTATGATATAATTCTATTGAATTTTTAAGATTGCGAGGACATCTAATGAAACAAAAAATAAAGGAATATTCAATCCAGCTATTTGACCAAAAAGGATTTAAAAGTACATCTATTCAAGATATCGTCGAATCGATTGGCGTTACGAAAGGAACATTTTACTATTACTATACGAGTAAAGAGCAGCTTCTAATGGATATTCATCTTCATTTTATTGATGAAGTGTTAAATGAGCAGGAAGAAGTTATTAATGATTCTGAAAAAAGCTTTTCTGATAAGCTATTTGAAGTAATCTACTTAAGTTTATTAGATATTAAAAAGCAAGGTGCCAGTGCAAAAGTGTTTTATAGGGAAATGAGACATTTAAACCCTGAAAGTTTAACTGAAATTAAAGCCAAAAGGGATTTATATCGATTTAATATTGAAAAGCTTCTATATGAAGGAATTAAAAATGGAGACTTAAGATCCGATTTCGACGTACCGATTGTTTCATTTGCTATATTAGGTGTGATGAACTGGAGTTATGAATGGTATAACCCAGAAGGTACAAAAAAGGCATTAGAAATAGCGAAGACATTTCAAGAAATGATTTTAAAAGGGATTAATTTAAAGTAAGGAGATTAGTTTAACTCTCCTTACTAATTACATACCGACTAGTTAGTATTTGTGAGTTGAAAAATATGAATTATAAAGGTAGGTAGTTCTATGATGAAATTCACAGTTACTCCAAGATTTTGTGAAACCGATGCATTAGGTCATATAAACAATACTAGTTACTTCATTTATTTAGAGGAAGCTCGAATAAAATTCTTCGAGTCACTTGGTTATTCTATGAATATAGAAGACTGGAAGTTTATTTTGGCATCAACTAAATGTGATTTTATTAATCAAGGTCACTTTAATCAAAATATGATTGTATCAAGTTATATTTCAAAGATTGGAAACAAAAGCTTTCATCTTGAACATGAAATATGCTGTGAAGAGACAAACAAAAAGATTGCTACTGGTAATGCAATAATTGTATTTTTTAATTTTAAAGAGCAAAAAAGTGAAGAAATTCCTGAATTATTTAGAGAACAGTTAGAGAGACATTTAGTAGTTAAATAAACTGAATTTTCATAATAAAGGAGGGGCAAAATGACTGGAAAAATTGAATTAGAAACGAAACGAGTTCGCAAAGGTGAAGAGTTAAACCATATCGTACTACATAAATTTTTAAAAGAAAATATTGTAGACCTCCCTGATGGAGAATTAATGATTCGCCAGTTCTTTGCAGGTCATTCAAATTTAACCTATTTACTACAAATTGGGGAGTGGGAAGTTGTGTTAAGAAGACCACCACTTGGCCCTGTTGCTCCTAAAGCACATGATATGAAAAGAGAATTTCGTATTTTATCAGAAATACATCCTCATTTTTCAGCTGCACCAAAACCGATTTTGTATTCACAAAACGAAGAAATCGTAGGTAGTCCATTTTTCATTATGGAAAGAAAAAATGGTGAAGTATTTGACTCATCATTCCCTCCACATTTAAACGTAACGGTTGAAGATCGAAAAAATATATCGAATGTCATGGTAAATAAGTTAGTTGAATTACATTCTATTGACTATTCAAAAACAGCACTCCTAGAAATAAGTAAACCTGAGAATTTTATGGAAAGACAAGTTAATGGCTGGATTGGGCGATATAACAGGGCTAAGACTAGTGAAATTGCAGAAGTTGATCGCTTAATGAGTTGGTTAATTAATAATGTACCAAAAAAACATGACTCATCCATTATTCATTATGATTTTAAATTAAATAATTCAATGTTTAGCAGTGATTTAAAAGAGATGATTGGACTATTTGATTGGGAAATGACAACGATTGGTGATCCTTTAGCTGATTTAGGAGTAGCTTTAAGCTATTGGATTCAAAATGAAGATCACGATTTATTAAAATACGGATTAGGTAAGCCTCCAGTTACGATTCAAGAAGGATTTTTTACAAGACATCAATTTATCGAAGCATATGCAAAAAGAAGTGGTAGAGATTTATCAAATATCAATTATTATATGGCTTTTGCTTATTTTAAATTGGCTGTAATTGTTCAACAAATATTTTATCGATTCAAGGCTGGACAAACAAGTGACGAACGTTTTTCAAAATTTGATCAATTTGCAGAAAATTTGATTAAGATTGGCCATAATTTTGCAGTTAAATAGTTTCGGATAAAAGGAGCGTATTATATGAGTAATCAACACTTATTAGTAGAAGTTAAGGACCGAATTTTAACATTAACGTTAAATAGACCTGAAAGTCTTAATTCATTTAGTCATGAAATGTTAAATGGCATCGTTGAAGCACTTATTCAAGCTAGAAATAATTCGGAAATAAAAGTAATTGTATTATCTGGTGCAGGTCGTTCGTTTTCAGCAGGTGGAGACGTTAAGACGATGGGACAAGTTTCTCCAAATGATGTATACGAACATATTGGGGTATTAAATACAGTGATCAAATCGATTCGAGAACTAGAAAAGCCTGTCATTGCTTCTGTTCATGGATTTGCTGCTGGGGCTGGTTTCAACTTAGCTTTAGCTTGTGACTTAATAATAGCGGCTGATGATAGTAAGTTTGCTTTAAGTTTTTCTCAAGTTGGTCTAATTTCAGACGGTGGAGGCTCGTATTTTTTACCTAGGCTAATCGGTCCTTATTTAGCAAAACAGTTTTTCTTTACTGCAGAGCCTGTATCAGCTGAACGAATGTATCAATTAGGGGTCGTGAATTCACTTGTATCTGTTGAAAATTTAGCAGAAGAAACAATGAAGTTTGCAAATAAAATAGCAGTTGGACCTGGCAAAGCAACTGGTATGATGAAAAAACTAATTGATCAATCCTTTACGTCAACATTAGACGAAATGCTTGAACTAGAAAGGATTACTCAGCCTTTAATGGTCGCAACTGAAGACCATCAAGAAGGCGTTGCAGCTTTTAAAGAGAAAAGAAAAGCTATTTTTACTGGAAAATAAAATTTGAAAGGAAGAATAGAATGCAATCAATTCAATTCAAACAATTTGGTGGACCAGAAGTACTAGAAAAGGTTGAATTAGAAAGACCTGTTCCAAAAGGGAAAGAAGTATTAATTGAAGTACATGCTGCGGGTGTTAACTATGCAGATACTGCACGACGAGAAAATCAATATGTTGTTAAGACCACTTTACCTTATGTTCCTGGTGCTGAAGTTGCTGGAATAGTCGTTGAAATTGGAGAAGAAGTTACATCTGTTAACATTGGAGACCGCGTAGTTTCAATGCTGGAATGTGGTGGTTACTCAGATTTTGCCATTACTGACGAGCGATCTATTATTCATTTACCAAAAAATATGGATTTTAAAATAGCTGCAGCGTTACCTGTTCAAGGTTTAAGCGCTTACCATATTTTAAAAACAATGGGCATGTTAGAGCCCGGTGAAACTGTGTTAGTACATGCTGCTGCAGGTGGGCTAGGTACTTTAGCTGTTCAACTAGCAAAGCTTTTTGGAGCCGGAAAAGTGATTGCTACAGCAAGTACTACAGAAAAATTAAATTTAGCTAAAGAGATGGGTGCAGATGTACTTATTAATTATACAGAGGAAGGCTGGCATAAAAAAGTTATTGAAGCGACGAATGGTAAAGGGGTAGATGTTGCCCTTGAAATGGCTGGAGGAGATGTTTTTTATAAAACATTAGATTGTTTAGCATATTTCGGTAGATTAGTCATTTATGGTGTAGCAAGTGGTCAACAAAGTAAATTTTACCCCTCTTCTTTAATGGCTAAAAATCAATCTGTCATTGGATTTTTCTTACCACCACTTTTAAGAAGAAAGGCTTTAATTCAACAAAGCCTTGAAGAATTGTTCACATATCTAGCTGAAGGGAAGTTGAAAATCACGATTGGAGAAGTTTTCCCATTAAGTGAAGCAGCGAATGTTCATACGATCTTACAATCAAGAAAGACAGTAGGTAAAGTGATTTTAGAGCCGAAAAACTAATCACAGTTAAAAGTGAAACCATTTTGATGATCGTGAAACTAAAAACGGAGGAGATCAAATGCATTTACGCCTGACTGATGAACAAAAAATGATTCAAAAAACAATTCGAAAATTTGTTGAAAAAGAATTAATTCCGTTAGAGAATGATGTACTTAGAAATGAGCGTGAAGGTAGACCGAGTTTAGATCCTGCAGTTTTAGAAGAACTCCAATTAAAAGCAAAAAAAGCTGGGTTCTGGGGAATAAATACGCCTACTGAATACGGTGGTGCTAATTTAGGACAGATGATGCTTGCGATTATTTACATGGAAATTTCAAAAACATTCGTTCCTTTTAAATTTGGTGGTTTTGCGGATAATATATTATTTTATTGTAATGAAGAACAAAAAAAGAAATATTTAATTCCAACAATTAATGGCGAAAAGAAATCATGTTTTGCCATGACAGAACCTAATGCTGGTTCTGATACTCAAAATATTAAAATGACTGCTGTGAAAGATGGAAATGAATGGGTTTTAAATGGTGAAAAAACATTTATTACAGGCGGAAATGAAGCAGATTTCGTAATGGCCATTGCAATTACCGATAAAGAAAAACATCAAAAAACAGGTGGTCGTGAAGGGGTAACTTGTTTTATTGTCGATCGTGAAATGGGATGGAAATCTGAATATATTCATACAATGGGCGAATGGGGACCTGCTGGTTTAGTTTTTGATAATGTACGAGTACCTGAAGAAAATATTTTAGGTGAATTACATGGAGGATATAATTTAGGACTTGAATGGATTGGATTTGCAAGATGGATCGTAGGGGCAAATGCGGTTGGGGCAGCTGAGCGATTATTACAAATGGCAATTGACTATTCAAAAGAAAGGGAGACATTCGGAAAACCAATTGCCGAGCGACAGGCGATACAATGGCAAATTGCAGATTCAGCTGTCGAAATTGAAGCAGCAAAATGGCTCGTTTTAAATGCAGCATATACCCTGGATCAAGGTGAAGATAATAGACATTTAGCTTCGATGGCTAAACTATATGGTTCAAATATGGGCAATCGTGTCGTTGACCGTGTACTTCAAATTCACGGCGGTATTGGTTATACAAAAGAACTTCCAATCGAAAGATGGTACCGTGAAGCTAGACTATGGAGAATTTATGATGGCACTGATGAAATTCAACGACTAATCATTTCGCGTAATTTATTAAAAGGACATGTGAAATTAGGCCAATTCGTATAAATTAGACAAAAAGGGGCGAGGGATAATGGCTGGAAGATTTGAAGGAAGAGTAGCCTTTATTACAGGTGGTAGTCGTGGTATTGGAAAAGGAATCGTAGAATTATTTGCAACAGAAGGAGCAAAAGTAGCTATTATTGACGTAAATGAAGAAGCACTCATGCAAACGGCAACAGAATTTAAGCAATATGAACTCTACACTAAAGTTGCAAACGTAACAAATGCGAATGAAGTTGAAACGGCGATGAAAGAAGTTCATGATGCTTTCGGTTCAATAGATATTGTCGTCAATAATGCTGGCGTTATTCGCGATAATTTATTATTTAAAATGACTGATTCAGACTGGGATACGGTTATGGATGTTCATTTAAAAGGTTCATTTAATGTTGTACGTGCTGCTCAAGTATTTATGGTAAAACAAAAATATGGAAGAATTATTAATATTTCTTCTACATCTGCACTTGGAAATCGCGGACAATCAAATTATGCAACTGCTAAAGCAGGGTTACAAGGATTAACGAAAACGCTAGCAATCGAGCTAGGTAAATATGACATTACATCAAATGCTGTAGCACCAGGTTTTATTGAAACTGAAATGACAAAAGAAACAGCACAACGGATTGGGATTACATTTGAGCAGTTAGTAGAAGCAAGTTTAAGCCAAATTCCAGCTGGAAGAACTGGTAAACCTGAAGATATCGCAAATGCTGTTGCATTTTTTGCTGATGAAAAATCATCTTATGTCAACGGTCAAGTTTTATATGTTGCTGGTGGTCCTAAATCTTAAAAAAATGAGGTGAATGATATGTTTCAAGCTTTTATTGGAAAACGGTCTAAACATGTAAAAAATATTGTTGAGCGTGGTGCTGTAAAAAAATTCGCTGAAGCAATTGGAGATTTGCATCCAATCTATATTGATGAAGACTATGGAATGAAATCGAGATATGGACAAAATATTGCTCCACCAACATTTCCAAGAGTGTTTGATTATGGGAAAATAGAAAATTTTAACTTACCAAATGTCGGTTTGATTCATGGAGAACAGACATTTGAATACAAAAGACCACTTTTAGTAGGTGAAACAATTAACTGTTATACGGAAATAAAGGATTATTATGAAAAACGTGGCGGTCAAGGATATATGGGTTTCTTAGTTCTTTCAGATCATGGTGAAGACCAATCTGGAAATAGTATATTTTCTGCTAAATCAGTTGTCATTATTACAGAAGAAGTTAGGAGAGTGTTGACTGTATGAGTGTTCTTTTAGACTTACAAACAGGTGATTCTCTAAAACAAGTTGTACTTGACCCAGTTTCACGAATTGATCTGATTAAATATGCTGGTGCTTCAGGAGATTTTAATCCGATTCATACAATAGATGATGAAGCTAAAAAAGCAGGCTTACCAGGCATAATCGCACATGGTATGTGGACTATGGGGAATTTAGCGAAACTTTTTTCGGATTATTATGAGGTTGGCTTTATTGAAAATTACTCGATTCGATTTAAAAATATGGTATTTCTAAATGATGTGATTACTTTAAGTTCAATTCTAGAGAAAACAGAAGAAAACAGGTTGTATTTTAAAGTAAATGCAAAAAATCAGAATGATGTAACAGTACTTACTGGTAAAATTTTATTTAAAATACATGAATGATAATAGTTGTAAAAGGGACTTCTAAGAGGAGTCCCTTTTATTTTTTGTTAAATTTATATTAAGGAGCAAATAGAAGCTTATGTTTTTAGATGATTTACACATAATAGTAAAAAACGAAATAGGTGAGGAAAATGGATCTTTCATTTGATAAATTATTAGAGCAATTTGATTTGAAAAAAAATGAACATCAAAAAAATATGCATAAAGTAAATAAAAGAATAGATGAAATTGAGTCTCATATGGAGGAAATCAAAAAGCAATTACATAATTTTGATCATCAAATTGTTAATATAGAAAAAGAACTTAAAACTACTTTATCGATGATTAATGAAAATGAATCAAATTCAAATCATCATGAAGAGCAAAGATATGAGAATCAAGGCCATCATGAAAATCATGAAGGCCATGAACATCAAGAAAATAATGAACAAAAAGAAAATAGAGAACATCATAAACATAATCATGATCAAAATCACGAACATCACAATTGGGCTCAAAACCTTTTAAATAATGTGGAAGAATTTTCAGCAAGTATTTTTGAAACTAGTCACAAAGAACAAGATCATAAAGAAAATAGAGATCATAAAGAAAACAATGAACACGAAGAGGCAAATACGAAAAACTCTAGAGTTGCTGCGAATAGGAAAAAGTACAATAATCAAAACAATGATAAAATGGATCAGTTTTCTGCTAGTGTAATCGATGAAAGTCAATCGCTATATTCCTCAGCAGATTTAACGAGTTTAAATCAAAAAAATTATACAGAATTAGCTTCTTCAGATACACATAAGCATGTAGCGGAACATCAACAATACGAACATGAAAACAACACTTCGCAAAAAACATCTGAACAATTATTAGAAACAAATTTTTCAGATTTATCAATTGATGACTGGGAAGACAAGACGACAAATTTATCAATGTCAGAATGGTTTGAAGTCGACCCAAATAATGAGAGATAAATATCCTATATCAAAATGTAAATGCATTACTTCTGTAAAATGAGGTAATGCATTTTCTTTTGGTTTCTATTCCATACAATGTTCGTGAATTTAGGAACACTTTACTTTATCAAAATAAGCATTTTTTAACTAGAAAGAAACATAAAGATAGTTAGGAGATCAATCGAACGCTGAATAAAAGAGGTGCAGAAATGATCATAAGAGAAGTGAAAGAAAGAGATGTACATGATCTATCTAGTCTTATGAACCAATTAGGTTATCCTACTACTGAACAGGAAATGAGGGTCAGATATGAGAAAATAAAGAATAATCCGCATTATTTTACTATTGTAGCTGAAGTAGATGATACAATAGTAGGTATGGTTGGATTATTTAGAGGGCATTTTTACGAAAGAAATGAAGTAAGTGTACGAATTGTTGCATTTGTTGTTGACGAGCGGCACAGGAAAATTGGAATCGGAAAACAATTAATCGCACAAGCTGAAAAATGGGCTAAAGACGTTGGTGCTTTAGGAATTGGATTAACTAGCGGTAAAAGAGAAGAAAGGGAAGTAGCTCATCGTTTTTATAAAAGGTTAGGTTATGTAGATAGCAGTATTGGGTATGTAAAAAAATTTGACTAATTTAATTAGTAAATAAACGGACTTATTTACTAGATTGGAGTTATTATGTCTAAAAAAACGATTGTATTTACAGGTGGTGGCTCAGCTGGGCATGTAACACCAAATATTGCGATTATTAATGAATTGAGTAAAAATGAATGGGATATACGCTATATCGGATCTAGAAAAGGAATTGAAAAAGAGTTAATCAATAAAATTGATGTACCATATTATGGCATTTCAAGTGGTAAATTAAGAAGATATATTGATTTTGAAAATGTTGTTGATCTATTTCGTGTACTAAAAGGTTGCCTTGATGCTAGAAAAGTTTTAAAAAAACTGAAACCTAGTCTAGTTTTTTCAAAAGGTGGTTTTGTTTCTGTACCCGTCATAATAGCAGCTAGTACATTAAAAATACCAATTTTTATACATGAAAGTGATATGACTCCAGGGCTTGCTAATAAAATATCACAACGATTTGCCACAAAGATTTTTACTTCATTTGAAGAAGCTAAAAATTATTTTCCAAAAAGTAAGACGACATCAATTGGTTCACCAATCCGAAAAGAACTTTTAAATGGTTCGCGAAAAAAAGGGATCGACTATCTTAATTTTAAAAGTTATCTACCTATTATAACGGTAATGGGTGGGAGCTTAGGTGCAAAGAAAATAAATGAAACTGTTAGAGATTCTTTACAGGAATTAACGAAAAATTACCAGATTGTTCATTTATGTGGAAAAGGTAATGTGGATGAAAGTTTACAAAATATTGAACGATATAAGCAGTTTGAATACGTTCATGATGAACTTGCAGACCTATTAGCAGCATCTCAAATGATTATTACTAGAGGTGGCTCAAATGCAATATTTGAATTTTTAGCATTACATAAACCTATGTTAATCATTCCCCTTACGAAAAATCAAAGTAGGGGTGATCAAATATTAAATGCTAAATCCTTTAAAGAAAAAGGATATGCATTAATGTTAGAGGAAGAAGATTTAACAATAAAAACACTCCAACAATCTATTGAAGAACTCCAAAACAAAAGGGATGTTTTTATTAATAATCTGAAAACATCGAATCAAAGTAATGCTCTAGAAGTACTTCTTGAAGAAATAAAGAAAATTTAACGGGCATTACTGGGAATCGAAAAAATTGTTGAATAATTGCTTTTGAAATAATTTAAGAAAAAGGTGAAATAATTGATTACTGAAAAACAATTAATTGAAATTAAACAATTACAAGATGAATGCGAAAAATTTGAAGAAATAAATTTAAAGTTAAATTGGGAGATGCTAAGAAATCGGAAGAACGATTTAAAGGAAGATTTCTTTTATTATGATAAAGATCAACTAGCAGGTTATTTAGCAACATACTATTTTGGTGAAAAAGTTGAAATCTGTGGTATGGTTCACCCGAGTTTTCGCCGAAAAGGAATATTTTCAAACTTATTAAATGAAGCATTAAACAATTTAGCACCAGTTAGTACAATATTATTAAACGCTCCAGAAGTATCAAAAACAGCAAAAGAATTTATTAAAAAACAAGAAGATTGTACATATTCATTTTCTGAATATCAAATGGTTTGGAAAGAACAAGAACTAATAGAATTTACACCGATTGTTACTTTCACTAAAGCAGTACAACTGGATTTTGCATTTATATCAAGATTAGATGTTGTATGTTTTGGATTTGAAAAAAATGATGCAGAAAAATATAATCAACGCATTTTAAATGAGCCTGATCGTGCACTATATATAATAGAAGTAAATAATGAAAAAATCGGTAAATTGAGCCTTTTACGTGAAAATAATGAAAGTTGGATTTATGGTTTTGCAATTCTACCAGAATACCAAGGTAAAGGTTATGGTAAAAATGCATTACTTCAAATCATCGAAAAAGAAAATAAAATTGGAAACGAAATCCATTTAGAAGTAGCGCTTGAAAATAGTAACGCGAAGAAATTATATACAGGTTGTGGATTTAGACAATATAATACACAGGATTATTATGTGATTAAACGATAATAGCATTGTAAAAATGAATAACAGGTCCGGTGCTTTACCAAAAGGAGAGACTATAAGGGCATGTGTACTGAGAAAAGACCATCCATTCCCTTCTTTTCCTTGAACCTGCTTAATTCTATGTTACACTAGTATTGGAATAAATGGTAAAGGGTGAAAGTATTGGAAAAAGTAAGAGGATTTGAAATAGCAAAAGGATTTGAAGACTGCGGTGTTAATCTACCAAAAAGAGCAACTACACATGCAGCTGGGTATGATATTGAATGTATCGAAGAAACAATTATAAATCCTAATGAAATAAAATTAATTGCAACAGGACTAAAAGCATATATGCAAAGAGACGAATTCTTAGCATTATTTGTTCGATCGTCTACACCATTAAAAAAAGGATTAATGAAAGGAAATGGGGTAGGAGTGATCGATTCAGATTACTACAGTAATCCTTCAAATGATGGACATATCATGATGCAATTAATCAATGTGTCAAAAGAGCCTGTTATCATTCAAAAGGGAGAGAGAATTGGACAAGCAGTTTTCCAAAAATTCCTATTAGCTGATGATGATATCACTGGTGAAGACAGAGTAAGTGGTTTTGGTAGTACTGGTAAATAAAAAAAGCACTCGAATTTTCGAGTGCTTTTTAATTTTATTAATTAGTCTAACATTCTTGCAAGTTTTGGTGATAATGCAAGTAAGATTAAGCCTGCTAAGATTGCAGCTCCACCTACTACTAAGAATACTTGTAACATACCTAAAGTAGTTGTAAATGCAGCTAATTGACCACCAACTAAGTTTGCAATGAAACTTGATGATAACCATACACCCATTAATAATGAAGCAAGTTTAACTGGTGCATAACGAGATACTGCTGATAAACCAACTGGTGAAAGTACTAATTCAGCAATTGTATGGAAGAAATATGTCATAACCATGAACATCATGTTTGCTTTTACAGTAATATGATTTGGATCTGAACCTGTTTTCATTACTGCCATAATTGTGAATGCGAAACCAACACCTAATAGGATAAGTCCCATTGCCATTTTCGCAGGAACACTAATGTTTTTACCACTTCTTGCTAATTTAATCCAGATAGCAGATACAACTGGAGCGAATAGCATAATGAATAATGGGTTTACAGATTGGAACCATGCAGATGGTACATTGAAGCTACCAACTTTAAGATCCAAGAAACGTTCCGTATAAAGTGTTAATGAAGAACCAGCTTGTTCAAATCCAGCCCAGAAAAATACTACGAATGCAGCTAAGATAAAGATAACTGTAGTACGTTGTTTTTCTTTCTTTGTAAGAGGAACATCCTTAACAGAAGCTTTATTACCCTCTTTGATCACCTTAGCACTAGGTTTTGTACCTAAATCACCAAGATATTTTGAAGCTAATAAGTTGAAAATAATTTGTCCAATAATCATACCAATCGCAGCTGCTAAGAAACCATAACGGTAACCAAATATATCAGCTCCAGCAGCATTTTTAGACACAAATAGAGTTTGAGCTAAATAACCAGTTACGAATGGCGCAAAGAAAGCACCTAAGTTGATTCCCATGTAGAAGATTGTGAATGCACCATCACGACGTGGGTCATCTCCTTCATAAAGTTCACCAACAATTGTTGAAATGTTTGGCTTGAAGAAACCATTACCGATAATCATTAAAATTAATCCAAGGTATAAACCAGTTGAAGAATGAATACCAAATAAAGCGATGTTACCAGCTGCCATAATAATACCACCAAGAGTAATAGCACGACGTTTGGCAAGGAAATTATCTGTAATCCAACCACCAATGATTGGAGTGAAATATACAAGTCCAGTAAATAATCCATAAAGTTGAAGTGCCCAAGCATCTTTAAATCCAAGTCCACCTTGAACAACAGTTGTTGTTAAATAAAGAACTAAAAGTGCACGCATTCCATAGTAGCTAAAGCGCTCCCAAGCCTCTGTTGCAAATAATAGGTAAAGGCCAGGCGGGTGTTTCGTTTTCGGTTTTTGCTCGTTTGATGAAACGTTTTTTTGTTGTGTTGCTACGCTCATTCAAATTCCTCCCTCATAAGTGCTATTTTGTGTAATTCTCTGTATGAATATTTATTGTCGTAAATTCATGTACTATTCTGTCAATTTAGTCTAAAAATAAATTACATATTCTACAAATTTCGACAATTTAAGTTAAAAAAATTTTAACTATTTTTCAACAGCGCAATTCTACTAAATTTATATAAGATTCCTCAAAAAAAAATCGCGGAATCAATTTACTATTTTAGTATAACACATAATAGCTTATCTCTGTAAAGTTTTTTATATTGTCAGACAAATCTTGCAATACTGATTTTTCTTATTAAATCAATATTTTAAAGACTATGTCTAATGACCGGATATTTTTGGTCTAAACAAAAAGACCTATATTTAAATAATAATAAGTTTTTGAAATATTTCAAGGGTTTTTATTATTTTTTCTTTTAATATTATAAAAGTTTAATTAACCTAAAAATTGGTAATTGTCTAAATATGTCGAATCAAATAGAATGTTATGTCCTTTGCTAATATTCAATTAATTCATATGGACGATTTTCAAAATTTTGGATATACTGAAAGTACTATAAATGAAACGGAGTGATGAATTATGGGAAAGTTAATTAATTTAGTTCAAAAACAGGTGAAAATGAAGGGACAAAAAATGAAGTAAATCTTCACTATTGTCCTTATATAATTGGAGGACATAAATGAATTTAGAACAATTAGGTTGGAAAGAATCGTTCGGTGAAATGGATCAAAATACAGTTGTTGCTAGAGTAATATCTGAGCAAAGACAAATTTATAAGTTACATGATGGAGAAAGTGAGTTAACTGGAGAAGTATCAGGGAAATTTCAATTCCAAGCAAATGTAAAAAGTGATTATCCGTCAGTTGGAGATTGGGTTGTGATCGAACCTTTAAATGGTGAAAATAAAGCAATTATTCAAAAAGTGTTACCAAGATTAAGCCAATTTTCAAGACAATCTGCCGGCATAAAAATTGAAGAACAAGTTGTAGCTGCAAATATAGATTATGTGTTTTTAGTTATGGCATTAAATAACGATTTTAATATAAGAAGATTAGAACGATATTTACTGGTTGCATATGATAGTGGAGCAAGTCCAATTATCGTATTAACAAAAAAGGATTTATGTACTGATCTACCGGGTAAAATGGAAGAAGTAGAAGAGATTGCTTTTGGAGTACCAATTTTCTCAGTTAATAGTACAAACGGTGAAGGAATTGAAGAGCTAAAGCAATTGATTTCATTCGGAAAAACTGTTTCATTACTTGGTTCATCTGGTGTCGGTAAATCTACGTTATTAAACGCGTTAATTGGTGAGTTGAAGCAGATCACCCAAGATGTTCGTGAAGGTGATGACCGCGGTAAACATACTACAACACATCGTGAATTATTCTTCTTACCATCAGGCGGGATGGTAATCGATACACCAGGAATGCGAGAGTTACAACTTTGGGGTGGAGAAGAACATATTAGCTCAACATTTACAGATGTAGAAGAACTAGCTAAATCATGTAAATTCTCAGACTGTACACATTCGAAAGAACCTGACTGTGCAGTTAATCGAGCAATTGAAAACGGTGATTTAGAACCCGAAAGACTCACAAGCTATCGCAAACTTATGAAAGAACTAGCTTACGCTGAACGCAAACAAGACGCATCACTCGCTAGACAAGAAAGAGAAAAGTGGAAAAAAGTTAGCAAAATGATGAATAGCAAGTCTTATAAATAAGAGGGGAAGAGTATTTATACTCTTCTTTTTCTTTGAGAAGTTTTTCTATTTATTTTAGTAGAAATAGGATTTGTATTGTTTCTTTTAATAACATTTTTAAAGATAGCTTTGTATTCAAAAAGATGGAGGGCTGAAACCCCGCAGGCATAGCGAGGCCACTGAAAAACGCCATGATTTTTGAAAAAGTCCAATTCCCTAAATTTCCCATCCCCACTTTTGTCTCTAAAATGGGATGTAAAATGGCCAATCATTCCCACATTAACTATAAAAAACAAGGTTTTTATGGGAATTGATTTTTCCGAAAAAGTAATTTTAAATTAAAATTTACTTTTTCAGTGGCCTAGGCATAGCAGAGGAGGCTAAAAGAATCTCGCCCCATGGAAAGCGAGAATCCTGTAGTGGAAATCAGCATCATTCAACTTCCTTTACCATGAAAAATAATACTCCTTAAATTACAAATTTTTTTACGGTATGAACTAATTCAAAATTGGTCTATGAGTATGAAAAATAAAAGGATTTTACTTTAAAAATCTCAGTCTTAAGACCGAGACAAGACAATACTTAAGTTTGTGTCATAATTAATAAAAAATAGATAAACTACATAGTAGAATAGTTAATAACAAAGGCTTCAATTGCTATTAACAAGTTAGTTTAGTGAATAGAGGAGAAGTATATGAAGCGACTTAGACGGTTGACTAGCAATGAATTAACCGGATTATTGTTCATAATCGCAGGAATAGGATTGTTATTTGATTTATTTATGAATCCTTTTGCGATAATTGCAGCTGCAGTAGGGATTTATTTATTCCAATACGGGGCTAAAAAACGCAAAGTTTATCCTTCTACATCAGCAAATATTGCATTTTTTGGTGGGATTATTTTATTCATCAGTAATGTTTTTCAATTAAAATCGATACTAGGAGTACTATCATTTATCGTTATATATATTGGATACTTAATCTTTGTTAATTCGAAGTTTAATGAAAAGGTAATCGTACCAAATATTGTTGAAACTACAAATACAGGTGTATTTCAAACAAGTACACTTATTTCAAATCGTTTTTTCTCAAATATCCATTTGAAAAATGACACGTTTGAATTGGATGATGTGGATTATTATTTTGGCATTGGAGATGTCACAATTGATCTTTCCGAGTCTTTTATTCCAGAAGGTGAAACAGTTTTAGTATTAAATGGGATCATAGGCAACATTAGCTTGTATGTACCATATGACTTAGAAGTTTCAATTCACCATGCAACTTTATTTGGCAAAATTAATATACTTAAAAATGAAATAAGCGGATTTAATAAAAATTGTAAATTTACTTCTAATGATTATAAAGAAGCTTCTAGAAAGATTAAAATTGTTACTTCTTTAGCGATCGGAAATATAGAGGTGACAAATAAATGAAAATCGATAAAGGTATCTTTTTATCAATTTGTCTGGCCGCATTTACGTCTTGTATTTTAATTTGTGGAATCGTCTATTATTTCATTGATCATACTTTTCTAGATAAATTATTTTTGTATAAAATTGGAAATTTTCCTTTAATATTAATTATTTTTATAGCAATTATTATTATATCAATTGTTTATAGTACAGCGGTTTTAAGTACAATTCGTCATAATGAAAAAGCCTTATTAAAAGGATTAACAAAGGCAGAAAATGGAATTTATCATAAAGAAACTGAACTTCCAATTCGTTCAATTGATAATGAAATCGAATTGAAGATTCAAAAAATATCGAAACAAATAGAGGATTCAAGAAAGACTGTTCAAAAACTAGTCGATGAAAAGAAATTAATGGAATCTCAAACAATTGAAGATGTTGTAACGAAAGAAAGACATAGACTTGCTAGGGAATTACATGATTCTGTTAGCCAACAATTATTTGCAATTTCCATGATGATTTCGGCTATAAATGAACTTGGTGAAACAACCTTCAAAGAACAACTACAGTATATTGAAAAAATGGCTATTAATGCTCAATCAGAAATGCGTGCACTTTTATTACATCTAAGACCAGTTCAGTTAGAAGGGAAAAGCTTAAAAGAAGGTGTTGAAAAGCTTTTAACTGAACTAACAAATCGTCAAGCACTTCAATTAAAATGGAAAATTGATGATATTTCACTGTCAAAAGGTGTGGAAGATCATTTGTTTAGAATTATTCAAGAAGCTTTATCAAACACTTTGAGACATGCAAATGCAAAAACATTTGAAATACGGATTAGAAAAATTGAGGATTTTGTGTTAGTACGAATGATTGATGATGGAATCGGTTTTAACGTTGATAATCGTAAAACTGGTTCATATGGATTGCAATCAATTAGTGAACGTTCTTCAGAAGTTGGAGGTACTGCAAAAATTGTCAGTGTTCCAAATAGAGGAACACAAATTGAAGTAAAAATTCCCGTAATTGAATAGAGGTGTGCAAAATGATTAAAGTTGTATTAGTAGATGATCATGAAATGGTACGTATGGGTGTTTCTACATATTTAAGTACTCAATCTGATATTGAAGTTGTAGGTCAAGCTAGTAATGGAAAAGATGGTGTTCAGCTTGTACTGGAAAAACGCCCTGATATCATTTTAATGGATTTAGTGATGGAAGGAATGGACGGGATTGAAGCGACAAAGTCGATCATTTCTAAATGGCCTGAAGCGAAAATAATTATTGTCACAAGCTTTATAGATGATGAAAATGTATATCCAGCAATTGATGCAGGAGCAATTAGTTATATGCTAAAAACGTCAAGAGCTAGCGATATCGCAAACGCAATTCGAACAACTCATAAAGGTGGTTCGGTTTTAGAACCAGTCGTTACTGGGAAAATGATGAGTCGAATGAGAAAGTCTGTTCAGCGTGAATTACATGATGATTTAACGGCTCGAGAACAAGAAGTGCTCCACTTAATGACAGAAGGTAAATCAAATCAAGAAATCGCAGATGCCTTATTTGTTTCTTTAAAAACAGTTAAAACACATGTAAGTAATATACTGACAAAATTAGAAGTAGTAGACCGAACACAGGCTGTTATTTATGCTTTTAGGCATGGGATTGTAGAACAAAAATAAGGATGATTACAAAAAGAAGTCATAAAAATGGCTTCTTTTTTGCTTACTCAAAAGCAATTTTTTAGAAAAAAAGACAATAAATGATAAAATAGAAGTATTAGTTTAGCAAAAGAAAAGGAGCAATTGTTTGGATATATTGATTAGTCATAAAATAATTAAAGAACGATGCGGAATTGTCTCCTTCAAAAGGGGAGACTCTTTTTATCGCTCAAACAAAGTGATCATTGAAAAATATACTAAAAATACATGTACAGCAAACGTAGAAGGATTTGAAAAGTTTACTGTTAATGTTACAAAAGAAGAAAATGGGGATTTTTATTGCACATGTACTTGCCCAAAACTAGCATCAATTAAAACAGATTGTCAGCACATAGCTGCTGTTCTCATTTCAATTTATGAGAACCAGAAAATAGATGTTTTTCCTGAAGTAGTTAATAAAGAAAATAACAATATGAGTATGTCGAATGGTATTTTAGCTTTATTTAATGAAAAGATGGTTCGAAAAACAAAACAACAAAGACATTTTGAAAATAGACAGATTGTTGATTTTGAGTTCGTTTGTGAAGTAGTTGAGATTAAAAATGGCTTTAAAATGATAGGTATTTCAATGATTTCTAAAACGAAAAAAGTAGAAAATATACGACAGTTTTTATGGAGCATAAAAGAGGGAAAACCAAGTGAAGTATCAACTGAGTTTATATTTGATTCTCTTTTCCATTGTGTGAAAGATGAAGTAAATTCGATATGGGAACAATTAATAAAATTATTAGATGATGAGATTATGTTTATTGATTCGTTATATATGAATAAAACGACAATATTTTCGAATGATTATATGATCATATCCCCATCAATTTTTAATGAATTAATCAATTTATTAACGACTACGAATAATGTAAAAGTAATTGAAAACGGCAATATTTATCATGGAATTTCGTTTTCTGAAGAGGAATTACCTTTAAAATTTGAATTTGAACTCTTAAATGGCCAGTACACATTAACTGCAAATGGGATCAATCAATTAACCATACTAGAGGCCTATTCTAAAGTCATTTATGATGGAAGAATATATAATTTAACCATTGAGGATTTTAATCGACTTGTGGAATTAAAACAATTAGTTAATAAAACAACTTCTGAAAAAATTCAAATTATACCTGATCAAATTCCTTTATACTTCGAACAAGTTATTCCAGGTCTAAAAAAGCTTGGCAAAGTTAATATTCCGCCGACTTTATCAAATCAATTTTCAAATACGCCACTAATCTCAAAGTTATATTTAGATCGAGTAAAAAATAAGTTTTTAGCAGGTCTTGAATTTCATTATGATCGAATTGTGATTAATCCACTTGATAAAAGAGAACCAAAGCTTAGTAAAACTTTAATTAGAGATGAGGAAAAAGAATTAGAGATTTTACAGCTAATGGAGGATAGTTCTTTTTCAAAAACAGAAGGTGGCTATTTTTTACAAAATGAAGAGCTGGAATATGAGTTTTTAAGACATATTGTACCTAAACTAGAAAAACTAACCGAAATTTATGCAACAACTGCAGTGAGAAATAGAATTTTTAAAGAAAATAAGAAGCCGCAAATACGAGTTAATATAAAAAAAGAACGAACTAATTGGCTAGAATTTAAATTTGATTTAGATATTCCTGAAAAACAAATTAAAGAAGTAATCCTAGCATTAAAAGAAAAACGAAAATACTTTCGATTAAAAGATGGTACATTATTCTCACTTGAGACTAGAGAGTTACAGGAAATTCAACGTTTTTTAAATGCCGTTCCTTCTCAAGAATTAGATTATGAAAGTGTATTGAACGTACCATTAAAACATGGACTAAATCTATTAAATACTATAGAAGAAACTAATTTATTTAAAACTGGGTACGAGTTCAATCAATTTTACGAAAGCTTAGTAAATCCGAATGAAGTAGAGATAGAGGTTCCAAATACTCCACATTATATTTTAAGAGACTACCAAATATATGGATACAAATGGATGAAAACTTTAGCTAAATTCGGATTCGGTGGTATTTTAGCAGATGATATGGGCTTAGGTAAAACACTACAAAGCATAACGTATATTCAATCGGTGTTAAAGGACATCCGTTCAAATAATGCACCAATTCTTATTGTTTGTCCAACGGCAGTAACGTATAACTGGCTAAGCGAACTCTTCAAATTTGCTCCAGAAATAGAAGCAATCGTAATAGACGGAAATAAGAATAATAGATTGAAATTACAAAATGAAATAGAGCATATTGATGTCATCATTACCTCATATTCGCTTCTAAGAAATGATATTAAATGGTATGAAAAACAAAAGTTCCATACGGTTTTTTTTGACGAGGCACAGAGCTTTAAAAATGCTTTTACTCAAACAGCGAAGATTGTTAAAAAGATAAATGCTGATCAAAGATTCGCTTTAACAGGAACTCCTATTGAAAATTCACTTGAAGAACTTTGGGCGATTTATCATGTTGTTTTTCCAGAGTTATTTGGCGGTTTGAAGGAATTTAGTAATCTTACGAGAAAAACGATTTCTAAAAAAGTTCGACCATTCCTACTAAGGCGACTAAAAGTAGACGTACTTAAAGAACTTCCAGAAAAAATCGAATCGAATGAATCTGTTGAATTGCTTCCAGAGCAAAAGAAGTTATATGCAGCATATTTAGCAAAACTAAGGCATGACACCTTAAAACATTTAGCAGTTGATAAGTTTACATTAGGAAAAAATCATATAAGAATTTTAGCTGGATTAACTCGTTTAAGGCAAATTTGTTGTCATCCGGCCCTGTTTATTGAAGGATATGAAGGCAGTTCAGCAAAATTTGAACAGTTATTTCAAATTATAGAAGCGTCAAAAACGGCAGGTAGAAGAGTATTGATTTTCTCTCAATTTACTAAAATGCTTGAATTAATTGGTAGAGAGTTTGCTAAAATGGGAGAGCCATTCTTCTATTTAGATGGCCAAACGCCTTCAGAAGAACGACTTTCTATATGCGATCGTTTTAATGCTGGTGAAAATGACTTCTTCCTTATTTCATTAAAAGCAGGTGGGGTTGGACTGAATTTAACAGGAGCAGATACCGTTATTTTATACGATAATTGGTGGAATCCTGCCGTTGAAAATCAGGCAACAGATCGAGCATATCGGTTTGGGCAATTGAATGATGTTCAAGTAATAAAGCTGATCTCAAAAGGAACGATTGAGGAGAAAATGACTGAACTTCAAGCGAAGAAAAAACAGTTAATTGAAGAAATTGTTGAGTCAAATTCATTAACTTCATTAACGGAAGAAGATATACGCGAATTATTGATGCTATAACTAGCTCTACTTCTTCATTAACTTAGATTAATTTCATTCTTAAATAGTTAAATACGAGTATATTAGTAATGAAGCTAAAAATTTTAATCAGTTAATATATGAAGAGGGAGAGCAAAACATGAGCAAAAATCGAAAATTTGTTAATGTCCTAGCTGGAGTCCCGGGACCAAAAGGGCGAGAGTTAATTGAATTACGCAATCAATTTGTTCCAAATGGAGTTGGTAATAATACTCCGGTTTTTGTAGAAAAGGCTAATGGTACAATCGTTGAGGATGTTGACGGAAATAAATTTTTAGATTTTGCTGGGGCAATCGGAACATTAAATGTAGGTCATACTCCAATGAATGTTGTACAAGCGATTAAAAATCAAACAGATTTATTAATACACTCATGTTTTCATGTTGGGATGTATAAGCCATATATTGATTTAGCAAAAAAATTAGCAGAAATAACGCCTGGGGACTTTGCCAAAAAAACAATTTTATTAAATAGTGGCGCTGAAGCAGTTGAAAATGCTGTTAAAATTGCAAGGAAGTATACAGGTAGGTCAGGTATCGTTTCATTTACAAGAGGGTTCCATGGACGCACTTTATTAGGGATGTCTTTAACTAGTAAAGTAAAACCATATAAATATAAAATGGGTCCATTTGCCCCTGCTACATTTAAAGCTCAATTCCCATATTTATCGAATCGTCCAAAAGATTTATCAGAAGACGAATATATAAACTTTTGTATTGCACAGTTTAAGGATTTTCTATTAACTGATGTTTCCCCAGATGAAATCGCAGCAGTTATAATGGAGCCTGTTCAAGGAGAAGGTGGGTTCATCGTTCCTCCAAAGAAATTCGTTAAAGAAATTTATACTATTTGTAAATCCTATGGAATCTTATTTATTGCAGATGAAATCCAAACAGGTTTTGGTCGAACGGGAGAATTATTCGCTTCAACGTATTTTGAGGTTGAGCCAGATTTATTGACAATGTCAAAATCATTAGCTGCCGGAGTACCAATTAGTGCGGTTACCGGACGTTTGGAAATTATGGATGCTGCTTCACCTGGCGAGTTAGGAGGAACTTATGGTGGTAGCCCGTTAGGTTGTGTAGCAGCACTTGCAGTAATCGAAAAAATTCAAAATGAAAAACTTTGGATTCGAGCGAAAGCGATAGGGGAAAAAATTAAATTGTTTTTCAGTGGACTAAAGGATGAGTATCCAATTATTTACGATATTAGAGGATTAGGGGCTATGGTAGGAATCGAATTTATAGACCATGCTACTGGCCAACCAGCAAAAGATTTTGTAGCAGCTCTAACAAAAAGATGTTGTGAAAATGGAGTCATTATACTAAGTGCAGGTGTTCATAGTAATGTTCTCCGTTTTTTAACACCTCTTACTATTTTAGACGATGAATTAGACGAAGGACTAGATATAATCAAACAATCAATACATCAAGTTGTAAGTCAACTTGTATCTGAGGTGAAGTAATATGAAAAAACAATTTTATATAAATGGAAGCTGGGTTGAGGGGCTAAAATATGAGAAGCTTTATGCTCCACATTCAGATGAAATTTTGGCTGATATTCCGATCGCTACTATTGAAAATTTAGAAGCTGCGATTATAGCGGCTAATAACGCAAGATCAAAAATGGATAAACTAACATCTTATGAAAGAAGCCTGATTTTGGAGCAATTAGTTGAACAATTTAAAGAAAATCGTTCACAGCTTGCTGAGATTTTAGCATTAGAAGCATCTAAACCATTAAAAGCGGCTTTAGGCGAAATTGATCGTACGATTGCTACTTATAAAATTGCCGCTGAAGAAGCAAAAAGAATATACGGAGAAACGATACCGCTAGATGCAGTCGTAGGTGGCGAAGGTCGAGTTACTTACACTGTTAGAGAACCAGTGGGCGTAATCGGTGCAATTACTCCATTTAATTTTCCATTTAATCTAGTCGCGCATAAAGTAGGCCCAGCAATTGCTGCAGGTAATACAATCGTCTTAAAACCGGCTAGCCAAACCCCATTGTCAGCTATTGCATTAGCAGAAATGATTGATAAAACAGATTTACCAAAAGGAGCATTTAATTTAATTACAGGTAAAGGCTCAAGTATTGGTGATGCATTAGTTAAGCATCCTGAAGTGAAAGCAATCACATTTACTGGTAGTCCTGAAGTAGGAATATCTTTAAAAAATAAAGCGGGATTAAAGAAAGTAACTTTAGAGCTTGGATCTAACTCAGCATTAATTATCGACGAAGGAGTTAATTTAACAGATGAGATAATTAATCGCTGCGTTTGGGGAGCTTTTATATATAACGGTCAAGTATGTATTTCGTTGCAACGCATATTTGTACATCATACTCTATATAAAGATTTCATAGTGAAAATGAAAAACGCGACTGAACGATTAAAACAAGGTTCACCATTAGACCTTCAAACAGATATTAGTGCATTAATCTCGAAAAAGGATATTGCTAGAATAGATGACTGGGTAAAAAATGCAATAAAAGACGGGGCCGAATTAGTAACCGGTGGCAATGTAGTAGATGACCGCCTTTTCACACCAACGATCTTAACAAATGTTCAAAATAGTAGCGAGGTATCTTGTAGAGAAATATTCGGTCCAGTCGTTGTTATTAATTCTTTTGAAAATTTTGATGATGCCATAAATGAAGTAAATAATAGTCGATTTGGATTACAAGCTGGAGTATATACAGATAACTTACAACGGGCATTATACGCTACTAAAAAATTACACGTAGGTGGAGTGCTCGTAAATGATGTTCCAACGTTCAGAGTTGATTTAATGCCATATGGTGGAGTAAAAGAGAGCGGTTATGGAAGAGAAGGAATTAAATATGCAATTCAAGAGATGACAGAATTGAAACTTGTCTCGATCAAACTTTAATCTGTTTAAAAGGACTTATCGTGATAAAAATGATAAGTCTTTTTGTATTCATAAACTTCAGAATTATATGTTATATTTGAAATTGACAAATATTAAAAGTTTAATAGTTTGAAGGGAGATAAACAGATGGAAATTCGCAAGCTTACACTTGAAGATTTACCCGAATTTATACGCTTAAGAAAAGAAGGACTAATACTATCGCCAGAAGCATTCGGAGAAAGTATATCTGAATATGAACTAAAAACAATGGAACAACATACAAATAATTTTCCTAAAACCTTCGATAATTTTATCGTAGGAGCATTTGACGAGGAAGAACTTGTTGGAGTTGCTGGCTTCTACCAAAAACGCTCTGAAAAAATGAAGCATAAAGGAACAATTTGGGGCATGTACGTCAATCCAAATTATCGTGGAAAAGGAGTAGGCAAGAAAGTTTTAGGCCAAGCAATTCAGCATGCTACTCAAATTGAAGATATTTTACAAATTGAATTAGCAGTCATTTCATCAAATATTTCTGCAAAAAAACTTTATGAATCTGTCGGCTTCGAAAGTTTTGGAACTGAAAAAAGAGCTTTGTTTGTAACTGGTGAATTTTATGATGAAGACCATATGGTTAAGATGATTAAATGATTCTGTAGGAGACGTTCTAGTTTTAAGTTGAACGTCTTTTATTATTTTGTTGATGTTTTAGCGGGATATTAACTTAGAAAAACTAAATTTAACTGTCTTTATGATTAATCATCCGATATTATAGGCCAATTGAAATTATGTAATTAACAGAATCTTAATGGTTATTGGGTATATCCATTTCAATGAAGAATAAAATAGAAATATAGATTCATAGGAAATGGGAGTTGGAGTATGAAAGATCGGACAGAAAAAAAATTCAATGTTCCAGTTGGCTCTAAAAGTGCAATGACGTTTGGTTCTGCTTTAGCTATTACAATTTCTTGGAGTATTCATAAATCAGTTCTCTGGGCAATAGTTCACGGATTTTTTAGTTGGTTCTACGTTATTTACTATGTTTTTAATAGGTAGTATTTAGATTTTACATAATGATTGGAGGCTAAATCCTGGGGATTTAGCCTTTTTTTGTGTATTGAAAATTAAGTAGCAAAAGAAGAGTAGTTGAAGTGCAAATAAAAATCGAGAAACTGCAATTACTAGAAGAACATCATAATTCCACTCAAAACCAACAGCGGTAATACTTAAGGATGTTTTACGTAAGAAAACTACTATTCATGTTAACAGACCTCGTTTTTAGTAAATAACTTAGAAATGAAGGATGAATGTTCACAATTATAAACATAATAATGGTGATTCTAATGATAAGATAATGATAATTTAACTTTATAGTAGGAGATCTTTGATTGAAATCTAAAAAAATAATTCCTTCATTATCATCAAATTCAGTTTATCTTGGCTTTTTGTTAGCTTTAGTCGGTGGCTTTTTAGATGGATATACATTCATTAGTAGAGACGGTGTATTTGCTAATGCACAAACAGGTAATCTTGTGCTACTAGCAATCAATTTATCATACGGGAATTGGAAGAATTCGGTTGATTACATACTGCCAATCTTGGCATTTATTCTAGGTGTATTGGTGGCTGAATCTGTTAAGCATCCACGTTTAAGGGAGCTTTTATACAGCTATAGACGCTCAATTCTAATTTTAGAATGTGTAGTATTAATAATAGTAGGGGTATTACCAAGTAGTGTACCTAATATCGTAGTAACTGTTTGCATTTCATTTGTATCTTCATTGCAAATTTCCACTTTTACTCATTTAGATAAGTGGACATATAATTCGACAATGACAACCGGTAATATAAGAATTGCTTCACAGGCCGCGTATACCGCTTTTGTAAATCAAGACAAAGAAGCAAAAACAAAATTTAAGGAGTTTTTAGTGATTATCCTTTCTTTTTCGTTTGGAGCTTTATTTGGAAGTATTTCAACAAAATATATTGGGAATCAGTCGGTTTGGCTTGCTGCAGGAATCTTATTAATCGCCTTAATTTTATATCATAAAGATAAAGGTTATTTTAAGAAAAAGTACATCTACATAAATGAAAAATGAGCCACTATAATGGGCTCATTTTTTGTGAATAATATATGTAATTTCTATTTGAAAAATTGAATGATACATACAATAATAAGTGCAAATAAAACGGAAGGTAACATATTTCCAATTTTTATTTTTACTACACCTAATGAATTCAATCCTAGAGCGATTAATAAAATACCGCCTGTACCTGAGATTTCGGCAATAATTGAATTCAGTAAATGCTGTGTGACTAAGTTTGGAACAAATGATGCAAAAATAGCAATAAAGCCTTCATAGATTAAAACAGGTAAAGCGGAAAATAACACGCCAAAACCAAGTGTTGATGTTAAAATGATTGATAGAAAACCGTCCATCATCGATTTTGTATATAAAATTTCGTGATTGTGGCGAAGACCGCTGTCTAGCGCACCTAGTATGGCCATCGCACCAACACAAAATAATAAAGTTGAAGTAACAAAACCTTTTGAAATGGATCCTTCATTTTTAGAATGGAATTTACTTTCTATAAATAAACCTAATTTATCTAATTTACTTTCGATATCTAACCATTCTCCGACTACCGCACCTAATGAGAGGCTGAAAACAACGATTAGAATTTGATTTGTTTTCATTGCTAATGTAAAACCGATTACGATGATCACTAATGAAATTGACTGAGTTACTAAGTTTTTCATTCGATCTGGAATTCTTTTAATAAATACACCTAGTAATGAGCCAAAAATAATTGCTACTGCGTTGACAATTGAACCAAGTAAGACCATTTTTATCCCCTTTTATTTCTCTTTATTTAATCTATTTTCAAGACTATTTTTCCAATGTTTAAATTGTTCTCCATTCGACTATGAGCTTCATTTACTTCATGCCAACTATACACCGAATCGATTATTGGTTTTATTTTATTATTTGTAAAAAGTGGTAAGACAAATTTTTTGAATTGATTCGTTAAATGGATTTTTTGTTCAAGCGTTTGTGAGCGCAAAGTACTTCCAATAATCGAAATTCTCTTCGTTAAAAGTGGTAATAAGTTCACATCATTTACTTTAATTCCACCCATTGTTCCAATTAATATCAGTCTACCATTTGTTGTTAATGATTGAAGATTTTGATGGAAATAGGATGCACCAATAAAGTCTAGAATAACATCGACTCCAGCATGATTAGTTATTTCTTCAACTTTCGTTTTAAAATCCTCATTTTTATAATTTACAACATAGTTTGCTCCCAAATCAGTACATGCAGCTAACTTCGATTCATTCCCTGCAGTAACGATTGATTTTGCTCCTAGTTCTCTTACAAGCTGAATTGCGGCTGTACCAACACCACTAGCTCCTGCATGAATTAACACTGTTTCATTTTCTTTTAATTTACCTAACTCAAATAAATTTAAGTATGCTGTCAAAAAGACCTCAGGTATGGCTGCAGCATCTTCGAATGAAAGATGTTCAGGGATTGGAATTACTAAATCGGCAGGGATGGAAACATATTGCGCATAACCTCCACCTGGTAATAATCCGCAAACGCGATCACCAACATTCCAATTCGCTACATTTGCGCCGATTTGTTCAACAATGCCAGACATTTCTAATCCTAAAATCGGAGAAGCACCTGGAGGTACTGCGTACTTACCGTGTTTTTGTAATAAGTCAGCCCGATTAATTGCTGTTGCATGAACCTTTACAAGAAGTTCATTTTCTCCTAAAGCAGGCATTGGATAATCGTCAATAAATAATTGCTTTGCTTCATCAATTTGAACTGCTTTCAAATTCAAAACCACCTTTAATTTTAGATAATTCTTATCATACTATATAAATAATCGAAAGAATATTTTAAAAACTGAGACAGGTTAAGTTGTACAGAATATATTGTTATATGGAAAATGTAATAGGGTGAAAATATCAATAAAGTGAATGTTATTTGAATGAACCTACACTTTTCTTTATTAACATCTTTTAATTGTACAAAAGAAACTCTAAGGTTTATTATTAGTTTATAAAGTAAACAGTTTATAATGTGAACTAATATAGGAGATGGTATACGTGTCAGAACTGCAGCAAGCAATTGATTTAACGAACTCATTATTCTCAATTGCACGCCAACTAAAAAGGTTAAGCTTTCAAACGGCTACTAAACTAGGTTTAACTGTTCAACAGTTAATTATATTGAATTCAATTCGTAATAATGAAGGTTTAACACAAAAAGAATTAACTGAAAGGTTACTATCTGCAAAAAGCAGAGTTAGTATTAGTATAGATGAGTTGGAGAAAAAGAATTACGTAAAAAGGGTAACTTCGGCTGTAGATCGACGAGAAACTCAATTATTTTTAACCTCTGAAGGAATACTTATTTGCCAATGTTATCGCGAAGAGTCAGAGGCATATAAGAGTTTAGCAAGCTCTATGGAACATTTTTCCGAAGAGGAGATTAATTCGCTTATTAGAATGCAAAAACAAATCTTAACTCATTTATTAAATGAGCAAAATACACTTTAGAAATTAGGAAGGGTTGAAAATTATGTCAGGATTTGGTGGAGGACCTCCAATGGGTCCCCATGGATTTGGTCGAATGCGATTTGATGAAAATGCACAAAAACCGAATATTACAAAAGCATTGCTGCTAAGAATTGGGAAATATTTTATGCCTTATTGGAAGCAAACTTTACTTGTGGTGCTTATCTTACTAGTAACTTCGGTGCTAGGCATTTTACCACCTATTATTATTCAACATATTGTTGATACCGCATTACCAAATAAGAATTTAAGTTTACTAGTTTATCTCGTACTCGCCTCTCTTAGTACGACAATTATTTCAGGGTTGTTAGGCGTGTGGCAAAATTATTTAAATGCCTATGTTGCTCAAAATATCATTTACGATATGAGAAACCAAATGTATGTTCATTTACAGCAAATGCCACTCCAATTTTATTCAAATGTAAAGCAGGGTGAAGTAATCACTCGAATGACGGCTGATATTTCTGGTGTTAAAGCGGTTTTTGATAGTACGATTGTAAGTTTTGCTAATAATCTATTCATTCTTATTTCTACTGCTGTTACGTTACTGGTAATGAATTGGAAGCTAGGGATATTAGGATTAATCATCGTGCCACTATTTATTCTTCCAACTCGAAAAATGGGAAGTATCAGATGGAGTATTGCAAAACAGACACAGGAAAAAACGAGTGAGCAAAATCATATAATACAAGAAACATTGAGTATAAGTGGATACTTATTAATGAAGCTTTTTACAAAAGAAAAAAGAGAATATAATATGTTTGATGAAATTAATGTACAGTCTACTAATCTTAAAATAAAGGAATCTATGGCAGGTCGCTGGTTTATGATGATACTAAGTACATTTACTAGCATCGGTCCAATGTTAATCTATTTATATGGTGGGTATTTATATTTTCAAGGTGAAATAACAATTGGGGCAATCATTAGCTTTGTCGCTTTACTAGGCCGTTTATACGGACCTGTTGGTCAATTAACAAATTTATACGTCAATATCACAAGCTCAATTGCTTTATTTGAACGTATTTTTGAATATTTTGATATGAAATTAACAATTAAAGATCGAGAAAATGCAGTTGAAATGAATGTTATGAATCTAGATATTGAGTTTGAAGAAGTTTCTTTTAATTATCAAAAGGATAAAACTGCATTACAAAACATTTCCTTCATAGCCCCGTCTGGTACAATGACAGCTTTAGTAGGACCAAGTGGAGCAGGAAAGACGACGATTACAAATTTAATACCTCGTCTTTATGATATGACTTCTGGTTCAATAAAAATTGGTGGTCGAGATATTAGGGAATTCACTATCCAATCGTTGCGATCTCATATTGGCCTTGTGACACAGGATAGCTATTTATTTAATGGAACGATTAAAGAAAACCTATTATATGCAAAAGATGATGCGTCAGATGAAGAAATCATTGAAGCATGTAAAGCTGCCTATATACATGATTTTATCATGGAGTTACCAAATGGATATGATACGGTTGTAGGGAATCGAGGAATTAAGCTCTCAGGTGGAGAAAAACAAAGACTGTCAATTGCTCGAGTTTTATTAAAAAATCCTGAAATCATCATTCTTGACGAAGCAACATCTTCATTAGATACTTTATCAGAGTTTTATATTCAAAGTGCAATTCAAGGATTATTAAAAAATAAAACATCAATTGTTATAGCACATCGTCTTTCTACAATTATGGCTGCTGATCACATTATTGTGCTACAGGATGGAGAAATAGTTGAGGAAGGCAAACACGATGAATTATTGATGGAAAACGGTTTATATAAAGAATTATACAAAAAACAATTTGGTAAAAAAGCAATCGCATCGATTGAATAAATTGAACAAGGATGAGCTTTCGTAAATGAACGAATGGCTCATTTTTTTGTATAAATAAAGGTTTATCTTTATAATTCTTAAATTTATGTCTTTATAAGAGTCGTATTGAGGTGGATTAATGTATAGTCTATTGAAAAGCGGGTTGAATCATTAGATAAAAAAACAATCAAAAAAGATAACGTGGAAAACCACATTATATCTTTATGAAATTAAGGAGATTATGCAGAATGATTAAAAAAATCTTTAAAATCTTAGCGATCATAAGTGCCATTAGTTTGTTAATTTATCTTGGTTTTACTTGGAATGACAGTTCAAAAAGAAGCGAGTTATATCAGCAATTACTTCTCATGAGTATGTTGATTTTCAGTGGAATTGACAATTTACTAAGTATCCACAAAAAAAAGAAGCTTCTTGGAGTTTTGTACTTTGTAGTGGCATTTTTTATAACATATGTTGTTTTTACGAAATATGTATAAAAGTATTTATGCTTTCTATTAACCGATTTCGAAAAATAGGAATAACTCTTCACCTGTCCTTTATAGATTATTAAGGAGACTTAAAGGATTTTATCTTTTGAAATGGAATAAAATACTAATAAACTATGCAATTAACTTCAAAAAGTAGGTGAATTTCTATGGGAAAAATTTATGAAACTCAAAAACCCGAAAGCAAAGTGATGGTTGAGGATGACAAAATCTTTTCACCAATTGAAGATTTGCAAAAAATGCAAGGAGTCATTCCTTTTAAACGAAATAGTTTAGAATTAGGTAAACAGCCAAGGGCGATCAGGTTTATAGGATATTTTTTTATTGGATTTATTGTAATTACGACTTTAGTCCTTTTAATTGCAAATTTATTATATAATTAATAGTTTTTTTACCGATAAGTAATTGAACGGTTTCAAATAAAATTAAAAGGGCATGTTTTGAAAATACAATCAAAACATGCCCTTTCATTATCTTCATATTTTTTAAATGTTTATTTAATCTTCTACAGGTTCTTTAGGCCCATTAAGTTCTAATTGATAAAAAGCTAGGTCAAGCCATCGATTGAATTTATATCCGGCTTTATTTATAGTACCTGAATGGACAAATCCAAAGTTTTTATGCATAGCAATACTTTTTTCATTTTCAGCATCTATACCTGCTATCAATGTCATGTATTCTCTTTTTGTCGCAATGGCAATTAATTCTTTCATTAAAGAAGTTCCGATGCCTTTTTTTCTAAACTCACTATTTACATAAATAGAATGTTCAATTGAGTATTTATAGGCTGGCCACGCTCTAAATGGGCCGAATGTAGCAAATCCAGCCACTTTTTCATCTATTTCGAAAACGATGATTGGAAAACCTTCTTGCATCTTTTGGTCAAACCAAATTTTTCTATCTTCTAGTGATTGAGGTTTATAAGAATACACTGCCGTTGTATTAAGAATTGCATCATTATAAATCGTTAAAATGTCTAGTAAATCCTCTTTAGTTGCTTCCCTAATCATTTTTTTCTTCCTCTCATATGTGATTGTTTGTTATTACATATTTTAAAACTTTTCACCCAAACCGTAAAATTGAAATTTTTAATCATTTGCTATAGATTAAAGTTATAGCAAAAAAATCGACAAAATATATATAAAGACGGTGAATACATGAAACTCCAGCAGTTTCGATATATAGTGGAGATTGCAAAGCACAATTCGATTAGTAAAGCAGCGACTGCACTTTTCGTAACACAACCTAGTATTAGTAAAGCTGTGCGTGATCTTGAAACTGAGTTAGAAATCATGATTTTAGATAGAACGAATAAAGGTGTTGTCTTTACAAAAGATGGTACTGAACTATTATTTTACGCTAAAATGCTTTTAGAACAAATGGAATCTGTTGTTCATCATTTTCACAAAGAGAAAACAACTGACTCAACTAAGCTATCCATTTCTTCCCAACATTATGGTTTTGCAATCGAGGCATTTGCAAATTTAATGAATTATTTTGATGATCAGAAATATGAGTTTGCGATTCGAGAAGGTAAGACGACTGATGTAATTGAAGATGTTCATTCTTGTAAAAGTATTCTTGGAATTTTATCGCTAACTGAGCTAAATAAACATATTTTTGCACGATATTTTACGTCAAAATCACTAACATTTAATCCTATTGCTACTTTGAAACAGCGCGTCTTTTTGCGAAAAGAACATCCATTAGCTCATCTTGAATCGATTAAATTAGATCAGTTAACTAACTATCCATATTTGACATACCAGCATGATGACATGTTATTGCACTTTGCAGAAGAAGCACTTGATGTAGACAATATTGGAAAACTTGTTTATCTCCAAGATCGAGGGGCAATGAATAATCTTCTTTCAAATACAGATAGCTATAATCTAGGAACAGGTTGTATTGTTCACAACTATATGAATCCAAATATTATCTCAATTCCACTTGAAGGAGCAAACCTAGTTCAGATCGGCTGGGTGAAGAGAAATGATGTGTTTTTACCAGCAGAGGCACTTGTTTATATTGACTTTTTAAAATTAGCATTAAAAAAATCTATACCTAATTAAAGTGAATGGACAAGCGGAGTATAAGTTCAAATTTTTTAAACTAGTAAGGTGAAATATATGCTTAATAAACTTAGTGACGTAAATAATTTAATTACAGAATGGCAATCAGCAATTGAGGCAGAACGAAATTACCTGAAATTTCATGGGGGAAGGAGCTATACCCTTTCAAAGGGAACTCCTTTATATCAAATTGGACAAAGTACGGTAATCTTATTTACGATTTATGCAGAAATTTTTGTTCCAGAAGGCACACCTGTTCGAATCAAAATAGAAAATCAAGAATTTCAAGGCGAGTTGTTATCATTTAAGGGAGCACAAGTCGAAATAAAAATAAATGAAAGTTTCCAAACGACAATTCCATATGCTGAACTTTTTAATGAGCCATGGGAGTTATTAGATCAGTTAATTGATCGACTTGAGGAGATTAAAGATTATCGAGGTAAACAAAAAAGAATACTGAAATTAATGAATGCTGATTCGACTGCTAAGCATTTAACTAAAATGAAAAAGGATACTTCAGTCATACAGGAGTTAATTTACCGTTCCTTTTATAATGCAACAACCTATATTTGGGGACCGCCTGGTACTGGAAAGTCATATAATTTAACGAAGATTATTTTAAAGCATTACGAAAAAAATAAATCTGTATTAGTTATTGCTCATTCAAATGCGGCAGTGGACGTTTTAATGAAGAATGTTATCCATGAATTAGAGCAGAAAGAAAAATGGAAAAGTGGAGAAATCGTCCGATACGGCTATACAAAAGATGAAGTATTGCTACAGCATGAAGACATTCTTTCATCAAAGCTTGTTGAAGTAAGTGGTGAGATAAACCATGATGAATTGGAAAATTTGGATGAACGAAAGCATTCTATGTTAAAAAAAGCAAGAAGGGGAGCGGCTTCGAAACAAGAATTAAATGATCTGAGTAGAATTCAAAATAAGTTAAATAAAATTCGAAGTGAGATCCGTGAAAAAGAAAAAGAGTTAATCGATCAAGCAAAAGTAATTGGAACTACATTATCAAAATGTTCAATTGATCCATTAATTTATTTAAGACAGTTTGACTTAGTAATTGTTGATGAAATCAGTATGGCATATACACCACAAATTGCATTCGCTGCAACTTTAGGAAAACGAATTGTCGTATGTGGAGATTTTAAACAATTGCCACCAATTGCGTCTTGTTTTCATAATGATTATGTAAAGAAATGGCTTCAAGAAGATTTATTTCATCATACGGGGATTGTCCAAAAAATTGAAAAAGGTGAACCATTACCTAACTTAGTTTTGCTAAATAAACAAAGAAGAATGCATCCTGCCATATCGGGATTTACGAATAAAGAAATTTACCAATCATTAGTATTTGACCACCCATCAGTAAAAAGAAGACAAGAAATTGCAAAGCATAGACCTTTTCCTATGAAAGCAAATAGTTTAATTAATTCACAATTTCTAAAAACATATGCTTTAAAAGATTCAAATACAAATTCAAGATATAATTTAGGAAGCGCGATTATTGCCATCCAATGCATTCTTACAAGTATAGTAGATGGAGTTTTGTCTATTGGTATTGTCACACCATATAGAGCTCAAGCAAAATTACTTGCTGCTCTACATAAAGAAATAATCGGTAAAACAAAATATAGAGAATTACCAATTCAAATCGCAACAGTCCATCGATTTCAAGGAGCGGAATGCGATGTGATCATTTTTGATTCTGTTGATACATATCCACAATATTCGCCTGGATTATTACTAACAGACCAAAATAGTGAGAGATTAATAAATGTTGCACTAACTAGGGCGAGAGGCAAATTTATTCATATTGCAGATATTCCTTTTGTCAAAAATAAAACAAAACCAAATAAAGCGATCAATAAATTAATTCAATATCAAGTTAACCATGATCACAAAGTGGATAAAGAAGAATTCAATAAACTATTTACGAAAAGTATTTCTAAGAGGTTGAAATTATTTTTTAATGATTCAACTGAAGGCATAACTGAATTAGTGAATGATTTAAAAAATGCAAATAAAAATATAGTTGTTTCAATGCCAAATTTATCAACTATGTCATTGGAAATTCGAAAAATCATAAACGAAATCGAAATTCCAATTTTATTTATAAGTGAAGCTCATTTCGAAAAACAAAAAAATAGAAGATTTATTAAAAAAGATCAAGTTCAACCGTTTATTATGATTGACAATGAGGTACTTTGGTACGGTATTCCTATGTCAAATGTGAGCTTAAATCAATCAAATAGTTCAGTAAGATTGCAAAGTCCTTTAACTATACAAGTATTAAAAGGGTTTATCGATTTTTAAAAATTACATGGAGCATATTCTATGTAATTTTTTTTATTCTTATTAATTCAAGTTTCGCATAAATTAATAATAAAAATGCTAAGGGATAGGGACAGGTGAATAAATGGTCGATCGATCGGTTTTTACTAAAATGTCTATGCCATGTGCTTTTTTAGATTGGGATGCTTTTGTTAAAAATGTTGATGATATTGCAAAAAAATCAAACGGTAAAAAAATAAGGATTGCTACAAAGTCGATTCGTAGTGTACAAGTATTAAATTATATTTTAGAAAGCGATGAATGTTTTGAGGGGTTAATGTGTTATAGCCCACATGAGGCAGACTTTCTTGCCGAAAATGGTTTTGATAATTTGTTAATGGGCTATCCAACTGTTGATGTAAGTGGCTTAAATAAAATTGCCTTACAAATAAAAAAAGGTAAAAAAATTATTTGTATGGTTGATGAGACGGAACAAATCGGCATGATTGAAAAAGTTGCAGCAAAAAATGAGGTTGTCATTCCTCTTTGTATTGATGTTGATATGAGCACTTCTTATTTGGGGTTTCATTTTGGAGTTAGAAGGTCACCGATAAAAAATACAAGAGATTTAGTACCAATACTCACACATATTTTGCAATCATTGAATGTTCGCTTAGAAGGAATTATGGGATATGAAGCCCAAATTGCTGGGGTTGGCGACGATGCAAAAAATAGGTTTATAAAAAATAAAGTCATTCAATATCTTAAAAAGAAATCCTTAAGTGAAATTGCAAAAAGAAGAAAAGATATTGTTAAATATATTGAAAAAGATGGATATCAACTTGATTTTGTAAATGGTGGTGGGACAGGAAGTCTTCAATCAACTTCGAATGAAAAAGTAGTTACAGAAGTTACGGTTGGGTCAGGATTTTATTCACCAACATTATTTGATAAGTACAGGAGCTTTCAATACGAACCAGCAATTGGTTTTGCATTACCAATTATTCGAAAACCAGCAGATAAAATTTTCACATGTACAAGTGGAGGGTTTATAGCATCAGGTGCAGTAGGGCAAGAGAAATTGCCAACTCCATATTCACCAACTCATTGTACCTTATTGCCATTAGAAGGTGCGGGTGAAGTGCAAACACCAGTTTATTACTCAGGTCATGAAGACTTAAAAATAGGCGATGCAATTTTATTTAGACCAAGTAAAGCTGGTGAGATTGCTGAGCGATTTTCAGAGCTTTATGTTGTCAGTAAAAATAAAATAATTGACCGTTTCACAACATACCGAGGAGATCGGGGGTGCTTCCTATGAAAAGTATGTTGTGGAAAAACTGGTCTGGAAGTGTCAAATTTAATCCGAAACAAGTAATGTACCCAACAACGATTGAAGATGTTGTAAACATCGTTAGCATGGCTAACTCGGAAAGAAGAAAAATAAGAGTAGTTGGATCATGTCATTCATTTACACCTCTTATAGCTACAAATGACTATTTAATTTCACTAGATAACTTAAGTGGCGTTATTTCAATTAATAAAGTAGAACAAACTGCTGAAGTTTGGGCGGGTACTAAATTAGAGCAACTTGGATTTGAATTGTATGAATCAGGTTACTCACAAGAAAATTTAGGTGATATAAATGTTCAATCGATTGCTGGAGCATTTTTAACTGGCACTCACGGTACAGGCGTTAATCACGGAATATTATCAACACAAATTGAAGAGATGACGGTAGTATTACCGTCTGGGGACATACTAGACTGTTCAAAAACCAAAAACACAGATCTTTTTAGGGCAATTGGTGTATCACTAGGTTTACTAGGAATCGTTGTTAAATTTAAAATTAGAATAAAACCTGCTAAAACATATCGTTATGAAAGCAAAAAAGTAAATACTGATGAAATCTATAGTAATCTATCAAATTTGAAAAAAGAAAATGAACATTTTGAGTTTTACTTATTTCCATATTCAAATAATGTTCAAATTAAGCTGATGAATGAAACAAGAACGAAGAAGCATTCATTTAAGTTTGAAAAATGGAAAGTAGCAACAATTGAAAATAAAGCATTTTGGTTTTTAAGTGAATTTAGTAGAAACTTCCCAAAAAGTAGTCCTCAAATTAGTAAAATAAGTGGTAGTAGTGTTCCAAACACTAATATGATCGGTCCTAGTCACGAATTATTTGCAACAACACGCAATGTGAAATTTAACGAAATGGAATATAATATTCCTGCTGAAAAGATGGATGAAGCAATTTTAGAAATTCAAGAAGAAATTCAAAATAAGAAATTTAACGTCCATTTCCCAATAGAATGTCGTTTCGTAAAAGGAGACAATTTTTTAATTAGTCCAGCTTCAATGCGGGATTCAGCATATATCGCAATCCATATGTATAAAGGCATGCCACATCAAGAATATTTTAATAGAATAGAAGAAATTCTCCAAAGCTATAACGGCAGACCTCATTGGGGTAAAATGCACTCAATGAATCTTGAAAAATTAAACGAAGTATATCCTCTACTTTCTAACTTCCTAAGTATTCGCTCTCAACTAGATAAGAATGATATTTTTGCTAATGCTTATTTGACTAAATTATTTCAGATTGGGTAGTTGATCGGGTTATGGACTATATTTGAGAATGCTTCCTTCTTAATAATGCTTATTATCTTACTCGTTATGAAGCCTTTATGAGTAACAATTTTACGGATTTGAGCTCTTTTAGTTACTCATGGACCCACTATGAGTAACTATTTTTTACATTTCAGCCATTTTAGATACTCATGAACCCGCTATGAGTAACATTTTTTCATAATTCCGCCTTTTTAGTTACTCATGAGACCTCTATGAGTAACACTTTTTCATATTTCATCCATTTAGATACTCATGAACCCTTTATGAGTAATCATTCTTCATAATTCCGCCTTTTTAAATACTAACGAGCCATTCATGAGTAAGTAAGTTTCATTTTCATATTATATTACTATCGGGTGAATGGAGAATGAGTGACTTCAATTCATTTTTCAATATTGACTAGATTGTATTTCAACACCGAGAAATGACTGAACTATTATTCAGTCGTTTTCTATTTGTAAATAGGTAAAAGTTATCAATTTAAGAATCTAGTTTGGGTCAAAATATAACTCTCAAATAACTAAAATTGTACTTTTTATAAATTTCTAATTGAAAATTTTTATCAATTGTATTATGATAATAACTGATAATAGTTATCAATATCACTTACATATACTTAATTTAGATTTTTCGGGGGTATTTTCATGAAGAAGCAAACTACAATAATCGCAATTTCACTTGCTACAAGTTTAATGATGGCAGGATGTGCACAAAAAAGCGAAGAAGCTAGTAATGTAAAAAAAGATTCAAAAGTAGAAGCAAAAATTAACTTAGATAAAGAGATTAGTAATTATAGAGATTTTGTTGTATCACAAACTGAGGAGTTCGTTGCGAATACTCAAAAATTTGTAGATGCAGTAAATAAAGGAAACATGGCTGAGGCAAAACGATTATATCCAATTAGTCGTTCATATTATGAAAGAATTGAGCCAGTAGCAGAATCATTCGGTGATTTGGATCCAAAAATCGATGCACGTGAAGGTGATGTTCCTGCTAATGAGTGGACTGGATTCCATAAAATCGAACAAGTACTTTGGGTTCAAAATACTACAAAGGGACTTGAAAAATATACAGAGCAGTTAATGACGGATGCTAACTATTTAAGAGCAAAAGTAGAAACGGCTAAAATTGATCCAGTATTATTTGTAACAGGTCCAGTAGAACTATTAAATGAAGTATCATCTTCAAAAGTAACTGGTGAGGAAGAAAGATATTCTCATACAGATTTAGCTGACTTTGCTGCAAATGTAGAAGGTTCAGATAAAATTGTTCAATTATTATCAGATAAATTAAAAGCAAAAGATGCTGATTTAGCTTCAACGATTGAAAATCGTTTTAATGATTTAATGACAACATTAAATACTTATAAAAAAGGTGATCAGTACGTTGATTACAAACAGTTAAAAGAAGATGAAGTGAAAAAATTAGCTCAACAAGTAGATGCATTAGCAGAACCAATTTCTCAAGTTGGGTCAACATTAGGGGTAAAATAATATGAAAAAATTAGAAACGAATAAAGTTTCTAGAAGAGATGCATTAAAATTGATTGGAGTAGGAGGGGCAGGCTTACTTATTGGTGCTACAGGAATTGAAGCAGCTACTGATAAAGTAACTAATTTCTTTTCACCTGCAAAAGCGGATGCAAAGGAGATTCTTCCTTTATATGGAAAGAACCAACAAGGGATTACAACTCCTGCTCAAGATTTTATGTATTTGGCGTCATTCAACCTAGAGACTACTTCAAAAGCAGATGTCAAAACAATGTTTAAAAAATGGACTGAAGCAGCTTCATTAATGAGTGAAGGAAAAGAACTTGGTGATTCTGAATTTCCGACATCTCCACCAGTTGATACTGGTGAAGCAACAGGTCTACAACCTATGAAGCTTACGTTTACATTTGGTGTAGGTCCTTCATTTTTTGATCGACTATCAATTCAATCAAGAAAACCATCTCAATTAAAAGATTTACCTCATTTCCCTGGTGATGACTTAAGAGAGGAATGGAACGGTGGTGACATCGTTGTTCAAGTTTGTGCAAACGATCAACAAGTTGCTTTCCATGGCGTAAGAAACTTGATTCGCGTTGGTCGTGGAACTGTTACCTTGAAGTGGATGCAACATGGATTCCAACGTTCATCAGGTGCTGATCCATCTGGTAGTACGCCTAGGAACTTGATGGGTTTCAAGGATGGTACAGGAAATCCAGATACAAAAGATGAAAAAGAGATGAATACTCATATTTGGGTACAAAATGGCGATGGACCAGCTTGGCTGACAGGCGGTTCGTATCTAGTTGCAAGACGAATTCGTATTCGTGTGGAGGAATGGGATCGTAGTTCTTTACAAGATCAAGAACAAACATTTGGACGACACAGAGCAACTGGTGCACCAATTGGTGAAAAAAATGAGTTTTCAAAAATGGATTTAAAGAAAACAGATGATAACGGGAAATTATTAATTCCTGCTGATTCACATGTTGCTTTAGCAAGAGGAAAAGGAAACATTAAAATTTTAAGAAGATCTTATTCATATACTGACGGACTTGATATTCAAACAGGAAAACTAGATGCGGGCTTATTATTTGTTAGTTTCCAAAGAGACTTAGAAAAACAATTTATTCCATTACAAGATAAATTAGCAAAAATGGATTTATTGAATGAGTATATTGAACATAATGGTAGTGCTGTTTTTGCATGTTTTCCAGGAATTAAAAATGGTAGCTATATTGGCGAAGGATTACTTTAGGTGAATTGCATGAAAAAAAATAAATTTTTAATTATAAGCCTATTATTTTTTAGTTTAATCGTTAGTCCGTTTAATAAAGCGTTCGCTGAAACTGATTTACAAGAACAAGTACTTTCACATATTGGTAACTCATTAACAGAAGTTAAAAATGGTGAAAAAGATAAAGTAAAAACAGATTTATTAGCAATTAAAGAATTAATTAAAAATGAAAAGAAAACGTCAAAATTAAATAAACTTGTTGATCAGGCGATTAAAGATATTGATCAAAATGATTTAACAACTGTAAAAGATGATGTACGTTCAATCGCTTTTGAAACAGAAAATTGGATCGAAAATACGAATGATAAAAAAGATCTTTCACAAATTAATCTTAGTAAACTAGTCGCTCATTTAAATAATGTTAAAACATTATCAAATGAATCAAAATGGGCTGATGCACAATCAGAGTATAAGCTTTTTGAAATTGAATGGTCTAAAGTAGAAAACGATATTAGAAAAGCAAACAGCGGATTTTATGGTTCAATTGAAGCGAATATGATCACTTCTAGATCGGTTTTGTTTACAGATCAACCATCAATGACAAAAGTAAACGATTCTTTTACTAAATTAATTGATGTATTGAATAATCCAAGTAGCAAATCATCAAAAGAAGTTAGCATTGAAAAAGCAATTAATCTATTAAATCAAACAATCAGTTCTTTAGAGTCAAATGATGTAAAGAAAGCACAAGCTACATTTAATCAATTTATTCAAGACTGGCCTTATGTAGAGGTATTGGTTCAAGCAAATTCAATGGAATTATATAAACAGATTGAAAATGATACATCGATTGCTTTAACTCAGTTAACTGAAAAGCCTAGATCGTCTACAACGATGAAAACATTAAAACAAATTCAGACCAATTTAAACTTAGCAACAAAGAAAACATCATATACGATGTTTGATGCAGGAACAATTGTCTTTCGTGAAGGTTTAGAGGCTTTAATTATTATTTCTGCTTTACTTGCATTATTATCAAAAGGAAAGCAAGAATCTGCACGTAAATGGATTTTTGTTGGTGGTGCTTTTGGTATTTTAGCTAGTTTAGTAGCAGGTTTACTATTCCAATTCTTATTATCTAAAATATCTGCTGGTATTAGTAATCAATTAATTGAAGGAGTTTCTGGACTTATTGCTATTATTTTTATGTTAACGGTTGGCTTATGGCTACATAAGCAATCTCGTCAACAAGAATATGGTAATAAGATGAAAGAAAAAGCAAAGGCAGCTATTGCAGGTGGAGGAATACTTTCACTAAGCTTACTTTCATTCTTTGCAGTATTTAGAGAAGGTGCTGAAACAGTTGTATTTTATATCGGTATGAGCTCTTCAATTACAGCGAAAGAATTAATTACTGGTTTTGCTGGCGGAATCATTTTACTAGTCATTATTGGAGTATTCATCCTTAAAGGTAGTAAATTCATTCCATTAAAACCATTTTTCACAATTGCAAGTTTATGTATTTATTACTTAACGTTTAAATTTATTGGTCAAAGTATACACGCATTACAAGGAATCGGCTACTTACCTGACCATATGAGTACTATTTTTCCAACAGTGCCTAAACTAGGGATCTATCCATCTCTAGAAAGCATTATTCCACAACTTATTTTATTATTATTTGTAATTTGGTTGTTTGTTGGAACTAGAATCATAAAGCATAATAAATCAATTGCTGCGTAAAATTGGTGAGAAAACAGACATATTTGTCATTTGTAACGACAATTTATGTCTGTTTTTTTTTATCGTTTTTTTAGTAAAGCATTCTCTTTGTGCTGAATATTGTTTCATTTTTGTTCAAGGAAAATTCATCTAATCATCACAAAACTGTCAATAGCTAGCCGTCTCTATAAACCAATAATAAATTACCATAAATAGGAATTATTAGAAAAAATGAGAAACTAGGTATTTGATAGTGGAAAGAGTATTAGTCAAATCAAAAGTAATTCTACTTTTCCTTGTATTGTTTTTGTTTTTTGATGTGTATGTTCCTAAAGGAAGTGCTATAATTGCAACTCCTCCTACTGGTGGATCATTAAATGGTGCTTTAAGACAAATACTATAAATAAAACATGAAAACCGTAGTCACATTATTGACTAGGGTTTTTACTTTGCTGATAAATGAACAGTATAAGGTGATATCCACTAATACAAAGCCAAAATTCTTTAACCTTTTAATGAAACTCTTTAATAATCAAAGTTTTTAATAACCTTTAAATTAATATTGAAAAAGCATGGTAATTTTGAGCTAAAATATTTAAAAATTCATTTAAAAGAGATAAGATAAGATTAAAGAAATATGTCGGTTTTACATAATAATATTATGTAAACTAGGTATTGTAAGGAGGATTTAAAATGATTCAAAAAGCTACATTTGCTGGTGGTTGTTTTTGGTGTATGGTAACACCGTTTGAGGATTTACCTGGTATACATGGTATTGTTTCAGGTTATATGGGTGGAGAGTTAGAAAACCCAACGTATGAAGAAGTTAAAAAGGGAACTACAGGTCATTATGAAGTAGTTCAAATTACTTTTGATGATGAATTATTTTCATACAACAGACTGTTAGAATTATTTTGGCCGCAAATTGATCCAACAGATCCAGACGGTCAATTCCAAGATAGGGGTTCACAGTACAAAGCTGCAATCTTTGTTCATAATGAATCTCAGCTCAATGAAGCAATGGAATCAAAAGAAAAATTAATTCAAAGTAATATTTTTAAGAAACCGATCGTCACTGAAATTTTACAAGCATCTACTTTTTATGAGGCTGAGGAATACCATCAAGACTATCATAAAAAAAATCCAAAACACTATAAAGAAGACAGAGCTATGTCTGGTAGAGATGAGTTTATAGAAGAAAATTGGAAAAAGTAGGCTAAGAAATAATAGAAGCTCCATTAGAGCTTCTATTATTTTTAAGGCAGTATTGGGAAAGGGCTTTTCTGATCACTGCTTTAGAACGGGGGTATATTATGGAAACCAATCGGAAGTTGGTAACAATTGGGTTGCTTGTAGCTGTTACTTTGTCTGCTATTGAAGGGACAATAATTACAACGGCTACACCAACCATTACGACAGAATTATCTGGTGTTAAGCTGATGAGTTGGATTTTTGCGGCTTATATGTTGGCAATGACTGTTACGACACCGATTTATGGGAAGCTATCGGATTTATTTGGTCGTAAAAATTTATTAATGTTTGGAATTATTCTATTTATTTTTGGTTCAGTATTATGTGGTTTTTCGCAAAATATGGGGCAATTAATTTTATTTCGCACAATTCAAGGGCTAGGTGCAGGAGCTGCATTACCTTTAACGATGACAGTAATAAGCGATCTGTATCCTTATCAGGAACGAGCTAAAGTTCAAGGGTATATTAGCGCAGTGTGGGCAGTTTCAAGTGTAATTGGGCCGTTAGTAGGAGGCTTTTTCGTAGACTTCATTTCTTGGCGTTATATCTTTTTTATTAATTTTCCATTTGGTATCATTTCTACTATTCTATTTTGGAAATATTATCATCAAAAAATTGAGCGTAAAAATGCTATTTCGATAGATTATTTAGGATCAATACTTTTTATCTTAAGTACTTTATCTGCTTTATATGCTTTAGTAGTAGGCGGAGAGCAACATAACTGGACTTCTCCAAATCTTATTTTTCTATTTGTATTTGCCATTATTTTATTTGCATTATTTCTATTTGTTGAAACAAGAGCTAAGGAACCATTATTACCACTTTCTCTTTTCAAAATCCGAAATTTAGTCGTTACATATGCAGCAATGTTTATTGCACACGCTCTTCTAATATCGATCGAAGTATATTTACCCGTTTATAATCAAAGTGTGTTTGGACTAAGTGCAACGGAATCTGGTTTAATGTTAATTCCACTTTCATTCGCTTGGACATTAGGTTCATTTTTATCAGGTCGTTTAATTAAAAAAATGAAAGCAAAGAGTATCATCTTATTAGGTGCTTTTTTATGTATAATTGGTGCATTAGGGATGAACATTTACCATGATTCAAAAGTATTGCTTTATCCATTTAATGCATTTTTAGGCCTAGGCTTTGGATTATCCTTTCCAATCTATATGATTCTTATTTCTTCTGCAGTAGAAATGAATCAAAGGGGTATTGCAATTGCTGCAAATTCATTTTTAAATACTTTTTCTCAGACAATCTCGGTTGCTGTTTTAGGTACCATTTTTACGATAAAGACATCCGAAGTATTGAATGGCCATAAATTAGTTTTAGGTGCTCAAAATCAAATCAATCATTTATCAACAGTTAAAGCAGTAACAGCTGGTTTTGAAATCATTACTTTATTTATGGTGGTCTTTAGTATCATTACGTTTATTTTTGTCTTTTTTCTACCGTCTGAGCAATCAGAAGAAAAAAAGGTTGATATAGCACATTAATAATGAATAGAAAGCTGGGAGAGAATGAACAACACACTTAAAGGGATTTTGTACGGTGTACTTGCATACGTGGTTTGGGGAGTATTACCAATTTATTGGAAACTAATTCAAGATATTTCACCTTTTGAAATATTAACACATCGTATTATATGGTCTTTTGTAACTTTACTACTTTTCATTCTTCTTACAAAAAAATTAAAACAGTTTAAAATTACTTGGAAACAAGTTGTAAGTAATAAAAAAGTATTAGTTTCAATGATTGCTATTTCATTATTAATTAGTTCAAATTGGTTAATTTATATTTGGGCTGTCAATTCAAATCATATTCTTGATGCGAGTTTAGGCTATTATATTAATCCATTAGTTAGTATTATACTTGGTGTAATCGTATTAAAAGAGTCATTAACAATTTGGCAAATTGTGTCAGTTTGCTTAGCAACAATTGGAGTTGCGTATTTAACAATTATGTCAGGGACTTTACCAATCATTGCGATCGTTTTATCCTTAACTTTTGCATTTTATGGATTATTGAAGAAAATCCTTAATATCGATGCTTTTTTAAGTCTTACAATTGAAACACTATTAGTTTTTCCTGTTGCCTTATTTTACTTTGGATATCTAACATATAAAGGACAGGCGGGACTGATTCATAGTGCCCCAGCCGAGCAATTATTAATAGTAGGTGCAGGTTTAGTAACAATCATTCCATTATTATTTTTCGGGAAAGCTGCACAAATGATCCCGTATACTTATGTTGGATTTTTGCAATTTATCTCGCCAACGATTAGTTTAATAATAGGGGTTTTATTATATAATGAAAGTTTTTCAAAGAAAGATTTTGTATCATTTTCATTTATTTGGCTAGCATGTATCGTATTTGCTGTGTCAACTACGCCGTTTATGAAATCAATTGAACAAAAGCTTAAAAAACGAAATAAGAAGCAATCAATATCTGCTTAAAATTATGTTGAAGCTTTGAAAGGAGTAAAAATGGCAATAAGTAAAACGAATGCAATGAGAATTTTAGATTCCAAAAGAGTAAATTATACAACGTTAAATTACGAATCGAATGATGGCAAGATTGACGGTGTTTCAGTTGCTAATAAAATAAATAAAGATCCAGAATTAGTTTATAAAACACTTGTTTCAATTAGTCAATCGAAAGCAATCTATGTATTTGTCATTCCAGTTGAAAAAGAATTGGATTTAAAATTAGCTGCAAAGGCTGCTGGAGAAAAGAAAGTAGAATTATTACCGGTTAAGGATCTTTTACCTAATACAGGATATGTTCGAGGTGGTTGCTCACCAATAGGAATGAAGAAGCAATACACTACATTTATTGAGGAATCTGCTAATAAAATAGAAGAGATTATTGTTAGTGGAGGAAAAATAGGTATACAACTCCAACTGAATGTAAATGATTTAATACAAACAACCCGTAGCAAAACAGCAAAAATTTCAAAATAAACGTGGGTTTGAGAGGTCCATATGGTAGGGTATTTTAATTTTTATTTAGTAATAGTTAGCATCGTTTCATTTGCGATCATGGGTATCGATAAATCTAGGGCAAAAAGAAAAGCGTGGCGAATTCCTGAACGTATTTTATTTTTATTTGCTATTATAGGAGGCTCAATCGGTTCAATATTAGGGATGTATTATTTTAGGCATAAAACAAAACATCCAAAATTTGTTTTCGGTTATTGGATTATCCTATTTATTCAATTTGTTATCTATTTTTTCTTACTTTAATTTCATGGGATAGTCCTCTTTAATTTGTATAAAATATTTTTATGACAATTTAAGGAGGCGAATGAAATGGGTCGTGGGAATGGTGGAAGAAAAAATAACTCAAGTCAAAAACAACCGAACTATGAAGATAAGTCAAATTTATCTGAATCAAAAAAAGCACAAAAGTAAAACAGTTAGCCTGTTATCACTTTGTTGATACAGGCTTTCTTTTTTGGAAAAGAGGAGTAAAAATGCAAAACGAATGGTATTCAAGAATTAAAGGACTTGGCATAGATGAAGTTTCTAATGAAAATATGACAATTTATTTTATTAAAGAAGAAGATGTAAGTGAAGCAAAAAAAGACTTAAGTAAAAAAATACAATGGAATGATAATTGGTTAATAATCGGTTTCGACGATGAAACTGATGATGTCATTTATATAAACGAAGAATCAGGGGAAGTTTGTACAGCCTATGAATATGAACGAAAGTGGGAAGTAGTGACTTTGTATTCAAGCGTGAATGAATTTTTAGCCACATATGGATATTAAAAAAAAGTATGAATTCAACTTGAATTCATACTTTTTTCAATTACACAGATATTTTTTGGTCCTTATTAATAAATTCAGTTTTAGATTTTTTCTCAACATATAATAATCTAGTAAGTATGATTAACGAAATAGTTCCAAAAATTAAAACCATATAGCGTAAACCAATCGTATCTAAAAATAAACCAGTGCCTAAAAGTACAATTTGAAATGTTACTCGGTCATACATACTCCTAAATGAGAAAAGTCGACCATGATAGGATTTATCAATTGAAGTTTGGAATACTGTTGAACAAACAGGAAAGAAACAACCAACTGAAAATCCAAAAATTGCAAATGAGATCAGTGTTAAATAATGGTGATTCGCAAAAAATAGTGTAAGTTGTGCAAAGGCTACTAAAAATGTTGAAAAGTACAATAGCTGTTTATTCGTGAATTTTTTTGTTAAGCGCTTAATAACAAATGCACCAATCATGAAAGAGATACCTTCAGTTGTATAGATAAGGCTCTTAATTGAAGGGTCATGCTGAAGATCACTTATTTCAATTACAATTAAATTAAATCCACCAAGGAATAAAACCGGAATCAGATTCAAAATAAATAAATTTAATATTGTTGGACTTTTTCTAATAAGTGCAAATACTTCTGAAAATCCTTTATCTTCTTTCGATTTTTTGTGCTTTTTCACATTTATTGGTTTAATATTTGGTTCTTCAATTCGTAAAAAGAAGGTCATTAAAAATAAAAATGCGTAGGCGATCATGCTCATTCCGTACATATTTGATAAACTAGTAGATACAACTAAAACCCCACCAATTGACGTTCCAGCTATTCTAGAAATTGTAGAAATATTCATATGAACCCCATTTAGTGTCAATAATTGTTCGTTTTTCACAATCATTGGAATAACCGCTTGAAGCGCTGGGAAATAAAAAGCAGCAGAAATTTGTAGCATTATTAAAAATAAAACCATGAAAATAATGCTTTCATACTTTAATGCAAAAAACATAAGAATGACACTTAAAGTGCGACCTAATCCACTAATTAATAAAATCTTTTTCTTTGAAAATTGATCAATTAAACGACCTGACAATGGACCAACTAATACTCCCGCTAATAAACCGAAAAATAAAATTAACGATTTAAAAAAATCAGAAGGTACATGTTTTTGCATAAATTCTAAATTTCCGATTATTCCGAACCAAAGACCTATACCAGCCCCAAATTCACCGAACAACACGATCCAAACGTTGCGGTTTTTCCACATATAAATTTCTCCCCATCTACCCTAAATATTATTCGACAAAATCTATTATCGCATCAATAGTATAAAAAGACTATGTAAAATCTAAATAAAAATAAAAAAGTAGAAGCGATTACTTCTACTTAAAATCTCACTTATGCGTTTACTTGTTGATAAAGAGTACTTTTTAGTAAATTTTCTGCTTCATTTAATTGAATTGAAGTCTCAAATGTTGCTTGTGCTTGTTGAGCACCGCCGCCACCTTTACCCTCAACTTGTTTTAGTAAATTTTTGATTAGCTCTCCACAATGAATCTCATTTTTAAGCTGATTTATTACTAACAATTTATTTTCTTTTTCGCTTGAAAAAACAAGTAATGAAGGTTTTTTAGCTTGGATTGCTTTTGCAAGTATTTGTAAGTCTTTTACCGATTCTTCTGTAAAGGATTTAATGACGATATCATTTGTTGCACTTAATAGTAGCTCATTAGAAATTGACTCAAAAATAGTTGCTTTCATTTTTTCGATTTCTTTTTGTGCTTCTTTTAGTTCGTTAATCGTTTGCTCAACTTTATCGACTAAGATTTCAGAATGTGAATTCAATAATTGATTAATATTTGTTATTGTTTTACTAGTTTTTTGAATTTCTTCTAGTGCTCTGAAGCCGCATTTAAAATGAAGTCGTGTTGTTTGTCTAACTTTCTCAGTCTTAATTAGTTTTATTAAGCCAATTTCACCAGTTTGCTTTACGTGAGTACCACAGCATGCAGATAAATCGGTATGTAGAATCTCAACAATTCTTATGTTCTCTTCAACCTTAGGCAATTTGCGTAACTGAAGCGAGTTTAATTCATCTTTATTAACAAAGTAGGTTTTAATTTCATCGTTAGCCAGAATCTTTTCATAAACTGCTCGTTCAATTTTAGTTAATTGATCAGCAGAAAGAGAAGGAGTATCTAAATCAATCGTAACGGTCTCTTTTCCTAAATGAAAACTAACTGTAGGGATATCAAATAATTTGATAATTGTAGCAGAAAGTATATGCTGGCCACTATGATGTTGCATATGATCAATTCTGCGATCCCAATTTATTTCACAATTTACTTCCAGTTTAGTTGGTTTTTCTTTTAAAACATGGATAACTTCCTCATGATCCTCTAATAATTCAACAATTTCAATTCCATCAATTGTACCGAAGTCTGAAGGTTGCCCACCGCCCTCAGGATAAAATGCAGAATCCTCAAGCTTAATATGAAATAATGAATCAACTTCTTTAATTTCTGTAATTTTAGTCATCCAATTTTTTAATGTTGGTTGTTCATAATATAGTTTATTTGCCATTTTAAACCCTCTAATCTTTTAATTTCTTATTTTATATAGAAACTATTTAAAAACTAAAAATAATATAGTTCTAATTTTAGCATAATTGACAATTGCATAAATAGATTTTAGTATTTAGTTAATTAACTAAATACTAAATCTTATTTGAGGTGTGAAATGTGAATGAACTATTTAAAGCACTTTCGGATCCAACGCGAAGGAAAATTTTAGATTTATTAAAAGAGAACGATTTAACTGCCGGAGAAATCTCAGAACAATTCGATATGTCAAAACCAAGCATTTCTCAACATCTTAAAATATTAAAGTCAGCTCAGTTAATTCAAGATGAAAAGAAAGGGCAGTTTATTATCTATTCTTTAAATATGACAGTTTTTCAAGAAATTATTAGTTGGGCGTATAGTTTTAAAGAAAAATAAATGGGAGGAGACTTATCTTGAAAAAGCATATAATAGCAATTTTACTATTTATTTGTTCACTAGTATTATGGATCGTTAACTTTCATGATCTACCAAGTCAACTTCCTGTTCATTGGGATTTTTCAGGTCATGTTAATAATTACGATTCGAAAATACAAACATTTATTGAGTTGCATGTCATTATGATTTTTGTTTATTTATTACCAGTTTTTACACCAAAGATTGATCCTAGAAAAGAGAATTATAAATTTTTCCAAAGAAGCCTATCCTTTATGGCAACAGGAATCTTATTTATTTTCTTTTTAATTAATATGAGTGTTTTATTTTATGGTTTAGGTTATAACATTCATATTGGGCAGATGAGCTTTTTATTTATTGGATTTTTGTTTATGTTTCTTGGAAATTATATGCCACATGTTCGTTCAAATTATTTTATAGGTGTCCGTACACCGTGGACATTAAGTAGCGAAAATGTTTGGAAAAAAACACATCGCGTTAGTGGAAGATTATTTATGATCATTGGACTATGTTTCTTATTGCTTTATTTGATGCCGGTGAGCAACAAGGGAATGGTTGTGATTCCATTGATTATTTTATTAGTCGGGGTCCCGACAATTTATTCATATATCGCTTTTAAGAAAGAGATGAAAAATTAATAAATGTATGTTTTTAGTAAAAAAAGGATATTGTTTTAGAAATTATTTCAGAAAAAATTTAATTTCTTATTAAAATATGGTATTGTAAAGAGTAGAGCAAAAGAGTTGGAGGAATAAAATTAATATGATTACAGTTTCTAATGTTAGTTTGCGTTTTGCGGACAGAAAATTATTTGATGATGTTAATATAAAATTTACGCCAGGCAACTGTTACGGTTTAATTGGTGCGAACGGTGCGGGTAAATCTACTTTTATTAAAATTTTATCTGGTGATATCGAGCCTTCAACAGGCGATGTAATTGTAACACCAGGTGAGCGTCTTGCAGTATTAAAACAAAACCAATTTGAATATGAAGAGTTTGAAGTTCTTCAAACTGTTATTATGGGTCATACTCGTTTATTCGAAGTAATGAAAGAAAAAGATGCAATCTATATGAAGGAAGACTTCACTGAAGAAGACGGCATGAAAGCTGCAGAACTTGAAGGTGAGTTTGCAGAGTTAAATGGTTGGGAAGCTGAATCAGAAGCTGCGATTTTATTAAAAGGTCTAGGCATTACTGAAGACTTACATTATAAAAAAATGGGCGAATTACAAGCTGGAGAAAAAGTAAAAGTTTTACTTGCTCAAGCATTATTTGGTCAACCAGATATTCTTTTACTAGATGAGCCTACGAATAACTTAGATCTTAAAGCTGTTCAATGGTTAGAAAACTTCTTAATTAACTTTGAAAACACAGTTATCGTAGTATCACATGACCGTCACTTCTTAAATCAAGTTTGTACACATATGGCTGATTTAGATTTCGGTAAAATTCAACTTTATGTTGGTAACTATGATTTCTGGTATGAATCAAGTCAATTGGCTCAAAGATTAATGTCTGATGCTAATAAGAAAAAAGAAGAGAAAATTAAAGAACTTCAAGGATTCATTGCACGATTTAGCTCAAATGCTTCAAAAGCAAAACAAGCTACTTCACGTAAAAAACTTTTAGATAAAATTACTCTTGATGACATCAGACCTTCATCTCGTCGTTATCCATTCGTTGGATTTACGCCTGAGAGAGAAGTTGGAAATGATTTATTAACAGTTGAAGGAATTTCAAAAACAGTTGATGGCGAAAAAGTATTAGATAATGTACGATTTACAGTAAATAAAGGTGATAAAATTGCTTTTGTTGGTAAAAACGATGTTGCAATTTCAACTTTATTTAAAATTTTAATGGGTGAAATTGAGGCGGATTCTGGTTCATTTAAATGGGGTGTAACAACTTCACAAGCATTCTTCCCTAAAGATAACTCTGAGTTCTTTGAAAAAAGTGATATGAACTTAATCGAATGGTTACGTCAATTCTCTCCACAAGATGAGTCTGAAAGCTTCTTACGAGGATTTTTAGGACGCATGCTATTCTCAGGAGAAGAAGTAATGAAAAAAGCTTCTGTACTTTCTGGGGGAGAAAAAGTTCGTTGTATGCTTTCAAAAATGATGTTAAGTGGAGCGAACGTATTAGTATTAGATGATCCGACTAACCATTTAGACTTAGAGTCAATTACAGCATTAAATAATGGTTTAATTGCATTCAAAGGTACTGCATTATTTACATCACATGACCATCAGTTCATTCAAACAATTGCAAACCGTATCATTGAAGTAACACCAAACGGTTTAGTTGATAAAGAGTGTACGTATGATGAGTTCTTAGAAAATAAAGATTTACAAAAGCAAGTAGAATCTTTATACAAAATGTAATTACGAATTTTTAATAACTGAAACCACTAATCATTAGATTAGTGGTTTTTTTCGGACTTTTATCTTCTTTTCATATTTGATAAAATAGAAAAAAGGGAGGAGAAAGAATGTCTGAGTTAAATAAAAATAAATTTTTTCAAAAATACTTAAAGAAGGCTTCTTCCTATTTAGGAAATAAAGAAAAATCTACTCATTTATTGAAAAAAGCAGCAAAGTTAGCACCTACTAAAAAAGGAGCACTTGGTGAAGCTTGGGAAAAAGTCAATTTGTTTATTGATTTATTTAAAGCATATATGAATGGAAGCTATCGAGATATTTCTACGAAATCAATTTTAACTGTAATAGGTGCATTAATCTATTTTGTAAGTCCGTTTGATTTAATACCTGATTTTATAGTAGGTTTAGGTTTTTTAGATGATGCAACAATTTTAGCTTATACTTTTAAACAATTAAATAAAGATATTGAAAAGTATAAAATTTGGAAAGAGATTGAGAAGGAAAAAGTTGATTCTTTAAATTTAGTGGAAATTGAACCGACAGAAGAAGAGAATAATTTAGATTAATTATTACAATTTTATAAATCAAAAAGGTTGCCATTGAGTAATAGGCAACCTTTTTATATTCTATTAAAAATTTGCATGTAGTTCATTACTGGACCACACTTTGAAAGGGTTTTCATAATCTTTTACATTAATAATAATTTGTTCGCTTGGTAATGTTCGATTCTCATATGGCAGAGAAAATTCGTCGTAAATATGTGCATCATCAAATCCAATATTCGCAGCATCATCTTTTGTGAAGAAATAATATATTTTTGAAATTTTAGACCAATAAGCTGCACTTAAACACATTGGACATGGTTCACAGCTTGTGTATAAGACAGCATCATTTAGTGAGGATGTACCTAAATTCTGACATGCATTTCGAATGGCTTGCACCTCAGCATGTGCAGTTGGATCATTTAAAGTTGTTACGCCATTAACACCGGCACCAATTACTTTCCCATCTTTTACAATTACTGCCCCAAATGGCCCACCATTTTTATTTAATAAATTTTCGTAAGCTAGTCTAACACTTAGTTTTATCCAATCAGAGTGCTTCAAACTAACACCACCTTAGTATTTTTATATCCTAAAAAATAAAAAGGTTTGATTGTTATTTATTAAAATTTCTCCACAATCTCTCCTATTAAATAAGATCTCTTATAAAATGTATTGATAAACCACAATCACTCCAAGATCCTTATATGTTCAAAAAATTAACTTATTCTATTTGTACACGAATTTACAATATTTAAGAACAAATTAATCTTTCAAGTTTAAGAAATTACTACTTAATCATATGGAATTTGTGATTTTTTTTTCTATCCAAAGAGATGGAGAGGTGAGTATAGGCTGATTGTAATTAAACTGCTTAAAGAACAAATTAAAACATCTGTTTTATGGCAAAGAGCTTTTACCTTTATTCACTCTTGAAATGAAAAAAAATAATAGCCCTAATAAAATATAAATTATCACTGGAATTAACATAGTGCCCATATTATACAAATATGAAATTGGCAAGATCACAGCTAAAGATGATGTTAAAATTCCAATAATCAATATTTTTTTTGAACTTGCACTAATTATACCTTGAGCTATAAAAACTAATGGGAAAAACAAATAGATTCCTACTATAATATTTTTGCTTTCTGGATTCATAGTATCAATCAAGATAAAGATGAAAATTGCTAATCCAGGTAGAGTGATTCTTAATAGATTACTCATAATGCGCTCCTTTTCTTTTTAAACTTTTTACTTAACTAGATAGTTTAACGAAAAACATCAACATACTAAATAAGTATGAGTGTCATTTTATTTGGAATTGTAAATTTAAGGATTAATGCAAGTTTTGTAGATTTGTAATATAAAAAAAATAGTGTTTCAAGTGATCTTAAACAAACCGATGAAAGAGCTATTTTACAAATTACATAAAATGTCGAATGGTTTATTAAGAAAATTAAAGGATTTATCAGATATAAATTAGAATATGTAAACGGTTACAATATTTTTTAAGGATGTGTTTCGAATGAATAATTTTGGAAATAATATTCAATTGCAAATATATGGTAGTGGGAAGAAAAGTGAGATTCCTGTTAGATTTGAAGATTTAGAGAGGCTGGCTAAAGAGAAATTAGCAGAGGAGCCTTTTTATTATATAGCGGGTGGCGCGGGTAATGAGCGATCGATGAATGATAATCGATTAGCATTCGATAAGTGGAAAATTGTACCGAGAATGCTACGAAATGTTGCTGAGCGTGATATTAGTATAAATTTATTTGGTAAAACATATAATTCGCCGGTTTTATTTGCTCCAATTGGTGTGCAATCTATTGCCCATCCAGAGGGAGAGCTTGAAGCTTGTAGAGCAGCAGCTGAATTGCAAATTCCTTATATAACTAGTACAGCATCAACTTATTCATTGGAAAAGGTGTCAAATGTATTAGGAGATGCTCCCAAATGGTACCAATTATATTGTAGTAGTGATATGGAAATTGCAGCAAGTATGATTAAACGTGCCGAAGCAAATGGGTACGAAGCAATTGTTATTACTCTTGATACTTCAATCATGGGTTGGAGAGAGAAAGATATTGAAAATGCCTATTTACCATTTTTACAAAGACAAGGTATTGGTAACTATTTAGAAGATCCTGTGTTTCGCTCAAGATTAAATAATACACCTGAGGAGGATCCTCAATCTGCCATTCTATTATGGACAAAATTATTTGGTAATCCTTCATTAACGTGGGATGATTTATCATTTTTACGAAGTCAAACGAAATTACCTATTTTATTAAAGGGAATTTTACACAAGGATGATGCGATGCTTGCGCTTGAATATGGTATGGATGGCATTGTCGTTTCGAACCATGGTGGAAGACAGGTTGATGGAACGATTAGTACTTTAGATGCATTAGAAAGTATATGTAGTGAGTTAAAAGGTAGATTACCAATTTTAATGGATAGTGGCATTAGAAGAGGATCAGATATATATAAAGCATTAGCAATTGGTGCTGATGCAGTTTTAATTGGCAGACCATATATGTATGGCTTAGCACTTGCGGGCAAAAATGGAATAGTGCAAGTAATGAAAAATATTTTAGCTGATTTTGATCTAACGATGGCTTTATCGGGACAAAAAAATATAAGTGAGTTGAAACCGTCTATATTAGTTAAACAGTATTAAAAAAATTAAAAAGAGCGTTCTCAAAAGTAGTTTAACTTTTGAGCCGCTCTTTATTTTAGAATATAAAATTTAAGTTGCGCCTTTTATATTAGTTATAAAATATTCCCCTATTATAAAACAAGAATTACCCAGCAAAATCCTTTACTTTGCAGAGGTATGATTGACGTAAATCACTAGACCATTATTTGAAAAATTTGAATTAGTTACTATTAAACTATAAATTCCAACCATCGAACTACACGACTACAATTCCTCACAAATTTGATATGTCCTAATTTTTTCTACTTAAAGCATAAGAAAACTTGTCCCCTAACTATATATATTAATAAGTATCTTAAAAAGGGAGGACTAGAATGATTCAATTTCAAGATGTATCTTTTAAGTTTTCAAATGGAAATTATGGGGTTCAAGATTTATCATTTTCAATTCAAGCAGGTGAATGTTTTGTTTTGATTGGCCCGAGTGGATGTGGAAAAACGTCAACAATTAAATTAATAAATAGATTAATTAAGCCGACAGATGGAGAAATTTTTTATAATGATAAAAATATTAAAGATTATGACGAACACAAGTTGAGGCGAGATTTTGGATATGTCCTTCAACAAATTGCTTTATTCCCACATTTGAATGTCGAAGAAAACATTTCGATCGTGCCGGAATTGAAAAAATGGAGTAAAGCGCAGATTAAAGATCGAGTCGCAGAATTACTTGAATTAGTAAAATTAAATCCGCAGGAATTTAGTAAAAGATCAGTTTCGGAATTATCGGGTGGGCAACAACAGCGTGTAGGTGTAGCGAGGGCCTTAGCAGGAAACCCAAATCTATTGCTAATGGATGAGCCGTTTAGTGCATTAGATCCAATTACAAGATTACAATTACAAAAAGATTTGAATCTATTAAAAACTAAGATAAATAAATCAATCCTATTTGTTACACATGATTTGGATGAAGCATTTTATTTAGGAGATCGGATAGGTATCATGCACGGAGGTGAATTAGTTCAAGTAGGTACGAAGGATGAAGTGTTAAATAATCCAATTAACCCATTCGTCGAACAATTTATAGACAACTATCGTAGTAAAGCTGTCTTGAAGGAGGGGATTTAAGATGATTCTCTCTTCATTTACATCGACTCTTACAAATCGAAAAGAACAATTGTTAACAGCATTGTTAGAGCATATTCAAATTTCAGTATTTGCATTAATCATTGCAATTCTTTTAGCTGTACCAATTGGAATTTACTTAACGAAGAAAAAGGTTCTCGCTGAGTTTGTGATAGCAACTACAGCTATTATTCAAACAATCCCTTCGTTGGCATTGTTAGGCATATTAATTCCATTAGTCGGTATTGGAAAGATTCCAGCGGTAATCGCGTTAAGTGTATATGCATTATTGCCGATTTTGAGAAATACATATACCGGTATTAAGGAGATTGATCCAATTTTATTAGAAGCAGCTACCGGATTAGGAATGAATAGTAGGCAGAGGCTTTTTAAAGTAGAATTACCGCTAGCTTTACCAGTTATGATGGCTGGAATTCGTACTGCAATGGTAATTATTATTGGAACTGCCACAATCGCAGCACTAATCGGAGCAGGGGGCTTAGGAAGCTTAATATTACTCGGAATTGACCGAAATGATATGAATCTTATTATTTTAGGGGCAATTCCATCAGCACTTTTAGCAATTTTATTTGATTTTATTTTAAGATTAATTGAGAAATCGAGTTTTAAGAGTTTTTCATTGAGAATAATTACGATTTGTTTTATTTTATTAGCATTATTATTTTCCCCATTAACCATTAAATCTTGGAATAAAACAGATCTTGTCATCGCTGGGAAACTAGGTGCTGAACCAGAAATTATTATGAATATGTATAAATTATTGATTGAGAACGAAACAAATTTAAATGTTGAAGTTAAGCCTAATTTTGGTAAAACGACATTTGTTTTTAATGCATTAAAAAAAGGTGATATTGATATTTATCCAGAATATACAGGCACAGTCGTTTCTACATTTTTAAAAGAAAAGGCCGTAAGTAATGATGCAAAAGCAGTGTATGAACAAGCTGCCAAAGGTTTAGCAAAAAAGTATAATTTAACTTATTTAGAACCAATGAAATTTAATGACACATATGCATTAGCAGTACCAGAAAAAATTTCAAAACAATTGGGTATTAAAACGATTTCAGATGCAACCCGTGTTGAAAATCAATTAAAGGCAGGGTTCACTTTAGAATTTACAGATCGTGAAGATGGATATTTAGGTTTGCAAAAATTATATGGTCTGAAGTTTCAAAATTTAAAAACGATGGAGCCAAAATTAAGATATGAAGCCATACAGAGAGGAGATCTCTCAATAATCGACGCGTATTCTACTGATAGTGAACTTCAAAGTTTTAACATGAAAGTGTTAGAAGATGATAAAAACTTATTTCCACCATATCAATGTGCTCCACTCTTAAGACAAGAAACACTTGAAAAATATCCTAAAGTGGAAAAAATACTAAATAAATTAAACAATAAAATAACAGATGATGAAATGAGAGAAATGAATTACAAAGTGAATGTTGAAGGAAAGTCTGCTGAAAGTGTTGCCAAGGAGTTTTTGAAGGATGAAGGCTTGTTGAAAAAATGATTTTAGATGGGGCTTCTCATAAGTCAGGTAACTGATCTATGAGGGTTCCCTTTTTTGAATGGAGTAAGTTAGTTATGTATTATTCGGATAGTTCAAATGTACTATTAGTTTCCATTTCTTTTAAGCTAATAAAAAAGAGGGTTCCCTTAATTTTCGGGATCCCTCATTTTGTTATTATACGATAAAATAATTGCTGTTTAATCGTTATAAGCTCCAGTTAACATCTCGCTTACAAAAGAATCATTTTCCCATTCTTCGTTTAAGAAATCGACTGAATACTCCAGATCGGATTTTTCGTCTCTAATCTGAATGTCAAAATGATTACTCATTACCTTCAACACTTCATTGATTTCGTTAACAGTCCCATTAATTTGTAAAGTAGCCATTTTACTCGCCTCCGATTTTTAATTTACAGAAAATTCTGTTTAAAGTAACCATATGATAATCCTTTTGAAAAAATGTTTCAAGAGAAAAATTTTGTCGAAAAATTATTTTGAAAAAATGTAAAGGTTTTCATTGTTGATTTATCAATATTTATACTGTTTTTGAATAAATTGTGAATTTTAAATTTTCTAAAAACTTGTTGATTAATTTCTGAGATTGGAATAAAGTAAGTACAAATATTTTAACTCTTGAGGAGGATTAACCGTGACAGCCCAGCAGATTTTTCTAAATGGTGAATTCGTTCAAAAGCAGGATGCTAAAGTTTCTGTATATGATCATGGATATCTATATGGAGATGGAGTATTCGAAGGAATTCGCGTATATGAAGGTAATGTATTTCGCTTAAAAGAACATCTAATTCGATTATACGAATCAGCAAAATCAATTTTATTAACGATTCCTTACTCTTTGGAAGAATTAACTCAAATTGTTGTTGAAACAGTCAATCGTAATAACTTACATAGTGGTTATATTCGACTCGTCGTCTCAAGAGGTGAAGGAAATTTAGGATTAGATCCAGCTTCATGTTTAAGAGCAAATGTAGTTGTAATTGCAGAACAACTAGCACTTTTTCCACAAGAACTATATGACAATGGGATGGAAATTGTAACAGTAGCAACGAGAAGAAATCGAAGTGATGTATTAAATCCACAAATTAAGTCTTTAAATTACTTAAATAATATATTAGTAAAAATTGAAGCTAAATTAGCAGGTGTTCAAGAAGCGCTTATGCTAAATGATCAAGGTTTCGTAGCTGAAGGGTCAGGAGATAACGTTTTCTTAGTAAAAGGAAATAAGTTAATTACTCCACCAAGTTCAGCAGGTGCATTAGAAGGAATTACAAGAAATGCAATTATGGAACTAGGCGACACATTAGGTTATGAGGTAGAAGAAAAATTATTTACTAGACATGATGTTTATATTGCAGATGAAGTTTTCTTAACAGGAACAGCAGCTGAAGTAATTGGTGTATCTAAAGTAGATGGTCGAGTGATTGGTAATGGTAAACCTGGTCCAAATACACAGCGTTTATTACAAGCATTTCGTCAATTAGTAGTAGAAGACGGAGAAAAAATTTACGTAAAACAAGGGTGATAAATTGTGCGAAGTGACATGATAAAAAAAGGAATCGATCGAGCGCCGCATCGTAGTTTATTATTAGCGGCAGGCGTCAAAGAAGAAGATTTTCATAAACCGTTTATTGCAGTTTGTAATTCATATATTGATATAGTTCCAGGTCATATTCATTTAAGAGAAATGGCTGATGTAGTAAAACAAGCGATTCGAGATGCTGGTGGAGTACCATTCGAGTTTAATACGATTGGTGTCGATGATGGAATCGCAATGGGGCATATTGGAATGAGGTACTCTCTCCCTAGTAGGGAAATTATTGCTGATGCTGCTGAAACAGTCGTTAATGCACATTGGTTTGATGGAGTATTCTATATGCCAAATTGTGATAAGATCACACCGGGAATGCTGATGGCATCTGTTCGGACAAATGTACCAGCGGTTTTCGTATCAGGCGGACCAATGGCTGGTGGGCTTTCTAAAGACGGAAAAGCTTTATCTCTTGTTTCAGTATTTGAAGGGGTTGGAGCTTTTAAATCAGGTAATATGAGTGTTGAAGAATTACTCGATATTGAAAAATCGGCATGTCCAACTTGTGGATCATGTTCAGGAATGTTTACAGCAAATTCAATGAATTGCATTATGGAAATGCTTGGTGTAGCACTCCCGTACAACGGAACAATCCTTGCAACCAGTAAAGACAGACATAAATTAATTCGTGATGCAGCCTATCATTTAATGGACTGTATTGAAAAAGATATTAAGCCAAGAGATATTATTACAAAAGAGGCAATTGATGATGCGTTTGCATTAGATATGGCAATGGGTGGTTCGACAAACACAGTTTTACACTTAATGGCAATTGCAAACGAAGCAGGAATTGAATACGACTTAAAAGATATTAATGATGTAGCGAGAAGAGTACCTTACCTATCAAAAATTAGTCCCGCTTCGCATTACTCAATGCATGATGTGCATTTAGCAGGCGGAGTTCCAGCAATTATTAAAGAACTTACTACAATACCAGGAGCAATTAATAGTGATCGCATTACGATTACAGGAAAAACTTTATTCGAGAATGTGCAAGAAGCTACAATCTCAAATAGTGAAGTAATTCGTAAAAAAGAAAATCCTTATTCTGAGACAGGAGGATTATCAATATTACATGGTAATCTTGCGCCAGATGGATCAGTTATTAAAGTAGGTGCAGTTGACCCTTCAATTCAAACATTTATAGGCGAAGCAATTTGTTTTAACTCACATGATGAAGCGGTTGAAGCAATTGATGGAGGGCTCGTAAAAGAAGGGCATGTCGTTGTAATTCGATATGAAGGTCCAAAAGGAGGACCTGGAATGCCTGAAATGCTCGCACCAACTTCATCTATTGTTGGTAGAGGACTAGGAACAAAGGTTGCTTTAATTACAGATGGTCGTTTTTCAGGTGCTACCCGAGGAATTGCAATAGGACATATTTCTCCAGAGGCAGCTGAAGGTGGACCAATCGCATATATTGAAGACGGTGATGAAATCATTATCGATCTTTTATCAAGAAGTATTACATTATCAGTTTCAAATGAAGTTTTAGAAACTCGAAAACAATCGGTTGAATTGCATGAACCGAAAGTAAAAACAGGTTATTTAGCAAGATATGCAAAATTAGTTACTTCTGCTAATACAGGTGGAATTTTAAAAATATGAAAAAGCAATGAAAGAGAAAAGTAGTTATGAAAAGGATCTTCAGAGAGTCGGTGGATGGTGTGAACCGATGGCCTTGATTAATGAAACTCACTCTTGAGTGTCAGGCTGAAAAATTATTTGTAGGCCTGAACGTTGGCTACGTTATAGCTAGATTTTGGTTATCCAAAATCCCAAAGTTAGGTTATTTACCTAAGAAGAAGGGTGGTACCGCGAAAAGTCTTTCGCCCCTTCAGCATCTGCTGAAGTGTGGAGTCATGGCTTTTTTTATTGCGAATAAATGGATAAATTTTATCCGAAAATGGAGGGAAATTTAGAAATGAGTCATCATTCGATGAGAACTCTGTCAAAACAGAAGTCAGGTGCAAATTTATTAATTGATGCTTTGAAAGAAGAAAATGTTGAAATGATTTTTGGTTACCCTGGAGGGGCAGTATTACCATTATATGATGCACTTTATGATGCTGATATTCCCCACATTCTATCAAGGCATGAACAGGGTGCAATCCATGCGGCAGAAGGATATGCAAGAGTAACTGGTCGACCAGGTGTAGTAATTGCTACGAGTGGTCCAGGGGCAACAAATGTCGTAACGGGTCTAGCAGATGCGATGATGGATTCCCTACCTTTAGTTGTTTTCACTGGGCAGGTTGCTACAAATGTAATTGGTACTGATGCCTTTCAAGAAGCAGATGTTATTGGTATAACAATGCCAGTTACAAAACACAACTACCAAGTTCGAAATGTAGAAGATGTTCCACAAATCGTAAAAGAAGCATTTCATATTGCTTCAACCGGCCGACAAGGTCCAGTTGTAATTGATCTACCTAAAAATATGATGGCTGAAAAAGGAGTGAAAAAGGACGAAGTAGAAGTTCAATTACCAGGTTATCAACCGACATATGAACCAAATTTTATTCAAATTACAAAGCTCGTAGCAGCGATTGAAAAAGCAAAAAAACCAGTTGTCTTAGCAGGTGCAGGCATTTTACATGCAAAAGCGGCTATAGAGTTTACTGAATTTATAAAAAAGTTTAATCTCCCAGTTGTTAATACATTGTTAGGCTTAGGGGGATTTCCAGCAAATGAGGAATTATTCCTTGGAATGGGTGGGATGCACGGTACTTATACAGCAAATATGGCAATGTACGAAAGTGATTTGCTCATTAATATCGGAGCAAGATTTGATGATCGATTAACAGGCAATTTAGTACACTTTGCTAAAAATGCAGTCGTAGCACATATCGATATCGATCCAGCTGAAATAAACAAGGTTATTCCAACAAATATTCCAATCGTTGGATGTGCTAAAGAAGTACTAAAGGTTTTGTTAAAACAAGAGGTAGATAAACAGAATCATAGCGAATGGCTTGAGCTCCTTAAAAATCGTAAAGAAGACTTTCCTTTACAGTATGAAGCAAGTAGTGAGGTGATTAAACCACAAACGGTCTTAACTTTACTCCACTCAATTACAAAGGGGAGAGCTACTATTTCTACAGATGTAGGTCAACATCAAATGTGGGCTGCTCAGTATTATCCATTTAAAGAACCACATAAATGGATCACATCTGGTGGACTTGGAACAATGGGATTTGGATTACCTTCAGCAATTGGTGCACAATTTGCAAAACCAGATGAACTTGTTGTTGCAATCGTTGGTGATGCTGGATTTCAAATGACATTGCAAGAAATGAGCATGATTAAGGAACATAATTTACCAGTCAAAATTTTAATTTTAAACAATGCAGCCCTAGGAATGGTAAGACAGTGGCAATCAGCATTTTATAATGACCGCTTCTCTAGTTCTCTATTAGACTGCCAACCTAGTTTTACTAAACTTGCAGAAGCATATGGCATTAAAGGAATGACGATATCAGATCCAAATTTAGTTGAAAATCAATTAAGAGAAGCCATTGAATTTGATGGCCCAGTATTAATTGATTGCAGAGTACATCAAGCTGAAATCGTTACACCAATGGTTCCACCAGGTAAAGGGATTCACGAAATGGAAGGGGTGAAATAATGAAACGAGTCATTACATCGACTGTATTAAATAACAGTGGCGTACTTAATAGAATTACAGGTGTTATTTCAAGAAGGCGATTTAATATTGAAAGTATTTCTGTAGGTCATACAGAACAAGATCATATTTCAAGAATAACTTTTGTCGTTCATGTAGATGATCTACAACAGGTTGAACAATTGATTAAACAGCTTCATAAGCAAATTGATGTCATAAAAGTAGCTGATATAACTGAAGATTCAGTGATTGCTAGAGAACTAGCATTAATTAAAGTAAGTACAAATGCTACTACTAGAAATGAAATTTACAGTTTAATTGAACCATTTCGAGCATCCGTTATTGATGTAAGTCGAGATCAGATTGTGGTTCAAGTAACTGGTACCTCTGATAAAGTTGAGGCTTTGATTGAATTATTAAGACCTTTCGAACTAAAAGAAATAGCTCGTACAGGTGTAACTGCATTTACTAGATCTGCTAAACATAAGGAGCATGCTCAAAAGCTACTCTCTTATTAATTAAAAATATAAAACATAAAACAAAAAAATTGGAGGAATTTAAAAATGGCTAAAGTTTATTATGGTACAGATGTGAAGGAAAACGTATTAGTTGGGAAAACGATTGCAGTAATTGGCTATGGATCACAAGGTCACGCACACGCTTTAAATCTACATGAAAATGGACATAAAGTTGTAGTTGGTTGTCGACCTGGAAAATCATGGGATACTGCTGTGAATGATGGATTACATGTAACTACTGTTGCTGAGGCTTCAAAGGCGGCAGATGTAGTAATGATTTTATTACCAGATGAGCATCAACCAAATGTATATAAAAATGAAATCGAACCTTACTTAGAAAATGGTAATGCGCTTGCGTTTGCACACGGATTTAATGTTCATTTTGATCAAATTGTTCCTCCAGCAAATGTAGATGTATTTTTAGTAGCTCCAAAAGGACCAGGTCATCTTGTAAGACGTACTTTTGTCGATGGTGCAGCAGTTCCAGCATTATTTGCTGTATACCAAGATGTAACTGGTGAAGCAAAAAACGTAGCTCTTTCTTACGCTGAAGGAATTGGTTCTACAAGAGCAGGAGTACTTGAAACAACATTTAAAGAAGAAACTGAAACAGATCTATTTGGTGAACAAGCGGTATTATGTGGTGGAGTTACATCATTAGTAAAATCAGGATTTGAAACTTTAGTTGAAGCAGGATATCAACCAGAAGTAGCATATTTCGAATGTTTGCACGAATTAAAACTCATCGTTGATTTAATGTACGAAGGCGGTATGAGCTACATGAGATATTCAATCTCTGATACAGCGCAGTGGGGCGATTTCGTTTCTGGTCCAAGAGTCGTTGCAAATGAATCAAAATTAGCGATGAAAGATATTTTAGCAGAAATTCAAGATGGTACATTTGCGAAAGGTTGGATTAACGAAAATAAAAATGGTCGTCCAGTATTCAATAAAATTAATGAAAGTGAAAAACAACATCAATTAGAAGAAGTAGGCGAAAAACTTCGTGCAATGATGCCATTTATCCAAAGAAAAGAAAAGGTCGAGGTGAAGTAAAAAATGAGTAAAATTCAGTTTCTTGATACAACATTACGTGATGGCGAACAATCTCCAGGGGTTAATTTAAATCGATTTGAAAAGCTCGAAATTGCTAGACAACTAGAGTCTTTAGGTGTTGATATCATTGAAGCTGGTTTTGCCGCTTCCTCAGAAGGTGACTTTTTAGGTGTTCAAGAGATTGCGAGACAGATTCGTTCTGTCTCCGTCTCTAGCCTTTCTCGCGCAAAAGATTCAGATATTAAAACAGCATGGGATGCGTTAAAAAATGCAGCAGAACCGAGACTTCATATTTTCTTAGCGACCAGTGACATTCATATGAAATATAAACTAAATATGACTAGATTAGAAGTATTGGAAACTGCTAAACATTGTGTTTCATTAGCTAAATCTTTTTTTCCAAAAGTACAAATTTCAGCTGAAGATGCATGTCGCACTGATCGGGCATTTCTTGCAGAATTTGCAGAGACTGCGATTAAAGCAGGTGCAGACGTTATCAATATACCAGATACAGTAGGGTATACAAGTCCTACTGAATACTACGATTTATTTAAATATTTACAAGAACATGTTCCTTCTTACCATAAAGCTATTTTTTCTTGCCATTGTCATGATGACTTAGGAATGGCAGTAGCAAACTCGTTAGCAGCAATACAGGCTGGAGCAAATCAAGTTGAGTGTACAGTTAATGGAATTGGCGAAAGAGCAGGAAATGCAGCACTAGAAGAAATTGCAGTTGCACTACATATTAGAGAAGATGTTTATCGTAAAAATACGAATTTACGATTACATGAAATTACAAAGACAAGTGAACTTGTTAGTCGTCTAACCGGTATGGTTGTCCAGAAGAATAAAGCGATTGTTGGTACAAATGCATTCGCTCATGAATCAGGAATTCATCAAGATGGCGTTTTAAAAGAGCCTACAACATATGAAATTATTCCGCCATCATTAATTGGGCTTTCTACTAATTCATTAGTATTAGGTAAACACTCAGGCCGTCATGCTTTTTCCGACAAACTAAAAGAACTTGGATTTGACTTTTCAAAAGAGATTATTAATGAGGCTTTTAGTCAATTTAAGACTTTAACAGATACAAAGAAAGACATTACAGATGCAGATTTATTAAACATTATTAGTAAGTGGAGCGAAAAGGAGGTTCTAAAATGAAATTAAATATCGCATGTCTTCCAGGAGACGGAATCGGACCAGAAATTATGAGTTCAGCTATGCAAGTTTTAGAACAGATTGCACAATCTTATCAACATAACTTTACTTTTTCTACAAATTTATTTGGTGGTCATGCTATTGATGAAACAGGCACTTCATTACCGAAAGAAACATTAGAAAATTGTTTAAATTCGGATGCCGTGTTATTAGCGGCAGTTGGTGGACCAAAATGGGATCAAGGTGTAGAACGGCCAGAGAGTGGTTTATTACGATTAAGAAAGTCACTTAATTTATACGCAAACATACGTCCAGTCGATGTGTACGATCAACTAGTCAATCATTCACCTTTAAAATCAGAACAAGTTAGAAATGTAAGCTTTGTTGTTGTTCGTGAATTGACAGGCGGAATTTATTTCTCAGAACCACGTTTTCATAATGAAAATGAAGCGACAGATACACTTTACTATAGTAGAGAGGAAATTGAACGGATTGTAACTTATGGGTTTGAATTAGCAAAAACGAGAAAAGGAAAGCTTACATCAGTTGATAAAGCAAATGTATTAGAATCTAGTAAACTTTGGAGAAAAATTGTCAATGAATTAAGTTCAAATTACCAAGAAGTGGAAGTTGAACATATTCTTGTCGATGCAGCTGCAATGGAATTAATTAGAAACCCAAGAAGATTTGATGTAATCGTTACTGAAAATTTATTTGGTGATATTTTAAGCGATGAAGCTTCCATGATTACAGGTTCACTAGGCATGCTACCTTCGACAAGTAAATCAGGAAATGGACCTTCATTGTATGAACCTATTCATGGCTCTGCTCCAGATATAGCAGGACAAAATAAAGCAAATCCTATTGCGATGTTAAGGTCTGTTGCGATGATGCTACGTGATTTTAATTTAGTCGATGAAGCAAATTCTATTGAAAATGCGATTGTTAATACAATAAATAACGGCAACTTAACAGGTGACTTAGGCGGAAAAAGTTCAACGACTGAATTTACTGAGAAAGTATTAAAAGAGTTACAATTTCAAACGGTTGGAGGTACAAGTCGATGAAGCAAACATTGTTTGATAAGCTTTGGCAAAATCATGTCGTAACTGGTGAAGTAGGTAAACCTCAGCTTTTGTATATCGATTTACACTTAGTTCATGAAGTAACTTCACCACAAGCATTTGAAGGATTAAGATTATCTAATCGGAATGTAAGAAGACCAGAATTAACTTTTGCGACAATGGATCACAATGTCCCTACCGTAAATCAATTAGTGATTACAGATTTAATCGCAAAACAACAGATGGATACGTTAAGAAATAATTGTCAGGAATTCAATATTCCTTTAGCCGATATAACTGATGAAGAACAAGGTATTGTCCATGTAATTGGTCCTGAGCTAGGTTTAACACAACCCGGAAAAACAATTGTTTGTGGAGATAGTCATACATCTACACATGGTGCTTTTGGAGCATTAGCATTTGGAATAGGAACGAGTGAAGTTGAACACGTATTAGCAACACAAACATTATGGCAAGTTAAACCGAAATCAATGGGTGTAAAACTTGATGGTAAGCTGCCAAAAGGTGTATATGCAAAAGATATCATTCTGCATTTATTAGCAACTTACGGTGTATCAATGGGAACAGGTCATGTCATTGAATTTTATGGTGAGGCAGTTAGCAATATGACAATGGAAGAACGTATGACACTTTGCAATATGGCAATTGAAGGTGGAGCTAAAGCAGGATTGATTGCACCTGACCAAAAAACATTTGATTATTTAAAAGGTCGAAAATTTACTGTAAATTCATATGATCAAAAATTGATAGAATGGAAGAAATTATATACAGAAGAAGGAGCAGTATATGACAAGTCAATCGAAGTTGACGTGACAACACTTGCACCATATGTAACTTGGGGAACAAATCCTGGTATGGGCGTAAGAATTGACGAAGTTCTTCCAAAAGCTAAAGATGAAAACTACGAACGTGCATATGAATACATGGGATTAAAACCTGAAATTACACCTAACGAAATTCCTGTCCAACATGTATTTATCGGTTCTTGTACAAATTCTAGATTATCAGATTTAGAGGAAGCAGCAAATTATCTTAAAGGGAAGAAAGTAAAATCTGACGTGCGAGCATTAGTTGTTCCAGGCTCTAAAAAAGTCCGAAATCTAGCAATGGAAAAAGGACTACATAAAATATTTATTGAAGCAGGATTTGAATGGAGAGAAGCCGGTTGTTCGATGTGCCTAGCAATGAATCCGGATCAAGTACCAGCTGGAGAACATTGCGCATCTACATCTAATCGAAACTTTGAAGGAAGACAAGGTAAAGGAGCACGAACACATTTAGTAAGTCCAGTAATGGCAGCGGCTGCTGCAGTTCATGGTCATTTTATTGACATTCGAAAGGAGCAAGCAAATGAAACCGTTACGTACGCATAAAGGTACAACAGTATCAATCATGTTAGACAATATCGACACTGACCAAATTATTCCAAAACAATATTTAAAACGAATCGAGCGAACTGGTTTTGGAGAATTCTTATTTGATGAATGGCGATATCATGACGATCGCTCACCTAATAAAACATTCGCTTTAAATTACGAAGAGCGAAAAAACGCTTCAATCTTAATAAGTGGAAATAATTTTGGTTGCGGCTCATCCAGAGAGCACGCACCTTGGGCATTAAATGATTATGGCTTTACCATTGTTATTGCGGGTAGCTTCGCAGATATCTTCTACAATAATTGTATAAAAAATGGCATGCTACCTATTGTCTTAAATGATGAGATTCGCGCTCAATTATCTACATTAAATGGAACTAAAGAAATTGAAGTAGACTTAGAAAAACAAGTAGTAAAAACAATATTTGGGAACTATGAATTTTCAATCGATCCAGTTTGGAAAGAGAAATTACTAAATGGTTTAGATGATATTGCCATTACGATGAAATATGAAAATGAGATAGAAAAATACGAAAAGTTACATGCATAAATAAAAAAGAAGTGTCTTATAAGTAAATTTATAAGACACTTCTTTTTTTATTTCCACATCGAATTATTTTAGCTAAATCCGAATCAAATCCAACAGAATTTAATCTATTTTAAAAAATGTGAAACAAGCGGTGTCTCAAAAACTACCATTGGATTAGTCACGGAATTTTAGTCTTTGTTTTGATTGCATGTTTAGAATATGTAAGCTTTAAAACACTTCTTAAAGTATTTGAAAAATAGAAGATAGTTTTACGTATTTGTCTGCATTTAGTGAAAACGACTTAATCACTCGATAATAACCTGGTTCAAGTAGTTTTGAAAGACGTGCTGAACTAATTGTAATCGTTTCATCTTTTATTTCTGATTGGTTAATAACTAGACCAATTTGCTTAAACTGGAAATCTTTTCGAAAGGGAACCTCTTTCCACGTTTCTGTTTTTTCATCAAATCGCTCGATCGTATATGGTGTTCCATAAAATAGCTGTTCTCCATTATTGACTATAGACAGTTTAATGGTTTTAGTGCCTTTCGAGTAATACTGTCCATCAAGATTCATTGATACTTGAATTGTACCATCATGAACTGTGTCAGGAATCGTATTATGCGGCGAACCAACAAAAGATAGATAAATTTGCCGACTAAAGACATGTTCATTTGAATTCGTTGAACAAGCGGTCAGTAAACATAATAATACAAAGACACTGAGAAATAAGCTTTTTTTCATTTCATTTTCACCTCATAAAAGAAAATTCAACAGAATAGAAGAAGTTCCTTTTTATAAGTTAATAATCACCTTTATATCATTCTATTATTCTGCCTTAGTAGCCTATGTATAAACAAAATATAATAGTATAACAATAGCAGGTAGTAAAATTGTTTAAACTTTATTGAAAATAATCATAAACATTCTTCGCTAACAATAAACATGTCACTGAAATAAACAGAGTACGAACGTATCCACTTCCTTTTTTTATCGCAAATTTTGAACCGCAAATCGCACCAGCAATTTGGGCAATTCCCATTATTATTCCATAAGTGTAGTTTACTTGCCCTAAAAACATAAACATCATTAAACCAGCGATATTACTACAGAAGTTTAAAAACTTTGCATTCCCAGCAGCCTTTAAAAAGTCAAAACCAATCAGTAAAAAAGAAAAAATTAAAAAAGATCCTGTTCCAGGGCCAATGAATCCATCATAGAAGCCAATCGCAAATATGGTAACTAGAAAAATAATGAACTGATAGGTGGGCAGCTTTTTTGGGGATGAAAGGCTACCCCAATCTTTCTTGAAAATAGTAAAAATAGCTACTACTGCTAACATTATTAGCATCAATGGCTTAAGCAATTCAGGGTTTAGCAAATGAACGGTGTATGCACCTAATAATGAACCAATATACGTGAGGGGAAAAAATTTAATCACTGATTTTAGATCAAGCTTACCTGAACGATAAAACATAAATGTACTTGTTAAGGAACCAATAGTCGATGCTAATTTGTTAGTAGCTACTGCCACAGCAGGATTCAACCCTGTAAATAATAATGTTGGTAGTGTAATAAGCCCACCACCTCCTACAACAGAGTCAATAAATGAAGCTAAAAATCCAAAAACAATTAAAATAATTAATAATGATGAATCTAAATGCATTTCTATCAACCTTTCAACTTTAGTTACTACTGAAATAGTAACTAACTAATTGCTATATGTAAATAGTTATTGTAAATTTATTAAATAAGAAAATAATAGGAGGGCGATGAAAGTGGACAGTATAGTGCAACAACTCAAAAAATTAGGTTTTAACGAGTATGAATCTAAATCTTATCTATCTCTTGTTAAACAAGGTCCGGTTACAGCTTACCAAGTTAGCAAGGACTCAGGAATACCAAGAGCACGAATTTATGATGTGTTAAGTAATCTTGTTGAAAAAGGAATTGTCTTGAGGGAAGAAATAAATGACACAGCCCGATATTCACCACTGCCTGTTGAAATCTTTTTGCAAAAGGCTCAATCTGAGTGGCAATCAACTTATACAGTAATAAGCGATTCCTTAAAAAGTCTAGAAAACTCTAGTGAAAAAATGGACAACCGTGTTATTTCTTTAAAAGACTATAAAACGATTATTAACTATTGCGTGACATTAATTAAAAAAGCAGAAAAACGTATTGTTATTTCGATGTGGGACGAAATGTATGAGGTTTTGAAAAAGGACCTAATTGAGGCGAGTGAAACAGTAACCATTCAAGGTATTACATTACACGTGGAAGATCCAATTGAAAATCTAGAAATCCATCGCATTACATCTTTTACTGAAACCAAGTCCACAGAACATTGGTTTATCTTGTCCATTGATTCTAAGGAGATGATTTATGGACCTTCAACCCAGGAGCGAAGCATAGCTTTTTATACAGATGACCCTGTTCATATTTACTTATTAGAGGACTATGTATGGCACGATGTATTAGTGAATAGGCTTGTGCGACGTAGTCAGGACGATTTAGAGAAATGGATTACTGCTGAGCGAAAAGCCTTTTTTATGGAAAAATAAGTAGCTTATTCAAGTAACAAAAAAAATAAAGCATAAGACACTTAATGTGCTTATGTTTTATTTTAATTGATGGAGTTTACTCAAATTACCGTGTAACAAAATGAACTATTCTTTCTCAACTAAATTCAATTTCATTTAACTTATATTTGTCGATAAAAATAAATTTAAATGATAAATAATTGATTGAATATTTAGAATACTATTTAATAAGGTTAAAAATACATGATTAATTTAGGAAAAGGTGATTAAATTGAAACTTAAATTAATTGTTGATAGCTCTGCTGATCTTCCAACTGAAATATTGAAGAAATACGATATTTCAGTAATCCCTTTAAGAGTTTATGACCAATTTGATAAGGAATATTTGGATGGTGTAAATTTAAAAGCCCATGAGTTAATGGAAAGAATGAAAAATGGAGAAAACTTTACTTCATCTTTACCTTCTTACGATGCAATTTATCAGACTTTAGTCGCAAGTAGCGCAGAGCAAAACTGTGTATATCTCACATGCTCAGGGGATTTATCTGGAACTTATAATTTCGCGCAATTAGTAAAACTAGATATTATGGAAAACAATCCAAATGCTTCAATTCATATAATTGATACTAGATCAGTATCCCTTGGAATTGGAGTATTAGTTATGGAATTAATCGAAAGCATTAATAATGAAGAACCAATAGAAAATCTACTCAACGAATTAAACAACAATATAAATAAGATACAACATATTTTTACAATAGAAGATCTCCAATATTTAATACGGGGAGGGCGGGTCGGTAAATTTGCTGGATTCCTCGGAGGGATGTTAAATATAAATCCGATTATGGAAGTAAGTGAAGGGAAGTTTAAACCACTTGAAAAAGTACGGGGTCGAAAAAAGGCAATAAATCGCATGCTTGAATTGATGAAAATTAGAAAAGATGAACTTAAAAGAACTGTCGGAGTTGTATATGGAGTAAAGGATGTTTCGACTGAACAATTTATTAAACAGCTACAGGATATTATAGGTAGTGAAAATATCATGGAAAATTCAGTTGGAGCAGCAGTCGGTGTCCATACTGGTCCTAGCGCACTTGGCATCTTTTTCCTATCAAAATAAGTAAATAATTTCGACTCTCAAAGTGGTGAGAGTTTTTTTATTTATTTTAAATTAATAGATTTAGAAAGTATATCGTAATAACAATAAATAGTCTATGAGGAAATAAAGGAAATAACAAACAGATATTCCACTCCTACTAAAAGACAAGTTTAGTAAATATCTAACAAGTTTTGATAACGTGAACTATTTAATTATTAGAAAAATAGTAGTGATTTACAAAATTAAACGTGCTATTTTAAATTTAGTAGATTATTCCTGTGGAAATTAATTTTAGTAGGATAGAAGTTTAACGTACTATTCTTTCAATAGGAAAGAACTTGTGAAAAACTAGAGTGAAAAATTTATTGAATTGGGTGAATTGACGGATTGAAAAAATGATTTGTTTTACTTTTATTGTTTTATCTGATGCCCCTAATCACCAAGTTGACACATAGATTGTAAATACTGCGAATAGTACTAACAAAATTCCTCCGATACGTGTAGAAACAGTATAGAAACTAGATGGATCAGTTGAATTTTCTGTTTTCCAACTTTCTGTAATAAACCATATTATTTTAGGATTTGCAATTAGTAATCCGCCAAACAAAAGAAGAATAATCCCCATAATCATATTTGAATACCTCCTTAATAATTTTTATTAATTTGAGATGGGATTTAAGGGCTAATGTACCATTTTACAGCATTATATTAAGTGGAGTTGAAATATCAGGAGTCACAACTTCAGGATTACGAGTATTAGTATCACTATACAATTTAATTACATTCATTTACTCAGAAACACCTAAATTTGATAGTTGTGATGCTAGTGACTTTTTTATAGACCAACACGTTAGTCTATCACCAGTTCATCGCCTAACTCCCTCGATTTTGTTACTCTATACTCTCCAATTGATCAATTAAGATATTAATCTCAGAACAAAATAACGTTAAGATCCTCTTTGACTAGAGAAGACTCTTAGTGATTAGAAAGTTCTAATAATTAACTACAATTAGATTATATCAACGATTGGAAATATTTTACAGTGTTTTAATTCTTAATAGAGAAAATGTATCCAAGAGAGAGTTTCATACATATGGGTTGTTAACAAATTAGGATAGAGATGGGTAATAAGAGCTATTTATTTTAGAGATTAACTTGCTGTATTTTGAGGAATTTAAAATTAACATAGTAGGAGCAATAAAATCGGTGCAAATAAAAACGTCAAAAGTGCTAACAAAAATCATGAAACTGTAAATAAAACTAGCAAATCTGCAATTAAAAATTATAAAACTGCAAATAAGCTCAACACATCAATGGATAATTAGTTAAATAAGCATAAAAAAAAGATAATCCCCTCGAAAAAATTTAAATCTAGCAAAAAAAAATAAACCGTTAGCAAAATTTTTAGCCAGTTCTTTATTAAATTTAGTAATCTAGGTTCAATATTATGGTCGAAAACTGAAAAATACAGCCCAATCATCTGTACGAATTTCACGTACCGAAGTTAGTTCAATCTACATAATTACAAAAAAAGAATAAGCAAAACTATTAAATTTTCCAAGCAAAGAGCCGATTATGTCTATATCAATCCATTTTCATATTACCATTATTCATACTCAATTCATTAATTAAACTAATTCTAACTTTTTTTGGTAAAATAAAAATTGAATAAGATTTAATTTACATAAAAAGGGTTTTACGACTTATTTAAAACTATTAAAAGGAGTGATTTGATTGAAAGCTTATATTTTAAGAGACACTAAAGGACCTGAGTCATTAAAAATGGAAAATGTCGAGATTGGTACATTAGACCGAAATGAAGTAGTAGTCAAATTAAAAGCAGCATCATTAAACAGACGTGACTATTTTATTACTCATGGTATGTATCCAGGGATGAAATTAGATGTAATTTTAGGTTCAGATGGGGCTGGGGTTATTGAGGCCGTTGGAGAAGCGGTAAAGAGTTTTTCTGTAGGTGATGAAGTAATTATGAACCCGAGCTTAAACTGGGGGGATCGTGACGATATCAATTCAGAGGAATTTACTGTACTTGGTATGCCTTCAAATGGGACATTTGCTGAATATCTTAAACTACCAGCTGAAAATGTTTATAAAAAACCAGCTTATCTGTCATGGGAAGAAGCGGCAGCAATTCCATTAGCGGCACTTACTGCATACAGATCATTAATTACACGTGGTCAATTACAGAAAGATGACGTGGTATTAATTCCTGGAATCGGAAGCGGAGTCGCGTTATACGCATTACAAATTGCTGTTGCATTTGGAGCAAAAGTAATCGTGACTTCAAGTAGTGAGGAAAAAATTGCAAAAGCAATCGAGTTAGGTGCAATTGCCGGTTTTAATTACCGAGAAAATGATTGGTATAAGAAACTTCGGAAGGAATTCGGTTTAGTTAATCTAACGATCGATGGAGTTGGTGGTCAGTCATTTAATCGTTTAATTGATTTAACTGGGCAAGGCGGAAGAATTGTATCATATGGTGCAACGAATGGTCCTGTTCCTCAAACAGTTTTACCTAAAGTATTCTTTAAAAATATGGATATTAGAGGGACGACGATGGGAAGTCCAAGAGAGTTTGAACAAATGTTAGCTTTCTTTGAACAACATAAAATTAAACCAATTTTAGATCAATCATTTGAATTTGTCGATGTAATTAGTGCGCTACAAAAAATGGGTGAAGGTAATAATTTTGGAAAAATTACGATTAAAATTGGGTAATTCGATTTATTTTTAAAAGTTTGTCTCCTATCAAAAGAACTGGTTAGCCAGTTCTTTTTTATTTTGCTCCTTGATAAATTATATTTAACATCATATGATTATTACAAATGTAATATTTATAAAATTTAGTATTTTGAATTTTGTAAGCGTTTTAATGGTGTGATATTTTTTTAGGGGGGCTTATTATGAAACATTCTTACTTAACGAGAGAACATGAAATTTTCCGCACGGCTCTTAGAAAATTTTTACAAAAAGAAGCTGTACCATTCTATGAAGAGTGGGAACAAAATAAAATGATTCCGAGAGAATTTTGGGATAAATTAGGAAACGAAGGATTTTTATGTCCATATGTTGATGAGAAATATGGCGGATTAGGTGTTGATTTCGGCTATTCTGTCATTATTATAGAGGAGCTTGAAAAGGTTGGATCAAGTTTTGTAGGTGTAGCATTACACAATGATATCGTTGTACCTTATTTGACTGCATATGGAAATGAAGAGCAAAAAATGGAATGGCTGCCAAAATGTATCTCTGGTGAGTATATTACAGCAGTTGCTATGACTGAACCAGGCGCAGGATCAGACTTAGCTAATATTAAGACGACTGCAGTAAAACAAGGAGATTACTATATTGTAAACGGTGAAAAAACGTTTATTACAAATGGAATCCATTCAGACCTAATTATTATTGCAGTGAAAACAGATTCGACAATTCAACCTGCACATAAAGGAATTAGCTTATTAGTTGTCGAAAAAGATACAGTTGGGTTTTCTAGAGGGAAGAAATTAAATAAAGTAGGACTTCATAGTCAAGATACGGCTGAATTAATTTTCCAAGATGCAAAAGTACCTATAAAAAATTTGCTAGGTGAAGAAGGAAAAGGCTTCTACTACTTAATGGAAAAACTACAACAAGAACGATTAGTAGTTGCATTAGAAGCATTAGTTTCAGCTGAAGCAATGCTAAAAGTTACAACTGAATATGTAAAAAGTAGAAAAGCATTTGGAAAATCAATTGCAGGTTTCCAAAATACTCAATTTAAACTTGTAGAATTAGCAACTGAAATTGAAATTGGTCGCACTTTCATTGAAGATTTAATTTATAAGCATATGGAAGGCATAAATGTTGTTAAACAAGTTTCGATGGCAAAATGGTGGATTACTGATTTAGGTAAAAAAGTGGCTTCTGAGTGTCTTCAATTACATGGTGGATATGGATATATGGAAGAATACGAGATTGCTAGACGTTTCAGAGATATTCAAATCATGTCAATTTATGCAGGTACAAATGAAATCATGAAGACAATTATTGCGAAACAATTAGATTTGAATTAATCCTAACTTAAAATTGGAGGATCATATTTATGAGAGAAGTAGTTATTGTGGATGCTTTAAGAACACCTATTGGTAAAAGAGGTGGCAGCTTTAGCGAAACAAGACCTGATGACTTAGCTGCGATTGTACTAAAGGAATTAGTAAGTCGAAATGAATTTGATCCGAAAGAAATAGATGATGTGATTATGGGCTGTGTTACGCAAGTTGGAGAACAGGCAGGTGATGTTGGTAGAATTGCAGCTTTATTAGCGGGTCTACCAATTGAAGTGCCCGGTGTAACCATTGACCGTCAATGTGGTTCAAGTCAACAATCTGTTCATTTTGCATCGCAAGCAATTTTAAGTGGAGATATGGACATTGTCATTGCAGCAGGAGTGGAAAGCATGACAAGAGTACCAATGTTTTCAAATTTAAAAGGATCAAAGTGGAATGAGAAGTTAACAAGTATGTTTGGTGACTTTAATCAAGGAATCTCTGCAGAACGAATTAATGAAAAGTGGAACATCTCTCGACAAGAGCAAGATGAATTTGCTTATAATAGCCATCAAAAAGCATTAAAAGCGATGAAGCAAGGCTACTTTGAAGACGAAATTGTTGCGGTTTCTGTGCATAATCAAGATGGTGAACTTGTTAAAGTGACAAAGGATGAAGGACCAAGAGAAAACTCATCAATTGAAAAATTAACAACTTTAAAACCAGTATTTATCGAAACTGGTTCGGTTACTGCTGGTAATGCAAGTCAAATTAGTGACGGTGCTGCAGGACTACTTTTAATGAGTAAAGAAAAAGCTCATCAATTAGGATTTAAGCCAAAGTTTAGAATTATAGGGAGAACTGTGGTCGGGTCAGACCCTAAATTAATGCTTACAGGGCCAATTCAAGCTACACAAAAAGTTCTGCAAAAATGTGGTTTAACAATTGATCAAATCGATTTGTTTGAAATAAATGAGGCATTTGCAACTGTACCTTTAGCATGGCAAAAAGAACTAGGGGTACCATTTGAAAAATTAAATATTTTTGGTGGAGCGATCGCATTAGGTCACCCACTTGGTGCTAGTGGTGCAAGAGTTATGGTTACATTGTGTAACGCCTTAGAAAAAACAGGCGGCCGCTATGGATTACAGGCGATTTGTGAAGGTCATGGTATGGCAAATGCAACAATTATCGAGAGATTAAATTAATTTTAACAAAACATTGGGGGATTTTATAATGAACATTCGTGAAAGTATCGCAATCGTTACAGGTGGAGCATCAGGTTTAGGTGCAGGAACAGTTAGAATGATCGTAGAAAATGGTGGGAAAGCTGCTATTTTCGACTTAAATGAAGAGAGAGCTACTAGCTTAATAGCTGAATTAGGTGAAGACAATGTTTGTTTTGAAAAAACGGACGTATCTTCAGAAGAGAGCGTAAAAAACTCACTTAAGAATGTTTTGACTAAATATGGTTCAATTAATACAGTAGTAAACTGTGCAGGTATTGTATTAGCTGAAAAAGTAATTAAAAGAGACGGAATTCATTCATTAGAATCATTCCAAAAAATCATAAATGTAAACCTAGTTGGTACATTTAACGTTATTCGTTTAGCAGCTGAACAAATGATTAATAACGAACCAAATGAATTTGGTGAAAGAGGTGTTATTATTAACACTGCTTCAGTTGCAGCATTTGATGGTCAAATGGGGCAAGCAGCTTACGGTGCATCAAAGAGCGCTGTAGCTGGTATGACATTACCAATTGCTAGGGATTTATCAAGATATGGCATCAGAGTAATGAGCATCGCTCCTGGTATATTTGAAACACCAATGTTTGATGTATTACCAGAAAAAGCTAGAGAATCATTAGGAAACATGGTTCCATTCCCATCACGTCTAGGTAAGCCATCAGAATACGCACATTTAGCGAAAAGCATTGTTGAAAATCCAATGTTAAACGGTGAAGTAATCCGCCTAGATGGTGCAATTCGTATGCAACCAAAGTGATTTAGTACTAATTATAAAAGCTGGAGAAGCAGGGATTGATCTTGCTCTCCTGCTTTTTTATTTGTTTAGATTCTGAATTAGTATTTAAATGATAGCTGTTAAAGGAGATTGTTGATTTTTTATTTTACTAATTTAGAAGGTTAATTGAATAAGAAATACACGAAATTGCTTACCACATTTTATAGCACTAAGCCCTGATTTGGTTTCATTCAATTAATAAATTAAAAATGTACTTATGCCACTAACCTGGAGTGTTAGTTCAATAAGTTGACAAGTCGTTTATGCGGCTTTTTTTATTTGAGTATTTGGCAGTTTTAAATAAAAGAATGAGTGGTTATTCATTCATTTTTATGATAAAGTAAAAATGCAGAATATTATAAAAATAAAGCATATTGAAGTAACTGAGGTCGGGATTTTATACTTATTATCAATTGCTACTATAAATAACTAGTTGAAAATGATTTTTGGTTTAATAGTTAGGAGATGAAAGCTGATGTATTTAACGAAAAAATCATACTTAGGAGAGAAAAATGGCGTCTCATACTTGAATGGAGAAGTTAAATTTCTAAGTGTTTCATTAAATGTTTACAGTTATTTAGTGGATGGTGTATTAATTGATACGGGATCGCAGTCCTTACATAGATATTTCGAATCTTTTATTGACGAAGCAGATTTTGATCAAGTAATGATAACTCATTCTCATGAAGATCATTCAGGTTGTGCCGCTTATATTGAAAAAACAAAGAAACTGCCAATTTATATAAATGAAAAAACAATTGATTATTGCGCGCGTAGGGCAGATTATCCTTTATATAGGCAACTCTTTTGGGGGAGAAGAAAGCCGTTTCGTGCTAAGGCTATGCCTGAAACGTTTGCATCCAGAAATGCAACATGGAAAGTAATTGATACACCTGGTCATGCATTAGATCATAAAGCTTTATTAAATCAGGAAACAGGTCAATTATTTACGGGAGATTTATTTGTAAGTGACAGGACAAAAGTCGTATTAGCAGAAGAAAGTATTCCTTCAATTATTCACTCATTAGAGAGAGTATTATCATATGATTTTCAAGATGTATTTTGCAACCATGCAGGCTTTGTAGAAGATGGTCGCGTAGCGCTTGAACGAAAACTAGACTATTTATTATCTATTAAACATAAAGTATTAACTTTACAAAAAGAAGGGAATACAGCTGAAGTTATCCGAAATAAGCTATTTCCAAAAAAATACCCAATTATTAAATTTTCAAACGGAGAATGGGATTCACTACATATTATCACATCGATCATAAATGAAAATAAACCCGATTTATAGGTCTTTTTTCATGTTTATTAAGGAAAAACGACTCATAAGAGTCGTTTTAATTTATTTTTTATTATAAAAAAGATCTGGTTTTCCACAATTTGGGCACTCATATTCATAATGATCTTGAATTACCTTGCTAGTATTTGAATATTCGCCATCATTCATTGTATTACAGTTTGGACAATTACTGCTCGTTTTTGGAGAATTGTCTTTTGAATTTTCCATCCTATCCATCCTTTCTTATCATTTTTCTAACAATCCTTTATATTTTACCCATTAAAATTATTTATCCTATTAAAATTAAAACTCTGTCTATTAGTTGTCACATTTTGTAGCACTAAGTTCAAAATTGTTTACATTCAATTAACTAATTAAAAATACCCTGATTGAACTTATGAAGTGTATGAGTTTAATAAAAGTTTATCCACAATTAAAATAAATATGGATATTTAAGGCATTTTTTTCAAAAAATACTCATATGCCAAATTCATAAGAGGAAACTATGAAAAAAATAATAAAATTCATATTTAAAGCTTTAGTACTAATCTTTTCATTATTAGTTATATTATTTGCTTTAAATGAGATTGAAATGGAACATGCTCAAAAAAGAAATATTTTTGCTAATAAACCGATTACGTATCCAATCGGGAAAAGTGATTTATCGATTTATACGAATGGGAAAAAGCTTGACGAACAGTTATTTAAAGATATTAGCAATGCAAAAAAAGAAGTGCATATCTACTTTTTTTCAGTTTCTAATGACCAAATATCTCATGAATTTTTAGATGTTTTAAAAAAGAAAAGTGATGAAGGAATACCAGTTTATTATGCAGTAGATCGACTTGGTGGAATATTATTAGAACGAAAAGAACGAAAATCTTTAATTGATCATGGAGTACATTTTACGTATTTTAATAAACCTCAATTATCTTACTTTTTCGCTTCAATAAATCATAGAAATCATCGACGAATGACGATAATAGATGGTGAAATTGGCTATATTGGTGGATTCAATATTGGAAAAAAATATATTGATGAAAAAAAGGAATTAAAGCCGTGGAAAGATGTTCAACTTAGATTAGTAGGAAGCGGTGTGGAAGGATTAGAAAAACAATTTGTACATGATTGGAGAAAAAATTCCGATCAAAAAATTACTCCGATGGTAATTAGTAAAAAAATTGGGAAAAGCCAACATCAATTTGTTTCTTATACTAAAATAGGAATCGAACAAGAGTATAGCAAATTATTTAAACAAGCAAAGCATTCCATAACAATTTATTCTCCTTACTTTATACCGAATAATAAAGTAATATGGAATACATTATTAGATGCGGCTAATAGTGGCATTGATGTGAAAATATTATATTCACATAAGTCTGATGCGCTATTAGTAGAACAAGCAGCTATACCATATATAAAACAAGCATGGAAAAACAATATAAAAGTGTATGGTTTTAAAAAAGGTATTTTTCATGGGAAAGTACTGAAAATTGATGATCGGGTACTAATGATTGGGACAACGAATTTTGACTCACGCTCGTTTCATTTAACAGATGAATTGAATTGTTATATATATGATCAAAAATTTATAAAACAAGTTGAACCAGAATTAGCCGATGTATTTAACGAGGCATTTGAAATTACGCCTAGTTATATAAAGAAATTACCTTTTAAAGATCGAATAAAAGAAAAAATAGCAAAAGTATTTGAGTTTTATTTATAAACAAATTATCTAGCTGTACTGTTTTTATATCGAAAGAATACAATAAAAAAATAATCAAAGATTAACAATGAAATTGGTTAATCTTTTTTTATTTTCAAATATTTATAAAAATACAATTGATTTTATAATTATTCATATTTATAATGAGTAATATAATTTTGATAAAGGGGATATTAAAATGAAAGTCGGTATTATGGGAGCAACCGGTTATGGTGGCCTTGAACTAATTAGGCTGCTATCAATGCATCCGGAAATTAGTGGTATGAATTTTTATTCAACATCAGATTATACTGATGATTTGTCAGCGTATTATCCACATTTGGCTACAAATACTAGTGGGCCAATAAAAAAGTGGGATAAAAATAGATCTGTTTCAGAAAATGATATTTTATTTTTTGCAACACCCCATGGAGTAAGTAGTGAATTAATAGGAGATCTCGATTATTCGAAAACTAAATTGATTGACCTTTCAGGGGATTTTCGATTAAAGAAAGAAGAACAATACAAAAAATGGTATAAACATACACATCCTTGTTTTCAAAAAACAAATGAATTTACATACGGACTATCTGAACTAAATAGAGAAGCAATAAAAAAATCAACAAACATAGCAAACCCTGGATGTTATCCAACGGCAACACTTTTAGGAGTTGCACCATTATTAAAAGCTGGAATTGTAAAAAAAAATACAATCATAGTAGATGCCAAATCGGGTATTTCCGGAGCTGGCAAAAATGCTAATCAAATTACTCAATTTATGAATCGAAACGAGAATTTAACTGCTTATAAAATAACTGAACATCAACATATACCTGAAATCGAACAATTTATTGGAACGCTCGATTCAACACAAAATTTTATTTCGTTTACACCACACCTAGTTCCAATGACAAGAGGTATTTTGTCTACAATTTATGTTGAATCAACACGTGAAATTAGTAACGAAGAATTAAAAGATTTATATAACCAAAATTATGAAGATTCCTATTTTGTAAGAGTAAGAGACGGGGTACCTTGTACAAAAGATGTTTATGGTTCAAATTTTTGTGATATTTATGCGACTTATGATGACCGCACGAATCGAATTACGATCGTTTCAGTCATTGATAACTTAGTAAAAGGAGCGGCAGGTCAAGCGATTCAAAATATGAATATTATGCTAGATTTGCCAGATGAAACCGGCTTACAATTTACACCACTATTTCCTTAAGGAGAGATAAAAATTGATTACTAAAGAAAAAAATATAAAAAAAGTTAATGGAACAATTACTTCACCAAACGGTTTTTATGCGAGCGGAGTTCACGCAGGCTTACGTTATAAACGTAAAGATTTAGGTTTAATTTATTCAGAGAAACCAGCATCAGTTGCTGCAGTATATACATTGAATTTATTTCCAGCTGCACCAATTAGTGTTACGAAAAAAAGCATTGCAAATAGTAATAAGCTTCAAGCTGTTTTAGTAAATAGTGGTTGTGCAAATGCTTGTACAGGTAAAAAAGGAGAGGACGATGCCTATTTAATGAGAGCTTGGTGTGCAGAGCATCTTAATTTACCAGAGCACTTAGTCGCAATCGCATCGACTGGAGTAATCGGTGAATATTTAAAAATGGATCGATTAAAAAGTGGCATTGATCAATTAACGCTTGGTAGCACATTAGGAGATGGTGAAGATTTCGGTCATGCCATTTTAACAACAGATACGGTCATTAAAACTACTTGTTATGAAGTTATGATTGATGGAAAGGTTGTTACGATTGCGGGTGCTGCTAAGGGCTCTGGTATGATTCACCCGAATATGGCAACAATGCTTGGTTTTGTAACAACTGACGCTACGATTAATTCAGATCAATTACAGACTTTACTAAAAGATGTGACTGATAAAACATTTAATCAAATTACAGTTGATGGAGATACTTCAACAAATGATATGGTTTTAGTAATGGCAAATGGGGCAGTGGAGCACGAAGAATTAAATAAAAGTCATCCAGATTGGGCTAATTTTGCAATAGCATTTCAATTAGTTTGTGAGGATTTAGCTAAAAAGATTGCTAGAGATGGTGAAGGGGCAACTAAGCTAATCGAAGTAAATGTAAACGGAGCAACAAATAAAAAAGATGCTAATAAAATCGCTAAAACGATTGTCGGATCAAATTTAGTAAAAACAGCGGTTTATGGCGAAGACGCTAACTGGGGAAGAATAATCGGTGCTATTGGATATAGTGGGATTGAAGGAGAATTTAATCAAATTGACATTTCGATTAATGGTGTAACTGTATTATTTGGTAGCAAACCAGTTGAATTTGATGAAGAAGAAGCAAAAACAGCTTTGAAAAATGAAATTGTATATATTGATGTTCATTTACACAGTGGAGACGCGGTTGGTACTGCATGGGGATGCGACTTAACTTATGATTATGTGAAAATAAACGCAAGCTATCGCTCATAAAGGGGAGAAGGTCAATGGAAACTGTAGTCATAAAACTTGGTGGTAGTTTAATCCATAACTTATCGAATACATTCTTTGAAAATATAAATCAATTAAAAATGAGTGGTAAAAAGGTTATTTTAGTACACGGTGGTGGACCACTCATCAATAATTTATTATTAAAGTTTTCAATCCCAGTTGAAATGGTAAACGGGATTCGCAAGACTTCAACAGAAGTTTTAGAAATCGTAGAGTATGTTCTGAATGGCAAAATAAATAAGGAATTAACAATTATTTGCAATCAATTTAATCTAAAAACAATCGGTCTCTCCGGATGTGACAATCTATTATTAGAGGCCTCATTATTTAATAAAGGAAAACTAGGTTGGGTTGGAGAAATCGAAAGTGTTAATACGAATCTGCTAGATTTATTACTTACTAATGATTATATACCAGTTATTTCACCTGTTGGCGTCGATAAAATTGGCCAAAAATATAATATTAATGCAGACGAAGCAGCAAAAAGCATCGCTAAAGCAATGAATGCGGAATTACTTTGCTTTATCACAAATACAAAAGGAGTATTAGATCAAGAAAATAAATTGATTGAGCAAATTACGGCAAGTGAAGTTGAAAAGCTAATTGAGGATAAAACAATATATGGAGGCATGATTCCGAAAGTTACGAGTGCTATAAATGCATTAAGTGATGTATTTTCAGTTGCTATTGTTGGTGAGAATTTCTTAAATGAATATGGAATGATAAACGGTACAGTTTTTACAAAAGGAGTTGTGTTAAGTGAGTAAATTATTTCCGACTTATAATAAAAAAACAATAAATTTTCTTAATGGTAAAGGTACTTATCTGTTTGATGACGAAAATAACAAGTACTTAGATTTTTTAAGTGGAATTGCTGTTTGTAATTTAGGCCATTGTCATCCGAAAGTGTCAAATGCATTAAAAGAACAAGTTGATTCGATTTGGCATATTTCGAACCTATTCACAATAAAAAAACAAGAGGAACTTGCAGAACTTTTAGTAAAAAGCTTCAATGACGGATTAGCTTTCTTTTGTAATAGCGGGACAGAAGCAAACGAAGCAGCAATAAAATTAGCAAAAAAACATACTAGTAAATCTCATATCATTAGTTTTAAACAAAGCTTTCATGGTCGTACATTTGGATCAATGGCTGCAACAGGTCAGCCAAAAATTCATGAAGGATACGGTGAAATGTTAAGCGGTTTTACATATGTACCATACAATGATTTAAATGCTTTACAAAATGAAATTAATGAAAATACAGGAGCAATCATTTTGGAGATAATTCAAGGCGAAGGTGGTGTAATCGTTGGTAATAACGATTTTTTTGAAGGGGTTCAAGCTCTTTGTAAAAAACATGAATTATTACTCATTGTTGATGAGGTACAAACCGGAGTGGGCCGAACAGGAACAATGTTTGCCTATGAACAAACTCCATTAAATCCAGATATTATTACGCTAGCAAAAGGGTTAGGCAATGGTTTTCCTGTAGGGGCAATGCTTGGTAAAAATAAATTAGCGAGTACATTCTCAGCAGGTGCTCATGGTTCCACATTTGGCGGAAATTATTTAGCAATGGCGGCAGCTTTTGAAACAATCAACATTATAAACGATCATGTATTTTTAAATGAAGTAAAAGAAAAAGGAAGTTATTTATTTGATAAATTAACCGACATAAAAAAGGAGTTTCCACAAATTTTAGAAATACGCGGTAAAGGGTTAATGGTCGGTATTGAATTAACTGGGCCAGTTGATCAACTTGTGGAACAATTTTTAAAGAATGGTTTAATCGTAGGTACAGCGGGTGCTAATGTATTAAGGTTATTACCACCAATTAATTTATCTTACGAAGAAATAGATGAAGCAATTCAAATTATGAAACAAGTACTTTCTTCCTATTTTTTAAATAGCCAAGTTAATTAATAGAAAGTAAGTAATAACTAGGAGGCATCAATGGACTTATTCCATGATGCCTCTTTATCGCGTAGGTCTATTTAAGTGATTCGTAAAAATAAATTGAAAGTTGAATTAAATTTTAACATAATGGAATAATCACTATGATTGGAGGATGGCTTATGTACCATATTCGAGTAAGAGCTTGTGCATTAATCGTTGAAAATGATTCAGTTTTATTAATTCAATTTACGGATGAGGACGGGATTCATTACAATTTACCTGCTGGTGGTACTGAACCCGGTGAGACAATTATAGAAGCGGTTAAAAGAGAGGCTTTTGAAGAAGCAGGTGTAGAAGTAGAAGTTGGAGATTTAGTATTTGTATCTGAAAATGCACCTCATATGACTGGGCATAAAGTTCACGGATTAAGTTTAATGTTCCGCTGTCATATTAAAGAAGGTTCAGTTCCAACTTTACCGATTAACCCAGATCCAAATCAAACAGATGTATTGTGGATTCCAATTAATGAATTAGAAAATATTGTTTTATTTCCAAATATTAAAGAACAAATTATTCAATATGTTAAAGGCGAGTATCAAAATAATCGTCTAATTGAAGAGCATAAATTAAAAGAACAACTTATTTAATGCTTTTTTTTACTATTCTAGATTCAAATTGTTCTCTGTTCACATAACATTTAATTCTTAAAAACTATTATTTTTAGAAAAGAGTGATTAGTTGATAACGTTACCAGAGCAGTTTATCAAAACGATTAAAGATATTCATAAGGAAAAAGGGGAAAGGTGGTTAGAGAATTTCGAAGACTTATGTCATAAATGTGAAAATCGATGGAATATGAAAATTTTATCTCCCTTTGTATTATCTTATAATTTTGTCGCTCCTATTATCATCGAAGGGAATAAAAATGCAGTAATCAAGTTAGCAGTCCCAAATGAAGAATTTAACGATGAAATCGAAGCGTTAAATGAATTTAAAGACGCTGATTTTGTAAAAGTCATTGATTACGATCTTAAAGAAGGAATCTTAATTTTAGAAAGACTACTGCCTGGCAATACACTTGCTTCGATCGAAAATGAAGAATTAGAAATGCAAATAGCAGTTAAGGTTATGAAAAATCTTTGGAAAAAACCATCTACATCTAGTAAACTACCTACGATCTTAAACAGAGAAAATAGCTTTAGCCGAATTGTTGAGAAATTCCCTAATGGCTTTGGCCCTATTTCAAAAGAATTGCTATTAGACGCATTTTCGACTTTTAAAGAAATGAATAGTTCTCAATCAACGCAATATTTACTTCACGGAGACTTACACCACTACAATCTATTAAATGCTGGAGAAGATTCATGGAAAGTAATCGACCCAAAAGGTTTAATTGGTGAAAGAGAATATGACCTCATCCAGTTTTTATTGAACAACTTAGAAGGAAAAGATATTTCAACAACTCTAGAAAAACGTATTGATCTCCTTGTAAACGAATTGAATTTAAATAAAGAAAGATTGCTACTTTGGGGCTATTCACATGCGGTATTATCAACATGCTGGAGTCTAGAAGATGAGGGAACATATAATGAAAACTTTTTTAATGCTATAAATATTTTTAAACAATTACATAAGTAACTTTATTAACATAAACTTAACTAAATTAAACACTTCCTCTGGAATTCTCTTCAAAGTTACATCACAAAAAGCTTATAAGAAACAAAACATTATCCTATAGAAAAAGAAGAACCTATCTTGAAAAATTCAAAATAGGTTCTTCTTCTATTTTCCTAAAACATGCTCAATTAATCCAAAACTCCAAAATCCAAGTAAAGCTAAACTACCTGCTAAAGCGATATAAGCAATGAAAATTTGCCATTTTTTACGATTGCTAGAAACATAGTAAGTTTCTAATGTTTCTTGTTGTTTTAATAAAGGTGCAATTTTTCTTTGTCTAATTTCTTGTATTTTTTCTTCGATATAGTTTCGAACGTCTAAGTCTTGTTCAAACAAACGTGCTCGAACTGTACGAATGATGTAATTAATTTCCAAGCGTTCTTTATGAATTTCTAACTCTAGTTTCTTTTGATCCTCAAAAAATGGGATAAAGAATCGCTTTGTATATGTACGATCAGTGTAATCATTTAAAATGCGAAATTGAAACTGTTTAATTGTATGTTCATATAGTTTTACTTTTTCTTTAATGACCTTTAACTGATAAGCTTCTCTAATTCTTTTGATAAAGGTACTAATACCTATAATGATAATATAAAAAGCGATAAAATTAGGCTGATAAAATAAATACACTAACATCATCATAATACCGATAAACCAAAAGATTGGAGGTAACACGCTTAAAATTCTGCCACCATCTAAAGGAGAAATCGGAATTAAGTTAAATAAATTTAATATACAGCCTAAGGCAATTACTAAACCAAAAAACTCATTATGTGTGTAATGATATAGTGGAATTGCTGGAAGTACTGAAATTAACCCTAAAAACGGCCCACCGAATGCTACGTAAGATTCTGTAACAGCATCTTTTGGCATCTCTTTTAGTGAGATGACAGCTCCAACAAATGGAATAAAAAATGCTGGTGAAGTTGGAAGCCCCTTTTGTTTTGCAGCAATTAAATGCCCACCTTCGTGACAAATTAATAAATAAAGAAGTGCGAATGCAAAATACCATCCAAATGTAAATCCATAAACGAATAGATACAAAATCATGCTTAAAAATGATAAAAATTTTGCAGCTTTTAATAGTGGTAAAATTAGCTTTAATTTAGTACCAATTAATGCGATTACAACACCAACTCTTGTTAACGACTTTTTCGTTTTACTATTAATAATAGGTTGTGCCATTCATTATCACCTTCTCGCAAATTATGATATTATGATGTAGTATTAAAATTATATCATTAAGATTAATTTGTTTGATAGACTAATAGTGAAATCGGGACTAAAGTCGGTACTTTCATTTCAATCGAATGAATAAATTTTCGAAAGGTTAGACAGTTTTCTTTCTACCATTTGTATTTTATAAGAATAATTACACGAAATTAACTGAGGATTGATAAAGAATGAATATATATGGGCTAATTAAAGAAGTAGCGAACAATAAAAGCAAAAACTTAGCTTATAGCTACAATGGAAATAAAACAAATTACGAAGATCTCATTTCATCTTGTGAAAATCTAGCTCAAATTTTACTTGAGAATAAGATTGAAAAGGGAGATAAAATTGCAATATTACTAGGAAATTCTCCTGGGTTTATTCAAACATATTTAGCAATATTAAAGCTAGGTGCGATTGTTATTCCATTAAATCCAGCCTTTACGGAAAGTGAAATTAAATATATATTAAACGATTCTTCAACTAAACTAGTAATCGCTACTAGTGAACAGAAGGAAAAACTAAAAAATCTAATAAATGACTGTACTACATTATTAAATATTTTATTGATCGATGAAATACAACCGCTTCAGAAAATAAAAAATAAAATTGAAGAAATAGAAATTCAACAAAACGATACGGCTGTTATTTTATATACGTCAGGAACAACCGGAAATCCAAAAGGCGCAATGTTGTCACACTTTAACTTAATTGAAAATGCTAATGATTTTTCTAAGTTAATTGAATTAAGGGAAAATGATCAAATGGTTGCCGTCCTACCTATGTTTCATTCATTTTGCTTAACTTTATGTGTCAATATGATTTTATTAAATGGCGCATCAACAATCATTATTCCAAAATTTAATCCAACTGAATTAGTTGAAGTAATAAAAAAAGAAAAAGCTACCTTAATTGCTGCAGTACCAACGATTTATAATTATTTACATCAATTAAAAACGGCTACTTCCAATGACTTTAGTAGTTTGAGAGCCTGTATATCTGGTGGGGCATCGATACCAATCGAGTTATTACAATCCATTCAAGAAAAATACAATCTTTTAATAGTAGAAGGCTATGGACTTTCTGAAACTGCACCTGTACTAACATTCAATCCATATCGTGGAATTTGTAAACCAGGTTCTGTTGGCCTTGATTTACCAAGTGTTGAGACAAAAATATTTAATGAAAATGGCGAAGAAGTTCAAATAGGTGAAGTTGGAGAAGTTGTCGCCATTGGTCCAAATGTAATGAGTGGTTATTTAAATAATGTAGAAGCAACTGAAAAAACATTTATTAACGGATGGTTTAAAACAGGCGATCTCGGTAAAAAAGATGAGGACGGTTATTTATTTTTATTCGATCGAAAAAAAGATGTTATTATTACGAATGGTTATAATGTCTATCCTAGAGAAATCGAAGAATGTCTATATGAACATCCTAGTATCATTGAAGCAGCGGTAGTCGGAAAGCCTGATCAGCTAATTGGTGAAAGTGTATGTGCTTATTTAGTCGTTTCAAATGATTCAATATCAGAAGCGGAGATTATTGATTTTTGTAGAAAAGCCTTAGTATATTACAAAGTACCTAAGCAGATTAGTTTTATAAAAGAACTACCAAAAAATAGTACTGGGAAAATTTTAAAAAGATTACTTAAGTAAATCTTTAGCTGTGTGAAAGAAAGATCAATTTTGAATAATTGATCTTTCTTTTTTTTGTTCCAACTAAATCAATTTTCAATATGTCAAATTGCTGTTAAATGAGTTGAATCTTAATAAAGTTTGATATTTTTACCACCAGTTTTTAACTGATGGAGGAGTTAAGAAGTAGGGGGAATGGAGGATTCTTAACTCATGAAGGGGTATAATTAATTAAACAAACAAAAAAACCTACTCATGGTAAGTCCATGCGTAGGTACAAAAGTGAGAAAATGAAATTCACATATTCATAATGGATTTCATTAAATCATTTAATCAAAATAACTATATCTCCCATGACCATTTATTTTTAAATTATCATGAAGGATTTTCCAAATACCTTTTTTTGCTTTGTAAATTTTACACCACTCATAAACCTCATTTGTCGTAATTTTGCAATCAGGAAAGAGCAATTTAAGTTCTTCAACACTTCTTAAAATGCCTTGTTGCAAATCTTCCGCATGGTTACAGGTTTGACAAATCAGTTTCCTTTTTTTTATCACGGTGATATACGTTCTACAGTTCGCACAAATAATCCCCTTCACCAGCCGATCATCATAATAATCCGGATAATGCGTGTACTTCGACTCCGTTTTATGTAGTGATAATAATAATTCAGCCACTTTAAAATGATTCGCATTTAAATTGAAATGATGGATGTTTAATTGGTTTATATTCGGGGGTTACAAAAATTAGATACAGTTTAATTTTAAAATGAATCTTGTGGTCAGATAGTTATTTTCGTAACATGGATTCGGTTCTTTTAAGTTGTTCGTAGGGGTTCTTTAATTCGGACTTTGGCTTTGTATACCATCTATCTTCTTCTATAAAATAATCTCCAGTGTAATTCTTTACTTCAAATAAGTAGATCGATTCTCCAGTTATTCCAATCGAATCAATTTGGAATTCTGATTTGTTACATTCGAATGATAAATCATTTAAAAAAAAGCCAATTATTTGATAATTTCCAAGTCCATGCATAAAATTTCTTTTCACCTTCGTACCCTTTTTCTAAAAAGGATAAGTATGTGTTATCCTCATCTGAAAGCCCATTCCTAAGATTTACACTCCGGTAAATCCTTAAGTTATTTGATTCAATTCGTTCTTTTAAATTTTTCATATTTCACATCCTTTCAATCTATTATTACATACTAATAAACTTAATAATTCGAAGATTTAATGACTCTTTTATGTTTACTGTTAGAAAAGGGTTGTTCTAAATAAGATAATTTCTTTTCAGTTTAACTAAACTTTACTTAAGAATTTGTTTAGACTTATTTCATAAAAATGTTACACTTTTTTAAGATTTATATGATATAGTTCACTTAATTTCTTAAGAAATTGATCATTTATTCTAAATTGAGGAGTTTACGAAGGTAAATGTTATGCTAAGAATAAACAATGATTGCTATAAAATTTTATTACCAAGTGAGTGAAAGAAATGTCAATTAAAATGAGGTTTCTGTTGTCATATGTTGGGGTGATCCTTTTTTCGTTCACATTATTATTGGCAGCAGGTTTTTTAATTATTTTTGCGATAACAGGGGATGTAAAGTCAGTAGAAGGACTATACAAAAAGACTTACGTACAAAAACCTTTGACTACAGTTGAAGAAAGTGTGTTTCTTGATTTGAAGCTTCTTGCTAAGCATAATCCAAATCAATTATTACATAAGCAAGAGATTAAGAGGATTGAGCATAAAAATATTGGTATTGTTGTTCGAAAAGGAAAAAATATTGAGTACGCTTCACAATCGCTTGATGAAAAAAGGTTGGTACAAGCTCTACCTGGGTTTGAGGAGACGAATATTAATACTCGCGATACGATAAAAATAAATGATGTATTTTTTACTTATGTCAAATTTGATTTTTATTTTCCAGATCAAAGTCAAGGGAGCATTTTCGTCTTAAAGAAGGCAAGTTCATATACAGAGGTTATACGAAATTTGTTTCCAATATTAATAGGGTTATTGCTTTTATTATTTATCATCATTATTGGTATGTTAAATTATTTAGTTTCCCGAAGCATCATTAAACCAATCTCTAAACTTAAAAAAGGTGCGGAAAAAATTAAAATTGGTGATTTGAATTTTGAAATTGTTACGAATTCTACTGATGAAATTGGAGAATTAAATAAGGCGTTTGAGGAAATGAGGATAAAATTAAAAGAGTCAATCAATCTCCAGATTCAATATGAGGAAAATCGTAAGGAGCTTTTGTCGAATATTTCACATGATTTAAAAACACCGATTACTTCAATTATTGGATATGTGGAAGGGATTAAAGATGGTGTCGCAAATACACCTAAGAAAATGGAGAAATATTTATCGACGGTTTATTCGAAAGCAAAGGATATGGATGCATTGATCGATGAGCTTTTCTTATTTTCCAAGCTGGATTTAAAAAAAGAACCGTTTCATTTTGAAACTGTCGAGATTAATCAATATGTTGAAACTTATGTAGATGAAATTTATTTGGATTTACTTCAACAAGGTATCAAAATAGAATTCGGTCTTTTGAATACATCAATTAATGTGACAGCAGATCGGGAGAAATTAAAAAGAGTATTGTCAAACTTAATCAGTAATTGTGTGAAATATATGAACAAAGAAGAAAAGAGAATTTCTATTTTACTTGAGGAAGAATTGAATGAAGTGATTGTAAAAGTCACAGATAATGGCCTAGGTATCGATTCGGATGCATTACCATTTATTTTTGAACGTTTTTACCGTGCAGAACAATCAAGAAATTCTCAAACTGGCGGTAGCGGTTTAGGACTTGCAATCGCAAAACAGATTATTGAAGAGCATGGAGGAAAAATCTGGGCTTCAAGTGAGTTTGGTAAAGGGACAAGTATATTCTTCTCCTTAAAGAAAGGTGAGAAAAAGTGAAAGACATATTACTAATTGAAGATGATGTAAGTATTGCAGAATTGCAAAGAGATTATTTAGAAATAAATGATTTTCGTGTAGATATTCAGCATAATGGAGATGAAGGCCTCCAACATGCATTAAATGGAAATTATGATTTAATCATCTTGGATATTATGCTTCCAGGAAAAAATGGTTTTGAAATTTGCAAAGAACTACGTGCTGTAAAAAATATTCCTATACTATTTGTCTCTGCTAAGAAAGAGGATATCGATAAAATTAGAGGGCTTGGTTTAGGAGCGGATGATTATATTACAAAGCCGTTTAGTCCAAGTGAATTAGTTGCAAGAGTAAAAGCGCATTTATCACGATATGATCGACTTGCAGGAAATAATAATGTTTCAAAAATAATTTTTGTTCATGGTATATCAATTGACCGTGCATCTCGTAAAATTTTTATTAACGAAACAGAGGTACCATTTACAACAAAGGAATTTGATTTGATGGTGTTTTTTGTGATGAACCCTAATCAAGTATTAAGTAAAGAACAGCTTTATGAAAAGGTTTGGGGGCTCGAGTCAGCAGCAGACGTTTCAACTGTGACAGTTCATATTAGTAGATTACGTGAAAAAATAGAAAGAGACCCTGCAAACCCAAAATTCTTAGAAACAGTTTGGGGAGCGGGATATCGATTTAATGTATAACGAACAGTTTAAAACCGCCATTAAGTGACGGTTTTTTATTTAGAATATTATTGATTTTGAAAATTTCTATCTATCAGCAGCTGTTGATCTAGAAATCAGTTCTATAAGAATAGGACAATAATTGATTAGTAAATATTGTTATATACAATCTCTATTTGTGTATTCCAGGTTCAAATGATAAAGTTTGGTCCGCTCCGTTCATTGTAACAGGAACTCCAAATGGTACACCGTAATTTGGAGAACAGTGACCAATTGGAAATCCACTAAGAATTGGCAATCCAAGCGGGACAATATGATCATACACTATTTCTGGTATCGTAAGGGATGCTTGGCGTTTTTGCGGTCCACAATCATGAAAGTCTCCAAAGATTACTCCGACACAATCATCAAACTTCTTTGCCAAACGCAATTGATTAATCATGCGATCAATTCGGTAAGGTTCTTCTTGTATGTCTTCAATAAATAAAATCTTTCCTTTTGTGTCCACCTCATACGGTGTACCGATCGTGCTTGTTAATACAGTTAGATTGCCTCCAGTCATCGGGGCAGTGACAGAATGTGAAAAAGCAGGGTATGTATTTTTTTCAGAAGCTGTGAAGGTAAAACAAAGAGGTTCTAATAATTGCTTGTAAGAAGCGATTGTCTCTGCTAGAACATGATCTGCGCCGCATTCTTGAATCATAGGTCCGTGGAACGTCACTAAATTAGCTTTTTGTTGAAATGCAATATGCAGGGCTGTAATGTCACTGTAACCCCAAAAGATTTTAGGGTTGTTTTTAATGAGTTCAAAGTCTATGTCTTGTAGTAATCTGCCGCTTCCATATCCTCCGGTTGCGCAAAGCACTGCTTTAACTTCAGAGTTTGAAAAGGCAACATGTAAGTCCGATACTTTGTTTTCATCACTTCCGGCTAGATAGCCACGCTTTTCTTTCACTCCTTTACCAATCAAAACATGCAGGCCTGCTTTTTCTATTTTTGACTTCATCTTCATCACATTGTCAATATTCGGCGGGCTTGATGGAGCAATAATCATCACTGTATCACCTAAATTCAATCCATTCGGTTTTCGCATTTTTTTCCCTCCAATTTGAATGCCACCTTATATATATTCTATCTTTAGTAGCAATTTCCTCATCTCAGTTAGTATTTATTAAGAAATATAATATTTATATTAGGAGGGGATTATCTGTACGAAAGAGAATTTAACAATTGAAAATAAGCAAGGGAGATGTTGAAGTGAAATCCTTAGAAAATGTAATATTTAATACAGAGATTTCAAAAGATAAGCTAGTGCAATGGAGAAGACACCTGCATAAATATCCAGAGCTTTCGTTTCAAGAAGAAAAAACCTCACAATTTGTATTTGATACATTGAGTTCATTCGGGAATTTAGAGATTTCGCGTCCGACCGAATATAGCGTAATGGCTAGACTAGTCGGTGGAAAGCCAGGTAAAACGCTGGCAATTCGTGCCGATATGGATGCTCTGCCGATTGTTGAAGAAAACAGCTTTGATTTTGCTTCTACTGTACATGGCGTAATGCACGCCTGTGGTCATGATGGTCACACGGCAATTTTACTTGGAGCGGCTGAAATTTTGGCAAAACATAAAAATGAAATTAATGGAGAAATTCGTTTCCTCTTCCAACATGCTGAAGAACAATTTCCAGGTGGAGGCGAGGAAATGGTGCAAGCTGGAGTAATGAATGGCGTTGATTTCGTAATTGGCTTGCATCTCATGTCTGGCTTGGAAGTCGGGAAAATCGGAATCGTATACGGTCCGATGATGGCAGCCCCTGATGCGTTTCATATCATAATCAAAGGTAAAGGTGGACATGCCGCGCATCCTGAAGATACTGTGGACAGCATTGCAATCGGTGCGCAAATTATAACAAATTTGCAGCATATTGTTTCGCGAACAACAGATGCATTTTCGCAAAGGGTCCTATCTGTTACTCAATTTCATGCAGGAACTGCTGATAATATCATTCCTGATACTGCTGAAATTGTTGGTACAGTACGTTGCTTTGACGAAAAATTGCGACACGATGCGAAAGTGCGAATTGAGCAAATTGTAAAAGGGATTTGCGAAGCCCATGGAGCAAAGTATTCCTGTCATTACCGTTATGGGTACAGACCAGTTATCAATCACGATGCAGTCACAAAAGTACTGGAACAAACAGCAATTGAGGTATACGGAAGTGAGTCTGTTGAATATATCAAACCTTCTATGGGTGGAGAAGACTTTTCTGCTTTTTTACAAAAAGCAGATGGCTGTTTCTTTAAAATTGGTTCAGGAGCAGAGGAAAGTGAAAGTACGTATCCACATCATCATCCAAGATTTACTCTTGATGAAGAATCTCTTGTTATTGGCGTTAACATGTTCCTGCATGCAGCTTGTAATCTTTTGAATAAAAACTAGTAGCAGAATCTAGAGTAAGCACTTCGTTCATTTTGTTCGATAAATTGAATATTTAAAGAGGTAATCCGTTCAATATACAGAATATTATAATAATTATACAGAATAAATATTATTTGGATGTAAGGAGGAAGTTTTCAGTGAATCAACAAACCAAACAGTTATCAGCTATACTGCTTAGCATGGGCATTGTACTTTCTGGATGTGCAACTCAAAAAGATAAGGCAACAACGGTCGAGAGCTTAAGTAAATCACATGAAAAACAAGCGCTTCGTTTAGTTGAAACATCTGAGCTTTCATCAATGGATTCCTCCCTTGTGGAAGACTCTACTACTCTTAGTGTGCTAAACAATGTGATGGAGGGCTTATTCAGACAAGGGAAAGACAGTCAACCAGTACAAGGAATTGCAAAATCCTATACGGTAAGTAAAGACAAAAAGACTTATGTATTTAAACTGCGAGATGCATTATGGTCGAACGGCGATCCAGTGACAGCGCACGACTTCGAATATGGATGGAAACGCACTTTAGATCCAGCCACAGCTTCACAATATGCCTACATCATGTATGATGTAAAAAACGCAAAGAAGATAAATGAAAAGCAACTTCCTGTAGACCAATTGGGCGTAAAGGCGATCGATGATCATACGCTAGAAGTACAACTTGATAATCCAGTTCCGTATTTTCTGAGTTTGACAACACTTGCCCCATTCATGCCTCAGGATGAAAAAGTTGTAGAGCAGCAAGGCAAGAATTACGGAATGGAAGCAAATTCAGTCGTTTATGACGGCCCATTCAAAATGAGTGAATGGAATCATGAACAAAGCTTTAAACTTGTCAAAAACCCAGAATATTGGGATAAAAATACAGTAAAACTGGATGAAATTAATTTTAATATTGCGAAGGATAGTGCCACAGCTATCAATCTATATCAGACAGGAGCAATTGATCGGGTAAGTCTAACTGCTGAATTTGTGGACAAATATAAAAGCGATAAAGAATTTAAAACAGCGCAAGAAGGAAGACTTATATATTTAAAGTTAAATAACCAAAATCCTATTTTAAAAAATGTGAATGCGCGTAAAGCAATTGATATGGGCTACAACAAAAAAGAGATTACAGACGTACTCTTAAATAACGGTTCAACACCAGCTTACTACTTTGTCGCTAAAAATTTGGCATTTGGTCCGGATGGTCAAGATTTCGACGATACAACAGGAGATTTCAATAAAACGAATATTGAAAAAGCAAAGGAATATTGGGAAAAGGCAAAACAGGAGCTTGGTAAACAAACTGTTGCTTTAGAGCTTTTGATCGCAGAAGATGATAGTAATAAGAAAATCTCTCAATATTTGAAGTTTGAACTTGAAAAAAATCTTCCTGGTTTAACAGTGAACATCAAGTTGCAACCTGCACAACCTAAATTTGCACTCGAAGATAATCTTCAGTACGATATGTCTCTTGCAGGATGGGGACCTGATTATCCAGATCCGATGACATTTTTGGATAAATGGGTAACAAACAATAACATAGCGTATTCAAATCCTAAGTATGACGAATTGATCACAAAAGCAAAAACGACTCTTCTTCAGGATCCAAAGTCACGATGGAAAGCTTTAGCAGAGGCTGAAGAGCAATTGCTAGGAAAGGATGCAGCTATTTCACCTATGTATCAGAATGGTGTGGCATATTTGGAAAAATCTTATGTGAAAAATGTATACAATCACCCATATGGAGTGAAAAATTCCTATAAATGGGCTTACATAAAAAAATAAATGCTTTAATTGAAGGAAAGAATGCTTTAGTTGTCTTTGAGTTCATCTCGGCTGTCTAATTAGACAGTCGATTTTTTTGTTCATAAACAACAATTTAAGCAAAATCTAAGTATAAATAAATATTATTAAAAAATTTATACTTTGTTAAGAATTTGTTTAGTAGGAGTTTCTATTTGAGGTTTAATATAGGATTCAGACGAACGAAGGTCTAAAAAATGAAAATTGAATGGAGTGAAATTTCCCAGGAATAAATGATAATTTTACATGATGGTATGTAATTGCAAAAGGAGGACACTGTACTTTATGTGGAAGTTAATCGCAGTTGTAATAGGCTGTACACTTTTGCTACAAGGTTGTGCCTTATTTGAAAAGGGGGAAAAAACATTGAATGAGCAACTATTTCAAGCAGCAAAGTTAGGAGAAGCAGATACTGTTAGAAAACTTATTGAGGATGGTGCGAACATTAATGCACAGGATTCAAATGGTCGAACTGCCACAATGATTGCAACTTATAAAAATGACGTTAAAACTGCAAAAGTACTAATTGAGGCAGGTGCAGATGTCAATATTCAAGACAATATGAAAAACAATCCCTTTTTATATGCTGGTGCAGAAGGATTAATCGATATTCTAAAGCTTACAATTAAAGCAGGTGCAGATCCAACAATTACAAACCGCTATGGTGGAACTGCATTGATTCCCGCTTCAGAACATGGGTATGTAAATGTCGTAAAAGAACTTCTTACAAATACTAAGATTAATATTAATCACGTTAATAATCTTGGCTGGACGGCCCTTTTAGAAGCGATCATTTTAAACAATGGAAATCAAACACAACAGCAAACAGTACAAACCTTAATTGATTACGGAGCAGATTTAAATATAACTGATCATGAAAATGTCACACCTTTACAACATGCACGTGAAAAAGGATTTAAAGAGATTGAAGCGATTTTAATAAAAGCTGGAGCAAAATAAACAAAGTTCAATAGCCCCATTAAATAGGTGAACTAAAAAGAAGGAGAATAATAATATGAACAAAAAAACAAAAAAAATTTCATCAGTACTACTTGGAGTCACATTAGTATTAACAGGTTGCAATACAGCAGCAAATGCACAAGTTGAACAGAACAAACAGAAGCACGAAAAATCATATAAAATACCTAAAAAAGTAAATAAATTAACTAAAGGACAAGAAATGTCTGCTATTTTAAGCAGCACAGATTGGCAAGGTACAAGGGTTTATGATAAGAATCATCACGATTTAACGAAAGAGAATGCAAATTTTATTGGACTTGCTAAATACGATGCGAA